>CACSJR010000014.1 GCA_902706235.1 Citrobacter sp. 18056 | reverse complement strand
TGGTTACGTAAGCTTCAGCGATGCTGCCCATGAAATAACAGATTATATCGTTGGGTATTACAGCGCGCTCAGGCCGCATGAATATAACGGCGGGTTACCCCCCAACGAATCGGAAAATCGATACTGGGAAAACTCTAAAGTGGTGGCCAGTTTTTGTTGACCACTACAAAAACAGCAATGCTGGGTGGCAGGTCTTTTGAGGTCGGAACCGGCTATCAATACCTTCCTTCTGAAATGAAGCGTACTTGCCTTTCATATGGGTATAATTATGATATTAAGAGTTGTCAGCTTGAAATTTTAAGGAGTGAGTTAAGTAATCTATCGTTATCAGATTCAAATCTGGCCAGGTTAGAAACCTGGTATATTTGTAATAATCTTAAGATAGGAGAGGAGTCTGTGAAAGAAATCAGATTCTCTACAATCTTCAATTGTGGGCAAGTCAGCTTATCGCCAAAATCAACTATGTACAAAAAATTGTCTATAAAGCTTGGAGAGAAAAAAGCAAAAAGGGTGCTAGAACGCTGGAAAGAACTAATGAAGCCATTACGTAAAGACCTCGATGTTTTGGTCGATTATTATTTGTCTACGGGGAGGAAGAATCGGGAGTATGGGCTTTATGTGAGAAATGCGGTGGGACAAAACTTTAACTGTACTTATAACGAGGATGGCAAAAGATGGCAAACGTTGCAAATGCGCCGTAAGTTGCTTGCACATATGATTCAGGGGCTGGAGAGCAAAGCGGTGTATGACTTTGTGATTTCGCATGATGGCGTCTGCGCTCTGGAGCATGATGGATTTGTTAGTTATAGAAAAATTAATATTACTAAGGACTGGAAACATCCATATCTACGACTTGTACTGAAATACTGATTGCTGGGTTAATGCTGTATCGGATTTGTTCTTCATTGCGAAACAGTTTTAAAACAGAGATGAAAACCATGGCATGGCCCGGGAGTTTGTAATGAAAATTGTCTCTCTGCCTGTTTTTGATAAGTTAACTTCATTAACGAAGACAGGCAAATTATGGACGACAAGAAACTTAAAGCCCCACTACATCCCCCGTATCGCCGCGCTGGTCTATCACTATAGAAGGAACAAGAAATGACACGCTGTTACCGTACCAACCGCACGATGAAAGCCCGTCTTAATCGGGGATCTGGGCATACGCGTCGTAATATCGAAGTTAACGCCGCCCGATCGATCCTTCAGCTGGTGCTTTTGCCGATTACTACGCCTTTTATGCTGATTGGTTGGTGAAGAGCAAGCGGCATGCGGTAGCCGCTGAGAAGGTTGCAGCCGTCGCTATTCCGTATGGTGTCCGTACCTAGCACTGAACTGCCCAATATTGACTTCAGGCAGCTATGAGCGAGCAGCGGATGTTTAGCTTGCAGTATGATGGTGGCAATATTGCAATATTTATTGGGATTATACCCACGCCTTGTTTTGGATAACCACACTATATCCGTCGAGGTCAACAAATGTCCTTCCGTTGGCATCCCAGTAAGGATTGAATGACTTTGTCATTCTAAAGCCAGCGTCGATCATCCTTTCGCAGGCACGTCCCCATTCTTTTTCTTCAGAGTAATAAAGAACGAGTAAATCCTCTTCTGTGTGCAAAGGTTGAACTGGATGGTTTTGGCAAAAGGTGAACTCTATGTGCCAATCTAAGTCTCCCCGCCCTAACATTATTCCATTGAAACCCTCATGATCGTTGAATTCAGCAATTTTATGTAGACCCAACCCCTGGCTGTACATCAGAAAAGACCTTTCAAGATTGGTGACGGGTTTGGCAATACGCATATGAGTAAACATCCGGGTTCTCCAGAGGAAGATACTGCTTTAATGTTGAAATCCCGCCTGAGTTTACATGTGATTATGCATTTCATTTGTCAAGAAGAGCCTCCGAGATATCCTGCTTCGACTTGCTTCCAGTCCGCTCCTGGCACGGAGCGGACTGGAAGCACGATCATGAAGTCCACTGTGAGCGAACTACGGACATTCCTCTTGTCGAAGTCATCAATTAATCGATATTAACCTTGGCGATTCATCATTTCCACGATGTATTATAATTTCATTTCCGGATACGCTTCAACGTAACTCCAACGTATGGTTTCCATGTTGAACAGGATGTTCACCGCGTCGCCATCTTAAATGATGTAATCTTTGTCTTCGGCGTCGGCGATTTTACGTACGGTCTTTATATAAGGATTCTTTTCGGAATATCCAAATAATTAATTCACCCTGCCCACAAAAATAAGATGCATGAAATGTAGAGGATGCTTACCCCTGTAATTTGTAATGGTTATTATTCTGCCGCTTCGTTGCTTCCGCCCCTCCTTATTTCTGGCAGGTTGCTTTCACTGGTTAAATTGCGTTTTCCGAAATGAAACGGTTGTTTAAGGACCTTTTCACTCCTTATCATTTCATCCAAAGAAGTGAAGATAACCAGATTTTTATTATGAATTTTTAATGTTTTGTATGTGATAACACTGTTGAAACTGAAATGTTCATGCTAATAATCAGCCTTTTTAGGGGGGGCTTGGATCTTTAGGGCGGCTGATTAATTAAAAAGGCATTGTTGTTAACTCTTTAGCAATAACCAGCAGGCTGTCTACACGGCGAAACCGTCGAAAGCAGAGGTATAACAAAGAAAATATATTGTCAATGTGGAGACCGTGCTGGTCTCCCTTGCATTCTACATTGATCTGTTGATGGTTGAATTGTCTGCTATATTTTCAAAAACAGTCTCTCTTTCTGATGAAAAGGTTTCATCAGGTCTCGGCTGGCATTTTCTAATGGGGTGTAATTCCCCTGATTTTATTATGGATAAATAAAGTAATGGATTATTGGGCATCGCTGATGACCAGGCCATTATGCGTTGCGTTAGGTTTCACTCAATGACCGGGGATACAGAATGTTGGGTACTTTGATCGCCGACGTCACACATGCGTTGCAGACGACTCCAGGACTGGCGATTTTTCTGGCCCTGACATTTGGCTATGGGATTGGTCAAATACGCCTTGGGCCAATTCAGCTCGGTGGCGTCTGCGGCACCCTCATCGCAGCCTTGTTGATTGGACAGCTGAATATTCCGGTAGAGTCGGGGATTAAGAATGTGTTTTTTATGTTGTTTATCTTCGCTTTGGGTTACAGCGGCGGCCCACAGTTCTTTGCCAATCTGAACGCCAGAGGCCTGCAGTTGGGCATTTTTTGCCTGATTGAAGTGGTGGCGGTGCTGGCTCTGGTGCTGGCCGCTACTGTCGTTATGCAGCTGGACCCCGGTACCGCGGCAGGGATGATGGCCGGGGCCGCGACCGAGTCAGCCGTGGTGGGTACCGCGACGGATGCGATTTCGCGTCTCGACCTGCCTGCCCACGAAATCATTCGATTGCAGGGTAATGTGGTGACGGCGTATTCCATTACCTATATCTGCGGCCTGATCACTATCGTGATTGTTACCAGCCAACTGTTTCCGCTTCTCCTGCGTATTAATTTGCGCAAAGAGGCCGATAAACTGTGGGTGATCATGGGCGGACGCATTGAAACCGAAGGGGTTTCTGCTCTGCCTGCCGTCGTCGGGCGCGCTTACATTGTTGAAGGGGGAGCA
This sequence comes from Citrobacter sp. 18056, assembly GCA_902706235.1. GTDB lineage: Bacteria > Pseudomonadota > Gammaproteobacteria > Enterobacterales > Enterobacteriaceae > Scandinavium > Scandinavium manionii. The sequence goes on along the minus strand of CACSJR010000014.1, from coordinate 131,576 downwards.
GGGTATACCGTTTCCTCGATCCTGACAAAACTGGGACAGCAAAGCAGTATTATCCGCGTCCAACGCCATGGGCGGCAGGTGGCATTGTCGCCGGGGCTCAAGCTACGCCGTGGCGATGAAGTACTGGTGGTGGGCTATCGCGGGTCAATGATTGATATCTCGAAGATGCTTGGCAGGGAAATGCCCGATACCACGTCGCTGAGCGTTGCGCTTGATACTTACAAGGTTGTCCTCCTTGCACCCGCGATGTTTAACCAGCCGCTTCAGACCCTGACGTTACCTCCAGGGGTGCATGTCGCCTCCATTCAGCGGGGCGATGCCACTTTGCCCGCGCTGCCCGGCACGCTGATGCAGAAACACGATATCTTGCAGGTTTACGACGCAAGTACCGGCGGTGGTCGCACGTCAGCCCCGCAGCTGGGTGTGATTGGTAAGCTGCTGCCAGACAAACTGGCCAGCAATCTCGGCATCGCCGGGGTGGCGATTGCAGTGGGCACCATTCTGGGCGGTTTTACTCTTAAAATTGGCGGCATTCCTTTCTCCGCCGGTACCGGTGGCGGCGTGCTGGTAGTCGGCTTGATTCTCGGCTGGTATCACGCCCGACGCGCCGACTTACATACGGTCAATTCAGATGCACTGTCGCTGCTTAAAGACCTCGGCCTGGCCGGGTTCATTGCCGGTGTCGGCCTGTCGTCTGGACCACAGGCGCTGGCGCTGATTGAGCAATACGGCTTCACCTTGCCTGTCCTTGGGGTCGCTATTGCGATCATTCCCGCCTCGATCTCCCTGATGGTCGGTCATTTCTGGCTAAAACTCAGCCCACCCGTTTTATTAGGCGCTATCGCCGGGCAACAGTGCAGTACACCGGCACTGAGTGCGATTCAGAATGCGTGTGGAAACTCTACCCCCCTGCTGGGTTATACCATCACCTATGCAATTTCGAACGTCGTGCTGCCATTGATGGGGCCGTTGATTGTCGGGCTGGCGAGTTCGCTCCAGCCTTAATGGTGTCAGGACTATTTTTCTATGTAACTGAGGTTAACCCATGAACTGGTTGCACGATTTGTTTCAAAAGTCTCCCGAGATCGCACTGTTCTTCTCGATCGCTGCCGGGTATTACATCGGCAAGATTAAATTTGGGAAGTTTCAGTTAGGTGGGGTAGCAGGCTCGTTACTGGTGGCCGTGTTAGTTAGCCAGGTCGGGGTTCAAATTGATCCCGAAGTGAAATCCGTGATGTTTGCCCTGTTTATTTATGCCGTGGGGTATGAGAGCGGACCAGATTTCTTCCGTTCACTGGGTAAACAATCCATTAAAGAGATCGTTCTCGCTGTTGTTCTTGCTGTCACCGGCCTGCTCACTGTGGTGGTGTTAGCCCGTTGGTTTGATCTGGATAAAGGTCTGGCCGCCGGGGTTGCTGCGGGAGCTCTGACCCAGTCAGCGATCATTGGTACGGCGGGTGACGCAATTACCAAATTGGGCCTCGGGGCCGATGAGGTTCAGCGCCTGCAAGGGAATGTGGCCATTGGCTACGCCGTGACCTACGTGTTCGGATCATTCGGCGCCATTCTGGTGTGTGTGAACCTTCTGCCTAAATTTATGGGCCGAAGCATTAAAGAAGATGCTCTGAAAGCCGAGAACGAAATTCAGGCCGGGGCAAATGTTTTTGGACCAGGTCAGGAAGCGGCTGCACCTGATTTAGTGGGCAGGATTTTCAAGTTACCTGCCAGCACCGCGACTTCCGTCCAGGCGCTCGAAAACAACACCGAGGTGCCTATCACCATTGAGCGTGTTAAGCGCGATAAGCAAATTCTCGAGCCGAGCCCAGATATGCAGTTACTGCCTGGCGATATCGTGCTGGTGGTGGGGCGTCGTAACGCAGTGGTCTCCGTTGCCGATAAATTAGGCAAGGAGATGCACGACGAAGAAGGCATGGAATTGACCATGCAGCGCCGGGATGTGGTGATCACCAACAAGACGCTCGATAAAAGGGCGTTTGGCGAGATTCGGGCGGAAGTGGCACACGATGTGCGTCACGGCGTGTATGTCTCGCAGATTTCGCGTCAGGGTAAAATTTTGCCGCTGGAGCCGGAAACTGAGCTGGCGTTGGGCGATATGGTCACCGTGTTTGGCGCGGAGAATGACGTTAAACGCGTAGTAGACCTGGTCGGCCATGCCATTGTGCCGAGTGCCAAGACAGACTTCGTTTATATGGGGGCAGGTCTGGTGGTCGGTCTATTGGTCGGTATGCTCACCGCAAAAATCGGTTCTATTCCACTGACCCTCGGCAGTGGCGGCGGCGCATTGCTGTCTGGCTTGTTGTTCGGTTGGTTCCGTTCTCGTCGTCAGTCGTTCGGTTATATGCCTTCTGGTGCCGTACAAATCCTGAAAGATCTGGGCCTGGCTGCGTTTGTGGTCGTAGTGGGGATTTCTTCTGGCCTGCAAGCGGTACAAACCGTCGAGAGTCAGGGTCTGAAACTTCTCATTATCGGTGTCGTGGTGACGATCCTGCCGTTAATCCTCACCATGTTGTTTGGCCGCTATGTCCTTCGCTACAACAACACCGCCATTTTTGCCGGGGCGCTGAGTGGTACGCGCAGTGCTAACCCTGCCTTTGGTGAAATTCTTGATAAAGCTGAAAACTCAGTCCCAACCGTTCCTTTTGCCATCACTTACGCCCTCGCCAACGTCTTTTTGACATTGCTGGGGCCGCTGGTGATCGCATTGGTTTAAAGACGTCTCGTCATACAAGGTCGCCAGCCCCTAGCACCGCGGGCTGGCAATTTAATCTGTTAATGATTCAGTAAGGAGTAGTGACATGGATTTTAGCGATTCGGAAAAACTCGCGTTATTAAGCCCTTTTGAACTGAAAGATGCACTGATGCAGCGTGCCGTTCAAAGCAATCAGTTGATGTTAAATGCAGGCCGTGGGAACCCGAACTTCCTCGCAACGACACCACGCCATGGCTTCTTCCAGTTTGGCCTGTTTGCGATGACCGAAGCCGAACGTTCTTACCGGTACATGGAACATGTTGGTGGATTCCCTCAGCGCGAAGGGATCGAGGCACGCTTCGAACTGTTCGCCAAACAGCATGAAACGGTTCCTGGAGTGCGTTTTATTGAGTCCGCCGTGTCGTATATCCGCGACCAGATGGGGCTGAATGCGGGCGATTTCATCTACGAGATGTGTGAAGCGATCCTGGGCTGTAACTACCCGGTGCCGGACCGCATGCTGACGATGAGCGAAGAGATTGTCGGCAAGTACATCCACAAAGAAATGATTGGTAATTATCCTTTCGTGGGCAAATTCGATATGTATGCGCTGGAAGGCGGTACCGCGGCGATGACCTATCTGTTCGCCAGCCTGAAATCGAACCATGTCATCAATGAGGGCGATACGATTGCGCTCGGCATGCCGATCTTCACGCCATATATTGAGATCCCTGAGCTGAGTGACTACAACCTCAAAACTATCCATATCGACGCGCCGCAGTCGAACAACTGGCAGTACACGCGCGAAGAGCTGGATAAGCTGCTGGATCCGAAGGTTAAAGCCTTCTTCCTGGTCAACCCTAGCAACCCGCCATCGGTTAAAATTGACGACGATACGCTGCGTTATATCGCCGAAATCGTGAAAAAACGTCCAGACCTGATCATCCTGACGGACGATGTTTACGCCACGTTTGCCGATAACTTTGTTTCGCTGTTTGCTATTTGCCCTTACAACACTATCCTGGTGTACTCCTTCTCCAAATACTTCGGTGCAACGGGGTGGCGTATGGGGATTGTGGCGACCCACGAAAACAACATCATTGATGAGGCGATCGTGGCGTTGCCAGAGGCCAAACAGAAGCAGCTGGATAAACGCTATTCTTCCATCACCACCACGCCACGTAGCCTGAAGTTTATTGACCGTCTGGTGGCGGATAGCCGTACCGTCGCGCTGAACCACACCGCAGGGCTCTCAACGCCAATCCAGGCGCAGATGACGCTGTTCTCTCTGTTCTGTCTGATGGATGAGCCGGATGCTTACAAAGACGAAATGAAACGTATCGTACTGCGCCGTAAAGAAGCGCTGTACCGCGAGCTGGGTCTGCCAATGCCGTATGACGCCAACTCAGTACGTTATTACCACTTGCTGGATCTGCAAGACCTGACCGAAGAAATGTACGGGAAAGATTTTACCCAGTGGATGATAAGCCAGATGAAACCGAATCAGGCCTTGTTCCGTCTTGCCGAAGAGACGGGGGTTATCCTGCTGCCAGGTAAAGGGTTCGGCACCACCGACCCATCATGGCGCGTTTCGCTGGCCAACCTGAATGAATATGACTATGCCAATATCGGTAAAGCGATACGCAAACTGTCAGAAGAGTATTATCAAATGTTCGTTCAGGCGACCGGGGCCAAGGTAGCGACGCCTGCGGCCAAAGCCGTCAAAACGATTGAAAATGCCACCGTAAAAGCGAAAGGCAAAAAGAAATAATCGAGTAGGGTAGTTCTGATGGAATAACAGACAGTGTCCTTTGGGGCACTGCCTTTTTTATGGGGCGGGTATTTAGAGGAACACGTTGTGAGGATTCACTTTATCTTCCGGGGCTTTTCAGCCTTGATACAAAAGCGATGCTGCACATGATGACACACGCAGCCAGCAAGACCATGTTCTGAAGACCGACGACAGCGAATATCTGCCCTCCGGCAAGTGCGCCGATGCCAATCGCTGCATTGAAAATTGCAACGTAAATGGCCGACAGCTGGCTGTGCGGCATTTCCTGCATTACGCAGCAGCCATGTCTGCAATCCAATGAATACAATTGCCATACTCCCGCCCCATATAGAGAGCGGCATACCTGTGAACCACAGAGGACCTGATGCAAAGCTCTTCATACCAAGCCCCCCTAAATAGCTATATGGACACCTCCCCGATGCAAGCACGGACAGATCTTTTTCTGACAATGTAGCCGCATACATATATCCGGCTTCATGAGCCCTGATGAACATCCGCACTCTCTGCCCTCATTAGCGCCATGGCTTGTTACAGCCAAGCTATTTGCCAGGTTTACAGAGAGTCGGTTCTACCTGTCAGTACATCAACTCTTTGGACTTATTAAAATCAGTTAGTTACTTAACGATATACTCTGTTTTCCGGTTTATCAGCGCCCACGCTATTCGGGCATTTTGTTAGCCAGCGCCACTACAGCTTTGTTTACGCCACTTCGGGCAATAATACCTTTCAGCCATCGCTGGAGACCTCCGCACCGTTCTTCCGGAAGGTTGATGACCCGATAAACCACCGAGCGGGCGCCATGAATAAGTACTCCTCGCAGATAACCATCTCCACGTTTTGTTATCCCGAGTAGTCTGACTTTACCACCACTGCTGTGCTCCTTCGGAACCAGCCCCAGATAGCTGGAAAATGCCGACCATTCTGAAAATCAGCGCTGTCGCCCAGAGCCACCGTCAGAGCAGAAGCGCCCAATTGCCCGATACCAGGTATGCTTTCCAGTCTGAGGGTATCCTCATTTTGCTGGCTGATAAGTGCAAGACGCAGATCCAGCGCTTTAATCCGCTGCTGATTGTCCCGGAGTTCCTGCAACATCTCGTGGAACAGCTCCCGGCTGAGCGTGGTGAGCTCATTTTCCGCATCCTCCAGATAATCCGGCAGGCAGGTCATAATTTTATGAGCTCCTTCCGGTATGGCGATACCGTATTCCAGACCCAGCCCACGAATCTGATTAATCAGAGCGGTTTTATTTTTCATCAACCGCTGGCGAACCCGGTGCAGACACTGAATATCCTGCTGCTCACTGGATTTCTCCGGCACATAACGCATTCCCGGACGGCTGTCAGCTTCCACAATGGCAGCGGCGTCATTTTTGTCATTTTTACTGCCCATTCTGAAGGGGGCAACATACTGGGGGCTGATTTGTTTAACTTCATGTCCGTATTGTCTGAACTGGCGTGACCAGTAATTTGCACTACCGCACGCTTCCATCACAATACGGGACGGAGGCTGCTGAGCAATAAACGCCGTTAATTTTTCACGGGTGATCATTTTATTCGCCTTCTTCTCACCCTGCGCAGATACGATATTCACCTGAAAAACTCGCTTTGCCAGATCAATTCCGATAATTTGTTCCATGGGACACCTCTTCATATTGCTGTTGGTTTGCACTTACAGTATGGCTCACTGAAGCCTTTGTGGGGAGGTGTCCATTTCATTAGCGCCTAATACCGCTACACTTTTGCCAGACCATGTTTACCTCCCGGGAATGGGCTGACCATCTCACTGAGCCACACAAAACCGACCGACCCGAATGCCAATTGGTTCCCTGCACCTGAAGGCAACTTCTATCTGCTATTCCGTATGTATCAGCCGAAAGATGCCGTCATGGATAATGAATGGAAACTGCCACAGGTGACGAAAAGCCACTGATAATCGCGAATAAATAATGTTGTTCAAAGTCACCTCTCAGAGGTGAATACCTTATCCAGAGACAGGCTGAACAAATAGTAGTTATGTAAGGGCCGTAATTTTTCTGAGATTGCGGCCCTTTTCTAGCTTAGGATTTTTTTGGAGTAATCAGCGTCCGTTAATGGCACACAGTTGCCGTAGTGGAGAGTGAGGGGCAGCTTTGAGCGAGGAGCAGATTTCGGGGGGATTACCATGAGCGAACAGTCGAATAGTCTTCTGTTCGATCTCGCCCGCCAGCGAGGTCTAGTGCTTCTTCCACAGTTGAGGCTCGAAAGTCCCGTTGCGATCGCGTGGAGTGGCGAGTTCGAAACTGTCGGTCGTCGCTTAAATGGTCTTTTAGCTAGTGCCGTTTTTACGGTTTGCCTCTACATCAGCAACGAGATGAGAGTCAAGTTCAGCGGTCAGAGCAGCTTCCGTTAACTGTTTGATTAACTGGGTTAAGATACCATCCTTTCCTGTTAACGCTTGACCGGAGTGGAGAGCGTTGAGTGGTTTGTTAAAATCGAAAGGCTGGGACATGTGCTATTCCTTTTCGGAAGTATATTACTGGAATGACACAGAATTTCTAACGCACTCTATAGATCTTCATTTGTTTTATGATTAATATCATCTATTGAATTTATCTTCGATATATTCTTGAGTTCAGTAAGGTATTGTGGCTCATTTTCAAGAAACCAGTGGAGTATTTTAGGGCTTAACAGCAAAGAATCAATATAGGATCTGGCGATCGAAAACTTTAGAGTATTCGCCCCATATTCATTTTTTATCTTGCTAGTTTCCTCTTTGGTTACAGTCATTTCTCTTTCAAGACGTAGTATTGCTTGTTTGGCTTGATTGTTTTTAAGAGGTTGTTTTATTTCTTTTACTAGCAAATGCCCCGGAGTGTTATCAAGCATCGATACAGCCAACCCTCGAGAGTAGTTATCAAAGCCTATCATTGATTCAACTGCTTCAATTTGTCTGATTGGCTTCATCTTTCTCAAAATGGAAAATGTAGTTCTAGGGACAGGTTTGTCTGATAAGAGAGAAATAACTATAGGGTCTATCCCGGTCAAAAGATTTGTTTTCCCTATAATATTATCAACGGAGATTCCCAGCACAGCACTTAGCTTTTCAACAGAAACTTTAGTTAAAGCCTTTTTTATCATTTTATATTCTTGTATAGGGTTCATATGATTGACATGTTTGTTGGGAGTGAATGTATCATCTAAAGTTGATACTATACATGTAGCTTTTTCAATTCCTAATTCTCTCATTGCTTCAATTCTTAAATGTCCGTCTAGAATTCGAATTTCATTCTCTTTTTTATCGAAGTATACCAATATCGGTTCAACCAATTCAAACTCTGCAATAGATGTTTTTATCTGCTGATATTTAATTGAGTCCTTAATATTATGGATAAGAGGTTTTGAAGGTGTTAATTTATACACATCTAAATGTATAAATTCATTTGAAAAACTTTGCTTAATCATTTTTGTTATCTCCATCTATTGCAGCAAGAATATGATTAGGTATCTCTACCAATTTTTCTTCATATGCTAATTTTATAAACGAATCATGTTGCAGCAATTTCGTAAATATTTCGTTTATTACTGTCAGCTTTTCTTTTATAAAATCAGAGTGTTCTAAGATAGATCTATGTTCATTTATCACGCTTTTATACATTTTCATTAGTTCATCCGTAGTCATCCTCTTGCTGTCTTTCTTTTGCGAGAAAGAAATTATACTATTTCCTTTTCTTCCTTCTTGTCGTTGGTTAAGAATACCTCTTACCTTTTGTATGTCTTTTGTTTTAATTAGTTTTTTTTCATATGCATCTACTAATAACATCTGAGATTCTTCATTATTGCATTTAGAAAACTCTACAGCTAGATAAAGTGGAATTTCACCTCTATCTGCTGCACTCAGTAATTTATGTTCCCCTTTTTCCAATAATTTTCTTATGTAAGAAATCCAGCTTCCTGAGTAGCCGAGTATTTCTGCTATTTCACTGTCACTTAACCCTTTTTTATTCATTGTTCTTACTACTTCAAGGAGCTCATTTGAGCGAGGTTTTCTTCTAACTATGTTTTCAGCAAGGCTCATGATATAAGCATCTTCTTCGCTGATGTCTCGAATGATTGCTGGCACTAAGGATTCCCCTAGCCCTAATATGGCTTCTATTCTTCCTTGGCCGCATACAAGTGCATATGAATATAAAGGATCCTCTATACGCCTCACAGTGACAGGTTTACTTAATCCTCTTTTATTTATACTCTCTTTTATTCCATCATGAATGAATTTATTACGAGAGCGTGGGTTTATGATTTTTATTTGATCTATACCGATCATTACTATTTGATGTGGGAATGTTCTAGGCTGCATATTGTTTCCTTATTTGTATTCTCTTTAATAGGCGGTAAAATAAATCAATATCGTTATATCTATACAATTCAAACAATGCAGGATTGTTTTCTTTAATAATCAATCTAGTGAAATTAAAATCTAACTTTGGTAAAATGAAATAATCTACTGGCAGCTTGTTCTCGCTATCCATTCTGATAACTATGGTTATGTCTGGAATATGATTGGGTTCTAGCCGTATTTTCCAGCGAAGTCTCCCTGATTTTAGTTTCTTACATTTACATATGATCACGGAAACGGACATATTGTTATTTATTATAAATTCTTGTGTGTTAGGCTCATATTCTATCTTACAATTGCAATTCTCAATTTCAGTTTTGAATATTTCAATTAACTTAGAATAAAAAACTCTTAAATGATTATTAATCTCAAGATAGGTGTAGTCATGTTCAGGCTTGAACTCTATCAATTGGTATGCTCGAATCAACCCACCAAATCGGCTTTTGTAGATTGATGATGAAGGACCAAAATCATCTTCATCAATAATTACACCTGATAATTTCCCCTTTTCCTGTAGTTTTAGCCTTAAATATTCAAGAAGTTCCTCATTTGTCATGTTTTTAGAACGAGCCTGGATGATCTCTTGTGCTTTCAAAAATTTCTTGATACTTACAACTTTCTTATAAGCTTTATTGCACCTAACCCACTCCTCTTTGGGATTTTTAACTGTTTTTGTTTTTAGTTTGCTAGATGTTCTGTTATAAACATTATTTCCTATGTACTTCTCATTTGTAAGTATTGTGTGAATCTTCCCGCGAGTCCATAGAGTGCCATTTTCGGCAGGTGTTCCATTTCTATTTAGTTTGTCTGCAATAAGAAACTCTGGAATGTATTGTTCTATAAACATATCATAAATTAAATTTACTATTCTTACCTCTTTTGCTGGGCCAGGAGCAAGTATTACTCTATCAGTTTGTATACTTTTGCGTTTGCCGAAAGAAAGAATTTCTTTTATATTCCCTTTCTCATCAATTAAGATTCTACGTAATCCATATCCGGCTATTCCTCCTTGGTGATACCCATGTCTGATTAGATTTTCTTGCCCGAGAAATACTTTATCAGAAATGTTTTTACTTAAACTTGCTGCCGCAGCTCTCCTCAGATTTAGCATGACTGAGGCTTCCAGAGGGAACTCTTTTGTCGGCAAAGGTTCTGCACAGAATATCAGCTCAACGCCATGCATCCTAAATAGGTGAGTGTAGTAGGCCGCTTCGTCAGTTTCCTGAAAACGTCCGAATCGGCTTACATCGTAGAGTAAAATTGCCTGTATGCTTATGATGCCCTCCATAACATCGTATACCAGCTTTTTCAATGAGTCTCTACCGGCTATTGATACTCCGCTTTTCCCGGCATCATCGTAGGTGTGCAGGATTTCCATATTATGCTTCTCGGCAAACTTTGCTATGAAGTCTGCTTGATTATGGAGAGAATACTGCTGATGATCTGTTGACATCCTAAGGTACTGAGCTACTGGGATTTTTTGAAGGAGACCTTTATTATTTATCATTCTATCTCCTGTTTTGAGTTTGTCATTTAGTTTTAAGATGGTTAAATTTTAGACGTTTTTTCCTGTGGTTACTAAATTTGAACGGAACGATAAGAGTAGATCATGATGTTTTTTTTCTAACTATCTGTTTTTAAGGATTAAAATGATATTGCGGTTCTGGTTTCTATGATATGGCGGAGGTGTTAGATTTTGTGAGGAGGTTTAAGGACATGGGTGTTTGGTCATTGGATCTGTTCCGTGCTTATTTTCTTCGATAAAAATTTGACCAACATCAGATAAACACACACATCGTAGGCAACTAAATCAGTTGCTATCGGGGGGGGTAAAGCTCTCGCTAAAATTTTGCCACGATACGAGAGCTTGCCAAAACCTCTCAACTTCCGCTTTTGGCACACAGCGGACCGTTCAGTTGGCTGTGACCCTGACCCAAAATCAGAGCAGTGCTCACATGAAGGAGGTCATCTCTCCTATTAAATGATGAAATGCGGTCAAATGAGATGATGATAAATATATAGGCTAAAATATAACTTTTCAGTTTATAACTAAAAAAATCCTTAAAAAACAGTATGAAAACACCAATGCATCATGGGGGTGTGGGCTTCGAAATTTTCAAGTGTGGTCATGGAGTTATGATGTCCATTTCGTTGAAAAACAATAGTATTCAGGCATTTTTCATGCGCGTAAGATGGCGCTATTGTCGCATGAACAGCAGCTTTCTCGCAGTAAAAACTGCGCTGACAGTGGGCCTGGAACTTCAACAAAAAATGACATGCTTTAAGTCTCAATGGGAAGCGTAACTGCTGAATACAGTGGCTTCAGAATCAGTTGTCCATGCTGCACGCTCACGGAGACACTCACCCCTGTGGGGAATCCAGCCTTTTCAAGCCAGTTACCGCTGAGCACCAGACTTGGATGACGACTGTAATGACGCGTGCGTCCAGTTTTTGGGTCCTGATGGCGTTTTCTGACGTAGCTCACTTTAATCTGACGCGCTGTTTTTACTGTATTTACCCCTAATGCGTTGGGAAGATTCATCGCCATTCTCTCCTTTGCCGTCTGTGGCGCAGTATAAAAAGAATGGGAGATCAGTCCAGCATCTTGATGATGGAAAAAATGCAAAGTGCGCACTGCCTTTCTGAGAAAATGAAACGGTGTGGTCGTTTCATGCATTACTGGATAGCCGTTCGGAAAACTGTCCACGTAACCGGATGCATTTCGCGAGCGCCAGCGTGGCTTTCACAACTGTCATCAATCCGTTGACCGCGCCGTATCCGAGGGCAAACCCCGCGATGACGACAGGAGCATAGTTGGCGGTCAACGCGAGCAGAAAACACAGCGGGATCAGTAACGATGTAATGACGGCCAGGCGTGCGGGCGTCAGGCGCTGCCCTGAGATCACATCGAGCAGTCGTGCACTTGTCTGGCCCGTGCCCTACAGCATTCCCACGGTGACTGGATGGCGGTTGAGAATGTAATCGACAGCCAAGGATTAGAGGTTCATTCGCTGATGCCCGTTCTGCATCGTCAGCTGGCGTTCGTGATGCGCCCGGACAAAATCCTCAGCAGAGGAATGGCGGAAGTGATACGCCTGTTGACGTAAGCGGTGAAAAAACCCCGGTGATGTGCTGACATCACCGGGGTTTTCTTTAGGTATTTGCGGTAATACGACGAGCGGTTTCGTAATGAGCTTGCCAGTAATTATTAGCGAGACTTGAAATCGTCACCCCTTTTATTTTCGACGCGTGGATGAATTCATTATTTCCCACATAGACGCCGACATGGCGGGTAGCTTTTGAGGTTTTAAAAAACACCAGGTCGCCAGGTTTCAGCTCATTCTGAGCAATATGAAAACCATGATTAATTTGCTCGCCGGTGGTGCGGGGCAGACTCATGTTCATTGACCCCTGAAAAACAGCCTGCATCAGCGCGGAACAGTCGATTCCCCGATGAGATGCGCCACCAAAATGATAGCGTGTTCCTTTCCAGCGAGAATATTGAGCAAGGATTTTTGATTTTATATTTTCTGACGTCGGTGCAGATATTTTCTGGGTCAGGCTCTGATTATTTAAAGTGGTCAACTCTGATGGCATGTTAAAAGCGAATGCATGGCCAGAAATAATTGTGGTGGTACACAAAACGAGAGAAAAGAAAGTTTTAGATAAATGCATAAAAGAGAAAGTCTTTAAAAGAGCGAAAAAATCCTTACGAATAATGGACCGGACTCCTCCCGGAAAGTGCGCAAATAATATACTTCGCTCATTTTTTGTCCAGAACCGTTTGGGTCTCTTTTTGGACTCAGCCTCACTGCTTGCCTGGAATCCCCCTATCTAAAAGGGTATTATTCATGCATCTTATGATTTGAGGAAGCACCATGTCTGGAAGCCGTATTCGCAGAGAGAAGCTGACGATTCGTCGGATGATTGCGCTCTATGCAAAACGCTGTCCGCAGGCCATTTCAGCGCCAGAGCACTACGCGGCGCTGAATGCCTACGCCGAAAAACGGCTCGACAAATGTGTCTTTGGTGAAGAAAAACCGGCCTGCAAGCAATGCCCGGTGCATTGCTATCAGCCCGCTAAGCGGGAGGAGATGAAGCAGATTATGCGCTGGGCGGGGCCACGCATGCTGTGGCGGCATCCGTTGCTGACTGTCCTGCATCTGATTGATGATAAGCGCGCGGTGCCTGAGCTACCGGAAAAATACCGACCGAAGAAATAAGAAACTCGTCGCAGGAGAAGTCGCGTCGAAATTTACCGCTAAGCGAGTGGCGTGCTGATACGGGTAAGCCGCCTCCTTTGCGCGTGTCCTGGCTTTATCGCTTTTCCTGCCGGTTTACACCAATGTGTCTTTATCGATCCCCAGGCGCTTCATGCGTGACAGCAGCGTGGTTCGTTTGAGGCCCAACCGTTGAGCCGCACCTTTCGGCCCGGCCACCACACCGTTGGTTTCTTTCAGTATGCGAACGATCTGCTGCGTTTCATCTTCACCTTCCTGCGGCAGTTCACCCTGATTGACGAGTTGTGCCGTAGGGCGATACAGCATTTCTGGCAGTGAAAATTGCAGCACGTGACCCGGCGTCAGTAAAACAGCGCGTTCAATGACATTCTCGAGTTCACGTACGTTCCCCGGCCATGGCATTTCACTCAGCGTGCGCAGCGTGTGCGCCGGAATGCTGTCAATCTGACGGCCAAGACGGCGGGCAATTTTGCTGGTAAAAGCCTTTGCCAGCAGCGGAATGTCATCCGGACGCTCACGCAGTGGCGGCAGCTGGACAGGAAAGACGTTCAGGCGATAATAAAGGTCGCTGCGAAATTCCCGGTCTTCTACCATCTGACGCAAATCGCGATTAGTGGCGGCAATCAGGCGCACATCGGTGCGGATAAGCGTGTGACTGCCGAGGCGCTCAAATTCTTGATCCTGTAAAACGCGCAGTAGCTTCGGCTGAAGCTCAAGCGGCATGTCGCCGACCTCATCAAGAAATAGCGAGCTTTTGTCTGCCAGTTCGAAACGTCCGATGCGTGGCGTGCTCGCCCCGGTAAATGCCCCGCGCGAATGGCCGAACAGGTCGCTTTCTAGCAATCCAGCGGGCATTGCGGCGCAGTTCATTTTGATCATCCGCTGTTCACGACGATGGCTCAGATGGTGAATGGCGCGCGCAATCAGCTCTTTACCCGTACCGGTTTCACCGAGAATAAGCACCGTGCTGTCGCTTTGTGCCACCATTTCCACCTGACGCAGCACGGTAAGCATCGCATCGCTGCGCCCGATAATCTCGCCAAAATCGTTATCCAGCGTATTGAGCTGTTCGGTGAGCACTTTGTTTTCATCCGCCAGGCGCTCTTTCAGACGCTGGATTTCCTGATACGCCAGCGCATTATCGACCGCAATCGACACCCGTCCGGCAATCTGGCGCAGCAGACGAAGATTGCTGGCAGTGAAAACCTGTTCGTTACGCTGGGCCAGTTTCAGCACGCCGAGCGTCGTGGAGCCAGACATCAGTGGCAGCAGGCACAGGCTTTGTAGTTCATTTCCCCACAGGGAAAACAGCTGGCGATCCCCCTGCGGCAGCTGATTCAGATTGGCCAGCGTCAGCAGCATCATTTGCTGATTTTTAAAGATTTGCTCACTCAGCGAACCGCGTTCATCCACTTCAGCGACATCATGCAGTGGCGCTTCACCGTCCAGATAATGGCTGGTGTATACGTCGAGCTTGCCCGGCTGCGGGCTGCGGAGCACCACGCTAATCGCATCGATGTGGAAATGATCGTGAAGGGCCTTTGCCACTTCGCTGACCAGTTCGTCAATGTTAAGCCGCGACAGTACTGCGTTGGTGATATCGACCAGAATGCGGAAATTATCCCGTTCAAGGCGAAGCTGCTGGCGATCGGCGCTGCGGCTAAGGCGAGTCAGGAACTGTTCGGTGACGATTGCCACCAGCTGAGTCAATGTTTGCAGGCGCTGAAATTCTTTCTCGCTCCACGCGGCGTCGTTGTCACGGATAAACTCGCAGCCACCTACAATGCGACCTTCCTGCGCCAGCGGGAGCAGGGCATAGCGACCAAATTCAGGATAAAGAGGGTTATTCGTCAGCGTCGGCCAGGCGGCACAAAATTCCTGATAGTCGCAGTTGAGCGCATCTGGCCGGGTCAATAGCCGGTGAAGGGGGCCCTGCGCCAGCAGGATTTCTTCGCCGCTTTTACCGGGCGCGCAGGTGGCGCTGGCGTGATAACTCACGCGCTGATTGCCAGGCTGCCACAGCAAAATAGCCACGCGTTCGGCAAGCCCGGCCTGTTTGATCAACTGTGTCAATGCTTCGCAAACACCGGACAGATCGCGCTGTTGCAGCAAAGACCGGGTAATATCGAGCAGGCCCTGCTGGCCGAGATCGCTCATCGCTGTTGATGACATAGTGCTTACCTACAATGCGCCGCTGGCGCGAAAATAGCGTTAGCAGATCCGCGGCAGCGGTTCGGCATGAGGTAAATCTAACGTGCGACGGACGCCGTAAAGTCCGGTCAGGTGCACGCCGCGGCGCTCGGTAATTTCGCCGATGATGGCGGCATCACAGCCTAATGGGTGCGAGCGTAGCGTGGAGAGTACGCGCTCAGCAGCGCCTGCGGACACGCCTATCACCAGCTTGCCTTCGTTGGCGAAGTTCAGGGCATCAAGCCCGAGCAGTTCACACACGCCACGGACGGCAGATTTCACCGGCAGATTGGCCTCATGCAACATCACACCACAGCCGCTGGCGGCTGCAAATTCATGGGCTACCGCATTCACGCCGCCCCGAGTGGCATCACGCAATGCCTTAACACCGGGAATGCCTCGCAGGGTCTGAATCAACGGCGTCAAAACCGCGCAGTCGCTACGTAAATCGCCATCCAGCCCCAGTTGTTCTCGCAGGTTGAGAATGGCTGCGCCATGATCTCCGAGGGTGCCGCTGACCAGCAGCACGTCGCCCGGCACGAGCTGCTGCGCGCCCCAATGAACATCAGCCGGAATGGCACCCAGCCCGGCGGTGTTGATGAACAGTTTGTCCGCAGCACCGCGCGGCACCACTTTGGTGTCACCGGTGACGATGGCGATGTCGGCGGCTTTTGCCGTCAGCGCCATGCTGTTGACGACCTTTTCCAGAACCGCCATCTCCAGTCCCTCTTCGAGGATAAAACCGCAGGAAAGGTAGCGCGGAATAGCTCCGCTGACGGCGACGTCATTGGCGGTGCCGCAAATCGCCAGCTTGCCGATATCCCCGCCGGGGAAGAATAACGGGTCTATAACGTAGCTGTCGGTGGAAAAAGCCAGCCGGTCACCGCTGGCGGTGAGCGACGCGAGTGATAAACGGGCCTGATCTTCTTGTTCTGCCAGCCACGGGTTATCGAATGCCTGCATGAACAAATCGTTAATCAGTTGCTGCATCGCCTGGCCGCCGCTGCCGTGGGCTATTTGTACGGTTTTCATTGTTCACCTTCCTGACTTCGGTACTGATACCACGCCGCGCAGGCGCCTTCGGAGGACACCATCAGCGCGCCAAACGCACTTTGTGGATTGCAGACGTTGCCAAACAGCGGGCATTGATGCGGCTTGCAGCGACCGGTGAGCACCTCGCCACAGCGGGCGTGCGGGTCATCGCATACCTGACGCAGCGGCGGCTGGAAATGGGCTTCGGCGTCAAAGCGCTGGTACTCCGGCATTAATTTCACGCCCGATTCGGCAATGACCCCGAGACCGCGCCATTCGCTGTCACCGTTGACGGCAAAAACGTTGGCAATGGCCGTCTGTGCCAGGGCGTTGCCCGCATCCGGCACCACGCGGCGATACTGGTTCTCGACGTGGCTTTCACCCGCGATTTTCTGTTCCACCAGCATGTTGACACCCTGCAACAGATCGACCGGCTCAAAACCGGCAACCACTAACGGGCGCTGATAATGATCGGCAATAAAATCGTAGCTGTGCGTACCAATCACCATGCTGACATGGCCCGGAGCCAGGAAGGCGTCAATGCTGTTGTCGGGCTGCTCAAGCAGGCTGCGCAAGGTGGGAATCAATGTAATGTGCTGGCAAAAGAAGAAAAAATTGGTCAGGTTCTGCGCCTTTGCCTGCTGCAAAGTGATCGCCGTAGCGGGCATGGTGGTTTCAAAACCGAGACCGAAAAAGACCACTTTGCGCTCGGGATTTTCCGTCGCCAGGCGTAGGGCATCCATCGGTGAATAGACGATGCGGATATCAGCCCCGCGCGCTTTGGCCTGGGTCAGTGAGCCGTTTTTTCCCGGCACGCGCATCGCATCGCCAAAGGTGCAAAAAATGACCTCAGGGTGGCTGGCGATATCGATACAGGTGTCGATTCTGCCCATCGGCAGCACGCAGACCGGGCATCCCGGGCCGTGAATAAACTCGATGTTGTCCGGCAAAAGCTGGTCGAGGCCAAAGCGGAAAATAGCGTGAGTGTGCCCACCGCAGACTTCCATGATCCGCAGCGGTTTTTCACGCGTACAGGAAAGAAGCGGGGCGCGGGTTTTCAGGTTCGCGATAAGCTGCATTACCTGCTCAGGCGCGCGGTATTCATCAACATAACGCATCACCTATCCTCGCCCCACATCAGCGCGCCGACGTCGGGTTCGACTTCGAACATGTTTTGCAACGCGGCCAGCGTCTCGCGGGCTTCGTGCTCATCA
This sequence comes from Citrobacter sp. 18056, assembly GCA_902706235.1. Taxonomy (GTDB): domain Bacteria; phylum Pseudomonadota; class Gammaproteobacteria; order Enterobacterales; family Enterobacteriaceae; genus Scandinavium; species Scandinavium manionii. The sequence goes on along the minus strand of CACSJR010000014.1, from coordinate 114,026 downwards.
ATCACGCTCATGGCGAAACCGACGTGCACCAGCACCCACTGGCCCATGCGTGACTGGCCCTGTTCATCGGTGACGCCGACCAGCGTCAGGTCCACATCGCGCTGAATTCCGCAGACATCGACCTTCGCCAGGTTCCCGTCGATAGCGCAAATTTGTCCCGGAACGCCTATGCACATCGCTGCGTCTCCAGCCACGTGAGCCATGTGTCCATGCCTTCTCCGCTGGTGGCGGATATCAGGATAACCTCAATGGCAGGGTTTACTTCTCGCGCATAGCTCAGGCACTTTTCGACGTCGAATTGCAGATACGGCAGCAGGTCGATTTTGTTCAGTAGCAGCAGGGACGCGGCGGCAAACATTTGCGGATACTTCAGCGGTTTGTCCTCGCCTTCGGTGACGGAGAGCACCGCCACTTTATGCCGCTCGCCAAGATCGAAACTGGCCGGGCACACCAGGTTGCCGACGTTTTCGATAAACAGAATTCCGTTATCTTTCAACTGCAGGCGCAGGGCGGCGTCGGCAATCATCTTCGCATCGAGATGGCAGCCTTTGCCGGTATTGACCTGAATCGCTGGGGTGCCGGTGGCGCGAATGCGGGCGGCGTCATTCACCGTTTGCTGGTCACCTTCGATAACCGCGCAGGGTACGTTGCCGTTAAGGCGGGTCAGCGTTTCAGTCAGCAGCGTCGTTTTACCGGAGCCGGGACTGGAAACCAGATTCAGCACCAGCAGTTCATGCGCGGCAAATTGCGCCCTATTGCGGGTCGCCAGACGGTTATTTTTCTCCAGCACATCGATTTCCACTTCCAGCATTTTGCGTTGGCTGATGCCCGGGGCGTGCGTGCCCGCTTCACCGTGTCCGTAGTGCAAATCGCCCTGCGTAGACTGCTGTGGGCTGAATTCTGGCGTGATGCCGGTAATTGTGAGCGTCGGGCGCGAGGCAGGCGCAAACGGCGCACCGCGAAAGGCCGAATGCGGATTGTGCTCGTCGCCTTCTATATAGCGATTGCCGTCCGCGCAGCCACAGGTTGTACACATACCTTATTCCTCAATGACTTCGATGCGCTGAATCTGAAATCCGTCATCAGCGACAATACGTAACCGGTCGCTGCCGCACTGTGCGCAGCGGCGAACGTGTTGCGAGATAAGTTTGATGTCCATCTGACATTCCGGGCACCAGCACTGCGCAGATTGTTCTTCAATGTGCAGCTGGCAGCCTTCCGCCAGCGTGCCGCGACACACCAGCTCAAAGCAGAAACTCAGGGATGAGGGCTCCACGCAGGAAAAGGCCCCGACCTTCAGCCAGACCGCCGTCACGCGGCTGGCATCGTTGGCGAGCGCTTGCTGCTCGACAATTTCCAGCGCCCGCTGGCAAAGGGTGATTTCGTGCATAACATTTCCCGTTAATTCTGGACTTCGCTTCCCTAAGCAAAAAACAGGCCATTATTCATTTTGTTGATTTTTATCGATAAATCACTGAATGACAGATCTGGAATGACAATAGTGACGGCATGTCGCCACAAATGACGGTGAGGTCGAATGGCACAGTAAACGTCGATCGTCACAATCGTCGTCACGCTGACGATGACAGTCGCTGAAGGGGAGGGGTGATGTATAACTTATTGTTTAATAGATGAATAGTGAGATGGCACGCAAATTGCTATACAAGCCGGATAATTTTCTTCCGCTTCAGAGGAATAACCATGAACCGCTTTGTGATTGCGGATCCTCAGTGGTGCATCGGATGCAATACCTGCCTCGCGGCCTGCTCCGATGTCCATAAAGCTCAGGGGCTACAGCAGCACCCGAGACTCACGATGGCGCGCACCGGTGACGACACGGCCCCAGTGTTATGTCGTCATTGCGAAGATGCGCCCTGCAAACGGGTGTGTCCGGTCAACGCTATTGCCCTTGAGGACGACAGCGTCCAGATAAACGAAAGCCTGTGCATCGGCTGCAAACTCTGTGGTCTGGTGTGTCCGTTCGGGGCGATTACGCCTGCGGGCAGTACGCCGCTAAATATGCCCGCGCAGTTTGAACACTACGTTCCGGCGTCATTGCTCAGCGATGTGCCGGTCAGCCCGGACAGCATGCATCCGTTTTTGAGCTGGAATGCGGGGATGCGCACCATCGCCGTGAAATGCGACCTGTGCCATTTCCTGCCGGAAGGCCCGGCGTGCGTGCATTCCTGTCCGACAAAAGCACTGCACCTGATTGAGCCGCAGTCCATTGAGGCTCAGGCGAAACAGCGTCGGTCGCAAACCGCGCTGTCGATGCCGGAGACCTTGCCGGGTCAGGTGAACTTTGCAGGGGAGCAAAACTAATGGATTCACTGCAATTACTGATGTGGTCGCTGGCCTTGTACGTTGCAGGCGGCGTGGTGTCTTTGCTGCTGCAAAAAAACGAAGGGCTGGCCATTCGCGTGGCGGGCATCAGTGCGATGCTCGGTGGTTTGCTTGGTCTGTGCAGCGCACTGCCGGTGTTGTTCAGCGGTGAAGTGCTGAACTGGAGTGCGGCAGGACCGTTCCCGTTCGCGGCGTTTAGCGTGCGCATCGACAGCCTGGCAGCATTTATGGTGACGGTGATTTCACTGCTGGTGATGCTCTGCGCCCTCTATTCGCTCTCTTATATGCAGGAATATCTCGGCAAAGGCGCGGCGTCGATGGGGTTCTTTATGAACCTGTTTATCGCCTCGATGGTCGGGCTGGTGGTGATGGACAACGGCTTCTGGTTCATCATCCTGTTCGAAATGATGTCGCTGGCCTCGTGGTTTTTGGTTATCGCCGATCAGAGCGAAGAGTCAATCAAGGCCGGGCTGCTGTACTTCTTTATCGCGCATGCCGGGTCGGTGCTGATCATGGTGGCCTTCTTCCTGATGTGGCGTGAAAGCGGCAGTCTGGAGTTTGAATCCTTCCGTCATGTGCATCTTTCCGCAGGCCTGGCGTCGGTGGTGTTTATTCTCGCATTCCTCGGCTTTGGGGCGAAGGCAGGGATGCTGCCACTGCACAGCTGGCTGCCGCGAGCGCACCCGGCGGCCCCGTCTCATGCGTCCGCGCTGATGTCCGGGGTGATGGTCAAAATCGGTATCTTCGGCATTATCAAAGTCGGGATCGACCTGCTTGGGGCGACCGAAAGCTGGTGGGGTCTGGTGGTGCTGGCGTTTGGTGCGGTGTCGTCGGTGCTTGGCGTGCTGTACGCGCTGGCCGAACACGATATCAAGCGCCTGCTGGCGTGGCACACCGTGGAGAACATTGGCATCATCCTGATGGGGGTTGGCGTCGGCATGGTCGGCATCGCAGCGCACCATCCGCTGCTGGCGACCATTGGCCTGCTCGGCGCACTGTTCCATTTGCTCAACCACGCGCTATTTAAAGGGTTGCTGTTCCTCGGCGCGGGGGCGGTGATTTTCCGCGTTCACACCCGTGATATGGAAAAAATGGGCGGCCTCGCCAAGTTGATGCCGCTCACCGGCACCGCTTTCCTGATTGGCTGTATGTCCATTTCCGCACTGCCTCCGCTGAACGGCTTCGTCAGCGAATGGTTTACCTACCAGTCACTGTTCACCATGAGCCATGACGGCGATTTTGCCATGCGTCTTGCCGGGCCGGTTGCGATGGTCATGCTGGCGATTACCGGCGCGCTGGCGGCAATGTGCTTCGTCAAAGTCTACGGTATCAGCTTCTGCGGCGGCGCCCGCAGTGAGCAGGCGGAGCACGCGCGCGAAGTACCCTGGCCGATGACCGCCGCGATGATCGTGATGGCGCTGCTGTGCGTGGCGCTTGGCATCGGCGCGTCCGTTGTCGCACCGGTACTGACGCAGGTGGCGACTTCGCTGACGCACACCTCAGATGTGATTGTCACCAATAACACCCTTCTGCAACCGGGTGACAGCGCTCAGGCGATGTTCTCTCCGGCCATGACCTTCCTGCTATTGCTGGGCCTGCCGTTACTGCCGCTGGCGGTATGGTGGGTGCTGCGTGGCGCACGCGGGCCATTCCGCCGTCGTGGCCAGCCGTGGGCCTGTGGTTACGCCTGGGAAGAGGCGATGTCTGCCTCCGCGGGGAGCTTCACTCAGCCGCTGCGCGTGATGTTTGCCCCGCTGTACCGGATGCGCAAACAGCTCGATCCTTCTGACGCGTTAAGCCGCAGCCTGACCAAAGTCACCGAGGGTGCGGCGGCGGTCGAGCCGTTCTGGGACGACCGTATTATCTGGCCGCTGGTGCGCCTTGTTCAGCGCGCCGGTGCGGGCATTCAGCGAATGCAGAGCGGGGACTTCCGCCTTTACTGCCTGTATGTGGTGGTGGCGCTGGTGGTTCTGTTACTGACCGTGGCTCTGTGAGGAGAATGAGATGTTAATCCAACAAACGCCTGCGTGGGGCATGGGGCTGTTCGCCGTGTGTCAGGCGGTCATTCTGCTGGCGTTGACGCCGCTGATGACCGGCATTTCCCGCCAGATCCGTGCGCGTATGCACACTCGTCGCGGGCCTGGCATTCTTCAGGACTATCGTGACCTCGTCAAGCTGCTGAAACGCCAGCCGGTCGGCCCGGATCAGTCCGGGCCGATGTTCCGCCTGATGCCGTGGGTGCTGCTCAGCAGCATGCTACTGGTGGCGATGGCGCTGCCCGTTTTTACCGCCACCTCACCGTTCGGCGGGGCAGGGGATTTAATCACTCTGCTGTACCTGTTCGCGTTGTTCCGTTTCTTCTTTGCCCTTTCCGGGCTCGACAGCAGCAGTTCCTTCGCGGGGATTGGAGCCAGCCGTGAACTCACGCTCGGTATTTTGGTGGAGCCGATCTTGCTGCTCGGCCTGCTGGTCGTGGCGCTGATTGTTGGCTCAACCAACATCGGCACCATCAGCGCGGCGCTGGCTCACGGCTGGAGTTCGCCGCTGGCAATCTTCATGGCTTTCCTGGCCTGCGGGTTCGCGTCGTTTATCGAGATGGGCAAAATCCCGTTCGACGTCGCCGAAGCCGAGCAGGAACTCCAGGAAGGGCCGCTGACCGAATATTCCGGCTCTGATTTCGCGCTGGTGAAGTGGGGGATTGGCCTCAAGCAGGTGGTCGTCGCCGAAATGTTCCTCGCAGTGTTTATTCCGTTTGGCAAGGCCGTGAGCCTTAGCCCGACCGCGCTGTTGCTGGCGCTGGTCGTGATGGTCATCAAGCTGCTGGTGGTATTCGTGCTGGCATCGCTGGTGGAAAACTCGCTGGCGCGCGGACGCTTCCTGCTGACGCATCACGTGACCTGGCTTGGGTTTGGCGTCGCGGCGCTGGGCTTCGTCTTCTACTTTACCGGTCTGTAAGGAGCCCAGTGAAATGATGGAAAATATCGCTCTGACGACCCTGCTGGTGCCGTTCGTCGGCGCGCTGCTGACGGCCTGTGCGCCGAAGCAACAGGCGAAAAATATCTGCACCGTATTTGCGTTGCTGGCCACGCTTGGCACCGTGGCGCTGGGCTGGCAGTTCCTCGCAGGTGGCAAAACCGACACCACTTATACGCTGGTGAGCTATCACGGCGTGGCGCTGTTTGGTTTCACCGTTGACCGGATAAGCACCCTGATTGCATTTGCGGTGGTGTTCCTCGGCCTGTTGGTGAGCCTGTATTCCACGGGCTATCTGACAACGGGCAACCGCGAACATCCGCACGACGGAGATAACCGCTACTACGCCTTCCTGCTGATTTTTATTGGCGCGATGGCGGGGCTGGTGCTGTCGTCCACGCTGCTCGGTCAGCTGCTGTTCTTCGAAATTACCGGCGGCTGTTCCTGGGCGCTGATTGGCTATTACCAGACGCAGAAATCGCAACGTTCAGCGATGAAAGCGCTGCTGATTACCCATGTGGCATCTCTCGGGTTGTATCTCGCCGCGGCGACGCTGTTCATCAACACCGGTACCTTCGCACTGAGTGCGTTAAGCCAGTTGCAGGGCAGCGCCAGCTACATCGTTTACGGCGGGATCCTGTTCGCAGCCTGGGGTAAATCTGCCCAGCTGCCGATGCAGGCCTGGCTGCCGGATGCGATGGAAGCCCCGACCCCAGTCAGTGCTTACTTACATGCCGCGTCGATGGTGAAAGTGGGCGTTTACATCTTTGCCCGCGCCATTCTGGAAGGCGGCAACGTACCGCACGTGATTGGCTGGGTGGGCATCGTGATGGCAACCATTACGATGGTGTATGGCTTCCTGATGTACCTGCCGCAGAAGGACATGAAACGCCTGCTGGCGTGGTCAACCATTACCCAACTGGCGTGGATGTTCCTTGCGTTATCGATGGCGGCGCTGGGCTCGAAACAGGCCCTCGACGGCGGGATTGCCTACATCTTCAACCATGCCTTTGCTAAAAGCCTGTTCTTCCTGGTGGCGGGTGCGTTCAGCTACAGCTGCGGGACCCGCTTGCTGCCGAAGCTGCGTGGGGTGATGAGCAAGTCGCCACTGCTCGGCATCGGTTTCTGCGTGGCCGCGCTGGCGATTGCCGGTGTGCCGCCGTTCAACGGCTTCTTCAGTAAATTCCCGGTCTTTGCCGCGGGCTTCACGCTCTCAACTGAACACTGGGAGCTGATCCCGGTAATGGTGCTGGCGCTGGTGGAATCGGTAGCAAGTTTTGCCTGGTTGATTTACTGGTTTGGTCGCGTAGTCCCAGGGGAAGTCCCAGGGGAGCAGAGCCCGGAAGTGGCGCAGATGGCGCCGCTTCCGTGGGCGATGCGTGCTGTTTTGGTCGTGCTGGTAATCATGTCGCTGGTTTCCAGCGTGATTGCCGCGATGTGGCTTAATTAAGGAGACGACGATGACCGGAGCCTTACTCGTAAATAATCTCGCCGGGCTGATGATGGTGACGTCGCTGCTGGTGATTGGTGCGAAGCATCCGCGCGGAGCCTGCTGGTGCTACGCCCTGCAATCGCTGGTGCTGGTGCTGATTTTCTTCACCCTCTCGCGCACGCTGGATTCGGAACAACTGTTGATGTGGTCCTTCAGTGCGCTGCTGACCAAAGTCATTCTGGTGCCGCTGATAATGGGGTTTGCGCTGCGCAAGCTCAACGACCCACAGGCCGATGCCAGCCTGATTAGCCCGGTTCTGCTGATGCTGGCCGCCGCAGTGATTGTGGTGCTGTGCTGGCTGGTGGTGCGCCCGGTACAGCTTCCGCTGCTGCAAGGGTTGAAGCCCGCACTGGCGGTGGCGCTCGGCCACTTCCTGTTGGGGCTGCTGTGCATCGTGACCCAACGCAACATTCTTAAGCAGGTGTTTGGTTACTGCCTGATGGAAAACGGGTCGCATCTGGTGCTGGCGCTGCTGGCGAATAAAGCGCCGGAGCTGGTGGAGATTGGGATCGCCACCGACGCGATTTTCGCGGTGATCGTCATGGTGCTGCTGGTGAGAAAAATCTGGCGCACGCTCGGCACGCTGGATGTCAATCAACTGACGGCGCTGAAGGGATAACACAATGAGTCATTCTGCAATTTTCACCTTGTTACTGCTGACGCCGCTGGTGTTTTCGCTGCTGGCGTTTGCCTGCCAGCGTCTCGGCGCGGCCTCCCGTGTGGCGGTCACGCTGCTACACGGCGTGGGCATTGTTACGCTGTTAGGGGTGACGCTGTATGCCGTGACGCAGGTATATCGTCAGGGCGAGATGTTCTCCACTAATCTGTGGCTGCACGTCGACAGTTTGAGCGCGCTGTTTCTGGCGATCCTCGGGATTATCGGTTTTCTTACCGGCCTCTACTCGATGGGCTATATGCGCCACGAGGTCGACGAAGGCGAGATTTCCGTCGCCACGCTGTGCAACTACTACGGCTTCTTCCACCTGTTTTTGTTCACCATGATGCTGGTGGTGACCAGTAACAACCTGATTGTGATGTGGGCGGCGATTGAAGCCACCACGCTCAGCTCAGCATTTCTGGTGGGAATTTACGGTCAGCGCTCGTCTTTGGAAGCGGCGTGGAAGTACATCATCATTTGTACCGTTGGCGTGGCGTTCGGTCTGTTCGGCACCATTTTGGTGTACGCCAATGCCGCTAGTTTCATGCCGGATCCACACAACGCTATTTTCTGGAGTGAAGTGCTGAAACACGCCAGTCAGCTTGACCCGACGCTGATGCATCTGGCGTTTGTGTTCGTGCTGATTGGCTTTGGTACCAAAACTGGGCTGTTCCCGATGCATGCCTGGCTGCCGGACGCCCACAGTGAAGCGCCGAGCCCAACCAGCGCCTTGCTGTCAGCCGTGCTGCTCAACTGTGCGCTGCTGGTGATTATCCGCTTCCATATCATCATCACCCAGTCGATTGGCTCCTCGTTCACCAACACGCTGCTGGTGATATTCGGCCTGCTGTCCGTCGCGGTGGCGGCATTTTTCATTCTGGTTCAGCAGGACGTGAAACGGCTTCTGGCTTATTCCAGCGTGGAAAACATGGGGCTCATCGCCGTGGCGCTTGGTATCGGTGGTCCGCTTGGCGTGTTGGCGGCGCTGCTGCATACGCTCAATCACAGCCTGGCGAAAACGCTGCTGTTTTGCGGTTCCGGTAACGTGCTGTTGAAGTACGGTACCCGCGACCTCGGCGTGGTGCGCGGCATGCTTAAACTGATGCCGTTCAGCGCGGTGCTGCTGGCTGCTGGCGCGCTGGCGCTCGGCGGAATGCCGCCATTCAACGTCTTCCTGAGTGAGTTTATGGTGGTAACGGCAGGTCTGGCCGCCGGACATATCTGGCTGACAATTGGCCTGCTGCTGTTGTTAACCGTCGTGCTGGGTGGGCTGGTTCGCATGATCGCCTGTCTGCTGTTCGGCAGCGCGCCGGAAGCGACCAGCCGTGGCGAGCTGGGTCTGCTGACGACTTTACCGATGGCCATTTTGCTGGTGCTGATGCTGGTGATGGGCACCCACATTCCGCAGCCGGTCAGCCGCCTGCTGGAAAATGCCGCGTCGATTGTAATGCATCAGTCCCCGCAGCAAGAATTTCAGTGGCCGTGGGCGGGTAAAACTGCCGCTGCCGCTAACCACAGTCTTTGCACCCGCGAGTGCGCTGGAGAAACGAAGTGAGTTATCAACAATATATGAACGGCCTCGCGCAGGGCGATGTACGCGGTTTGGGTTATCTGGCGGCGGTACGGGAGAAATTCCCCGGCGCGGTGCTTGAAGAAGAGCGACAGACTAACGATCAGGTGACGATCACCGTCAAAATTGGCCATCTGCCGGAAATCGTTGAATTTCTCTATTACGGCTGCGGCGGCTGGCTGCCGGTGCTGTTTGGCAATGATGAGCGCACGCTCAATGGTCACTTCGCGGTCTACTACGCGATGTCGATGGAAGAAGGCGAGAAGTGCTGGGTGGTGGTAAAAGGCCTGGTCGATCACTCACTTGAGTTTCCGTCCGTGACCCCACGCGTACCTGCGGCGGTGTGGGGAGAGCGTGAAATTCGCGATATGTATGGCCTGAAACCGATTGGTCTGCCGGACGAGCGTCGCCTGGTGCTGCCGGATGACTGGCCTGACGAAATGTACCCGCTGCGCAAAGATGCCATGGACTATCGCCAGCGCCCGGCGCCGACCACAGAAACGGAAACCTATCCATTCATCAACGACGGCGACAGCAAAGCGCGCGTGGTGCCGATTGGCCCGATGCACATTACCTCGGATGAACCGGGCCACTTCCGCCTGTTCGTTGACGGCGAAACCATTGTCGATGCCGACTACCGATTGTTCTACGTGCATCGCGGCATGGAAAAACTGGCCGAAACCCGCATGGGCTACAACGAAGTGACGTTCCTGTCCGACCGCGTGTGCGGCATCTGCGGGTTTGCGCACAGCGTGGCTTACACCACCTCAGTCGAAAATGCGCTGGGCATCGTGGTACCACAGCGTGCGCACACTATTCGTTCCATTCTGCTGGAAGTGGAACGCCTGCACAGCCACCTGCTGAACATTGGGCTGTCGAGCCACTTTGTCGGGTTTGATACCGGCTTCATGCAGTTTTTCCGCGTGCGTGAAAAATCCATGCAAATGGCAGAGCTGTTAACCGGCTCGCGTAAAACCTACGGTCTGAACCTGATTGGCGGCATCCGTCGCGATATCCTAAAAGAGCAGCGAATTAAAACCATCCAGCTGGTGCGCGAGATGCGAGCAGAAGTGACGCAGCTGGTCGACATGCTGTTGTCCACCCCGAACATCGCCCAGCGTACGCAAGGGGTCGGCATTCTCGACCGCCAGGTGGCGCGCGATTACAGCCCGGTTGGGCCGCTGATCCGCGGCAGTGGTTTCAAACGCGATATGCGTTTTGACCACCCGTATTCCGATTACGGCAATCTGCCGAAAACCCTGTTTGCCTATGATGGCGGCGACGTGTTCTCCCGCGTGATGGTGCGCGTGAAAGAGACATTCGACTCGCTAGCGATGATTGAATACGCGCTGGATACCATGGGCAACGGCCCGCTGCTGACCGAAGGTTTCACCTATCAGCCGAACAAATTTGCGCTCGGTTACGTGGAAGCCCCGCGCGGGGAAGACGTTCACTGGAGCATGCTCGGTGACAACCAGAAGCTGTTCCGCTGGCGTTGCCGCGCGGCGACCTACGCCAACTGGCCGGTGCTGCGCTACATGCTGCGCGGGAACACCATTTCCGATGCGCCGCTGATCATAGGTAGCCTCGATCCCTGCTACTCCTGCACCGACCGCGTCACGCTGGTGGATGTTCGCAAACGCAAGTCCACCACCGTGCCGTATAAAGAGATCGAACGCTATAGCATTGAGCGTAAACACTCGCCGATCAAGTAAGGATTAAACGATGCTGAAACTGTTTAAAACTATCCTGAAAGCGGGCGAACCTACGGTTAAATACCCGTTTGCACCGCTGGACATCAGCCCCGATTTTCGCGGCAGGCCGGAGCTTGACCCGCAGCAGTGTATCGCCTGCGCGGCGTGCACCATGGCGTGTCCGGCGAATGCGCTGATGATGGAAACGCATCCGGAAAGCAACGAGCGGATCTGGCAGCTGTTCATCGGGCGCTGCATTTTTTGCGGTCGCTGTGAAGAAGTGTGCCCGACGAAAGCGATCCGCCTGACCAATGATTTCGAACTGGCGGTGACTAACAAAGCTGATTTGTACGTCAAAGCAGTGTTTCGTTTGCAGCACTGTGATGTATGCAAGCTGCCGTACACCCCGGAGAAATCGGCGCAGTATGCGGTTGAACTGCTGCGACAGTCCGGCGTGAGCGAGGAGGCGCTGGCAGGCATGAGCGTGCAGTTTACGACCTGCCCCGCGTGTAAACGCCAGCGGACGTTGAGCCAGCACGATCGGCAGATGTTCAGTTCAATCGGTGCGGAGAAAAGCAATGAGCGAGTTTAATCATCACGCCAGCCAGCCGATAACCCTGGCAGACGACGCGGCGCGCATGAAACAGACGCTGCTGAAAGACATCAAGCGTTCAGCTTACGTCTATCGCGTGGACTGCGGTGGTTGCAACGGCTGCGAGATCGAGATTTTCTCAGCGATCACCCCGGTGTTCGATGCTGAGCGTTTTGGTATCAAAGTGGTGGCTTCCCCGCGTCATGCCGATATTTTGCTGTTTACCGGGGCGGTGACCCGTGCGATGCGCGTCCCGGCGTTACGCGCCTATGAATCGGCACCGGATCCGAAAATCTGCATTTCCTACGGGGCGTGCGGCGTCGGGGGTGGGATTTTCCACGATCTCTACTGCGTCTGGGGCGGCAGCGATACCATCGTACCTGTAGACGTGTGGATCCCCGGCTGTCCGCCAACGCCTGCGGCGACGATCCACGGGTTTGCCGTGGCGCTCGGTTTGCTGGAGCAAAAGCTGAAAGGCGTTGAACACGTGCAGGGCGAAAGTGAAAAGCCAGCGCTGATCCTGCCTGATGTCCCGCTGCAGTTGCGGGTGTCCGTTGAGCGTGAAGCGCGAAGAATGGCGGGTTATCGGCAGGGCGGCGATATCAGCCTGAGTCTACTGTCGCTCATTCAGCATAAGCAGCCGCAGCAGGCGGCGCATGATGTCTCCGTCTGGTTGAGTAAAGAGAACGATCCGCGGCTGACGGAAATTGTGAATACGCTGATGGCGGTGATTGCCGGGGAGGTGATGGCGTGAGCGACATCGGAAAAGTGACGTTCTGGTCGCTGCGCCAGAAGTTCGTCGACAGCGATGAAGACATGCCCGCTGAAAGCCAACAGGTCATGTATTACTCGCTGGCGATAGGCCACCACGTCGGCATGATCGACTGTCTGAAAACGGAGCTGGAATGCCCGCTGGAAGGCTACACGGAATGGCTGAAACAGCTGCCGGTGGGTGATGCGCGTCGTAAGCTGCGTGGCCTGCTGACGTTTGGGGAAATCACCATTGATTCCACGCACACGTCGCTGCTGGCCAATGCGCTGTCGCCGCTGAGCCTTAGCGGCGATGAGCCGTATAAAAGCTGGAGCCTGCGGTTGATTGAACTGCTGGCTGAGATCGAACGTGAACCGGCTATCTATCTGATCGTCAAACGCCAGCTTGCGTGATCACCGCGCGGGAGGCTGTTACAGATCCCGCGTGTTAATCCCCAGACGCTGCATTCTCGACAGCAGCGTCGTTCGCTTCAGCCCCAGTTTCTGCGCCGCCCCTTTTGGCCCTGCGACAATCCCGTTGGTTTCCCGCAATGCCTGGATTATCCGTTCCCGTTCTCCCTCATCCGTTTCCGGCGTTTGCGGGTTAAACATTGGCGGCAGTTTGATGGTGGCGGCCTGAACGCGGGTTGTTTGCGCCGTTGACGATGGTATTTTCAAATCGTTGAGCTGCAAATTCAGCGTGTTGCCCTGGGTGAGGATCACCGCGCGTTCAATCACGTTTTGCAATTCACGCACGTTGCCCGGCCACGGATACTGGCACAGCGCCTGAAGTGACGCGGCGGGAATGGTATCGATATTTTTGTTCATCCGCGCCGCCAGCTTCTGAGTGAACCCGATGGCGAGCAGTGGGATATCTTCTGGCCGCTCACGCAGCGGCGGGATCACAATCGGGAAAACGTTCAGGCGGTAAAACAGATCGCTGCGAAATTCGCGATCCTGAACCATTTGATGCAAATCGCGATTGGTGGCAGCGATCATTCGGACGTTTACCGGGATAACTTTGCTGCCGCCGAGGCGTTCCACTTCACGCTCCTGCAACACGCGCAGCAGTTTTGGCTGAAGTTCAAGCGGCATATCACCTATTTCATCGAGGAACAGCGTGCCGCCATCGGCCATTTCAAATCGCCCGATGTGAGTACTGGTGGCGCCGGTAAACGCCCCTTTTTCATGACCGAAGAGATCGCTTTCCAGCAGGCTTGCCGGTATCGCCGCACAGTTCATTTTTACCAGTGGCTTGCTGGTACGCTGACTGAGTTTATGAATCGCGCGGGCGATAAGTTCTTTACCGGTGCCGGTTTCGCCCAGTAACAACACGGTGCTGTCACTCATGGCGACCATTTCCACCTGACGCAGCAGATTTTTCATTACCGTGCTCTGATAAATAATATCGTTCAGGCTTTCGACATTCTGGATTTGTTCATTGAGCCAGATATTTTCTTGTTTTAACGAATCTTTTAGCCGGGTGATTTCATTCCAGGCATTGGCATTATCTACCGCGATGCTGATACGTGAAGCAATTTGTCCGAGTAATGAACATACCGCCGGTGTAAAGGCACTGACCTCGGTATGGGCGAGAATTAATATTCCGGGTGAATGGGTATTAAACGTCAGCGGCAGCAGCAACGCGGCTTGCATACCGGCAGAGAATAAATCCTGCAACAAGGGATCGTTTTGATTTTCGTGCAATGCCACGGCCTGAGGCTGCCCGTTATCCAGCACATTTTTCAGTATGCTCTGCACCAGCGGGTAGGATTTTTGCTGGCAGTAGTGGTGGCTGTCATCGTGCCAGCCGCAGGCGGTGACCGGAAACGCGTCTGACGATTCGCCATCAAAAAAGGCTATCGACACACAGGGAATAGCGAAGAAACGGTGGATGTCCTGGGCGATAGCGCTGACCAGACCTTCCCGGTCAAGGTGTGCGAGTACCGAGTTGGTGATATCCACCAAAATGCGGTATTCGTCACGTTCATCCTTTAGTTGATGAAAGAACTCCAGTAATTCAGGTGCAACGCCAGAATTGATCATGGCAATCAATTGATTATTCCACTCCGTATTAGTAATGGGAATGGTTCTTATTTTCTTGCCATTCAACGTCTTTACGTCATTCATCACTTCAGCCTGTTTTCGGGAAATTGCCGCGTTGCATGATGTATCTGCAATGCTATTTGAGATCAGTATTTGCGGACTGCGTGCAATATAAGATACCCCCTTAGGATCATTCGTTGATATCAATGGGTAGTTTGCTCATTCAGACCATTTTTTATTGGGAGAAAAGCGTGTCCAACGTATTACTGTGTGTCGGTAACAGCATGATGGGCGACGACGGCGCCGGGCCGCTACTCGCGGAAATGTGTGCCGCAGCGCCAAAAGGGGACTGGCAGGTGCTGGACGGTGGCAGCGCGCCGGAAAGGGAAGTGGCGGCGATTCGCGAAATGAAGCCGGAGTGCTTGTTGATTGTTGATGCCACTGAGATGGGGCTGGAACCGGGTGACATCCGGATTGTCGATCCTGACGATATTGCGGAAATGTTCCTGATGACGACGCACAACATGCCCCTCAACTATCTGATTGAACAGTTGAAAGAGGATGCAGGCGAGGTGATATTCCTCGGAATTCAGCCGGATATTGTTGGCTTCTATTATCCGATGACCGAGAAAGTGAAAGCGGCGACGGAAGTGGTATATCAGCGGCTGGAAGGGTGGGTCGGTGACGGCGGGTTTGAGCGGCTGTAATGAGGCGTCGGCCCGGTAAGCATTATCGCCACCGGGCAATGTTTTACGCTAAATCTTCACCGTTACTGGCGATCACTTTCTTATACCACCAGAACGATTTCTTGCGCGAACGCGCCAGCGTGCCGTTCCCGGCGTCGTCACGGTCGACATACACGAAGCCGTAGCGCTTGCTCATCTCACCGGTCGACGCCGCCACCAGATCAATACAGCCCCAGGTGGTGTAACCCATCACCGGAATACCGTCATTGATAGCTTCACCCATTGCCTGGATATGCTCGCGTAAATAGCTGATGCGATAGTCATCGTTAATCTCGCCGTTGGGTTCCACCACGTCTTTCGCGCCAAGCCCGTTTTCCACCAGGAACAGTGGTTTCTGATAGCGGTCATACATCATGTTCATGGTGATACGCAGGCCTAGCGGGTCGATACCCCAGCCCCATTCACTGGCCTTGATATGCGGGTTTTTCAGCGATTTGACGATGTTGGCCGCGTTGGTGTTATTGCTGTTCATATCCGCGGAGGCGCAGCGTGACGCGTAATAGCTGAACGACACAAAATCGACGGTGTTCTTCAGAATTTCATCATCGCCCGGCGCTTTCTCGATGGTCACGCCTTTCTCGCGGAACACGCGGGCCGAGTAGGCCGGGTATGCGCCACGGGCCTGCACGTCGATAAAGAACAGGTTTTCGCGGTCCTTTTCCAGCGCCATCCACACGTCTTCCGGCTTGCAGGAATACGGATAAAAATTACCGCCCGCCAGCATACAGCCGACCTGATTTTGCGGGTTTACCTCATGGGCAATTTTCGTTGCCAGCGCGCTGGCAATCAGCTCGTGGTGCGCGGCCTGATATTTCACCTGCTCCTGATTCTCACCCTCTTCAAACACCAGACCGGCCCCGGAGTAGGGGCTGTGCAACATGATGTTGATTTCATTGAAGGTCAGCCAGTATTTTACCTGGCCGTCGAAGGCTTCAAAGCAGGTGCGGGCGTAGCGAGTGAAAAATTCCACCATTTTACGGTTACGCCACGAGCCGTATTCCTTCACCAGGTGCATAGGCACGTCGAAATGGCACAGGGTGACCAGCGGCTCAATATTGTATTTTCTGCACTCGGCGAACAGGTCGCGGTAGAACGCGATGCCTTCTTCATTTGGCGTTAATTCGTCGCCGTTTGGGTACAGACGCGCCCAGGCAATCGAGGTGCGGAACACCGTGAAGCCCATCTCCGCCATCAACGCGATGTCTTCTTTATAGCGATGATAAAAATCGATCGCCTGGTGACTCGGATAATATTCGTCCTCGCGTAAGGTAAAGCGCTTGTCGAGTCCCAGTTTAACCGGCATACGGTTGGCGCCGTGCGGGATAGTGTCGACGGTGGTCAGGCCTTTTCCGCCTTCCAGATAAGCGCCTTCAGACTGGTTAGCGGCCAGAGCGCCGCCCCATAAAAATCCTTTCGGAAACATGCGTTACCTCGCTTGTAAGGGTTGAACGGTTGCGGCGATGCCTTGCGCTTTGCGCGCCTGTTCGGCACCGTCGACAGCAGGGTTTTCTTCCACCGGAATATCTTCAAAGCCCAGCAGCAGCGTCAGCACGAAGGAGAGCACGACTGCGAGCGCCATCACGCCAAACACCCAGACGATGGTCATCGGGTTGGCGGGGTCAAAGAACTGTACGCTGGTAAATAGCCCAGGAGCGGCCATCGAATGACTCGCCAGGCCTGCGATACCCGCAATGGCACCACAGATGAAACCGCTTATCAGGCTCGCAATCAGTGGACGTTTCAGGCGAATCGCCACGCCATACAGCGCGGGTTCTGAAATGCCAGCCAGAATCGCGGAAGCCGCTGCGGCCAGCGCCGTCTGGCGCAGTTCCGGGTTTTTGGTTTTCCACGCCACCGCCAGCGATGAGCCACCGAGCGACAGGTTGGCACCAATTTCAGACGGCATCACCATCGCTTCTTTGCCGGTGGTGGCAATGGTCTGAATGATGGTTGGGGTGAATACGCGGTGCATCCCGGTCATCACCAGCAGTGGCCACAGTGCGCCCATAATCGCCACTGACAGCCAGCCAAGATAGCCGTGAACGGTATACACCACTGCGGAAATGCCGCTGCCGATCCAGATGCCAATCGGGCCAATCAACAGGATAGCCAGCGGAGCGGCAATCAGCACAATCAGCATTGGCTTGAGGAAGTTTTTTGTGACCGCGGGCGTGATTTTATCGACCCAGACCTCGATATAGGACAGGCACCAGGTCATCACCAGCGCCGGAATCACCGTATAGGTGTATTTCACCGCCGTCACCGGAATGAATGCGAACTCAACGTGTTCGCCCTGGGCGGCTTTCGCCATCAGCTCAATAAAGCTCGGATGCACCAGCACGCCTGCAATGGCAATCGCCAGCGACATGTTGGTTTTGAATTTTACCGCGGCAGATGCGGCGACCATCAGTGGCAGGAAGAAGAATGCGCCATCGCCAATCACCGTCAGAATAGTCAACGTCGGCGCGCCTTTGGGAAGCACACCGGACATCTCCAGCACCATCGCCAGCAGTTTCACCATCGAACCGCCGATGATCGCCGGGATCAGCGGCGACATGGTGCCGATCAGCGCATCCAGAATGCCCGCGCCGATTCGACGCAGGGTCAATTTCTGCGGCCCCTGTTCCACAGCGGGTTGCAGGTTACCCGGCAACAGATTCATCACTTCTTTGTAGGCCTGAGAAACGGTGTTGCCGATGATCACCTGGCACTGGTTATCGCTGCGTACCACGCCGAGTACACCTTTGAGGGCTTTCAGCGTTGCGGCATCGGCGAGAGTCGGGTCGTTAAGCACAAAACGCAGTCGTGTCATGCAATGGGTCGCGGCGGTGATGTTGTTAACGCCGCCCAGTGCGGCCACTACATCACGGGCCAGCGTGGCATAATTTTTCGGCATCGGGTCAATCCATCTTATTGTGATTAAAATTTGTATAGGAAACCGGTTCCACAAAATCATGAAGAGATTGGATTGGTGAAACAAGAGTGAGGTGGGATCTATTTTATTTTTGTGATTTAGATCGAGTTTGAGTGAGGGGGAATTCGTGGCTGGCGGGTGACCGCCTGATGGGCGCACTCAGGCAGTTTAGGTAGTCAAAATCTGATTTTTCTAACGTTCATTAATTGAATTCATTGTTAACTATGGTTTTGCAGATGGCGTAATCGGTGACGAAGTAATTCGTAATTGTAGGTTCTTTACATGATTTGTAGGGGGTGAATATAACAATGTAAAATAATAAAGATAACAAGCTAAAAAGTACGAGTAGTATTAGTGTTACAAGAGCTAAGAGGTTGCTCGCACCATGCATTTTTTTGGGAATAGATTGTCCTTGGTAAAGGATATGGTTAATGAGATGAATATTATATACATAAAAAAAGGCGCTACTGACAAGTATGCTATTCGTCGGCCATCAAACCAGAAATAATCATCATTGTTAAAGGATGCTATTATGTCTTTGTAAGGGATGTCAATCAAGAATTATATCAATATTAACAGAAGAGTGACCGTACCACTCACCCATAAAAGTATTGCTGGTTTTTTTAAATATATAATAAAATCGTTAAATAAGTTAAGCCAGCCAAATGAATGCTCCTTATTCATTAGTCTATGTATAAATGTAATGTGAGTGGTCGTGTGTTTTTTGAATCGCTTGGCAGTATTCTCCGTTAACAATAAACAGGCAATATAAAATGATAAAAAGTGCGTGTGGAATTAATTGATGCGCACGAAGAAACAAAAACATTTCATTATTAATGATTCAAGTAAATAACTGAGGTAGATATCAATACAGCTCCTTTTTTCCGACCCGGTTCCGGGGCGGGGGCTTGACTGTGGACAAATCGCTGCAATCTCTGCTGGGCTGAAGTAAACTTTCGGCCATCGAAAAATCGGGGATGAGCAACATGGCAACGATGCTGGAAGTGGCGAAGCGCGCTGGCGTGTCGAAAGCCACCGTATCCCGCGTGCTGTCGGGGAATGGCTACGTCAGCCAGGAAACCAAAGACCGCGTGTATCAGGCGATCGGCGAAAGCGGGTATCGCCCGAATTTGCTGGCGCGCAATCTGGCGACCAAAAAAAGTCAGACCCTGGGCCTGGTGGTGACGAACACCCTGTATCACGGCGTCTACTTCAGTGAACTGCTGTTTCACGCCGCGCGTCTGACCGAAGATCAGGGCCGACAGCTGATCCTGGCCGATGGCAAGCACAGCGCGGAAGAGGAGCGGGCGGCGATCCAGTATCTGCTCGATCTGCGCTGCGACGCGATCATCATCTACCCGCGCTTTCTGACGCCGGATGAGATGGACGCGATCATCCACGATCACGATCGGCCGATTATGGTGTTGAATCGCCGACTGCGCGGTAACGCCAGCCACTGCGTGTGGTCGGATCAAAAAGCTTCCAGCCAGGCGGCGGTTGAGCGGCTAATTGCGATGGGACATCGGGATATTGCGTTCATTACCGGCTCGCTGGATTCACCGACCGGGATTGAACGCCTCGCGGGCTACAAAACGGCACTGGAGCACAACGGCATTCCGGTACGAGATGCGTGGATTGCGGAAGGCAAATGGACGCCCGCTACCGGTGCGATAGGTGTCGAAACGCTATTGTCGCGCGGGATTACGTTCAGTGCGCTGGTGGCGAGCAACGACGATATGGCCATCGGAGCTATCAAGCGGCTCAGTACTGCGGGTTGGCGCGTGCCAGAGCAGGTGTCGGTGATTGGCTTTGACGATATTGCCCTCGCGCCTTACATCGTTCCGGCCCTGTCCAGTGTCAAAATCCCGGTAACCGAGATGATCGAAGAGACCATCAACCGCTTGATTTGTATGCTCGACGGCGGTGAATTTCATCTGCAACAATCCTTTCCTGGCGAACTGATGCTACGCGATTCCGTCATTGCTGGTCCTCACGCCTGATGCCCGTCATCTGTTGTCGTCATTAATGTCGATGACAGATGTCTGAAGTTTTAATGCATTGATAAATAGCCATTTTAATAATGGCGCGGAAAATGCATATCCCCGGCCTTAACGTCTAAGGCTGGAGAAGTGGATGAACCGTTTCATCATCGCGGAAGCGAGCAAATGTATTGGCTGCCGTACGTGCGAAGTGGCCTGCGCCGTCGCCCATCAACAAGATCAGGACTGCGCGACGCTGACGCCACAAACATTCCTGCCCCGTATTCACGTCGTTAAAGGCGTAAACCTTTCTACGGCGACCGCCTGTCGCCAGTGCGAAGACGCGCCGTGTGCCAACGTCTGTCCTAACGGGGCCATCGCCCGTGAAAACGGCTTCGTGCATGTGATGCAGGAACGCTGCATCGGCTGTAAAACCTGCGTCGTGGCCTGCCCTTACGGGGCGATGGAAGTCGTCGTTCGCCCGGTAGTGCGCACCAGCGGATTCGGCATGAAGGTTAAAGTGGAAAAAGCCGAAGCCAACAAATGTGACCTCTGCCATACCCGCGCCGACGGTCCGGCCTGCGTGGCGGTGTGTCCGACATTTGCATTGAGCTGCATCGACCGTGCGGCGCTGGATAAGCTCAATGCGGAGAAACGTCGCCGAACGGCTCTGGCGTACTGAGATGGCAATCAACGGCGTCGTCATTCGCCTGCGAGGTAAGGTTCAGGGCGTAGGGTTTCGGCCGTTTGTCTGGCAAATGGCGCAGCGGCTAAATCGTCAGGGAAACGTCAGCAATGACGCAGAAGGCGTGCTGGTGCACCTCGTTGGTGCAGAAAACGGCTTCGCTGCGCAGCTTAAGGTGCATTGCCCCATTTTGGCGCGCATTGACGCCACCGAAATCACGCCGTATCACTGGCCTGATTTACCACAGGATTTTACCATCCAGCAAAGCGGAACCGGGCGCATGAGCACGCAGATTGCGCCCGATGCCGCCACCTGTCCGGCCTGCCTTGCAGAGCTCAATGACCCGCATAACCGGCGCTACCGCTACCCGTTTATCAACTGCACCCACTGCGGCCCGCGCTTCACCATTATTCAGGCAATGCCATATGACCGCCCCTTCACGGTGATGGCGGCGTTTCCGCTTTGTCTGGCTTGCGAAAAAGAGTATCGCGCCCCGTCAGATCGCCGTTTTCACGCCCAGCCGGTAGCCTGCGCAGAATGCGGTCCGCAGCTGAGCTGGCACGCATCCTCTGAACAATCCACGGGCGAAAACGCGCTGGCGGCGGCGGTCGGGATGCTGGCCGCGGGCAACATTGTGGCTGTCAAAGGGCTTGGCGGTTTTCATCTGGTGTGTGATGCCGGAAACGCCGCCGCTGTGGCGCTGCTGCGCAAACGCAAACGACGCCCGACGAAACCGCTGGCGGTGATGCTAACGCAGGTGAGTTTCCTGCCGGAACAGGCACGGAAATTGCTTAACACTCCGGCGTCGCCGATTGTGCTGGTGAAGAAAAACGCGGTCGACGGCATATGCGATGGCATCGCTCCCGGGCTGGATGAAATCGGTGTAATGCTGGCATCGAACCCCATTCAGCATTTGTTGATGCAGTCGCTGCAACGTCCGCTGGTCATGACCTCGGGGAACCTCAACGGCAAACCGCCCGCGATTTCGAATCAGGATGCCCTGGTGGATTTGGCGGAGATAGCCGACGGCTTCCTGCTGCACAACCGCGATATTGTCCAGCGTATGGATGATTCCGTGGTCCGGCAAAGCGGCGAAATGCTGCGCAGGGCGCGTGGCTACGTGCCGGATGCGCTGCCGCTGCCGCCGGGTTTCGCGGATGTTCCGCCGCTGTTGTGCTGCGGCGCAGATTTGAAAAACACCTTTTGTCTGGTACGCGGGCAAGAAGCGGTACTGAGCCAGCATCTGGGCGACGTTTGCGAAGAAGGCGTGGAGGCGCAGTGGCGCAGTGCGCTGGCATTAATACAGTCAATATATGCGTTTACCCCGGAACGCGTGGTGGTGGATGCGCACGCAGGTTATCGCTCGGTGCAGTGGGGCGAGGCGCTGAATATTCCGTGCGACAGGGTGCTGCATCACCACGCTCACGCAGCGGCCTGCATGGCAGAACACGGCTGGCCGCTGGACGGTGGTGATGTTATCGCGCTGACTCTCGACGGCATAGGGCAGGGGGAAAACGGGGCGCTCTGGGGCGGCGAATGCCTGCGGGTGAACTATCGGGAATGTGAACATCTCGGCGGTCTGCCTGCGGTGGCGCTGCCCGGCGGTGATCTGGCGGCTCGCCAGCCGTGGCGTAACCTGCTCGCACAGTGCGTGGCGTTTGTTCCGGACTGGCAATCGCTCGCGCTGTTGCAGTCACACCCCGTCGCCGCACTGGCTCGCGCCATTGAACGCGGGATCAATGCACCGATGGCGTCTTCCTGCGGGCGTTTATTTGATGCGGTTGCGAGCACGCTGAGCTGCACGCCGGATAAGCAAAGTTATGAAGGTGAAGCGGCGTGCCGGCTGGAAGCGCTGGCACGAACAAGCGAGAGCCTTGACCATCCGCTGACGCTTCTTTTTCAGGGTAACACCCTGAATTTACGTATTTTCTGGCCGCAGTGGCTGAACTGGTCCGCGCCAGAAGCAGATAAGGCCTGGGCATTTCATGATGCGCTGGCCTGTGGGTTGGCGCAGATGATGCGCTATCACGCGGGCATTCGCGGCCTCCGCACGCTGGTTTTCGGCGGCGGCGTGCTGCATAACCGCCTGTTGCGCGAGCGGCTGGGCTTTTATCTGTCTGGTTTTACACTTTTATTTCCGCAGCGTTTGCCCGCGGGCGACGGCGGAATTTCATATGGGCAGGCGGTGATTGCCGCAGCCCGCCTCCAGGAGGAAGGGAACGGATGATGCTGATTAGGCTTTTACGTCAACAGCCGCGCGCAGCGCTACTGGTTTTCGTGCTGATGATGGCCAATCTATTGGCGTGGTGCTGGGCGTGGCAGGTGTTTGGTGAGAGTGGGGCGCTGATGGCCGCCAGTCTGTTGGCCTGGGGCTACGGCCTGCGCCATGCGGTGGATGCCGATCATATCGCCGCAATTGATACCGTTACGCGCAAAATGATGCAGCAGGGCAAACGCCCGTTCGGCGTTGGCGCGTGGTTCTCGCTCGGCCATTCCTCCATTGTGGTACTGGCTTCGGCGGCGATCGCAGCCACCGCAACAGCGTTCCAGCAGCACATGAGCTGGTTTCACGATACCGGTAGCCTGATTGGCACCGCGGTTTCATCACTGTTCCTGCTGGCGATGGCCTTTATCAACCTGGTTATTCTGCGTGGCATCTGGCGCAGCTTCCGCGCTTTCAAACAGGGTAAGCCGTTCAACAGTGATCCGGTGGCAACGGGCGGGATGATGAGCTGGCTGTTCGGCAAGACGTTCCGCCTGATCGACAAAAGCTGGCACATGTATCTGGTCGGTTTTTTGTTTGGCCTCGGCTTTGATACCGCCACCGAAATTGGGGTGTTGGGGATCACTGCCGCCAGCGCATCCAGCGGAATGTCTATCTGGAGCATCATGATTTTCCCGGCGCTATTTGCCAGCGGCATGGCGCTGGTGGATACGCTTGATAACGTGTTGATGGTCGGGGCGTACGGCTGGGCCTTCAACAAACCTCAGCGCAAGCTGTACTACAACATGACCATTACCGGCACGTCGGTGGTGGTGGCGCTGTTTATCGGCGGCCTGGAAGCGCTGGGCCTGCTGATGGATAAATTTGGCTTTAGCGGTGGGCTGTGGAACTGGGTCGGTGCGCTGAATGATAATCTCGGCAATGCCGGATTCATCGTTATCGGGCTGTTTATCGCCTGCTGGATAGTCTCTCTGGCGGTGTATCGCTGGCGCGGGTATGACGCACTGAGCGTGTAAGGCAAACGGTGCCGGGCCAAATCAGGCCCGGCATTTTTTTATTCAGGCGTGGATCTGTTTCAGTAACGCGAACGCCTGCTTCATCTTCCCTTCGCTGACCACAAACGCCCGCAGCTTCTCCTCGCTATCAAACCCTTGCGCAATCATTCCTTCGGGAGTGGTATTGAGCGTCCAGCGTAGATCCGGATGACGCGTATCGCCCGCTAAATGCAGTGGCAGGTCCGGCGTTTTCACTTTGACCAGCATCGGCGGCAGCGTCAGGTTTGCAGCCTGACCCAGCAGGATTTTTGCCAGGGTCAGCGCGCTCAGCAGTGTCGGCTGGAGGAACGGCAGCACTCGACCGTTGATTTCTGCGCAGTCGCCGAGGGCGTAAATGGCCGGGTTGCTGGTTTGCAGCGTTCCATCGACCACCACGCCACGGTGGATTTCAACACCTGCGCGGCATGCAAGCGTGGTTTCCGGGAGCAGACCCGTAGCAGCAATGACGGCATCCACCTCAAGTACCCGCTCGCGATCAAAGCAGGCACGGATCCCGGTGCGGGTTTTCTCCAGCCCCTGAAGCTGGCTTTTCAGCAGTAGATGAACGCCCATATCGGTCAGCTGATGTTGAAGACGACTGCTGACTTCGGGCGGCATCAGGGAGGCCAGGATGCTCGCGGCGTTGTCCACCACGCTAACCGCTTTCCCCGCCCGACAAAAATCCATCGCCAGTTCACTGCCGATAAGGCCTGCGCCGACAATCAGCACGCGCCTGGCATCGTGCAGCACCCTTTGTGCCGCGCCATACTCCTGCTGGCTGTTGAGCGTGAGCATCAACTCGTGGCCCGGTACCGGCGGGACAAACGGCGTGGCTCCCGTCGCCAGCACCAGTTTGTCGTACGGCCAGCTCTGGTCACTGCTTTTCACTACCCGCGCGGCGGCGTCGATATCCGCCACCCAGGTGTTCGGAAACAGACACAGATTGTACTGCTCGGCAAACTCGCCCGCCGTCTGGAGCGTCAGGTCTGCGGCGCGCTGGTTCTGGCTGATGACGTGGCTGAGATCCGGTTTGTTATATTCATCCATACTGTCGGCGGCAATCAGCGTCAGTGGCACCTGCGCGTCTTGTTTGCGGATGCTTTTGACCAACTGACGAGCCGCAAAACCTGAACCGATGATGACAATCCCGTGAGTCATTTTGCCTCCGTCGCCAGTACGTCGAACACCTCTTTACCGAGCGAGCATTCCGGGCACAGGAAACTGTCCGGGACTTCGCTCCACGGCGTGCCTGGGGCGACATCCTGATTCGGCTCGCCTTGTGCCGGGTCGTAAATCCACTGGCAAACGCTGCACTGCATGGCAGGCCCGGAATCGACGGTGCATTCGGCAGGCTGCGACTCGCTCGCTACATTCACCGCTACGGGTGACGAAATCGGCGTGAGCGCCCACTGACGGGCTATTTCGCGACCGTGCTCGCGGCAGATTTCCAGCGCGTCGAGATCGGGACGCCACTTGGCTTTCAGGCTGAGCGACATGTCAAAACCCGCGTCCTGCAAGCGGGTAGAAAGTCGGTCCACCGCGCCGCCGCTCCAGCCGTGTGAGCCAAAAGCGCTGGCGCGTTTGTTGCGAAAACGTAGCCCGGTCAGTTCTTCAACCAGCCCGGCAATTTTCGGCATCATCACGTTGTTCATGGTCGAAGTGCCCGCCAGCACGCCTTTGGAACGGAAGACGTTGGTCAGCACGTCGTTTTTATCGCTGCGGGAGACGTTAAAAATCTTCACCGCCACGCGCGGGTCGACCTCGTTAATGCCCTGGGCGATGGCATCCGCCATCATGCGGGTGTTGTTGGACATGGTGTCGTAGAAAATCGTGATGCGGTCTTCCTGATAATCCGCCGCCCATTTCAGATACAGCTCGACAATTTGTGTCGGATTATCGCGCCACACCACGCCGTGAGAGGTGGCAATCATCTCTACCGGCAGGTTGAAACCGAGGATCTCGGTGATTTTTGGCGTTACCAGGCGGCTGAACGGCGTCAGAATGTTGGCGTAGTAGCGCTGGCACTGTTCGAAAAGTTCAGCCTGATCCACTTCGTCATTGAACAGGTGTTCGTCGCAATAGTGCTGACCAAAAGCGTCGTTGCTAAACAGCACCGCGTCGCCGGTCATGTAGGTCATCATGCTGTCGGGCCAGTGCAGCATCGGGGTTTCCACGAAAATCAGCTGTTTGCCGTTGCCCAGATCCAGCGAATCGCCTGTTTTAACGACGTTGAAATTCCACTCCGGGTGATGGTGATGGCCGTTAATCGAATCGATAGCGTTGGCGGTGCAATAAATCGGCGTGTCCGGAATGGATGCCATCAGCTCGGTTAGCGCACCGGCATGATCCTCTTCCGCGTGGTTGATGATGATGTAGTCGATATCGGCGAGATCGATCTCCGCCCGCAGGTTCTGCACGAACTCGCGGCTGAACTTATGATCGACGGTGTCAATCAGCACATTTTTCTCTTCGCGGATCAGATAACTGTTGTAGCTACTGCCGCGCAGAGTTTTGTATTCGGTGCCGTGAAAATCACGCACTTCCCAATCGCGTTGCCCAACCCAATGAATATTGTTTTTAACGTGAATAGCCATAACGTCCTCAATTACTCTTCTGGTTCAAATCGTTAATGGGCTATATCAAGTTGCGTGCCAGTTTTTATTTTGTTGATAATTAATGGTTTTTAAATTTGAGTGTTGTGGGTGTTTGTCATAATGACTATTCTTTAGTGGGTCAAAAAGACAATGATGACAGTCATAATGACAATGAGGCAGGCATGAGTTTTTCTACCGAAGCGCTGGCGAAAATAGCCATCGAATTGCAAAGCGACATTGGTCATCCGGACCGTTTTTCGAGGCTTATCATCACTCTGCGCGAGCTGTTGGGCTGTGACGCCTCGGCGTTGTTGCGCTACGAGGCACATCAGTTTATTCCGCTGGCAATTGACGGCCTGGCGAAAGACGTACTGGGCCGCCGGTTTGCGTTACAGGCCCACCCTCGACTGGAGGCGATTGCCCGTGCTGGCGATATCGTGCGTTTTCCCGCAGACAGTACGTTGCCGGACCCTTACGACGGGCTGATTCCTGGGCAGGAAAGCCTGAAGGTTCACGCCTGTCTCGGTCTGCCGCTGTTCGCCGGGCAAAATCTGATTGGCGCGTTAACCCTTGATGGCATGGATGCTCATCAATTCGACAGCCACAGCGACGAAGAACTGCGCCTGATTGCAGCACTGGTTTCCGGGGCGCTGAATAACGCGCTGCTGATTGCCCGGCTGGAAAG
Source organism: Citrobacter sp. 18056 (assembly GCA_902706235.1). Classification (GTDB taxonomy): domain Bacteria; phylum Pseudomonadota; class Gammaproteobacteria; order Enterobacterales; family Enterobacteriaceae; genus Scandinavium; species Scandinavium manionii. Next base: position 87,047 of record CACSJR010000014.1, on the reverse strand, counting down.
CCAGAATGTGTTGATGACCAACGTCAGTGGCGACGCGACGACAGGTGCGCAGGAGATGATTGGTCTCTCGGCTCCGGTGGTACAGCTGCAAAAAGAGATAGAGATCGTCGCGGCGTCCGATCTTAATGTGCTGATCGGCGGTGAAACCGGCACCGGGAAAGAGCTGGTGGCGAAGGCGATTCATCAGCAATCATCGCGTGCGGCGAACCCGCTGGTGTATCTCAACTGTGCGGCGTTACCGGAAAGCGTGGCGGAAAGCGAGCTGTTCGGGCATGTGAAGGGTGCGTTTACCGGGGCTATCAGCCATCGCAGCGGAAAATTTGAAATCGCGGATAACGGTACGCTGTTCCTCGATGAAATCGGTGAGCTATCTTTGTCATTGCAGGCCAAGCTGCTGCGGGTATTGCAGTATGGTGATATCCAGCGAGTCGGCGATGACCGCAGTCTGCGGGTTAATGTGCGCGTACTGGCGGCAACTAACCGCGATCTATGCGAAGAGGTATTGGCCGGGCGTTTTCGCGCGGATCTGTTCCACCGTTTAAGCGTGTTCCCGCTTTACGTGCCGCCACTCCGCGAGCGCGATGAAGACGTCATTCTACTGGCGGGCTATTTTTGCGAGCAGTGCCGGGCTCGAATGGGGCTGAGCAGCGTTATTCTTAGCGCAGCAGCCCGCGCGCATTTAGCGTCGTATCGTTGGCCCGGTAATGTGCGTGAGCTGGAACATGCCATCCATCGGGCAGTGGTGTTGGCGCGCGCAGCCAGCGATGGCGCCGACGTCACGCTGAAACCGCAACATTTTGCTATTCACAGCGAACCTGTTTCCGTTGTACAACCGCGTGAAATGCAGACGGAAGCGGTGAATTTACGGGAGGCCACCGACGCGTTTCAACGTCAGGCGATTATGCAGGCGCTGGAAAGCCAGCAGAACAACTGGGCCGCGACAGCCCGCGCATTGTCGCTGGACGTCGCCAACCTGCACCGGCTGGCGAAACGACTGGGGCTGAAGGATTAAAGAATACCGGCCTGATAGAAATCCTGCAGGTTGATCGCCCCGCACAGCAGACCGCAATCGTCGACCACCGGTGCGGCGGCGATTTTACGCTTCATCAGCACTTCTTTGGCCTCAACCGCGCGGCTTTGTGCATTCAGCGTGACGCCACCCCGGGTCATGGCTTCTGCAACTTTTTCCGCCAGTGTGCCGCCGCCGACCAGCCAGCGACGCAGGTCGCCATCGGTAAACACGCCTTGCACCCGACTGTTTTCATCGCACACCACAACCAGCCCAAGCCCGGTGCGGCTCAGCTCCAGCATCGCGTCCATCACGCTGGTGGTGAGTTTGACCTGCGGGATGGCATCGCCCGTACGCATCAGGTGATGCACTTTATTCAGCAAACGCGCGCCTAACGCACCCGCCGGGTGGGAACGCGCAAAATCCTCTTCGTTAAAGCCACGCGCCTGCATCACCGCCATCGCCAGGGCGTCACCCATCATTAGGGTGTTGACGCTGCTGGAAGTCGGGGCGAGATGCATCGGGCAGGCTTCGCGTTCGACCGAAATATCCAGAGTGGCTTTTGCGGCCAGCGCCAGTGGTGAGCGGGTTTTGCCAGTCATCGCCAGCAGCGCGACCGATTTTTCCTGTAAGCGTGGGATGATCAGATCGAGCTCTTTGGCCGAGCCGGAGTAGGAAATAAACAGCATCACGTCACGGCTTTCGATCATCCCCAGATCGCCATGCAGGGCTTCTGCCGGATGCACAAAAAAAGCAGGCGTGCCGGTGCTGGCAAGCGTGGCGGCAATTTTTTTGCCGATATGCCCGGATTTGCCAATTCCGGAGATAATCACTTTGCCTTCGCTTTGAATAAGGGTGTTTGCGGCGCGAACAAAATCATCGCCAAGTCGGTCCGGCAGGCGGCTCGCTTCCTCGAGTTCCAGCCTCAGCGTCTGACGGCCTGCGTTAATCAGAAAGTCACTCATCTTTTTCCCCCGTTACGATGACGTTGATGCCTTTCTCTTCCAGCGCTTTTTTGAACGCCGGATCGATACCTGCGTCGGTAATCAGCTTATCAACGCTTTCAAGGCTACAGACGATATTGGGGCTTTTGCGGCCAAACTTTGACGAATCCGCCATCAGGATCACTTCACGGGCGGCGTTACACATCGCCTTACTGACGCTGAATACTTCGTTAAAGGTGGTCACACCCGCGTTGAGATCGATTCCGTCGGTGCCCATAAACAGTTTATCAAAGCTGAAATGCTCGAAAGCGTTTTCGGCCAACTGGCCGTGGAAGGAGGCGGATTTTTTGCGGAACGTGCCACCGGGCATCAGGATGGTTTGTTCGTTATCGACTTCGGACAGCGCATTGACGATATGCAGGCTATTGGTCATCACGGTGATGTTATTAAAGTGGCTCAGCATCGGGATCATCTGCAGTACCGTACTGCCCGCATCGAGGATAATCGAGTCGCCGTCATGGACAAATTTAACCGCGGCTTCGGCAATCAACGCTTTCTGATGGGTGTTGATCAGCGTTTTATGATCGATAGGCGGATCGGCCTCATCCTTGTTGAGCATCACCCCGCCGTAGGTTCGGATCACCGCCCCGGCATTTTCGAGTAGAACCAGGTCTTTGCGTATCGTGGTACCGGTGGTGTCAAAGTGGTGGGCGAGTTCCTCTACTGAGCTTTTTCCCTGCTTTTGCAGATGCTCAATAATGGCAGCTTGCCGCTGACGTGGTTTCATTGGCGATGTGTTCCTTAAGTTGCGAAATGATAATTTCGCAAGCTTATAACGTTCACAACGAAATTATCCATGTTTCAGATTAAGCGCTAATGATAGTGCATTCTGACAGCGTGGATCATGGGGAAAGATCACATCAGGCTGCAATTTTTGTAACGGTGTACCGTTGATGGCCGGAATTTTCACCGGCCGGGCGAAAATCGTCAGGCCCCGAAGCATCAACGAATCGCACACCCGGTTGTGCTCATCCAGGGCGATAGCTATCACTACACGGGGCTTGAAACGTCCACCGGAGCGTCCGATGCCGACCCGGCCTTTTTGGCACAGTGCATCAAACTCACGGTTGAACTGATGAATTTGCCAGCCGCCGAGGATGAGTTGGCTCAGCCAGGCGATAATGGCGAGGGTAATGAGGGTGGTTATCATATTTATCTTCCTGGTGATTGCCGGATGGCGCTCCGCTTATCCGGCCTACGGTTGAGCGTGTAGACCCGTTAAGCGAAGCGCCACCGGGCATGGCAACTTAGAACATCACCTGCCCGCCGGTCACGTTGATGGACTGTCCAGTGCAGTAAGACGCTTTCGGGCTGGCGTAAAACAGCAGCATATTGAGCACATCCTGATAGTCGCAGCCGCGTTTGAGCGGCACTTTATCAATATAATACTGCTCCACTTCGTCCGTGTTGAGGCCAAGCTTGGTGGCGTACTGGGGTAGCAATGACTGGAACATCGGCGATTTCAGCAGGTTGCCCAGCATCAGCGCATGTACGGTTATTCCGTATTCGGCCAGATCCAGCGCCAGGGACTGCGTCAGCCCCACGCCGCCAAATTTTGCCGCGCTGTAACCAGAGTTGTGTTTGCTGCCCACTTTGCCCGATTTTGAATTGATCTGAATGATGCGCCCCTGGATGCCGTCCCGGATCATCAGCCGTGAAAACTCGCGAGCACAGAGGAAATAGCCCACCAGGTTCACCTGCAAAGAGCGGTCGAAATCACCCAGAGCGAAGTCGCTGATAAACGCGGCTTTGGCAATGCCTGCGCTATAGACCAGTAGATCGGCGCGGCCAAAGATCTCGTCCACACCGCGGGCAAGCGCCATCACGCTCTGTTCGCTAGTGGCATCCGCGCCAAATCCGTACGCCATCCCTTCACCAAATTCCTGGTTGATGACCGCAGCGACCCGCGCCGCTTTTTCACTTTGAATATCCACCACCGCGACGCGATAGCCTTCAGTAGCAAGCCCACGGCAAAGAAACTCCCCTAAGGTTTGTCCTCCGCCAATGACAATGGCAACCTGATTCATGATTTTCTCCTTAAATTACACAACGAATTTTACTGTGCAGCCAGTGTGAAGCGCCTCGGGTACGGGGCCGGTAACGTGCACCGTCCCGGGATACTCGGCTTCGGTCTGTCCATCAAAACGCAGGGTGATATGTCCCAGCTCACGTAGGTTCTGCTCGGCCACATCGCCAACAGCGGTGACCGGGTAGCACACGTCGTCAAGCTCAAGCTGACTGCCGGGCCGCAATGCGCCTTTCAGCTCGCCGTGGCAGTGAATAAAACAAAACTCTTCGATATCCGCCGGGGCGCCTTCGCGAAAGGTGATGAGCATCTTGTCGCTCAACGCGTCGGGCGCGCTCTGGCCGATGCGGGTAATGGTGGTCTGGTAAATCACGGTCATCAGGGGCACCTCTTATTGGTAAATAAATCCGGAAACGAACCAGGCAATTAGCACCGTCGGGGCGCCGGTCAGGAAACGACTTACCAGCACCGAAGGCACACCAACGCGAACCGTGTCCTGTCGCGCTTCCGCAAGGGAGAGACCCACCGGGATAAAGTCACAGGCCGCCTGTGCATTAATGGCAAACAGGGCGGGCAGGGCGAGATGCGGGGGAATGTTGCCCAGACCTATCTGCACCCCAATCAGTACGCCTATCACCTGGGCGATAACGGCCCCTGGGCCGAGAAAAGGCGACAGTAACGGGAAGGAGCAAATCAGCGCCAGCGTCACCAGGCCTAACGGATGGCTGGCAAGCGGGGCAAGGCCGTGCGCTATCCAGTCACCCAGCCCGGAGGCCATGATGATGCCGATCAGCGCCGAAACAAACGCCATAAACGGCAGGATGGTTTTCAGCACTGTGTCGATGGTGTCGCGCCCGGACTGGAACAGCACGGCCACGGCAGAGCCCATTCCCATACCGACTTTTGCCAGCAAGCCGTCACTTTGTTCGGTGATTTTTTTGCGGGAGTCATACTCGCGAGGGCCGCCTTTTTGTGGCGTTATTCCGTCAACCAGGCTGATGTTGTTCTCTTTGACGCCAGAGACATAAATGTCTTCGACGATGTGCTGTGCCAGCGGCCCGGATTTCCCCGTCGAGTGAATATTGACGGTCGGGATCCGACGTTTGGGATAAAGGCCGCAGCGCAGCGTGCCTCCGCAGTCGATCACCGCCACGCCGATTTCTGACTCGGGGGGCTCCCCTTCTTTAAAGCCGTCCACCGCTTCCCAGCCGGTGAGTTTACTCAGTTTATCGACAATCGCCGGGCGGGTGCCTGCGGTGATGTAGACGATTTTTTTCCCTTCAACGGCGTCGAGTTCCAGCGGGCCGCCCCAGCCGCCTTCGCCTTTTTCAATCCGAATGCGCGTCATACGATGGCTCCTGAAAGTCGAACGCTTTGCTCAAGCTGAATGCCCATTTTTTTCTCGAAAATGGCCGTCGTCAGATCGGTTACCCAACCGCGGAAGAAATTGGTGAAAAGACCGACCAGCAGATAACTGACCGCCAGCGGTCCCAGCGGCAGGCCGAGTGTGGTCAGGCCGTTGGCAACGCCGAGGTAGACAAACAGCTCGCCCGGATTGATGTGCGGGAACAGGCCGTTCATTGAGTGGCAGCTATAGGACGCGGCGGCGTAGTAGCTCGGTTTGTACTTCTCGGGCATAAAACGGCCAAGGCTTAACGTCATCGGGTTACAAAAAACAAAGGTGCCGATACAGGGCAGGATAAGGTAGCGGGAGACCGGATTGCCTGCGCAGCGTTGAGCAAATCGTTCAATGCGTTGCTGGCCGATAAAGTTAATTAAGGCGTTCATGATAACCAGCAGGCTTATCAGCAGGGGCAGAATACCGGTCACCATCCCGGTAAAGACTTCTCCACCTTTCTGAAAAAGCCCGATGAACCACTCGGCGCCGTGGGTAATGATTTCTATCATTCTTCTCTCCTGTGAATTTTTATTATTTAACCGATGCCAATAATAATCACTTTGAAAGGTTTTTAAGTGTTAAGTAGATCTCATAATGAAAGATAAAATGATCATTTTGAAAGTTTGTGTGAGGTGAGAGAGAAACTGAAGAAAGATTTTTTTTAACCTCAGGTAGCGCTTCCTTGTGAGGTCAGGGATGCTTTACCATATTTATCTCTGCCGAATTAGCTAAATGGATGTCACATGTTGAAGCGTCGTTACCTGACCTTACTCCCGCTCTGCGTGCTGGTTGCTGCCTGTAGCAGCAAACCGAAAACCGCCGAAGCGCCGACCACGGCGAATACCTCTGGCGGGTTCCTGTTGGAGCCGCAGCATAATACGACCCTGATGGGCGGCGACTTCGCCAACAACGCGGCGGCGAATCAGTTCATCGATTCGATGGTCAGTAAGCATGGCTTTGACCGCCAACAACTGCATGAAATTCTCTCTCAGGCCAAACGTCTTGATTACGTTCTGCGTCTGATGGACCGTCAGGCACCGACGGCGCAGGTTCCTACCGGACCAAACGGCGCCTGGCTGCGCTATCGCAAACAGTTTATTACCCCGGACAATGTGCAAAACGGCGTCATGTTCTGGAATGAACATCAGGACGCACTGACCCGCGCCTGGCAGGTGTACGGCGTACCACCGGAAATTATCATTGGCATTATCGGCGTTGAAACCCGCTGGGGTCGCGTGATGGGCAAAACCCGCATTCTGGATGCGCTGGCGACGCTGTCATTCAACTATCCGCGTCGGGCGAAGTACTTCTCCGGTGAGCTGGAAACCTTCCTGTTGATGGCGCGCGACGAGCAGGACGATCCGCTGGATCTGAAAGGCTCGTTTGCTGGTGCGATGGGCTACGGTCAGTTTATGCCGTCGTCCTATAAGCAGTACGCCGTGGACTTCAACGGCGACGGCCACATCAATCTGTGGGATCCGGACGATGCGATCGGCAGCGTAGCCAACTACTTCAAACAGCATGGCTGGGTGAAGGGCGATCAGGTTGCGGTGCCAGCCGCGGGCCAGGCGCCAGGCCTGGATAACGGTTTCAAAACGAACTACAGTGTTTCACAGCTTTCAGCCGCAGGATTGTCGCCGACTCAGTCGCTGGGCGATCACCAGCAGGCGAGCCTGTTACGCCTCGACGTGGGCACCGGGTATGAGTACTGGTACGGCTTGCCGAACTTCTACACCATCACCCGCTACAACCACAGTACGCACTACGCAATGGCAGTCTGGCAGCTTGGCCAGGCAGTGGCAGCGGCGCGCGCTCAGCAGTAATCCTGCCGATATCCCCTCCTGCGGGAGGGGTGTCTGAAACATTTCGATACAGGCCCAACGTCAGACGCAGATTTACAACTTTCGTTAATCTCATTATTGTTATGTTATAACATAATTGAGGTTGACGATGATTCCCTTTTCCCTTTTTAACGCCTCCGGCCTGCTGCGGCTGGCTTTGGCTCTGGTTGTACTGGCCATGCTGTGGCTGGCGACCTGCTGGGCGGTGGCACTCCCATGATTGAACTCGACCATCTGGTGGCGGGTTACGATCGCCTGGCTATTACCCCCACGCTCTGCGGCACGATTGAGACCGGTTCGCTGACGGCGATCGTCGGTGTTAACGGCTGCGGTAAATCCACATTATTGAAAACGCTGGCGGGATTTATTCCTCCGGTCAGCGGGAGGCTGCGCTGGCATGGACCGCGCCCGGTGATTGGCTGGCTGGCACAGCGTCACGCGCTGGAATCGCAATTTCCGTTGAGCGTCTATGACGTGGTGAGCCAGGGCGCATGGCCGCGCGTTTCGCTGTTTCGCGGTCTCAATGCTGAAATGCGCCGCGGAATTGCCTCGGCACTGGAAAGGGTAGGGCTCTCATCGCTTGGTACGTCGCCCATTGAAGCGCTTTCCGGCGGCCAGTTTCAGCGGATGCTGTTCGCAAGAGTGCTGGTTCAGCAGGCGCCGCTGGTGATGCTGGATGAACCGTTCACCGGAATCGATGAAGCAACCAGCCAGGTGCTCATGGAGCTGATTCTTGAAATGCATCGCGAAGGGCAAACCGTGCTCGCCGTGCTGCACGACAATCTCCGCGTGGCCCGTCACTTTCCGGAAACACTGTTGCTGGAATCACAGCACGCTCGCTGGGGTAACACGCCCACCATTCTGGCGGCCTTCGACCACGAGAGGCGAGCATGATCTGGCACACCTTCTTTCAGCCTTTTATCGAATTTGGCTTTATGCGTCGCGCGCTGGTTGTGTGCCTGGCGCTGTCGGTCAGTACCACGATGCTCGGCGTTTTCCTCTTACTGCGCCGGATGAGCCTGATGGGCGATGCGCTGTCTCACGCGATTTTACCCGGCGTCGCGGTGGGGTATCTGCTGAGCGGAATGTCGCTGCTGGCGATGACTATCGGTGGGTTTATTGCCGGGATTGCTGTCGCGCTGGTTGCCGGTTGGGTCAGTCGCCGCACGCCGCTAAAGGAGGATGCCAGCTTTGCCGGATTCTACCTCGGCTCGCTGGCGCTGGGCGTCACCCTCGTGTCCCTGCGCGGCTCTAGCGTAGATCTACTGCATCTACTGTTTGGTTCGATTCTGGCGGTCGACAACGATGCGGCGCTGTTTGTCTCCGGCGTAGCCAGCCTGACACTGGTGGTCATGGCGTTGCTTTATCGCGGGCTGGTCAGTGAGGCCTTTGACAGCGCGTGGCTGGAAGTCAATGACCGCCGTTTGCCGCCGCTGTTGCACGGGCTGTTTCTGGCGCTGCTGGTTATCAACCTGGTGGCGGGCTTTCAGGTGCTCGGCACGCTGATGGCGGTCGGTGTCATGATGCTACCCGCCATCGCCGCGCGCTGCTGGGCGCAAACCCTGCCCGGTATTTTACTGTTCGCGGCGGTCAGCGGCGCGTTCTGCGCCTGGCTCGGCTTAAGCCTGTCGTGGTCGGCCAATTTACCTGCAGGGCCGTCAATCGTGTTGACCGCCAGCGGACTGTTTTTCATTTCGATATTTTTTGGCACGCGCAGCCGGCTGGCTTTCAGCCTGCGAGCGCTTTTTTAACGCAAGGGGAAATGATGAAAAGAACGGGATTGATTCTGGCGCTTGCGCTGGGGGCGCTTTCGCAGGGCGCAATGGCGAAAACGCTGAACGTGGTGACGAGCTTTTCAGTGCTCGGCGACATGGTTCAGCAGGTTGGGGGTGAGCACGTCCACGTCGATACGCTGGTCGGGCCGGATGGCGATCCGCACACCTTCGAGCCTTCGCCCAAAGACAGTGTGCTGTTGAGCAAGGCCGACGTGGTGGTGGTCAACGGTCTTGGGCTTGAAGGCTGGCTGGACAGGCTGGTGAAGGCGTCAGGGTTTAAAGGCAAGCTGGTCGTGGCGTCGGAAGGGGTGAAAACGCAAACGCTGGATGAAGACGGTAAAACCGTGACTGACCCACATGCGTGGAACAGTGCGGCCAACGGGGCGCTGTATGCACAAAATATTCTGGCGGGGCTGGTGAAAGCGGACCCGCAGGATGAAGCCGCTCTCAATGCCAGCGGGCAGAAATACATCGCTCAGTTGCAGGAAGTTGACGGTTGGGCGAAGGCTCGTTTCAACGCTATTCCACTCGCAAAGCGTAAAGTGCTGACCAGTCACGACGCGTTTGGTTATTTCGGTCGGGCTTACGGTGTGACGTTCATGGCGCCTCAGGGGCTGTCGTCAGAAAGTGAAGCCAGCGCGGCACAGGTTGGCGCGCTCATCAATCAGATTAAAGCCGATGGCGTGCATACCTGGTTTATGGAGAACCAGCTCGATCCGCGTCTGGTAAAACAAATTGCGACGGCAACCGGTGCACAGCCTGGCGGCGAACTCTATCCTGAGGCGCTGTCGAAACCAGGCGGTGTCGCTGACAGCTACGTCAAAATGCTGCGTCATAATGTGGAATCTCTCGCCAATAGTATGAAGTAATTCTGATAAGCGCTCCGGTAGCCCGGGGCGCTGCACGATTTTTCTGAAGCGTCCTCGTAAAATTGTCACCTCATCTCCCTCCTGCGAAAGAAAATGGTATCTTGTTGAACATCTTTTTCAGGCGGCGAGCGATGATGATGACCGACAGTGAATTGATGGCCTTCAGCGAAGAAGTTGGACTGGCGCTGAAGGCGCAGGGGGCGACCGTCACCACGGCGGAATCCTGCACCGGGGGCTGGATTGCCAAAGTTCTGACCGATATATCGGGCAGTTCAGCCTGGTTTGAACGGGGGTTTGTCACCTACAGCAACGAAGCGAAATCCCAGATGATTGGCGTGCGCGAAGAGACATTATTGAACCATGGTGCGGTCAGTGAACCGGTGGTGGTCGAAATGGCGATTGGTGCACTGCGCGCGGCACGCGCCACCTATGCGCTCTCCGTGAGCGGCATCGCCGGGCCCGATGGTGGCAGCAAAGAAAAGCCTGTTGGCACGGTATGGTTTGGCCTGGCCTGTGCGAATGGACAAGGCTTTACTTACCAGGAATGCTTCGCAGGAGACCGCGAAGCCGTGCGCCGTCAGGCTACGGCTTATGCCTTGCAACTGCTGTGGCAACAATTTCTACAAAACACTTGATACTGTATGACCATACAGTATAATTGCCTCAACGAAACAGAATTTACGCGGTAACACCCGGACAGGAGCAATAATGGCTATCGACGAAAACAAACAGAAAGCGTTGGCGGCAGCACTCGGCCAGATCGAAAAACAATTCGGTAAAGGCTCTATCATGCGCCTGGGTGAAGACCGTTCCATGGACGTGGAAACCATCTCCACCGGCTCGCTTTCTCTGGATATCGCTCTGGGGGCTGGCGGCCTGCCGATGGGTCGTATTGTTGAAATTTACGGACCAGAATCTTCCGGTAAAACCACGCTGACCCTGCAGGTCGTTGCTGCAGCACAGCGTGAAGGCAAAACCTGTGCGTTTATCGATGCGGAGCACGCGCTGGACCCGGTCTATGCACGCAAACTGGGTGTCGATATCGACAACCTGCTGTGTTCTCAGCCGGACACCGGTGAGCAGGCGCTGGAAATCTGTGACGCGCTGGCCCGTTCTGGTGCGGTTGATGTCATCATCGTCGACTCCGTTGCGGCGCTGACGCCGAAAGCGGAAATCGAAGGTGAAATCGGTGACTCTCACATGGGTCTCGCGGCACGTATGATGAGCCAGGCGATGCGTAAGCTGGCCGGTAACCTGAAGCAGTCCAACACGCTGCTTATCTTCATCAACCAGATCCGTATGAAAATCGGTGTGATGTTCGGTAACCCGGAAACCACCACCGGCGGTAACGCACTGAAATTCTATGCTTCTGTACGTCTTGATATCCGTCGCATCGGCGCGGTGAAAGATGGCGATAACGTAATCGGCAGCGAAACCCGCGTGAAAGTCGTGAAAAACAAAATCGCGGCACCGTTCAAACAGGCTGAATTCCAGATCCTCTACGGTGAAGGCATTAACTTCTTTGGCGAGATCGTTGACCTCGGCGTGAAAGAGAAGCTGATCGAGAAAGCGGGCGCATGGTATAGCTACAACGGCGACAAAATTGGTCAGGGTAAAGCGAACGCTATCTCCTGGCTGAAAGAGAACCCGGTTGCGGCGAAAGAAATCGAGAAGAAAGTACGCGAGCTGCTGCTGAGCAATCAGGATGACAAGCCGGCTTTCACCGTTGATGACAACAGCGTTGAAGAAACCAAAGAAGATTTCTGATTTATCCTAAATAATGCGAGTTACAGGCACGCCACGGCAGCCACAACTTGAAGTATGACGGGTATCACTGTTGAAATGATAAAGGGCTGCTGATGCGGCCCTTTTGCTTTTTCATCCCGCTCAAATTTTGCAGTTATTAAGGGCCAGATATGACTGAAAGCTCACCGCGTCGTTCCGCTTATGCCCGTCTGCTGGACAGGGCGATTCGCATCCTGGCAATGCGCGATCACAGTGAAAAAGAGCTACGGCGAAAGCTGGTGGCGCCAGTGCTGACCAAAAAGGGGCCGGAACCCATCGACGCACCGCCGGAAGAGGTGGATAAGGTCGTTGCCTGGTGTATAGAAAGCAACTATCTGGATGATGCACGCTTCACCCGACAGTTCATCGCCAGCCGTGGTCGCAAGGGTTATGGTCCGGCGCGCATTCGCCAGGAATTGAACCAAAAAGGCATTGGCCGAACGGATATCGATCAGGCCATGTATGAGTGTGAAATTGACTGGATGGAACTTGCCCGTGAGCAGGCGCAGCGAAAATACGGTGAACCTCTTCCCACTGTTTTTGCCGAAAAAGTGAAGGTGCAGAGATTTCTACTTAACCGGGGTTATCTTATGGAAGATATCCAGCAAATTTGGCGAAATTTTGCCGACTGAGTCACTCGGTATTTTACTTCCCTCCCAAGAAAACTTATCTTATTCCCACTTTTTCCGCCAGGTCGCCTGACTGTGTAAAAACTGTTCAGTTGCGGCCTGCAACAATCCGTTAGCGTGATTCCAGGATAATTATGAGCAAGAGCACCGCTGAGATCCGTCAGGCGTTTCTCGACTTTTTCCATAGCAAGGGACATCAGGTAGTTGCTAGCAGCTCCCTGGTGCCAAACAACGACCCGACTCTGCTGTTTACCAACGCCGGGATGAACCAGTTCAAGGACGTGTTCCTTGGTCTCGACAAGCGTAATTATTCCCGCGCGACTACTTCGCAGCGCTGCGTACGTGCGGGCGGTAAGCACAACGATCTGGAAAACGTCGGTTACACTGCGCGTCACCATACTTTCTTTGAAATGCTGGGCAACTTCAGCTTCGGCGACTACTTCAAACATGATGCTATCCAGTACGCCTGGGAGCTGCTGACCGGTGAGAACTGGTTTGCGCTGCCAAAAGAGCGTCTGTGGGTCACCGTGTATGAAACCGATGACGAAGCATTCGACATCTGGGCCAACGAAGTGGGCGTTCCGCGTGAACGTATTATCCGTATCGGCGACAACAAAGGTGCGCCGTATGCCTCAGATAACTTCTGGCAGATGGGTGACACCGGTCCGTGCGGTCCGTGTACCGAAATCTTCTTCGATCACGGCGATCACATTTGGGGCGGCCCTCCGGGAAGTCCGGAAGAAGACGGCGACCGTTACATTGAGATCTGGAACATCGTCTTCATGCAGTTCAACCGTCAGGCCGATGGCACGATGGAACCACTGCCGAAGCCGTCTGTTGATACCGGTATGGGCCTGGAACGTATCGCGGCTGTGCTGCAGCACGTGAACTCCAACTATGATATCGACCTGTTCCGCACCCTGATTCAGTCCGTGGCGAAAGAGACCGGTGCGACTGATCTCAGCAACAAATCTCTGCGCGTGATCGCGGACCACATTCGTTCATGTGCGTTCCTGATTGCCGATGGCGTTATCCCGTCGAATGAAAACCGTGGCTACGTGCTGCGACGTATCATTCGTCGCGCTGTTCGTCACGGTAACATGCTTGGTGCAAAAGAGAGCTTCTTCTGGAAACTGGTTGGCCCGTTGGTCGGTGTGATGGGTTCTGCAGGCGAAGAACTGAAGCGGCAGCAGGCTCAGGTTGAGCAGGTGCTGAAAACCGAAGAAGAGCAGTTTGCCCGTACGCTTGAGCGTGGTCTGGCTCTACTGGACGAAGAATTGTCGAAGCTGAAAGGCGATACGCTGGATGGCGAAACCGCTTTCCGTCTGTATGACACCTACGGCTTCCCGGTTGACCTGACGGCGGACGTTTGCCGTGAGCGTAATCTCAAAGTTGATGAAGCAGGCTTCGAAGCCGCAATGGAAGAGCAGCGCCGTCGTGCGCGTGAATCCAGCGGTTTTGGCGCAGACTACAACGCGATGATCCGCGTTGACGGCGCTTCTGAATTTAAAGGTTACGACCATCTGGAGCTGAACGCGAAAGTGACCGCGCTGTTCGTAGACGGTAAAGCCGTTGACGCTATCGCTGCGGGTCAGAATGCGGTTGTCGTTCTGGACCAGACGCCATTCTATGCAGAATCTGGCGGCCAGGTCGGTGATAAAGGCGAACTGAAAGGCGCAGGCTGTGCCTTCAGCGTCAGTGACACGCAGAAATACGGCCAGGCCATTGGTCATCTCGGCACGCTCAACAGCGGTTCCCTGAAAGTGGGCGACGCGGTACAGGCTGACGTGGATGAAGCTCGCCGGGCTCGTATTCTGCTGAACCACTCCGCGACGCACCTGATGCACGCGGCGCTGCGCCAGGTGCTCGGCACCCACGTTGCGCAGAAAGGTTCCCTGGTGAATGACAAAGCGCTGCGCTTTGACTTCTCACATTCCGAAGCCATGAAACCGGAAGAGATCCGCGCGGTAGAGGACCTGGTTAATGCCCAGATCCGTCGCAACCTGCCTATCGAAACCAACGTCATGGAACTGGAAGACGCGAAAGCGAAAGGCGCAATGGCGCTGTTCGGCGAGAAATATGATGAGCGGGTGCGCGTCCTCAGCATGGGTGATTTCTCTACCGAGTTGTGCGGCGGTACACATGCTAAACGTACTGGCGATATCGGCCTGTTCCGTATCACTTCTGAATCCGGTACTGCGGCAGGCGTGCGTCGTATCGAAGCGGTGACCGGTGAAGGTGCGATTGCCACTCTGCATGCGCAGAGCGATGTGCTTGACGATGTGGCGCATTTGGTTAAAGGCGACAGCCATAACCTGACTGAAAAGGTCCGTTCTGTCCTTGAACGCACCCGTCAGCTGGAAAAAGAGCTGCAGCAACTGAAAGAGCAGGCTGCCGCGCAGGAGAGTGCAAACCTCTCCAGCAAAGCTGAAGAAATCAATGGCGTGAAACTGCTGGTGAGTGAACTTACTGGCGTTGAACCGAAGATGCTGCGTACTATGGTCGACGATCTGAAGAACCAGTTGGGTTCTACAATTGTGGTACTGGCTACGGTCGCAGACGATAAGGTTTCTCTGATTGCGGGAGTCTCTAAGGATGTGACTGACCGTGTGAAGGCAGGGGAACTGATTGGTATGGTCGCTCAGCAGGTGGGCGGCAAAGGGGGCGGTCGTCCTGATATGGCGCAAGCCGGTGGTACGGATGCAGCGGCTCTCCCGGCCGCACTGGCCAGCGTAAAAGACTGGGTCAGCGCAAAACTGTAATAACAATAAACGCGGCGGGCGCTTTAACCATGCGGTTTTAGCGCCTTGCAATAGCAAGACTGACAACGATAAAGTCAGGTTGAAATTGTGTAAATCGGCTAAACTTACGTTTAACAGAATGTAATGCCGTGACTGCTTACACGTTTACGTGTTTGTCATCGCTTACTTTTTGGCGTTATGTGATGGATAATGCCGGGATACAAGAGACCCGACTCTTTTAATCTTTCAAGGAGCAAAGAATGCTGATTCTGACTCGTCGAGTTGGTGAAACCCTCATGATTGGAGATGAGGTCACCGTGACAGTTTTAGGGGTGAAGGGCAACCAGGTACGCATCGGCGTAAACGCCCCTAAAGAAGTCTCTGTCCATCGTGAAGAGATCTACCAGCGTATCCAGGCTGAAAAATCACAGCAGTCCAGTTACTAATATTCCCGCGTCTCACTGCCCGGTGAGACGCAACCTCTCGCTTTCTCCGTTTTTCCGCTTCGTTTTTCGTTTTTGCCCTGAATCCATCACCTGTTTTTTGCTGAAAGCCCTTGCTGCCCGTCTGATATTCATCGGGTTATCGCTGACTCTTTGTGTTGATTAATCGCTCTTTTTGCCGTTTTTGCAGGCTAATTGAACGGGAAGTGTGCAAACAATAAAAGGTCTGGAAAAATTGTTTGACTTATAAGTCCCAGAAAGTAATATGTGCGCCACGCAGCGACGATGAGCTCTAACGAGTTATTCGAAGCACTCGTAAGAGGCGTATGGTGAGGTGGCCGAGAGGCTGAAGGCGCTCCCCTGCTAAGGGAGTATGCGGTCAAAAGCTGCATCCGGGGTTCGAATCCCCGCCTCACCGCCATTTGCATCCGTAGCTCAGCTGGATAGAGTACTCGGCTACGAACCGAGCGGTCGGAGGTTCGAATCCTCCCGGATGCACCATATTTTCCTGGCCGTCAGCGATGACAGTATTCCAGAGAAACTCTCATTCTCAGTGGGCAGGGAAAATAACGTTGCTTTAGTAACGGCCCAGAAGGGCGAGCCTTCGGCGAGTAATCCTCCCGGATGCACCATCTTCATCAGTGTTGCGGCATGATGAGTGACATTGAGTCAGCAGTACCTTAGTAATTCCGATGCATCCGTAGCTCAGCTGGATAGAGTACTCGGCTACGAACCGAGCGGTCGGAGGTTCGAATCCTCCCGGATGCACCATATTCTCTTGGCTATCAGCGATGATAGTACTCCTGAGAAAGTTACTTTCTCAGCGGGCACCAGAGAGGATAACGTTGCTTTAGCAACGGCCCGAAAGGGCGAGCTTTCGGCGAGTAATCCTCCCGGATGCACCCTCTCTTTGATAGCGTTATTCGACGATATCAAAATCAGCAGTAAAAACAGCAGTCCCGATGCATCCGTAGCTCAGCTGGATAGAGTACTCGGCTACGAACCGAGCGGTCGGAGGTTCGAATCCTCCCGGATGCACCATATTCTCCTGGCTATCAGCGATGATAGTACTCCTGAGAAAGTTTCTTTCTCAGCGGGCACCAGAGAGGATAACGTTGCTTTAGCAACGGCCCGAAAGGGCGAGCCTTCGGCGAGTAATCCTCCCGGATGCACCATCTTCATCAGTGTTGCGGCATGATGAGTGACATTGAGTCAGCAGTACCTTAGTAATTCCGATGCATCCGTAGCTCAGCTGGATAGAGTACTCGGCTACGAACCGAGCGGTCGGAGGTTCGAATCCTCCCGGATGCACCATATTCTCCTGGCTATCAGCGATGATAGTACTCCTGAGAAAGTTACTTTCTCAGCGGGCACCAGGGAGGATAACGTTGCTTTAGCAACGGCCCGTCAGGGCGAGCCTTCGGCGAGTAATCCTCCCAGATGCACCATTCTTTTTGAATCCCTCCCCCAGCATTAAATACTCACATTTGTTACACATTCTCTTTGTTCTCTCGCATATCACTTTGTCATGAACTTTCCAGACAATTCTTTAACCGTTTGTTTACTATTGGCATCTTTCCTCTTTCAGGCTAATTTATATCTGTGATTAATCTGTTTTAAGGTAGCAAGGAGAGAAATCCATGAAATGGTTCAAAGCTGTCTCTGCATGTTGTGCAGCTCTTATCGTTAGCGTGTCCCTGGCCGGGTGTGCAGGTTCTTCCACGAAGGAAAGCACTGGCGGCTATATCGATGACACCGTGGTGACCACCAAAGTGAAATCCGCACTGTTCAACGATAAAGACGTTAAATCCTCAGAAATCAGCGTAGTGACCTTTAAAGGGCGCGTTCAGCTGAGTGGATTCGTCTCATCGCAGAAGGTTGCCAACCGTGCGGTGGAGATAACCCGCAACGTGACCGGTGTTCGCATTGTTGAGAATGACATGCAGGTCAAGTAACGTCTGAAAATACGGATAAAAGGCACCGTCAGGTGCCTTTGTTGTCTTCAGCGGGCAGCGACAAACAGTGACGTTTTACGTTAAAGTAACGTTTCGATATCCGGTGAGTGAGAACATGATGTACGAGCGCTATGCAGGGCTGATTTTCGACATGGATGGCACCATCCTTGATACCGAACCCACTCATCTTATAGCGTGGCGAGACGTTCTCGGGCGATACGGAATGCGCTTTGATGAACACGCCATGGCTGCCTTAAACGGTTCACCGACCTGGCGCATTGCTCAGGCGGTCATTGAGCTGAATCAGGCCACTCTCGATCCCCATCAGTTGGCACGTGAGAAAACGGACGCCGTGAAAGCGATTCTGTTGGATACCGTGCGCCCGTTGCCGCTAATTGACGTTGTCAAAGAGTGGCACGGCCGCCGTCCGATGGCGGTTGGCACCGGCAGTGAAAGTGCAATGGCGGAAGCGTTGCTCAATCATTTGGGCCTGCGCCAGTACTTCACCGCGGTGGTTGCTGCCGATAATGTCTCTCATCATAAGCCAGCGCCGGATACGTTTTTGCTGTGTGCAGAACTGATGGGCGTCCCTGCGCAGCAATGCGTGGTGTTTGAGGATGCCGATTTTGGTATTCAGGCGGCGAAAAGTGCGGGTATGGATATTGTGGACGTGCGTTTGCTGTGAGTGACGCGCTCCCACTGTTATCGCTTTTTGCCAGTAGTTTTCTGAGCGCCACGCTGTTACCCGGAAATTCAGAAGTTGTCCTGATAGGCATGCTGATAGCGGGCGTCAGCCATCCGTGGTTACTCGTATTAATAGCAACAATGGGTAATAGCCTTGGAGGGGTAACTAACGTTATTCTTGGGCGTTTATTTCCGCAGCGTGATAATTCGCGTTGGCGGGAGAAAGCGATGGGCTGGCTAAGACGTTATGGCGCGGCCACACTATTACTTAGCTGGATGCCGGTTATCGGCGATTTACTGTGTGTCCTGGCAGGATGGATGCGTCTTTCCTGGGGACCGGTGCTTTTTTTCTTATGCCTTGGCAAGGCGTTGCGCTATGTGGCTATCGCCGCAGCGACGCTTCAGGGTATGACGTGGTGGCACTAATTGGATTGATTGTGACCTTTAATCGTCAACCATTACAATTATGCTTAATAAAATGATTTCGACAGGCGGGAGGTCAATTTGATCCCGGACGTATCACAGGCGCTGACCTGGCTGGAAAAAAATCCTCAGGCAGTTCAGGGGATCCAACGCGGTCTTGAGCGCGAAACGCTGCGCGTTAATGCTGATGGCTCATTGGCAACAACGGGTCACCCGGTAGAACTGGGTTCAGCACTGACCCATAAATGGATTACAACTGACTTTGCCGAAGCATTGCTGGAGTTTATCACTCCGGTAGATGGCGACATTGACCACATGCTGACGCTGCTGCGTGACGTGCATCGACACACCGCACGCCATATCGGCGACGAGCGCATGTGGCCACTGAGCATGCCATGCTATATCGCGCCAGGCCAGGATATCGAGCTGGCACAGTACGGCACCTCTAACGTGGGTCGTCTGAAAACGCTGTACCGTGAAGGGCTGAAAAACCGTTACGGTGCGCTGATGCAGACCATCTCCGGCGTGCATTACAACTTCTCGCTGCCGATGGCGTTCTGGCAGGCAAAGTGTGGCATAGAAGGCAAGGAAGACGGCACAGAGGCTATCTCTGCTGGCTATTTCCGCCTGATCCGCAACTACTACCGCTTTGGTTGGGTGATCCCGTATCTGTTCGGGGCTTCTCCGGCCATTTGCTCATCGTTCTTGCAGGGCAAACCGACCACGCTGCCGTTTGAGAAAACCGAGGGCGGCATGTATTACCTGCCGTACGCGACGTCTCTGCGTTTGAGCGATCTGGGTTATACCAATAAGTCGCAAAGTAATCTCGGAATTACGTTTAACGATCTCCACGAGTATGTGGCAGGATTGAAGCGGGCGATCAAAACGCCGTCAGAAGAGTACGCCAAAATTGGTCTGGCAAAAGACGGTCACTATCTGCAGATTAACAGCAACATTTTGCAGATTGAGAATGAACTGTACGCGCCGATTCGTCCAAAACGCGTCACTCGCAGCGGTGAAACGCCGTCGGATGCGCTACTGCGTGGCGGTATTGAATATATCGAAGTGCGTTCGCTGGACATCAACCCGTTCTCGCCAATTGGTGTGGACGAGCAGCAGGTTCGCTTCCTCGACCTGTTCATGGTCTGGTGCGTGCTGGCAGATGCGCCAGAAATGAGCAGCGATGAGCTGTTGTGTACTCGCACTAACTGGAATCGTGTGATTCTGGAAGGTCGTAAACCGGGTCTGACGCTGGGCATTGGCTGTGAAACAGCACAGTTCCCGCTGGCTCAGGTCGGCAAAGACCTGTTTGCTGATTTGCGTCGTGTGGCGCAGACGCTGGACGGCATCGAAGGCGGCGAAGCGTATCAGAAGGTGTGTGACGAGCTGGTCGCAAGCTTTGATAATCCGGAATTAACGTTCTCAGCACGTATTTTGCGTTCTATGCTTGAGAGTGGCATTGGTGGCACCGGCAAAGCGCTGGGCGATGAATATCGTAAAATGCTGCGTGAAGAACCGCTGGAGATTTTGAGCGAAGCGGATTTTGAAGCGGAGCGTGAAGCTTCGTTAGCACGTCAGCGTCAGACTGAAGAGGCGGATACAGAGCCGTTCTCCGAGCTGGTCGCACGTCACGCCTGACAGAAAAGAAAAAGGCCACAGTAATGTGGCCAAAATTTCATCTCTGAATACAGGGATGATGATAACAAATGCGCGTCTTTCATAGAGTAAGACTCGCCTGCGAACAAAGAGTTCAGTTAATTTCAAAAAAAACATACTCTTCGTAATATTTTCCGCGTAGCCCTTATGGCACAAGGGATGAGAAGAGTTCGGAGGAGACAAAATGCCGTTATTAGATAGCTTCACTGTCGACCATACCCGAATGGAAGCCCCTGCTGTTCGTGTAGCGAAATCCATGCACACGCCACACGGCGATGAAATCACCGTCTTTGATCTGCGCTTCTGCGTACCGAACAAAGAAGTGATGCCAGAGCGCGGCATTCATACTCTTGAGCACCTGTTCGCGGGCTTCATGCGCGATCATCTCAACGGCAACGGCGTGGAAATCATCGACATTTCCCCAATGGGCTGCCGCACCGGCTTCTACATGAGCCTGATTGGCACGCCGGACGAATCCCGCGTAGCCGAAGCATGGAAAGCGGCGATGGCCGACGTGCTGAAGGTGAAAGAGCAGAACCAGATCCCAGAGCTGAACGTCTATCAGTGCGGGACGTACACCATGCACTCGCTGGAAGAAGCACAGGAAATCGCCCGTCATATCATTGACCGCGGTGTTCGTGTGAACAGCAATGATGAGCTGGCGCTGCCAAAAGAGAAGCTGCAGGAACTGCACATCTAGTATTCTCTTTAGATACCCGGCCTAATGCGCCGGGTTTTTTATCTTCCTCTCAGGCCTGCCACCGCGATTGCGCCAATGACCACAACCCTAACGTTCTCCTTCATCCATCGCCCGCTTGTTCCCTTTGCCCATGACTATGCGCACGGCGATAGTGAACCCTGGCATCAGCACGACTGTGCCCAGCTGCTGCATATTCTGAGCGGTGTTGTTCGGGTAGATACGCAGGAAGGATGCTGGGTAGTGCCGCCGGGGCGCGGCGTCTGGCTGCCTGCTGGCACGCCCCACGCGCTGCGCACGACTGGACACGTGGCGGCCCGCACGTTGTTTATCGATCCGCTGGCCCGCGCGTTTCTGCCCGCGACCTGCCAGATTGTGCAGATCTCGCCGTTGCTGCGGGAGCTTATCGTTGCTTCACTAAATCTTGCCGAAAAGTATGCGCCGGGCAGCCGCGAAGAAAGGATCTATGAGTTGATCCTCGATGAGATCCGCGGCATGCAGGTGCTACCTTTTGGCCTACCGGAGCCGCAGGACGTTGCTCTGCGCGCGCTGTGTCAGAAGATGCGGCAAAGCCCTGCCGACGGGTGGGACAGCCGCCGGGCGGCAAGCGTGGCCAATATGAGTGAGCGCACTCTTAACCGTCATTTTCAGCAGCAGACGGCGTTGACCTGGAGTGAGTGGGTTAGGCGCGCCCGATTAATGGAAGCGCTGGTGCGGCTGGCCCAGGGGCAATCGGTACTCAGAGTGGCTCTCGACCTCGGGTATGGTAGCCATAGCGCATTCACCGCCATGTTTCGCCGGGTGATGGGCACGTCACCCAGCGAGTATTTTTATAGCGATTAGGACCGCGCGCCGACGGCGTTGAGCAGCGCCTGAAGTGATGCCCGTGAAATATCGCTGTCGATGCCGACACCCCACTGGCTGCTGCCATCTGCTGACAGACAGCGAATATAGGCCACCGATCGGCTGTCGCTACGTTCTCCCAGCGTGTGTTCGTGATAGTCCTTAATTACCAGCGTCTGCTTGTGCAAACGCGTCAGGCCATTGACTGCCGCCGAAAGCAGACCATTGCCTCTACCCTGCAAGTGCCAGCTCTCCCCATTAATCAGCAGCGTCGCCTGCAATAACAGCTCGCCGTTGTGCTGACTCTCGCTCTTATAATCTTTCAGCTGCAGGGCCGGCTGTGTGATCAGGCCGTAGCGGGAACGGAACAGCCGCCACAGTGCATTGTGAGTCATTTCCCGGCCGTGAGCGTCGGTTTCACGCTGTACATGCTGGCTGAAATCCTGCTGCAACGCCCGCGGCAACGTCAGGCCGTGATTCTGCTCGATAAGCCATGCGCTACCGCTTTTTCCTGACTGACTGTTCACGCGGATAACCGCCTCATAGCTACAGCCGATATCCTGCGGATCGACTGGCAGATAGGGCATTTCCCAGTGTTCGTTGGGCTTACGTGCATCAAAGCCTTTCTTGATAGCATCCTGATGCGAGCCGGAGAATGCGGTGTAAGCCAGGCTTCCGGCCCACGGATGACGCGGATGAACCGGCAGCTGATTACAGCTCTCTACTACCTCAACGACCTGTTTCATCTCGCTGAAATCCAGCCCCGGCGAAACGCCCTGGCTGTAAAGGTTCATCGCCAGTGTCACCAGACAAACGTTGCCCGTGCGCTCACCGTTGCCAAACAGACATCCTTCCACGCGGTCAGCTCCGGCCATTACCGCCAGCTCGGCGCTTGCGACGCCGGTTCCACGATCGTTATGCGGATGCACGCTAATACACACATCATCGCGGCGCGAGAAGTGACGGCAGAAGTATTCAATCTGATCGGCATACACGTTGGGGGTATTCACTTCCACCGTCGCGGGAAGGTTGATGATCATCGGTCGGCTGGCGGAGGGTTCCCAAACAGCCGCCACGGCTTCACAAATTTCCAGCGCGAACTCAGGCTCGGTAAAGCAGAATGTTTCCGGCGAATACTCATATTGCCAAAGGGTGTCCGGCTGGGCCTCGCAATGCTGACGAATAAGGCGCGTGGAGCGTGTCGCCAGTTCCACTATTTGTGCTTTTTCCATGCCAAATACCAGACGGCGAAACAATGGGGCAGTGGCGTTATAGAGATGGACCGTCGCCCGGAGGGCCCCACGCAGCGACTCGAAGGTGCGCAGGATAAGATCTTCACGTGCCTGGGTTAAGACCTGGATTGTGACGTTTTCCGGAATGCGTTTCTCCTCAATCAGCTGGCGGACAAAATTGAAGTCCGTTTGCGATGCGGACGGAAACGCCACTTCAATTTCTTTAAAGCCGCAGCGCAGCAGTAAATCCCAGAACTGCAACTTGCGTTCGGCGTCCATCGGCTCGGCGAGAGCCTGGTTCCCGTCGCGCAAATCCGTTGATAACCAGCGCGGGGCATGAGTCAGCGTGTTGTCCGGCCAGCGGCGGTCCGGTAAGGATAAAACGGGCCAGGGGCGATATTTTTCAGCGGGGTTGTTCAGCATGGGATTCTCCTCTTGTCGTGGGTTTAATCCTGACGGAAGAGCAGGGTGCAGCGCTTTAGCGGATGTGACAGAGTCTTGCGAGAAATGGACAAAAAAAGACCCTCTGTAAAAGGAGGGTCCTGTTATTCACGATACGTTAGTGCGCACCACCGCCACCACCACCTGCGCCAAACGGCGGTCTGGCGAGCCAGATGAGCCCCAGAAGTACGATGAAGATCCCCGCCGACATCCAGAAGATTTCGTTCGCGGAAATGATCAATCCCTGGTTGGTGATCTGCTGTGCCAGCCAGCCGGAGGCCTGCTGCTCCGACATCCCTAAATCCTGAAGCTGGCCGTACATCTGCTGCGCATTCGGGTTAAAAGGATTCACCGACTCGGTCAGCTGTGCGTGATGTAGCGCTTCACGGTTACTCCACATGGTGGTCGTTATTGACGTACCGATAGAGCCCGCCAGCGTACGGGTAAAGTTCGACAGGCTCGATGCCGCCGCCATCCGCTCTGGCCCAAGGCCGGAAAGGGTGATGGTGGTCAGTGGCATAAAGAAGCACGCCACCGCGAAGCCCTGTATAAACTGTGGCCACGCCGATGCGCCAAAGTCCATTCCCGGTTCGAAGGTATACGCACGCCAGTAGAAGCACACCGCGTACATAATGAAGCTGAAGGTCACCAGCCGGCGCATATCTATCTTATGCGCAAAGCGGCCGATAATCGGCGACAGAATAACGGGTAATATTCCCACCGGCGCCGATGCCAGACCCGCCCAGGTGGCCGTGTAGCCATATACCTCCTGCAGCAGCTGCGGCAGCAAAACGATCGCGCCGAAGTAGAGCATATAGGCCAGGCTGATACATAAACAGCCGATGGTAAAGTTTCGCGATTTGAAGAGCGAGAGATCGACTATCGGGTTCTCGTCCGTTAGCTCCCAGACAATCAAGAAGCTTATCGCCACCACCGCGACGATGGTCAGGACAATGACTTCGGTAGAGTTAAACCAGTCGAGCTCTTTCCCGCGATCGAGCATGACCTGCAGACTGCCAATCCCGACCACCAGAAGCGCCAGGCCAATGGCATCAATGCGGCGATGTTCGGTTCGGGTTTCGCGTCCGCGCAGGCTTTGCAGGGTTAACAGCACCACCACCGCACCAATCGGCACGTTGATGAAGAAGATCCAACCCCAGTGATAGTTGTCACTGATATAACCGCCGAGGATTGGGCCGCAAATCGGTGCAACGATAACTGTCATCGACCACAACGCCAGCGCCACGGCGCGTTTTGCTGGCGGGTAGTTGTTTAACAGCAGACTCTGCGAAAGCGGGATCAGCGGACCGGCAACGATACCCTGAATGACGCGGAAGAAAATCAGCATCGTCAGGCTGCTCGACACGCCACACGCCCAGGAGGCGATAACGAAGGCGATGGTGGACCAGGTAAACAGTTTTACCTCGCCCACACGTTTTGCCAGCCAGCCGGTAATCGGAATGGAAATGGCGTTCGCCACCCCGAACGAGGTAATAACCCACGTTCCCTGACTCAGCGATGAGCCAAGGTTACCAGCAATGGTGGGGATCGCCACGTTAGCAATCGTCGAGTCCAGCACCTGCATGAACGTCGCCAGAGACAGCGCAATGGTCATAATGACCAACTGCGCGCCTTCCAGCGGTTTTTGCTGTTGCATTACGTTCACCCCGGAATTAGTTGGCGTTGGCCTGCACGATGGTGTTGATCAGCTTATTCACAGGATCAAGGCTAATTTCACGTGCATTACTTTCATAAGCAGGCGTGTGACGCGTCTGATTCGCCAGCATTTCACCGTCGCGGTTGGAGGTATCCACCTTCACCAGCGTAGACAGCCCAATACGCAGCGGATGCTGAGCCAGCTGTTTTTCGTCCAGCTCTACGCGAACCGGCAGACGCTGAACCACTTTGATCCAGTTTCCGGTGGCGTTCTGCGCCGGAAGCAAGGAGAAGGCACTGCCGGTCCCCATATCCAGACCCACTACTTTCCCGGTGTACTTCACGTCATCGCCGTAGATATCGCTGATAACGGTCACAGGCTGGCCAATACGCATATGCGCCAGCTGGGTTTCTTTAAAGTTAGCATCGATCCATAGATTGGTTGCCGGAACCACCGCCATCAGCGGAGTGGTTGGGCTAATCTGCGCGCCTGGCTGAACCGCACGGCGAGAGACGTAGCCGGTCATCGGGCTAACGATTTTGGTACGTTCCAGCGCAAGCCACGCGTTACGTACTTCGGTCGCTGCCTGTTTCACCGCTGGCTGGTCTTCCAGTTTGGTCCCCAGAATCATGGCCTGGTTGGCATTAAACTGCTGAATAGTCACATTCAGTTCAGCCTGTGCACTGGCCACGGCATCACGGGCGTGCTGCAGCTCTTCGCGACCAATCAGGTTCGCGGTGCCCAGCGGAATACGACGGTTAAGGTCGGTCTGCACCTGCGCCAGTGCTGTTTTTTTGACGTCGATGCTGGCCTGTAATTGCTTGCTATTGATCATCATCTGGCGGGTCTGACGCACGCTGGAGGCAAGCCCCGTCTGTGCACGTTCAAACGCCTGCTGCGCATCGGTCTGGTCGAGGGTGACCAGCACATCGCCTTTTTGCACGAAGTCGGTGTTATCAGCCCAGACTTTCGTCACGCTGCCCGACACCTGTGCCATGATTTGAACCTGGTTCCCTGCCACGTATGCATCATCGGTATCTTCATAATGACGCAGTACTAAAAACCAATAAATCCCATATGCCACGGCAATAACAATAAAGAGCAAGGTCAGCAGAAGAAGGGCACCTTTACGTTTACCTTTCTTGGTGGCCGGTTGCTGCGGGGTTTGAGTCTCCGCATTCGCGCTCATGTTTTTCTCCACGATCTTATTATTTCACATCGGCTAAGCCGACCTTTTGTCAGAAAGGCCAGTAGCTTTCGCTGCTGGCCTGTCGGTTTTATTTTTGAAATCAGGAAACTGAGCGATTCACACGCTTAGCGAAGCCCTTCCAGGACCACGCCATCCTCATCCATCTGGTCGAGACGGGTCAGGAGTTTTCGGGTGATTTGCTCGAGGCTCTCTTTTTCGGTGACGCTTAAAGAAGACCAGAGCTGGTGCAGGCAGTTGTGCTGCGGCGGTAACACTTCGCGCAGGAACTGATGTCCTTTCTCGGTGAGTTGCAGATGCAGGCAGCGACGGTCATTGTCGCTTTCACGGCGTTCAATCCAGCCGCGTTTTTCCAGTTCATCGGCGATACGGGTAGCGTTCGTACGTGAAGAACCCAGTGCGCAGCTCAGTTCTGACGGCTGAATACTGTGGTTTTCCTGAGACTCCAGCGTGATTAGCGCCATAAATAATGTCTCGTTGATACCCTGAGCTTTCAGCATCTTATTGCGGTTTTCCAGCAACTTCCCTTGCATGTGCATGCACAGGCGAGTCAGAAGGATTTCCTGGTACGGGAAATCTTCATAGCGGCTGGCGCGAAACTTTAGCATTTGTTCAATGGGCGTAAACGAACTATCCATTTGGGCATAACCTCATTAATTACAGCCGATATAGTAACGACGGTGACAAATAATGTAAATGAATTAATCTGACGAATTCATACGATGGAGCAAATAAATCAAAAAATTGAGACCGGCGGCAAAGGTACACGCCGCCAGTGTCCGGGAGGTTTCAGTGCGTGGATGAATTATTTACCCTTGAAACAGTTGCCCGGCTAATCAGGTAGATAACCTTAACAGACCAGGGGATGTGCTTAAACCCCAACGCGGGAATAAGGCCCTGAATGTAGAGACTTTTCAGACAACGGCTTCTTGTCGGTGAAAACCTCGCCACCATACCAGCAGGTTCAGTGCGGCCATTGTCATCCCGGCGAGGCAAACGCCCGCCCAGCCCCAGTGCTGCCACGCAAATGCCGAAATCAGCGACCCGGCAGCTCCGCCGATGAAGTAGCTGGTCATATAGCCTGCGGTAAGACGATTACGTGCTTCTGGCTGCACGCGGTAAATCACCGTCTGGTTGGTGATGTGTACGCCCTGCACGGTGAGGTCCAGCACCAGAATGCCGACAATCAACGCCAGCACCGAGGCGTGTCCAAACCAGATAGCCAGCCAGGAGAGCAGAAGCAGCACCAGCCCGGTAGTGGTGGTGAGATGTGATTTGCCTTTGTCCGCCAGACCACCTGCCGGACGAGCGCCCAGTGCCCCGGCAGCACCCGCCAGGCCAAACAGGCCAATCATGCCTTCCGAAAAGTGGAATGGTGCGCCCGCCAGCAGAAATGCCATCGAGGTCCAGAGAATGCTGAAGTTAGCGAAGGTCAGACAGCCGAGCAGCGCGCGGGTGCGCAGGAGTTTATCGTGCTTAAACAAGCTGAATACGGAACGCAGCAGCTGCGGGTAATTCAGATGCGTTTCCGTTTTCACTTTCGGCAAGCCGCGCCACAGGGCGAATGCCATCAGCACCATTAATACCGACGCCACCCAATACACGGTGCGCCAGCCGCCGAGACTGGCCAGCAGCCCGGCGACGGTTCGCGCCAGCAAAATGCCGAGCAGTAACCCGCTCATGATGGTGCCGACCACTTTTCCGCGTTTATCCGGACTGGCGAGCGTCGCGGCTAGCGGGACCAGAATTTGCGCCACCACCGAAAACAGGCCGGTCAGGGCGGTGCCGAGGATCATCATCGCAAGAGACTGGCTGGAGGCGGTAATGAGCATTCCGCCCGCCGCCAGTAACGTCATGCTAACGATTAAGGTTCGGCGCTCAAACATATCGCCCAGTGGCACCAGGAACAGCAGCCCGGCGGCGTAGCCCAGTTGTGCGGCGGTGACGATAAAACCGGCTTGTCCTGCGCTCAGAGAAAAGGCGCGGGCAATGGTGTCCAGCAGTGGTTGGGCATAGTAATTACTGGCCACAGCAAGGCCGGTTGCGACGGACATCAGCGCAATCAGCGCCGGGCTAAGCTCATGAGATTTTTTGGTCATTGTTCTTTAAGTGATTATTTTGCAGGTAAGCAATGATAACCAATAAGTGCGGGGAGAAGGAAAATGAAGGATGTCGGATAGTGCGGTGAGTGGAAATCCAGGCCCGGCAAGCAGAGTGCTGCCGGGCCTGAGAGCGTGCTTACTTCTGCGCAGCCATCGCTTCTTTCACCCAGCCGTCAAACTGCTGCTGGTGAGCTGAAATCCAACCGTCCACATGACCCTGGATATCGGCTTCTGACGAATGACCTTCGTGCATCATCGCGTTTTCGGCGTTGATATCAGAGATAGGCAGTTTCATCAGCGCGAACAGCTTCGCCGCCGCCGGGTTTTTCTCGGCCCAGGCTTTGTTGGCCACGATATGCATGGTGTTCACCGGGAAACCATAATTGGCACCGTTCGGCAGCTTGGTGTCGATATCTTTCTGCTCGCCCGGCATTGCGGAGAACGGCACCTGCAGCCACACCACGTCTTTGCCCGGCTTCAGCACATCGCTCACCCAGTATGGCGTCCAGGTGTAATACAGCACCGGTTTGCCTTCTTTAAAGCGTGTAATCGTATCGGCCATCATGGCCGCGTAGTTACCCTGGTTATGCACCACGGTATTGCTCAGGCCGTACGCGTCAATCTGATGATTAATTACCGCTTCACAACCCCAGCCCGGCGTACAACCGGTCAGGTCTGCTTTACCGTCGCCGTTAGTATCGAAGATTTTGGCAAGCTTCGGATCTTTCAGCTGATCGATTTTGGTGATGTGGTACTTCTCAGCGGTTTTCTTATCCATCAGATAACCCTGCGCGGCACCGGTCACGTACACACCTTCACGATAAAACTTCTTATCGCCACCGGCTGCGGTATACATATCGTCATGCAGCGGTTTCCAGTTCACGGCGGTAAAGGTCGCATCTCCAGAGGCAATCGAGGTATAGCCGACGTTGTAATCCACTTCGCTCGGTTTGCTGACGGTGTAACCCAGTTTCTCCAGCGCACGGCTAACCAGCAGGGTCTGGAAGGTCTCTTCGGAAATGGTGCTCTGTACCGGCTGAACGGTAATGCCTTTGCCTGGCAGGTCAGCGGCAAACGCGCTACCGGAGACAAGGGTGGCAAACGCAGTGGCAAAAATTACGCTATTTCGCATTGTTGTTCCTTTATAGGTATCAGGGAGTGGACCCGGCAGGCAGGGCTGCCGGGAAATGCAGAATTACTTGATGAAGAAGCGAGTCACCAGGCCTACTGGGCCAGTGGTGTACCAGCGACGGTTGCCGCGACTACGGGAATCACGGCCAGCAGCCTGAGTCAGACGGTCGAGAATAATCGCAAGGATAACGATCCCCACCCCGCCGACGGTCGCCAGACCCATATCGAGTCGGCCGATACCGCGCAGAACCATTTGTCCCAGACCACCTACGGCAATCATCGAGGCGATAACCACCATCGACAGCGCTAGCATCAGGGTCTGGTTCACACCAGCCATAATGGTCGGCATCGCCAGCGGCAGCTGCACTTTGAACAGCATCTGGCGCGGGCTGGCACCAAACGAGCGCGACGCTTCGATAAGATCGGCTGGCACCTGGTTAATCCCGAGGATAGTCAGACGCACAATCGGCGGCAGGGCAAAGATGATGGTCACCACCACGCCCGGCACGTTACCGATACCGAACAGCATCACGATAGGTACCAGATACACGAACGCGGGTGTCGTCTGCATCGCATCGAGCAGCGGCCGGATTATCTTCGACGCACGTGGACTACGCGCCAGCCAAATGCCAAGCGGCAGGCCGATAACGATGCAGAACAACAGGGCGGTCAGTACCAGCGCGAGGGTCACCATCGCCTGAGACCACGCGCCAATTGCACCAATCAAAATCAGTGAAATCAGTGAGGCGATACCCATTCCGGCGCCGCCAATCTGCCAGGCAATCAGGGCAAAGACCGCAATTGCCACCGGCGCGGGCATACCCAGCAACAGCTGCTGGAAGCCACCCAGAATGTAATCCACGGGTACACGAATGCCCTGGAACACGGGACGGAAATGCACCACTATCCAGTCAATCCCGCTGGTTACCCAGCTATCGAGTGGGATCAGTGTCTTATGGAACGGGTCCAGAATATCGAAGTGTTCTGCTTTTGGCGCAGGCGCGCTATGCAGCCAGTCTGCGCCGCCGCCATTTGCAGGCGGAGTAGAAGCAGGTGTGCCCCAGGCGTCGGCAGATGGCGCAGCGCCTGATTGTGCGGCGCTATCGGCCGCCGGTGTGGTTGCCCACGGATTCGATTGATCAGCCATTGTTTGTTCCCTCGCGATCTAAAGCCTGTAGCAGCATGCTCTTGGAGATGATGCCCACGTACTGTTGTTCTTCGTCGATGACCGGTACCGCGCACGGTGCCTGACCAACGTGAGAGAGCAACTCGCTAAGCGCGGTCTGAGCGTCAAGAGGCAGTGGCGCATCCAGCAGCGCAGCGTCTATGCCCAGGCCCTCGGCCAGCGCGGCCTTCAGAGAGTCAATGGAAACAATACCGACAAATTTATTACCGCGTTCAACGACATAGCCATATTCGCGGTCTTCATCTTGCAACAGCTTAATCGCAGAGCGTGGGCCAAAGCCCGGCGTTTTACGCAGCAGCCCTTTTGGGTTACGGCGCGCAATGTCTTTGGCGCTAAACACCTGGCTGATATCCACGCCACGGAAGAAGGTGCGCACATAGTCATTGGCCGGATTATTCAGAATTTCATCCGGTGTACCGACCTGTACCACTCGGCCGTTTTGCATAATGGCAATACGGTCGCCGATGCGCATGGCTTCGTCGAGATCGTGGGAAATAAAGACAACGGTGCGCTGATGACGGGCCTGTAATTTCACCAGCTCGTCCTGCATTTCGGTACGAATTAAAGGGTCGAGCGCGGAGAACGCTTCATCCATTAATAAGATGTCAGGGTTAATGGCTAATGCACGGGCGAGACCCACGCGCTGGCGCATCCCCCCGGATAATTCATCCGGATAACCGTGAGCATAATTTTCGAGACCCACCTGACGAAGCGCGTCCAGGGCTTTTTCATGACGCTCTTGCGGTGGCACGCCCGCTAATTCCATTCCGAAGGCCGTATTATCCAGGACGTTCATATGCGGCATAAGCGCAAATGACTGGAAGACCATCGCAATTTTCTTTCTGCGCACCTCACGGAGCTCAGCATCGGATATTTTCGCAATATCAATACCGTCGATGAGAACCTGACCGCGGGTGGGTTCAATCAGGCGATTGAGAAGGCGTACCATGGTGGATTTACCGGAGCCGGATAACCCCATGATGACAAAAATCTCGCCTTCTTCAATGGCCAGACTGGCGTCCATAACGCCAAGTGACAACCCGGTCTTCTCAAGAATTTGTTCTTTCGAATGACCTTTTTCAATATATTTGAATGCGCGTTGCGGATGCTCGCCAAATATTTTATAAAGATTCTTAACTTCTAATTTAATTGCCATGCAATAAACTGATTCCTGTTATTTAATTATGTCGATATGCTACCTGATGAAAATAATTGACCGGATCTACCCTAACATACTCAGAATCTGAGACAACCCTCAATGTCCTAATGACGCGGGCATTTCCGGCGCCAACAGGCGCGATGCCCCCATGATATAAGGGCTGAGCACCCATGAAATTTGCTGATATTTTTTGTTACTGCGAGGGAAATTGGGGGTGAAATGATAGGATTATAAATAACTGCATTATAAATATGGCTTAATCCTCTAAATAGTTCGAGTTGCAGGCGGGCGGCCAATGCGCAAATCCCCTGGAGCTTACTAAAGTAAGTGACAGGGGGGCGCGCATGCAGCCAACGCACCTGCAACTTGAAATATGAAGAGGATTAGAAATTCCAGTCTTCGTCCTCGGTTTCGACCGCTTTCCCCATCACATAGGAAGAGCCAGAACCGGAGAAGAAGTCATGGTTTTCGTCGGCGTTCGGCGACAGCGCGGCCAGGATCGCCGGGTTCACGTCTGCCATTTCCGCCGGGAACAGCGCGTCATAGCCCAGATTCATCAGCGCCTTGTTGGCGTTGTAGCAAAGGAACGCTTTTACATCGTCTTCCCAACCGGTGCCAGCGTACAACGCGTCGGTATAGGCGAGTTCGTTGTCGTACAAATCCAACAGCAGTTCAAGGGCGAAATCTTTCAGCGCCTGCTGCTCTTCGGCGCTGACTTTTTCCAGGCCTTTCTGGAATTTATATCCGATGTAATATCCGTGAACCGCTTCGTCTCGGATAATCAAACGAATAAGATCTGCGGTATTGGTCAGCTTGCCACGGCTGGAGAAATACATCGGTAGCCAGAAGCCGGAATAGAACAGGAAGGATTCCAGAAAAACGCTGGCAATTTTTTTCTTCAGCGGCGCATCGGCGGCGTAGTGTTCCAGCATCAGCTGTACTTTGCGCTGCAGCGGCGCGTTTTCTTCGCTCCAGGCGTAGGCCGCGTCCACGTCTTTGGTCTGGCACAGCGTGGAGAAAATCGAGCTGTACGAGCGGGCATGGACGGCTTCCATAAAGCTGATATTCGACATCACCGCTTCTTCGTGTGGTGTCAGCGCATCCGGCATCAGCGACGGCGCGCCAACGGTATTCTGAATGGTGTCGAGCAGCGTCAGTCCAGTGAATACGCGGATGGTCAACTGCTGCTCGGCGTGACTCAGCGACTGCCACGCCGGAATGTCGTTCGACAGCGGCACTTTTTCCGGCAGCCAGAAGTTGCTGGTCAAACGGTTCCAGACCTCCAGGTCCTTATCGTCCTCAATCTTGTTCCAGTTAACGGCGCTGATGCGTGATAAACGGTTCATCCTTTTCTCCTTACAGCGCGCACGACACGCAGCCTTCAATTTCAGTGCCTTCCAGCGCGAGCTGGCGCAGGCGAATGTAATACAGCGTCTTGATGCCTTTCTTCCAGGCGTAAATCTGCGCTTTATTGATGTCGCGCGTTGTAGCGGTATCGGGGAAGAACAGCGTCAGCGACAGCCCCTGATCGACGTGTTTCGTCGCTTCGGCGTAGGTATCGATGATTTTCTCCGGCCCGATTTCGTAAGCGTCCTGATACAGCGCCAGGTTGTCGTTAGTCATAAACGGCGCGGGATAGTAAACGCGGCCGGTTTTGCCTTCCTTGCGAATTTCAATTTTGGACACGATCGGGTGAATGCTCGACGTCGCGTGATTGATATAGGAAATCGACCCGGTCGGCGGCACGGCCTGTAGATTCTGGTTATAAATCCCGTGCTGCATCACGTCTTCACGCAGCTGTTGCCACATCTCACGCGTGGGCAGGGTGATGCCCGCCTTTGCAAACAGCGTACGGACTTTCTCGGTTTTCGGCTGCCAGTCATTCTCAAGATACTGGCGGAAATACGCTCCGCTGGCGTAGCGCGAATCGGCAAACCCGGCGAAACGCTGATGGCGCTCACGCGCCAGTTTCATCGAGGTATGCAGCGCGTGCCACGTCACGGTGTAGAAATAGAGGTTGGTGAAATCCAGTCCTTCCGGGCTGCCGTAAGCAATGCCTTCCCGCGCCAGATAACCGTGCAGGTTCATCTGCCCGAGACCAATGGCGTGCGACGCGGCATTTCCGGATTCGACTGACGGCACCGAGCGAATGTGGCTCATGTCCGACACCGCCGTCAGGCCGCGGATTGCCGTTTCCACCGTCAGGCCGAAGTCAGCGGAATCCATCGCCAGCGCGATGTTCAGCGAGCCTAAGTTGCAGGAGATATCATGCCCGGTATGGGCGTAATCCAGATTTTCATCGAAGCTCGAGGCGCTGTTAACCTGCAAGATTTCAGAGCACAGGTTGCTCATGTTGATGCGCCCGGCAATCGGGTTGGCTCGGTTCACGGTATCTTCGTACATGATGTACGGATAGCCGGATTCGAACTGAATTTCGGCCAGTGTCTGGAAGAAATCACGGGCGTTAATGTACGTTTTACGGACCTGGTCGTTGGCGAGCAGTTCGTCGTACATCTTGCTAATGGCGACATCCCCGAACGGTTTGCCGTACAGGCGCTCCACGTCATACGGCGAAAACAGCGCCATCTGCGCGTTTTCTTTCGCTAACTGGAAGGTCACATCCGGGATCACCACGCCGAGCGACAGCGTTTTGATGCGAATTTTTTCGTCGGCGTTTTCGCGTTTGGTATCCAGAAAACGCAGGATATCCGGGTGATGCGCATGCAGATAAACCGCACCGGCGCCCTGACGCGCCCCTAGCTGATTGGCGTAAGAGAACGCATCTTCCAGCATCTTCATCACCGGAATCACGCCGGAGGACTGATTTTCAATGCGCTTAATCGGCGCCCCGGACTCTCGCAGGTTGGAGAGTAAAAATGCCACACCGCCGCCGCGTTTGGAGAGCTGCAGCGCCGAATTCACCGCGCGGCCAATCGACTCCATATTGTCTTCAATACGCAGCAGGAAACAGGATACCAGTTCGCCGCGCTGCTGTTTGCCGCCGTTGAGGAACGTCGGAGTGGCGGGCTGAAAACGTCCGGAAAGCATTTCATCGACGAGCTGACGGGCGAGGGCTTCATCGCCTTGCGCCAGGCTCAGCGCAACCATCACCACCCGGTCTTCAAAGTGTTCGAGAAACTGTTTGCCGTCGAAGGATTTCAGGGTGTAGCTGGTGTAATACTTCCACGCGCCGAGGAATGTTTTGAAGCGAAAGCCGCTGGCGTGCGCGTGCGCGAACAGGTCCACCACAAAGGCGCGATCGAAGCGGGCAAGCGTGCGAGCATCGTAATACCCTTCGGCAACCAGCCAGTCGAGCCGCGTGTCCTGATTGGCAAAGGTGCGGGTTTGCGGTCTGACGTGGCTTTCCATGAAAGCGCTCACCGCCTCGGCATCTTTTTCAAACTGAATACGGCCCGCTTTGTCGTACAGGTTCAGCATCGCGTTCAGCGCATGGTAGTCCGGGGTGCTGTGGGTCACACGTTCTGCGGTTGTCGTTGCCAAAATTCGCTCACTCCTTTTCGCACATTATCGATATCGCGCGGGGTGCCCATCAGCTCAAAACGGTAGAGATAAGGCACGTCACATTTCTGCGCAATCACGTCTCCGGCGCGGGCGTAGGCCTCGCCAAAGTTTCGGTTTCCCGACGCAATCACGCCGCGGATCAGCGCGCGATTATGCGGGTCATTTAAAAAACGGATCACCTGGCGAGGCACGGCGCCTGCCGTACCGCCACCGCCGTAGCTTGGCACCACCAGAATGTACGGCTCGTCTACCTGAATGCGCTCCCGCTCGTTAAGCGGAATGCGCACCGCGGGCAGCCCTAAACGCTCGATAAAACGCCGCGTATTTTCGGAACTGCTGGAGAAGTAGACGAGGGTGCTCATGCGCGAGCCGCGGTCGCCTCAGGGCGCAGGCGGTTGATCATGTCCGGGCGGAAGCCTGACCAGCTTTCTTCCCCGGCGAAAACCACCGGCAGAGAGCGGAATCCTTGTTCGCGCAGGGTGTCAGCGGCGGCAGGATCGAGGTCAATGTTCACCATCTCAAACTCAAAGCCCCGGGATTCCATCGCACGTTTAGTGGCGTGGCATTGAACGCAGTCGTTTCGAGTGTAAATAGTAATGCGCATGATTCGTATTTCCGTTTAAAATAACAAAGCGGCGCGAAAGTTAGCGTCGGTTGTGTGGGTGTCTCTTCAAAAGGAATACTAGATGTAGTTAATAAAAACTTCAACCATACAATATATAGTTATTTTGAATTGATTTGCCCCCGCTAACGAGCGTGGCGAGGGCGAGGTTTTTTGACTGAAATTACATACGCATACTGACGGCGAGACGGTTAAAGGCATTCATCAAGCTGATGGCGAAGGTCAATTCGCTGATTTCTTTCGCGCTGAAATATGCCAGCAGCGGTTCATAAACCGCATCTTCCGCACGGGTGCGGGCAATGTCGGTCACATCTTCCGCCCAGGCCAGCGCCGCACGCTCACGGTCGGAGAACTGCTGACTCACGCGCCAGCCGGCCAGCGCGTCAAGCTTCACCTGCTCAACGCCCTGTTTGCGTAGCGCTTTACTGTGCATTTCCAGGCAGAAAGCACAGCCGTTAATCTGCGATACGCGCAGATACACCAGTTCAATCAACGACAGATCCAGCTCGCTGCGCTCAAGCGCTTTACTTGCTTGCACAAAGGCGGCATAGACTTCAGGGCTCAGTTCATAGTACGGCTGACGTAATGTGGTCATTGGGTTTCTCCTCTTAACGATGGCAGAACTTTAGCACTACAATGGTCTGCTTAAGAGAGCCATCTTTTGAGTGAAAAACCAGACCATGAATGACATCTCCCGTGGACCACGCTACCAGCAAATTTCCCGCCAGCTTAAAGCCGCCATTGAGCAGGGCGAACTTGAGCCGGGCAAACGGCTGCCTGCCAGCCGGGTCTACGCCCAGGAACTTGGCGTCTCGCGCGCCACGGTGGAAGCCGCCTACGGTGAGCTTGTGGCGCAGGGTTGGCTGGAGCGACGCGGGCAGGCAGGAACGTTTGTCAGTGCAGGCGTGATGCCAGGGCCCGCCGCGCCGGAACCGATGTGGTACGGCGGTGAGCAGCCGGAGCCGCAACCGTTTCAGATGGGGCTACCCGCCCTGGATCTGTTCCCGCGTGCGCAGTGGGCGCGGGTGATGGGGCGGCGGCTGCGCACTCAGACGCGCTTCGATCTGGCGCTCGGCGATGTGTGCGGCGAAATGGCGCTGCGCAGTGCGATTGTCGAATACCTGCGTTTTTCCCGAAGCATCGAGTGTCTGCCGGAACAGGTGTTTATCACCACGGGCTATGCGGCGTCGATGGCGCTGATCCTCAACACGCTCGGCCAGCCGGGGGATAAAATCTGGCTGGAGGACCCCGGTTTTCCGCTGATCCGCCCGTTGATCGCCCGTCAGGGCATCGCGTATTGTCCGGTGCCGGTGGATGGCGAAGGCATGCGTATTGATGAAGGACTGCGGCTGGCACCGGATGCGCGTTTTGCGCTGCTGACGCCCGCGCATCAGAGCCCGCTGGGCGTAGCGCTGTCACTCCCGCGCCGCCATCAGCTGTTGGACTGGGCCGCGCACCGGGAAGCGTGGGTAATCGAAGATGACTACGACAGCGAATTTCGCTATCAGGGTAAACCGTTACCGCCGATTAAAAGCCTGGATGCACCGCAGCGGGTGATTTACGCCGGAACGTTCAGCAAATCGATGTTTCCCGCGCTGCGCACCGCCTGGCTGGTAGTGCCGCTGCCACAGGTGGGCGCATTTCGTCAGCAGGCGTCGCTGGCGGCGTGCGGCGTGCCGCTGTTGTGGCAGCAAACGATGGCGGATTTCATGCGCGAAGGGCATTTCTGGCGACATCTGAAAAAGATGCGTCAACACTATGCCCAGCGACGTCAGTGGCTGGAGCAGGCGCTGGCGGAGCAGGGGTTTCGCGTCGTGTCGCAGCAGGGGGGTATTCAGTTGGTGATGAGCGTAGACGGGGACTGTCACGAACTTGCCCGCCGCGGGCGTCAGGCCCGGCTTGCGGTTCAGGCATTAAGCGACTGGCGGCTCAACAGCCAAGGTGAATCGGGGTTGTTGATGAGCTTCACCAATATCTCAAGTCTGGCGATGGCGCAGCAGCAGGCGAAAATGCTCTACCAGGCGATAAAATAAAAACCCCGGCAGACCAGAAGCCTGCCGGGGCGGACGCATATTTATTATCAGCACGAAGCGCTAATTATCGACGCATGCTCAGTAACGCGCCAATAAAGATACCGACCGCAGCGGCGGCACCCACAGTTTGCCACGGTTTATCACGAATAAAGCTGTCCGCACATCCTACAGCATCGCACGCTGCCTGTTGGACGCGAGTGCGACCATGCATCCTGGCGCGGGTTTCACGCAGCAATGCTTTGGCTTTGCGCTGGGCGTTATCCGATTCGTCTTTGGCATCGCTGCCCCAGGACTTTAGCACCTCTTCCAGGGAGTCGGCCAGTTGGCTTACATCGTTTTGAATATCCTGAACGCCATCATCTACATCGTTGCGATTAGGTCTGTTGAACATGGGATCCTCCCCTGATTAACGGTGACTTTAAGTCTAGGACAGATTTCATTCCTCTGAGATGAATCACGCCTTATTAAGCCGTTTATGGATTTTTCTGAAAGCGATGCTAATGCTGAATACTGTAAGGTGGCGTGGCTGTACAGGATAACGAGGAAACACTATGTATTTACGACCTGATGAGGTAGCGCGCGTTCTTGAAAAAGTCGGTTTCACGATGGACGACGTGACGCAGAAAATTTACGGCTACCGCCGTGGCGATAATTATGTCTATGTGAATCGCGAAGCGAGGATGGGCAGAACGGCGCTTATCATTCATCCGGCCCTTAAAGAGCGCAGCAATATGCTGGCGGACCCGGCTTCTGATATTAAAACCTGCGACCATTATCAACAGTTTCCGCTTTATTTAGGCGGCGATGCGCAACAGCATTATGGAATACCGCACGGCTTCAGCTCTCGCATTGCGCTTGAGCGTTTTCTGAATGGACTTTTTGGCGACGGGTTATAAGCCTACGACTGGCAGTCTGGCCAGTCGTGGCATTTATACTCGTGATACTTCAAGCCGCATGTGCGTTGGCTATACCAGCTCACCCCAGTCACTTACTTGAGTAAGCTCCCGGGATACGCAGGGTTGCCGTCTGCCTGCAACGTGAATTGTTTCGAGTATATCAGCGTCAGGCGTACTGACTGACGCGAAACAAACGGCGGCAATAATCGAGGAAATAGCCGTAAACGGCGCCCATCATCATCGACACCACGATGTTAGAACTTACCGCAGCGGCAATCTGATGCCAGTCTGCGCCCACCGACAGTAAAATCAAAACATACACCGGCGACTGAAACGTCACGTAGGCTACGACGTCGGCGAGGTTTTTCATCCATTTTGACGGGCTCAACCGGCGGGTATAGCGCATCATCCAGTCACGGTAAAAACCGTATGGCCATGCAATTAAAATGTTGACCGGGATAGCCACCAGACGCGAAGAAAGTGACTGCTCAAAGCTCATACCGGAGAGAAAAATTTCAATTAACATGTTCACGACGGAACAGTAGACCACCATGGCGAAAGTGTCTGCTGCCGCATGACGCAGGCGAGACTGCGCAGAGAACATCAGTATGCTCCTTGAAGAAAGAGGTAAAAACGGGCTTTTAGCGTTATGAACAGTGCTTTGGGTTGGCTCTGTTTTCCGGAATAGAATATCTATCTGGATTGAAAGTAACAATTAGCTCAAAATTTTTATTTATACGCGTTTTGTTAATAAAATACTCTGCGTGGAGAGATTTTCATTGCATAACGCTATTTTTGTTGCTGATGTTGTTTTTGTTGTTACTTTTCAATGTTTTAATTGTATTTTTCGGCAAGGCTGTTTCAGTGGCGCTGGTTGAGCGAGCAAAATTTTATCCTGTGGCATACATCCAAAATGTATTCAGCGTTTATTGCTTCTTATGTTGATTTTTTAAGTGGTTTATTCTGGGTGTGCTGTGGTTTTTCTATTCATCTTAAGTGGGTGTTTATTCAGTTTCTTGTTCAGCGGTGGGCTGGGCTAATCGCCTGACAGTAAAGAAAGAGTTTTCCTTCCGTCAGGCATGCCTACAGATAAAATCAACAGTATTTATTCAGTCGTCACCGTTAAATGTTTACGGATATATGAAAGTATTCCTGGGCTGTTATCGTTAAATATATATATTGATAATATCACTATGAGATAAAGAGACCTGTGCAGCGGTGGT
Organism: Citrobacter sp. 18056; assembly: GCA_902706235.1. Classification (GTDB taxonomy): domain Bacteria; phylum Pseudomonadota; class Gammaproteobacteria; order Enterobacterales; family Enterobacteriaceae; genus Scandinavium; species Scandinavium manionii. Next base: position 46,857 of record CACSJR010000014.1, on the reverse strand, counting down.
AAATAATCCACTCATATAATACAATCGTTCCCGTAGTAACAATTTTTAGCCAGTGGAAAGGAATTTAAATAATATATGTCAACTCTGTTACAGAAACTTAATAATATTCGTACCCTGCGCGCCATGACGCGTGAATTCTCCATTGACGTGCTTGAAGAGATGCTGGAAAAATTCAGGATCGTGACTGAAGAAAAACGTAGCGAAGAAGAAAGTCTGCGCGAAAATTTGGCCGAGAAACAGGAAAAAATCAATACCTGGCTTGAACTTATGAAATCCGAAGGCATCTCCCCGGATGACCTGGTGGGTGACCTTGCGGCGCCAACAGGCACCAGCAAAAAACGTGCGGCTCGCCCGGCAAAATACCGTTTCACTGATTTCAACGGTGAGCAGAAAACCTGGACTGGTCAGGGCAGAATGCCGAAGCCGATCGCTCAGGCGGTGGCTAACGGTAAATCGCTTAATGATTTTCTGATTTAAGATTGAAGCGTTAACAACGATGGCGGTGAGGTTTCCCTCACCGTTTTTATTTAGCAGACGCCAAAGTCGCCTTCTTCATGGTAGGGAGCAACATCTACCGCTTTCAGGGTATATTTCTCCCCCTGTTCATCGCTTGCAGCAACGGCCACAATTTGGTCGCCGTGAATTTCGATGATTTTCATTTTGGGGCCGCCCATTTTGGGTTGTACCAGATCGCCAACAGAATACATTGTGTTCTCCTTTTTTATTGCCTGTCGTTATACCTTAGCGCACGCAGGGTTAAAAAGGTAAAAGAGGGTAAACGCGATGGGTGAAAATGCCAGGACGGGCGACAATGGCTACGCTTAGAGATGTATCTCTTTTTTATCATGACTAATTGCATGGAGTTTTTATGGGTTTCTGGCGCATCGTTTTTACCATTCTCATCCCACCGTTGGGCGTTTTGCTGGGTAAAGGATTTGGCTGGGCGTTTATCCTTAACATCGTGCTGACGCTGCTCGGTTATATTCCGGGTCTGATCCACGCATTCTGGGTTCAGACGCGCGACTGATTTCAATCAGTGACGTTTTTTACCCGGTGGCGTTTCGCTCACCGGGCCTGTGCTTTAATACCCGACTTTTAACACCTGCCCGCTTTGCCCCCTTCAACACTCCGACGAAACGCCAGCGCAGAGCCATCCGGGACGCTGCGCACCTGTGCGCCGTAGCGCAGGGGAAGTTTTATGCGGTAAAGTGAGTGAAAATTGAGGGTATGCGGGTAAGGAAATATCCATGGCAGCACGCATCGATTATGAAATTGAAAAATACCAGTTTACGCAAGTGGATGAATCGCCACGGCTGACGCAGCAATGGGCTGAAGTGCTTGAAGAGTGTCGACAGGAAAAAGCAGGCAGTGAGGCGCGTTTGCGGCTGGCCTTGCTTAACGTGGACTATGTCACCAGTTTTGAGCTGCCTTTTCGCCTGCAACTGATCCGCGCGCCGCAGTTAATCGACCGTTTGCGTGCTGAGCTGCAACTCAGCCGTAAACCCGTCACCATCAGCGATAACCGCTATGGTTGCGTTTATAGCCTCAAAGCCGATCTCAGCCACGTGCCGGAAACGTTCCGCTACCGTTTCTCCAACCGCATACGCCGGGTTGAGTCGGGAAATGTCACGACAGCCTCCTATCAGAATATTGCGAAACAGGTGAAAGCCCCGCGCGAACGTCTGAGACTGGCGCTGGAGGCTGGTTTACCGGTTACGGCGCTGGATGGCCTGTTTTGGTTTGGCATGCAGCGTATCGCCGCGGATGTTTCTACCCTGAGAAAGTCCGGCATGAAGATTTCCACCGATGAAGTGGACGCGTTCGATACGCTGACAGGTACCCTTCGCCGGGTACCTGTTTATCAGTGGGTGAGGCAGGAGAGATAATTAGAGGAAGCGGCGTTAAATCAGCTTCATCAGGACGCTGAATGGATTAAGGTCGCTGAGGGTGTCCCAGACTTTATGCAAATCGACCACACCCGCCAGCCCGAGCAGCGCAAGGGTGATCAGCGCCGTAGAGGCGGTGATGACAATCATCAGGCGCACGAAATTGCGCTGCATTTTGTCCTGCTGCTTGACGCGGCGCTCTTCTTTTTCAAATTCGACGATCGTCGCGACGGACTGCGGCTGCACGTAATAGCGGTCATCTTTCTGCGCCAAATCCCCTGTGATAACCAGCGATTTCAGCAGCAGTCTCACTTTGCGGCGAAACTCTTCATTGCGAATGTGCTTGTACCAGAGCTTGCCGTACAGCATTTCGATCACTTCATCGATCAGCACGCCAGCGTGGAGCCGCGATGGGCGCTGCTGAATGTATTCATTCACCAGCAGATTAAGCAGGGCGATGCGGTCACGGCTTTTCAGTTCTTTATTGGCGAAAAACGTCGACACCAGTTTGCCCTTGCCCCGGCTAAACAGGGTTTTGATATAGGCGAAACGGGTGCGATAGCTAAAGCTGAAGCCAAGAATGCCGGAGAAACTCACCGGCCCGTAGCTGCGGTGATGGATAATTTCTGCCTGCATAGCGTCGAGTTCCGCCACGCTGATGCGCTGCTCGTCGAGATAGCGCCCCACGTCATAATCCCAGCGGGCAAGTGTCACGGTGCGATGCTTGTAACCCACCAGTTGATAGCGATTACGGTCGACATCAACCAGATGCACCTCGTAGTAATCATAAGGATTACCGCTGCGTGCGCCTTTTAAGACCAGCAGCGGAAGACGTTTTTTCCATCGCCCCTGTCGTAGGTCCGCCATTTTTGAATCAAACATACTGACTCCACCCGCGCGAAAGCGGAGAAATTAGGAAGGATAAGCCCGATCTTAGCTGTCTGGTCATTAATACGACAATCCGAGTGTTGTTTAAAAATAATCCGGTAACCTGCGCTCACGCCGAAAGCTGCAAGATGTTCAATATGCGACATGGAGCACAAAAGACTGCCATGGCATAATTGAGTTCATTCTTATGCTTAGGAATGTCAGGTTATGTAAAATATTAGCCTGAATTTACGGGAAAAGGCAGTGTTGTAAATATGTTCTAATTTCTAATCGCATGTTAAGAGCAAGCTTAGGTAATGATAACAAAACATTGCTGCGGCGCTGTGATTAACATAATAGTGCGAACCTGATCTGAATTTAACCTTTATTTACGTGTGACATTATAGCTTATGTTGATAAATACAAAAATAATTGATTAATGAATGATTGTTTCCTGCTCGCTAATTGATTGAAAGTTAACCTTGAGCAAGCGGGGAATATAACCATAAACGTCATGTTTTATCGCCATAAAATAAATTTATACCCTTCTTATTTATTGATGAAAATCACTCTAAATGCAGATGAAAAATAATCAAAGGTATGAATTATAACGATTTTTTGTATTTTGTTAGGTTGTGTAAAAACGGTTTCTGGCAAACTGTGAGTAATCGCACATACCCCAAGGGGTTATATTGCCTAGAATTCACCGCGAAATGGAAATTAAGGGTGGATAAGATGGAAAATATCATTTTACCGAAAACGCAGCAGCTGGTGGTTTTTCAGGAAGTCATCAGAAGTGGCTCTATCGGCTCAGCGGCGAAACAGCTTGGTTTAACCCAGCCTGCGGTCAGTAAAACGATCAATGACATCGAATCCTATTTTGGCATTGAGCTGATGGTCCGGAAAAATACCGGCGTGACGCTCACCAGTGCCGGCCAGGTTTTACTCTCCTATTCCGAGTCCATCACCCGTGAAATGAAAAACATGGTGAGCGAGATTAACAGCCTGAGCTGTAGCCATGTGGTGGACGTTTCCTTCGGGTTCCCGTCGCTGATTGGCTTTACCTTTCTTTCCAGCATGATGAAGAAATTCAAAGAGGTATTCCCGAAGGCGCAGGTGTCGATGTACGAAGCACAGCTGGCATCGTTCCTCCCGGCGCTGCGTGATGGGCGACTGGATTTTGCCATCGGCACCCTTAGCGATGAAATGCAGCTTCAGGATCTGCACGTCGAGCCGCTGTTTGAATCCGAGTTCGTGCTGGTGGCCAGTAAATCCCGAACATGCACCGGCATGACCACGCTGGACGCGTTGCAAAACGAACAGTGGGTCCTGCCGCAAACCGATATGGGATTCTATAAAGAGCTGCTCACCACCTTCGAAAAACACCACATCAGCACCGAGAATATCGTTAAAACCGACTCCGTCGTCACCATCTACAACCTGGTTCTGAATGCCAATTTCCTGACCGTCATACCGTGTGACATGACCGCCCCGTTTGGTTCAAACCAGTTTATTACGCTGCCCGTCGAAGACGTGCTGCCGGTGGCGCGCTATGCTGCCATCTGGTCAAAGAATTATCGAATTAAAAAATCCGCCTCAGTATTAGTCGAACTGGCAAAACAATATTCACTGCATAATTGTCGCAAGCGAAAAGAATTCGCCGAATTAGCCTGATTTAAATTTTTATTATTACTAACTCTGGAGCGCTGGAAGACAGGCTCTGCCCCCCCCTTTATTTTTATTCCTGAGAAGAGGATAAAATGCATATTACATACGATCTGCCCGTCACCCTTGATGATATTCAAATGGCGCAAAAACGTCTGATCGGTAAAATATATAAAGCAGGGATGCCACGTTCTAATTATTTGAGCGAATGCTGCAAAGGCGAAATATACCTCAAGTTCGAAAATATGCAGCGCACCGGCTCATTTAAAATCCGTGGCGCATTTAACAAATTAAGTTCTTTGACCGACGCAGAAAAACGCAAAGGCATCGTGGCATGCTCCGCCGGGAACCACGCGCAGGGCGTATCGCTCTCCTGTGCGATGCTTGGCATCGACGGCAAAGTGGTGATGCCGCGCAGTGCGCCGAAATCGAAGGTCGCAGCCACCACGGATTATTCCGCCGAAGTGGTGCTGCACGGTGACAGCTTTAACGACACTATCGCCCGCGCCAGCGAAATCGTCGAAATGGAAGGGCGCATTTTCATTCCGCCGTATGACGACAAAATGGTTATCGCCGGGCAGGGCACCATCGGGCTTGAGATCCTCCAGGATCTGTACGACGTCGATAACGTGATTGTACCGATCGGCGGCGGCGGCCTGATTGCGGGGATCGCCACGGCAATTAAATCCATTAACCCGACCATCCGCATCATCGGCGTGCAGTCCGAAAACGTACACGGTATGGCGGCCTCGTTCCGCGCCGGGGAGATCACCAACCACCGCACTTGCGCCACGCTGGCGGACGGTTGCGACGTCTCCCGCCCAGGCATTCTGACCTTTGAAATCGTGCGCGAACTGGTGGACGACATTGTGCTGGTCAGCGAAGACGACATTCGCCGCAGCATGGTGGCGCTCATCCAGCGCAATAAAGTCATTACCGAAGGCGCGGGCGCGCTGGCCTCGGCGGCGCTACTCAGCGGCAAACTTGATGAACATATTCGTGGGCGCAAAACCGTCAGCATCATTTCTGGCGGCAATATCGACCTGTCCCGCGTGTCGCAAATTACCGGTTTAGTTGACGCTTAATTTCTTTTGAAAAGGAAACGACTATGAGCAATGCAGAAACCCTCATTGCCAGTACCGACAAAGCGTCGGCCTGGCGCAAATCTGACACCACCTGGACGCTGGGTCTGTTTGGCACCGCTATCGGGGCAGGGGTGCTGTTTTTCCCAATCCGTGCCGGTTACGGTGGCCTGATCCCAATTTTACTGATGCTGGTGCTGGCGTATCCGATTGCCTTTTACTGTCACCGGGCGCTGGCGCGGTTGTGTCTTTCGGGAAGCAATCCGTCCGGCAACATCACCGAAACCGTCGAAGAACACTTCGGCAAAACCGGCGGCGTCGTCATTACCTTCCTTTACTTCTTTGCGATTTGCCCGCTGCTGTGGATTTACGGGGTCACGATAACCAACACCTTCATGACCTTCTGGGAAAACCAGCTTCAACTGATGCCGCTCAACCGTGGTCTGGTGGCGCTGTTCCTGCTGTTGGTGATGGCGTTCATTATCTGGTTCGGCAAAGACCTGATGGTCAAGGTGATGAGTTTCCTGGTGTTTCCGTTTATTGCCTGTCTGGTGCTGATTTCGCTGTCGCTGATCCCTTACTGGAACTCCGCGGTGATTGACCAGGTTAACCTCAGCGATATCGCCTTGACCGGACACGACGGCATTCTGGTGACCGTGTGGCTGGGTATTTCTATCATGGTGTTCTCCTTCAACTTCTCGCCGATTGTGTCCTCTTTTGTGGTCTCCAAGCGCGAAGAGTACGAAGGGGAGTTTGGCCGTGATTACACCGAGAAGAAGTGTTCCAAAATCATCGGTCGCGCCAGTATGTTGATGGTCGCGGTGGTGATGTTCTTCGCCTTTAGCTGCCTGTTCACGCTCTCGCCGGCAAACATGGTGGAAGCCAAAGCGCAAAACATTCCGGTGCTCTCCTACCTCGCGAACCACTTCGCGTCGATGACCGGACAGAAAACCACGTTCGCCACCGTGCTGGAATACGGCGCATCGATTATCGCACTGGTCGCTATCTTCAAATCCTTCTTCGGCCACTACCTCGGTACCCTGGAAGGGCTGAACGGGCTGATCCTTAAGTTCGGTTACAAAGGCGACAAGACCAAAATCACCAGCCGCAAACTGAACACCCTGAGCATGATTTTCATCATGGGCTCGACCTGGGTGGTGGCATACGCCAACCCGAATATCCTCGATTTGATTGAAGCGATGGGCGCGCCGATTATCGCCTCGCTGCTGTGCCTGCTGCCGATGTTCGCGATTCGTAAAGTCCCGGCGCTGGCGAAATTCAAAGGGAAGGCGGACAACATTTTTGTCACCGCCATTGGTTTCCTGACCATTCTGAACATCGTTTATAAGCTGTTCTGATCAAGGATGATGGAGTCGTAAATGATTGAATTTCCGGTAGTGCTGGTCATTAACTGTGGATCCTCATCGATTAAGTTTTCGGTACTGGATGCACTAAGCCAGGACGTATTGCTGACCGGCCTCGCGGACGGCATCAATAATGAAGGCGCAGCCCTCACGGTGAACGGAGGTGAGCCTGCGACGCTGGCTTACCCAACCTACGAATGTGCGTTGCAGGCGATTGCCAGCGAACTGGAAAAACGCGCTCTGATCGACAGCGTGGCCTTAATTGGCCACCGTATCGCCCACGGCGGCAGTATTTTCAGCGAATCGGTGCGGATTACCGACGAGGTTATTGCCCAAATCCGTGAAGTCTCGCCGCTGGCACCGTTGCACAACTACGCCAACCTCAGCGGCGTGGAGGCGGCGCAGCGTTTGTTCCCCGGTGTGCAACAGGTGGCGGTGTTTGACACCAGTTTCCACCAGACGCTGGAGCCGCACGCGTATCTGTACGGTCTGCCGTGGCACTATTTTGAAGCGCTGGGCGTGCGTCGCTACGGCTTTCACGGCACCTCGCATCGCTATGTCAACCAGCAGGCGCATACCCTGCTGGGCCTGAATGAAGAGGATTCCGGGCTGGTGATTGCGCACCTGGGGAACGGCGCGTCGATTTGCGCGGTTCGTAACGGGCGCAGCGTGGATACCTCAATGGGCATGACGCCGCTGGAAGGGCTGATGATGGGCACCCGCTGCGGCGACGTCGATTTCGGTGCGATGGCGTGGATTGCCGAACAGACCGGGCAAAGCTTCAGTGATCTGGAGCGGGTCGTGAATAAGGAGTCCGGGTTGCTGGGCATTTCCGGGCTTTCGTCGGATATGCGCACGCTCGAAAAGGCGTGGCACGACGGGCACACTCACGCCCGGCTCGCCATTCAGACTTTTGTGCATCGCATCGCGCGCCATATTGCCGGACACGCTGCTTCATTACACCGCCTCGACGGCATTATTTTTACCGGCGGGATCGGCGAAAACTCCACGTTAATTCGCCAACTGGTGATGGCGCATTTGCAGGTGTTTTCCCTGACGCTGGACGAAGATAAAAACGCCCTGCGTGGAAGCGAGGAACGGATTATTTCCGGCGCAAATTCGGCGGTCGCCTGCGCCGTTATTCCGACCAATGAAGAAAAGATGATTGCACTCGATGCCATTCAGTTAGGGGAAATGAATTTCTCTGCTGAATACGCACTTTCCTGAAATAGAAAGTTGAATAACAGAGAGCTCAGAAATGAAGGTTAATATCGACATAAACGATATGCATTATACCGATGCCTGGCAGGGATTTAACGGCATGGAATGGAAGCACAGTATTAACGTTCGTGATTTTATTCAGCAAAACTACACCCCTTACGAAGGCGATGAATCTTTTCTCGCTGACGCCACGCCGGCCACTACGGCGCTGTGGGAAAAGGTGATGGCGGGCATTCGCCAGGAAAACGCCACCCATGCGCCGGTGGATTTTGATACCAACGTCGCAACCACCATCACCGCCCATGATGCGGGCTACATCGACCAGCCGCTGGAAAAAATAGTCGGCTTGCAGACTGACAAACCGCTCAAGCGTGCGCTGCATCCGTTTGGTGGCATCAACATGATCAAAAGCTCGTTCGACGCTTACGGCCGTGAAATGGATGCGCAGTTTGAATACCAGTTCACGTCGCTGCGTAAAACCCATAACCAGGGCGTGTTTGACGTCTATTCCCCGGAAATGATGCGCTGCCGTAAATCGGGCGTGCTGACCGGTTTGCCGGACGGTTACGGGCGCGGGCGCATCATCGGCGACTATCGCCGCGTGGCGCTGTACGGCATTACGTATCTGGTGCGCGAACGTGAACTGCAGTTTGCTGATTTGCAGGGCGCGATGGAGCGTGGCGAAGATCTGGAAGCCACCATTCGCCTGCGTGAAGAACTGTCTGAACACCGGCGCGCACTATTACAGATTCAGGAAATGGCCGCCAAATATGGCTATGACATTTCCCGCCCGGCGCAGACCGCGCAGGAGGCGGTGCAGTGGGTCTATTTTGCTTATCTGGCAGCGGTGAAATCGCAGAACGGCGGCGCGATGTCGCTCGGCCGCACCACCGCGTTCCTCGATATTTACATTGAACGCGATAAGCAGGCCGGTCACCTGAATGAGAAAGATGCCCAGGAGCTGGTCGATCACTTCATTATGAAGATCCGGATGGTGCGTTTCCTGCGCACGCCGGAGTTCGACACGCTGTTCTCCGGCGACCCTATCTGGGCCACCGAAGTGATTGGCGGCATGAGTCTTGATGGCCGCACGCTGGTGACGAAAACTGCTTTCCGCTACTTGCATACCCTGCACACCATGGGGCCCGCGCCGGAGCCGAACCTGACCATTCTGTGGTCGGAAGCGCTGCCGATTGCCTTCAAGAAATACGCCGCGCAGATGTCTATCGTCACCTCTTCATTGCAGTATGAAAACGACGATCTGATGCGCAGCGATTTCGACAGCGATGACTATGCGATTGCCTGCTGTGTCAGCCCGATGGTGATCGGTAAGCAGATGCAGTTCTTTGGCGCGCGTGCCAACCTGGCAAAAACGCTGTTGTATGCGATTAACGGTGGCGTGGACGAGAAGCTCAAAATCCAGGTCGGGCCGAAAACGGCCCCGCTGATGGACGACGTGCTGGATTACGACACCGTCATGAGCAGCCTCGACCACTTTATGGACTGGCTGGCGACACAGTACATCAGCGCGCTGAATCTCATTCACTATATGCATGATAAATATAGCTATGAGGCCTCGCTGATGGCGCTGCACGACCGCGATGTTTATCGCACCATGGCCTGTGGGATCGCCGGCTTGTCAGTGGCGGCGGATTCGCTGTCGGCGATTAAGTACGCGAAAGTGAGCCCGGTTCGTGACCACAACGGCCTGGCGGTGGACTTCGTTATCGAAGGCGACTACCCGCAGTACGGCAACAACGACGACCGCGTGGACGACATTGCCTGCGATTTGGTAGAGCGCTTTATGAAGAAGATTAGCGCGCTGCCGACTTACCGCAATGCGGTGCCGACTCAGTCGGTGCTGACCATCACCTCTAACGTGGTGTACGGGCAGAAAACCGGCAACACGCCGGACGGACGTCGGGGTGGGACGCCGTTTGCGCCGGGCGCGAACCCCATGCACGGCCGCGATCGCAAAGGCGCGGTGGCCTCGCTGACGTCAGTGGCAAAACTGCCGTTCACCTATGCCAAAGACGGCATTTCCTACACCTTCTCGATAGTCCCCGCAGCGCTCGGTAAGGAAGAGGGCAGTCGCAAAACCAACCTCGTCGGGCTGCTCGACGGCTATTTCCATCATGAGGAGCGCATTGAAGGCGGGCAGCATCTGAACGTCAACGTGATGAACCGCGACATGTTGATGGACGCCATTGAACACCCGGACAATTACCCGAACCTGACGATTCGCGTCTCCGGTTATGCGGTGCGATTTAACGCACTGACCCGCGAGCAGCAGCAGGATGTGATTTCACGGACATTCACCCAGGCGATTTAAAACCGTCATCATAGTCATCGGGGCGACTCCGCTTGGAAGGCGCCCCTTTTTTTTACTCTTCCTCACTCCGCGTTAATTCCCCGCCTGTTGTCTGGCGCGCTGGCGAATAATCGTTCAGACTTAAACTAAAGACATGGTCGACGCAGGGATTCTGCATTAAACTGCGCGCTGCAATTTTTGACATGTTTAACGATTTATTAGGTGGTAATGGCGATGCGCGGGACAATCACAACCTGGTTTGAAGACAAAGGTTTCGGTTTTATCAAAGATGAAAACGGCGAGAACCGCTATTTTCATGTGATTAAGGTCTCGAACCCTGAGCTGATTAAGAAAGACGCCACGGTGACGTTCGAGCCAACCACCAACAACAAAGGCCCCTCGGCGTTCGCCGTGAAGGTCGATCCTGAGAGCAAATACATTTATATCGCGGGCGAGCGTATCAAGCTCACGGCGATTAAATCGTTCCTCTCCTTCAACGAAGAAGTGCCTGCTGAAGTCGGGATTGATAAAGAGAACGCGGTGCTGTCGGTTGGCGCACTGATGCACAACATTCGCCCGAAAGCGGCGCCAAAACCAGGCGAAATGCGCACCCTGAAAAAGCTGGTTATCACCACTTTCCAGGGAACGACGCACATCTTCTCGGAAGATGAGATTGATATCGACGCCACGATGAAGATGTTGCAGTCGAAATAAACGAACAGGGCAAGATGCACCTTGCCCTTTCCGTTCTATTCCTCGTTTCCTCGTTGACGCTACTGTACAACCGCCGTTTCAAATCGGGTGCCGAAGTGAGTCCAGCGCGGGAGGATGGCATACACAATTGCCATTAGCAGACAGGCCAGGTTAAACAGGACAAATGGCGCATAATCCAGCGTCGCCACGCCAAGCGTTTTCGCCATAAACATCCCGGAAATTGTCCACGGGAACAACCCTTCCAGCAGCGTCGCGCCTGATTCCATCGCCCTCGACATATTGACCATATGGAGTTTTTTCTCCTTGTAACACGGGTCATACATGCTTTTGACGATAAAGAAGCTGATCACTGCATTGCCGGTACAGGCCACCAGAAGCGAGCTGGTAAACATCGTTGCCAGAATGGTTCTGGTGATGGTGTTGAGCTTTTTCACCAGGCTGCGCAGGATAACCGCCAGCGCGCCGGAGACGTCGAGCGCCGAGGCGAAGATAAACGCGCACAGCATCACCACTATCGGGCTCACCATCGAATACATGCCCCCGCGATTCAGTAGCACGTTGATATTTTTCGCCGTGGACTCGTCCATCGACAGCGCCTGTAATTCCGGTAGCATGCTCGATTTAAAGCCGTTAATCGCGGCGCTGATGATATCGGCCATTGCGATATTCTGAAACAGAACCGCCAGCAAAATCCCCGACAGCGCAGACGCCACCAGAACCAGCACCGAATCCCATTTTTTGAGCGCGCCAACAAATACCAGGAGCGCCGGGGAAAGCAGCAGCGGGTTGAGCCAAAACAGCGAAGACAGAGACGATTTCATGACCTCAATGGTGGCCAACTGGCTGCTGTTACCCCCATCGAGATGGTTGCCGAGCAGATAAAAGCCGATGCATGCGCAGCCAAAAGCGGGAAGCGCGGTGTAGAGCATATTGCGGATGCTCTGGTATAAATCCGCTCCGGCGGCGATGGCCGCCATATTGGTGGTATCCGACAGCGGCGAGAGTTTGTCGCCAAAATATGCCCCCGAAATCACTGCGCCAGCGGTGATTGGCAGCGAAACGTCCATCGCCGAGGCCACTGCCATCAGCGCCACGCCAATGGTGCCCGCCGTTCCCCACGAGGTGCCGGTAAACGTCGAAATACACACGGTGACGAGGAACGCGGTGAGGTACAAATACGCCGGGTTAATGATCGCCAGGCCGTAAAACACCATCTGCGGAATGGTGCCGGAGACCATCCAGCAGCCAATCAGCATCCCGATGGAGAGCAGCAGCAAAATCGCGGGCACCGCATCTTTAATTTTGCCGACCAGCACCGCCATCACTTCACTCCAGTGGCCGCCATACATCCCGGCATAGAGGCTGGTGACGATGGTGATGCAGATTAAGGTGAACTCGACCGGGTAATTCAGCAGGCCAATGCCGATGGCAAAAATAATAAAAATGACCGCCAGCAAACAGACGGCGGACATAAATGAAGGCTGTTTCTGCGCATTCATGTGTTGTTCCTTACCGTGCAGAGAGTGCTGCAAATGCAGTATCCAAATCGGCAATCAACATCGCCGGGCTTTCCTGACCGATGGACAGGCGAATCAGCCCGGGCGCAATGTTGTCTGCCGCCAGCGCAGGTTCGTTATAGCCCCGGTTAGGAGAGATGATTAAGCTTTCGTATCCACCCCAGCTACAGCCGACTTTAAAGAGCTGGCAACTGTCGATAAAGGTTTTCACCGTGGCAAAGCCACCGTCGCGAATTTCAAACGAGAATAGCCCCGAGAAACCAAACATCTGCTTACGGATAATCGCCCGTTGTGCCGCATCGGCCAGAGAGGGATGACGAATATTTTCCACTTCCGGACGGGTTTTCAGGTATTCGATCACCTGCACGACATTCTCCTGATGGCGCTGCATTCGCACCGGCAACGTGCGCAGCCCACGCAGCAGCAGCCAGGCAGCAAACGGCGACAGTACCGCGCCCAGTAGCTGGTGCGAGAAATCGCGGATCGCAATCATGCGTTCATGCGACGTCACTACCGCTCCGGCGATAAGATCGCTGTGACCGCCAAGGTATTTGGTGCAGGAATGAATGACGATATCAAAGCCTAACGTCAGCGGCTTTTGAAACAGCGGAGTCGCCCAGGTGTTATCAATTGCAGTGGTAATATTATGCGCCGACGCCAGCCGGGCGATGGCGGCCAGGTCCACTACGTTCATGGTCATCGTGCCAGGAGATTCAACGTATATCATGCGGGTGGTGGCGTGGATGGCGTTGGCGATCGACTCCAGATTACCATCCAGTACCACGCTATAGTGGATGCCAAACTTCTTAGCCATCAGTTTGATCAGCGCCATCGTTGGGCCGTAAACGTTATTCACCAGAATGATGTGGTCATTGCTGCTCAGGTTCGCCATTAATACCGCACTGATGGCCCCCATGCCGGAAGCAAAACAGCGGCAGGCTTCGCCGCGCTCCAGACGGGCCAGCTTCTCCTCCACCATCTGAACTGTCGGGTTTAGCCCGCGGGAATAGATGAAGCGTTCCGCCTCATGCTGCATGTCATCGCAGTAGGCCTGGTAATTTTTCTGCACAAACAGACTGGTCTGGATGATGGGAGGACTGACCGCGCCAAAATAGTTTTCATGCTGCTCTTCATGCCCGGAACAGATGATGTTATCGGCGTCGCTAAATGCGTTGTTTTCCAAAAACAGGTTGCTGATATCCATGCTACATATCCTTTTCAACGTTCTGATGAACTGTGTGAGTGACTCTGTAAACAAGGCGGTACGGCTATTACGTGAACGTGTTATGTAGACTATAAGTCACATTTAAGTATGCTAGCACGCGAATAATGTGGCTCATAGTCAACAGTTTTTGCACTGTTGGAATGTGAGAAAAAAAGGCCGTTTTTGCGGCGCAGAAAAGAAGAAATGGGCTTAAAAAAGCGGAAAAATAAGGCGTTGCGGGAGGGGAATCGGTCATTTGTTTATATGAGGAAGTGCAGGGGAAGCAGAAGGCTAATGAATGGATGTGACTTATAGTCCGTGGGCTGAAAGACTACAATGCGTCATGTTGTCAGCATGAAAACTACATCTGGCATCAGGTCGCTTTTTGGCGCAAACCTTAAAAGGCTTAGGTTACAGTCTGGTCTCTCTCAGGAAGCATTTGCCGACAAATGCGGGCTGGATCGAACCTATGTGAGTGGTATTGAGCGAGGAGTCCGGAATCCTACTATTGAAGTGGTGGGTGTTCTGGCTAAAGGATTGGGAGTGGCTATCAATGCGTTATTTGATTTTGACAGCCCACCCTGAATCTTTTTCCATTTAGCAGTACGGCATTGCCGTTAAGGCTGGCCGGTTTCCCGGCCAGTGAGGGTAAGCGGTCAGGCGTTTCGGGATGGGCTCAGCGGCGGTTCCGCCTCCACATGGGCTGGCTCGGCGAAAATTTTGCGGCACACTTTGCTGTTGCCCCAACACTGTTCATAGGGATAGCCAATCAATTCTTCCATCACCGTACGAACCGCCGGTTCAACCTGACTTATCTCTCCACCCGCTTTCACTCTGGCGACCTCGCCGAGGACAACCAGATGGGTTTTACGGTTCAGTTTCATTTGCATACTGAACACAATCGCCATCAGCGCCAGGGCTATAACCCCCACACAGAATACCAGCGCAATGGCAGTGACCGCGCTTTCTGGCTGGGTATGGGATTTAGACTGGAAGCCATAGAAGCTGAGAATGGCGCCCATTACAAAGACGATAACGGAGCGCATCAGCTTGCCGGAGAAGGTCATCGCCCCGGCGTAGATCCCTTCCCGACGCCGGCCGGTAAACGCTTCGTCAATATCGGCCAGGAATGTGTAGACCGTCCAGGGAATGTAATACACCCCACCAGTACCAATCCCGAAAATCACGGTAATGGTCAGCATTGCGATGGTCGCATACTGATGCGGCAGGTGCAGAAAATAGAGCAGGCTGTAGCAGATAATGGTGAACACCACGATCCCCAGTGCCAGAATATACGGCTTACAGAAGCCATGTTTTACGCAAATAACGATGAAAATAGCGGTTGAGAAGAGTTGCAGCACCGAGTTGAGGCTGCTGAGTCCAGCCACCATCGCCGGGTCGTACTGCAATACAAAGATAATGAAATAGGTAAACACCGAAGCAAATAACCACTCTGCGCCGAAGCCAAACAAATACATGCCTAAATGTTTGCGGAATACCCGTAGATGGAAAGTCGATTTCATATCACGGACAAGCGTCAGCATTGTTTGTCCCAGTGACATTTTCTTCTCATTCGCCGGGGTCGTTTCTTCTGTAGGTCGCTCCCAGGACGAGAAATAGAGTAAGCCAATCGCGACGCATAAAATCACGCCGTAGGTTAAGGCGGTGAAAAAGAAGGGCTGTGCTGATTCTTTTCCGTAAATCAAAATGAACTGACCGGGAATAAATGCCGCGAGAAAGTTTGCCACTTTGCCAAAAATCGCCTTATAACCCGTCAACCGGGAACGGGCTGAGAAGTCGGTGGTCATTTCTGTGGCCAGGGTTTCATATGGCACCATGACCGAGGTGTAAATCAGTTCAAACAGCACATAAGTGGACAAGTAATACCAGAAGCCGAAACCTTCAACCCACAATAGCGGATAGAACATCATCAGCGGGATGCCGAGTAAAATAAAGAAACGGCGACGGCCAAAGCGTTTGCCGAGGCGTGTTTTACCAAAATTATCAGAAAGATAGCCCATCAGCGGATTACTGATGGCATCGATGATGCTGGCAACAGAGAAAATCGCAGATGCCTCTAACAACGACAGGCCGCAGAAGGTGGTATAGAAATAGAGAAGCCAGATCCCGGCGATCGCCAGTGCGCCGCTCCCCAGCAAGTTCCCACCGCCATAAGCCAGTTGGTGCCTGAGTAATATTGGTTTTTCTGCGTTCATGACCGTCCCACCCTCTGGGTTGATAAATTAAACCGTTGTTTTATTTTTTAAGGCATTCGGTTTTATAAGTGTCAAATGAAGGAATAAACGTGAGCATAATCACATTCAGAGCAGCAGTTGGCGATTTTTAGTTCAATTTTGTTACATCTGTAACAGTTTGATCTCCCGAAGCCGGTAACAGCCATGAATGATTAAAAAACAATTAATTGTAATTTGAATAATGACATTATCGTCTGTCACCAAGTAGCGCTCGCTTTGTGATCCCTTCGGCATTTTTGGCAAGGCTGGACGACGATCATTGCCTTTAATGGTAGCTTGTTTTTATATTATTGAAATGTTATTTCAATTGATCGACAGGTCAAATAACAGGCCTGCTTTCTTGCTACTCAGAGGTGAGCTATGGCAAAAGGATCGCAGATTCAGTTTACTTTCCACACCTTTCGGGATGAAGACACCGGCGCTTATGTCACGCGCTTAACGCCTGTCAATGTCCTGTGTCATCGTAACTATTTTTATCAGAAGTGCTTTAGTCGCGATGGGCGCAAACTTCTTTTTGCCGGTGAGTTTGACGGAAATCGCAACTATTACCTGCTCGATTTGCGCACCCAAAAAGCGGTGCAATTGACCGAAGGCAAAGGGGATAACACCTTTGGCGGGTTTCTCTCTCCGGATGATCAGTCTCTCTACTACGTAAAAAATGAGCGTGCCCTGCAGCGTGTCTCCCTTGCTGACTACAGTGAAGAGACGATTTATCAGGTGCCTGAAGAGTGGGTTGGGTATGGGACCTGGGTGGCCAACAGTGAATGTACCAGCCTGGTCGGCATTGAAATCAGCCGTGACGACTGGACGCCTCTGACGGACTGGACAATATTCCAGACCTTTTATCACAGTCAGCCTCACTGTCGTTTGCTGCGTGTGGATTTGCTCAATGGCACCTCCCGGGTGATTCACGAAGACAAGGCCTGGCTTGGGCATCCGATCTATCGCCCGTTTGACGATCAGACGGTCGCGTTTTGTCATGAAGGCCCGCACGATCTGGTTGATGCCCGTATGTGGCTGGTCAATGAAGATGGCAGCCACGTGCGTAAAGTGAAGGAACATGCCACGGGGGAAAGCTGTACTCATGAGTTCTGGGTGCCGGATGGCTCAGCATTAATTTATGTCTCATACCTTAAAGGCCGGCACGAGCGTGAAATCCGCCGCTTCGATCCGCAAACTGGCGAAGATATCCGGTTGATGGCGATGCCGGCTTGCTCGCATTTAATGAGCAATCATGACGGCACGTTGCTGGTGGGCGATGGCTCTGGCACGCCAGTCGATGTAAAAGATACCGCCAGCCATACCATTGAAAACGATCCGTGGTTATATATTTTTAACGCACAAACCCGGCAGTATGCCCCACTGGCCGCGCATAACAGTTCCTGGCGGGTGCTCGATGGCGATCGGCAAGTGACGCACCCCCATCCATCCTTCTCGCCGGATAACCGCCATGTGTTATACACCAGCGACAGCGAAGGGCTTCCGGCGTTGTATCTGGCAGAAATCCCGCAAACGCTACTGAGCTCACTCCGTGAGGGATAATCCGGTGTTTTATCGCTGATGGGGAGCAATTAGGTTCCGGAGGGAGCAATCCTTTTGGAAAGAGGGCGCGGGGATTATTTAATTGCCGCACCTCGCTGATGACAAGAGGGGGATGCAGAAACCACCGGGCAAAATCAACTCACCATTTTCAGTTGGGGTTTGGCTTTTTCCAAAATAGCACGCGTTTCATCACTGAGATGGCTATCGGTAATGATATCGGTGAGGGAATCAAGATGGACAATATTATACAATGACCAGGCGCCGTATTTAGAGCTATCTGCCAGCAGCACGCGCCGACGAGCATTGGCGATTAAATCACGCTTCAGGGCCGCTTTCTCTTCCGTGGGCGACGTGACGCCTTTCTCAAGATCCCAGGCATTACAACTCAGAAAAGCTAAATCAGGCCAGACACTTTGCAGTAGGCGGCGACCGTGTTCACCAATACAGGACTGGCTACTATCGTCGATACGACCGCCAATAATGGTCACTTCTATCTGTTTGAATTCCGCCAGAAAAAGGGCAATGTGAAGGTCATTGGTGATAACACGCAATGGAAGATGAGTAATCTGGCGCGCCAGTTCAATCATTGTGGTACCGGCATCGAGCACAATGGAATCACCCGGCCTAACCAACTCCGCCGCCGACGCCGTAAAAGACTGGCAACAGAGCGTCAGCCATATGCGGTGCCTGACAGGGTGCCTAAAAGGTTCGGATTTAATGAGTTGGCTTCAGACTTCGCGGGACAAATCGCACCCACAAAAAAGCCCGCATAACTTTCGTTATGCGGGCTTTCGACTTCATCAAGTGGCTCTGGTAACCATTGATGGAGAATTTTGGGCTGGGGGAGTCTGAATAATTCACGTAACAAGCTGTTATTTGGTTGCTTTAACCAATTCAGCTTTCGTTGGTATACCTAAACGTATACCAATGGCGATTTGTTGCAGCGCTTCCCGTGGTTAAGTGAACCTGTTTTTGGATAGATCACATCAAGAAAAACCTTTTTTTTAGAAAAACTGTTCACACTGTTCACTGTGCATTTTTATTTATAAAATTCATGACATTACGTGGTGAATGGTTGGTGAACAGTGAACACTTTACTGTTCACTCTTTTCCATGAATGAACGCCACCTCTGGCGGGGGGAGGGGCAGCAACATGTTTTGGCTATAGATTTATATCGTTTACAAAAGGCAGGGACTGATTGTAGGAATTTAGTCAGCCCCGCTGAGCTAAACCAACTCCACCTGCAAAGCAGGTGGTTTTTACAGCATATTGATAAAACCCCAATTATGTTGAATGGCCTGTATAACTGGTTATAACTTTGACAATTCTCTTTCAAAAGTTGAATTTTCATGTTTAATAACATGATCAACATCGGAATATACTTCACGGAGCATAACAATAGTCGCTTCGTTTACTGGACTACCCTCATAGGATCTTATAATGTTATCGAAAATGCATTTGGAAAAATAATTATGCCGTCTCTGATCGAGGTTATGCATTACCCTTATTGCAATTTCCAAAAGATATGATTTTTGTTGCATCTCAATTTTACTTGATGTAATAATTAAATGCATCATCTCTCCTAGACATTTAGATGCAAAATGCTCAGGTGATATTTTTATGTTGTCTTGAGACCAATTTGTGTAATCTAAATATTCGATGGCTCCAACCCATTTACTGCAATTTGATATAATTTGGTAAATTAAGTAATCAAATCTGACCGGGAATTCTTTATTTTGGTCAACGTCCTCGTGGCATTCGCGATTTTCAAGAATAGCTGTTAAAAAATATTTATAGTACATTAACCACATGTGGTATTTAGAGCGTTTGAAGATTGAAAGAGTTACCATAACATCAAAGAAAAACACGCCGACAAAAATGGGGCAATTCCAGCGTTCATCATTACTTGAAAAATGAATGTCGTGTTTATTGTAGTAGTTGTTCTTTCCTTTTTGTTCTTTTATAAATACCTCCAAGTAATCACCAATTGGTTTCCAGATTTTCACTTCGATTGCAACATTCATATCATCGAAATAATAGTTTAAAAGAGGATTGCTTTCATCAAGGAAATACTCACCAGTATGAGAGCGGTTTTGATTGTCACGCAACTCCCTGTACAGATCGCTACCAGGCAGTGAAATTAGATGAGTGAAATATGAAGTCACATACTCTTCATGATCTCTGAGATGTAGGCTTGTTGCTTTCATTGCAATATGCGGATATGTATCGGAAAGATAAACTAAGAATGCTTTTGATTTAAGTAGTCGTGAAATATTTAACTGGATAAGTTCTTGCTCTTTGTCATTTTTAGGTAATAGAGAAGCTAAATACTTTCTGATCTTCATAATGCTAGGATTATCAAGAAAAGAATTTGTTTTTTTTGCTTTTAACCGTAGGAAACGGTTGGGGTACAATTTGTTGCGTAACCGAACAGACCATGCTTTATTGTTTAGGACTTTGAATAGCTGCTCATGATATTTATCTAGCAGAAAACCTAGTTGTTCGAATTTCTTAGCGCGTAAATATTTTTCGGAGTAATGAACCCATTTTTTGTAATTGGCTTTTGGGATGGTTTTTCCTAATAGTTTAGCTCCAAAAAATATAACAATCAAACATAAACAAGTAAATGCCATTGTATCTTCGGTGAAACCAAAATACCAAGGTATGGGATTAACAGGTAGAATGTTAATGAGTATAGGCGAATAAACAATTATCATTATTATTAGTAACAACGAACAAATAAATGCTGAGTATGAATAAGTTATGCGCAATTTGAAATCAGTTCTTTTCTCATCGGTAAGAAGAGTATACCAAGCAAGTATTATAGCAAAGACAGCTAGTAGCCCGTTTGTGCCCATTTTCCCTCCACGAGATATTTTTTACCAGCAATATTGAAAACTACAGTTTTGTTATAATTTTCAATAAGGTGGTCACTTTTATACCCTTAGTTATATCATATCGAAGCTGAACGTCAAAGAAATGTAAAGATAAATAAATCCATCTAAACTTAGAGGCGATTTTTTATTATGGTTAGTATCTATTTTACTTATGATTAGAAAAGACCGGCATTGCCGGTCTGAGGTAGGTTATTTCGCTGCGGGCTCGTCGCATTTCGGCAACCAGTCGGCGTTGCTTTCCTCCCTGAGTTTCAGATTGGTCTGCATTCCCTGATTTGTTCGCCGCTTATCATAGTTTAGTCCGTACTCCTTGAGCATGGCCGACAGCCCTTTTCCGAACATGGTCAGGCTCAGCGTGTTCTTATAGCCGTGAGCCTCCATGTAAATCAGATAAGCGTGGTACAGGTAGAGCCGGGGCTGACGCGGAATAATATTGGCGTTCCCCATGTACATCCCGTCAGGCTCCGGTAGCATCTCGAGATAGCCGCAAAAATCAAATGTCGGATCGGCATCGCGCTTGATGCTGAGTGCCTCGTCGGAGTTCTGCTGTGACTGGAGCAGTGCGCGGGCAGTCATCGGATCGCTGAACTTCTGCATTAGCTGGCGCACAATCACGGCCAGCTCACGGGCGATTTTGTTCTTAAGCTGCGGGTCGCGTTCCTCCGGCGCAATCTGCTCAGGGAAATGCAGGATCACCCGGCGACGCGAGACACCGCCACTGCGGTCGGTAAAGCGCATCGGGTTATTGTTCACGGCCAGAATCACCGCCGGAATATGGGTGGAGTACGCATCCTTGTATTTCGGGTCGACCGATACCGCATCACCACCGGTGATGGCCTTGAGCCCTGCACCGTCACCGCTCCATTTTTCCTGGTCAGGCAGGCGTATTAGTGAGAAGCCAATCAGCGCCGCGCGCTCACGTGGTGATTCCAGCGTTTCGATGGTGGCCGACGTGGCGTTATCCTCACCGGCAAGCAGGGTGGCTATTTCGGCCATGATACTTTTGCCGCTGCCGCCGGGGCCGGTCACTTCCAGAAAGAGCTGCCAGTCGTAGCGGTTTGCCAGCACCATAAACAGTGCGGCCAGAATCACGTCGCGTTTTTCCGGTCTGCCACCGGCGGCGCGGTCAAGCCAGCGCCAGAAATCCGGGGCGTGGGTTTCCAGCGTTTCACCCTCCACCGGCGGGGTAAAATCGACATCGCACAGCGTGCGCAGCCAGTGCGATTTATGATGCGGGCTGAAAGTACCGGTGGCGGTATCGAGTACGCCGTTACGAAAACCAATCAGACGACGCGCCGGTGCGTCCTGCTGCGGAATAATCAGTTTCAGGGTCTCCACCACCGAGGCAATTTTCCCCGAAGAAAACGGCGCACGCAGGCGCTGGAATAATCCGGCCACATCACGGGCAAAATCTGACGGCGGAATGATTTTCCATATCCCGGCCTCATAACGGGACAGGAGCTGGCCGTTCGCATCCACGGCCAGCGCTTCGCCGTAATGCTCATGCACCCGCATCGCTTTTTCACTGGTGCTCATGGCGGTAAATTCCGCCTCGCTCATGGTAGAAAAAGGACTGTCAGCCGGTGGCCGGATGGCGTCATAAACCGCTTTCTGCGTCGCTTCTTCGCCATTCTGCATAAACGCATCATTCCAGTCACCAAACACAGGCGGCAGGGCAACAACGCCCTTGCAGGCTTCTGCGGCCGCTTCGGCTTTTGTTTGGCCGTCACCGTTAAGGTCGCGGTCGGCGGCAAGCACAATCTGACAGGCCGGGTGCTTTTGTCGGGCAAGGCTCGCCAGAGAAAGGAGGTTCACGGACGACATAGCCACCATGACGGTTTCCCCGGTCAGGTGATGTACGGTGAGTGCGGTCGCATAGCCCTCCGCTATCCACAGGCGTTTTCCGGCCTGTTTCTGCCCCTCGATGATATGACATGCCCCTTTTACGGCACCGCCTTTCAGGGTGCGTTTGAGACCGTCAGCATTGATAAGCTGAAGGTTAACCAGTGCACCGGTACCGTCATGCAGCGGCACCACCACATCACCGGCGCGGAACGTCACGCCGCCGGTTTTATGCAGGGCGGTGAGCGTCAGACATTCCAGAGCGGGGAAACCCTTGCGGGTGAGGTAAGCGTTGCCGGTGGCCGGTCGGGTTTTCTCCATGAGCCTGACGGCCAGCGCGGCCGCTGCTATGCGGTCGGTATCGGTTTCAGCTTCTGCGGCCGCAATCACTTCCGGGGCAACCGGCGGCAGGTTGCCGGTCACGGCATTCACCTTTTGGGCTGCCTCTGACGGTTTTACACCGAACACCTTCTCAACCAGTTTCAGACCATCACCCGCGCCGCACTGGTTGCAGTACCACGTACCGCGCCCCTCTTTATCGTCAAAGCGGAAACGGTCAGAGCCGCCGCACACCGGGCAGGCCTGATGGCGGTTTTTAATGACCTTCACGCCCAGCGCCGGGAGAATGCGCGGCCAGTGGCCGCACGCCTGTTTTACCGTTTCTGTTACGTTCATTTTCATGGCTATTTTCTCCCTCAGTGCAGTACCGGTGCGGTGATGTGACGGGCGCAAAGTTCATCCATCACGGCGAGCCCGAGAAAGGACAGCGACGGCGCGGCCTTGAGTGGTCCGGCTTCCATTAAATCTTCCAGCAGTGCACAGGCAATCTGACGGCCTTTTTCCTCGCCATGCTGACGCAGATAGAAACCCTCCAGCTCGGCAGCAATGGCGCTTTCGAGCGCGTCGAGGGTGAGCTGCGGGTAGCGGTGCTGACGCTCGCATACCGCCAGCCATGCACAGGCCACGGCGCGACGATAAAGCGCGGCGCGTAATACGGGCGGTAATGGCTGTTTCATACGTTGCCCTCCCCGGTCAGCCAGTGCTGATTGCAGCGTTCGACCACACCGTCGAGCTGGGCGGTCATGAGGTAAATCACGGAGTTAAGTTTCGACTGCTGCGCCGGGTCACGGCGAACGGTGGTGCAGTCCTGCACCTGCATCAGGTCGCCGACAAGCTGGCCGACGTTGCGCATATGCTCCAGGCATTCGAGGTCACGGGCGGTAATAGTGGTGTGTCTCATGCGCGCACCTCCGCAACCGGCAGACGGCCAGCGAACGAGAGGACGTAATCGCGAACGAGAGAAAGGCGTGCGGCGTGCTCATCACCGGCAACGGTGCGGAGCATACAGATACGGGGTTTACGGTCGGCGCGACGAACGGCGGCAAACACAAAGATAAACTGCGGGTGTGACGGGGTGAGGGTCGTAGCCATAAGGGCAACCTCCATTGAGTAGCGGTTATCGCCACCACCGGAGCTGCAAATCTCATGGGTGGTGACCCGGACAGGGTTTGCAGTACCGGCCTCAATGGATACCGGCCAGCCCGAAGGCTGCCCCGCCCGGACCACCATTATCTGACAGGGGCTATGGAATAAGCACCACAGCCCGAAAAATGGGTGTGTCTGAGCTACGACATAAAAAAAGACGCATGGCGCGTCTGGTGTCGCCATTGAGTTACACGGGCTGCAAATCCCGGCTGCCGATTTTGCGACAGCGGAAAAACTATACCTGGAAATGTCGAAAAGAAGCAAGCCAGAAAAAGGGGCTGTTTGCTGAACGGTCATCATCATGCGTCATAGCCCCGGTTACGTTCGGCAATGCGGTCAGTCATCCATGCAGTTATTTCTGAGTGCGCCCACGCCACGTTTTTACCGCCGAGGGAGATTTGTTTCGGGAAGGCTTCCCGGCTGATGAGGTCATAAATGGTTGACCGGGACAGACCGCACAGATGCATCACTTCGGGCAGACGAATAAAACGCTCAAGAACGGTATCAGAAACCGGCATCAGTGGCGCGGCAGGGGCGGAAGACGGGGAAGAAAAAGCGGTGTGCATCGGGCTACCTCACAAAGTCCATACAGTGCCGGTCGTGTCCGTCCGGCTTCGGGTAGCTCTCTATTTTGTGAATATTTTTACGCAGGGCAACAAGTCATTTTGTAGTGCTTCACCACACAACAGAACGATTTTTATACAGTGGCAAACGTTGGCCATCTTTTGGTAAACATTGGCAAACTGGTGGCCCATTTCTGATTACTTTTTTATATATATATTCATTTTTTAATCGAAATAAAATCTAAGTAAACAGGCCGGTCAAAATCCAAAAGGTGAACAGTAGTGAACAGTCGGTGAACAGTTACACCCTCAACTGTTCACCCTTTATCTGACTGTATTACTTACCTTTTTCTTTTCAGTGAACAGTAGTGAATAGTTATAAGTAAAAAAACAAACAGTGAGTAAGGTTTTCCTGAGACCTTTCTCTGGCCAGCCGGGTTTTAAGGTCTGTTTGTGCCATTTTTGCCACAACGGCAATGAATCGTGTTGTTGTGTCTGGCGCGGCAGAATCTCCTCAGATTGAAACGAAGAGGAGACCCGACATGACTCAGACCGCTGTTATTCCCGACTACCTTAAACCTGCAATGGAACGCCTTGAGACTGCCCGCTCGGCGCATCTCGCCAATGCCAGCCGTATGGATGAAACCACGACGGCCATCAGCCAGGTGCAAACGCAAAAAAATGAACTGGAGCAGGAAAACGGCAATGATTCCGGCGCATGGCGCGCCGCCTTTCGTGCCGGTGGTGCTGTCATTACCGACGAGCTGAAACAACGCCATCTGGCGCGCGTGGCACGGCGGGAACTGGCGCAGGAATGTGACAGCATGAACGAGGTACTGTCTTTTGAGCTGGACAGGCTCAAAGGAGCCTGTGACCGCACGGCCAGAGCATACCGTCAGGCACATCACGGCGTCCTCAGTCAGTATGCAGAGCATGAACTTGATGCTGCCCTGCGTGAAAGCTGCGGTGCCCTCATCAGAGCAATGAAACTCAACATACTGGTTCTGAATAATCCGCTTGCCAATACCACCGGGCATCAGGGATATACCGAACCGGAAAAGGTTGTGATGCAGCAGGTAAAAGACCGGCTTGAGCAGGCGGTGAAAGGCTGCAATATCCGTCTGACCGATGAACCGGTGCTGTTTAAAACAGGGCTGTCGGCCTCCACACTGCCACATATGGAGTATGACGTTGCGGCCACGCCCGGTCAGCGAAAAGTCTGGCAGGAAAAAATGCGGGAACGTGAAGCTGACCTGAAAGCACGGGGGTTATTGTCATGATGCGCTGCCCTTTCTGCCGCACAGCGGCACACGTTCGCACCAGCCGCTATATGTCTGACAGCGTCAAAGAGAGTTACCTGCAGTGCCAGAATGTGCACTGTTCGGCGACATTCAAAACGCATGAGTCCATCTTTGAAGTGATACGTTCGCCGGTCGTCGATGAGAAACCCGCGCCGGTGCCGACAGCCCCCGTGGCACCCCGTCGGGTAAAAGGCTGCTACAGCTCGCCGTTCCGCCATTAATCAGGAGAGACAACCCGTGACCACTCTGACCTTACAGCAGGCCTATGACGCCTGCCAGACGAACAAAACCGCGTGGCTGAACCGTAAAACCGAACTGGCCGCCGCAATGCAGGAATATCAGGAATTATTGCTGGATGACAATACATCAGGCTCTCGCAGATTACAGACGCTGCGTGACCTGATTGACGTAAAAAAATGGGAAGTTAATCAGGCCGCCGGTCGCTACATCTTCTCGCATGAGGAGGTGCAGCGCATCAGCATCCGTAACCGGCTGCATGATTTTATGCAGCAGAACGGCGCAGAGCTGACCGCCGCACTGGCACCGGAGCTGATGGGGATTAAAAACCAGCCCGCGATGATAAAAAATCGCGCGATTGACCGTTCAGTCTCTTACCTGAGAGAAGCTCTTTCCGTCTGGCTGACCGCTGGAAATGAAATTAATTATTCTGCACAGGATAAAGATATTTTATCGGCCATCGGATACAGGCCTGACGCGCCTTCGCGGGATGATAATCGTGAAAAATTCACCCCTGCACAGAGCATGATTTACGCCCGTCGACGTGCCGGACTGGCCGCGCAGTAGCCTGTCAAAAAATCCCCGTAAATCCCGCTATTTTTAACGAAATAAGCCATGCATCCATAAGGTGCATGGTTTTGCATGCGTTTTCTCGCTCCGGCATGCCAGACCAGCGCCAGTCGTGGCGCGGCCTGAGACCACCTTTGCACCTGCATTAAAAGCGGCCCATTAAGCGGGCAGGCGTGGCGGGGAGAGCATTGCGCGCTGCCTACAGAGCTAAATTATTTTTTTCATCCAAATTTGGTGATGGTTGTGACTGGCTGAATTGCGTTAATTTCAGAAAAAGAGTCAAGGTTTTCATCTGAATTAACATAAAACTATGTTGCAGATGTTTATTTTAGCTCTTTCAGTCGCAAACTTCATAAAAGTATTGGCCCTTTTTCAAAATCATTGATTCCGAAGTTTATTTCAAAGTATTTATATATTCGAACTGGTTTTTCAGCAAAAAGTTCGTTTCCAGTTACGATGAATACTGGGATATCTAGTACTTTACCATTAAGATACTCCATTGTTTTAATGATTCGCTCATCATCCTTGCTGAGGAGACAAGATAGCATTATAAAGTCACAATTCACGAGTGCGGCTATCTTGAGTAGTTCGTCGATTTGCTTAGTGCTGAATGTAGCATTGGACTTGCATTCGCATAGACCCAATTTATGACCAATCTTCACAAAAACATCGATGTCGGATATTAGTTTTGCTTCTTTAAATATTTCATAGTTGGATTCATAACTAAAATGGTTATATCCTTGCTTATTAATGTAATTTATTAATAATAAAGTAGCTAACTGACCTTGGTCTACTGCTCGGGCTACTAGTTGATTTAACTTATAGTGGTCGTTTAGTACTTTTCCATTATCGAATAAAGGTATGTTGATCATGTTTCCACATTCGACGCAATGGTTTATCCGTTGTAAGGTTTCCAGGGGGAACCATAGCATTGCTGAGCAATGCGCACATTGGAAATATTTCCCTCTTAATAAAATGTTTGCATTATATAGTTTTTGCAACTTCCCTTGATAGATAGCAGGTGATGTGCTTTTTTCTTTTAACTTATTCTCTATGCTTTCCAGAGGGATAATGGTGGTAGATAACGATATATCGCCTCGTTCTTTTAAAGTGCCAATGTAAGAAATCAAGTCATCTTGTGAAATATTGTCTTCAAGTTTAGGAAATGCCTTTTGAACAAGTCGTTCTGTCCTTGTATGAGGGGTTAGCGATACTAATAAATCAAATGTTTTTTTGTCACTAATTAAACTGGCGTTATTAACTCCACCGAGTAGTTGTATTAACTGCTCTAAAATAAATGTTTTTGTTGTTTGCTTTAAGGTGAGGTTATAATGATGGAAATGTGAATTCAATAAATTAACAAATGAAGGTAGCTTGAATGTTTCAGTTATTCCTGATGTTCTGTAAGGAGAAAAATGTTTGAAGTACTTAGATAATCCCTTGTTGGATAAACGTGTAAAGTAGTACGGGAATATTGAATTATCTACGAGCCTATCAGAAAAGCAATCACCTAAAAAGTATTTTTTGGGGTAAGATAGTTCTTCCAATCCTCTAATTTCAAAAGCAAATCCACCCCCAAAGCCTATATCAGCGAATGTCTTTTCATTAGGGTGTGTTAGTGTTTTGATGTCCGATGGGTCTGTAAGATATTGGTTGTGTTCAAAATTTATCCATCTTTCTTTATTGCTTGGAAAGTAATATTTGTCAGCAACAATATATTCGTTGTTTGAAAAATCGGACGGTAATTTAGTTATTACTTTTTCATTACTTACGACCAATACAGTGTCATTAGATATTATCTCCTTATGCTTCTCAACTTCCTCGAGTGGTAACCAAGCTAATTTAGCATAGTTATAGTTATTTCTGGTGTTCCAAAAGTAAAGAATGAAATTGAAGTCAGACGAGCTTGAGATAAACAGATAATCCTTATCTTTATCTGCAAAAAAACCTTTGCTATTATGATTCTTGTCATAGACACTTGATGAGGTATATGCGGAGCCTAGGGCGTTGGTTAAATTATGATACTTTGTTTTGTTTTCAAATATATTTGATTTTATTTTGTTGGCATCGTCTATGCATGAAATGGTCACATCTTGGAAAATGGATGGCATTCTCTTCATGTGAACATAATTTCTTTTGTCTATTACACCGAAGTTTAAAGCGAGGAATAGTGATTTGGCGGTAAATTCAACATTTGATGATGCATAAACGTTGCTAGGTATTAATGTTGGGTCTTTTGTGGCTAAGTATGGCGTGCTAGAGAAAGTGAAAATTGGAGAGCAAAAATTAAGTAAATTATAGTTAGTTGATTTAGAATTGTAGGTTATAGCATTAAAAAATTCTGAAATGGTTTTATCTTCAAGGCTAGAATAGTTGAGTATAACATCAGGATCATAGTTATCAACAAGTGCCTTATTTATCTCAGAAAACAATAAGTCATCAGATTTTAAAATTAAATTTAAAATGCCATCAATATCTTGCATTAACGACATGAATATTGACAGGAATACTTCATGATCATCTTCGATGATAAATAATTTCCGAATGGGCCGCACTTTGGTTGTAACAAATGAATTATACATTTCCATACTCCTTTTTATTATGTTTTAGTTATTAATTGATAGTGACTTAACGTAATTCCCCCACCAACCCATTAGATCTATCCTTTGTTCAAGATAAATTGAACGATTATAAGCTCTTCGTACTTCATTCTTATCGGTGTGCGCTAATGCTGACTCAATGACGTCCGCATTCATCCCTGCTTCATTCATCGCTGTACTCGCAATTGACCTTAACCCATGAGCAACTAACTTCCCACCATATCCAATACGTTTAAGTGCGGCATTTGCAGTCTGGCTGTTCATTGGTTGCTTAGGGTCATTTCTGCTGGGAAAAATATGTTCACGATGAGCACTGATGGGCTTCATCACTTCCAAAATATCTAAAGCCTGATGTGATAAAGGAACCATGTGTTCTCGTTTAGCCTTCATCCGTTCGGCTGGAATCGTCCAGAGTTTGGCACCGAGATCGATCTCTGCCCATCGAGCACCGGAAGCCTCAGAAGGGCGCACAAGGGTCAGGAGCTGCCACTCAATAAGACAACGGGTCGGAACAGATAGATTTGACATGACTAGAGAACGCATCAGCTTTGGCAATTCCTCTGGCCGCAGTGTCGGCATGTTTTGTTTTTTGGGCTTCTCAAAAGCCATGCCAACACCTGAAGCCGGATTCGCATCAATCAGACCCGTGTTAACGGCATAAATCATTATCTCGTTAATGCGCTGCACCAGACGACGGACAGTCTCTAGCGCCCCACGTGCTTTGATTGGCTCAAGGGCTTCAACAAGTGTTCGGGCTTTGATTTGCTGAACAGGGATCTCACCGATGGCAGGAAATATGTCTTTCTCCAGTGAGCGCCAAATGTCTTTTGCGTAATCAGGGGTAACACTTTTGCTTTTTAGCTTGAACCAGTTAGCGGCGACCGTTGAAAAAATACTGTCCAGAGCGATTTGCTGCTGCTCCTCTGCAACTTCGGCCTGAATCTGTGGGTCGATTCCGTTGGCT
The DNA here is from genome assembly GCA_902706235.1 of Citrobacter sp. 18056. GTDB lineage: Bacteria > Pseudomonadota > Gammaproteobacteria > Enterobacterales > Enterobacteriaceae > Scandinavium > Scandinavium manionii. The sequence goes on along the minus strand of CACSJR010000014.1, from coordinate 16,769 downwards.
AATAAGGCAAGGTAATCCGCTCTCAACCCTCGGGCATCAGCAAGCGAAAGGGCGGGGAAGGCACCGAGTCCCATCATTGTTCGCTGCTTTGTTACCGGACGTTGATAACGGAAACGCCAGAGCTTTTTTCCGCTGGTTTTCACTATCAGGAAAAGCCCATCGCCATCATGCAGCGTTAGATCCTTCTCTAACGCTTTAGCGCGCAGAACTTCGGTGTTGGTCAGGGGGCGTGTTGTCCGTGCCACTGTGGCCGCTCCTTCATGAATTGGTATACGCTTTTAGGTATACATCCTACCGTATACCTAAACGTATACCAATAATCACTGGATTTAGCCGGATGTTCTCGGACAACGACAGACACAAAAAAGCCCGTAGGGCTTGTGCCATACGGGCTTTCTGTACTTCACCGGACACATCCGGATCATTATTTGGTGGAGCTGGGGGGATTTGAACCCCCGTCCGAAATTCCTACATCCTCGGTACTACATGCTTAGTCAGTCTTTACATTCGCCGGGCAGCTGCGGACAGACACGCCACTACCAGACTAGCCTGATTAGTTTTAGCGATTTCACCCCAGGCAGGATGTCCACGCGATCTCTTTTGGTTTTGACCTCTCTTGATCCCCGTCTTAAGAGCGGAAGCTAGGGAGAGAGGGCTCTTAGCAGGTTATTAAGCTGCTAAAGCGTAGTTTTCGTCGTTTGCGACTATTTTTTTGCGGCTTTTTACGAGGCAAACCGCCCCTCGGCATGCACCTTGGGTTTCGCAAATCCCGTCGAATCCAGAATCAGCCCCAATGTGTTCCAGTCAGTATAACAGACCTGCCAGGCTAAATACCACCGCTATAACCCGCGTAAACGCTCACTTATCGCTCACGCAGCGCCTCTTTCGCGCGGTTGAACGGTTTAATCAGGTAATCCATGACGGTTTTCTCGCCGGTTTTGATGTCGACGCTGGCGACCATCCCCGGTGATATCGAAAATTTGTGGCCGCGTTTGTTTACCAGATAGTCCTGATGGGTGCGGATAAATACCCGGTAATACACGATTTCTGGTTTTACTTTGTCCTGGATGGTGTCCGGCGAGATGGTCTCCACTGTGCCTTCGATGCCGCCGTAAATGGCGTAATCGTAGGCGGTGATTTTGACCAGCGCCCGCTGTCCGGGGTGGATAAACGCGATGTCGCGCGGCGAAAGTCGGGCTTCGATCAGCAGGTGATCGTCTACGGGGACTATCTCCATCATTTCACCGTTCGGCGGGATAACGCCGCCGATCGTCGTCACCTGGATATTTTTTACGATCCCACGCATCGGCGATCGCACCGTCATGCGGGTTACAGAATCTTCGCGCCCTTTGATGATCGACGAGAGCATGTCCACTTCGGCATTGGCTTTCGACAACGCCTCGCGCGCCTGCACGTAATACTGCGAGCGCAGGTCGGTGATTTTCAGGCCGAGATCGCTTTTTTCCCGCTGCAACCGCAGCACTTCCACATGGCTCGCGGCACCGCTCCGTTCAAGGCGCTGGGTGATCGCCAGTTCTTTGTTGACGGAATTTAAGGCGTCCTGCAAATCCGCCTGAGAATCGGTGAGCTGCGCGCGGCGGGATTTATACAGCCGCGTTTCGGAGGCGATAAGGTCCGGCCAGGCTTTCAGTGAGTCGGGAAACTTGAGCGGCAGGTCATTCACTTCCGCATTCAGACGCACGCTGGAGGCCAGCGATGCGCGGTAGCGGGCGGCACTTTCGCCAACGTTAGATTCCGATCGCGTCGGGTCCAGCCGCGCCACCACCTGGCCCGCCTGTACTTTGTCGCCTTCGTGAACCATCAGTTCGGTGAGGATCCCGCCGTCGAGCGACTGTAAAACCTGTTCACGCGAGCTGGGGATCACCTTCCCGGTGCCGGTAGAGACTTCATCCAGTTGGCCAAACCACGCCCATACGGCGAGGATCAGAAACAGTACGGCGGAGAGCAGGACGATTTTACTGGCGCCGGAAAACTCGTTCTCCCGACGAATATCCAGATCGTCCATGGCGATGTCACGCTGATTGGTTTTCATTGTTCCACCCCCGTCCGCTGGCCGCCGCCGGAACCGGCGAACGGTTGTTGTTCATCGCCTGCGCTTTTGGCGCGTCCATCACCAGCTGGCCTTCTTTAAGCACCACTACGCGTTCCACCAGTTCCAGCATCGGCACGCGGTGAGTTGCGACAATCAGCGTCCGGTTGCCAAGCCAGTTACCCAGCCGCTGGATAAACTCGCGTTCGGTGTGTTCATCCAGCGACGCGCTTGGCTCGTCGAGCAGGACGATATTCGGCGAGCGCAGCAGCATACGCGCCAGCAAAATCGCCTGACGCTGACCGCCGGAAAGCCCGTTGCCGCCTTCCATTATCGGATGGTCCAGCCCCTTCGGCAGACGCTTAACGAAGCTGTCGGCGCCGCAAATTTCCAGCACTTCAAACACCGCTTCATCGCTGGCGTGCGGTGCGCCGAGGGTCAGGTTTTCGCGCAGCGTGCCGAAAAAAAGCCGCGCGTTCTGGCTGAGAAAACCGATGTTGCGCCGCAGGTCGGCCATGTCGATTTGCGAGATGCTGAGATTGTCAAGCCGCAGATCGCCGTTGACGATATCGACGCCGCCCGCCAGCGCTTGCAGCAGCGTGGATTTGCCCGCGCCGTTGCGCCCAAGCAGGGCCACGCGCTCGCCCGGCAGAATTTCGAGGCGTGAAATGCGCAGCGGCACGCGCTGATCTTCGTGGTGATAGCGGAAATGCGCGTTCTCAAACACGTAGTGACCGTGGAAAATCTCCTGATGCACCAGCGTTTCGTCGCGCTGCGTTTCAGTCGGCAGCTGCATGATGCTGTCGAGCCCGGTTTTCGCGGCTTTTACCTGCTGCCAGCGGGCCAGCACGCCGCACAGCCCGGCCATGGGCGCAATCATGCGCGAGGCCAGCATCGATGCGGCAACCACCGAACCGGTGGTCAGCGTGCCTTCAATCACCAGCGGCGCGCCGAATAAAATCACCGCCGCGTAGACCAGGCTTTGCACCGACATTCCCCAGCCAATCAGCCCCTGGGTCACTTTGCGGGTGCGCAACCCGGATTCACCGGTGATGCGAATGTAGCTGTTCCACTGTTGCAAAAAACGGTTCTCCGCCTGCATCAGTTTGATGTCTTCCAGCCCTTGCACGCTTTCCACCAGAACCGCGTTGCGCAGGGTCGATTCGTGCGCTGACTGGTTGGCGAGAACGGCGAGTTTTTTCTGTAGCAGCAGGCCGGGCAGCACCATCAGTACCGCGGCAATCGGAGCAATCCATGACAGCTGCGGGGCGATTATCCCGAGCACAATAACGAACAGGAAAAAGAACGGCAGATCGACCAGTGTCGAGAGCGTGGATGAGGTGATCATTTCGCGGATCTGCTCCAGCTCGCGCAGCTGGGAAATGAAACTGCCGGTGGAGCGGGGCACCGCGCTGTTACGCAGCCGCAGAGCGTGGCTGAATACCCGGTCGGAAATTCGCATGTCGGCGCGTTTGCCGAGCACGTCCATGATGTGCGTGCGCGCTTCACGCAGCAGAAAACCAAAGATCACGGAAATCAGTACCCCGGTCGCCAGCACGTACAGCGTCGGGTAAGACTGCGCCGGGATCACCCGGTCATACACCTGCATCGAAAAGACGATCCCGGCGAGTGACAGCACGTTAACCAGAAACGCGGCGATCATCACCGGGATGTACGGGCGAAGATCCTGCAACACTAACCCTTTCATCCAGTCGGGGCTGAAGCGGGATACGTAGGCGTCGACGCGGCTGTCTTTGAGCGCCGACAGCGGGCGCAGAGCGGCGACGTATTTCACCGAGGATAACAATTCGCTGGCGACCACGCGGTTGCTTTCCCCGTCGTGGTCAATCATGAACACGTCGACCGCATCCTCGCCGTTGAAGTGCTCTATTACCGCCAGTTGACCGTCTGCAAGTTCCGCCACCACCGGCAGTCGCCATTGGCTGAACGCGTGTTCGTTGAGGGTGAGCTGATGGAACGACAGCCCGGCCTGACGCGAGAGCTGCGTCAGGGCAGGGGTGTGCGTTTTGCCTTTAAACCACGGGGCGTTGGCCTGAATCGCACCAGGCGAACAAACCACCCGATAGTGGGCCGCTACGTGACCGATAGCCAGCGCCCAGTTGCTGAGGGCGCGGTCGCTTATGAGTTCTTCAACAGGAGGAGCGGCACGGGTCATGGCTGGATCTCCACGGACTGGATGCTGCGATTATTTAAGCCAAAAGCCTGGCGTATCGTGCCGGTGTTGTAGAGGCAGTCAAGCTGAAGCTGATGGAGTTGGCTTTGCGTTTGCAGCTCTGCAAAGCGTGCCTGATAAACTTCCTGTTCGGCGTTGAGCACATCCAATAATGGGCGAGAACCGAGGTCGAGATACTGCTGCTGATAGAGTTCGCGGGTGCGTTCGCTGAGCTGCTGTTGGCGGCCCAGAATTTGTAATGCGCTGGCAAGATTGAGCGACTGGCTGCGCGCTTCCAGCAGTTTCTGGCGCACGTCGAGCCGCGTGCGCTGAATGGTTGATTGCGCAGACTGGACCGCATGGCTGGCGGCATCACGTCGCGCCGTGAGGCCTCCGCCCTGATAAATCGGCATTTCGACTTTGACCCACGTCGAATACTGCGTTTTATCGAGCACTTCACTGCTGGGGTATTTGTCGTTGAGGTAATGCTGGACGGACGGCTCCAGCGAAATGGTCGGTGTCATTTGCGCATTGGCGTAATCCAGGTTTGCCTGCGCCGCGCTGGCCTGTGCCCAGGCCGCCAGCACCGACGGCACCAGGCGGTCTTCCGGTTTGGCCATCATGCAGCTTTGTTTAAGCTTGACCGGAAATTCCGTGCTGACCCCGTTAAGCGTATTCCAGCCGAGCATGGTCATTAACGTGGCCTGCGCACTGTCGAGATTGGCCTGATACTGCACCATTTGCGAACGCGCCGATTCGATACGGGCGTTGGTTTGCACCACGTCCGAAAGGGAGGTGGCCCCTTCGTCGTTGCGCTGTTGCGTAAGTTTGCCGATGCTGTTGAGCGCATCGAGTTGTTCTTTGGCGGCGTCGACCATTTGCTGCCAGGACTGCACCTGCACCATCGCTAACGCGGTATCGTGCGCCACGGTATCAATGCTCACCAGCACGTTGGCCTGTTCCTGCGCGGCCCCGGCCGTTTCGGCCCGGACCTGGCTCGAGACTTTGCCAAAGTCGTACAGCATCTGCGACAGAGACAGCACCAGCGACGGGCTGTAGCCGTTGTTGGTGTAGGTGTTGCTGTAACCATTGTTCATGCCCGCGGTCACCTGCGGGTAATATTTCGATTTGGCGACGTTAATCTGCTCGTTTTGCGTCAGCAGTTTCCCGATAGCCTCCCGAATAGCCGGGTGCCAGTTTACGGCGCGACTCACGGCGTGGCCCAACGTCAGCGTGCCGGGTGCGGCGGTACTCAGGGGAAGTTCAGCGGCGGAGCCATCGAGCGAAGGCAAACCCTGCTCGTTGGCCAGTCCTTCAGAACTGATGGATTGTGGCTCATCCTCGGCATACACCTGAATGGAACAGAGGTGGAATGCCAGCAATAATGCGACAGGCGCTCTTCTTCCCATATTGTATCCCTTTCAAAAATCACAGCATGTTTCTGTTATTGCCCCGGAAGCCATGACCGCCGGGGCTGTTGTCGTCTAGCCGGTAATAATGTGGTTCTGCTGCATCAGCTCCGCGAGTGTGGTGTGAACACCGTCCAGGGTAATTAATGGGGTGGAGTTATAGGTGGAACCTGTGCCGTCACGGTCGACAGAAATCACCGTGTTAGCGCCGTTGGTGTTGACCTGCACGTAGTTCCCGAGCGTAGACGCCTGGTGATCCCAGCCGGTCAACAGTTCGCGCAGATCGATTTTGTCGCCCTGAGCGAGGTTGAAGTTGGTCCATTCGTCGCTACCGTTGCCCCCGGTCGCGCTGGCGCCGTTCAGCAGGTGGTAAATCAACGTATCGCCGTAGGCCGAGCCGGTCAGGACGTCATGCTGACCGGTGCTGGCCATCTGCGGATTCATGTTGATGGTCAGGGTTGCGGTATCGGTGTGACCATTTTTATCATTCAGGGTGTAAGTGAAGGTCTCCTTGCTGGTCATCGACGACAGCGCCACGCCGTTGTTCAGGGTGTAGGTGTACGAACCATCAAGATTAAATTGCAATGCGCCGTACTTACCCAACACCGTAGCCGTGCTGGCACTGGCCGCCGGATCCAGCGTGGCGGTGCTGCTGCCCGCGCCGGTAATACTCAGGGTTGTATGCACGCTCGCCAACTGATCGGCGGCCCCGGCGGCCTCGCTGCCATCAAAGATATTGCCGTGCACCGAACTGCTGCCGCTGGTTTCAAAGATATCCAGATGTGAGGTGGTGCCGGTCAGGGTCGGGGTGATGGTGACGTTCCCGACCGCCAGCCCGCCGAGGTTACCGGTGAAGGAAACGGTGTAGTGCCCCGCATCCAGCTCCAGCCCGGTGAGCGGAACGGTCGCGCTCGCGGCCAGCAGGCCGATCGAGTTGATTGGGGTGGTGCCGGACTTGAGTACGTTGCCATTCTCAGAGATTGACCAGCTGACCGTCAGCGCGCCGAGTGAAACCAGCGATGTGACGTTGAAGGTCAGCGAGGCGTTCAGCAGCGCGTCATGGCCGGTGATATCGAAGCTGCCGCTGCCGGAGCCTTTATTCCCCAGGGTGAAGATGGTCGCCGACCCGAGTGCTCCACTGCTGTAGCCAATCGAATCCTGCACCGCCGTCACCGCCATCACGGCGCTGGAGTCGTTCACCGCATCCAGCGCATGCGGCGTTGGCGTGATGTTCAGCGACGCGCGGTCGGTATCGCCATTCGCCGCTTTCACGGTGTAGACGAAGCTGTCCGGCGTTTTGATGCTATCGGCCCCGACGCCGCTTTTCAGCGCGTAGCTGTAATTCCCTTTGGCATCAATGGTCAGCGTGCCGTACTGCCCGTTGATGGTGGTGGTGCCGGTGGCCGACACCGCCACGCCATTGACTTCGGTCAGCAGCGCCCCGGCAGGCAGCACATCGTTGCTCAGCACGTTCCCGGAGGTGCTGGCGGCGAGGCTGTCCACGGCATAGGTATGATCCTGCAATATGTTGAGGGTGTAACCGGTTAGCGCCGTGACGCCGCTGGCGGTATTCAACAAGAACACGTATTCGCCGTCCGGCAGCGTCAGGGTCAGCTGGCTCGACTGCCCGCCCAGCAGCGGCGCGTTCAGCCAGCCTCGTTGCACCTGATACTGTTCGTACTGCTGCGTCAGGTCGTTGAAGCGGTAGATGTACAGGTCAAAGGTCGATGCCAGCGCCACGCCGCCGACCGACGATTGCAGCGTCATGGTGCGGGTGCTGCCGTCTTCCACATCAAATCGGATCGGGTTGCTCATGTTGGCGAGCACGTCGAGGTTCAGCACGTTGCCCAAACCGACGCCCACGACCGTAAAGCCCGACTGCGACGACGCGCCGTTGTTGACCGCTTCCACGTTGGTGTTGAACACCAGCGAGGCGCTGTCATCGGCGGTGACCACCGAACTGGCTGCCGGAACCGGGCCGAGCGTCACGACCAACTGTGCCGAATCGCTGACGCCGTTGTGGGTGATGGTGTAGGTGAAACTCTCCTTGTGCCCTAACACTGCCGCAGAGGTGTTCGTCAGGGTGTAGGTGTAACTCCCGTCCTGGTTGATGTGCAGCGTGCCGTACAGCCCGACGATATTCGCCCCGCCCGCGCCGACCGTGGTTACGACACCGTTGGCGTCGGTAACCTGCGTGACCGTGGTACCGGTTGGGGCGACATCCAGCCCACCGGTGGTATCGCGGTCGGTGATGACATTGCCCGACTCTGTGGTTGGGCCGCTAACCGATCCGGCGCTGGTTTTATGCACGTCCACATCAAGACTGGTGTAAGACCCGGTCGCCAGCAGGCTCGAGTTGTAGGTCAGGACGCGATATTGCCCGCCAGTAAGGCCAGTCAGACTCAGCGTTACACCGCTGCCGGTGAGGGTCAGCAGGTTGGCGAAGTCTGGATTACTGGTGTTGATGAAGGTGGTCCACGAGCCGCTGGCGGTATCGAACCGCTGCACCACGATTTGCTGGGTGGAGAGCAGCGACAGCACGATCCCGGTGGCGGCGGCATCGATGATGACATCGCCGGAACCGCCGTCGGCGATGTTGAAGGTCACTTGCGCGGTGTCATTCCCCAATACCGATGCCACGTTCCCCAACGCGCCGACCAGCAGCAGGCCGTAGTCGGTCAGGTGCTCAGTGGTGGTGGTTGCCGTGGAGGTCAGCGCCAGGTTAGTGATGTTATCCCCCGCCGACAGCGGCAGGTTTGGCGCGTTGACTGAGCTCTGACCGGAGGTGTTCCCCGCGACATCGGTGGCGGTGGCGGTTAGATGCTGGCCTTCAATCTGGCGAACCGGCAGGTTGAGGGTCCAGTTGCCATCGCTGCCCGCGGTGGCGGTCAGCGTGCCTGCATTATTCGGCAGGGTGATGGTGATGGTGCTGTTGGCTTCCGCCGTCCCGCTGAGGGTGCTGCCGTCTGCGCTGATGTTGATGCCCGGCGCCGATGGCGCAGTGGTATCAATGTTAATGCTGGTGGTTGACGAGGCCCCCCCCGTGCCGTTGGCGTTGGTTGCCGTGGCTGTGAAGGCGTGGCTGCCCTCGGTCATGTTGGCGGTTGGCGTGAAGCTCCAGGCGCCGCTGCCATTGGCGGTGGTGGTGCCGAGCAGGGTGCCGTTGTTGTAGATATTGACCGTCGCATTGGCCTGCGCCGTCCCGTTGAGGGTTGGCCGTGCGTCATTAGTCAATTGACCGTTGGCAATCACACCAGTGTAGCTGGCGACGTCGTCCACCACGCTGGTAATGGTCGGCGCATCCGGCACGCGGGTATCTGGTGCGGTGAATGGCGTGGAGATCCCCACGTTACCCGCTCTATCCTGCGCAAAAGCCAGCAGCGCTTGACCACTGGTTTGAGCAGGCGAAATCGTGACGGTAAACGCGCCGGTACCGTCAGCGGTGGCCGTTCCTAAAACCGTGCCGGTGCTGCTGGTGATGGTCACAGCGCTGTTGGCTTCGGCGGTGCCGGTGATGCGCGTCCCGGTGCTGTTCGCTGCCAGGTTCGACGGTGCGCCAGGGGCGACGGTATCCACCACAATAGCCGCCGTAGAGGTCCCGCTAAGGTTGCCCGCCGCATCGGTGGAAGTCACGGTGTAGCTGTGATTTCCCTGTGCGAGAGCCGCTGGTGGCGTCCAGGTCCAGGCCCCTGATGCATTGGCCGTCACGGTGGTGACCAGCGTGCCGTTGTCGTAAATCCTTACCGTGCTGTTAGCCTCCGCCGAACCGTTCAGCGTTGGCTGCGCATCGTTGGTTGGCTGGTTATTCCCCACCGCGCCCACGATATTCGGCACATCGTCCATGATGGTGGTGATAACCGGCGTTACAGGCGCAGTGGCATCGACCACTATCACAAAGCCGCTGGTGGCCGGGCTGATGTTGCCGCCCACATCGGTGGCGGTGACGATCAGCGTGTGCGAGCCATCGGAAAGAGCTGTACCCGGCGTGAAGCTCCAGGCGCCGCCGGTGGCGACGGTGGTGCCGAGCAGGGTTGTGCCGTCATAAATACTGACCGTGCTGCCCGCTTCGGCAGTGCCAGCCAGCGTCGGTTTGTTGTCATTGGTGAGCTGGCCGTTGGTCAGTGTGCCCACCGCGCCGCCGGTGACGTCGTCGGTCACCGACTGCAAGATCGGTGCGACCGGAGCCGCTGTATCAATGGTTATAGCGAAGCCTGCCGATGATGGGCTGACGTTGCCTGCGGCGTCGGTGGATTTAGCGGTCAGCGTGTGTGGCCCATCGCCCAGCACTAAGGTGGTGACAATCCAGTTGCCGAGCGCATCCGCCGTGGTGGTCCCGACCAGCGTAGTGCCATCATAGATGTTGACCGTGGCACCGATTTCCGCCGTGCCACTCACGGTTGGCGTGTTGTCGTTGGTGGTCTGGCCGACCACAATAGGGCCAATTCCCGGGGTAACGTCATCGGCCAGAGAGGTGATGACTGGCGCCAGCGGCGCCAGTGAATCGACCACAAAGGTCACGCTGTTGGAGGCCAGGCTGATGTTGCCCGCTGCATCAGTGGCGGTGACCGTAAAGGTGTGGCTACCCTGCGCCAGCGCGCTGCCTGGGGTCCAGCTCCATGCGCCGTTACCGTCGGCGGTGACGGTGGTCACCTGATTACCGCCGTCATAAATTTTGACGGAGGCATTGGCTTCACTGGTGCCGCTGATCGCCGGACGGGTATCGTCGGTTACTGCCCCGGCAGCCAGGTTTCCGGTGACCGGGCCCTGATCGTCAAACACCGTGGTAATGATTGGTGTGCCCGGTGCGGCGACATCGATGGTAAAACTGCGCGCGTCTGATGCCGGCCCGGTATTCCCCGCCGCATCGGTCGCGGTAGCGGTGATGTTCCAGGTGCCGCTGGTCAGCGCGGTGGTTGGGGTAAAGGTCCAATTCCCCCCTGCATTAACGGTCGTGGTGCCGAGCACCGTTGTGCCGTTGTAGAGCGTAATGGTCGAGCCTGCTTCCCCGGTCCCACTGATGGCCGGATGGGTTTCGTTGGTGCTGCCGCCGTTCGGGACGACGCCAATCACTGGGGCAGTGTTATCCGCCACCGAAGTGATAACCGGGGCGCCAGGTGCGCTGGCATCAACATTAACGGTGAAGCCCCCGGTACTGGCGCTGATGTTACCCGCCGGATCGGTCTGATTGACGGTCAGTACATGAATACCATTGGTCAGCGGCGCGCCTGGGGTGACGCTCCAGGCCCCGGAGCCATCCACCGTGGTGCTGCCGACCAGCACGCCGTCGGAGAAGACTTTGATCGTCGCGCCGACTTCACCACGCCCGTTGAGGGTTGGGGTGGTGTCGTTGGTCAGCTGGCCGTTAACCAGCGCCCCGGTGAGGCCCGGCTGATCGTCGGTGACGGTCAGTAACGTCGGGATGGCCGGTGGTGCGGTGTCGATAACAATGGGGTACGCGGCAGAAGGTACGCTGGTGTTGCCCGCCGGATCGGTGGCGGTGACGGTCAGGTTGTGATTGCCTTCGGTCAGCACGGTCGGCGATGGTAGGTTCCAGTTGCCTGACTCGTCGACTACGGCGGTGCCCAGCACATTGCCGTTGTCGTATACGGTAATGGTGCTGCCGATTTCGCCGGTGCCGCTCAACAACGGCTGCGTATCGTTGGTCGGCTGACCCGGATTGATTGCCACTGGTAGCGTGCCATTGTCGTTCGTCACCGAGCCGATCGTCGGGATGTTCGGGGCAATCGCATCAATATTGAGCGTGAAACTCCCGGAAGTTGGCCCGGTATTGCCCACCGGATCGGTCGCTTGGGCAGTGAATATATGCGTAGCGCTGCTGAGATCAGCCGGTGGGGTAAAGCTCCAGTTGCCGCTACCATCGGCCGTGGCGGTGCCTATCTTTATCCCGTAATCAAAGATGGTGATGACGGCGTTGGGATCACTGATACCGTTCAGCGCCGGTCGCGTGTCATTGGTCAGGTCACCATCCACAAGGGGATCTGTATGCGGTGCGACGTCATCAGTGGCGCTAACAATGGCAGGTGCCTGCGGTGGTGTCAGATCGACAGTGATGCTCACCGGCGCGGAAAGAGGCGTGTCCAGCCCTGCGGTGGTGGCAAACACGGTGAAGGTATGAAGACCGCCAGATAAACCATTGCCTAAGGTGTATGTCCAGACACCGCTGCTGTTCGCTGTGGTGGTGTCGACCTCAACGCCATCGACAAGAATATGGACCGTAGCGTTGGCTAAGGCAGTGCCGCTGAGGGTTGGCTCAGTATCATCGGTGCTGCCGCCAAAGGCGACCGGACCCGTGACACTACCGACATCATCGAGGATTTGCGTGATGACCGGCAGACCGGATGTTGATGCAGTAAAGTCGGTGCCTGAACTTTGATTCCCGGCCTGATCCTGATCGATAGCCGTCAGGGTTTGCCCGTTGGTCTGGGCTGGAGAGAGGGTAACGGTAAAATCGCCCTGCCCATTCGCAACACCTTGTCCCAGCGTATTCCCATCGGCGTCCTTGATGATCACTGTAGAGTTATTTTCAGCGACCCCCGTCACCGTGGTGCCGTCATCAGAAATGACCAGGTGGTCAGGGTTATCTGGAGACTGAGTGTCAACATGAATCAGTATTGGTAGCGTTGGCACTCCCGGCGCGCCGCTGCCGACTTGCTCAGCGAACGTAAAGCTGTGATCTCCATCAGGTAACGCACTGGTGAGATAAGACCATTGTCCATTGGTGACTGTCGCAGTACCTATCTGGCTGCCGTTATCATAGATAATCACGGTGGTACCGTTTTGCGCTGTACCTGAGATAGCCAATGTTTGGTCGTCGGTATACATCCCGTTGGTCAGATCACCTTGAATAATGCCGACGTTATCCGTGATGTGCGTCACCACAGGTGGCAGAAGCACCACCGGGGAAGTATCAATGGTCAACGTGAACGAGTCGGATACTCCGCTAGGGTTACCCGCTTTATCGGTGGCAACCGCGGTGAAGGTGTAGGTGCCGTCCGGTAGACCGGTGGACAGTGGCAACGTCCAGTTGCCGAGTCCATCAGCGGTGACGGTGCCGAGCACTGTGCTGCCATAAGAAACGGTGACGGTACTGTTGGCGTCTGCGATGCCAGTCAGTTGCGGTGTGCTGTCGTCGGTGGTATCGCCGTTATTCACCTGGGTAGGAAAACCTGCGTCATCCTGGGCATAGCTGATAACCGGCGCGTCCGGAATTGACGTATCAATGGTGAAGCTGACCGACGGAGAATGCGCACTGGTATTACCCGCAATATCGGTGGCGGTGGTGCTAATGGAGTAACTTGGGAGCGGTAGAGGGGAACCAGGCGTCCAACTCCAGTTGCCGCTTTCATCGACCATTGCGGTGCCCATGACCAGAGCGCCATTGTAAATCGTGATGGTGCTGCCGACTTCACCTTTGCCGCTGAAGGTTGGCGTGGTGTCGTTGGTGAAACCGTTATTGGCAATATTGCCGACCACCGGCAGGACGTTGTCAGTCACCAGCGGTGCGTCCGGCACCGTTGGCGCGGTGATATCAATTTGCACCGAGAAGCCATTGGAAATAGGGCTGATGTTCCCGGCCTCGTCGGTGGCGGTGGCGGTGATGACATGCAGCCCTTCGGTCAGGGCGGCGCCCGGTAAATAGCTCCACGCGCCGTTGCCGTCGGTCGGCACCGTCGCCAGGAACGCGCCGTTGTTGTAAAGCGTGACGGAAGAATTCGGTTCGGCGTTACCGCTCAGTAACGGTTCGGTCTCATTGGTAATGCTGCCGTTAGCCAGCACCACAGCGCCGTCGTCGACGGTGGCTGAAATAATCAGCGGCGCATCCGGAGCGGTGGCATCGACCTTGATGGTAAAGCTGGCAGGGGTGCTCTCATTTCCTGCGTCATCGGTGGCGGTGGCGGTCAGAAGATGCGATTTATTGTCCGCCAGCGGCAGCGTTGGCGTGAATTCCCATTTGCCGTCACCGCCCACCGTGGTCTGTCCGATGGCGGTGCCATTGTCGTAAATCGTGATGATGGAATCCACGTCGCCAGTACCGGTGATATGCGGTTGAGTTTCGTTGGTCAGCGCTCCCGGATCGATTGGCGCGCCACCTGCAGTGGTCAGGCCGGTAAAGCCGGGCTCGGCGGGTGCCTCGGTATCAAGTTTGAAGGTCCAGGCTGCCGAATCGTCGGAGGTATTGCCGTAGTCGTCGCTGGCGTTGACGGTCAGTGAATGATCGGTGCCCGTCAGCGGTGTCGTATCCGGTACGGTGTAGCTCCAGGTGCCGGATGGGGTCACGGTGACACTGGCGAGCAAAAGACCATTATCGAACAGATGGATAATCGATCCTGGCTGGCCGGTGCCGCTGATGGTTGGGGTGTTGTCGTTGGTCAGGCCGGTGTTTGCAATAGGGCCGAGAATACCGGGTGCATCGTCATTCACCAGCGTGATAGTCGGAACCTGTGGCGCGACGGTATCGACCAGAATGTTGAACGGCGCTGAACTGCTGGCGTTACCGGCTGCGTCGGTGGATGTAACGATAAACTGATGGCTGCCTTCAGACAGCGGGCTGTCAGGGGTAAAGCTCCAGTTGCCGCTACCGTCGATGATGGCCCTGCCAAGCAGATTGCCGTTCTCATAGACGCTGATCGTCGAGCCTGCTTCGGCTTTACCCGAGAGTGTTGGCTGCGAATCGTTGGTGGTGTCTCCGCTATTGAGTGCGCCGACTATCCCCGGCGCGTCGTCCATCACTTGCAGAATGGTTGGATTTTCCGGGGCGGAGATATCCGGTGCGTGGGCTAAACCGGGCAGGCTGGTGTTATTCGACATGTCGGTCGCGGTGACTAACAGCGTCTCGCCGTTATCCTGCGCGGGAGAAAGCGTCAGGGTGAAGTTGCCCTCCGGGTCCGCTTTCACGGTGCCCACCACGTTGCCATCCGGATCTTTCACAATCACCGTGCTACCCGCTTCGGCTTTCCCTGTTAACTGGGTCCCGGTCTCGTTCACCACCAGGGCAGATGGCGCATCCGGCGCGGTGGTATCCGGGGCCACTACGCTCGCAGGCAGGCTTGGGTTATTCGCCGCGTCGGTGGCGATGGCCAGCAAACCCTCACCGTTGAGCTGTGGCGTGTCCAGCGTCGCGACAAAGTTTCCTGCGTCGTTGGTGGTTCCGGTGCCGATAACGTTGTTATTCCCATCGGTAATGGTGATGGTGCTGTTCGGCTCGGCCTGGCCGGTTACATGCAGGCCGTCCGGCGTGACCAGCAGACCGGTCGGCGGATTCGGCGCGGTGGTATCCGGCGCCTTGAATGTTTCAGACGCGCCGATGTTAGCGGCTTTGTCGGTCACGCTGACCGTCAGTGATTCACCGTTAGTTTTTGGCGTGCTCAGCGTGATGGAGAATTTACCGTCCTGATCGGCGGTGGCGGTCCCGAGCGGGTTGCCTAAGCTATCTTTCACCACCACTGTGCTGCCCGCTTCGGTCATGCCGGTCAGCGTCTGGCCCTGATTGATTACCGCCAGTTCGTCCAACGTTGGCAGCACGGTATCGACATCAATCGTGAAGGAGGTCGACGGAGCGCTGGTTCCCATGTCGTTACGGGCAGTAGCGGTAAAGACATGATCGCCATCCGCCAGCGGCTGCAGGGGGGTAAAGGTCCAGTTGCCGCTGCCGTCGGCGGTCACCGGTGGGAGTAACGGGGTGCCGTTATCGCTGATAGTAATGATAGCGCCCGGCTCGGCAGTCCCTTTAAGAGTCGGCGTATTGTCGTTGGTGTCTCCGCCGCTGGCGACATTGCCAGTGGACGGCGCGAAATCATCGGTGACGCTGACGATAATCGGCTGAACCGGGAAGCCGGAGTCAGAGGCGGTGAAGTCGGTTGGCTGCCCGACGTTCCCGGCCGCATCCTGAATGCGCGCTTCCAGCGACTGGCCTTGCGTTTGTGCCGGGTTGAGCGTGACGGTGAATTCACCGTTGCCACTCACCACAACCGATCCCAGCAGCACGTTGTTATCGTCATAAATCGATACCGTACTGCCCGCTTCTGCGGTACCGGTAACGGTCGCACCGTTTTCCGCCACGTCGGTAATCTGGGCAGGGGCCGGCGGTGTCGTATCTACAGTAAACGTGGGTGAAGTCGTATTCTCGCTGACGTTCCCGGCTAAATCGGTTTGGGTAATGGTGAGGGTGTGCGGCCCATCAGCCAGCGGCTGCGAGGGCGTAAAGCTCCAGTTGCCGCTGGAATCCACGGTGGTGGTGCCCAGTTTGGTTTGTCCATCGTAGACCGTGATGGTGTCGCCCGCTTCACCCCTACCGTTGAGCGTAGGTCTGGCGTCATCGGTCACGGACTTGTCTTGCAACGGACCGACAATCGTCTGGACATCGTCGGTGACGGCAGAAAGTTGTGGCGCATCCGGTGCCTGGGTATCGATGGTCAACGTAAAGTGTGTGGACTCCAGGCTGTGACCCTTCAGATTAAAGGCAATTGCAGTGAAGGAATGGGCGCCTTCAGCTAATGGGGAATTGATGGAGAAGCTCCATGTGCCATCGCTGCCTACCACGGCAGTGCCAATCTGGTGGGCGTCCTGGAAAATATGGATTACGCTTCCTGCGGTACCGATGCCTTTCAGTATCGGAGTACTGTCATTCGTGTACTGATTGTTGCTGAGGGTAGTTGGCAATAAGCCATGATCGTCAACCGCGCTGAGGATCACCGGCGTTTCGGGCAGATCGACGTTAGGGGCCGTGACGACCGCCCCCGGACCCGCGTTGCCTGCCTTATCGGTGGCGTTAACGGTCAGCTGTTCACCGCTGATCTGCGGATTGTCGAGCGTAATGCTGAAATGCCCGTCGCTGTCAGCAGTGCCTTTGCCGATGACCTTCCCATTCGCATCTTTAACTTCAACGGCGCTGCCCGGCTCGGCGTTACCGGTTAATGTTGTGCCGTCTGGCGATACGCCCAGATTGGTTGGCGCTGCAGGTGGCGTGGTATCTGGATTGCCGTTCCCGTTTCCATTGTCGTTGTTTCCGTTCCCGCTTCCATCTCCACTTCCACTTCCACTTCCACTTCCACTTCCACTTCCATTTCCATTTCCATTTCCGTTATTGCCATTGCCGCCATTACCACTGCCAGAATTG
>CACSJR010000013.1 GCA_902706235.1 Citrobacter sp. 18056 | reverse complement strand
TGGTTACGTAAGCTTCAGCGATGCTGCCCATGAAATAACAGATTATATCGTTGGGTATTACAGCGCGCTCAGGCCGCATGAATATAACGGCGGGTTACCCCCCAACGAATCGGAAAATCGATACTGGGAAAACTCTAAAGTGGTGGCCAGTTTTTGTTGACCACTACAAAGCCGCTGGTGATGTGGTGGAAGGGCTTATGAAGCTCACCAATTGGATCACTAAAAAGCTGAACTTCTTGAGCGGCGATCAGAGTACGCCTGAAAAGGTGGCGCAGCATTACGGCACTACGTCAGCACCTGCACAGCCTGGTGATAATGCTACAGCGAATAGCTACGGGGCGAGCCAGCCTAAAGCAGACGGAACACACGATCATAATATGTTTGATGATATCCGTGAATGGTGGAACGGCACAGGCGATGCTAAGGACGTTTCCAGCTTCTCCCAGCCGCTAGGCGACACGTACAGCCCTGTGAGTATGCTCAAACAATCTTACGCCCCACAACAGCCAGCAGCGCCGCTACAGCCTGTTATTTTGCAGAACAATCTACCGGAGGGAATGATCACCCTGAATATTCAGCCCGATCCGTCCTTTGGCAATATGTTAAACGCCACTGTAGATCAGCGTATCAGTGAAAATAATCAGCGTGTTGTATTAGCTGTCACCTCTGGTCAGAGTTCAACAGGCGGTTAATCCCGCCTTATATATAAGGAGCTATGTTAATGGAAAATATTAATACCACAACAAACACGAATACAACCACATCAAAAACTAAAGCAGAAAACGGATTCACTATTCTTGCATCTGTCTATAATAGTTCGAGTGATTCGTATATTCAAAACTATCAGGCAATCGTATTTGATGCTGTTACAGATACGAATGTTAGACGACAGGCAGAAGTAACAAGTTATCCTGTAGAAAATGGCGGTGATGTATCGGATCACGTTCAAATAAAGAACAATTCATTCAAACTCTCAGGCATAATTACAGAAACACCTGTTAGAATGAAGAAGGATTTATTATTTAGTGCTGGCGTAAGTGGGACACGTATTTCACAGGCTATAGAATATTTAGATCAGATATTTGATAAGCGTCAGCCGATAACGTTAATAACAGAACATCGAGTGTTTGAGAATGTTATTTTAACAGGTATCAGTTACGACTATAAAACAGAATTTGCAATGCAATTCGATCTAGATTTCGAACAAATACGCCTAGTGAGTAGTGCCACGGTGAACGTTATTGCCACTAAAACGCAGTCTAACAAGAGCACAGGCGGCACGGTGAAACAGAAGGTGACAGGGCCAGCCAAAACCCAGCCCGACACCATCAGCGACACATACAACACCAAATAGGGGCTTTTACTTTTTGGTGTCAAGGTCAGCAGGTTTATGTCGGGATGATGAGGAGCTTAACAGCTCCTTTTTTTGCTATCTGGGGTGGGGGTCAAAAAAGGGGTCAGGCGTATTTTCAAGGTGAAGAAGCGATAACCGGAAGGGCGGGCTTGCACCAGCAAGCCACTTCCCCTAAGCTGGCAAAAAGTATAGAGATTCAATCTAAATGACTCGGGGTGCCCTTCTTTGTGAAGGCTGAGAAATACCCGTACCACCTGATCTGGATAATGCCAGCGTAGGGAAGTCAGAAACCCGCGCAGGGTATCGCTTCTTACCGACTGGCAGGAGCGACCCATGCAACCTGAACTTCTAAGTTCCGCGCAACTTGCGCACACTTCACATCTTTTACGCGACCGTTCGCCACTCGTTCACTGCATGACCAATGACGTGGTGCAAACCTTCACCGCCAATGTGTTGCTGGCGCTGGGCGCATCTCCGGCGATGGTCATTGACGCCGAAGAAGCCCCGCAGTTTACGACTCTCGCTGACGCGCTGCTGATTAATGTCGGTACGCTGACCCAATCACGTGCGGCGGCGATGCGTTCCGCCGTGGAAAGTGCGAACGCGAACCACAAACCCTGGACGCTGGACCCGGTAGCGGTCGGCGCGCTTAGCCTGCGCACTGAATTTTGTCAGCAGTTACTGGCGCTTTCGCCTGCCGCCATTCGTGGCAATGCCTCCGAAATTCTGGCGCTGGCGGGCATGAGCCACGGCGGGCGTGGTGTCGACACCACAGATACCGCGGCGGCGGCGTTACCCGCAGCACAGGCGTTGGCGCGACAATTTTCTACGGTGGTAGCGGTAACCGGTGAAGTGGATTACATCACCGACGGGCGGCGCACGGCGAGTGTGAAGGGCGGTTCCTCACTGATGACGCGCGTGGTGGGCACCGGTTGTGCGTTGTCGGCAGTCGTGGCGGCGAGTTGCGCGTTATCGGGCGACCGGCTCGATAATATCGCTGCGGCCTGCGGATTAATGAAACAGGCTGGTGGTGTTGCAACGGAAAACAGCAATGGGCCTGGCAGTTTTGTCGCCGCCTTCCTCGACGCGCTTTACGCGGAGGGTCAGCCATGAAACGGATTAACGCACTCACCATCGCCGGAACCGACCCGAGCGGCGGGGCAGGGATTCAGGCAGATCTGAAAACTTTCTCTGCGCTGGGCGCTTACGGCTGTTCGGTCGTGACGGCGCTGGTGGCGCAGAATACGCGAGGCGTGCAGTCGGTTTATCGGATCGAACCTGATTTTGTCGCTGCCCAGCTGGATTCGGTGTTCAGCGACGTACGAATCGACACCACCAAAATCGGGATGCTGGCGGAAACGGATATCGTGGAAGCCGTTGCGGAACGCCTGGCGCGCTATCGCATCGAAAACGTGGTGCTCGACACCGTCATGCTGGCGAAAAGCGGCGATCCGCTGTTGTCTGCCTCGGCGGTCGCCACGTTGCGCAGCCGACTTTTACCGCAGGTTTCACTGATTACGCCAAATTTGCCGGAGGCCGCCGCGCTGCTGGAAGCGCCGCACGCGCAAAACGAACGCGAAATGCTCGAGCAAGGCCGCGCGCTGAGGGCGCTGGGATGCGAAGCGGTGCTGATGAAAGGCGGGCATCTGGATGATGCTGAAAGCCCGGACTGGCTGTTTACCGCTGAGGGAGAAACGCGGTTCACCGCGCCGCGCGTGCAGACCAAAAATACTCACGGCACCGGCTGCACGCTGTCGGCGGCGTTAGCGGCGCTGCGCCCGCGTCACGCAAACTGGCTGGAAACGGTGCCTGAAGCCAAGCGCTGGCTGTCGGCGGCGCTTTCCGCGGCGGATTCTCTGGAGGTCGGTCACGGAATTGGCCCGGTGCATCATTTTCACGCGTGGTGGTAGTATACTGGCTGAAACTGTCTGTCAGGAAAACCAGAGATGGAACAAGCGCATACCCGGCTTCTCGCCCAACTGAACGAGCGCATCGCCGCCGCCGATAATACGCCGCTGTACCTGAAATTTGCCGAAACGGTAAAGAACGCGGTGCGCAGCGGTTGGCTTGAGCATGGCAATATTCTGCCCGGTGAGCGCGACCTCAGCCAGCTGACCGGCGTTTCGCGTATTACCGTGCGAAAGGCGATGCAAACCCTGGAAGACGAAGGCGTGGTGACGCGCGCCCGCGGCTACGGGACGCAAATCAACAACATCTTTGAATACTCGCTGAAGGAAGCGCGGGGGTTTTCTCAGCAGGTGGTGGTGCGCGGCAAAAAACCGGACACGCTGTGGGTCAACAAACGGGTCGTTGAATGCCCAGCGGAGGTGGCCGAACAGCTGGCGCTGGCGCCGAAAAGCGAGGTATTTTTGCTCAAGCGCATTCGTTACGTGGATGAAGAGGCGGTGTCGATTGAAGAGTCGTGGGTGCCATCGCACCTGATTGCGGACGCCGATGACATCGGGATTTCGCTGTACGACTACTTTCGCAGCCAGCATATTTTCCCGCAGCGGACCCGCTCGCGAGTCAGCGCCCGGATGCCGGACGCTGAGTTTCAGTCGCACATCAAAATGGATGACAAAATCCCGGTGCTGGTGATCAAACAGGTGGCGCTGGATCAGCAGCAGCGGCCGATTGAATACAGCATCAGCTACTGCCGCAGCGATTTATACGTGTTTGTGTGCGAGGAGTAATTCCTCGCGCGTAGGCGCGCAGTCACCGCCCCGGTGGCTGACCACCCACGACGCCACGGCATTACCGAGCGTCACCGCGTCGGCCAGCGACCAGCCTGCGGATAAACCCGCCAGCACGCCGCCCGCATGACTGTCGCCCGCGCCGATGGTGTCGACCACCGTCGTTGGAAACGCTTCTGCCTGCCCACATGCCTCAGCGCTGAAATACCATGCCCCGTCTTTATCCTGACGCACAATCAGTGGCGCATTCCAGCGTGCAAGCCAGGCTTTGCCCAGTTGCGCTGTATCCGCCGGGATTTTCATTTGTCCGGCGACAATCTCCGCTTCCTGGCGATTAAGCGTGATAAGCGGTTTGCAGGCCATGATCCGCTCAAACAGTTGCGCAGGCACATCGGCAATGCGCGGTCCGAAATCAATCAGCGCCGTCACGTCGGGCGTCGATTCCAGCCAGCTAATCAGCAACTCAGCGCAGGGGGCGGTGAGCTGATAACCGGAAAGATACACCAGCCCGTTTGCGTCACGCGGCAGACGCGCCAGCCAGTCGTCATTCCAGGCATTCTCCACCCCAGTGAACGACATAAACGTGCGTTCTCCGTCCGGCTCGATCAGCGCCAGACACCAGCCGTTATCGCCTTTGTCGGTGTCGATAATGCTGCTAATGCCCTGGCGGGAAAGATTGTTGCGCACTATGTCGGCCCACACGCCCTGGCCGAGCGGCAGGGCGTTACAGGCGTCAATGCCCAGACGTTTCAGCGCCACGGCGACGTTCAGCGCGCAGCCGCCAATATTGACGCTTTGCTGTTGTAATTCGATATCGCAGCCGCGCCACGGCAGGGCATAGGCGTCGGCGATGACGTCAATCACCGCCGAGCCGATAACCGTCACCGGGCGCTGCTGGCGAAGCTCGCTCAGTGTGTCGCTCAGCATGTTTCCTCCCGCCGTTGACGATAGCCCAGCAGGGCCGTGGCGTAGCGGCCAAAGTCCAGCTGATTCACGTCGTCGAGTTCCTGTTTCAGTGCCGGGTCGATACCGTCAATGCCGTGCAGCGCGCCGCAAATCGCCGTGGCCATCGCGCCGATGGTATCGGTATCGCCGCCGAGGTTGGCGCATAAAATGGCGCAGCGGTTCGGGTCCGTTTGTGCCAGTTCGACCATCGCCACCGCACAAGCGACCGATTCGATGGTGCTGGTACCCGCCCCGACCAGTTGATAAAGCTGTTCGCTGGCAGACTCCACGCCATTAGCCTCGCGCACAGTTTTCAGCGCCAGTTCGATACGCATCGCCAGCGAGGCGTTGAAAGTGGTGACGCGCTTTTCCTGTGCCTGACGGGCAATGGCGGGCAGCACATCGACAATGTTCTGCCAGTTGTCACCATCAATCGCGCGGGACACCGCCCAGCCGATCACCGTCGCGCCGGCAATCGCTAAATCGGATTTATGCGTCGGGCTTGAGGCCAGCGCAATGTCATCAATAAAGGTGTCGAGACAGGTGGTGGGTAACACGCAGCCGAGCGGTGAAACGCGCATCGCCGCGCCGTTGGTCACGCCGTTATTTTCCAGTTCGCTCACCGGTTTACCATCACGAATGGCGTTCAGCGCGATTTTTGAGGTCGGGCCGAGCACGTTTTTGTTGAAGGCGTCAAAGCCTTCCGCCCATGCAAGAATGTGGCGGCCAATCACGTCCGGGACGATGTCGCCATCGCATTCGATCAGCGCATCCGCCAGACACAGCGCCATCGACGTGTCGTCGGTAAACTCCGCGCGTTTGAAATAACAAGCGGCGTTGTTCTCCGCCGGGCCATCGAGAAAACGGTCGATCCAGCCGAAGTGTGCTTTCACGCGGGAGCGGGGCCACAGTTCAGAGGGCATCCCCATCGCATCGCCTAACGCCTGACCGTACAGGGCACCGAGAATTCGTTGGTGTTTCATTTCACTTCCTCATGTGTCATCGCCATATCGCGTTCGTCGTTGTCGACGTGGACGGCGGTAATGTCTTTGTCCGATTCGCGGAAGAACAGCATAAACAGCACAGCAATCACTGCGATCATGATTGCGCCGAAGGTCCACATGCCTGCCCAGTTAAAGGTCAGCCCATTGAGGGGCGTCTTGTAGGCGAACATTTTTTCCATCATCACCCCGCCAAGACGGTAGCCAAGCAGGCTACCAAAGCCCTGACAGCACAGGGTTATCAGGCCCTGTGCAGCATTACGCATCTGCACTGGCGCTTTCTTGTCGACGTAGATATACGCCGTGACGTAGTAAAAATCGTAGCTCACGCCGTGCAGCAGAATTCCGAGGAAAAGCAGGCCGTAGGTAAAGTATTGTTCTGCGCCGCCGTAGACGAAAAAGCCGTAGCGAATGGCCGCTGTCACCAGACCCAGTAATAATACCTTTTTAATACCAAAGCGCTTTATGAAGAACGGTAGCGCCAGCATAAAGAAGATTTCGGAAAACTGGCCGAGCGTCATCCAGCCGGTAGCGTTATGCATCCCGACTTCGGTCAGATAGCCGTTGGCGAAGATGTAGTAGAACGCCAGCGGCATCGCGAACAGGAACGAGCAGAAGAAAAAGACGAGGAAATTTTTGTCACGCAGGAGCACCAGCGCGTCTAATCCAAGCATCACTTTCAGGCTCATTTTGCCGGTGCTTTTCGGCGGCGTATTCGGCAGGAACAGCGCGAATACGCCCAGCAACGCAGAGCTCGCGGCGGTGATCAGCAGCGGAATGCTGGTGGGTGAAATGTCGTTGTAGCCCATCATCTGCGGCAGGAACCCGCACACCAGGCCTGAGGCAATCCAGCCGACGGTACCCATCACACGAATGCGTGGGAAGTCGCGTTCGACGTCCGGCACGTGAGAAAATGCGATGCTGTTGGTCAGGGCGATGGTTGGCATATAGGTCAGCGAGTACGCCAGCAGCAGCGGGAAGAAGCCGCTGAACGTTGTCTGCTGCGCGGCGAAGAACATCAAAATCGCCCCGGCGAACATCAGCACCGCCAGGACTTTTTGCGCCGGGAAGAAGCGGTCCGTCAGCGAGCCGACGAGAATAGGTGAGAGGATCGCGGCGATGGCGGTACAGGCATAAGACCAGCCGATTTCTCCGGCGCTAAAGCCGTTTTTGCTCAGCCATAGCCACAGCGGTACAAACCACGCGCCCCAGATAAACCACTCCACGAACATCATGAACGACAGCTTTACTGTAGTTTTCATCTTTAAATCCTTCATGACAGGTAAGGTACACCTGCACACTACCATTTAATAATACCTTTTAAATACCTTTAAGGTGATTCCTTGAGCGACTTAACATTTTTCCACACCTGAATCGAGCCAGCGGAATGTGCTTAAAAGACTCGAATAACCTGGAAAAATCTGCCTCAGGAGACCAGGCTTAGTGTTGCCTGAAAAACAGGCACAGGACATTCATTGCCAGCCTGGCTGGCACTTACGGGAGTTATCGCTATGACTGATATTGCGCAGTTGCTTGGCAAAGACGCCGACAGCCTTTTACAGCATCGTTGTATGACCATTCCGTCCGGGCAGCTCCATCTTCCCGGTTCCGATTACGTCGATCGTGTGATGATTGACAATAACCGTCCCCCAGCCGTACTGCGAAACATGCAGACCCTGTATAACACCGGGCGTCTGGCGGGCACCGGCTATCTCTCTATTTTACCGGTAGACCAGGGCGTTGAGCACTCAGCGGGCGCATCGTTTGCTGCAAATCCGCTCTATTTCGACCCAAAAAACATTGTTGAGCTGGCGATTGAAGCGGGCTGTAACTGCGTGGCCTCAACGTATGGCGTGCTGGCGAGCGTATCGCGCCGTTACGCGCATCGAATTCCGTTCCTCGTGAAGCTGAATCACAACGAGACGCTGAGCTACCCGAATACCTTCGACCAGACGCTGTACGCCAGCGTAGAGCAGGCATTCAACATGGGCGCGGTGGCGGTAGGGGCGACCATTTATTTTGGTTCGGAAGAGTCACGTCGACAGATTGAAGAGATTTCTGCGGCCTTTGAGCGTGCGCATGAACTCGGCATGGTGACCGTGCTGTGGGCGTATCTGCGTAATTCCGGCTTCAAAAAAGATGGTGTGGATTACCACGTTTCTGCGGATTTAACCGGTCAGGCCAACCATCTGGCGGCCACCATCGGTGCGGATATCGTGAAGCAGAAAATGGCGGAAAATAACGGTGGCTACAAAGCGGTGAATTTCGGCTATACCGACGAACGCGTGTACAGCAAACTCACTACCGACAACCCAATCGATCTGGTGCGTTACCAGCTGGCGAACTGCTATATGGGTCGCGCGGGCCTGATTAACTCCGGCGGTGCCGCTGGTGATAACGATCAGGTCGACGCCGTTCGTACCGCGGTTATCAACAAACGCGCGGGCGGGATGGGGCTGATCCTCGGCCGTAAAGCCTTCAAGAAATCGATGGCTGACGGCGTGAAGTTGATTAACTCCGTGCAGGATGTCTATCTTGACGAAAAAGTGACGATTGCCTGATATACCCCTGAATAAAAAAGCCTCCAGACATCGGGAGGCTTTTTTTCTGTCAGCGCAACAACGGACAGCCCGGCGGCAGACGACAGCGCAGGGCGTTGGGCAGAATTTCTATGCGGAAATCGCGGCCCGTTTTGGGTTCGCCGTCGAGATTAAAGGTGATGTCGTGCGGCGCAGTGATTTCAAACCACGACGACACGCCGTCTATCAGGTTCGGATTTTCTTCCGGGCGCGAGAGGGTGGAGAACAGCGCGGGCAGCAGTTCCTCGCCGGTGAAAATGCGCAGGTGCAGCAGGCCGTCGTTGATTAACGCTTCCGGGCAAAGCTGCTGCCCGCCACCGGCCTGACGCCCGTTACCGATGCCAATTACCAGCGCGTCACCCTGCCAGTAAAAACCTTCGCCACGAATTTCACAGCGGTCGGCTTTCAGGGTGTCCATACGCATCAAACCGTGGATCAGATACGACACGCCGCCGAGCGCGGCTTTCAGTTTTTCCGGCGTTTCACTGGTGATGCGCGTGCCAAAACCGCCAGTCGCCATGTTGATAAAGCAGGTTTTATCGTTGACCTGGGCGATATCAATTTCAGTCGCGTTCCCGGCGATCGCCAGTTTCAGGGCTTTGCTCAGATCGTCGGGCACGCCGACGCTGGTGGCAAAATCGTTGGCGGTGCCGAGCGGCAGAAGGCCAAGCGCCGGAATGTGGCTGTGTTGGCAATGGATAATTGCGGTCGCGACTTCATTAATGGTGCCGTCACCGCCGCCCGCGATAACTGTCGCCACGCCTGACTCGCAGGCTTCGTCCAGATAACGCGCCGCATCGCCTTTCTCCCAGGTGACGCGGACATGGATTTCCACGCCTTCGTTACGCAACTGGGTGATGGCTTCACGCAGCTCCGGGTTTCCGGCTCCTTTGCCATTTAAGATCAACATGCTGGGTGGAAAGTCAGTCATCCTTTTTATCCAAATTATTCAACATGATAAAAAGTGTACCTTATGAACTGGGGTTGTGCATGGGACCAGGCTGAAATACATGGGCGTCGTGATGCTTTTCTGAACCTGCATCACGACGCAATCGGTCGGCGCTAAATGAGTCGCTTCCCGGCGTTATCCACCACTTTTTCACCGTCTTCTTTGCTGAATACCCTTTTTTGTGGTTCCGGAAGAATATCCAGTACCACTTCGGACGGTCTGCACAGTCGGGTTCCCATCGGCGTGACCACAATTGGGCGATTAATCAGGATGGGATGCTGGAGCATAAAGGTAATCAGCTGCTCGTCGGTAAATTGCCCGCCAGCCAGACCAAGCTGTTCGTAAGGCTCTACGTTTTTCCGCAGCAACGCCTGAACCGTAATCCCCATATCGGCAATCAGTTTTACTAACTCGTCATGAGAGGGAGGGGTGTCGAGATAGTAAATGATGGTGGGTTCGTTTCCACTATTGCGGATCATCTCCAGCGTATTACGCGATGTACCGCAATCCGGGTTGTGAAAAATGGTGATGTTGCTCATATCAATCTCTTATTAAAGGGTGACAGAGAGCCGCAGCACCAGAGCGGCCAGCGTGACAAACAGCACGGGTAACGTCATGACAATGCCCGTGCGGAAATAGTAGCCCCAGCTGATGGTCATATTTTTCTGCGTCAGAACGTGCAGCCACAGCAGGGTGGCCAGGCTGCCAATCGGCGTAATTTTGGGACCTAAATCGCAGCCAATCACGTTGGCATACACCATCGCCTCTTTGATGACACCGGTCGCGGTGCTGCCATCAATCGATAGCGCGCCAATCAACACGGTTGGCATATTGTTCATGATTGATGAAAGGAATGCGGTCAGGAAACCGGTCCCAAAGGTGGCGGCCCAGAGTCCTTTCCCGGCAAGCATATTCAGTACCCCGGAAAGATAATCCGTAAGCCCGGCGTTTCTCAGACCGTAGACCACCAGGTACATGCCAAGAGAAAAGATCACAATCTGCCACGGTGCGCCGCGCAATACCTTGCCAGTATTGATAGCGTGGCCTTTTTTCGCTACGGCAAACAGGACAGCAGCGCCAACGGCGGCAATTGCGCTGACGGGGATCCCCAGCGGCTCAAGTACAAAGAAACCGACAAGCAGCAGGAGCAGAACAACCCAGCCTGCTGTGAACGTAGCCGGGTCTTTAATCGCGCTTGCGGGCTCTTTCAGCAAGGCAATGTTGTACGTCGCCGGAATGTCTTTGCGAAAGAACAGATGTAGCATGATCAGCGTGGCAATAATGGCGGCCATATCAACCGGAACCATGACCGACGCATATTCCGTAAAACCAATGCGGAAGAAGTCCGCAGAGACGATATTGACCAGGTTCGACACAATGAGTGGCAGGCTGGCGGTATCGGCGATAAACCCGGCGGCCATGACAAAGGCCAGCATCGTGCCTTTGCTGAACCCCAGTGCGAACAGCATGGCTATGACAATGGGCGTCAGAATGAGCGCCGCACCGTCGTTGGCAAACAGTGCGGCAACCGTCGCACCCAGTAAAACAATCCAGGTAAAAAGTAACCGCCCGCGCCCGCCTCCCCAGCGGGCGACATGCAGCGCCGCCCATTCAAAGAAGCCCGATTCGTCGAGCAGCAGGCTGATAATAATCACCGCGATAAAGGTCGCCGTCGCGTTCCAGACGATATTCCAGACCACCGGAATATCGCCGAGTTGAATAACGCCGAATGCCAGTGCGAGGACAGCCCCGATGCTCGCGCTCCAGCCAATACTCAAGCCTTTCGGTTGCCAGATAACCAGAATCAGCGTCAGTAAAAAAATACTCCCTGCCAATAACATTTCATACTCCGTCACATATGTTTTTGTGGATGTGTTTTGCGCGGTTTAGCAAGGTGCTGAGCCAGTCTTCGCTAGCCATTCGCGGACATCGTCCCGCATGCATTGCCAGGCTGTGGTAATGGTTTCTGCCGCCCATGCAGGCATGTGTGGCGAGAGTCGATAGTAAACCCACTTGCCTTCACGACGATCCAGAACCAGCTCGGAATCACGTAGAATAGCCATGTGTCGGGATATTTTAGGCTGTGATTCCGACGTCGCACCGCAGATGTCACAGACGCACAGTTCTCCGGATTCTCTCAGCAGCATGATGATGGCCAGCCGAGTGTCATCTGACAGAACTTTGAAAAGCTGAACAGGTAGTCGCATTTTTAGTCTCAGTACATTTAAAACCCATCACATATGGTAATTCATATGTGATGGGTTTTAAATCATCATATTCAGATGAAGGATTAAAAATAGAAAAGCCCTGCATAAGCCATGGTTTTGGCGGTGCGGGTCAATAGGTGGGCGCAGATTGTGTGTTAAAACCAAAAAAATAAGCCCACGTAAGGGAGATTACGCGGGCTAAGGAGGTGGTATCTGGTACAGCTAGCATTTATGGGTTATGTTTTTCAGCGCTTTGGATAATACCCGTATCAAGCGAAGCGGTATGTGATCCGTTTCTAAGATTTTTCCCTACTGAAAAAATAACCACTCTGTACTACTTCAGCATTGGATTTCGGGTGTTCTGTCCGTCAAAATTACGCATCAGCAGCGCATACTCCAGCGCAATCTCTTCTGGCACCGGGATCCATATGGTGTGACCATCGCCAGGCGCGATGTCGGTCGGCTGTCCTTTGTTGGTTTCCATGTGCTCGAGGGTGAAATTGATGTTGCCCTGTGGCGTCATCAGCTCAAGGTTGTCGCCTTTGAGGAACTTATTCTTCACCGCGACGGCCGCGAGGCTGCCTTTGCGCTCCCCGGTAAATTCACCAACAAACTGCTGGCGTTCGGAGACGGAGAAACCGTATTCGTAATTCTGGTAGCTGTCGTGGGTGTGACGACGCAGGAAGCCTTCGGTATAACCGCGATGTGCCAGCCCTTCGAGGGTTTCCAGCAGCGAAGCGTCGAACGGTTTGCCTGCGGCGGCATCGTCGATGGCTTTGCGGTACACCTGCGCGGTGCGGGCGCAGTAGTAATAGGATTTGGTGCGGCCTTCAATTTTCAGGGAGTGCACGCCCATTTGCGTCAGACGTTCCACGTGCGCGACGGCACGCAGGTCTTTGGAATTCATAATATACGTGCCGTGTTCGTCTTCGAAAGCGGTCATGTATTCGCCCGGACGCTGCGCTTCTTCCAGCATAAATACGCTGTCAGTTGGCTGGCCTTCTCCAAGCGTTGGCTCGACGTTTTTCACCGGGATGGGCTCGTGCTTATGCACGATATTGCCGATGTCGTCCTCTTTGCCTTCCTGAACGTTATATTCCCAGCGGCAGGCGTTGGTGCAGGT
Organism: Citrobacter sp. 18056; assembly: GCA_902706235.1. GTDB lineage: Bacteria > Pseudomonadota > Gammaproteobacteria > Enterobacterales > Enterobacteriaceae > Scandinavium > Scandinavium manionii. Next base: position 157,630 of record CACSJR010000013.1, on the reverse strand, counting down.
GCCCTGGTTCGGGTCGCGCTTGTTGATGTAGCCCGACAGCAGGCAGCGGCCGGAATAGGCCATGCACAGCGCGCCATGAACGAAAATTTCGAGTTCCATATCCGGAACCTGTGAGCGAATCTCTTCGATTTCTTCCAGCGACAGTTCGCGGGAGAGGATCACGCGGGTCAGGCCCATCTGTTTCCAGAATTTGACCGTCGCCCAGTTAACGGCGTTGGCCTGCACGGAGAGATGCACGTCCATCTGCGGGAAATGCTCACGCACCAGCATAATCAGGCCCGGATCGGACATGATCAGCGCGTCCGGCCCCATATCTACAACAGGCTGCAAATCGCGAATGAAGGTTTTCAGCTTGGCGTTGTGCGGCGCAATGTTGACCACCACGTAGAATTTTTTACCGAGCTCATGGGCTTCGTTGATGCCCTGCTGCAAATTCTCGTGATTGAATTCGTTATTGCGCACACGCAGTGAGTAACGCGGCTGGCCGGCGTAGACCGCATCGGCACCATAGGCGAAAGCGTAACGCATATTTTTAAGCGTTCCCGCCGGGGAAAGGAGTTCCGGTTTAAACATGATTTTCTCGTTCTGATGACAGGTCAGACTCGCTTCGCGGGGAAGCGATCGGGGAGGTTCCCCTACATTAAGGGCGGGAATTGTAGCGCTGCGGGGGAGGGGAGTAAACCTTTGCGTGTCAGGGAAGACCGCGTGGCGCTTCGCTTGCACTGGCCCAAAGGGGCGGCCAGTTCAGGCGAGGCGCCGTAGATGCGCGTTACGTCAGGCGGCAGGCATCGGCTTCCCAACGGTAGCCAACACCATACACCGCGCGAATAAATGACTGTTCGGCGTCCTGCGCTTCGAGCTTACGGCGCAAGTTTTTGATGTGGCTGTCGATGGTGCGGTCGGTGACCACGCGGTAATCATCGTAAAGGTGGTTAAGCAGTTGCTCACGCGAGAACACTTTACCCGGTTCCTGAGACAGCGTTTTCAGCAGGCGGAACTCGGCGGGCGTGAGGTCCAGCAGCTTGTTGCGCCAGGAGGCCTGGAAGCGGCTTTCATCGACAATCAGCGGGCTTTCGGCGTCCATGGCTTGCAGCTCGCGGTACGGACGGCACCGGCGCAGGATCGTTTTCACACGTGCCACCACTTCACGCGGGCTGTACGGTTTGCAGATGTAATCATCCGCACCGATTTCCAGCCCCAGCAGACGGTCGATTTCTTCGATTTTGGCGGTGACCATCACAATCGGCACCTCGGAGAAACGGCGGATTTCGCGGCACAGCGTCAGGCCGTCGGTGCCCGGCAACATCAAATCCAGCAGAATCAGATCCGGCGGGGTCTGATGCACATAGCTCAGCACTTTGTCGCCGTGATTAATCAGCGTCGGCGCGTAGTTGGCCGCCAGCAGATAATCAATCAACAGCTGTCCCAGCTTGGGTTCGTCCTCGACAATCAGGATGCGTGGGGTCTTATCATCAATCGGTAATTCGGTCATACGGCTCCTGGTAAATCGCGGTCCAGAGGGAGTTCTACTTTAATGCTTACCCCGCCAAAAGGCGAATGCCCGGCACTCAGCGTGCCGCCGTGTGCGGCGACGATATTGACGCAAATCGCCAGGCCTAATCCTGAGCCGCCGCTGGCCCGGTTGCGCGATCCTTCGGTGCGGTAGAAGCGTTCGCAGAGCATCGTCAGCTGGTCGTCGGTGACGCCCGGCGCGCTGTCGGCAAAGGCCAGGGTCAGGTTATGCGCGGATTTTTCGGCTGAAATGTGCAGCTGTCCGCCGCTATCGGTGTAGCGCAGGCTGTTTTCCAGCAGGTTGTTAAACAGCTGCATCAGTCGGTCGCGGTCGCCGAATACGGTGGCGCTCTCCGGTAGCTTGAGACGGATGGACAGCCCACGGCTGGCGAAGCGTTCGCGGAAGGCCCCCGCGGCCATTTCCAGCAAAGAGATAATATCGACGGAGGTTTTCTGGTACGCCAGCGCGCCTTCGTCGGACATAGAAAGCTGATGCAAGTCGTCGACCAGTTTGGTCAGGGTGCCGACTTCCGCCTGCAACGAGGCCACGGATTCCGGGGTGAATTTGCGCACGCCGTCCTGAATCGCCTCCAGCTCACCGCGTAACACCGCCAGCGGGGTGCGTAGCTCGTGGGAAATATCGGCCATAAAGTCACGGCGCATTTGTTGATTGCGCTCCAGCGTGCTGGCGAGCTGGTTAAAGTCCTGCCCAAGACGCCCCAGTTCATCCGACCCGGTGGCGGTCACGCGGGTCGAGAAGTCCCCGGCAGCCAGCTTGTGCGTGCCTTCTACCAGACGTTTGACCGGAGCCAGCAGTCCGCGCGCCAGCGGGAACGTCGCCAGCGCCGCCAGCAGCGTCGACAGTACTACAATCATCCAGCTTGAGCGCCGCTGCTGGCGGTCGAAATTAATATCGGTGTTACGGGTCAAACGTTCGACAGGGGAGGCGATGACCGCGCCCACTTCCACACCATTCACCAGAATGCCGCGGCGGGTGCCGTCCGGCGGCACAGGGGAGCGCGGGCCGACCATCACTTTGGCATGCTGATCGATAACCCAGAACCGGGTGCGCCAGCCATGAGGCGGCATATCTGGCGGTCCACCTCGGTCATCGGGGCCATGCTTATCGTCAGAAGCATCGTGTTCGAATGAGCGCAGGATTTGAAACACAAACCGATCGTTGCCGCGCAGGAATTTCCAGTTGTTATCGTGGGTGGCGTACTGCTCCGCGAGGGCATCACTCAGCATCTGTAGCCGCTGTTCGTTACCGCGCTTGATATAGTCGATGAAGCCGTGCTCAAAGCTCAGTCGCACCGCCCAGTGCATGCTGATCAGCAGCACGATGCAGGTGGTGAGGATGGCGAGGAACAGTTTTCCAGTAATGCCGGGGCGCCAGACTTTCACGGCTTGCTCCTTTTGCGTCGTGCAATAATTACGTTTTTGCTGATGTCGTCAGGCACACGGGCAAAAATCAACGCCGGAAGTGCGATGATGACCGCCATGCTGAGGTAGGTATACAAAAAGACCTGATGGGAACCCGCGCTGTCGATGCTGATATGATTCTGGCCGTACATCCCGAGCAGCAGGCCCGCCACCGTGACGCCGATACTCATCGACAGCTGCATCACCATCGACAACATGCTGTTCCCGCTGCTGGCGAGGTCATCCGGCAAATCTTTCAGCGTCATCGTATTCATGGACGAGAAGCGGCTGGAGTTAATCATCCCTTGCAGGAACAGCACCAGCGGCAGCAGCCAGTACCAGCCCATCAGCGCGACCGTCATAAACAACAGGCTGATGAGCGCGAGGCCCAGCGTGGCGCAGATAAGCACCCGGCGATAGCCAAAGCGGTTCACCACCTGTACCACTATGCGCTTCATGCCCATGCTGCCGAGCACCATCGGGATCATCATCAGCCCGGCATGGAACGGTGAAAAACCAAGGCCAATCTGCAAAAAGACCGGAGTGATAAACGGCAACATTCCGCTGCCGATGCGTCCGGCGAAACTGCCCGTCAGCCCGAGCGAGAAGGTGCGGGTGTTGAATAAATTGAGGCTGAACAGCGCGTTGTCATTTTTGCGCGCGTGCCAGAGATAAAACAGCAGCGACAGCGCGCCGACAGCGATAAGCCCCGCCAGGGTCAGCGATGAAATGCCCAGCCCGCGCTGCCCGTCGAGCGCGAGGGTGAGTGTCGCCATTCCCAGCGCCAGCATAATAAAACCTGAAATATCAAAACGCCGGGTCTGCATGGTGTAGTTTGGCATCAGCCATAGCGTGGCTATCGCCCCGACAATGCCGACCGGAATGTTGATCAGGAAAATCCAGTGCCAGGAGGCGTATTCCACCAGGATCCCGCCGAGCGCCGGGCCGAGTAATGGCCCGACCTGGCCGGGAATGGTGACAAAGGTCATCGCCGCCATGTACTGCGAGCGTGGGACGATTTTCATCACCGTCAGCCTGCCAACCGGCACCATCATTGCGCCACCGACACCCTGTAATACGCGCGCCATCACCAGCTCGTTAAGCGTGTTGGCGCTGGCACAAAATACCGAACCCGCGGTGAACAGCACGATGGCGGTAAAGAAGATATTGCGCACGCCGACCCGGTCCGCCAGCCAGCCACTGGCGGGCAGCATTACCGCCACCGTCAGCACGTAGGCAACCACCACCATGTGCATGTGCAGCGGACTTTCCCCGAGGCTTTTTGCCATTGAGGGCAGGGCGGTATTGACGATGGTGGTATCCAGCGCCTGCATAAAGAAGCCGAACGCCACAATCCACAGTTGCCAGCGCACGCTGGCAGGCAGCTCTTCCATAATGACTCTGTTATCGGTTGACGAGAATGAGATCCTGGCCCATTAGGGCTCTTTTATTTGCCATTTGGAACCAGGGCCTGGCTCTTACGCGTAAAACGCAGTCGCAGACGGTCGAAGAACAGGTACACCACCGGGGTGGTGTACAGCGTTAACAACTGACTCACCACCAGACCGCCGACGATGGTTATCCCCAGCGGCTGGCGCAATTCGGAGCCATCACCGCCCGAAAGCACCAGCGGTAGCGCCCCAAACAGCGCCGCCAGCGTGGTCATCATTATCGGTCTGAAACGCAGCAAACAGGCCTGGAAAATGGCTTCTTCCGGCGACAGATTACCGTTGCGCTGCGCCTCAAGGGCGAAGTCGACCATCATGATGGCGTTTTTCTTCACGATGCCTATTAAGAGCATGATACCGATTAACGCAATCAGGCTGAACGGCGCGCCGAATAATTCCAGTGCCAGCAGCGCACCGACTCCGGCGGAAGGCAGCGTCGACAGAATGGTCAGCGGGTGAACGTAACTCTCATACAATATCCCGAGTACGATGTAGACCGTGGCGATGGCCGCCAGAATCAGGATCACCTGCGAGTTCATAGTCTGCTGGAACACCTGCGCCGTACCGGCAAAGCTACCGCGAATGGTCGGCGGCACGCCAAGCTGGGTCATGGTTTTGTCGATAACGTCACTGGCTTCCGACAACGATTTACCGGTCGGCAGGTTGAAGGACACCGTCGAGGCCGCCGACAGTCCCTGATGGTTCACCGACAGCGGCGCGTTGGCGGGCTGCCATTTGGCAAAGTAAGAGAGCGGAATCGCTTTGCCGTCGCTGTTAATCACGAACATCTGGTCCAGGGCGCTGATGTCCTGGGTGTAAACCGGGTCGACGCCCATCACCACTTTGTACTGGTTCAGCGGCTGATAAATAGTGGAAATCTGCCGCTGGCCGAAGGCGTTATTCAGCAGGCTGTTGGCATCTTCAACGTTTATGCCGAGCCGCGACATGGTCTCTCGGTCGTAAACCAAATCCATTTCGGCGCCGTTATCCTGCTGATCGGAGTTCACGTCCGCCAGTTGATCGGGCAGCTTCGCCAGCGCGGCGGTGATTTTAGGTGTCCACTCTCGCAGGTCGGCGAGATTATCCGACAGCAGCGTGTACTGATAACCGGCATTGGCCTGGCGTCCGCCGACGCGGATATCCTGTACCGCCATTAAAAACAGATTCGCACCAGGCTCTTTGGCGAGTTTTTTACGCAGACGGTCGATGACCTGCTGCGCTGTTTCGTTGCGCTCGCCGCGCGGCTTGAGGGTGATAAACATCATCCCGCTGTTGACCCGTGAACCGCCGGTAAAGCCAGTGACATTATCCACGGCTTTGTCTTCACGAATGATTTTCATGAAGTCCTGCAATTTGCCGCGCATCGCCTGGAACGAAATGCTCTGGTCAGCCTGAATGTTACCCATCACTACGCCGGTGTCCTGCTCCGGGAAGAAGGTTTTTGGAATGGAGATATACAGCCAGACGTTCAGCGCGATGGTGGCGAGCAGCACCACGCCGACCAGGCGCGCGTGATTCAGCACCCATTTCAGCGATTTGCCGTAACCGCGCTGCATGGCCACCAGCAAACGACCAAAGCCGCGATCGCGGGTGGGCTCGTGACCACGGGACGCTTTCAGCATCCAGCCGCACATCATCGGCGTGAGCGTCAGCGATACCGCCAGCGAAATACCAATCGCCACCGACAGCGTGACCGCAAACTCGCGCAGCAGGCGGCCAGGCAGCCCGCCCATCAGCAACAGCGGCAGGAATACCGCCACCAGTGACAGGCTCATCGACAGCACGGTGAAGCCAACTTCGCGGCTGCCCTGAAGCGCGGCCTGCAACGGCTTCATACCCGCTTCCAGATGGCGCGAAATATTTTCCAGCACCACGATGGCGTCATCGACCACAAACCCGGTGGCGATGGTCAGCGCCATCAGCGACAGGTTGTTGAGGCTGAAGCCACACAAATACATGGCGGCAAATGTGCCTATCAGCGAAACCGGCACCGCCACGGCGGGAATAATCGTGGCGCGGCCCGAACGCAGAAACAGGAAGACCACCAGAATCACCAGCCCAACGGAAATCACCAGCGTTTGCTCGACTTCTTCGAGCGAAGCGCGAATAGTTGGCGAGCGGTCCTGGGCAATTTGCATATCGATAGCCGCCGGAATGGTCTCTTTCAACTCCGGCAGCTGCGTGCGGATCGCGTCCACGGTCTGAATAATATTGGCTTCCGGCAATTTGCGGATCATCAGCAAAATCGCCGGTTTGGCGTTGGTCATCCCGGCGTTACGCACGTCCTGCACTGAGTCTGAGACGTTGGCCACGTCGCTTAGCCGCACCGCAGAACCGTTGTTGTAGTGAATGATCAGCGGCTTGTATTCTTCCGCCGTTTTCAGCTCGTCGTTGGTCGCCAGTTGCCAGCGCTGACCCTGGCTTTCAATCGCCCCCTGCGGGTTACGCACGTTGGCATCGTTGATGGCGGAACGCACGTCGTCCAGCGACACGCCCTGGTTAAACAGCGCCTGTGGATTGAGGTCCACGCGCACCGCGGGCAGGGAGCTGCCGCCAATATCCACATCGCCCACGCCGTCGATTTGCGAGATGGTTTGTGCCAGCTGCGTGGAGGCGTAGTCGTACAGCTGGCCCTGAGAATAGGTGTCCGAGGTCAGCGTCAAAATCATGATGGGCGCATCCGACGGGTTTGCTTTGCGATAGGTCGGGCGGCTCGGCATTCCGGTGGGCAGCAGGCTTTGCGCAGCATTGATGGCGGCCTGCACGTCACGCGCTGCGCCGTTGATGTCGCGGTCAAAATCAAACTGCAAAATGATACGCGTGCTGCCAAGCGAACTCATGGAGGTCATTTCGTTGACCCCGGCGATGCGTCCGAGTGAGCGTTCAAGCGGCGTTGCCACCGACGAGGCCATGGTTTCCGGTGCCGCACCCGGCAGCGAGGCGCTGACCATGATCACCGGGTAATCAACCTGCGGCAGCGGGGCGACCGGCAGCAGCTGGAAGCCGAGCACGCCGCACAGGGTGATGGCGAGTGAAATCAACATCGTCGCCACCGGGCGGTAAATGAAGAGGGCGAAAAACTTCACTTACGCCTCCTCTTCACGCGCGGGTAGTCGGCTTTTCAGGTACAGCGACAGGCGGTCAAACAGCAGGTAAATCACCGGTGTGGTAAACAGCGTCAGTACCTGGCTCACCAGCAAACCGCCGACCATGCCTACCCCCAGCGGACGACGTAGCTCTGCGCCGACGCCGGTGCTGAGCATCAGCGGCAGCGCGCCGAGCAGCGCGGCAAGGGTGGTCATCAGGATCGGGCGGAAACGCAGCAGACAAGCCTGATAAATGGCTTCGCGCGGCGGCATTCCCTGTTCACGTTCGGCGGCCAGCGCAAAGTCGATCATCATGATCGCATTCTTCTTCACGATGCCTATCAGCAGGATTATCCCGATGATGGCGATGACGTCGAGCTCGCTGCCCGATACCCACAGCGCCAGCAGCGCGCCCACACCCGCGGTCGGCAGGGTCGAGAGAATGGTAATCGGGTGGATGAAGCTCTCATACAAAATGCCGAGCACGATGTACATCGCGACCACCGCTGCCAGCACCAGCCAAACGGTGCTGCCCAGCGCGGCCTGGAAGGCGAGGGAGCTGCCCTGGAATTCGGTGCGGATATCGGTCGGCAGGTTTAGTGTTTTTTCCGCGTCGGTAATAGCCTGCACCGCGTCACCCAGCGAGGAATCCTGTGCCACGTTGAAGGAAATCGTGGTCACCGGGAACTGGTCGAGGTGATTAATCGACAGCGGTGCAAAACGTTCTTCAACTTTGGCGATGGTATTCAGCGGCACAACGCCGCCGCTGCTGCTGGTGATGCGGATATTATCCAGCGCCGACAGCCCTGGCGTGTCGCTGATGTCGTGTTCCAGCACCACGCGGTACTGGTTGGACTGGGTGTAAATGGTGGAAATCAGCCGTTGTCCAAACGCGTTATACAGCGCGTTATCGACATCCGCCATGCTGATCCCCAGCCGGCTGGCGCTGTCGCGGTCAACGTTCACGTACGCCGACAAACCTTTGTCCTGCCAGTCACTGCTGACGTCTTCCAGCTGCGGCAAGGTCTGAAGTTTCGCCATCAGCTGCGGCACCCATTCACTGAGCGCATCGAGCGAGTTGGCCTGCAGGCTGAACTGGTACTGCGTGCGGCTGACGGTGGTATCGATGGTGAGATCCTGCGTCGGCTGCAAATAAAGCGCGATGCCCGGCACGCGGTCAATGGAGTGCTGCAGACGGCGAATCACCTTCTGCACGCGATCGTCACGGTCAGCGAGCGGCTTAAGGTTAATTTGCAGACGTGCGCTGTTCAGCGCCGGGTTGGTGCCGTCGACGCCCACGAATGAGGTCAGGCTTTCCACCGCCGGGTCTTTCAGAATGATGTCAGAAACCTGCTCCTGTCGCTGCGCCATGCTGGCAAACGACGCGGACTGCGGGGCCTGCAAGGTGCCCTGAATAATGCCGTTATCCTGAATCGGGAAGAAGCCTTTGGGGATAAACACCCACAGCAGAATCGACAGCGCCAGGGTACTGAGCGCCACGCCGAGCGTCAGCCAGGGGTGGTTGAGCACTTTGGTGAGCATCCGTCCGTAAGCGGCAATCACCCGCTCAAAGAAACGTTCGCTGGCCTGAGAAAAGCGGTTCTGCTTGCGCAGGGATTCATGGCTCAGCATGCGCGCACACATCATCGGCGTCAGTGTCAGCGAGACAATGGCAGAAATTAATATCGCGACGGCAAGCGTGACGGCAAATTCTCGGAACAGACGCCCAACGATATCGCCCATAAACAGCAGCGGGATAAGCACCGCAATCAGCGAGAAGGTCAGGGAGATAATGGTAAAGCCGATTTCACCCGCACCCTTCAGCGCGGCGGCCATCGGGTTTTCACCTTTCTCGATATAGCGTGAGATGTTCTCGATAACCACGATCGCATCATCGACCACGAACCCGGTGGCGATGGTCAGCGCCATCAGCGTCAGGTTGTTAATTGAAAAATCGAGGAACACCATCACCGCGAAGGTGCCGACCAGCGACAGCGGCACCGCCACGGCGGGAATAATGGTCGCTGGAACGTTGCGCAGGAACAGATAGATGATCATCACGACCAGGGCGATGGCCAGCATCAGCTCGAACTGGGTGTCATTGACCGACGCGCGAATGTTGTTGGTGCGGTCAGACAGAACCTTCACCTGCACCGATTTCGGCAGGCTACTGGTGAGCTGTGGCAGCATCTGGCGAATACTGTCGGCGGTAGAAATAATGTTTGCACCCGGCTGACGCTGGACGTTCATCACAATCGCCTGCTGCTTATTGGCCCATGCGCCAAGCCAGGTATTTTCTGCCCCTTGCTCAACGGTCGCCACATCGCCCAGGCGCACCGGCGCACCATTTTGGTAAGCGATAATCAGCTTGCGATACTCTTCGGCGGACTGCATCTGGTCGTTGGCGGAAAGCGTCACCGCGCGGGTTGGGCCATCGAGGCTACCCTTCGCCGAGTTGACGTTAGCGCCGGTGATGGCGGTGCGCACGGTTTCGCTGGTCAGCCCAAGAGCCGCAATAGCCTGAGCATTCAGCTTCACGCGCACGGCCGGACGCTGACCGCCCGCGAGGGTCACCAGACCGACGCCGGACACCTGGGAAATTTTCTGCGCGACGCGGGTTTCTACCATGTCTTCAACCTGCGTCATCGGCAGGGCTGATGAGGTAACGGCGAGGGTCATGATCGGCGGATCCGCCGGGTTGACCTTGCTGTACACCGGCGGGTTAGGCAAATCGTTCGGCAGCAGGTTGGTGGCGGCGTTGATGGCGGCCTGTACTTCCTGCTCGGCGACGTCCAGCGACAGTTCAAGCTGGAACTGCAGCGTCACCACCGACGCACCGCCTGCGCTCTGGGAGGACATCTGTTTCAGGCCGGACATCTGCCCGAACTGGCGCTCAAGCGGCGCGGTGATCGACGAGGTGACGACATCCGGGCTGGCACCAGGGTACAGCGTGACCACCTGGATGGTCGGATAATCAACTTCAGGCAGGGCGGAGACCGGCAAAAAACGGTAGCCGATAATCCCCGCGAGCAGAATCGCCACCATCATCAGCGTGGTGGCGACCGGGCGCAGGATAAACAGACGTGACGGCCCGCCCGTATTGCCAGGAGGTAAAACGTGCATCAGGAGCGAACTCCTTTTTTGCCGCTTTGCTCAGGCGTCGGTTTTTGTTCTGTGGTTGCGTCGTGGGCTTCAACCACTTCGACTTTCGCCCCTTCGGTCAGACGGTCAATCCCGTCGGTGACCACTTTATCGCCCGCGGAAAGCCCTGCCGTGATAACCACTTTTTGGCTGTCCTGAATACCCGGCACCACGATGTGTTTGCTGACTTTGTTGTCATCGTTCAGCACCCATACGAAGTTGCCTTCGTTGCCCATTTGCAGCGCAGCGGCAGGAATGACGACCGCGTTCTGCTCGGTATCCACCAACAGACGTGCGTTAACGAACTGGTTCGGGAACAGCGCGTCGTCCATGTTGTTGAAGCGCGCTTTCAGCTTGATGGTGCCCGTGGTGGCGTCAATCTGGTTATCCAGACTCAGCAGCGAACCGCTACTCAGCTTCTGTTTGTTGGTACGGTCCCAGGCTTCGACGGTCAGGTTTTGCCCGGCTTTTTGCGCTTTCACTATCGTGGCGATGTCGTTTTCCGGCAGGGTGAAAATCAGGTCAATCGGATGGGTTTGTGTCAGCACCACGATCCCGGTGGTATCGCTGGTGGAAATCTGGTTACCGATATCGACCTGTTTCAGGCCCACGCGGCCGTCAATCGGCGCGGTGATGCGCGTCCAGTCGAGTTGCAATTGCGCGCTGGCGACGGCGGCTTCATCCGCTTTCACGGTGCCTAAGCTTTCGGTGACTAACGATTGTTGGGTATCAAGTTCCTGACGAGACACGAGATTGGTTTTGACCAACTGCTGGTAGCGAGCCAGGTCGCGGCGGGCATTGGACAGCGTGGCGTTATCTTTTGCCAGCTGGCCCTGGGCCTGTGCGAGAGCAACGTTGAACTGGCTCGGATCGATTTCCGCCAGTAGATCCCCGGCTTTCACCTGTTGACCTTCCTGAAAGTGTAGCGCCAGCAGCTGGCCGTTGACCCGGCTGTGGACCGTCACCGTGTTTGCCGCGGTGATGGTGCCGAGCCCGGTCAGGTAGCGAGGCACGGCTTCGCTGGTGGCCGTTGCCGCCTGAACCGGAGCCAGGGCGCCGCTGAAACGCCCGCCATGGCGACCGCCACCGGCATGCTGGCCCTGTGCTGCAGTAGACGACGCGGAATCAGACGATCCGCTGTTGTGCCAAAAATACACGGCGACACCTGCAATCACCACCACACCCAGCGCGACTAACCAACGCGATTTATTGCTGCCTTTCATCGTTATACGTATCTCGTCCTGAAAACTTTCACGGAATGATACTAGTTTAGTAACGGAACACCCCGGAAAGATGGAGGAAATATGAAGTACTGTCTGGAAACGTCTGAATGACGGGGGTTTTACGAGGCTGCTCGCAGGGTTGGCGAAAATTTGTGCGAAGCAAGTGACGAGCACGCTACAGTCGGCGGCGGCCACATTTGAATGTTAATTGAGGCTGATAAGGATGTTAGCACGGGGCTAAAACGGGAAAGCCCCAACCGAAGCTGGGGCTTTGTAAAAGGAAAGGGATATGATGAAGGTAGTCATCATACTGGTCGTGCTCTTAGTCATTAGCTTGCCAGCATACTAAGAGACCAGAGGGGGGAGTCATCCTCCCTCGCCCTTTGCCTTCAACGGTAGGTCGAAAAAGCAGCAAAGTCAATCCTCGCTTTACGAGACAGCTCGCAAACTCAGGAAAAAATGACCTGAGCCCAGCGCGCCAGACCGGCCGTGACCGAGCCGAAATCATCGCCACCGGCAATTTCAATCCCAGGCAGCTGCTGCGCCAGCGCTTTTTTGATCAGCGGTGAACGGGCGCTACCGCCGGTCAGGTAGATGACGTCCGGTTTTTCGCGACCATTATCCAGCGCCAGTTGTACCTGTTCAAGGATACGGGTTAACGGCTGATTCAGCGCAGCTTCCAGACCCATCTGGTTGATGTCTGCGGCGAGTTCAGGGCTCAGAAACGACAGCGCGGTAGTGATATCTTCTTTGTCTGAAAGGGCGATTTTGCTCTCTTCGGCACTGCGTACCAGGCGATAGCTCAGGCGCTGTTGCCAGGTTTTCAGCAGCAGGTTTACTTTGTCCGAATCGCGGGCATCACGCACCAGGTCACGCAGCATGCGGCCATTGGCGGCACTGTAGAAATCGGTCTGCGCCGGAACGTCGTTGATAGCGACGGCATTCCACCATGGCAATACTGGCAGGGCGATACCTTTTTCAGTATCGCCGCCCATACCGAGCAGCGGCATCAGGCATTTAAATGCCAGCGCGATATCCAGATCGTTACCGCCTACGCGGCAACCACTGTGGCCGAGCAGGCTGTCCTGACGCTCACGACGAGCGCGCCACTGTGGCCCCATCAGCAGCAGGGAACAGTCGGTGGTACCGCCGCCGATATCGACAACCAGCACACGTTTTTCGGCGGTCAGCGTGGCTTCAAAATCCAGACCCGCCGCAACCGGCTCGTACTGGAAGACCACGTCGGCGAAACCGGCGCGCTGCGCGGCACGTTCCAGAATGCCCTGGGCCTGTTCGTTGGCGTCATCGCCACCGAGGCCCTGGAAGTTAATCGGACGCCCAATCACCGCCTGAGTAATGCTTTCTGATAGTTGCGATTCTGCCTGCTGCTTAATGTGCAGCATCATGGAGCATACGAGGTCTTCAAACAGCGCAACCTGCTGCGGCTTGAGTCCGCTGGCGCCCAGGAAGGATTTTGGCGATTTGACGAAGTACACTTCTTCGGGATCGTCGATGTACTGCTTCAGCGACGCGAGACCGAACTGGACGCTATTGCTCTGAACCTCAATATCTTCTTCGCGGTTGTAGCGGATAGCCCGGCGCAGCAGCGCTTCGGTTTCAGTGCCGGTCGCGGGAACGTCGTGCTGGCGATACAGCCATTCGCTGACCGATTCACGCGTTGGCGCACAGAGCATCGAGGGCAGCAGTGTGCTCCCGTTTTCGAGAGTTAAAAGCTGCGGCGCATCACCGCGCATCACGGCCACTGAACAGTTTGCCGTACCGTAGTCAAAACCAATAAACACTGTGTAAATTCCCCATGCCGGTGAAGAAAGGGCGAAGACTTTAGCGGAATGTCGGTCTGGCGACAACCGGAATATGAAAGCAAAGCGCGAATGGCGCCAAGCGGTTATGCTCTGGAGACTTATTGAGGAGAAACAATGTTCATTTTACCCTGGCAAGCACCTTATGACTGGGCCTGGATGTTCGGCTTTCTGGCAGGGCGTACCGTAGAGGGCGTTGAGCGCTTCGACGATCACACCTATACCCGCAGTTTTTCGCTGGACGGCCATCATGGGCTGATGCGCGCCACGCCCGATCTCACCACTCAGACGCTGGTGGTCACGCTTTCCGATGGGCTGCAGCCGGTTAAAGAGCAGTGTCTGCAACGCCTTGAGCAACTTTTCGATTTGCGCTGCGAGCCGCAGCAGGTGTTGGCGGCATTGGGTGAACTGGCCGCTGCGCGACCGGGCCTGCGATTGCCGGGGTGTGTTGATCCGTTTGAACAGGGGGTACGCGCGATTCTTGGGCAGTTAGTGAGCGTGGCGATGGCCGCCAGGCTCACCAGCCGGGTGGCGAAAGCCTACGGCACACCGCTTGAAGAGGCGCCGGAATTTACCTGTTTCCCGACGCCCCAACAGCTGGTGGTTGCCGATCCGCTGGCGTTAAAAGCGCTGGGAATGCCGCTAAAGCGCGCCGAAGCCTTGATACATCTGGCGCAGGCCGCCATTTCGGGGGAGCTACCGTTATTACCGCCTCACGATGTGGAAGCGGCAATGAAAACGCTGCAAACGTTTCCCGGGATTGGCCGCTGGACCGCCAATTACTATGCGCTGCGTGGCTGGCAGGCGAAGGACGTTTTCCTGCCAGACGACTACCTGATTAAACAGCGTTTTCCTGGCATGACGCCAGCACAAATCCGCCGATATGCACAGCGCTGGCAGCCCTGGCGCTCCTACGCACTACTGCACATTTGGTACAGCGATGGCTTTCAGCCGGGCTAGTGGATGTGCTGCTCGCGGTGAGTGGTCCCTTCAGGCTGATGGCCGGAAATCACCACCCCGCGCGTTTCCCGACCAAAGGCGACAAACAGGCAGATAAGAATGGCGACTGTCCCGGCGACCAGCGCCATCGCCATCCCGTAGTTACCGCCGTTGGCTTCGGCGATACGCGCCTGTAGGGTGGCGTTCACTGAGGCCAGCAAATTTCCCAGCTGGTAGACAAACCCTGGCAGCACCGCGCGGGCATTCGCGGGAACCAGTTCGTTGAGATAGGTCGGCACCACGCCCCATGCGCCCTGAACCATAAACTGCATCAGGAATGCGCCGAGCCCAATGTTGAACGAGCCGGTCGAAAAGGCCCACAGCGGCAAGACCGGCAGCGCCAGAAACGCCGCGATGATCATCGCTTTCTTCCGCCCGATTTTTTCCGACACCGAGCCGAAGAAGATCCCGCCGAGCATCGCCGCGATGTTGTAACCGATGGCGATCAGGCTGACGGTGTGTGGGTCAAAACCGTGCTGCACTTTCAGGAACGTTGGGTACAAGTCCTGGGTGCCGTGGCTGAAGAAGTTAAAGCAGGCCATCAGCAGCACCAGATACAGGCACAGCTTCCACTGGTTGCGTAAAATGGGTAGCAGCGCCGTGCTCTCTTTGCGTTCGCGCGCCGCCTGCCACACTGGCGATTCGGGCACTTTAAACCAGATGTACGGCAGCAGGAAAATTGGCAGGGCGCCAATCAGGAACATGCCGCGCCAGCCCACGGTGCTATAGAACAGGCCGAAGATAATCGACGCCAGCAGGTAACCGCACGGATAGCCCGCCTGGAAAATCCCGGACATCAGGCCACGTGAGCGATCGGGAATGGTTTCCATCGCCAGCGACGACGCCACACCCCAAATCCCGCCCATTGCGATGCCGTACAACAGCCGCAGCACCAGGAAGGTGGTGAAAGTCGGTGACCACGCAGACAGCAGTTCAAAGATGCTAAAGAACAAAATATTGAGCATCAGGATCGGGCGGCGGCCATATTTTTCCGCCATCCGGCCAAAAATAAGTGCGCCGACAGGACGGACCGCCAGGGTCAGCATGATGGCAATCGAGACGTCTGAAACCGATGAATGAAACCAGCTGGCGAGGTCGCTCAGCACGAAGACGAGGATGAAAAAGTCAAAGGCATCCAGCATCCAGCTTGAGAAGCTGGCGAAAGCGACGTGCTTTTGGGTCGCGCTCCAGTTGAAAAGTGTAGGCATGTTCGGTGTCCTGAAATTGGCTGTGCGGCGACAGCGTAGGGCAGGCAGGGCGTTGTGCGGGCAAGATGTCGACAGGACCTGTCACCGGGAAAGTTTACTTGTTAAGCATTTGTATATTACATGTAAAGAATAATTGATTAGCAGGTTAATCGTTAGATTTTGTAAATATTCGCAGCGTAACGAAAATGAAAAGCCCGCGGCGGGGCGGCGGGCGAGGGGGCGCATAACGGGGATCAGTTGATGGCGAAATAGCTGGTGTTCAGCACCACTTCCAGCGGCTGGTTGGCGGCAATCGAATCGCCGTAAATCAGATCCACGCCAATTCCGGAGAGCGTGTCCATCATCAGCGCCTGATTGGTTGGCCCGGCAATGGTTTTCATCCCCAGACGCTGGGCGTGACCCTGCACGATGGTGACCATCATTTCATCCATCAGACTGGCATGAACGTTGCCAATCAGTTCTGGATCCAGCATTACGTAGTCGGCGATGCCCGCTTTCAGATGTTCAAACAGATCGAGATCCTGACCAACCTGGCTGATGATAATTTTACAGCCCGCGTGGCGCAGCTGATCTAACCCTTCCTGAACGCCAGACTGCGCCAGACTGCTGGCGTTGAACACCAGATGCAGCAACCGGGCCGGCATGGCGCTGAGTTTCAGTCCGTCGAGAATTTCGTTAATGAGCACCGGCCCGGTCAGGCCCGCCACCGACAGCGGCAGGGTGACGCTTATCCCGCGGGCGGCAACTTTATGCGCCCAGCTGCGGAAGAACTCCTGGAAAATGCGTCTGTCGAGAGCATGGAGCAGTTCCTGATCCGCCAGCCCTTTACGGAACGCCTGTTCCTCTACCATTTCACCTTCGCTGGTCCACAATCGCATCGACAGCAGCCAGAAGTTGCTGCTTTCTGGAATGCGCGGCGACGCCACGCCCCGGCCCATCAGCACCAGATGGTTGTCGCGTACCATGCACCACTGCTCGTCGAGCGACATCATACTGCGCTGCTGATGCAACCGGTCCTGCTGCGGTTCATAGACGCTGACCATCCCGCGCCCGTTATTTTTCGAGGTGTAGCAGGCAATATCGGCCTGTGACATCACTTCGGACGCCAGACAGTTATGCTCGTCGATTAGCGTAATTCCGGCGCTGGCACCGATGCGGTGCAGGCGGCCTTCCCACAGGAAGTGATAATCGTTGATGGCATGAATGATACGCCCGGAAATATACCGTGCGCTTTCGATGTTACAGTCCGGCAGCAGCAGGCCAAATTCGTCGCCGCCGAGACGGGCGAGCACATCGCTGGTGCGCAACATACTGAGCACCAGCGAAGAGAGTTCGCGCAGCAGCGCATCGCCCGCAGCGTGACCGGCGGTATCGTTCACCGCTTTAAAGCGATCAAGGTCGATAAACACCAGCGCGTGACGCTGATGCGTTTCCTGAACGCTATGCAGCAGACGTTTGAGGTGATTCTCAAAACTGACGCGGTTAGCCAGGTGGGTGAGGGCATCGTGCGACGCGCTGTAGCTCAGTTGACGGAGCATTTTGCGCGATTCGGTGACGTCCTGAATAACCAGCACTGAACCGATGTTTTGCCCGTCGAGTGTGCTCAACGGCGTGATGCTGTAGTGGATGTCGTAACTGCCGCCGTTCCGGCAGTGCAGCACTACATCCTGTTCGATATCGTTGCGAGACATATCACCGCTATGAATGTTTTCCATCAACGGGCCGTTGTCGCCAAAGGTAATGCGCAGCACGTTAAGCAGCGGCTGCTTCATGGCTTCATTCTGACTCCAGCCACTCATTTTTTCGGCAACCGGGTTCATAAAGATGACGTTCATATCGACGTCGGTACACAGCACTGCTTCACCGATAGAATCCAGGGTAATGTGCAGACGCTCTTTTTCCTGGAACAGCGCTTCGTTCAGCTGTTTCACCTCGGTCATATCCATATTAATGCCAAGCAGGCGCTCCACTTCACCCTGTTTATTCAGCACACGGTTAGCCAGCGAGCGAATATGGCGGATGCCTTCTTTGACGTGGATACGGAATTCCAGCTTGAAAGGCGAGCGAGCAGTCAGCGCATTGCGAATCACGCGCTCGGCCTGCTCGCGGTCTTCTTCCACCAGGCAGTTATGCCACAGTTGCCAGGTCGGTTTGAGGTGTGACGGGATTTCATACAGCTCGAACATCCGCTTATCCCAGGAGATGAGATCGGGCTCCAGCTCCCATTCCCAGATGCCAATTCCGCCCGCTTCGTTGGCGAGCGTGATGCGCTCCATCAGCCGCTTGTTGACCCATTCGGTGTGCTTCAGGTCGTTGATGTCTTCAATCTGGGCGATGAAATAGAGCGGCGTACCGTCCGCATGACGCACCAGCGACACCGCCAGTAGCGCCCAGACGACGTCGCCTTTACGCGTGTAGTAGCGCTTTTCCATGGTGTACGTGTTGATTTCGCCGCTGATCAACAGTTCGAGTTGCGACAGGTCATTGTCGAGATCTTCCGGCAAGGTCAACTGCTGGAAAGTCATCGCCCGCAGTTCGTTCTGGCTGTATCCAAGGAATTTGCACAGCGCTTTGTTAGCCTGCAGCCACTCGCCTTCGGTGCCGACCAGCGCCATACCGATGGCGGAATATTCCATCGCGTTGCGAAAGC
The DNA here is from genome assembly GCA_902706235.1 of Citrobacter sp. 18056. Classification (GTDB taxonomy): domain Bacteria; phylum Pseudomonadota; class Gammaproteobacteria; order Enterobacterales; family Enterobacteriaceae; genus Scandinavium; species Scandinavium manionii. Next base: position 139,121 of record CACSJR010000013.1, on the reverse strand, counting down.
GCTCTTCGCTCTCGGTAATGTGTTTGCGCTCGGCCCGAAAGGCGTACATCACCATTGTCATCACGTTGGCGGGTAGCAGGATCATCAGGAACGGCAGCCACGGCGTATTGCTCATCGAATAAACGTGAGGGGTTTGCAGGCTCAGCGGATGAGTCGCCATCATCATCGACACCATCATGATGGTAATGAGGAAAACGGAGAACGCTTCCATGCGCGGCAGGCGCACGGCGCTCCACATCAACAGCACAATAATGCAGGTAAACGGCCACGGCAGCCACAGCATCGCTATCGCGCTCAGCGCCAGAGTGACCGCCAGCGTCAGCAGCGTTTCCAGCAGCAGACGCGGTTTGCGATGGCGCAACAGATAATGGTTTTTATACAGCAAACCGAGCGGTACCAGCGCCAGCGCGCCAATCGATTCGGACAACACCCACACCAGGAACGTGTGCAGCGGATATGCGGCCGGGGCGAACAACAGCACCAGCAGCCCGCCCGCCAGCGGCGGCACTACCGCACAGGAGATGGCCAGACGAACCCAGTCGTGCAGGTTTTGCAGTGGATTATAGCCGGGCAAAAATTTGCGCAGCAGCAGCGCGCCCAATGCTGCTTCAATGGCATTGATAGCGGGATAAATGATATTCGTGGTACTGAGCGGAAACAGCACCCACGTCGCCAGCAGGCTGCCGAGCGTGCAAGAAGCGGCAATGGTGGGCCACATTTTCCCGGCATGGCGATAAAACGCGACCATCATAATAGCGGTCGGGAACCATAAAGGTGCGAGAACGGTTCCGAAACGCGTCAGCTCGAGGGAGAAAAGGGTAAAAATGAACGTCAGCAACCCGAGGCATATCATGCGCAGCACAGGATGAGAGGGCGTAACGGGCACTCGTTGTTCAGATATCTTCATTTACCGCTTTCCACGAGGGCTTTCCGGCCGCGACTTTTCACGAGGAATGGGCCTGAATTCATAAGGATGATGAATGGGATCATGCTAGTACAAACAATTTACATTTCCTATGACATCTGCTCAATATTTAACAGCATTGAGCGATAAAGAAGTGGCAATGAACAAAAAGTGTCTAACACGTTGGAAAATTGAACATATTAATTTGAGAATAGTCACTTTTCAGCCCGGCTGGGGGGAAAATCGTTTTCGACTGGTATCGACGGGCTGAAATCCCTATAATTGCCGCGTTTGGCGCTCCGACGCCACCCTTCCTATCATCCAGGTTAATCAGGTCGCAAAAACTTATGACTGATAAGTCTCATCAGTGCGTCATTATAGGCATCGCCGGCGCATCGGCTTCAGGTAAAAGCCTCATCTCCAGCACCCTCTATCGTGAATTGCGTGAACAGGTTGGCGATGAACATATCGGCGTGATCCCTGAAGACAGCTATTACAAAGACCAGAGTCATCTGTCGATGGAAGATCGCGTCAAAACTAACTATGACCATCCAAGCGCGATGGATCACAGTCTGTTGTATCAGCATCTGCAAACGCTTAAACGCGGTGAAGCGATTGAACTCCCGGTGTACAGCTATGTGGAACATACTCGCATGCCACAGACCGTGCATATCAAGCCGAAGAAAGTCATTATCCTCGAAGGGATTTTGCTGCTGACCGACGCCCGTCTGCGCGAAGAAATGAACTTCTCCATTTTTGTCGACACCCCGCTGGATATCTGCCTGATGCGTCGCATCAAGCGTGATGTTAACGAGCGCGGCCGTTCGATGGATTCGGTGATGGCACAGTATCAAAAAACGGTCCGCCCGATGTTCCTGCAGTTTATCGAGCCGTCCAAACAGTACGCCGACATTATCGTGCCGCGCGGCGGGAAAAACCGCATCGCCATCGATATTCTGAAGGCCAAAATCAGTCAGTTTTTTGAATAATTCCCTCGAATTATGTACTGTGCTAAATGACCCGGCAGATGCCGGGCATAATGCATTAAAGGAGATAGCGCATGCGTCTGTGTGACCGAGATATTGAAGCCTGGCTGGATGAAGGCCGTTTGGGTATTTCTCCACGACCGCCGGTTGAACGCATCAATGGTGCGACGGTGGACGTTCGCCTCGGCAATAAATTCCGTACGTTTAGCGGACACACGGCGGCATTCATCGACCTGAGCGGGCCGAAAGCGGAAGTCAGCGCGGCGCTTGATCGCGTGATGAGTGACGAAATCGTGCTGGCGGAAGGCGAAGCGTTTTATCTGCATCCGGGTGAATTAGCGCTGGCCGTGACCCTGGAATCCGTCACCCTTCCGGCTGATTTGGTCGGTTGGCTCGATGGGCGTTCTTCTTTGGCGCGACTGGGCCTGATGGTTCACGTTACCGCGCACCGCATCGATCCCGGCTGGTCCGGCTGCATCGTGCTTGAATTCTACAACTCGGGCAAACTGCCGCTGGCGCTGCGTCCGGGTATGCTTATTGGTGCCCTGAGCTTTGAGCCGCTGTCTGGCCCGGCCGCCCGTCCTTACAACCGCCGTGAAGACGCGAAGTATCGCGATCAGCAGGGTGCGGTTGCCAGTCGCATCGATAAAGACTGAGCGTGACAGACTCGTCGGAGAGAGCATGAGAAGAATTCTGACAACGCTGATGATATTGCTGGTGGTGGTTGTCGCCGGCCTTTCGGCGCTGGTACTGCTGGTCAATCCGAATGATTTTCGCGATTACCTGGTGCGCCAGGTGGAATCTCGCAGCGGTTATCAACTGAAACTGGACGGCCCGCTGCGCTGGCACGTCTGGCCTCAGCTCAGCATTCTCTCCGGCCGCATGACGCTGACCGAGCCGGGTGCCAGCGCCCCGTTAGTCAAAGCCGATAATATGCGCCTTGATGTGGCGCTGTTACCGCTGATTTCTCACCAACTGCAGGTCAATCAGGTGATGCTGAAAGGCGCGGTGATTGAGCTGACGCCGAATACGGAAGCGGTGAAAAATAGCAAAGCGCCGGTCGCCCCGCGCGAGAATACGCTGCCTCAGGCACCGGAAGACCGGGGCTGGTCGTTTGATATCGCCAAACTGCAGGTGGCTGACAGTGTGCTGGTGTTCCAGCATGAAGGCGACGAACAAATCACCGTCCGTGACATCAAAATGCAGATGGAACAGGACGATCATTATTTGGCCAACGTTGATTTTTCCGGGCGGGTAAACCGCGATCAGCGAGACCTCAATCTTTCCTTTAGCGCGAAGGTGAATGCCGGTGATTATCCGCATGCGCTGACCGCCACGCTGAGCCAGATCAACTGGCAGCTCCAGGGCGCAGACCTACCAACCCAGGGTATTGGGGGGCAGGGTTCTTCTGTGCAGGTCGAATGGCAGGAAGAGCAGAAACGCATCAGTTTCAGCCAGTTGCAGCTGACCGCCAACGACAGCTCTCTCGGCGGCGAAGGCAGCGTGGTTCTCGGCGATAAGCCGCAGTGGACGCTGAATCTGCACTCCGACAAACTGAATCTTGATAACCTGCTTTCCCAGAGCAATCCGTCTGCAAATTCCAGCGTGAATCAGCAGGGGCAAAGCCAGCCGCGTCAGCAGCGCCCGGTGATTGCCGACAGCGCTAACCAGCCTGACTACAGCGGTCTGCGTGGATTCAGTGCAGCGGTGCAGCTAAAGGCTGGTCAGATAATGTGGCGCGGCATGAATTTTGCTGACGTCGACGTGCAGGCTGACAACCAGTTTGGCTTACTCAACGTCAGCGGCTTGCAGGGTAAACTGGGCGGCGGCACCCTGTCGCTACCGGGCAGCCTCGACGCCCGCCGGGATACGCCTAAATCGTCATTCCAGCCGAAGCTTGAAAATATTCAGATTGGTACACTGCTAAAAGCGTTTGATTATCCTATCAATCTCACCGGTAAACTTTCCCTCGATGGCGAATTTAGCGGCGACAAAATTGATGCTGATAACTTCCGTCGCAGCTGGCAAGGGAAGGCGAAGCTGTCGTTGCTTGACTCCCGGGCGGAAGGACTGAACTTCCAGCAGTTGGTTCAGCAGGCCGTGGAACGCAGCACGCATGTGAAAGCGAAAGAGAACCTCGATAGCGCAACCCGTCTGGATGAGTTTTCCAGCGACCTGACGTTAAACAACGGACAAATGTCCTTCAATGACATTGTCGGTAAATCGCCGTTAATGACGATGGAAGGAAAAGGCTCTCTGGACCTGGTCAAAGAAGAAGGCGACATGCTCTTTAACGTGCGCGTGCTGGATGGCTGGCAGGGCGAGGATAAGCTGGTGGATATACTGAAGCAAACGGCGATTCCGCTGCGAGTCTATGGCAAATGGACCGAACTCAACTACAGTTTGCAGGTCGATCAGGTTCTGCGTAAGCAGCTGCAAAGTGAAGCCCGTGATCGTCTGAAAGCCTGGGCCGATAAGAATCAGGACAGCCAGTCCGGAAAAGATTTGAAGAAGTTTCTCGATAAACTTTAACGCCCTCAGAGATATAAAAGACCCGACAAATGCAATGTTGTCGGGTCTTTTTTTATTCAGACTTCGTAGTCCAGAGCGTCATCCTCCGTGCTCGGCGGGAAAATCTGTACCCGCTGGACGCGATGATTTTCTACTTGCAGCGTTTTCAGGGTAAAGCCGTCGACGTCGACGCTTTCACCGGTGGTCGGCACGCGCTGTAAATGCTCCATCAGCAGGCCGGCGATGGTGTGGTACTCGCGTTTATCATCGAGTGGCAGCGGCACAAACTGCACCAGATCTTCCAGCGGCATATGGCCGTTGGCGGTCCAACTGCCGTCGGCATTTTTCTGAATATCGTGGCGGGCGTCGATCTCCTGCACTTCATTCGGCAGGTTTCCGGCAATGGTTTCCATCACGTCGCTTAGCGTCACCAGCCCTTCAACGGAGCCGAATTCATCCACCACAAAGGCGAAATGCGTGCGGGCGTTGCGGAATTGTTCGAGCGCGGGCAGCAGCGGTAGCGCTTCCGGGAACACCAGCGGCTGGCGGATAAGCGCGCGTAAATCCAGTGGATCACCGCGCAACGATTGTGCCAGCAGGTCGATGACGTGCACCACGCCGAGCAGCTCTTCGTCGTGATCACCGCCGGTCACCACCAGACGGGTGTGCTGGTTTTTCTCCAGCAGCGCGCGGACGTCGGCTTCCGGGGCGCTGAGGTCGATGTGCTCAATATCATGGCGCGAGGTCATAATACTGCTGACGCTGCGCTGATTAAGATTCAGCACCCGCTCAATCATCCGTCGTTCCTGCGGGTCAAAGACCGGCTCGTCTTTGCTGTCTGCCACCAGGGAGGCGGTTTGTGCGTCCAGCTCCGCATCTTCTTTCTGCCCGCTCAGCAGACGCAGTACGGCCTCTGTGGTTCGGTTGCGCAGGCTCTGATTAGCCGACAAAAAGCGGCGACGGTTGAAGTTTGCCAATTGGTTGAGCGACTCAATCATCACCGAGAAGCCAATCGCCGCGTACAGATAGCCTTTCGGAATGTAGAAACCAAAGCCTTCCGCAACCAGACTAAAGCCAATCATCAGCAGGAAGCTGAGACAAAGAATGACGATGGTTGGATGGCTGTTCACAAAGCGCGTCAGCGCCTTGCTGGCAAGCATCATCATGCTGATGGCAATCACGACTGCGGCCATCATCACCAGTAAATGGTCGACCATCCCGACGGCGGTGATCACCGAGTCGAGGGAAAACACCGCGTCGAGCACCACAATTTGCGCCACCACGGCCCAGAATTTTGCCCCTCGCCGCTGAGTCGGTCCTTCGTTGTCCTTACCTTCCAGCCGCTCATTGAGTTCGACCGTGGCCTTAAACAGCAGGAATAAACCACCCCCGAGCATAATTAAATCACGCGCGCTAAAGCTGAGATCGCGAACCGTGAACAGCGGACGGGTGAGGGTGACCAGCCACGAGATGGACGCCAGTAGCAGCAGACGCATCAGCATCGCCAGAATCAGCCCGGTAATGCGTGCCCGGTTGCGCTGCGCGGGTGGCAGCTTTTCCGCGAGGATCGCGATAAACACCAGATTATCAATCCCGAGCACTAGCTCAATGACCACCAGGGTGATAAGCCCTGCCCAAATAGAGGGGTCGGCAATCCATTCCATACGTTGTTTAACACCTTCTGTGACAAGACAATAGGATCATGGTTAACGGTGACCCAAATTGCAATATACCCTGAGTTTATTCTTAAATATGAATTGTTATTGGTTAATAATATAACCCTATTGTTTCTGTTATTAACTAATTTAATTTCTTATTAATCCGACTATTTTTCCGGGCTTTTCAGTCGATGAGTTAATGTCAATATAAAGATAATCCTAAAAGTTGGCGGGGATTCTTAATATTTATCCTAAAAGCAATGGCGTTAGGAGTTGTTACCTTGTCGGAAATTGGCATTGCTGTAACAATCGAAATGTATAAATGAATATTAGATTTCATCCGCGCTTTATTCCCGGCGGTGAAGGAGAATGTTTGTCGTTTTATACATTGTCTCTTTGTTTCGGTCTGCTTTATCGCCGTAACTGCTTATAACCTTATGATTGAACAGTAGATTGGTAACTGAAAGCCAAGGGCGGTAGCGTGCCTGATGGCTACTAAATCAGCTTCGATTATTCTGTCAACTGCTTGCGGATAGATAACGTTTTTTTAGGAATGATGCCAGTTATATTTCGTTTCGGTTAACGGCATGCTCAATGCAAATGATCTGAATGAAAACTGGTTTTTTTATTCGCACAGGATAATTTCTCTGCCAAAGTGATAAATAATCAATGATGAAATCCCAACTGAAATTGATGCCATTATTGGTGTCTGCAATCCTGATGAGTGGTTGCACGGTCCTTCCCGGCAGCAATATGTCGACCTTCGGAAAAGATGTCGTTAAACAGCAAGACGCTGATTTTGATATCGACCGGATGGTGAATGTTTATCCGCTGACCCCGCGACTGATTGAACAACTGCGACCGCGTCCCAACGTCGCGCAGCCAAACATGTCCCTGGATCAGGAGTTAAGCAATTATCAGTATCGCGTGGGCGCCGGTGATGTGCTTAGCGTTACCGTCTGGGACCACCCGGAATTAACCACCCCAGCGGGCCAGTATCGTAGCTCCAGCGATACCGGTAACTGGGTTCAGCCTGATGGCTCCATTTTCTATCCTTATATTGGCCGCGTGCAGGTCGTCGGTAAAACGCTGCCGGAAATCCGTGAAATAATTACCGGTCGTCTGGCGACGTACATCACCGACCCGCAGGTCGATGTGAATGTGGCGGCGTTCCGTTCGCAAAAAGCCTATGTGTCCGGCCAGGTGAGTAAATCTGGCCAGCAGGCCATTACCAACGTGCCGTTGACTGTGCTGGATGCGATCAACTCCGCGGGGGGTATGACCGACCTCGCCGACTGGCGCAACGTGGTACTGACGCACAACGGTAAAGAAGAACGTATTTCCCTGCAGGCGCTGATGCAAAACGGCGACCTCAGCCAGAACCGTCTGCTGTACCCGGGCGATATTCTGTTCGTACCACGTAACGATGACCTCAAAGTCTTCGTGATGGGCGAAGTGAAGAAACAGAGCACCCTCAAAATGGACTTCAGCGGCATGACACTGACCGAAGCGCTGGGCCAGGCGGAAGGTATCGATATGACCGCCTCCAACGCCAGCGGCATCTTTGTGATCCGTCCGCTGAAAAACGACAAGAGCGGCAAGATTGCCAACGTTTATCAGCTCAATATGTCTGATGCGACGTCGTTGGTGATGGCAACCAACTTCACGCTGCAGCCGTACGACGTGGTGTACGTCACCACCGCACCGATCACGCGTTGGAACCGTCTCATCAGCCAATTGCTGCCGACCATCAGTGGCGTTCAAGACATGACGAACGCAGCGAAAGATATCCATACCTGGTAACCATTATGTTCAACAAAATTCTGGTGGTATGCGTCGGCAATATCTGCCGTTCCCCGACAGGGGAGCGGTTGCTGAAAAATTATCTTCCGTCGCTGGACGTGGAGTCCGCCGGGCTCGGCGCACTGGTAGGTAAGGGTGCCGATGACAGCGCGGCACGCGTTGCGGCTGTCCACAACATTTCCCTGGACGGGCACTGCGCCCGTCAAATTTCCGGAAAGATGTGCCGCGAATACGATCTCATTTTGACCATGGAAAAACGCCACATTGCCCGGCTGTGCGAAATCGCGCCGGAAATGCGCGGCAAAGTGATGCTGTTTGGCCATTGGGACGATGAACGTGAGATCCCCGATCCTTATCGCAAAAGTCGCGACGCTTTTGAAGCGGTATACCACTTACTCGATCAGTCTGCCCGACAGTGGGCGCAGGCACTGAAAGTACAGCAGGGATAACAATGACAGATAACGTAAAACAGGCGCTGCCGCACGCGTCGGGCAGTGATGAAATCGATATTGGCCGCCTGGTCGGTACAGTGGTGGAGGCCAAATGGTGGGTGCTCGGCATCACTGCGGTGTTTGCCGTCGCTGCGGCGGTGTACACCCTTTTTGCGACGCCAATCTACAGCGCCGACGCGCTGGTGCAGATTGAGCAGGATACCAGCAGCTCGCTGGTACAGGATTTAAACTCGGCGCTCAGCAACAAGCCGCCTGCGTCTGACGCTGAAATTCAGCTGATTCAGTCGCGTATGGTGCTCGGTAAAACGGTAGATGACCTTAATCTGGACATCGCCGTAACCAAAAACACGATGCCGATTTTTGGTGCCGGTTGGGAACGCCTGATGGGTCGTGCCAATGAGAGCGTCAACGTTGAAACCTTTACCGTGCCTGCGGGAATGCGTGAGCAAACCTTCACCCTGGAAGTGCTCGGGCCAAACAGCTACCAGCTGACCAGCGACGGTGGTTTTGATGCGCGCGGGACGGTCGGCCAGCCGCTAACCAGGTCCGGCCTGACCCTGCTGGTGAGTGCCATCCATGCGCAGAAAGGCGGTGAATTTACCGTCACTAAATACTCCACGCTTGGAATGATTAACACCCTGCAAAACAACCTGACGGTAACGGAAAACGGTAAAGACACCGGCGTGTTGAGCCTGACCTACACCGGGGAAGACAAAGACCAGATCCGGGTCATCCTCAACAGCATCGCGGACAACTATCTGGCGCAAAACGTCGAGCGTAAATCGGAAGAAGCGTCCCGCAGTCTGCGATTCCTCGCCAAACAGCTGCCAGAAGTGCGAACGCGTCTGGACGATGCCGAAAATAAACTCAACGCCTATCGCCAGCAGAAAGACTCGGTAGATATGTCGCTTGAGGCCAAGTCGGTGCTGGATTCGGTGGTTAACATAGATGCGCAGCTCAACCAGCTGACCTTCAGCGAAGCCGAGATTTCCAAGCTCTACACCAAGCGCCACCCGGCTTACCGCACGTTGCTGGAAAAACGCAAAACGCTGGAAGATGAGAAGGCTAATCTCAACAAACGCATCACTGCGATGCCGGAAACTCAGCAGGAAATCGTGCGTCTGACGCGTGATGTGGAATCCGGGCAGCAGGTCTATATGCAACTGCTGAATAAACAGCAGGAACTGAAAATTCAGGAGGCGAGCACCGTCGGTGACGTACGTATCGTTGACTCCGCGATTACCCAACCGGGTGTGCTGAAGCCGAAAAAAGCGCTGATTATTCTCGGCGGTATCATCCTGGGCCTGATGCTTTCCATTCTCGGCGTGCTGCTGCGGTCACTGTTTAACCGTGGGATTGAAAGTCCTCAGGTTCTGGAAGACCACGGCATCAACGTTTATGCCAGCATTCCGCTATCTGAATGGCAGAAGAAGCGCGACCAGGTCAAAACCGTCAAAGGCATTAAGCGCTACAAGCAAAGCCAGCTGCTGGCGGTGGGGAATCCGACTGACCTCGCTATCGAAGCGGTGCGCAGTCTGCGAACCAGTCTGCACTTCGCCATGATGCAGGCCAGCAACAATGTGCTGATGATGACCGGGGTCAGCCCGTCCATCGGTAAAACGTTCGTCTGTGCCAACCTGGCGGCGGTGATTAGCCAGACCGGCAAGCGCGTGCTGCTGATCGACTGCGATATGCGCAAAGGCTACACCCACGAACTGCTCGGCACCACCAACGACAACGGCCTGTCCGAAGTGCTGGTTGGTAAAACCGAGATTGCAAACTGTGCCAAACGCACCTCGATAACCAACTTCGACCTGGTGACCCGTGGTCAGGTACCGCCGAACCCTTCCGAACTGTTAATGAGCGATCGTTTTGCGGAACTGGTGAAATGGGCCAGCAGCCAGTACGACCTGGTGCTTATCGATACCCCGCCAATTCTGGCCGTGACCGATGCCGGTATCGTGGGTCGCCATGCGGGCACCACGCTGATGGTGGCGCGCTATGCGGTTAACACCCTGAAAGAGGTGGAAACCAGCCTCAGCCGCTTCGAGCAGAATGGTATTCACGTCAAAGGGGTGATCCTCAACTCCATCTTCCGTCGGGCCACCGGTTATCAGGACTACGGCTACTACGAGTACGAGTACAAGTCAGACAGTAAATAACGTGTTTTGCTCCTCACCTCGGCCCTCTCCCCGTGGGTGAGGGGCAAAGTTCAACGCCATTCGGGGAACAAAATGACGACACATAACCCATTAATTTCCATTTATATGCCAACCTGGAATCGGCAACAGCTGGCGATTCGCGCCATTAAATCGGTGCTTCGCCAGGATTATCCGCACTGGGAAATGATGATTGTCGACGACTGCTCCTCTTCCTTCGAACAGCTGCAGCAGTTTGTCGACGGGCTGAACGATCCGCGCGTGAAATACACCCGTAACGATTTTAACTCTGGCGCCTGTGCGGTGCGTAATCAGGCGATTTTGCAGGCCAAAGGCCAGTTCATTACCGGAATTGATGACGATGACGAATGGACGCCCAACCGCCTGTCGGTGTTCCTCGAACATAAACATCAGCTGACGACGCACGCGTTTCTGTACGCCAACGATTATGTCTGCGAAGGCGAGGTTTACTCCCAGCCCGCGAGCCTGCCGCTGTATCCGAAATCACCGTATTCCCGCACGCTGTTCTTCAAGCGCAACATCATTGGCAATCAGGTGTTCAGCTGGGCCTGGCGCTTCAAAGAGAGCCTGTTCGATACCGAACTCAAAGCGGCACAGGATTACGACATTTTTCTGCGCATGGTGACCGAATACGGCGAGCCGTGGAAAGTGGAAGAGGCCACGCAAATTCTGCACATCAATCACGGTGAAATGCAGATTACGTCATCGCCGAAAAAATTCTCCGGCTACTTCCATTTCTACCGTAAGCACAAAGACAAATTCGACCGTGCCAGCAAAAAGTACCAGCTGTTCACGCTGTATCAGATCCGCAACAAGCGCATGAACTGGCGCACCTTGCTGACGCTGCTGTCAGTGCGTAACGGTAAACGTCTGGCCGATGGCCTACGGGGGAAATAATGCTGCTGGAAGATTTACGCGCAAACAGCTGGAGCCTGCGCCCGTGCTGCATGGTTACCGCGTACCGCATCGCGCATTTCTGCTCGGTGTGGCGCAAGAAAAGCGTCATTAACAACCTCTGGGCGGCCCCGGTGTTATTGCTGTACCGCTTTATCACCGAAAACCTGTTTGGTTATGAGATCCAGGCCGCCGCCACCATTGGCCGTCGCTTCACCATTCACCACGGTTATGCCGTGGTGATCAATAAATTCGTGGTGGCGGGGGATGATTTCACCATCCGCCATGGCGTCACCATTGGCAACCGTGGCCCGGATAACCTGGCTTGCCCTGTCATTGGCAACGGCGTTGAGCTTGGCGCGAACGTGGTGATGATTGGCGACATTACTGTCGGCAATAACGTCACCATCGGGGCGGGCAGTGTGGTGCTGGACGACGTGCCGGACAATGCGCTGGTAGTGGGTGAAAAAGCGCAGGTAAAGGTCATTAAATGAATATTCTGCAATTTAACGTACGTCTCGCGGAAGGCGGGGCGGCAGGCGTGGCGCTCGATCTGCATCAGCGCGCGCTGCAACAGGGCATGGCGTCTCGCTTTGTCTACGGTTACGGCAAAGGCGGCAAGAAAAGCGTCAGTCACGACGACTATCCGAACGTCATCAAACAAACCGCACGCGTCACTTCAATGGCAAACCTGGCGCTGTTTCGCCTGTTTAACCGCGACGTGTTCGGCAATCTAAACAATCTGTATCGCACCGTGACCCGCACCTCCGGGCCGGTGGTGCTGCACTTCCACGTGCTGCACAGCTACTGGCTGAACCTCGAAGAAGTGGTGGATTTTTGCCACAAACTGAAAGAGCACAAGCGCGACGTGCGGTTCGTCTGGACGCTGCACGATCACTGGAGCGTGACCGGTCGCTGCGCGTTTCTCGACGGCTGCGAAGAGTGGAAAAACGGCTGCGGCAAATGCCCGACGCTGACCAACTATCCGCCAGTGAAAATCGACCGCGCCAGCCAGCTGGTAAGCGGCAAACGTCAGCTGTTCCGTGAAATGATTGCGCTGGGCTGCCAGTTTATCTCCCCGAGCCAGCACGTGGCCGACGCGTTTAATCGTTTGTACGGGGAAGGGCACTGCCAGATTATCAACAACGGGATCGACGTTGCGACCGAAGCCATTCTGGCGGAACTGGCACCGCAGAGTGTGACCGGCAGCAAACCGAAAATTGCGGTGGTGGCCCATGACCTGCGCTACGACGGTAAAACCAATCAGCAGCTGGTGCGCGACATTATTGCGCTGGGTGACGCAGTTGAAGTACACACCTTCGGTAAGTTCTCACCGTTTGAAGGCAGCAATGTTATTAATCACGGGTTTCTGACCAATAAGCGCCAGTTAATGAGTGAACTCAATCAGCTGGATGCGCTGCTGTTCAGCTCGCGGGTTGATAACTACCCGCTGATCCTGTGCGAAGCGCTGTCCATCGGCGTGCCGGTCATTGCGACGCCAAGCGAAGCGGCCCAGGAAGTGCTGGAGAAATCCGGCGGGCGCACGGTAAACGTCGATGAAGTGCTGGCGCTGGTTCAGCTGCCAAAAGCGCAGATTGCCGAAGCGATTTTTGCGACCACGCTCGATGCGTTTCGCGACCGCAGCCGCCAGGCGTACAGTGGAAAACAGATGCTGGAGGAATATGTCTCGTTCTATCAGAATCTGTAGCTACCTGTTGCTGCCGTTAATCTACCTGCTGGTTAACGTCAAAATCGCCCAGCTCGGCGAAAGTTTCCCGATAACCATTGTGACCTTTTTGCCGGTGCTGTTGCTGCTCTACGTGGATCGCATCAGCCTGAAAAAACTGATGATTGCGCTGGGGGCCGGTGCCGGGCTGACGCTGTTTAACTATGTCTTTGGTCAGTCGCTTGATGCCAGCAAATACGTCACCTCGACGATGCTGTTCGTTTATATCGTTATCATCATCGGCATGGTGTGGGCCATTCGCTTTAAAACAATTTCGCCGCACAACCACCGTAAAATCTTGCGCTTCTTTTATGTTGTCGTCGGGCTGGTGGTGATGCTCGCCGCGCTGGAAATGGTGCAGATTATCCTCACCGGCGGCAGCAGTTTGATGGAGATAATTTCGAAATATCTTATTTACAGTAACAGCTATGTTCTGAACTTTATCAAATTTGGTGGGAAGCGAACCACTGCCTTATATTTCGAACCGGCCTTCTTCGCCCTGGCATTAATCTCAATTTGGCTCAGTATCAAACAGTTCGGTATCAAAACGCCTAAGACCGATGCTATGATTCTGGCAGGGATAGTGCTTTCAGGATCGTTTTCCGGCGTAATGACATTTATCCTGTTTTATTTGCTGGAATGGGCATTCCAGTATCTGAATAAGGAAGCAATCAGTAAGAAGTTACCCCTGGCAATCATTTCTTTAGCAGTCTTTTTAGTCGGTCTGGTATTTGCTTATCCGTATATTTCGGAACGCCTTGGCGATCTCGGAACGGAAGGCTCATCCTCTTATTACCGAATTATTGGGCCGCTGGTGATGGTTGGGTATTCTCTTACCCACATTGATGGTGTGGTTCGTTTTGGTTCTCTTTACGAATATGTTGCATCATTCGGAATCTTTAACGGTGCGGACGTCGGGAAAACAATAGACAATGGGTTGTATCTGCTGATTATTTATTTCTCCTGGTTCGCGGTGTTACTGACAGCCTGGTATATGTCGAAAGTCGGAAAAATGATGATTAACGCGTTTGGTAATAACCAAAACTATCGCGTGCAGCTGTTTCTGTTTTTCCCGGTTTCGCTGTTTTTCACCGGTTCTATTTTTAGCCCGGAATATGCGTTTTTAATTGTATGTCCATTTATTCTGCGTAAAGCGCTGAAACTGACGGATAGCTAATAAGGAGTCGAATAAATGCTGCTAAGTGTGATTACCGTTGCATTTCGAAATTATGAAGGCGTGGTGAAAACCTGGGCGTCATTGGCTCATCTGGCGCACGATCCGGGTATCGAATTTGAGTGGATTGTCGTCGACGGCGGTTCCGCAGACGGTACCGCAGAATTCCTGGAAAACCTGAGCGGTGAATATAACTTACGTTACATCAGCGAGAAGGATAAGGGCATCTACGACGCCATGAACAAGGGCATTGAGATGTCGCGCGGTCGCTTCGCTATCTTCCTGAACTCCGGCGATGTGTTCCATGCCGATGTGGCGAACAGCGTCCGCCAGCTGGCCACGCAAAAAGACAATGCGATGGTTATCGGCGATGCCATGCTCGATTTCGGTAACGGCCATCAGGTGCGCCGCAGTGCCAAACCTGGCTGGTATATTTATCACAGCCTTCCGGCGAGCCATCAGGCTATTTTCTTCCCGGTGAGTGGGTTGCAGCGTTATCCGTATGATTTGCAATATCGCGTGTCATCCGATTATGCGCTGGCGGCGAAAATGTATAAGGAAGGCTTTTCCTTTAAACGGATTAAGGGCCTGGTATCAGAGTTTTCGATGGGCGGCGTGTCAACCTCGAATAATCTGGAATTATGCCGCGACGCAAAAAAAGTTCAGCGCCAGATATTACGCGTGCCGGGCTTTTGGGCAGAATTTTCCCATTTATTACGCCTGCGTACTACGGGCAAGACCAAAGCCTTATATAACAAGTAGTCAATATAAGGAAAAGCAATGCAAGAATTAAACGGATTCTCGGTGCCAAAAGGCTTCCGGGGAGCGGGCGGTATTAAGGTTCAATTATGGTGGGCCGTCCAGGCAACCTTATTTGCCTGGTCGCCGCAAATACTCTACCGCTGGCGTGCATTTTTATTACGCCTGTTTGGCGCAAAAATCGGAAAGAACGTAGTGATTCGCCCCTCGGTAAAAATTACGTATCCGTGGAAATTAACCCTCGGTGATAACGCCTGGGTGGGCGATGACGCGGTGCTATATACCCTTGGCGACATTACCATTGGCGCTAATTCAGTGGTATCGCAGAAGTGTTATTTATGTACCGGCAGTCACGATTATATGAGCGCGCATTTTGATATTAACGCGACGCCGATTGTGATTGGCGAGAAATGCTGGCTGGCAACGGATGTTTTCGTGGCACCCGGCGTGACGATTGGTGATGGCACCGTCGTTGGCGCACGCAGCAGTGTATTTAAAACGCTACCGGCAAACATGATTTGCCGAGGCAATCCAGCAGTGGTGACGCGCGAACGCGTTGAAACTATTAACTCCCTGTAAGTAGAGGAATATAAACATGTCAAAAGTCGCACTCATCACCGGCGTTACCGGGCAGGATGGTTCTTACCTGGCAGAGCTGCTGCTCGAAAAAGGCTATGAAGTTCACGGTATTAAGCGTCGTGCGTCTTCATTCAATACCGAGCGCGTGGATCACATCTATCAGGATCCTCATGCTGCAAACCCGAAATTCCATCTGCACTACGGTGATCTGACTGACTCCTCCAACCTGACCCGTATCCTGCAGGAAGTGCAGCCGGACGAAGTGTACAACCTGGGCGCAATGAGCCACGTGGCCGTTTCCTTCGAGTCCCCGGAATACACCGCCGACGTGGATGCGATGGGCACTCTGCGTCTGCTGGAAGCGATTCGTTTCCTCGGTCTTGAGAAGAAAACCCGTTTCTATCAGGCGTCCACGTCTGAGCTGTACGGCCTGGTGCAGGAAATTCCGCAGAAAGAGACCACGCCGTTCTACCCGCGCTCTCCGTATGCTGTCGCCAAACTGTACGCCTACTGGATCACCGTCAACTACCGCGAATCCTACGGCATGTTCGCCTGTAACGGCATTCTGTTTAACCACGAATCCCCGCGCCGCGGCGAAACTTTCGTGACCCGCAAAATCACCCGTGCGATTGCCAACATCGCTCAGGGCCTGGAGAAGTGCCTGTACCTCGGCAACATGGACTCCCTGCGTGACTGGGGCCATGCGAAAGACTACGTAAAAATGCAGTGGATGATGCTGCAGCAGGACAACCCGGAAGACTTCGTGATCGCCACCGGCGTGCAGTACTCCGTGCGTCAGTTCGTCGAAATGGCCGCGGCACAGCTGGGTATCAAACTGCGCTTTGAAGGCACTGGCGTAGAAGAGAAAGGCATCGTGGTTTCTGTTACCGGTCACGACGCACCGGGTGTGAAACCAGGCGACGTGATGATTGCCGTTGACCCGCGCTACTTCCGTCCTGCTGAAGTGGAAACCCTGCTCGGCGACCCAACCAAAGCGCACGAAAAACTGGGCTGGAAACCGGAAATCACCTTGCAGGAAATGGTCTCCGAAATGGTTGCCAACGATCTGGAAGCAGCGAAGAAACACTCCCTGCTTAAAGCTCACGGTTACGAGGTAGCCATCGCGCTGGAGTCCTGAGTCATGACCAGACAACGTATTTTCGTGGCGGGCCACCGCGGGATGGTGGGCTCAGCCATCGTCCGCCAGCTGGAACAGCGCGGTGATGTGGAGCTGGTGCTGCGCACCCGCGACCAACTGAACCTGCTCGACAGCAAAGCGGTGAATGATTTCTTTGCAGAAGAACGCATTGACCAGGTGTATCTGGCGGCAGCGAAGGTGGGCGGTATTGTCGCTAACAACAGCTTCCCGGCAGATTTCATCTACGAAAACATGATGATCGAAAGCAACATTATTCACGCCGCGCATCTGCACAACGTGAACAAGCTGTTGTTCCTCGGTTCATCCTGTATTTACCCGAAGATGGCAAAACAGCCGATGCCGGAAAGCGAGCTGCTGCAAGGCACGCTTGAAGCGACTAACGAACCGTACGCTATCGCCAAAATTGCCGGTATCAAGCTGTGCGAATCGTACAACCGTCAGTACAACCGCGACTATCGTTCGGTGATGCCGACCAACCTGTACGGCCCGCACGACAACTTCCACCCGAGCAATTCGCACGTGATCCCGGCGCTGCTGCGTCGTTTCCACGAAGCGACTCAGGACAACACGCCTGATGTGGTGGTATGGGGCAGCGGCACGCCGATGCGCGAATTCCTGCACGTAGATGACATGGCTGCAGCCAGCATTCATGTGATGGAACTCGACCGCGAGGTGTGGCAGGAAAACACCGAACCGATGCTGTCGCATATCAACGTCGGCACCGGGGTGGACTGCACCATTCGCGAACTGGCGCAAACGCTCGCCAAAGTGACCGGTTACAAAGGCCGCGTGGTGTTCGACGCCAGCAAACCCGACGGTACGCCGCGCAAGCTGCTGGACGTTTCGCGTCTGCATCAGCTCGGCTGGTATCACGAGGTGACGCTGGAAGCGGGTCTGGCCAGCACTTACCAGTGGTTCCTTGAGAATCAGCACCGCTTCCGGGGGTAAACCATGTTTCTGAAGCCAGAAGATTTTGCCACCGTGGTGCGTTCAACGCCGCTCATCTCGATTGATTTGGTCGTGGAGAATGCCCAGGGCGAATTTCTGCTCGGGAAACGTAATAACCGTCCGGCACAGGGCTACTGGTTCGTGCCGGGCGGGCGAGTGCAGAAAGATGAAACGCTCGCCGATGCCTTTATGCGCCTGACCGAAGCAGAGTTAGGCCTGCGCCTGCCGATGTCGGCAGGCCAGTTTTACGGCGTCTGGCAGCATTTCTATGACGACAATTTTTCCGGCACCGATTTCAGCACCCATTACGTGGTGCTGGGATTCCGCCTGAAGGTTGACGTCGATGGCCTGCAACTGCCGACCGCGCAGCACAACGATTATCGCTGGCTGACGCAGGACGCACTGCTGGCGGCGGACAACGTCCACGACAACAGTCGCGCTTATTTCCTCGAAGAGAAATGCGCGGAGGCACCGGGTTTATGAAAATCCTCGTCTATGGAATTAACTACTCGCCCGAACTTACCGGTATCGGTAAATACACCGGTGAAATGGTGGAGTGGATGGCGCAGGAAGGGCACGATGTGCGCGTGATTACGGCCCCGCCGTACTACCCGGAATGGAAAATTGGCGAGCGCTACTCCGCGTGGCGCTACCGTCGCGAAGAGGGGGCTGCCACCGTCTGGCGCTGCCCGCTGTATGTGCCGAAACAGCCTTCAACGCTCAAGCGCCTGATTCACCTCGGCAGCTTTGCGCTGAGCAGTTTTTTCCCGCTGATGGCGCAACGTCGCTGGAAGCCGGACAGGATTATCGGCGTGGTGCCGACGCTGTTTTGCACCCCAGGCATGCGTCTGCTGGCGAAACTCTCCGGCGCGCGCACCCTGCTGCATATTCAGGATTATGAAGTGGATGCGATGCTCGGTCTGGGCATGGCCGGAAAAGGCGAAGGCGGCACGGTGGCAAAACTCGCCAGCCGGTTTGAGCGTAGCGGTCTGCACAACGTCGACAACGTATCCACGATTTCGCGCTCAATGATGAACAAAGCGCAGGAAAAAGGCGTGGCGGCGGAGAAAGTCATTTTCTTCCCGAACTGGTCCGAAGTGGCGCGTTTTCGTGATGTCAATCCGACGCAGGTCGTTGTCCTGCGTGAGCAACTGGGCCTGCCCGCAGACCGCAAAATTATTCTCTACTCCGGCAACATCGGTGAGAAGCAGGGGCTGGAAAATGTCGTTGCTGCCGCCGGGCAGTTGCAGGACAAACCGTGGCTGTTCGTGATCGTCGGGCAGGGCGGGGGCAAAGCACGCCTGGAAAAACTTGTCGCCGAACGCGGCCTGAGCAATGTGCGCTTCTTCCCGCTGCAGTCGTACGAAGCGCTGCCCGCGCTGTTGAAAATGGCCGACTGCCATCTGGTTATCCAGAAGCGCGGCGCGGCGGACGCGGTTCTGCCGTCGAAACTGACCAATATTCTGGCGGTGGGCGGCAATGCGGTGATCACCGCCGAAGCCACCACCGAGCTCGGCCAGTTGTGCGATACGCATCCGGGTATCGCGGTGTGCGTGGAGCCCGAGTCGGTTCCGGCACTCGTCGACGGTATCGAACAGGCGCTTTTGATGCCGCACCACAACGTGATTGCAGGCGATTACGCCGAACGCACGCTCGAAAAGACGAACGTGCTGAAACAATTTATTGCTGATATTTCCTCTCAAGACGTCGGGGTTAAATGATGAGTCAGACACAACTCTTTCCGGTAGTGATGGCCGGTGGCTCCGGCAGCCGTTTATGGCCGCTGTCCCGGGTCCTTTATCCTAAGCAGTTCCTGTGCCTGAAAGGCGACCTGACCATGCTGCAGTCCACCGTTAACCGCCTGAATGGCGTGGAGTGCGAAAGCCCGGTGGTTATCTGTAACGAGCAGCACCGTTTTATTGTCGCTGAACAGCTGCGCAAACTGGATAAGCTGACCGAGAACATTATTCTCGAACCGGCAGGGCGCAACACCGCGCCTGCCATTGCCCTGGCAGCGCTGGCGGCACAACGCAGCTGTCCAAACGGCGACCCGCTGATGCTGGTGCTGGCGGCTGACCATGTGATTCAGAACGAAGATGCGTTCCGCGATGCGGTTCGTGACGCGGTGCCTTACGCCGAAAGCGGCAAACTGGTGACCTTCGGCATCGTGCCGGACCAGCCGGAAACCGGCTATGGCTATATTCGCCGCGGTGACGTTTGTCCAGGCGAGAAAGACGCCGTGGCGTTTAACGTGGCGCAGTTTGTTGAAAAACCGAATCTCGACACCGCGCAGGCGTACGTGTCCAGCGGTGAATATTACTGGAACAGCGGCATGTTCCTGTTCCGCGCCGGTCGCTACCTGGAAGAACTTGCCAAATTCCGCCCGGACATCATGCAAGCCTGTGAAAAGGCGATGAGCGTGGTCGACCCGGATCTCGATTTCATTCGCGTTGACGAAGCGGCATTCCTCGCCTGTCCGGAAGAGTCCATCGACTATGCGGTAATGGAACGCACCGCCGATGCCGTCGTGGTGCCAATGGACGCGGGCTGGAGCGACGTCGGTTCATGGTCTTCCCTGTGGGAAATCAGTAACCGCACCGCCGAAGGCAACGTGCATCACGGCGACGTTATCAGCCATAAAACTGAAAACAGCTACGTATATGCGGAATCCGGCCTGGTCACCACCGTGGGCGTCAAAGATTTGGTGGTGGTGCAGACCAAAGACGCGGTGCTTATCGCCGACCGTAATTCGGTGCAGGACGTGAAAAAAGTCGTCGAGCGCATCAAGGCCGATGGCCGCCATGAGCACCACATTCACCGTGAAGTGTACCGCCCGTGGGGGAAATATGACTCCATCGATTCTGGCGAACGCTATCAGGTGAAACGCATCACCGTGAAGGCAGGCGAAGGGCTGTCGGTACAGATGCACCATCACCGCGCCGAACACTGGATTGTCGTGGCAGGCACCGCGAAGGTGACCATCAATGATGACGTGAAGCTGTTGGGCGAAAACGAGTCCATCTACATTCCGCTAGGGGCCACGCACTGCCTGGAAAACCCCGGCAAGATCCCACTCGACCTGATTGAAGTCCGCTCCGGCTCGTACCTCGAAGAGGACGACATAGTGCGGTTCCAGGATCGCTACGGAAGGGTCTAACCATCATCTTTCACGCTGCAGATGCGTTGGCTTTCTTTGCGCACACCGGTCACTTAGTTTACTAAGCTCCCGGCGATGCACGCAGTTGCCGCCTTCCTGCAACGCGAAATCTAATGGTTATACATTTTACTAAATAATTTTCTCCGTACTGGAGAGGGTTAACTGTTGCCTGAAAAGGGTAAAAACATGACCACATTAACCTGTTTTAAAGCCTACGATATTCGCGGCAAGCTGGGCGAAGAGCTGAACGAAGACATCGCCTGGCGCATCGGCCGCGCGTACGGCGAATTCCTGAAACCGAAAACCATTGTGCTCGGCGGCGATGTGCGTCTGACCAGCGAAACGCTGAAGATGGCGCTGGCGAAAGGCCTGCGCGATGCGGGCGTCGACGTGCTGGATATCGGTCTGTCCGGGACTGAAGAAATCTATTTCGCCACCTTCCACCTCGGCGTGGACGGCGGCATCGAAGTGACCGCCAGCCATAACCCGATGGACTACAACGGCATGAAGCTGGTGCGTAAAGGCGCACGTCCCATCAGCGGCGATACCGGCCTGCGCGACGTGCAGCGCCTGGCAGAGGCCAACGACTTCCCGCCGGTGGTTGAATCTAAACGCGGCAGCTATCAGAAAATCGACCTGCAAAAAGCGTATATCGACCATCTGATGGGCTACATCGATACGGCGAACCTCAAGCCGCTGAAGCTGGTGATCAACTCCGGTAACGGCGCGGCTGGTCCGGTGATTGACGCCCTGGAAGCCCGCTTCCAGGCCCTGAACCTGCCGGTAACGTTCATCAAAGTCCACAACACCCCGGACGGCAATTTCCCGAACGGTATCCCGAACCCGCTGCTGCCGGAGTGTCGCGATGACACCCGCAACGCGGTTATCGAACACGACGCAGACATGGGCATTGCCTTTGACGGCGATTTTGACCGCTGCTTCCTGTTCGACGAAAACGGGCAGTTTATCGAGGGTTACTACATCGTCGGCCTGCTGGCGGAAGCCTTCCTCGAAAAACAGCCTGGCGAGCGCATTATTCACGACCCACGCCTCTCCTGGAACACCGTCGACGTGGTGAACCTGGCGGGCGGTACGCCGGTGATGTCGAAAACCGGACACGCGTTCATCAAAGAGCGTATGCGCCAGGAAGACGCCATCTACGGTGGAGAAATGAGCGCCCATCACTACTTCCGCGATTTTGCCTATTGCGACAGCGGGATGATCCCGTGGCTGCTGGTGACCGAACTGCTGTGCCTGAAGGGTAAAACCCTCGGCGAACTGGTGCGTGACCGCATGGCGGCGTTCCCGGCGAGCGGCGAAATCAACAGCACGCTGGCCGAACCGGTTAGCGCCATCGCCCGCGTGGAGCAGCATTTTGCACCGCACGCGCTGGACGTTGACCGCACCGATGGCATCAGCCTGGCGTTTGAAGACTGGCGCTTTAACCTGCGCTCGTCCAACACCGAACCGGTGGTGCGCCTGAACGTCGAGTCGCGCGGAGATACGACGCTGATGGAAGCCAAAACAAAGGACATTCTGGCGTTGTTGAACCAATAAGCCCATACCCTCTCCCGGACGGGGGAGGGACACTTTTAACAGGAACAACGATGACGACTCTAAGAAAGCGCGAGCGAGCCAAAACGAATGCATCGTTAATTTCAATGGTGCAGCGATTCTCCGACATTACCATTATGTTTGGTGGGCTGTGGGTGGTCTGTAAAGGCGCAGCATTGCCGTTTTCCTACATGCATCTGATGATGGCGCTGGTCACCCTGGTGGCGTTTCAGATGATTGGCGGTATGACTGATTTTTACCGCTCGTGGCGCGGCGTGCGCATGACCACCGAGCTGCTGTTACTCCTGCAAAACTGGACCCTGGCGCTGATCCTGTGTGCCGGTGTGCTGGCCTTCAATGATGATTTCAATAACAGCCTGGCTGTGTGGCTGGCCTGGTATCTGCTGAGCACCTGCGGCATGGTGGCCTGCCGGGCGTTTATCCGCTTCGGCGTGGGCTGGCTGCGTAACCGCGGCTATAACATTCGCCAGGTTGCGGTCGCAGGCGATATGCCCGCGGGGCAGGTTCTGCTGGACAGCTTCCGCAATCAGCCGTGGCTGGGTTTTGACGTGGTGGGCAGCTATCACGATCCGAAACCGGGTGGCGTGAATGCCGACTGGGCGGGCAACTATCAGCAGCTGCTGGAAGATGCACGCGCGGGCAAAATTCATAACGTCTACATCGCGTTGACCATGCAAGACGAAGCCTGCATTAAAGACCTGGTGCGTGAACTGGCTGACACCACCTGTTCGGTGATCCTCATTCCTGACGTGTTCACCTTCAACATTCTGCATTCCCGCATCGACGAAGTGAACGGCGTGCCGGTGGTGCCGCTGTACGACACGCCGCTGTCCGGCCTGAACCGTGTGATTAAACGGGTGGAAGACATTGTGCTGGCCACGATGATCCTGCTGTTGATCTCCCCGGTGCTGGCCTGTATCGCGCTGGCGGTCAAAATCACTTCGCCGGGCCCGGTTATCTTCCGCCAGACCCGCTACGGCATGGACGGCAAGGCCATCAAAGTGTGGAAATTCCGCTCTATGAGGGTCATGGAAAACGACGCGGTGGTGACCCAGGCCACGCAAAACGATCCGCGCGTCACCCGCGTGGGTAACTTCCTGCGCCGCACCTCTCTCGACGAACTGCCGCAGTTCATCAATGTGCTGACCGGCGGGATGTCTATCGTTGGCCCGCGTCCGCACGCGGTGGCGCATAACGAACAGTATCGTCAGCTGATTGAAGGCTACATGCTACGCCACAAGGTCAAACCGGGCATTACCGGCTGGGCGCAGATTAACGGCTGGCGCGGGGAAACCGACACCCTGGAAAAAATGGAAAAACGTATTGAGTTCGACCTGGAATACATCCGTGAATGGAGCCTGTGGTTCGATATCCGCATCGTTTTCCTGACGATTTTCAAAGGCTTTGTCAACAAAGCAGCATATTGAGGTAGTGACATGAGCCTGAGAGAGAAAACCATCAGCGGTGCTAAATGGTCCGCCATGGCCACGGTGGTCATCATCGGTCTGGGCCTGGTGCAGATGACCGTGCTGGCGCGGGTAATCGACAATCATCAGTTCGGCCTGCTGACGGTCTCGCTGGTGATCATCGCCCTGGCGGATACGCTGTCGGATTTCGGGATCGCCAACTCCATTATTCAGCGCAAAGAAATCAGCCATCTCGAACTGACCACGCTTTACTGGCTGAACGTGGGGCTGGGGATTGTGGTGTTTGCGCTGGTTTTTTCCCTGAGCGGCGTGATTGCTGAGGTGCTGCATAACCCGGACCTGGCGCCGCTGATGCGCACGCTGTCGTTTGCCTTTGTGCTCATTCCGCACGGGCAGCAGTTCCGCGCGCTGATGCAAAAAGAGCTCGAATTCAGCAAGATTGGCATGATTGAAACCTCCGCCGTGCTGGCCGGTTTCACCTTTACCGTGGTCAGCGCCCATTTCTGGCCGCTGGCGATGACCGCAATTCTCGGTTACCTGGTGAACAGCGCCGTGCGTACGCTGCTGTTCGGCTGGTTTGGCCGCCGGATTTATCGTCCGGGACTGCATTTCTCGCTGGCCACTGTTTCATCGAACCTGCGTTTTGGCGCATGGCTGACCGCCGACAGCATCATCAACTACGTCAATACCAACCTGTCTACATTGGTGCTGGCGCGTATTCTGGGCGCGAGCGTGGCGGGCGGCTATAACCTGGCCTACAACGTCGCGGTGGTGCCGCCGATGAAGCTCAACCCGATTATTACCCGGGTGCTGTTCCCGGCCTTTGCCAAAATTCAGGACGACACCGCTAAGCTGCGCGTCAACTTTTACAAGCTGCTGTCGGTTGTCGGCATCATCAACTTCCCGGTGCTGCTGGGCCTGATGGTGGTCAGCAACAACGTGGTGCCACTGGTGTTCGGTGAGAAGTGGGTCAGCATTGTGCCTGTCCTGCAACTGCTGTGCGTGGTGGGTTTACTGCGCTCCATCGGTAACCCGATTGGCTCCTTGCTGATGGCCAAAGCGCGGGTCGATATCAGCTTCAAATTCAACGTGTTCAAAACGTTCCTGTTCATCCCGGCGATTATCATCGGCGGCCATGTGGCAGGCGCGCTCGGCGTGACGCTCGGCTTCCTGTTAGTGCAGGTGGTGAATACCGTTCTGAGCTACTTCGTGATGATCAAACCGGTGCTGGGCTCGAGCTATCGCCAGTACATCCTGAGTTTATGGCTGCCGTTTTACCTGTCGCTGCCGACGCTGGCGGTGAGCTATGGCCTCGGCGTGGCGCTGAAGGGTGCGTTATCGCTGCCGCTGCTGTTAGTGATTCAGATTGCCACCGGTGCGCTGGCGTTCGCCCTGATGATTCTGTTTTCGCGCCATCCGCTGGTGGTGGAAATGAAGCGCCAGTTTTGTCGCAGCGAAAAAATGAAAGTGCTGCTGCGGGCGGGTTAGCAATGACTCTTTTGCCCGGCGGCGCTGTGCTTGCCGGGCCTACACAATATTGTTTCTCCCTTTCCTTGGGAGGACCGGGGTGAGGGCATCAGGCCGCACCCGATGGATTAAGAACCCCGATTAAGAGGTCACACATGAAATTATTGATCCTTGGCAACCACACCTGTGGCAACCGTGGCGACAGCGCCATTTTGCGCGGCCTGCTGGACGCCATTAACACCCTGAATCCAGACGCAGAAGTGGATGTCATGAGCCGCTACCCGGTGAGTTCTTCCTGGCTGCTCAACCGCCCGGTGATGGGCGACCCACTGTATACGCAGATGAAACAGCACAACAGCGCGGCGGGCGTAATGGGACGTGTGAAAAAAGTCCTGCGTCGTCGCTATCAGCACCAGGTCCTGCTTTCCCGCGTGACCGACAGCGGCAAACTGCGCAATATCGCCATCGCTCAGGGCTTTACCGATTTTGTTCGTCTGCTCAGCAATTACGATGCGATTATTCAGGTTGGCGGCTCGTTCTTCGTGGACCTGTACGGCGCGCCGCAGTTCGAACACGCGCTCTGTACCTTTATGGCGAAAAAGCCGTTGTACATGATTGGTCACAGCGTCGGCCCGTTCCAGGATCCGCAGTTTAACCAGTTGGCGAACTACGTTTTCGGTCAGTGTGACGCGCTGATCCTGCGTGAATCCGTCAGCCTGAATCTGATGCAGCGCAGTGAAATTACCACCGCCAAAGTGGAGCAAGGCGTTGATACCGCCTGGCTGGTCGATCATCACGACGAGGATTACACCGCCAGCTATGCCGTGGAACACTGGCTGAACAAAATCGGTCAGCAAAAAACGGTGGCCGTCACCCTGCGTGAGCTGACGCCGTTTGATAAGCGCCTGGGCACAACTCAGCAGGCGTACGAAGAAGCCTTTGCCGGGGTGGTAAACCGCATTATTGACGCTGGTTATCAGGTGGTTGCACTCTCAACCTGTACCGGGATCGACAGCTACAACAAAGACGACCGCATGGTGGCGCTGAACCTGCACAAACACATCAGCGACCCGTCGCGCTATCACGTGGTGATGGATGAACTTAACGATCTGGAAATGGGCAAAATCCTCGGCGCCTGTGATTTGACCGTCGGCACGCGACTGCACTCGGCGATTATCTCGATGAACTTCGACACTCCGGCGATTGCCATCAACTACGAACACAAATCCGCCGGGATCATGCAGCAGCTCGGGATGCCGGAAATGGCCATCGATATTCGTCATCTGCTGGACGGTAGCCTCAGTGCGATGGTGGCGGACACCCTCGGTCAGCTTCCGGCGATCAATGAGCGCCTGCGTGTGGCGGTTAAAGCCGAACGCCAGAACGGCATCGCGATGGTGAAATCCGTCCTCGACCGTATCGGGGAGGGGAAATGAAGGTTGGTTTCTTCCTGTTAAAATTCCCCCTGTCATCAGAAACCTTCGTCCTAAATCAGATCGTCGCGTTTATCGAAATGGGCTATGAAGTGGAAATTGTCTCGCTGCTGAAGGGCGATATGACCAACACCCATGAGGCTTACACGCGTTACGGTCTGGCGCAGAAAACCCGCTGGTTGCAGGATGAGCCGGTGGGCAAACTGGCCAAACTGCGTTATCGCGCGCTCAACACCCTGAAAGGCTTGCATCGCGGGGCCACGTGGCAGGCGCTGAACGCCAGCCGCTACGGTGACGAGGCGCGTAACCTGATCCTTTCTTCCATCACGGCGCAAAATACCGCGCCGTTCAGTGCCGATGTGTTTATCGCCCACTTTGGCCCGGCGGGCGTAACCGCCGCCAAACTGCGTGAACTCGGTGTGCTGAACGGCAAAATTGCGACCGTGTTCCACGGCATCGACGTCTCGAGCCGGGATGTGCTCACCCATTACACCCCTGAATACCAGCAGCTGTTCCGTCGGGGGGATTTGATGTTGCCGATAAGCGACCTGTGGGCCGAACGCCTGCAAGGCATGGGCTGCCCGGCGGATAAAATTGTGGTGTCGAGAATGGGCGTCAACATGGAACGCTTTGCCCTGCGTCCGGTAAAAGCGCCGGATGAGACGCTGCAAATTATCTCGGTTGCGCGTCTGACCGAGAAGAAAGGGCTGCATGTGGCGATCGAAGCCTGCCGTCAGCTCAAGCAGCGCGGCGTGCGTTTCCACTATCGCATTCTTGGCATCGGCCCGTGGGAGCGTCGCCTGCGCACGCTCATCGAGCAGTATCAGCTCGATGACGTGATTGAGATGCCGGGCTTCAAGCCGAGCCATGAGGTGAAGGCGATGCTTGATGAGGCCGACGTGTTCCTGCTGCCGTCCGTCACCGGGGCCGATGGCGATATGGAAGGCATTCCGGTCGCGCTGATGGAAGCGATGGCGGTGGGCATCCCGGTGGTATCCACGGTTCACAGTGGGATTCCGGAACTCATTGATGCCGGAGAGTCCGGCTGGCTGGTGCCTGAGAATGACGCAGCATCCCTGGCCGACCGACTCAGCGCGTTCGGCGCTTTCGACCAACAGGCGTTGCAGCCGGTCGTCACCAAAGCGCGGACAAAAGTCGAAACTGAATTCAACCAGCAGGTGATTAATCAACAGTTAGCCAGCCTGCTGCAGACGCTGTAAAAAGAGGATGCATGACGGACAAAAAGTTTAGCCTGACACGACGCTCCTTCCTTGGGGCCAGCTCCGCACTGGCCGCACTGCCCCTCATCAATAGCCCCGCAGCCCTTGCGCTGGGGCGTAACGATGCCGCTGATATCCGCAATTACAATCCCGGCAATGACTGGGTCCGTGCCTTCAACGATGCCTTCAAAGACAGCGATGTAGTCGAAGTGCCGGAGGGCGTGATATGCGACAACATCAATACCGGGATCATCATCCCTGCGGGGAAAACGCTGCAGGTTGGCGGGTCGCTGAAGGGCAATGGCCGTGGGCGATTCGCGTTACAGGACGGCTGTAAAATCATCGGTAAAAAGGGCAGCCTGAATAACATTTGCCTCGATGTACGCGGCTCTGACTGCGTGATTCAGGGCGTGACGTTGAGCGGCTACGGGCCGGTGGCGCAGATTTACATCGGCGGCAAAAACAAGCGCACCATGCGTAACCTGCTCATCGACAACATTGTGATAACCAAAGCTAACTACGGCATTCTGCGCCAGGGTTTCCATAACCAGTTTGACGGCGTGAAGATAACCAATAGCCACTTCACCGACCTGCAGGGTGACGCCATCGAGTGGAACGTGGCGATCAACGATAAAAACATCCTGATTTCTGACCACGTTATCGACAACATTAACTGCACCAACGGCAAACCCTTCTGGGGCATTGGCATTGGTCTGGCGGGAAGCACGTACGACAACGACTATCCGGAAGATCAGACGGTTAAGAATTTTGTCGTTGCCAACATCACCGGCAGCAACTGTCGACAGCTGGTTCACGTCGAGAACGGCAAACACTTCATTATTCGGAATGTGAAAGCCAAAAATATTACACCGGAGTTCAGTAAGAAGGCGGGAATTGATAATGCCACGGTGGCAATTTACGGCTGTGATAATTTCATAATTGATAATGTCACGATGGAAAATAGCGCAGGCATGCTGATCGGCTACGGCGTCATCAAAGGCAGCTACAAGTCGATCCCGCAGAACTTCAAGCTCAATGATATTCATATGGACAATACCGCGCTGGCCTACAAGGTTCGCGGGATCCAGATTTCATCCGGCAATGCGCAGTCGTTCGTGGCGATAACCAACCTCGAGCTTAAACGCGCCTCGCTGGAGCTGCATAACAAGCCCCAGCACCTGTTTATGCGGAATATCAGCGTGATGCAGGATGCCGAGCGTGGCCCGGCGCTGTCGATGAATTTTGACCTGCGCAAAGACGTTCGCGGCAAGTTTATGGCCCGGCAGGACACGTTGCTGTCCCTGGCAAACATAAAGGCGGTGAATGAAAAAGGGCAGGGCTCGGTGGACATCGACCGGGTAGATCAGCACACCGTGAACGCAACCGGGATAAATTTTAGGCTACCGGGGAAATAAAATACGACGATTCCTGGGATATTGCCGCAACTATCGGATTAACCCCGAGGTTTTATCAAATATAGCCGGGTATCATCAAAAAAACATGCTGGATAAAACGTTCTGACTGGCTATAATTCTCCAACCATTCATAGGTGGACATGATAATGATTAATTTGAAAGCAGTTATTCCGGTAGCTGGCCTCGGGATGCACATGCTTCCTGCCACGAAAGCCATTCCGAAAGAAATGCTACCGATCGTCGATAAGCCAATGATTCAGTACATTGTCGACGAGATTGTTGCTGCAGGGATCAAAGAAATCGTTCTGGTCACTCACGCGTCTAAAAATGCGGTAGAAAACCACTTCGACACCTCGTACGAACTTGAGTCACTACTGGAACAGCGCGTTAAGCGTCAGCTGCTGGCCGAAGTGCAGGCCATTTGCCCGCCGGGCGTGACCATCATGAATGTGCGTCAGGCACAGCCGCTGGGTCTGGGCCACTCTATTCTTTGTGCTCGCCCGATTGTCGGTGACAACCCGTTTGTGGTGGTACTGCCGGATATCGTGCTGGACAATGCGACCGCCGACCCGATGCGATACAACCTCGCCTCCATGGTGGCGCGTTTCAATGAAACCGGCCGTAGCCAGGTGCTGGCGAAACACATGGAAGGGGATTTGAGCGAATACTCGCTGATTAAGACCAAAGAGCCGCTTGAAGTGGCGGGTAAAATCAGCCGTATCGTTGATTTTATTGAAAAGCCGGAACAGAACCAGATCAAGGATTCCGACTTAATGGCCGTTGGCCGTTATGTGCTCTCCGCAGATGTTTGGGCCGAACTGGAAAAAACCGAACCAGGTGCATGGGGCCGCGTGCAGTTGACCGACGCTATTGCCGAACTGGCGAAAAAACAGTCTGTTGATGCGGTGCTGATGACCGGCGACAGCTTCGACTGCGGCAAGAAAATGGGCTACATGCAGGCTTTCGTTAAGTATGGGCTGCGCAACCTGAATGAAGGTGCGAAGTTCAGAGAGAGCATTAAGAAGTTGCTGGTGGACTGATTTGTAAAGCACGCTGAGCCAGACTAAACGGCAGGGGAGGTTATGATGCGCAATTGCGCAATCGTGACGTCACTGCCGTTTTTTGCGTTTAAAATCAATGACTAAAAATGGTAGTTAAACGTTTATTTTTGTGACGTTTTGTGGGATTTGCGCTTGTTTTGAGGCGTATTTAAGACCACAATATTGGATTCGATTTACGGCGCTTATGGTTGAATTTTAGCCATAGAACCAAATTACATACTGACTTTTCGTGCAGTGCACTGGTAGCTGTTGAGCCAGGGGCGGTAGCGTGTTTATAATTTCCTGGTGTGTGGCAAATAGTGAAAATAAACTCAACACTTAATAAAAATATATTCTATTTAGCATTAGTTCAGGGTAGTTCATATATTTTACCTCTTATTACATTCCCTTATCTTGTTCGTGTTCTTGGTCCTGAATATTTTGGGTTACTAGGCTTTTGTCAGGCATCAATGCAATACCTGGTGTTATTGACAGATTATGGTTTCAACTGGACCGCGACACAGCAAATAGCCAAATATAAAAACGATAAAAATGAGATAACACAAATATTTTGGAGTGTTATATTTTCTAAGTTAATGCTGGCTGTTGCTGCATTTGTAGTATTAGCAATTGTTTGCCTGTTTGTTTCGCAATATAAAAATGTTTGGTACATTCTCTTAGCTTTCAGTCCATTAATAATAGGCAATATTATCTATCCAGTTTGGTTTTTCCAAGGGATGGAAAAAATGAAATGGATAACATTATGCACTATTTCAGCAAGATGTCTGATAATACCACTAACATTTTTATTTGTTAATTCATCTGAGGATGTTTGGCTTGCTGCTTTAATTCAGGGGTCAGTAAATCTCCTTGCAGGAATAATAGGTTTGTTTTTGATTATGCAGCGTGGATGGATATTCGGAATTTGCTTCAATTTCCCAAAAATCAAGCAAAGTCTCAAGGATGGATGGCATGTGTTTCTTTCGACTTCGGCTATAAGTCTCTATACAACGAGTACTACAGTAATTCTAGGCTTCATCGCGGGACCAGTTGCCGTTGGATATTTTAATGCAGCGAATACAATTCGGAATGCCGCACAAGGTCTGTTAAATCCAATTATGCAAGCGATATATCCTCGTATAAATTCACTTTTTGATAGTGAGTATAAAAAAGCACTATCATTAATTAAAAAATCTATTCGTATTGTCGGTGGTTTGGCCTTCATTGGGTCTATGATGTTATTTATACTTGCCCCATATATTATTAGTATTGGTGTTGGTAAAGGATACGAGGAGTCGGTTACAGTACTTCGCTGGATGGCATTTCTACCTTTTGTAATAATATTGAGTAACATATTTGGTGTGCAAACAATGTTGACTCATGATTATAAAAAACAGTTCAGTAGGATTTTGATACTTAGTGGTGTATTTAATTTGCTTATTATATTTCCATTGATAATTCATTACTCTGAAACTGGTGCCGCCATCTCTCTGCTTATAACTGAATCTCTAGTAACTTTGTTAATGTATTTATTTTTGCGGTCTAAACGTATTTATCTTATTAAATAATTGGTGGGTCAATGTACGATTATCTTATCGTTGGTGCTGGTTTATTTGGTTCAGTATGTGCACATGAATTAAATAAAAAAGGTAAAAAAGTTCTCGTTATTGAGAAAAGGTCACATATCGCAGGGAATGCGTATACCGAGAACAATAATGGTATTCAGGTTCATAAATATGGAGCACATATATTCCATACTAATGATAAGAAAATATGGGAATATGTTAACTCGTTCGTTGAATTTAATAGGTTCACTAACTCTCCTTTGGCTAATTATAAAGGTGAGCTTTATAATCTACCGTTCAACATGAATACGTTTTACAAACTTTGGGGTGTTAAAACACCACAAGAAGCATTAGATGTAATCAATGAACAACGCAAAGAGCTTGGCACTAAAGAACCTTCTAATCTTGAAGAGAAAGCAATTTCATTAGTTGGTCGTGATATTTATGAAAAGTTAATCAAAGGTTATACAGAAAAACAATGGGGTAGAAAAGCTTCTGACCTCCCTGCATTTATTATCAACAGATTACCGGTCAGAATGACGTACGATAATAATTACTTTTCAGATCGCTATCAAGGTATTCCTATTGGCGGATATACAAAGATGGTTGAGAAAATGCTCGAAGGGATTGAAGTAAGACTTGATGTTGATTTTTTAAAGAATAAATCAGAGTTGTCTAAGCTAGCTTCAAAAGTAATTTATACTGGCCCTATCGATGAGTATTTTGAATACTGTTATGGTCTTCTTGAATATCGTTCATTGAGATTTGAAACTGAGACGTTACATACTGATAATTATCAGGGTAATGCAGTGATAAATTACACTGAAGCTGAAGTTCCATTTACTCGAATAATTGAACATAAGCACTTTGATCCTGTAGAAACAAAGCATACAGTTGTCACTAAAGAATATCCTTCAGAATGGCGAAAAGGTGATGAACCATATTATCCGGTGAACAACGGAAAAAACATGGATTTGTTTTCTAAATATAGAAAGCTAGCATCTGAAGAGAAACAAGTCATATTTGGTGGGCGACTGGCAGAGTATAAATATTACGACATGCATCAAGTTATCTCATCGGCTTTATATTTTTTAAGTGGCGAACAGGAATCATGATTAACAAATATATATATCTTCACGATTTGGCTGAAACTGAAAACCATGCAGGATATAAAGCTCGACATGATATTCTGAATGTGCTAAGGGAGCGAGGGGATATAGAAGTTGTGCAACTTCCTCTAAGTATTGGTGGTGTACGTGAACGAATCTCTTGTACAGTTTCATTTATAAGATTTCTTAGTACTCTTAAGAAAGATGAACATGTGATTTTCAATTATCCATTAGCTAAACCGTATGGAAACATATTGGGGGTCATGAAAACGTTTAAATCTTTCAAGATTTCATTAATCGTACATGATCTAAATTCATTACGGAAAAAACATGCTGAGGAAGGCTCTCTTATTTATAAAGCAACTAATATTGTCAGCCATAACAAAATAATGACAAGTTATATAAAAAGTATTGGCGTTGAAAAGACAAATATAGTCGATTTGAATTTGTTTGATTATATCAATAAATGTAGTTTAGAAGAAAGGCAACCAGCATCATCTTCAGATATAACATTGCTTATCGCCGGTAATCTGGCGAAAGAAAAGGCAGGTTATTTATATTCATGGGAGCCAACTTACCCTGTAGATGTTTATGGTATCAATTTTATTGATACATCCTCAAAGCTAAAATATCATGGTGCATTTGATGCAAACAACCCAGAAAAGTTGATTTCACTTAATAAATTATATTACGGGTTAGTATG
Source organism: Citrobacter sp. 18056 (assembly GCA_902706235.1). Taxonomy (GTDB): domain Bacteria; phylum Pseudomonadota; class Gammaproteobacteria; order Enterobacterales; family Enterobacteriaceae; genus Scandinavium; species Scandinavium manionii. The sequence goes on along the minus strand of CACSJR010000013.1, from coordinate 105,277 downwards.
GGATGGAGATTCTCAACTAACTTGTAGTGGAATGTTTGGTGATTATCTTAAGTATAATAATCCACATAAAGCTTCTTTGTATCTATCACTTTCTATACCTATTGTTGTATGGAGTGGCTCTGCATTGTCAGAGTTTGTTAGGCAAGAACAATGTGGCATTGTGGTGGATAATTTAGGTGAGCTTGAAAATATTCTGCAAGACAGAACTCAATGGGAGCAATACCGCATAGCGGCTAATCGACTTAGTATAAAAATTAGAACTGGTGGTTTTTTGGCCGATGCACTCTCAAATTTTAAATAATGACCGCCTAAATATTTAGTTGGCTCGGTGAAATAATGTATTTAATATTACTGCTATTACCACTTTCTTTTGTAGCATACAGAGTGTCGAGGGATACGTTTAATCCTGTTTTTTTGTTGTCATCCTCCTATATATTTGTTTCTTCAATTATTTTGTGGGCAGCCGATATATTAATTTATGATTTCAAGCTTGAGGCGCAACTTTTTATATTTGGCAACATAGTCTTATTCTCTATTTTTTGTTGTTTTGGGTCTGCCCTCGTTAAAATGAATGGCTTTATATATAGAGAAAGTATCAAAATTCATTCAAATCTACTATTGATATTGTTGATCTCCTTCTCGTTATCATATATTTTAGTGAGAGTTAGCGGTTATGGTGTTTCTTTTCAGGAGATAAAAGATTCGCTCCATGAGATAAGGACTGAAGATGTCGCAGATGGACACTCTGCAGTACAATATTTCTTTACCTTGATATATATAGTTTGGGGGTATTATCTGATTTCGAGAAAGATAAAGCCTACAAAGAAAATAATATTAATCCCCCTGATGCTTTTATTACTAACAGTGGCTATTGTTAGCACATCCAAGCAAGCAACATTTATGCTTTTTATTTCAACATTTTTTATTGTGACTAACAGAAAACTAAAATCAATAATAGCTTTTGCAATTCTCGGGCTCGCTTTATTTTCATTTTTTAGCTTTATAATTAGAACAGGCGATAACAGCAGTTTTTGGGATGCTTTGAAGACATACCTGGCAATCTATGTAGCTAGCCCAACGATCGCCATGCAGGAGTTTTACTTACTTAGCTCACAGATCGCAGATAGTAACCTCCTCAGAATTTTCATGAAACTTACAGGGGGGGCAGTCCCGGAGACATTACATCGTGAGTTTGTAAATGTTGGTGTTCCAACTAATGTGTATACTGCTTATTCTGATTATATCTACTATGGGTGGATAGTTTCATACTTCATGATGGCCTTACATGGGTTTATTTGTGGCTTATTATGGAAGCTTGCGAAGATTTATCTTTGGGCTGAGGTTTTTTATTCTCTCTTTGCCTATACGATTATATTCACCTTCTTCCACGAGAGCTTGGTAACCTCATTAAGTTTGTGGCTTCAGCTTCTTATCCTCTCAGTTTTATTCAGCCTTTGTTATAAAGTGAAAAAAAACGCAACGCGAAATAAAAGCGAAATATAAATCATGTCGAAAATTGTCATATCTGCAAATACAAGTTGGTACCTATATAATTTCAGAAAAAACACAATAGTTAAATTATTGAGGGATGGTCACTCTGTTCTTATTGTTAGCCCGATTGATGCTTATACTGATAAATTAATAGAGTTAGGCTGTAAATTCTCCAATGTTAGCATTTCACAAAGAGGGATGAACCCCTTTAAGGAAGCCAAAACCCTCATCGAATATCATATGGTGTATCGGAAAGAGAAACCCTGTTATATTTTCAACTTCACACCGAAAAGTAATATATACAGTACGTTAGCGGCTTACTTATCAAGTGCTATTATTATAAATAATATTGCAGGGCTTGGGACTGCTTTTATAGAGAATTCAAAAACAAAAATTATAATTAAAATATTATACAAAATTACGCAGTGCAGAGCTAAATATGTATTTTTCCAAAATAGTGATGATTTATTGCAATTTGTAAGTGATGGAGTCGTTCAAGAAAAACAAACTCGTCTTATACCTGGTTCTGGTGTCGATCTTGACAGATTTCAACTGAATATTCGTGAATTTGATGGCATCACAAAATTCATCCTTATTGCAAGATTGATTAAAGAAAAAGGAATAGCAGAATTTGCTCAGGCCGCGAAAATATTAAAAGATAAATATGGGGAGCGAGTTCATTTCAATTTGGCTGGATTTGTCGATGAAGGCAATCCATCAGCCGTTTCTATGGCTGACATAGAACGATGGCAGAATGATGGACTAATCCATTTTCTAGGCAAAACGGATCAGGTTGAAAGCTTTCTCCAGGAAAACGATTGTGTCGTTTTACCGTCATATTATCGTGAGGGAGTGCCTAAAAGTTTGTTAGAGGCCGCAGCTATGGGAAAAATTATAGTTACGACTGACAATATTGGTTGCCGGGAGGCTGTTATCGATAATGAAACAGGATATTTATGTAAAACGCGCTCAGCTAAATCATTGGCCGCAGCCCTTGAAAAAGTTGTAGTGATGGATGAAAATAAGCGTATAAACATGGGCGCCAATGGTCGTGCCTACATTGCAAGACGTTTCGATGAACAAATCGTAATTAATGAATACCTTTCGTGTTTATAGCAACCTTTGCATGATTGCTTTGAAACACTTCAGATTTTAATTTTCTTTGAATATGAGCTATGCGGATGACGATAGTAAATCTCGTTTCTTTATACTATGAAGCGAACAGGGTTACGGGTGCAAATAAGCGATTTGATTTCTTTGCTAAAAGCTTGCAGGCAAGGAGTGATGTGAAAGTTATTACTGTTGTCAAGAAAGGGGAAGAACCTCTATGGGCATCAGATGTAATAACAATTCCTCGATATGATTGTCTCCCAGCCTCCCTTCGTCGAATATTACATTTCATCCACCTCTCATTTGTGTGTTTAAAACTAAAAGGCATCATAGTCAATGATTTTATGCCAGTCCCATTGTTTATAACACGAAAGAAAAACTACTATCAGCTAGTACATGATATTAGGAACTTTACTGAATATAATAGGGCACTCCTGAAAAGAGTTTCTAGCTATATCCAAAAAAGGCAATGGAAAAAAGTTGCAAATATTCTCACGGTTAGTGAGTTTACTAAAGCACAACTAGTTGAACATTGTGATGTTCAGCCAGATCGGATATTTGTTTCTTATAATGGAATTGAAGAAACACCTAGAGCTTTGTATGAAAGAAATATTGATTTTTTATATGTGGCAACATTCGAAAAAAGGAAAAACCATAAGAATCTTATTTTGGCATTTTCTGATTATTTGAAAGAAACCGATTCGAATGCCCGGCTTGTACTAGTTGGTAGAGACTTGGGGTACCGCGATGGAATTACTTCTTTTATTAATGAGTTAAATATAAAGAATAACGTTGATATTATTGATAGCATATCTGAACCTGAGTTATTACAACTTTACGAAAATTCATATTGTTTTGTTAGTCCTTCATTTTATGAGGGGTTTGGGATGCCTATTATCGAAGCAATGTATTTTGGTTGTAATATTTCATGTAGCAATATTTCAGTGTTTAAAGAAATCGCGAAAGAACATGCCGAATATTTTGACCCGGGAAGTGTCCAGGATATTTTGAGGTCTCTTCGTGCATCTCGTGGTAAAGATAATAATGCCGCTCGTCAAATTAAATATGTCAAAGAGCGATTTTATTGGGATGCTATAGTAGATTCATTTTTGCAGACCGTGAGGAAATAGAAATGATTCAACCCGTGATTCTTGCCGGCGGTGTTGGTTCGAGGTTATGGCCATTATCTCGAGAACAGTATCCCAAACAATTTCTGTCCCTATTTAATAGTGATAGCCTGTTAGTTAATACTATTAACAGACTGGGTAATATCAATCATAAACCACCTGTTGTTGTATGTAATAATGAACATCGTTTTTTAGTTGCGGAACAACTGCGAGAATCAAAAATTGATATTGGTGGTATCATTTTGGAGCCTGCAGGTAGGAATACTGCTCCTGCTGTCGCTTTATCTGCTTTATATGCAGTTAAGCAGGATAATACTCAAGATCCTATTTTGCTGATTTTGGCTGCGGATCATGAAATTAAAAATGTGCGACAATTTTGTGATTCGATAAATCAAGCTATTGCTCTTGCTGAACAGGGATACTTGGTCACCTTTGGCATTGTACCTACTCACCCAGAAACTGGGTATGGTTATATTCAAGCCGGGCAAACACTCTCAAATGGTGGCCACAAAGTTGCTGGTTTTAAAGAGAAACCTGATCTTGCAACTGCAGAGGAATATCTGGCCAGTCAAAGATACCTTTGGAACAGTGGTATGTTTATGTTCCGAGCTTCTGTTTATCTTGAAGAACTTAAAAAACATCGTCCAGATATCTATAACTCATGCGTTAATTCCTTCTCTTCTTTAGAATCGGATCTCGACTTTGTCAGAGTTGATTACAAAAATTTTTCTGAATGCCCATCGGAATCTATCGATTATGCTGTCATGGAAAATACAGATAAGGCTGTAGTAATCTCTTTAGACGCTGGATGGAGTGACGTTGGTTCATGGTCGTCTCTTTGGGATATTAGTGATAAAGATCTACATGGTAACGTTAGTAATGGTGACGTTATTACTCATAGCACGAGTGATAGCTACATTTATTCAGAGTCTGCGCTAGTTACTACTGTTGGATTAGAAAATATTGTTGTAGTGCAAACTAAAGATGCGGTGTTGATAGCAAATCGCAATAGTGTGCAGGATGTTAAACACATTGTTGAAAATATCAGAGGTTCTGGGAGGTTGGAACATCGGGCCCATCGTGAAGTTTTCCGCCCTTGGGGTAAATATGATTCAATTGATAGTGGTGAGCGATACCAGGTTAAGCATTTAACGGTTAAGCCTGGTGAAGGATTATCCTTGCAATTGCATCACCACCGTACTGAACATTGGATTGTTGTCTCTGGTACGGCAAAAGTAACGATTGCTGATGAAGCTAAAATAATTTCTGAAAATGAGTCAATATTTATCCCTGTAGGTACAAAACATAGCCTTGAAAATCCAGGGAAAATTCCGCTCGATATAATTGAAGTCAGATCGGGCTCCTACCTTGAAGAAGATGATATCGTGCGCCTGGCGGACAGATATGGTCGAATCTAAATAATATAATGGCTAGCATGACCACATTAACCTGTTTTAAAGCCTACGATATTCGCGGCAAGCTGGGCGAAGAGCTGAACGAAGACATCGCCTGGCGCATCGGCCGCGCGTACGGCGAATTCCTGAAACCGAAAACCATTGTGCTCGGCGGCGATGTGCGTCTGACCAGCGAAACGCTGAAGATGGCGCTGGCGAAAGGCCTGCGCGATGCGGGCGTCGACGTGCTGGATATCGGTCTGTCCGGGACTGAAGAAATCTATTTCGCCACCTTCCACCTCGGCGTGGACGGCGGCATCGAAGTGACCGCCAGCCATAACCCGATGGACTACAACGGCATGAAGCTGGTGCGTGAAGGCGCACGTCCCATCAGCGGCGATACCGGCCTGCGCGACGTGCAGCGCCTGGCAGAGGCCAACGACTTCCCGCCGGTGGTTGAATCTAAACGCGGCAGCTATCAGAAAATCGACCTGCAAAAAGCGTATATCGACCATCTGATGGGCTACATCGATACGGCGAACCTCAAGCCGCTGAAGCTGGTGATCAACTCCGGTAACGGCGCGGCTGGTCCGGTGATTGACGCCCTGGAAGCCCGCTTCCAGGCCCTGAACCTGCCGGTAACGTTCATCAAAGTCCACAACACCCCGGACGGCAATTTCCCGAACGGTATCCCGAACCCGCTGCTGCCGGAGTGTCGCGATGACACCCGCAACGCGGTTATCGAACACGACGCAGACATGGGTATTGCCTTTGACGGCGATTTTGACCGCTGCTTCCTGTTCGACGAAAACGGGCAGTTTATCGAGGGTTACTACATCGTCGGCCTGCTGGCGGAAGCCTTCCTCGAAAAACAGCCCGGCGAGCGCATTATTCACGACCCACGCCTCTCCTGGAACACCGTAGACGTGGTGAACCTGGCGGGCGGTACGCCGGTGATGTCGAAAACCGGACACGCGTTCATCAAAGAGCGTATGCGCCAGGAAGACGCCATCTACGGCGGCGAAATGAGCGCCCATCACTACTTCCGCGATTTTGCCTACTGCGACAGCGGGATGATCCCGTGGCTGCTGGTGACTGAGCTGCTGTGCCTGAAGGGCAAAACCCTCGGCGAACTGGTGCGTGACCGCATGGCGGCGTTCCCGGCGAGCGGCGAAATCAACAGCACGCTGGCCGAACCGGTTAGCGCCATCGCCCGCGTGGAGCAGCATTTTGCACCGCACGCGCTGGAAGTTGACCGCACCGATGGCATCAGCCTGGCGTTCGAAGACTGGCGCTTTAACCTGCGTTCGTCCAACACTGAGCCAGTGGTGCGTCTGAATGTGGAATCCCGAGCAAATACGAAGTTAATGGAAGATAAGACGAAAGAAATTCTCGACCTGCTCAGAATGTAAACACTATTTTGTTGAATCTCCCGTGTGCGGAAGTTTATAGCAGATTCCAGAATTGGCTTTCAGTGTGACATAGATCAGCAAAAGCTATTCATTAGCGCTCTTCCTGAGTTAACATCTTCACCACATTTCAAGCCACGCACACCCCGCGTGGTGACCACACCTGACAGGAGTATGTAATGTCCAAGCAACAGATCGGCGTCGTCGGTATGGCAGTGATGGGGCGCAACCTGGCGCTCAACATCGAAAGCCGTGGTTATACCGTCTCCATCTTCAACCGCTCCCGTGAAAAAACTGAAGAAGTGATTGCCGAGAACCCTGGCAAGAAACTGGCTCCTTTCTACACGGTGCAGGAATTCGTCGAGTCTCTGGAAACACCACGCCGTATCCTGTTAATGGTGAAGGCGGGCGAGGGCACGGACAAAGCCATCGAATCTTTGAAGCCTTACCTGGATAAAGGCGACATCATCATTGAAGGCGGTAACTCCTACTTCCCGGACACCGTGCGTCGCAACCGCGAGCTGTCTGCAGAAGGCTTCAACTTCATCGGTACCGGTGTTTCCGGCGGTGAAGAAGGCGCGCTGAAAGGCCCATCAATCATGCCTGGCGGTCAGAAAGAAGCGTATGAGCTGGTTGCCCCAATCCTGACCAAAATCGCGGCCGTGGCCGAAGATGGCGAACCGTGCGTGACCTACATCGGTCCAGACGGTGCGGGTCATTATGTGAAGATGGTCCACAACGGCATCGAGTACGGCGACATGCAGCTTATCGCGGAAGCTTACTCTCTGCTGAAAGGCGGTCTGAAGCTCTCCAACGAAGAGCTGGCGCAGGTCTTCACCGAATGGAATGATGGCGAGCTAAACAGCTACCTGATCGACATTACCAAAGATATCTTCACTAAAAAAGATGAAGAAGGAACTTACCTGGTCGATGTGATTCTGGATGAAGCGGCGAATAAAGGTACCGGTAAATGGACCAGCCAGAGCTCACTGGATCTCGGCGAACCGCTGTCACTGATCACTGAATCTGTCTTTGCGCGTTATATCTCTTCTCTGAAAGATCAGCGTGTTGCAGCCTCTAAAGTGCTGAGTGGCCCACAGGCTAAACCTGCAGCCGATAAAGCTGAGTTCGTTGAGAAAGTGCGTCGCGCACTGTACCTGGGTAAAATCGTTTCTTACGCGCAGGGCTTCTCTCAGCTGCGTGCTGCATCCAACGAGTACAACTGGGATCTGAACTACGGCGAAATCGCGAAGATTTTCCGCGCGGGCTGTATTATTCGTGCCCAGTTCCTGCAGAAAATCACCGATGCGTATGCTGAGAATGCAGACATCGCGAACCTGCTGTTGGCCCCGTACTTCAAGAAGATTGCTGATGATTACCAGCAGGCGCTGCGTGACGTTGTGGCGTATGCGGTGCAGAACGGTATCCCAGTTCCAACCTTCTCTGCTGCCATTGCCTACTACGACAGCTACCGTGCAGAAGTTCTGCCGGCAAACCTGATCCAGGCTCAGCGTGACTACTTCGGCGCGCATACCTACAAGCGTACTGATAAAGAAGGCGTATTCCATACCGAGTGGATGGAATAATCTGAATTAAGCAGCAAATGGCATCAAACCCGGAGCCTTGTCTCCGGTTTTTTTTTAACCAAAAATCGCGTGTTTATTCGAAGTAGTCTGAATGTCGCTTCAACATCATGGCAATTCGCAGGCTTCGCCTTGACAGTGCCTCTGCGCTAGAGGTAAAACCCCCAACAGCTATTGTTTATCGTGATGGCCAGGTGCCATCTTCACCGTTAACTGAATAAAGTTGCGTTCTAATGAAAATTACAATTTCCGGTACAGGTTATGTTGGCCTCTCAAACGGCATTCTGATTGCACAGAACCACGAAGTGGTGGCGCTGGATATCGTGCAGGCCAAAGTGGACATGCTCAATCAGAAGCAATCGCCGATTGCAGATAAAGAGATTGAAGAATACCTGGCAACCAAAACGCTGAACTTCCGCGCTACGACTGACAAGCAGGATGCCTATCGCAATGCGGATTATGTGATAATCGCGACCCCAACCGATTACGACCCGAAGACAAACTACTTCAATACTTCAAGCGTTGAGGCGGTCATTCGTGATGTGGTGAGCTATAACCCGAATGCGGTGATGATCATCAAATCGACCATCCCGGTAGGTTTCACTCAGTCCATTAAAGATGAACTGGGTATCGATAATGTGATCTTCTCGCCAGAATTCCTGCGTGAAGGTCGTGCGTTGTACGACAATCTGCATCCCTCACGCATCGTGATTGGTGAGCGCTCCGAGCGTGCAGAGCGCTTTGCTGCACTGTTGCAGGAAGGGGCTATTAAAGAAAATATCCCGACGCTGTTCACCGATTCAACTGAAGCCGAAGCCATTAAACTGTTCGCTAATACCTATCTGGCGATGCGCGTGGCCTACTTCAATGAGCTGGACAGCTATGCCGAAAGCTTAGGGCTCGACAGCCGTCAGATCATTGAAGGTGTAAGTCTCGACCCGCGTATCGGCAATCATTACAACAATCCTTCGTTTGGTTACGGCGGTTATTGTCTGCCTAAAGACACCAAACAGTTGCTGGCTAACTACCAGTCGGTGCCGAATAACCTTATTTCGGCTATCGTGGATGCCAACCGTACGCGTAAAGATTTTGTCGCAGATTCTATTCTGTCCCGTAAACCAAAAGTCGTTGGTGTGTATCGTCTGATCATGAAGAGTGGGTCGGATAACTTCCGCGCCTCTTCAATTCAGGGGATCATGAAGCGCATCAAAGCTAAAGGCGTGCAGGTTATCATCTATGAACCGGTGATGCAGGAAGAGGAGTTCTTCCACTCGCGCGTGGTCCGTGACCTGGAAGCGTTCAAGCAGGAAGCGGATGTGATTATCTCCAACCGCATGGCGGAAGAGCTCGCAGATGTGGCGGATAAAGTTTATACACGCGATTTGTTCGGTAATGACTAATTAGTTAAAGTAATGTGCCTACTTTTAGTTAGGCACATTTTATATTCCTATCGGGTTACTATTTGATTAACTGTAAACTATCTGCGGTATAGTAAAATGTAACTATATGCATGATGTCGTGGGTTGTATATTATGCAGGTGCATATGGAATTGTTAAATGGTAATAAAGGTTAGTTATGTTGCTATCGATCCAATTATTACGAGGGTTAGCTGCCCTTTTGGTTGTCCTTCATCACATCGCATTTAAAGAAAAAGTATATAATACCTATGGGTTGGATTGGTTGCATATAGGTGCGTCAGGTGTGGATTTGTTTTTTATTATATCTGGTTTTATTATGTGTCATGCAACACATAATAAAGAAATCTCCTTCGGGAAATTTATTTATTTAAGATTTGAACGCATATTGCCATTATATTGGCTATTTACAACGCTAGCTCTAATTGTTTTTATTTTTTATCCAAAAGTAGTAAATTCATCTGGCGGACATACTAGTATAATCAGTTCATACTTTTTAATCCCCACGAATGATAAGTATTTAGTGCAGAATGGATGGACGCTAAGCTACGAGTTTTATTACTATATGATTTTCTCAGCATTCATTTGGTTATCTAAGAATAGGGTTGTCAGATATTCTGGTGTGGTTCTGACGTTATGTGGACTCTCAACCATTGGGCTGTTCTATATTTCACATAATATTCTGATAAAGTTTGTGTTTAGCAGTTGGCTCTATGAGTTTGCAATGGGTGTATTTTCATTCTATATATTTATGAAATATAAAACATCTAAGAAAATAGGATTGATATTAATTTGCATCGGAGTTTCATTGCTTGGATATAAAAATTATCATATGGATCTCTTGTCATCTATGCCTGGGGCCGTAAGCGTTGGCTTACCAATGTGGCTAATTTTCCATGGTTTTTTGTCACAAGAGGAATGGTTGAAAAAAAGAACCAGTATTCTTTTAAAAGCTGGCATCTTATTGGGGTATAGCTCTTACTCCTTATATTTAGTACATCCATTTATTTTAAGCCCGGCAGCAATGGTTTTAACAAAAATGCATTTAAATACCCCTTATGTTTTTACGTTGGGATTATTGATTCCTGCAGTTATATCAGGAGTTGTCGTTTATATGTATATAGAAAAGCCTATGGTTAATTACTTGAAATTAAAACGATTTCGTTCAAAAATACAACCCATTGATATTTAGATAAGATAACAATGCCAACTATTTTTTAAATAGTTGGCATTTGACTATCAAATTTTACTTTTTATAGAAACCCCGATACCAGTCGACGAAGTTTTTCACCCCGTCCTTAACCGTGGTTTCGGGTTTGAAGCCAGTCACTTCTTGCAACGGTTGAGTATCCGCGCTGGTTTCCAGAACATCACCCGGCTGAACTGGCATCATATTCTTCTCAGCTTCAATACCGAGTGCTTCTTCAAGGGCCGTGATGTAATCCATCAATTCAACCGGTGAGCTGTTACCAATGTTATAGACGCGGTACGGCGCAGAGCTGCTGGCAGGCGATCCGGTTTCGACCGTCCAGTTGGCATCCGGCTGAGGGATGACATCCTGCAGACGAATAATCGCCTCAGCAATATCATCGATGTAGGTGAAGTCGCGTTTCATCTTGCCGTAGTTATAAACATCGATGCTTTTGCCTTCGAGCATGGCTTTGGTGAATTTAAACAGCGCCATGTCCGGACGACCCCATGGGCCATAGACGGTGAAGAAACGCAGGCCAGTGGTTGGCAAACCGTACAGATGGGCATAGGTATGCGACATCAGCTCGTTGGCTTTTTTGGTCGCCGCATACAAGGAGACAGGATGGTCGACAGAATCATCGGTCGAGAACGGCATCTTGCGATTCAGACCGTAGACAGAGCTGGATGAGGCATACAGCAGGTGCTGCACCTTGTTATGGCGGCAGCCTTCAAGCACGTTCAAATGACCAATCAGGTTGGCATCCGCGTAGGCATGTGGGTTTTCCAGCGAATAACGTACCCCGGCCTGCGCGGCGAGGTGAATCACGCGATCGAACTTCTCATCTGCAAACAGATTCGCCATCGCGACGCGGTCAGCCAGATCGATTTTATGGAAGCTAAAACCTGGCTTTTGCAGCAGGTCGAGACGTGCCTGTTTCAGGTTAACGTCGTAGTAGTCGTTGAGATTATCAATCCCCACCACCTGATGGCCTGCCTGTAGCAAACGCTCGCTGACATGGAAGCCGATAAAGCCGGCGGCGCCGGTAACCAGGTATTTCATCTTTTTTCCTCAAATTTTGACCAGAAATGCATCAGTTGGGCTTTGGCATAACTGAAAGCAAAATCATACCGTTAGCGGATGCAAAAAGATAATCGTTATCTACAATTAGGGTAGCCTGTTTTTTGGGTCAGTTATCGCGACTTCGGGCACTATTCTTATAGTAATTCTTATACGCGTGGGTAGACTATTCGCCCTTGTGGGCTTTTCTTAAATTGTGCAGTTAAGGTTTGTATGACTCAGGACAATAATAACGGTTTTACCGGCCACCGCAGTGAGCCGGAGCAGATTGATCTGATCGATTTGCTGGTACAAATCTGGCGTGGAAAGGTCACCATCATCGTATGTGTGATTGTCGCCATTCTTTTGGCCGTGGGCTACATCATGATTGCTAAAGAGAAATGGACCTCTACAGCCTTGATAACACAGCCTGATTCTGGCCAGATTTCCAGCTATTCCAACGCCATGAACATTTTGTATGGCAACAGCGCACCTTCAGTGAATGCAATTCAGCAGGATTTCATCACCCGTTTTAACTCTTCATTTTCAGCCGTTTCTGAATCTTTGGACAATCAAGACGAACCAGAGATTCTAAGTATTGAGGCTGCGGTCAAAGGACAAAACCTGCCGCTGCGTGTTTCCTACACTGCGCATACGGCTGAAGAGGCGCGACAGACACTGGCGAAATACATTCAGCAGGTTGATGACGATGTTGCCAAGGCTGTGGAAGGTGACCTCAAATCTAACATCGGTTCCCGTAAAAACGATCTTGAACAGTCGCTGACCACTCAAGAAAAAGTGGCGGCCGAGCAGAAAGCGCTGCGTATCGCGCAAATCACCCAGGCACTGACCGTAGCCGTACAGTCAAAGATCAAGCTGCCACAGGTTCAGCAGGCCGAGCAGGTTTCTCAGGACACCATGTTTATGCTGGGTAGCGATGCACTCGGTGCAATGGTGAAAAATGAATCAACGCGTCCGCTGTCATTCCCGGACAGCTACTATCAGACGCGTCAGACGCTGCTGGATGTCGATAACCTGATGACCGGTGGTAAGGACGATGAGCCGAAGGTAACGAATGTTCACGCTTATCGTTACGTGATGAAGCCAACGCTGCCGTTCCGTCGTGATAGCCCGAAACGGGCGATTATCCTGGTCCTTTCAGTGCTGTTGGGCGGAATGGTCGGTGCGGGTATCGTACTAGGTCGTAACGCGTTGCGTAATTACCAGCCGAAAGCCTAAGTTAGCTTTGCAACAATAAAAAACCGGGCTCATTTCCAGAGCCCGGTTTTTTTATATCCGATAAAGATCACTGATGACGTTGACGCAGATTCTCAATCACCGTTGTCAGATCCAGCTCCTGATCCTGCAGTAGAACCAGCAGGTGATACATCAGGTCAGAGGCTTCGTTGGTCAGTTCATGGCGGTCATTGACGGTGGCTGCAAGCGCGGTTTCCACGCCTTCCTCACCGACTTTTTGTGCGATGCGTTTTGTACCGCTGGCGTACAGTTTCGCCGTATAGGAACTTTCAGGGTCGGCAGTTTTGCGTTCAGCCAGCAGTTGTTCGAGCTGATACAGGAACAGCCACTGGTGACCCGTTTCGGCGAAGCAACTGGAAGTGCCTTTATGGCAGGTCGGGCCAATTGGGTTAACCAGCACCAGCAGGGTGTCGTTATCGCAGTCCGGGGTGATGCTGACCACATTGAGGAAGTGGCCGGACGTCTCACCTTTGGTCCATAAGCGCTGTTTGGTGCGTGAGTAAAACGTCACTTTACCGCTCTGCTCAGTGGCAGCCAGGGCGTCCTGATTCATATAACCCAGCATCAACACTTCGCCGGATACCGCGTGTTGTACGATGGCAGGCATCAGTCCGTCGGTTTTTTCCCAGTCCAGCTGTTCCGTTAACATACTCTGATCTCCACGCCCTGAGTCGCCAGGTACGCTTTTAATTCGCCAATATTGATAATTTGCTTATGGAACACCGATGCGGCCAGTGCCCCATCGACGTCTGCATCGCGGAAGGCTTCGAGGAAATGCTCCATCGTCCCCGCGCCGCCGGAGGCAATCATTGGTACGCGGCAAACATCCCGCACTTTTTTGAGTTGCGCAAGGTCATAACCGTTGCGCACGCCGTCCTGGTTCATCATATTCAACACGATTTCACCCGCGCCGCGCTTTTGCACTTCCTGCACCCAGTCGAGGGTTTCCCACTGCGTCACCCGGGTGCGGTTTTCGTCACCAGTATATTGATTGACATGATACTTCCCTGTGTCAGCGTCGAACCAGGTATCGATCCCGACGACGATGCACTGCACGCCAAAGCGATCCGCCAGACGGGTAATCAGCTCAGGCTCAGCGAGAGCAGGGGAATTCACTGATATTTTATCCGCGCCAAACGACAGGATTTTGGCCGCGTCGTCTACCGATTTGATCCCACCGGCCACGCAGAAAGGAATATCGATAACTTCCGCAACGCGTGACACCCAGCTTTTATCCACCACGCGCCCATCGCTGGAGGCGGTAATATCATAGAATACCAGTTCATCTGCGCCTTCTTCAGCGTAGCGTTTTGCCAGCGGGACGATATCGCCGATGATTTCGTGATTGCGGAACTGCACGCCTTTCACCACCTGACCATCACGCACGTCAAGACAAGGAATTATCCGTTTTGCCAGCATTGGATGGCCTCCGTTACGTTGAATTTACCTTCCAGCAGCGCACGTCCGACAATCACACCGCGAACGCCAGTCCCGCGTAGCGCGGCGATGTCTTCGAGGCCACCAATGCCGCCGGAAGACTGGAATGCCACCTGCGGATAACGGGCACATACTTCGTCATACAGAGAAACGTTGGAGCCCGCCAGCGTACCGTCACGGGAAATATCGGTGCACAGCACGTGCGTGAGCCCGACGGGTAAATAGGTTTCGACCAATTCTTCCAGCGTCACGCCGGAGTTTTCCTGCCAGCCGCTGACTGCAACCTGTTTGGTTCCCTGGTCATCAATACGGACATCCAGCGCAAGCACCAGTTTTTCCGCGCCAAAACGCGTAAACCAGGTTTTCACGACTTCAGGCGATTTTACTGCGGTCGAGCCGATCACCACGCGAGCGACGCCTGCGTCTAACAGGGCCGCGACGTCTTCTTCCGTTCGAATTCCACCGCCAACCTGCACCGGAACATTCACGCCCGCCACCAGGGTTTTAATCAGTGGGATCTGACGTTTCGCCGGGTCTTTTGCACCGGTGAGATCGACGAGGTGCAGTACTTCAGCACCCTGCGAGGCATATTCCTGTAAACGTGGAAGCGGGTCGCTGCCGTAATCACGCTGCTGGCCGTAATCGCCCTGATGGAGACGGACCACGGTGCCGTCAATTAAATCTAAAGCGGGAATGATCATCACATCTCCAGGAAGTTTTTCAGCAGCAGCGCGCCCGCGGCGCCAGAGCGTTCGGGGTGAAACTGCACGCCGAAGAAGTTGTCTTTTTGCACCGCGGCGGTAAACGCTTCGCCGTAGTTGCACTGGGCGATGGTCCACGGATTGACCGGCATCGCGTAGCTGTGCACGAAATAGAAGTACGCCCCGTCTTCAATACCGCGGAACAGGCGATCACCGGCTTTTGGGTAAACGCGGTTCCAGCCCATGTGTGGCAGAGGCAGGCCGAAATCTGTCATTTTCGGGATGTCCTGCTCAATGATGCCAATCATGTCGACGCCGTTAGACTCTTCGCTGCGACGGCCCAGCAGCTGCATGCCGAGGCAAATCCCCAGCACCGGCTGGGTACAGGCTTTGACCAGCTCGATGAGCTCACGCTCTCGCAGCTGATCCATCGCCGCCTGTGCGGTGCCAACGCCCGGCAGAAACAGTTTGTCGGCGCGCAGCACGATATCCGGGTCACGGCTGACCACCGGCTCGTAGCCGTGACGGATAATCGCCGACCGCACCGAATTCAGATTAGCGCAGCCGGTATCAAGGATAACGACGTTCATCACAGCACTCCTTTCGAGGAGGGAAGGGTGTCGCCCTCAACGCGAATCGCCTGACGCAGAGTACGGCCAAAGGCTTTAAACAGACTCTCCACCCGGTGGTGATCGTTTTTGCCTTTGGTTTTCAGGTGCAGCGTGACGCCCATGGTGTAGGAGAGCGAGCGGAAAAAGTGCTCGATCATCTCGGTGCTGAGGTCGCCCACGCGCTGATAGGTAAATTCGGCGCGGTATTCGAGGTGTGGGCGGCCGGAAATATCCAGCGCACAGCGGGCCAGACATTCGTCCATTGGCAGCACGAAGCCGAAACGGTTAATGCCACGCTTGTCGCCGAGCGCCAGCTTCAGCGCTTCGCCGAGCGCCAGGCCGGTGTCTTCCACGGTGTGGTGATCGTCGATATACAAATCGCCTTTAACGGTGATTTCCATGCGGAAGCCGCCGTGGGTCGCAATCTGATCGAGCATGTGGTCGAAGAAGCCAACGCCGGTGTTAATTTTGCTGCCGCCTTCGCGGTCCAGCCACACTTTGACGTCGATCTGCGTTTCGCGGGTTGTGCGCTCCACGTGCGCGTAGCGGTCGCGCTTCGTCAGCTGCTCGGTGATTTTCAGCCAGTTGAGATCATCGCGGCTGTAGCGCAGGCCGGTAATCCCCATATTTTGCGCCAGGGTGACGTCAGTTGCGCGGTCGCCAATCACGTAGCTGTTGGCCACGTCCATCACACCGTCGTTCAGACATGCGGCCACCATTTTGGTTTTCGGCTTGCGGCAATCGCAGTTGTCGGTTTCGAAGTGCGGGCAAATCAGCACATCATCAAACTGCACGCCCTGAGAAGTGAACACCTGCATCATCAGGTTGTGCGGGCCGTCGAAATCCGCCTGCGGGAAACTGTCGGTGCCCAGTCCGTCCTGGTTGGTGATCATCACTAGCTTGTAACCGGCTTTTTGCAGCTTCAACAGCGAAGGAATGACCTCCGCTTCAAACGCCAGTTTGTCGAACCGGTCGACCTGATAATCACTCGGCGGCTCGCTAATGAGGGTGCCGTCACGATCGATAAAGAGGAACTTCTGGGTCATACTTTCTCCGCACGAAGGGCGTCAATGACGCGCTGGCTCTCGTCGCGGGTGCCAATGGTGATACGCAGGCAGCCGCTTAAAGAAGGTTGTTTATTCTGATCACGTAAGATAATGCCCTGATCCCACAAAGATTTGAAGACTGCGCTTGATGCGGTCAGGCGCACCAGAATGTAGTTAGTCTCCGAGTCGAAAACCTGTTCAACGCAGGCGATGTCACGCAGCTGCGCTATCAGGTACTGACGTTCTTCAAGGATCTGCGCCACGCGGTCACGCATGGCATTGATACCCGACGGGCTTAGCGCCTGGGCCGCAATATCGGCAACCGGTGTGGAAAGCGGGTATGGCGCAATCACTTTCATCAGCAGGGCAATCACTTCTTCGCTGGCGAGCGTGAAGCCGCAGCGCAGTCCCGCGAGGGCGAAAGCTTTCGACAGCGTGCGCAGCACCACTAAATGCGGGTACTCGGCAATCCAGCTGGTCAGTGTCGCCTGCGGGCAAAACTCGATATACGCTTCGTCGGCCACGACCAGCGCCTTGCCACGCGTCATCTCCAGCAGCACGCGAAAATCCTGAGGATTGATAATCTGCCCGGTCGGGTTATTTGGGCTGCACACGTAAACGACCTTTACGCCATCAAGTTTATCGGCGATGGCCTGCAGGTCGAGCTGCCAGTTTTCCAGCGCGGGCACCGTCCGGTATTCCACACCGAAGGTCTCGGCGCTGACGCTGTACATGCCGTAGGTCGGGGGGCAGAACAGAATCGCGTCTTTGCCCGGTTCGCAAAATGCGCGGATCAGCAGCTCAATCCCTTCATCGGCCCCGCGGCTCACCAGAACCTGCTCTGGTTTCAACCCGGCGTACTGCGCGTAGTTTTCGATAACGGCTTTGGGCTGGCACTCCGGGTAACGGTTCAGCGTTTGCTGCGAAAGGTCGAAGGAGACCGCCGTCGGAAATTCATTGGCATTCAGCCAGACGTCACCCTTGCCGCCGAGGCGACGGGCAGACTGATAGGGCGTCAGGTCGCGGACGTTTTTACGGGCTAACTCTTCAATGCTCATTTCATCTCCTTGAGTGCGGCCACACGTAAGGTAACGGCGTTCTTATGGGCCGTCAGACGTTCGGCGGCGGCCAGTGTTTCAATCGTGGACGCCAGCGCGGAGAAGCCCTCTTTCGAGAGTTCCTGTACGGTCATGCGTTTCTGGAAATCGGCCAGTCCCAGGCTTGAACAAGTGGCGGTGTAACCGTAGGTCGGCAGCACGTGGTTGGTGCCGGAGGCGTAATCGCCGGCCGATTCCGGGGACCAGTCGCCTAAAAAGACCGAACCGGCACTGGTGATGCTGTCGACCAAAGAGCGCGCATCACGGGTCTGGATTATCAAGTGCTCCGGACCGTACTGATTAGAAATTTCGATGCATTGCGCAAGGTCGCGGGCAACAATCAGTCGGCTGGCCGATAACGCCTGGCGCGCGGTATCGGCCCGGGGCAATTCAGCCAGCTGACGTTCTACGGCTTTTGCGACGCGAGCAGCCATGTCGGCATCCGGCGTCAGCAGAATCACCTGGGAATCCGGACCGTGTTCTGCCTGAGACAGCAAATCGGAGGCCACGAAGTCCGGCGTTGCACCGCTGTCGGCAATCACCAGTACTTCAGATGGGCCAGCAGGCATATCAATGGCGGCCCCGTCCAGACGCTGGCTGACCTGGCGTTTTGCCTCGGTAACAAACGCATTGCCTGGGCCAAAAATTTTATCCACTTTCGGCACCGATTCGGTGCCCAGTGCCAGCGCGGCAATGGCCTGCGCGCCGCCGACGTTAAAGATATCCTTCACGCCGCACAGTTTGGCCGCATACAGAATTTCATCGGCAATTGGCGGCGGGGAGCACAGCACCACTTTTTTACAGCCAGCGATACGAGCAGGCGTGGCGAGCATTAATACGGTGGAAAACAGCGGCGCAGAGCCGCCGGGAATATACAAACCGACGGACGCAATAGGGCGCGTCACCTGCTGGCAGCGAACGCCTGGCAGGGTTTCCACATCAACCGGCTGCAGTTTCTGCGCAACGTGAAACGTCTCGACGTTTTTCACCGCTACCGCCATCGCCTGCTTCAGCTCATCGCTCAGACGACGGCTTGCGGCGTCAATTTCCTCCTCGCTGACCTTCAGCGCGGTGACGTCGGTTTTATCAAACTTCGCGCTGTATTCACGCAGCGCCTGGTCGCCATGGGTTTTTACGTTGTCGAGAATTTCCGCCACAGTGCGGCTGATACTCTCCGACGCAGAGATCGCCGGGCGCATCAGTAAATCACGCTGTTGCTCGGGGCTGATGCTGTTCCAGTCGATGACAGTATTAAAGCTCATGGTCGGTTACTCCATCATCTTCTCAATTGGCAGCACCAGAATGGAACTGGCACCCAGCGCTTTCAGTTTTTCCATGGTTTCCCAGAACAGGGTTTCGCTGCTCACCATGTGCATCGCCACGCGCTGCTGATCGCCTGCCAGCGGCAAAATGGTTGGGCGTTCGGCGCCCGGCAGCAGGGCAATCACTTCTTCCAGGCGCTCGGTCGGCGCGTGCATCATGATGTATTTCGATTCACGGGCCTGAATCACGCCCTGAATACGGGTCAACAGTTTGTCGATCAGCTGCTGTTTGGCTTCCGGCATTTCGCCGTCGCGCTGGATAAGGCAGGCTTTGGAGCGGTAAATCACTTCCACTTCACGCAGGCCGTTGGCTTCAAGCGTCGCGCCAGTAGATACCAGATCGCAGATGGCGTCGGCCAGACCCGCGCGCGGGGCGACTTCAACAGATCCGTTCAATAAGCAGGATTTAAACTGAACACCTTTACCATCGAGGTAACGTTTGAGCAGGTGCGGATACGAGGTCGCGATACGCTTATTATTGAGGCTGATTGGGCCATCCCACGGGTCGTCAACGGAAACAGCCAGTGAGAAACGGCAGCCGCCAAAATCGAGGCGACGCAGGGTAAAGTAACGCGGATCTTCGCCCTGAGCGCGGCGGCTCAATAGCTCTTCTTCCAGTACGTTTTCGCCAATAATGCCGAGATCAACCACGCCGTCCATGATCAGGCCCGGGATATCGTCGTCACGGACACGCAGAATATCGATAGGCATATTTTCTGCCAGCGCAATCAGGCGCTGGCTGTGCATATTAATTTTTATGCCACAGCGGGCGAGCAATTCGCGTGAATCATCGCTTAAACGCCCGGATTTCTGCATAGCTATGCGTAAACGTGTGTTGTCTAACATTTTTATATCCTCGTAGTCCTGTCTGAATGACTCGAAACTCGCGCCCAAAAAAAAGCCCCCGGAAGTGCGATCTTCCGGGGGCTTTCTCTTGCGTTCTGCACCACTGGAAGATCTAACTGTCTTCCAGCACACATCGCCTGAAAGACTAGTCAGGGTGATGGTGATGATGGTGGTTTTTAAATTGAACGCAGTTCATAAAATTTCTCGCTGAATGCTTATGCATTTGATGCCTTTTAACCTAAACCAGTTCATCGCTATAAAGCAAGGGCTTTTTTGCATCTTTAATTCATTTCATATTCATCAGATAAATTGTCAGTTGGCGAGGGCTGGCGTAGCCTTATAAAAGGAACGCGAACGAGTCAGGAGAACACAGATGAAAAAGGTCGCAATCGTAGGTTTGGGCTGGCTGGGTATGCCGTTGGCACTGTCGTTGAGCGCGCGAGGCTGGCAGGTGTCCGGCAGTAAAACCACCGAAGATGGGATTGAGGCCGCGAGAATGTGTGGCATCGACAGCTATTTGTTACGCCTGGATCCGCAGCTGGTCTGTGAGTCAGATGATTTGGATGCGTTGATGAACGTCGACGCGCTGGTTATCACGCTTCCTGCGCGGCGCAGCGGTCCCGGCGAAGAGTTTTATTTACAGGCGGTACAGGAGATTGTCGACAGTGCGCTGGCGTACCGCATCCCGCGAATTGTGTTCACCAGCTCGACGTCGGTGTACGGCAAAGGGCAGGGCACGATTAAAGAGAACGCCCCGCGTGACCCGATAACCTCCAGCGGCCGCGTGCTGAAAGAGCTGGAAGACTGGCTGCATAATCTGCCGGGGACGTCTGTCGATATTCTGCGCCTGGCGGGCCTGGTCGGGCCGGAGCGTCATCCGGGGCGATTCTTTGCCGGGAAATCCGCGCCGGATGGGCAGCAGGGCGTCAATCTGGTGCATCTGGAAGATGTGATTTCCGCGATAACGCTTTTGCTGCAGGCACCGAAGGGCGGGCACATCTATAATTTATGTGCGCCCGGACATCCGTCTCGTTCAACGTTTTACCCGCAGATGGCCCGCGAGCTTGGACTTGAGCCGCCTGTATTCAGCGATAGCGCTGAGAAAGGACGCATTATTGATGGTAACCGCATCTGTTCTGAGCTGGGGTTTGAGTACCAGCATCCCGATCCGCTGGTGATGCCGCTGGAGTAAACGACCCGCGGTGACATCGCGTACCGACTGGGGGCGACGATGAAACCATTACTGGAAGTTCTCATCATTCTTGATGCGCTCGATAAAGAAGGGAGCTTTGCTGCGGCATCGGCAAAGCTCTTCAAAACCCCTTCCGCACTGAGCTACACCGTTCACAAGCTGGAAAGCGACCTCAATATTCAAATTCTCGACCGTAGCGGACACCGCGCGAAGTTCACCCGCACCGGGCAAATGCTGCTGGAAAAGGGGCGGGAAGTCCTGCACACGGTGCGTGAACTCGAAAAGCAGGCGGTCAAACTGCACGAAGGTTGGGAGAATGATCTGGTTATCGGCGTGGACGATACCTTTCCTTTCTCATTGCTGGCTCCGCTCATTGAACAGTTCTACCAACGGCACAGTGTTACGCGGCTGAAATTTATCAACGGCGTTCTCGGCGGTTCCTGGGATGCGCTGGTACAGGGCCGGGCAGATATCGTTATCGGTGCGCTGCACGATCCGCCGCCGCTCAGTGATTTCGGTTTCGCGCCTTTAGGTGAGCTGGAGCAGATTTTCGTTGTGGCGGCCCATCATCCTCTGGCGGAAGAGACCGAACCGCTGAACCGCAAAACCATCAAACGCCATCGGGCGATTATCGTCGGCGATGGCACCACGCCTGACTGTCCTGCATTTCAGCAGGTGCTTGAGGATCAGGAAGCAATTACCGTTTTTGATTTTAAAACCAAGCTGGAGCTGCAAATCAGCGGTCTGGGCTGCGGTTATCTTCCGCGGTATCTGGCTCAGCGGTTTATCGACAGCGGTGCTTTAGTCGAAAAACAGGTTGCGGCTCACGTGCCGTTTGATGCGGTGTGGATTGGCTGGAACGAGCAGACCGCGGGCCTGGCGAGTGCCTGGTGGCGGGAAGCTGTTTTGGCAAATAGTGCTATCGCGGCAGTCTATAACCGCACCCCTGATGAATAATCAGGCATTTAAGGAAAAGTTTTCTTTGATGGGCCTCTCGTTCTCTTGTTTTTATAGGGGGAAGGGGGCAAAATACGCGCCAGCAAAAAAGAGACTAACCGACGCAATTTTATGGCGTCGGTTATTTTTTTGCTTTCGAGACACACTCATTCATACAAGAGGCCGGGCTTCGTACCGGATAGATACTTACTTAAAAATCGACAGTTGTTGTCGCCGAGGAATACAAAAAATGGGGCAATTTTTTGCTTACGCGACGGTTTTCACCGTAAAGGGGAATAACCATGTCGCATAACGCTACTCCAAACACCTCTCGCGTGGAATTACGTAAGACTCTTACGTTGATTCCGGTTGTTATGATGGGTCTTGCCTATATGCAGCCTATGACGCTGTTCGATACTTTCGGTATCGTATCTGGACTGACCGATGGTCACGTCCCGACAGCCTATGCATTCGCTCTGGTAGCCATCCTGTTTACTGCGTTAAGTTACGGTAAGCTGGTTCGCCGCTATCCGTCCGCAGGATCAGCCTATACCTACGCCCAGAAATCCATTAGCCCGACGGTTGGCTTTATGGTGGGTTGGTCTTCGTTGCTTGATTATCTGTTTATGCCGATGATCAATATCCTGTTGGCAAAAATCTACTTTGAAGCGCTTGTACCTTCGGTTCCATCGTGGATATTTGTTGTCGGGTTAGTGGCCTTTATGACCATTTCCAACCTGCGCAGCATTAAAACCGTGGCTAACTTCAACACCCTGATTGTGGTGCTGCAGATGGGTATCGTTGCCGTTATTGTCGGCATGATCATCTGGGGCGTTCACAACGGTACGGGTGCAGGTACGCTGACCAGTAGCCGTCCGTTCTGGTCTGATGGCGCGCATATCACACCGATGATCACCGGTGCGACAATTCTGTGCTTCTCGTTCCTGGGTTTCGACGGTATTTCTTCTCTGTCTGAAGAAACCAAAGACGCCGAGCGCGTTATCCCGAAAGCCATTGTCCTGACGGCGCTGATTGGCGGTGGGGTGTTTATCGTTGCATCTTACTTCCTGCAACTGTATTTCCCGGACATCTCTCGCTTCAAGGATCCCGATGCGTCACAGCCTGAAATCATGCTGTACGTGGCGGGTAAAACCTTCCAGTGGTGCGTGCTTATCTTCTCAAGCGTGACCGTACTGGCATCCGGCATGGCAGCACACGCAGGCGTTTCTCGTCTGATGTACGTGATGGGCCGCGATGGCGTGTTCCCGAAAAGCTTCTTCGGTTACGTGCATCCGAAATGGCGTACCCCGGCATGGAACGTGCTGCTGGTGGGCGCAATAGCTCTGCTGGCGATTAAATTTGACCTGGTAACAGCAACGGCGTTGATTAACTTCGGTGCGCTGGTGGCCTTCACCTTCGTTAACCTGTCCGTTATCTCGCAGTTCTGGATCCGTGAAAAGCGCAATAAAACGCTGAAAGATCACTTCAACTACCTGCTTATGCCGGTATGTGGTGCGCTGACAGTGGGTGCGCTGTGGATTAACCTGGAAGAAAGCTCGATGGTTCTCGGTCTGATTTGGGGCGCAGGTGGCCTGATTTATCTGGCCTGTGTGACCCGCAGCTTCCGCAACCCGGTGCCACAGTACGAAGACATCGCGTAATCTCGACGCGCGATAGTCAAAAAAACCGGAGACACTGTCTCCGGTTTTTTTATGCCTGTTATGCGGACTTAAACAATCTCTTGCGCGTATTGATACAGCGCTTTCAGCAGGGCGAGTTTCTCGTCATGCCCTTCATACTGAACGTACAACTGCTGTAGTTCATCGGCATAAGCCTGCAGGAATTCCGGGGTAAAGACGTTACGACGGTGCTGTAACCAGCGCTGTTGCTCTGATTCATCCAGCGTGCCGGGGAAGTTACGCGCCCGATAGTTGAACAGCAGTTTTTCGATGCGCTTATCAGCAAAGGTGAGATCCAGCGCGGGCAGATTATGCGGCTCGGTCTCCAGAAGAATTTTCATCGCTGCGCGGTCCGCATCACTAAAGAAACCGTTGTAGAGCTGGGTGTCGACGTTTTCTGACGGCACAAAAGGCTCCGCTTCAGAAAATATCGCCACCACTTTATCGCGCACCTGCGGGTTATCGCGCAGCACCTTGAGGTTATCCAGGCACAGCTGGCGGTTGATACCCAAACGATCGGCATCTTCCGGGCGTAATGTATTGCCCTGGGCGAGAATAGGGCATTTATTCAGATGCACCAGTTTCACCGGAACCGCCGACAGTTCGCCGAGATCGGCTTTCGGCGTGTATAAACGCTCACGCAGTTCATCAGCGTTCAGTTCGAGTAGCGGTGACATATCACCCGCCAGGTCGACCATAATCACCGCGTTACGGTTGTCCGGATGCCAGGCCAAGGGTGCCACCCAACTGGTGTTTCCGCGCCATGCCCCGAACATACCGGAAATATGCACCAGCGGTTTCATTTGCGGCACGTCGATCAGTGTCGCCAGTTTATTCTTTCCGCGGAAGGTATACAGATAATCGAATAAGCGTGGCTGACGCGCTTTCACCAGTTTAGCCATCGCGATGGTGGCGTACACGTCGGCCATCGCATCGTGGGCATTGCTGTGCTCGATCCCGTTGGCTTTGGTCAGATGTTCCAGGCGAAAGCTCGGCAAACCGTCTTCGTTTTCTGGCCAGTTGATGCCTTCCGGACGCAGGGCGTAGCAGGCGCGCATTACATCGAGCAGATCCCAGCGAGAGTTATGGTTCTGCCAGCTCCAGGCGTATGGGTCGAAGAAATTACGGTAGAAAATGTTACGCGTCACTTCATCATCGAAACGCACGTTGTTGTAGCCAACCACGCAGGTTTTCGGCACGGTAAACAAATCATGGATCCGTCTTGCAAACGCCGCTTCATTTTCGCCTTTGGCCAGCGCTTCCTGCGGCGTGATGCCGGTAATCATTACTGCCTGAGGCTGCGGCAGATAATCATCGGCAGGCTTGCAGTAGAAGACTTCAGGTTCGCCAATGATATTGAAATCAGCGTCGGTGCGAATGGCCGCGAACTGAGCGGGGCGGTCCAGCTGCGGGTGGGTGCCGAAGGTTTCGTAGTCGTGAAACAGGAATCCGGCTTGCGGTTGCGTTTCTTGCATAGTCTGTCTGTTACCCGTGAGCGCGTTAGCCGGTAATGGTAAACGATTTGCCCGTTCATCAGAAGCGTGACGCGGCGATCCCTCGGTGCCGCGCGCAGGAAATGTCATACTTTCTTGCAATTTAACGCTGTCAGCAAAGCGTAACTGCCGTAAAAAGAACGGGAATACGAAAAGTTGAGGATATGCTGTTGAAAGGCCGTTTTTTTATTGCTGTTTCTTTGCTCGCTTCGAGCATTTCTTGCGCAGTTGCTGCAGATTATATTCCCGCACCGGTACAACCTCCTGCGATCCAGGCCGCATCCTGGGTACTGATGGATTACACCACCGGCCAGGTCCTCACCGCTGGTAACGAACACCAGCAGCGCAACCCAGCCAGTCTCACGAAGCTGATGACCGGTTACGTGGTTGACCGCGCGATCGACAGCCATCGCATTACCGGAGATGACATGGTCACCGTAGGTCGCGATGCCTGGGCAAAGGGCAATCCTGTTTTTGACGGATCGTCTCTGATGTTCCTCAAGGCGGGCGATCGTCTGAGCGTGCATGACTTGAGCCGCGGACTGATTGTCGATTCCGGGAATGACGCCTGCGTGGCGTTGGCTGACTACGTCGCAGGTGGCCAGCCACAGTTCGTCAAAATGATGAATGATTACGTGAGCAAACTGGGCCTGAAAGATACCCATTTCGAAACCGTGCACGGTCTTGATGCGCCAGGACAGCACAGTTCGGCGTTCGACCTCGCGGTATTATCCCGAGCAATTATTCATGGTGAGCCTGACTTCTATCATATGTATAGCGAGAAGAGCCTGACCTGGAACGGCATCACTCAAAACAACCGTAACGGCTTGCTGTGGGATAAAAACCTGAACGTTGATGGGCTGAAAACGGGCCACACGGCTACCGCTGGGTTTAACATCATTGCGTCTGCGGTTGACGGTAAGCGCCGTTTGATTGCGGTCGTCATGGGCGCTGAGAGCTCGAAAGGACGTGAAGACCAGGCGCGTAAGCTACTGCACTGGGGTCAGCAGAATTTCGATACCGTTCAGATCCTGCATACCGGCAAAAAAGTTGGCACTGAGCGCATCTGGTACGGCGATAAAGAACATATCGATCTGGGTACCGATCAGGACTTCTGGCTGGCCTTACCGAAAGCTGAAGTGCCGAAAATCAAAGCCAAATATGTGATGGACAAAAAAGAGCTGGATGCGCCAATCGCGGCCCATCAGCGCGTCGGGGAAATTGAACTCTACGACGGCGATAAAATTGTTGCTCACTGGCCACTAGTGACGCTGGAAAGTGTGGGCAAAGGCGGCATGTTCTCACGCCTGAGCGACTGGATGCACCATAAATCCTGAGCCAACCCCGTTTGACCAAACGCTCTCTTCGGAGGGCGTTTTACTTTCCTGATTTGTGAAACATCGCACATACTCCTTCAAATCGGTTTGCTAGATTTTAACTGTATATTTGCCCAGTGACTTTGTTAGTGGAGGCAATATGGATTACAGCATTACTCAGCAAAATCGTCGCATCATCGCCGGTTTTCATATGGTTGGCCCATGGGAGCAGACCATCAAACAGGGCTTTGAACAGTTGGTGATGTGGGTGAACGGACACAAGATCCACGCCAAAGAGTGGGTGGCGGTTTACTACGATAACCCTGATGAGGTGCCGGCGGAAAAGCTGCGGGCTGACACCGTGGTCACCGTCGAAGACGGCTTCACAATACCTGCCAATAGCGAAGGGGTGATTATCACCGAAATCGCGGCGGGAATGTACGCCAAAGCCACAGCACGCGTGGTCGATCATGATTTTTCTACCCCGTGGTATCAGTTCTTTAGCCGTGTGTTGGAGGACAAAGACTACGAGTTAGAAGCTAAACCCTGCTTCGAGCTTTATCTCAATGACGGTAATCAGGATGGTTACTGGGATATCGAAATGTATGTACCTGTTAAAAAACGCGCTGTTTAAGGTAAACAAGCCTGCTTTTTAAAAGGTTATTTACGCATCCGTGATGCCAGTGGCAGAAAAACAGATACAATTGTGTTTTCTGCTCTGGCCGGAGTGCGGGTGTGCGCGCTGATAAATCACTGAGTCCTTTTGAAATTCGTTTATACCGCAACTACCGTATTGTTCACGGGGTGCGGATAGCTCTCGCATTTGTGCTGACGTTTCTGTTGGTGCGCCTTTTTCACGTACCTGAAGGCACCTGGCCGCTCATTACGCTGGTCGTTATTATGGGGCCCATCTCTTTCTGGGGGAACGTGGTCCCGCGTGCGTTTGAGCGTATCGGCGGCACGATTTTCGGCTCAGTTCTGGGGCTGGTGGCCCTGAAGCTGGAGCTGATGTCGCTGCCGCTGATGCTACTGTGGTGCGCGGCGGCGATGTTCCTCTGCGGCTGGCTGGCTCTGGGCAATAAACCGTATCAGGCGTTGCTGATTGGCATCACGCTGGCGGTGGTTGTCGGTGCGCCACCCGGCGATATGCACATGGCGCTATGGCGAAGCGGGGATGTGATTATCGGTTCGCTGCTGGCGATGCTGTTTACCGGCATCTGGCCGCAACGGGCGTTTCTCCACTGGCGCATCCAGATGGCGAGTTACGTCACGGAGTTTAACCGCCTGTATCAAACCGGGTTCTCGCCGAACTTACTCGAACGTCCACGCCTTGAACGCCGACTGCAAAAAGTTCTGAACGACGTGGTGAAAATGCGCGGCCTGATCACGCCCGCCAGTAAAGAGACCCATATTCAGAAATCGATTTTTGAAGGCATTCAGACGGTGAATCGTAATCTGGTCTGTATGCTTGAACTGCAAATTAATGCCTGGTGGGCCTCGCGCGACAGCCACTATCTGATGCTCAACGCCCACACCCTGCGCGACATGCAGCAGATGACCCAGCAGACCTTGCTCACCATTGCGCACGCGCTGTATGAAGGCAATCCGCAGCCGATTCTGGCTAACAACGAAAAGCTGAACGATATCGTCGTCGAGTTGCGTCAGCTGGTGAATGACTATAAAGGCAAAGACCTTGCGGAAACGCCGATGCATGGATATGTGTGGTTGAGCATGGAGCTGGCGCGACAGCTTGAACTGTTGTCACATTTGATCTGCCGGGCGTTGCGCAAATAACGTCCACATGGTCACGGTTTGCCTTGTGCTTGTTTCGATTCAGCTATGTTTAGGGTTATGATTGAGACAGAGCAAAAACCATTGTCATTCGCGGCCGCTAGCAGTTATGTTTACCCGTAGCGGCTGTTTTACGAATCCGAATCTCAATTATCAGGGGTATAAAAATGGAAACAACCAAACCTTCGTTCCAGGACGTTCTGGAGTTTGTTCGTCTGTTCCGTCGTAAAAACAAACTGCAGCGCGAAATTCAGGACGTTGAGAAAAAGGTCCGTGACAACCAGAAGCGTGTGCTGCTGCTTGATAACCTCAGTGACTACATCAAACCAGGCATGAGCGTTGAAGCTATTCAGGGCATCATCTCCAGCATGAAAACCGACTACGAAGATCGCGTGGACGACTACATCATCAAAAATGCTGAGCTGTCTAAAGAGCGTCGCGAGATCTCTAAAAAACTGAAAGTGATGGGCGAGCTGAAATCAGCTGAAAGCAAAACCGAGTAAGTTTGCACGTATCAGAAGCCTGAATATGGAAACCCCGCCGGTGCGGGGTTTTTTTATGTCTGCAACAAATTGAGTCACTTGCTGGTGTCCGGCGTCGGGTAATGACCACACCATGCCAGGTGGCCACGTGCGGCGCTGGCGATGCCGGTTAAGTATGGAGAATTGCGATCCCAATACAGAGGGCTATATTTAGCCTATCACCATCATGTCGATAATAGGGAAATTATGATTCGTATACTCTCGCTTGCCCTGGGGCTCGCTGTCGTTATCCATAGCGCCCAGGCGGTTACCTATCCGCTTCCTCCCGAAGGGAGTCGGCTGGTCGGCGCGCCGTTAATCGTTACCGTACCGGAGGGGAATACCCAGCCGCTGGAATATTTTGCCGCGCAGTATGGACAGGGGTTCAGCAACATGCTGGAGGCCAATCCTGGCGTTGACCCGTTCCTGCCGAAAGCGGGTACTGCGTTGACCATTCCGCAACAGCTTATCTTGCCGGACACGGTACGCGAGGGCATTGTGATTAACGTCGCCGAGATGCGACTTTACTACTACCCGGCAGAGCGTGGCACGGTTGAGGTGTTGCCGATTGGCATCGGGCAGGCCGGGCGTGAAACGCCGCGTAACTGGGTGACGAAAGTGGAGCGTAAGCAGGAAGCACCGGCCTGGACACCGACGGCGAATACCCGGCGCGAGTATGCGAAAGAGGGGAAAACCTTGCCTGCATTCGTCCCGCCGGGCGAGGATAACCCGATGGGGTTATACGCCATTTACATCGGCAAGCTGTACGCCATACACGGCACCAACGCCAACTTTGGTATCGGGCTGCGCGTCAGTCAGGGATGTATCCGCCTGCGTAAAGACGACATTAAATATCTGTTTGATAACGTGCCGGTGGGGACGCGGGTACAACTGATCGACAGGCCGGTGAAAGTCACTATCGAACCGGACGGGCAGCGGTGGCTGGAGGTGCATGAGCCGCTGTCCCGGAACCGCGCGGAATTTGAATCTGATAAGAAAGTCCCACTGCCGATGACCCCGGCATTGAACACCGCGACTCGGGGCGCCGACGTGAATGCCAGCGTCGCCAGCGCCGCGCTAACGCGCCGTTCCGGAATGCCGGTTATGGTGAGTGCGGGAGCCGCAAATACCGGGCAGCTGTAAATTCTCGGTGAGACCAAAAAGCAAAAAGCCCGCTCAGTTTCCTGAGCAGGCTTCTTAAATATGGCTCCTCTGACTGGACTCGAACCAGTGACATACGGATTAACAGTCCGCCGTTCTACCGACTGAACTACAGAGGAATCGGTTGGAGGCTTATCTTAGCGGCGAAAAAATTTTTGTCAAACCTCTATTCAAACCTTTCGTCGCGACTGCTGGTTCCGTCAACAATCAGTTGTATTTACCCACAATTTAAACGCAATTCAACGTTGCAGGTTTGGCATTTCTCCCTCATCATTTAAAACGAGGTTTCAACTTTCTCTCTAAGGCACCCTTTGAACGTCTCTGCCGCAGTACGCCAGGCCGTCACCCGCACCACCTGGTATAAAAACCGCAAAACCTACCGTGTTCTGTTCTGGCGTGAAATCACCCCCCTTGCTGTGCCTATTTTCCTGGAGAATACCTGCGTTCTTTTAATGGGCGTGTTGAGTACATTCCTGGTGAGCTGGCTCGGGGCGGATGCGATGGCCGGAGTTGGGCTGGCAGACAGCTTTAACATGGTTATCATGGCGTTCTTTGCTGCTATCGATCTCGGGACAACGGTGGTCGTTGCCTTCAGTCTGGGCAAGCGTAACCGAAAACAGGCGAGGGCGGCAGCCCGCCAGTCGCTGGTTATCATGACGCTGTTCTCGATTATCCTCGCCGCGGTCATTCATCTGTTTGGGCGGGAAATTATTGAAGTGGTGGCCGGGGCTGCGTCGCCACATGTCAAAGAACTGGCGCTGACCTATCTCGAACTGACGGTGCTGAGCTATCCGGCGGCGGCGATCGCGCTGATCGGCAGCGGGGCGCTGCGCGGGGCGGGCAACACCAAAATTCCGCTGCTGATTAACGGCGGGATGAACATCCTTAACATTATTATCAGTAGTGTCCTGATTTATGGGGCGTTCTCCTGGCAGGGGATGGGATTTGTCGGTGCCGGTCTGGGGCTGACGATTTCACGCTATATCGGTGCGGTGGCGATTGTTGCGGTGCTGGCGGTCGGCTTCAACCCGGCGCTGCGTATTCCGCTAAAGAGTTATATCAAGCCGCTTAACTTCGCCATTATTTGGGAAGTGATGGGGATTGGTATTCCAGCGAGTATCGAATCGGTGCTGTTTAACAGCGGCAAACTGCTGACGCAGATGTTCGTCGCCGGGATGGGTACCGACGTTATTGCTGGCAACTTTATCGCCTTTTCGGTGGCGTCATTGATAAACCTGCCGGGGAACGCGCTGGGCTCGGCGTCGACCATCATTACCGGCAAGCGACTTGGCAAAGGGCAAATTGGTCAGGCGGAAAAGCAGCTGCGCCATGTGTTCTGGATGTCGACCATCGTGTTGACCGCTATTGCCTGGGGCACCGCCCCGTTCGCCGGTTTGTTCGCTTCTTTCTATACCCACGAAGCGGATGTCAAAGAAGTGGTGAAAGAGTTGCTGTGGCTGAACGCCGCATTTATGCCGATTTGGTCTGCGTCGTGGGTGTTACCGGCCGGGCTGAAAGGCGCGCGTGATGCGCGTTACGCCATGTGGGTGTCGATGTTCAGCATGTGGGGCGCCCGCGTGGTTGCCGGTTACTTCCTCGGGATTGTCCTGGGATGGGGCGTGGTTGGCGTATGGCTCGGCATGTTCCTCGACTGGGCGGTGCGCGGCGTGGCGTTCTACTGGCGGATGATAAGCGGCCGCTGGCTGTGGAAATATCCGCGCGTGAGGAACCAATAAAAAAACGCACAGAAGGGATCTTTCTGTGCGTTGGGTTATTTCAATCAATGCTCAAAATAATTTGCGCTACAGGTAGGCGGCAATTGAGCGCATCCCCTGTCACTTACTTGCGTAAGTGACAGGGGTGAGCGAGTGCAGCCAACACCCCTGCAGCGTGAAGTATGGAGAGCATTACACCCCAAGGCGATCGCGAAGACTGTAGTACGCCGCACCCATCGCGGTGAACGGAATGCGCAGCGTACGGCCACCCGGGAACGGGTAGTGCGGCAGTTTGGCAAACGCGTCAAAGCGTTCTGCATCGCCACGCAGTAATTCGGAAATCAAACGTCCCGCCAGATGCGTACAGGTCACACCATGACCGCTGTAGCCCTGCATGTAGTAAATGTTGTTATCCAGACGCCCGAACTGCGGCATCCGTGACAGCGTTAACAGGAAGTTGCCGGTCCAGCTGTAGTCAATCTTCACGCCTTTTAGCTGCGGGAATGTTTTCAGCAGGTTCGGCATTACCAGACGCTCGATATCCGCCGGGTCACGCGCCCCGTACACCACGCCGCCGCCATACAGCAGGCGGTTGTCGCCGGTCAAACGGTAATAATCAAGCAGATAGTTACAGTCTTCCACGCAGTAATTGTTCGGAATCAACGAACGTGCAACGTCTTCGCTCAGCGGTTCAGTGGTTAACACCTGGGTGCCGCATGGCATGCTGCGTTTCGCCAGTTCCGGCTCCAGTTTATCGCCCAGATAGGCGTTGCCCGCCACAATCACGTACTTCGCCGTCACCTGGCCCTTTGCAGTGCTGACCACCGCCGGGCTGCTGTGCTGAATATTCGTCACCGGCGATTGCTCATACACGCGGCCACCGTTCAGGCGAATTGCATTAGCTTCACCGATCGCCAGATTGAGCGGATGAATATGGCCGCCGCTGTGGTCGAGCAGGGCGCCGACGTAGCGATCGCTGTCCACTTCACGTTTCAGCTCGTTGGCGTCCAGCATTTCCAACTGGGTGTTGCCGTAGCGTTCCCAGTTGGCTTTCTGTTCTTCCAGTGTTTCGAGCTGTTTATGGTTCATCGCCACGAACAGACCGCCCGGACGATAATCGCAATCAATCTGATAGCGTTTGATGCGCTCGCGAATAATCTTGCCGCCTTCAAACATCATGCTGCCGAGCATTTTGGCCGAATCCGGGCCGTAGGTGCGCTCGATAACGTCGATATCACGGCTGTAAGAGTTGACCAGCTGGCCGCCGTTACGACCGCTGGCGCCGAAACCGATGCGTGCCGATTCCAGCAGCACCACGTCGTAACCCATTTCGGCAAGATGCAGCGCGGAGGAAAGCCCGGTGTAACCGCCGCCGACCACGCACACGTCACAGGTGACGGACTCGCTCAGGGTCGGAAACGGTTCATACTGATTGGCGCTTGCGGCGTAATAGCTGGTGGTATGTTCAGTCATGATTAAGGCTCCAGGGCAATCCAGATAGTTTTCAGCTCACTAAATTTTTCCAGGGCGTGCAGGGACTTATCGCGTCCGTTACCGCTCTGCTTATAACCGCCGAACGGCACGGTCATGTCGCCATCGTTATAGTTGTTAACGAACACTGAACCGGCTTTCAGGCGGCGACTCATGCGATGCGCACGTGACAGGTCGTTAGTCCACACGGCAGCGCCGAGTCCGTATTCGCTGTCGTTAGCCAGTTCCAGCGCCTGCGCTTCGGTTTTAAAGCGGGTAACAACCAGCACCGGGCCGAAGATTTCATCGCGGCCGACGCGTGCAGTCGGCGCGGTATCGACAAAAATAGTCGGGCCGATAGCCGCCGGATGATTACCGTCACGGCCATCCAGCGCCAGCGTGCCTTGAGTTTCACCGTCGCGAATAAAGCTGTGAACGGTGTCGGCATGGGCGTTATCAATCAGCGTGCCCATGGTGGTATTTGGGTCGAGAGGATTACCCGGCAGCCAGTTTTTGGCCTGTTCTTTCAGCAGCGCGATAAACGGGTCGGCGATGCTCTCTTCCAGCAGCAGACGCGTACCAGCGATACACACCTGGCCCTGGTTGTAGAAGATGCCTGCGGCGGTATTAGCGGCGGCTTTTTCAATGTCCGGGCAATCGGCAAATACGATATTGGCACTCTTGCCGCCAGCTTCCAGCCACACGCGTTTCATGTTGCTGTCGCCCGCGTCTTTCAGCAGCTGTTTGCCGGTGCGGGTCGAACCGGTGAAGGTGATGACATCCACGTCCGGATGCTGAGACAGCGCCTGGCCCGCTTCATGACCAAAGCCGCTGATGACATTGAACACGCCGTCCGGCAGTCCAGCTTGTTTCGCCAGCTGCGCCAGACGAATGGCGGTTAACGGTGATTTTTCAGAAGGTTTGAGGATAACGCTGTTGCCTGACGCCAGCGCAGGGCCCAGTTTCCAGCAGGCCAGCAGTAGCGGGAAGTTCCACGGAACGACGGCCGCCACCACGCCGATAGGCTCACGCACAATCAGCGCCAGTTCGTTTACGCCAGTGGTGGCCACTTCGCCATATACTTTATCTATAGCCTCGGCATACCAGCGGATAGCGCGGGCCGCGCCAGGAATATCATCACGCAGGCTATGGCGAATAGGCTTACCGGTGTCGAGTGTCTCCAGCAGCGCCAGCTCCTCGTGATGCTGTTCCATCAAATCCGCCAGCGTGTTCAGCACGGCTTTACGTTTTGCCGGGGAGGCCTGCGACCAGTCGCCGCGCTCGAAAACGTCGCGAGCGCCACGCACGGCGATATCCACATCGGCTTTTTTCCCGCGCGCCACCTGGGCAAGCGGGCGCTGTCCGGCAGGGTCAATGATTTCAAAGGTGCTGTTGTCTTGCGCCTGGCAGTATTCGCCGTTAATAAACAAACGGGTTTCTATAGAGGCATTTTTCGCTTTTTCCTGCCAGTAATTCAGATGCTGAAAGTCCATGGTGACTCCTTTGTATTCAATAAGATAATCGGTCTTTCTCTGCTGCTATCGGCAAAATCTGGCTACAAAACGCCCCAGGAAATAAATCCTGTAAAAAGAGCGGCGTTTAAAAAGGCCTGAGAAATCAGGCCAAATTTAATTCAGGAATATCAGAACGTGGTGGGGGTGTGGGCACTGATGATGCGGCATATGCCTGCGGAAGTGTTGCTAAAGCTGTGTGGTATGCCGGTGTTGATGGCATAACTTTGCCCTGCAACGAGGTGATAATCCTGGCCATTGATGGTCAGAATCACGTCACCTTCCAGTATCGTGCCTATTTCCTCACCCTGGTGTTTAATCCTCTCCCCGGTTGTTGTGCCCGGTTGGTAAGTCTCGAAGATCATTGCCAGTGTACGGTTCGGATTTCCGTTGTGAACCAACTTCATTGAAACACCCTGACTGCCGATTTCAATCAGGTCATCCTGATTGATAACCACCTGCGGCTCATCAGGTTTTTCCGGGTCCGCGAAGAACTCGGAGAGCGACAGCCCATAAACTTTCAGTAACTTTTGCAAGGTACTGATGGCAGGACTGACTTTGTCCTGTTCTATGGTGCTGATGGCACTATGCGTTAATCCAGACAGTTCGGCGGCACGACGTTGTGAAAGACCCAATTGTTGGCGGATCGCTGACAAACGTTTACCCGGCGCCAGGCCGTCATCGCTCATATTGGCATTTCCTTAACTGTAGGGGTCAGAGTCGCTGTTTTTCAGCGAGGTGGTTCTGACAAGCGGTGATAAAACCTTCAAGCAACAAACGCGACAGGGCGTATTCGCTGCTGTTCCATTCCGGGTGCCATTGCACACCGAGGGCGAACGGGTGATCGTGAATGCTGGCAGCTTCGACCAGGCCGTCCTGCGAGCGGGCTTCCACGCGCAGCAGCGGACCGAGTGTTTTTGCGCCTTGACCGTGTAATGAGTTCACCCAAAACGTGTTACAGCCCGGTATTAACTTCGAAAGCAATCCTCCCTCTTGAACCTGAACTTCGTGTGATGGCGCGTACTGCTGCTCCACCGGGAGTTCCGAATCTTCACGGTGTTCCAGGAACTGAGGTTGATCGCACAGGCGACGATACAGAGTCCCGCCTGTGGCGACAACAAGTTCCTGCAAACCCCGGCAGATGGCGAAAATGGGGATGCGCCTTTCAAGCCCGGCGGTGATCAACGCCATGCTCAATTCATCACGCCCAGGATCGGCGTCAGGCTCATCGCCGTTTTCACCATAGAGGTGCGGCTGCACATTGCTGGGGCTGCCAGGTAAGAAGATTCCATCAAGTTTTGGCAGAAGGGCATTCAGCAGTTCCGGCTCCGCCAGCGCATGGGGCAGGGCAATCGGCAAACCGCCGGCATTTAATACAGCATTCAGGTACTTTTCTTGCAGAGTCTGGGTCTGGTGACCCTTAAGCCTGTTCCTGCACATCACAACACCGATAACTGGCTTGTCAAATATATTGCCCATGATCACCCTCACATTCTGGACTAAATTATTGCCAAAACTATTCCATATGGCCTTTTCCGTTCAATATTTTCTCAATCTAGCAGTGAGATAACCTCTTTGCAAACTCAATTTAACATTTGACAAACATTTTAGTTGGCGCCATTGTCGATGGGTGGACATTATATTTAACGGTTGAAGTCAGTGACCGGCATCCAAAGCAACGGCGGTGAATCATGGAAACTAATATCGTAGAAGTTGAGAATTTTGTTCAGCATTCCGAAGAGAGACGAAGTAGCGCGTTTGCACGCGAAGTAAAGACCTTCCTCGAGCGTTACCCTAATACCCAATATGTTGATGTCCTGTTGACCGACCTGAACGGTTGCTTCCGTGGCAAACGTATTCCGGTTTCCAGCCTGCGCAAGATTGAGAAAGGCTGCTATTTCCCGGCGTCCGTGTTTGCGATGGATATCCTCGGCAACGTCGTAGAAGAAGCGGGCCTGGGACAAGAGCTGGGCGAGCCGGATCGCAGTTGTGTACCGGTGCTGGGTACCTTAACCCCGTCAGCGGCTGACCCGGAATTTATTGGCCAAATGATGCTGACCATGCTGGATGAAGATGGCGCTCCCTTTGACGTTGAGCCGCGGAACGTGCTGAATCGACTCTGGCAGCAGCTGCGCCAGCGCGGTCTGTTCCCCGTGGTAGCGGTAGAGCTGGAGTTCTATTTACTTGACCGTCAGCGCGATAACGAAGGTTTCCTACAGCCGCCCTGCGCGCCGGGCACCGATGACCGCAATACCCAAAGCCAGGTTTACTCCGTTGATAACCTTAACCACTTCGCGGACGTGCTGACCGATATCGACGATTTAGCGCGTTTACAGCTGATCCCGGCGGATGGCGCGGTAGCCGAAGCGTCACCGGGCCAGTTTGAAATCAACCTTCACCACACCGATAACGTGCTTGATGCCTGCGACGATGCGCTGGCGCTGAAACGTCTGGTGCGTACGGTGGCAGAAAAACACAAAATGCACGCCACCTTTATGGCGAAGCCGTATGAAGACTATGCCGGTAGCGGGATGCACATTCATATCAGCATGCTGAACAGCAAAGGCGAAAACGTGCTGGCGGATGCCGATGGCGAAGATTCGAGCATCCTCAAGCGTTCGCTTGCAGGAATGATAGATTTGATGCCTGCATCTATGGCACTGTTAGCGCCGAACGTTAACTCCTACCGTCGTTTCCAGCCGGGTATGTACGTGCCAACGCAGGCTTCCTGGGGGCACAACAACCGTACCGTTGCGCTGCGCATCCCGTGTGGCGATCGTGACAATCACCGTGTCGAATACCGCGTAGCGGGTGCTGATGCCAACCCATATCTGGTGATGGCGTCAATCCTCGCGGGTATTTTGCACGGACTGAACAACGATCTGCCGCTACAGGAAGAAGTCGAAGGCAATGGTCTGGAGCAGGAAGGTCTGCCGTTCCCGATTCGCCAGAGCGATGCGCTGTGGGAATTCATGCAAAACGACAGCCTGCGTGAACTGATGGGTGAGCGCTTCAGCCATGTGTTCCACGCCTGTAAGAACGACGAGTTGATTCAGTTTGAGCGTCTGATCACAGAAACTGAAATTGAGTGGATGCTGAAAAACGCCTGACCGTGCGTTTCCTGGGCTGTAGGCCCGGTAAGCGTAGCGCCACCGGGCGTCATACCAGGCAGCAAAATAATAAGTAGCATCATACGGTCTGAGCGGAGCCAGACCGGACGTTTTGCAGGGCAACCTGCCATTTCCCGGCGTCGCGTAAAGGAGCGCAGGCGGCAACGGGTCTTCAGTTAATCGACAAATTGTATGACGAGGAAATGAGATGATGCAGATGTTTAAATACTCGCACGGCGAAGGTGAACGCCGTTGCCGCATTGACTACGACGGACCGGTTTCCGGTTATTGCCCGACGTTTTCTCCTTTATTGACACGACTCACCCCCAGGCTAAGCAGGTTTGCAACAACGACGACATTATCGCAAACCTGGACGCGCATGGGGGGGCTTCGACATGGCGACTAATTCCTCTGTCGAACTCACGTCGCAGGCGGGTAAACCGCAGCTACGCAAATCTTTAAAACTCTGGCAGGTGGTGGTGATGGGTCTGGCCTATCTCACCCCGATGTCGGTGTTTGATACTTTCGGTATTGTTTCCGGCATCAGCAACGGGCACGTACCGGCGTCGTATTTGTTGGCGCTGGCGGGCGTGTTGTTTACTGCGATAAGCTACGGCAAACTGGTTCGCCAGTTTCCGCAGGCGGGTTCCGCTTATACCTACGCGCAAAAATCCATTAGCCCGCACGTCGGCTTTATGGTCGGCTGGTCATCGCTACTGGATTATCTGTTCCTGCCGATGATTAACGTCCTGTTGGCGAAAATCTATCTCTCTGCGCTGTTCCCTGACGTCGCGCCGTGGATTTGGGTCGTCGGCTTTGTGGCAATTCTCACCGCCGCCAACCTGAAAAGCGTCAATCTGGTGGCGAACTTCAATACCTTGTTCGTGCTGGTGCAGATTTGCATCATGGTGGTGTTCATCATCCTGGTGGTGCAAGGGTTGCATAAAGGAGAGGGCGTAGGCACGGTCTGGTCGCTGCAACCGTTTGTCAGCCAGAACGCACACCTGATCCCGATTATTACGGGGGCGACGATAGTCTGCTTCTCATTCCTCGGTTTTGATGCAGTGACCACGCTGTCTGAAGAAACGCCGGATGCGGCAAAAACAATCCCGAAAGCGATTTTCCTGACGGCGGTTTACGGCGGGATAATCTTTATTGTGGCGTCGTTCTTCATGCAGCTGTTCTTCCCGGATATCAGCCGCTTCAAGAACCCGGATGCCGCACTGCCGGAGATTGCGCTGTACGTTGGCGGCAAGCTGTTCCAGTCGATATTCCTCTGCACCACGTTTGTGAACACGCTGGCGTCTGGTCTGGCATCACATGCGAGCGTGTCGCGCCTGCTGTATGTTATGGGGCGTGATAATGTGTTCCCGGAAAAATACTTCGGTTACGTGCATCCGAAATGGCGCACTCCAGCGCTGAACGTGTTGATGGTCGGTGTGGTTTCGCTGTCGGCGCTGTTCTTCGATCTGGTGACCGCGACGGCGTTGATTAATTTCGGTGCGCTGGTGGCGTTTACCTTCGTAAACCTGTCGGTGTTCAACCATTTCTGGCGTCGTGAAGGGCGTAACAAAACCTGGAAAGACAAGGTGAACTACCTGATCCTGCCGCTGATTGGTGCCGCTACCGTCGCCGTGCTGTGGATAAACCTGGAGGCGACGTCCTTAACGCTGGGACTGGTGTGGGCAGGCGTCGGTTTACTGTATCTGGCGTACCTGACCGGACGCTTCCGCAAGCCACCACCGCAGTTTGATGCAGCAAAAGCGGAGCGGGCCTGGGAGTGATTTTTACCCAGTCTGTGGAAGAAATCGGCAAACGATTAAAATTGTGAAAAACAGCCTTTGACAAGGCGCGGGCGCATCGATAATATGCGCCCCGTTCACACGATTCCTCTGTAGTTCAGTCGGTAGAACGGCGGACTGTTAATCCGTATGTCACTGGTTCGAGTCCAGTCAGAGGAGCCATATTTAAGAAGCCCGCTTAAGGAAACTTAAGCGGGCTTTTTGCTTTTGCCTTAACTCACCAGCACCCGAACCGGGGCCGTTGCGGCGAACAACCACGGACGGGCATCGCTGTCGACGCGTGGAGAAAGGACTTCACGCACCTGTTGGTGGTAATCGTCCAGCCACTGTTTTTCCTGATCGGTGAGCTGATTGAGTTCGACCTGGCTCAGATCGATGGGGATCATTGTCAATGAGGCGAAACGGCAGAAGCCTGGCAGTGAATCGACAACTTCAACCTGATTTTCAATGCGGATCCCGTATTCACCTTCCAGATAATACCCCGGCTCGATGGTCATGATGTTGCCCGCTGTCAGCGGCCACAGGTTGACCTTTTTCGCAATACGATGCGGGGCTTCGTGGATCAGTAACTGATGCCCAACGCCGTGCCCGGTACCGTGATCGAAATCAATCCCCAATTCCCACAGATGACGACGTGCAAACGCATCGATCTGATGCCCAAAGCTGCCCGCAGGGAACTGCAAAGTAATTAACGATAAAAAACCTTTCAGTACCGCGGTGTAGTGTAATTTACGCTGCGGATCTAACGGGCCAAATGCCAGGGTTCGTGTGGCATCGGTGGTGCCGTTATGGTACTGACCGCCAGAATCGTTCAGATAGAAGCTGTCGGCAGTGATCGCGGTGTTGGTGGCTTCGCTGGAGTGGTAATGACACATCGCGGCGTTTGCCCCCGCGGCAGAAATCGTGTCAAAACTCGACTCGATAAAGTTTTCCTGCTGCTCGCGGAAGGTGAGCTGTTTGGCCTGCGCTTCCAGCTCGGTTAACGGTTTGCCCGCTGCGAGACGCGCCGGAACTTCGTGCGCTAGCCAGGCGAGAAAATTCACCCACGCGGCACCGTCTTTTTGGTGGCTGTCGCGATAGCCTTCCAGCTCGACACTGTTCTTGGTCGCTTTAATCAGCGTGATCGGGTCGGCGGCCCAGCGCACCTCTCCGCCGTGCTGTTCTACGGCAAAACGCAGCGCAACCGGCGCACTGTCGGCATCAAGCTGAATACGCTTCCCGTCAGCAATCTGCTGGCAGCGTGGCACCAGTTGGCCCATTGGTGACAGCGTCAGGCCGGAGAGCAGAGTCTGTGGTAAACCGGACGCTTTTCCGGCATCGACAAACCATTCCACATCCCGGTTGCGGCTTAATAAAAGGAAGGACAGTGGCACCGGGCTGGTGGCGATATCGGATCCACGCACATTCAGCAGCCAGGCGATATTGTCCGGTTGGGTCACGGCGAGATAATCCGCGTCGTGAGTATCCAGAATCGCAGCGATACGCGCGCGCTTATCGTCGCTGCTTTCGCCCGCTACGCTTAACGGCATTTCGCGGATGGCACCATTTGGCGCAGCGGGGCGGTCATGCCAGAGGGTGGCGAACGGATCGTCGGCCAGCGGCACGAGTTTGCACCCGGTGGCGCTCAGGGCGTCAAACTGACCGTTCACCATCAGCATCGGATCAAATCCAATGCGGCTTCCGGCAGGCAGATGCGTCTCCAGCGGTTCATTATGCAGGTGATGGATTTCCCAGACCTGCAAATCGACTTCATTGCGGACCTGGACCTGATATCGGCCATCTACCAGAATCAGCGCGCGGTCCTGTAGCACCAGCGCCATGCCCGCAGAGCCGGTAAATCCGGTCAGCCACGCCAGTTTGTCATCATGCGGCGCCGCGTATTCGCTCTGCCACGCATCGGCACGCGGCACAATCATGCCATCCAGCGCTTGCGTGCGAAGGTAAGTGCGCAAGGCAGAAAGAGGTGATGTCGGTTGCATTGTCATTATCCTGATATTTAACGGAACGGCGGTTCGTTGAAGGTGCGCAGCTTACGCGAATGCAGTTTGTCGCCTTCCGCGCGGAGCAGATCGATGGCGCGAATGCCTATCTGCAGATGCTCGGAAATGGCCCCTTCATAGAAGCGGTTCGCCTGGCCCGGCAGTTTAATCTCGCCGTGCAGCGGTTTGTCCGACACGCACAGCAGCGTGCCGTAGGGCACCCGGAAACGGTAACCCTGCGCGGCGATGGTGGCGCTTTCCATATCGATGGCAACCGCGCGGCTGAGGTTAAAACGCAGCGCGGAGGCGGAGTAGCGCAGCTCCCAGTTGCGGTCATCGGTGGTGACGACGGTGCCGGTACGCAGACGGTGTTTAACTTCTTCGCCGGGCATGCCGCTGACCTGCTTGGTGGCGTCATACAGCGCGCGCTGCACTTCGGCGATGCTCGGAATCGGAATGTCCGGCGGCAGAACGGCATCGAGAACGTGGTCGTCACGCAGATATGCGTGGGCCAGTACGTAATCGCCAATGGTCTGACTCTCACGCAGGCCGCCGCAGTGGCCAATCATCAGCCACACGTCCGGGCGCAGTACCGCCAGATGGTCACAGATGTTTTTGGCGTTTGCCGGGCCAACACCGATGTTAATCAGCGTAATGCCCTGACCGTCTTTGGTAATCAGGTGCCAGGCGGGCATCTGGTGCTTTTTCCACGCCAGATCGGACACGGCGGTTTCCGGCGCTTCGGTATCGGCGGTGATCCACACGCCGCCGGCGCAGGAAAGGGCGACATACGGGCTGTCCGGGTCGAGAATTTGGCTGCATCCCCAGCGGACAAATTCATCCACATAGCGGGTGTAGTTGGTGAACAGCACGAACGGCTGGAAATGTTCGACCGGCGTGCCAGTGTAGTGGCGCAGTCGGGCGAGTGAGAAATCCACACGGCGGGCATCGAAATGCGACAGCGGGTATTGTTCGGTTGGATGGAACAGACCATCTGCGGTTTCATCGCCAATCTGCGCCAGGTCGGTAGTCGGGAAGTGGCGAGTCAGGCCCGCACTCATCGAACGATCCAGCGTCAGCGTCGAGCCATCAATCACGTAAGGATAGGGAATTTCATGCTGCGACAGCTCAACGGTGATATGTGCGCCGTAATCCTGATACAGCGAGGTCAGCTGTTCCTGCAGATAATGTCTGAATAGCGTGGGCTGGGTGATAGTTGTGGTGTAACAACCGGCGTGAGTAAAACGGCCCCAGGCTCGGGTTTTCAGCGCATTGTGCGCTTCGCCATCCCAGGAAACGGACAGCGCGGGGTAAACGAATAGCCCTTTCGCACGCTGTTCATTGTCAGGCAGAACGTTATCGTTAATAAAGCGGCCAATGGCTTCACGCAACGCAGTTACCGATTGGTTGTAGAGCGCATCGAGTTGTTCCAGCGCTTGTTCCGGGGTCAGACCGGCACCCTTATTATTCATCATTCGCTCCTTCATTCAGCTCTGCGGTGTTACCCGATAGTATGTCACAGGAATGTGAAACAAAAGCCAGCGGAAAAAACTGAAGAATAAGGGCATTCTAAAAAACAATATCGTTGCCCCCTGGGATATCAAACTGCCATAACGAACCCGTAGTGACACAGAAAAATATTTCTTAACGGTTTGATTTTAGTTAAGGTAATCGTTTGCTTTTAATAGGGAAGTGGTGATGATGAATAATAAGACAATCGCGATGTCCGTGGCAGCGTGCTGCATGGTAGTCTCTTCGTTAAGTTTGGCTCAGCAGCGTGTCACAGGGCCGATTGTGATTCAGGGGGCTATGCCCGTTGAAGCAGAGCGTTTCGCCCAACGGCTTGACAATCCACAAGAGCTGGATATTGGTGGTTGGCGCTTCTGGCGCGGTACGGTTGATGGTTATCCGGTCGTGGTTTCCGAGACCCTGAAAGGGATGTCTAATGCCTCTGCAGCCACGGCAATTGCTGCGACGCAGTTTCACCCGGTGGCTATCATTAACCAGGGTACCGCTGGTGGGCACGATCCGGCACTGAAGGTGTATGACATTGTATTAGGAAAATATTCCGTCAATCTCGGGTCGTTTAAATCACCGCATAAGCAGCCGGGTGAGGGAAGCGATTCACTCCAATGGAAACCGATGGATCTATTGGCCTCGAAGGGGAGTGCAGGTGAGGATAAAACCCCGCATACGATCCGTAAATTCCCGGCAGACGCACAGCTTCTCTCCGTGGCGGAAAGCGTGAAAGAGAGCTACAAGAAGGGGAACGTCGTGGAAGGGGTTATCGGGTCAGCCGATATGTGGAACAGCGAACTGGACCGCATCCATGCATTCCACAGCAACTATCAGACTTCCGTCGAAGAGATGGAGACCGCCTCCGCGGCGCAGATTTCCGCGGCCTTTAACATTCCGTTTGTGGGGATCCGGATCCTGTCGAACAACATTACCAATCAGGGAGCCTATGACCCGCAAACAGGGCTGGCCTGTCAGGATTATGTTTATCAGGTGGTCAAGGCGTATATCGCCAAAACGAGGACACGCTGAGTTAAGCGGCTTCCACACCATCAAAGGCGCT
The DNA here is from genome assembly GCA_902706235.1 of Citrobacter sp. 18056. GTDB lineage: Bacteria > Pseudomonadota > Gammaproteobacteria > Enterobacterales > Enterobacteriaceae > Scandinavium > Scandinavium manionii. The sequence continues at coordinate 60,928 of CACSJR010000013.1, read as the reverse complement.
TTCGGGCGCCTTTTGCTTTTGAAGACCGTAGACAGCAACCGACCTATAGCCAAAAAGCAAAAAGCCCGTTCAGTTTGTAAATAGACCCATTTTAGTTCCATGCATTTTTTGAGATCCCGGCCAGATAATGTTGTTGGCCAGGTTCCTGGGTCGGGTCATTAAAGCTATTGCTATCAACATGAATGTACCTTTTACGATAAATATTATGAATGGAAATGTTGACCATGATAGTTTACGCCAAGGCGATACCATCCAGACTATATTTATTAATCTATTCTGCCTGCCCATAAACAGGACATTTTACGTCACCTTAGTTATCAGAACGCCTCCTATAAAACGTTTAACCAGCCTGATAACCTTCTAATTGAAAACGTGCCATAAACAATGAAACTGCATGACAAAGTTACGGGGCAATATCTGACTAAACATAATTATCAATGAGTTGGAGCTATTATCATAAAAATTTATATATTTACTTAGTCAGGATACAACTGAAGATTGTTTGTTTACTTATATGCAACAGTCTGTTTGATTATTTTCCATATTCATTTCGATCGCTTTTCGCTAGATTTAAGTTACTCAAGAATTATTGTTGAAATGATGATGAATAAAAAAATTCAGATATCTCTCATGGTGTTAGTTACATGCCTCTCTGTTGGTGGGTTGATTTCCACCGACATATTTTTACCCGCGCTTGGTGAAATGCGATTGTTTTATAAAGTGACTGAAGCGCAAATACAGGACGCAATTGCGGTATTTTTATTTGGTGTGGCATTTTCGCAACTTATCTATGGCCCATTGAGTGATAGCCTTGGGAGGAAAAAAACATTAATCGGAGGGTTACTGATATGGCTGATTTCCACTGTCAGTGTGATTTATACGACGCACATTAATGAATTGCTGGGTTTAAGATTATTGCAGGGGATCGGCTCATGCGCTGGTATTACCATCAGTCGGGCGATCATTAACGATATGATGGATAAAAAATCATCTGCGCAGCTCTACCTAGTCATCTTTCCGTTTGTGGGGATGTCACCTGCGATTGCGCCGATGATCGGCGGGATTTTGACTCAGCATTTCGGCTGGCGGGCGTGTTTTATCTTTTTAACCCTCTTTATCCTGGCCACGCTGGTTCTCTGCTTTACGGCACTCCGTGAGACATTGCCGGTAGAAAAAAGACAAAAACTAAGTGTACTGACAGCAACAAAAAATACCGTTGATGTCGTGCGAAACCCAACCTTTCTTTTTTATGCTGCCATTCCCTGTTTTGCCTATGCAGCTTATTTTGCCTATATCGTCGAGTCGCCGTTTATGCTTGCGAAACTGGGGCTTTCCCCAGCCTATGTGGGCTATACATATATTCTGCTCTCCGCCAGTTATGTCTCCGGAAATTTGACGGCCAAAAGGCGTTCAAGGCGCGAGGGTATTGAAGATACGATCCGTCAGGGATACCGCATTTTTGTGCTGGGGGGGATTATTTTTGCCTTGCAGATGTATGTGAGTCCATTTCCCCTGCCGACGACGATTATCGCTATTTCCATTCTGACCTTTGGCAACGGCTTTTTGCTGCCGTTGGGGACGGCATCAGCCATTGCCGCCCATCCGCAGGCCTCCGGGACGGCATCTGGTGTGATGGGAGCACTGCAACTCGGGAGTGCTGCCATCGCCACTTTTTTAATTGGCAAACTGTCCGCCCATGCACCAGGAATGACCGCCCTGATCATCGCATGTGTGTGTGTATTCGGTTTTCTCATTTATGTGTTGGGTCAATCTTCATTTATGCAATTTGTCTCTAACAAGGAGAGTAAGATCAATGATTAATAATATCGATGTCACATTACGGGATGGTGGTTATCAGAATGGTTTTCACTTTCCGACAGACTACGCGATTAAACATGTTCAGGCGCTAGTGGAAAGCGGCGTTGAGTGGATTGAAATAGGTTATCGGAACGGGTCTTTTAAGCCGATTCCTGATATTGGTATTACGGGGGTGTCACCCGATGAATATATTCAGGAGATCCACAATGCTGTGCCGGATGCTAAGTTAGTGGTGATTGCCCATCCGCATAATATTAATCACGATGATGTGGTTCGTATGAAAATGCACGGTGTGAGTCTGCTCAGGATCTGTATTAAAACAGATAATCCACAACCGGCATTGGCATTATGCGAATTTGCCAAAATGAGTGGGTTACGTGTGAGTATGAATTTTACCCGTGCCAGCCAAATTAATATCAATACGCTTATTGATGTGGCTGCACAATGCGAAAAAGCCGGGGCCAATATTATCTGTATCGCCGATTCAAATGGTAGCTTACGCCCGGAACAGACATCGCGGCTGATCAACGTCCTTAAATGCACCACGCGTGTGGACGTGGGTTTTCACGCGCATGACAACCCACCGTTTTTGATACGTTGACCCTGATTCAGGATGCCTCGCCAGAGAGGGCGGTTGAGGCACTCTGCCAGGCACTGAATGCCCGGTTCCAGTCTCCCTATCTGCTGGTGGGGTTCGCCATGGCGGGCACGTTAGTCCAGCTGTTGGCTCCTCACCTGCACGGCCTCAGTGGTGTGATATCTGTCAGTGCGCCGGGTTTTGCGGATGAACAACTCAACAAGCGTCTGGGCGAGCTTGTTTCGCTGCTGGAGAAGGGCGAGGTTGAGCATGCGGTGGACGTTCTGCATCAATTCGTTGTCCCTGAAGGGCAAGCCGCCCAGGAGGGGCGTTTCACGTTGCCTGACGCGGCGAAAGCATCTGCCATTCAGCGGATGTTGACCGGATTTGCCTTGCTACTGAACATGGACGCTCGCGCTGCGATTGCTCGCTATAACGGGAAATACCTTGCCATCGTGGGGGATAAATCACAGCTGGCGTCCTGGGAAAACCAAACCCATAGCACTCAACCGACACACCTCTACAGGCGCATCCCGAAAGCGGGTATGCGCCCATGGAATGACAATCCCGCAGCGATGAATGCCTTACTTAATGAATGGGTCGACACACTATGAAAAAAAATGTGCTGGTTTTACCGGGTGATGGGATTGGTCTGGAGGTTTGCGAGGCTGCGCTACCTGTTATCAGTGCTATGGATCTTCCCATTACGCTCACTTTTGGCGAGATTGGCTGGGCATGCTGGACGCGGGAGGGAAACCCCGTACCAGATCAAACCTGGGAAAAAATCGCCGGGGCAGATGCGGTGCTGCTTGGTGCAATAACCAGTAAAGGTAAAGCGCAGGCGCAGCAGGCTTTACCTCTGCCTCTCCAGCAGAAAGGTATCGAGTATGTTTCGCCGGTGATCCAACTCCGCCAGAAACTGGGGTTGTTCGCCAATATCCGCCCGGTGAAATATGTCGCAGGCGATCGACGTCCTTTTCGCTGCTGCGTGATTCGGGAAAATACCGAAGGTTTGTACGCCGGGATGGATTTTAAAGGGGTTAGACCGGCGGTTTCCGACTGGCTGAAGCATCCTAATCTGAACAAGTATGGCCTGGAAGAGGCTGCCTGGACGGTTCGTCTGCAAACCCGGTATGGGCTGGAGCGCCTGTTTCAGACGGCCTTTGAGTATGCCCGCAAGCACCACTTTACCCGCGTCACATTTGCCGATAAACCCAATGTGATGCGCGAGAGTGGTCACTTTGCGGGGAACATATTCCATGAGGTGGCTGCGCATTTTCCTGAGATCACGGCAGATATCCATAATGTCGATGCTATTGCCCTCTGGCTGGTGCGTAAGCCCCATGAGTTCGGCGTGATTGTCGCAGAAAATATGTTTGGGGATATTTTGTCCGACTTAGCCGCAGGGGTGATGGGCGGTTTAGGCCTTGCACCAAGCGCCAATATTGGCAGCCATGTTGCCTACTTTGAGCCGGTACATGGCAGCGCGCCAGGGATGGCAGGACAGGGGAAAGCCAACCCGTGTGCCATGTTTTACACCATTGCACTGATGCTGGAGTATCTGGGCTTTGAGTTACAAGCCGAAAAACTTCAACACGCGGTTGACCGAGTGGTCCGGGACGGGAAAGTGGCTACCTACGATTTGGGAGGGACGGCATCCACACAGGAAATGGCGCAGGCCATCATCCGGGAGCTGCTTCACCCGACGCTCGGGAAAACGGCCAGCGTGATCACCATCGGTGATGAACTGTTGTCCGGGCAATACCCGAACAGCAATCAGTTGCACATCAGCCAGCGGCTTGAGGCGGCGCAGCATCAGGTGAGATTTCAGGCGTCCTGCGCGGACAATATTGCCCAGATAAGCGCCCTGATCACCTCGCGTATAGGGCAGGACGATCTCATTGTCATTTGCGGCGGACTTGGCCCCACCTCCGACGATAAAACCCGCGAGGCGGTGGCACAGTCTCTCGGCAGGCCCTTGATTTATGATGAGGATGTCTGGGCCACTATTCAGGCGCAGCTCAGGGCGTTTGGGGTGAAAAACGATCCGTCTAACCGTCAACAGGCCAGATTTCCAGACGGCGCTAGCGTTCTGGATAATCCGTCCGGTACTGCCCCCGGTTTTTACACCAGTATAGCCAGTAGCCTGGTGGTTGTTCTGCCTGGCCCTCCTTCTCAAGCGTTGCCCATGCTTGATGACTTGTTATCAGGCCGCGAGCATAGCGAACCGGTAAAGGCTACATCCTCCTGGACGCTTATTGGTATAAGCGAAAGCGAAGTAGGTTCAATTGTGAGCGCCTTAGTCTCTTCGACGGCGTGGGATGTGCATTTTTTATGGAAAAGTCCCTATGTCATTGTGCAAATAGAAACGCCGGAGCACAGCCCGTTACCACTTCCGGTGTGGCAAAGTCTGGATCGGGCATTACGTCCGTATCTGGTGAGTAAACGTAACAAAAAGGCGAGTGAGATATTGCAGGACACCTGCAACGTCCGCTGGCAGACGGCCGATGTGGAGCTGTCATCTTATTTGCCAGTGGCCAGAAAAAAGGCGGGAGGTGAGCCAGTGCTTTGCATCGACGTCGCGGTTAACCCCTCTCTGGTCGACGTACTGGAGAGTGAAACATGGTTGGGGCAAATGACGATGTCGGTTCGCCATCAGGATGGCAAGAAACATAAGATGACCTTTCCCCTGAATAAAGCCCTTCTGGCGCAAACCCTGCCTGAGTATGCGGCCTGGTGCGTACTGAAAACCCTGACAATGCAAAATGGATGAGACGATCATGACAACCCAAAAAACGATTAAAGAGCGCCTGTTGGCCCTGGACACGGCAGCTGTCTCTGATGCGCTGGACAGCCTGTAAATTTCGGGGGGGCTGTTGGGGATTAAGCCGCAGGTCAGCGGAAAGAAAATCGCGGGGCCGGCTTTTACCGTTCAATATGAAGCCTGTACACCGGAAAAAAATCGCTTCATGAATGCCGGTAACTATATTGATCAGGTTCCGGCCAGAGCCGTTATTGTGGTGGACAACGGTGGGCGTCTGGACTGCACGAGCTGGGGGAATATTCTCACCACTAAAGCGGTGCAAAAGAAGATCGCCGGGTCTGTCATCTATGGTTCAGCCCGTGATATTACCGATATTCGCCAGATGGATTACCCCCTGTTCTCCTGCAATATCTATATGGTTTCTGGGAAAAACCGGGCGCGGGTAAAAGCGGTGCAGTGCACGCTTGATATCCACGGTGTGACAGTCTGCCCTAGCGACTGGGTGTTTGGCGACGACAATGGTGTGCTGGTGATACCCGGCGAACACCTGGAAGAGGTGATCCGGCGTGCGGAAAATGTCGAAAATACCGAGCGGCAGATCCTCAGTGCCATTGATGCCGGCACACCGCTGGACGTTGCCCGTCAGCAACTGGGCTATGATGTTCCCTGGGAAAATAACGTATGACCCGTCAATTTTTCGCGTACTGGGCATCCCGGCTGCAGTTTCTGGACGTGCATTATCACGCGCGTCCGGATAGCTACCATCGGCGCTACTCGGCATTTGAAACCGGGCAGCAGTATGCCCGGTATCAGGGCGGGGTCGTGTTGAAGAACCACCTGGGGAGCGTGAGTGCGCTGGCGGCAGCCATGCAGGAGATGTCTCTGCCTGTGTTTGGCTCGGTGGTGCTCAATGCGGCTGCGGGAGGAGTGAACCTTAATACGGTACGCCAGGCGCTGAGCCAGTATCAGTTTGAGGGCGCTCCCCGGTTGCTGGTACATTTGCCCACGGTGGTTTCCACCACACACAAGAGCACACTTTCAAGAACCTTCAGTAACAAATATGCCCGCTATTTTGCCGGACAACCGCTCTCTGTGACCGATGAATACGGTAAGTTACGCCCTGATGTTGAGGCACTAATCCATTTCGCACGACATCATGACATTGTGCTTTCTTCTGGGCATACCTCAAAAGATCAAACGCTGCGCCTTATTGAAGCCGTGGAGCGTGTTGGCGGCGTCCGGTTGATGTTGAACCAACCGGCAAACCCGATCACGGAGTTTTCGGCGGCAGAACTCTGCGCGCTGGGAGAACACGACTGGCTCTATGTCGAGCAGTGCGCGCTGACGCTGTATCTGGGCTACCAGACTCCGCAGGACATGTATGATGTTCTGACGCAGGTGAACAACGTGGTTTACAGCTCTGATCTGGGTCAGCCCGCTCAGCCGGATATTGGTGAATGGCTGGAAGACAGCCGACGCTGGTTCCAGACCGGCGGACTCAGTGCGGAGCGAATTGATGCTGTGACCCGGTTAAATCCGCTCAGGATGCTGGATCCGGAGCGGTCGCCAGATTGAGGGGACGAATAAAATCAATGAATGCCTGCTCTTTGGGGGACGGGCGCGGATTGATATGCACCACATACATTGGCAATGGCGGAGGCATAAATTCTTCCAGCACGGTAATAATTTCGCCTGACTCAATACCGGCTTTGATGGTGAAATCAGGGAGGTAACAAATCCCAAGCCCTTGATGGACCATGTTACAGAGGTCAAGGCTGTTGCTGACCCTGGAGATGTAATGAGGCCGAATTTCTGTACATTCGTTATCAATCATAAATTTCCAGGAGCGTCGGTGATTATCAAAGTGCAGCAGACAGGTATGCTTGTGCAGCTCGTCGGGATGTGACGGCATACCGTGCTGCTGCGCATAGCCGCGCGAGAGGCAGGTATGTTTACGCCAGTAACCAATGAGCGAGTAGTACAGGTTGCTGTCCGGGAGGGGGCCACACTGTAGCGCTAGATCAAAACCGTGGCTGAACAGTTCCATGCTGTGGTTTCCGGTGACAATATCCAGCTTAAGGTCAGGGTAGCGTTCAAGGAATGCTTTCAGACACGGGATTACATGCAGATGACTTATGGAATGGGGGATCCCAACCTTGAGGTTGCCGCTAACCACATTACTGAGACTTTTCACGTCCCTGAGGCAGGATTCATACTCATCAATAATCAGCAGACAGCGCTGATAAAACTGTTCACCGGCGGCCGTAAGGGATATGCGACGCGAATTACGCTTGATAAGTTGTGTATTGACTTCAAACTCCAGCTTCTCAATTCTGCGGCTTACCATTGCCGGTGAGAGTTTCATGGCAATCGCGGCGGCCCGGAATCCCTGACATTCCACCACCATCCTGAATGCTTTCATATTTTCCAGCATCGTGTCCTCCTGACATACTCAACATATCTATTCTTGCACTATTCCTTTCATCGGGGGAGTTTAGATATTGTAAGCAAGTCTAAACCTCTCGCTCACCACTATGTTATAAAATGTAGTTTTAGTAGCCATCAGGGATAGGTAGTGCGAGTGGGAATTTTCCCGCTACGATATTTTCTTCAGATTCCCGGCAATCTGATAAGGTGACACATACAGCTCAGTATTTGTATCAAGATAATCCGCCCACCACTGCATCATAGCGATCCGCTCCTCCAGATATTCAGCTTTATGGATATAGGCGGCGCGAACGCTGTTTCTTTCCTGATGGCTCATCTGTTTTTCAATCGCTTCTTTGCTCCACAGTCCCGACTCACTCAGTGCGCTGCATGCCATGGTCCGGAAGCCGTGGCCGCAGATCTCTTTTCGGGTGTCGTAGCCCATCACACACAATGCCTTGTTGATGGTGTTGTCGCTCATGCACTTGTCCTGGTCGTATTCGCCGGGGAAGATAAATGCCAGATGCCCGGAGAGCGCTTCAGTTTGTTTCAGGATCGCCATTGCCTGATCGGACAGCGGGACGATGTGCTGCGTTTTCATCTTTGTGCCACGGTGAGAGAAACGCACGTTTTCAATCTGCTCCCGTTCTTCCGGGATTATCCAGAGCTTCTGTTGCCAGTCGATTTCACTCCAGCGGGCAAAGCGCAGTTCGCTGGATCGCACGAAAAAGAGTAGCGACAGCTTAAGCGCGTACTGTGTCAGCAGTCTGCCGGAGTAGGTGTCAATCCGCGATAACAGTTCAGGTAGTTTCTCAAGCGGCAGGGCTGGGTAATGCTGTGTTTCCGGCGGCGTAAATTCACCGTCCAGATCCAAAGCGGGGTTTGATTTGATTAACTGCTTTTTCACCGCATAGCGCATGATTTCCGTGACGTAGTTTTTCAGCCGTGCGGCTTTCTCCAGAAAGCCTCTGTTCTCCACTTTACGCAGAGTAAACAGCAGATCCTCCGTGGCAATTTGATCGATATATCTGTCCCCGATATCCGGTAAAATATACATTTCCAGCCTGCGCCGGATGGTCGTTGCATAATGTTCAGACCAGCGCCGGTGATCGGCATGCCAGTTCATGGCGATCTGGCGGAATGTCTGTCCATTTTTCTTTTTCTGCTGTGCGATTTTTTTGTCAACGGCGGGATCGACCCCTTCACGCATTTTACTGCGTGCCGCATCACGGAGCAGGCGCGCCGTAAGCAGGGAAACATCCGGGTATGGGCCAAAGGCCAGCTTCTTCTCTTTCCCGTCAATACGGTACTTCATGTACCAGAGTTTTGAGCCGTTGGGTTTGATCAAGCAGGTACAGTCCGGCACTGTCGCCGAGTTTGAAGGGTTTGTCTGTGGGTCTGAGCTTGCGGATAGCGGTATCAGTGAGTGCCATAGCGGGGGGCTCCATTCGTTCAACGAACCGTGAGGCCCCCGATTAAGCCCCCAAAAACTACAGATGTCAAAAAAACCGGTAATCCTTACCAGGACAACCGGGTCAATCTAAGTGCTTGTTTTTATAACGCATTAAGACTCACTGAGATGTCTTAATACTAAAATTTGGCTCCTCTGACTGGACTCGAACCAGTGACATACGGATTAACAGTCCGCCGTTCTACCGACTGAACTACAGAGGAATCGTGTGAACGGGGCGAATAGTAGCGATGCCTGAGCAGCATGTCAAAGCTTGTATGCGCTCCTTGTGTTTGATTGCTGACAATTTCAGCAAAATGCACAAAATTGCTGGAAATTAGCACAATGCGCACTGAGTTGGTGCACCTCGTCCCCTGATGGGGCGTAGCGCAATCCGTTGACGGGTTACTAAAAGCAGCGAAATTATTAGCATCTCTTATTCTGCGGCCTGTGTGGGCCTTCTTGTCCGGTTGGTCAAAAACTGGCAAGCATATTGCAACTCCTCCGACTACTGAATCGCCGGCGTAGGCACTGGCATCCCGAACTGGAGGCAAAATGAACTTAAGACGACTGAAATACTTCGTAAAAATCGTCGATATCGGTAGCCTGACTCAGGCTGCTGAGGTGTTGCACATCGCTCAGCCCGCGTTAAGCCAGCAGGTGGCTACGCTGGAAGGCGAGATGGATCAGCAGCTCCTTATCCGCACCAAACGGGGAGTTACGCCGACGGAAGCCGGTAAAATTCTCTACACCCATGCGCGGACTATTTTGCGTCAGTGCGAACAAGCGCAGATGGCGGTGTGTAATATCGGCCAGACCCTGAGTGGCCAGGTGTCGATTGGGCTCGCCCCGGGTACCGCCGCATCATCCATTACCATGCCGCTGCTTCAGGCGGTGCGTAACGAATTGCCTGAAGTCACGGTGTATCTGCATGAAAACAGCGGCACCGTGCTGAACGATAAACTGCTCGGCGGGCAGCTCGATATGGCGGTGCTGTATGAGCGTTCACCGGTGGCCGGGATCACCAGCCAGCAATTGCTGAAAGAAGATTTGTGGCTGGTTGGCACCCGTGATTGTCCAGGGCAGAGCGTGGACCTGGCGGCGATTGCTGAAATGAATCTTTTCCTGCCGCGCGATTACAGCGCGGTGCGGGCGCGGGTCGATGAAGCCTTTTCGCTGCGTCGTCTGACAGCGAAAATTATCGGTGAAATTGAATCGCTCTCGACCCTGACCGCCGCGATTGCCAGCGGAATGGGCGTGACGGTGCTGCCGGAATCTGCCGCGCGTTCGCTGTGCGGTGCGGCTAACGGCTGGATGGCGCGCATTACCACGCCGTCGATGAGCTTACCGCTGTCGCTGAACATGTCGGCTCGTGGGTCGCTGTCACCGCAGGCTCATGCGGTGAAAGAAATTTTGATGTCGCTGGTCAGCCGTCCTTCACTTGAGAATCGCGAACTGCAGATGGTCAGCTAAGCGTTATGCTTTAAAAGCATAAGTTGCGGGTTTTTATTATTTGTTCCCCAGAGGCACAGACTCTAACAATAGCGTTATATCTGCAGGCCTCTGGAGGAAAGGGTGAATTTCCAGCAACTCAAAATTATTCGCGAGGCGGCGCGGCAGGATTACAACCTGACCGAAGTCGCCAACATGCTTTACACTTCACAATCCGGCGTGAGCCGGCACATTCGCGAGCTGGAAGAAGAGCTTGGGATCGAGATTTTCATCCGTCGCGGCAAGCGTCTGCTCGGGATGACCGAGCCTGGCAAAGCGCTGCTGGTCATTGCTGAGCGTATCCTTAACGAGGCGAGCAACGTACGTCGTCTCGCCGACCTGTTTACCAACGACGCCTCCGGTGTGTTGACCATTGCCACCACGCATACCCAGGCGCGTTACAGTCTGCCGCCGGTTATCAAGGCGTTCCGTGAGTTATTCAAAGACGTCAGGCTGGAACTGATTCAGGGCACGCCGCAGGAAATCGACGCGCTGCTGCATAACGGCGGGGCGGATATCGGCATCGCCAGCGAGCGTCTGAGTAATGATTCAACGCTGGCGGCGTTCCCGTGGTTCCGCTGGCATCACAACCTGCTGGTGCCGGAGGGGCATCCCCTGACTCAAACTGTCCCGCTGACGCTGGAAGCTATCGCCCGCTGGCCGCTGATCACCTACCGGCAGGGCATCACCGGGCGATCACGCATCGACGAAGCGTTTAATCGCAAAGGGCTGGTGCCGGATATCGTACTGAGCGCGCAGGATTCCGACGTGATCAAAACCTACGTCGAACTCGGGCTGGGGATTGGACTGGTGGCTGAACAGTCTGGCGATAATCAGGAAACAGGTCGCTTGACCCGGCTGGATACGCACCATCTGTTTGACGCCAACACGGTCTGGCTGGGCCTGAAACGCGGCCAGCTTCAGCGCAACTATGTCTGGCGCTTCCTTGAGCTGTGCAATGCGGGCTTGTCGGTCGAGGAGATCAAACGGCAGGTGATGGAACCGGAAGAAGTGGCGATTGATTATCAGATTTAAATAAGCAAAAAGCCCGCTCAGTTTCCTGAGCAGGCTTCTTAAATATGGCTCCTCTGACTGGACTCGAACCAGTGACATACGGATTAACAGTCCGCCGTTCTACCGACTGAACTACAGAGGAATCGTGTGAACGAGGCGCATATTAAAGGGCGACCTTTTTTGTGTCAACACTAAATTTAACTGACTGATTCAATTGCATGAAATAAAGGCAATGTGCCGTTTTAGTGTACTACGCGCAGATTACTGCTTTCATCACTGCCATTTTTACGAATTCGCTGGAGCGGATCCTGATGATAAAAATGACAGAAACGCTGCCACAGCGCGGGAAAGCGTGGGGCAAACAGTTCTGGTGCGCTGAAGAAGTATTCTGAGAGCACGGCGAAACATTCAGCAGGGTCCGTCGCGGCATATGCATCGATGCTGGCAGCACTTTCGCCCACTAAATCAATTTCATCCTGAATGTTGTTCATCGCCGCATGGAGGTCATGTTCCCAGCCTGCGACCTCGCGAAGGGGGATCGGTGGCACGCCGCTGGCGCGATCGCCGTTACGCACATCCAGCTTATGCGCCACTTCATGGACAATAAGGTTAAAACCGGATGCATCGAATGAATCCTGAATATCCAGCCAGTTCAGCACAATCGGGCCCTGTTGCCAGCTTTGCCCCGACTGCACCATGCGCTGGCTATGGATCAGGCCAATATCATCTTCCCACTCGTCGTCGACCACAAACGGGGCAGGGTAAATCAGTACTTCATGGAAACCGTCGAGCCACTCGATTCCGAGAGAAAGTACGGGCAGACAAAACAGCATCGCGATACGCGCCGTTTGCAACGGGGCCAGTTCAAGTCCCTGCAAAGGAACAAGGCGTTTATGCTGCAGGAAACGGTCCGCCAGCTGAGAGAGTCTGAGCTGTTCTTCCGGTGAAAGACTCGCCAGGACAGGAATGGCAAGTGCCTGCTCCCAAGGAATATCCTCGCTAAGGGGAGCGTCATGTGCTTTCCAGGGCCATTTAATCATCGCTTTGCTCGCAAACTCGTCACTTGATATCAATTGAAGGGACAGGGTCTGTTAAAATGCCAAAGAACCTGGCATCATGGCAACCACTCAGCGGAGAGATGCCGGAGCGGCTGAACGGACTAGTCTCGAAAACTAGAGTAGGGGCAACTCTACCGGGGGTTCAAATCCCCCTCTCTCCGCCACTATTCAAACACTTACACCGTTTCGTTTCAGTGACCAAAATCTCATTGATGCAATCTATGAAATTTTGTTGAGATACTCCTTACTTCCTTCGACCTGTTTCCTGATCCAGTATAGTCTCCACGGACTCATCTCTCTGCAGTGCCCGTAACCCAAAGCCAAAAGGCAGAAATGTCTGATGACCCCTCTGCCTTTATCCGCGGGTTGCCTTAGTTGTGCGTAAAGTTAAGCGTCCGTCCGTCGGCAAGCGTTCGGACCTGCCGTAACAGGTCGAAGGAATGCTGCTGGTTAACGCAATTGAACGCATGCGAGCCCTGCCTCGCTAATTGATTAGCCGTCATCGTAAAAGAAATTGGATGACTTATAGGCGTCAATTGCAGCCAGCGGTAGGTCTTCCCTGGCGACTCAAGACCCCAGAACGGTAATTTAAAATCGGAGTGGGTATCGACAGGTGAAAGGGCGGCTGATTTTGATGCCGTCTGCTTAAATGCAGGCACAAAAAAGCCCGCTCGCGGCGGGCCTGATAGGGAAGGCGTCAGTTAGAACTGGTAAATCATGCCAATGCCGACAACGTCATCGGTAGAAATCCCGTTATCGTTGTAGAAATCGTCATCGCCATCCAGCAGGTTGATTTTGTAATCAACATAGGTGGAGAAGTTTTTGTTGAAGTAGTAGTTCGCGCCGATGTCGATGTAGTTAACCAGATCCTGGTCTACGTAATCGATGTTGCCATTGCCGTTAACATTGCCGCCGAGATCTTTGCCCTTGGAGTAAACCCATGCCAGGGACGGGCGCAGGCCGAAGTCGAACTGGTACTGTGCCACGGCTTCAAAGTTCTGGGTTTTATTCGCGATGCCGGCATCACCGTAAGGGGTCATGTTTTCGGTTTCGGAATACATCATCGCCAGGTAGACGTCGTTAGCATCGTATTTTGCGCCAAGTGTCCATGCCTGAGCCTCTTCACCACCCGCATATTTGCTATAGCGATTGTTGCCCGCGCCTAAACCTTGTTGTTCGTTGGTGCGGTCAGAAGACGCGTAAGCACCACCTACGCTAATGCCCATGCCGAAATCATAAGTGGTAGACAGACCGAAGCCGTCACCGTTGTCCACGCGCGCATCGTTGTCACTGCGGTTAGCCGTGCCTTCCTGGTCAAACAGACCATCAGAACCTTCGTTCGCTCCCTGGTACTGGATAGCGAAGTTCAGACCATCGACCAGACCGAAGAAGTCGGAGTTACGATAGGTCGCCATACCATTGCCGCGGCCAACCATATAGTTGTCGGTGTAGGTATAGGAATCGCCACCGAACACGGGCAGCATATCGGTCCAGGCTTCAACGTCATACACCACGCCATAGTTACGGCCGTAGTCAAATGAACCGAAGTCACCGAATTTCATACCAGCAAAGCCCAGACGAGTTGCAGACTGGTTGCTGCTGCCCTCCGTGTCGTTGGCCTGGATGTTGTATTCCCACTGACCGTAGCCAATCAGATCTTGGGTGATCTGGGTTTCACCTTTGAACCCGATACGGACGTAGGTTTCATCGCCGTCGCTACCCGAATTGTCAGAGAACTGGTGACGGGCATCAACTTTGCCATACAGGTCGAGCTTATTGCTGTCTTTATTATAAATCTCAGCCGCATTTGCTGCGCCAGCCAACAGTAAGGCCGGCACGAGAATTGCCAATACATTTCTTTTCATTATACATTCCTTTGAATGGTTTATTTTATGAATGAAAGCAGCGCCATCCAGACGTCAAAATGATAATCGCCACTGAGTTCAGTTTAATTTAAATAAAACGTGTAAGTAAATTATTAAAATCAATTTCGACAGTTTCTATTTGGTTTTTCATATGTCACTGTAATGAAAGGCTGTATGCCATTCATGCGGCTTATTTATTGGTTTTTCTGCTTTTGCATTACTGCGATGATGATTGTTTGAAGTATTATTCATTAAATCAATGGATATATTTCAGTTAATCATTTTCGTTATCGTAAAGGCAAAAAAAACCTGACAATATTATTTTGTCAGGTCTTATTAACGATAATAAAAGTGAGTGCAGTGTAGAAACAACAAAAGGCAGGCGGATATTTTCATAGAGGGGCAGAAAAATAAAGTGTGAAAGCAGACTATTTGCAGAACTGCTATCCTCACGCCTCCATTGCAGAAGAATGAGGGAACAATGACAGTGCAATCCTGGCAACAACGCTTTGAAAACTGGCTGATCCAGCATCACGATAATGACGACGCTGCCCATGATATTTCCCATTTCCGCCGCGTCTGGGCCACCTCTCAACGCCTGGCTGAGGGTGAAAAGGTCGATGAACGCGTCATCCTGACGGCCTGTTATTTTCATGACATCGTCAGCCTGCCGAAAAATCATCCGCAACGCAGCCGTTCGTCGGTCATGGCGGCGCAAAAAACGTTGACCATCCTGCGCGACGACTTCCCCGAT
The DNA here is from genome assembly GCA_902706235.1 of Citrobacter sp. 18056. GTDB lineage: Bacteria > Pseudomonadota > Gammaproteobacteria > Enterobacterales > Enterobacteriaceae > Scandinavium > Scandinavium manionii. The sequence continues at coordinate 45,710 of CACSJR010000013.1, read as the reverse complement.
TTCCCCGAATCTCTCTATCCTGACGTGGCGCATGCGATTGAAGCGCACAGTCACAGCGCCAATATCATGCCCACCACGCGCGAAGCCAAAATTGTGCAGGATGCCGACAGGCTGGAATCGCTGGGAGCCATAGGTCTGGCACGCGTGTTTACCGTGGCGGGCCGCTTAAATGTTTCCCTGTTCAACGCCGACGATCCGTTTGCTGATTCCCGGCCGCTTAATGATCAGCGATACGCCCTCGATCATTTTCAGAACAAACTCCTTCGACTCCCGGCCACCATGCAAACCGAGCAGGGTAAAGCCCTGGCCGTGCACAATGCCCGCTATCTGGTGCAGTTTATGGCCAAAATCAGTGCAGAGTTACAGGGCGACTATCTGGAATATGATGAGGATATTCTGACGCGTTTTGCGCCGCACGCCTGAGTTCAGCCAGGGAAATTGTGTTACTCTCAGCGTAAATGGTCTGTCCCGGTTACTGAAATGCAGCACACACTTACTCGCACTCTCTCTTCTCAAGACGCGGAATATTCCGGGCCAGACGCACAGGCGCTACTGACTCAGCTGCTGACGATATACGATTTAAAAACCCTCGTGGCAACGCTCAACGCCGTGGGAGAACAGCACTGGAGCCCGGCTATTTTGAAGCGCGCGACCGACAACGGGAAAATCAATCGCCGTCTGGGCGAGAATGAATTTTCCCGGTTGGCGGCGCTGCTGCCGCAGCCTTCCTCGCAACCTACGTCATTTCGATTTATCGATTTGTTTGCCGGCATCGGCGGGATCCGCAACGGCTTTGAAGCCATTGGCGGCCAGTGCGTGTTTACCAGCGAATGGAACAAACACGCCGTTCGCACCTATAAAGCCAACTGGTACTGCGATCCGGCTGAACATCAGTTTAATGAAGACATCCGCGACGTGACGCTCAGCCACAAAACAGATGTCAGCGACAGCGAAGCCGCGGCGCATATTCGTCGCGTTATCCCGCAGCACGACGTGTTGTTGGCGGGCTTTCCCTGCCAGCCGTTTTCACTGGCGGGCGTGTCGAAGAAAAACGCCATGGGCCGGGCGCACGGTTTTGCCTGCGATACGCAAGGCACGCTGTTTTTTGACGTGGCGCGGATCATTGATGCCTGTCGTCCGGCCATTTTTGTGCTGGAAAATGTTAAGAACCTGAAAAGCCACGACGGGGGCAAAACCTTCCGCATCATCATGCAAACGCTGGATGCGCTGGGATATGACGTGTCTGATTCTGCGGAAATGGGCGCTGACGATCCGAAAATCATCGACGGTCAGCATTTCCTGCCGCAGCACCGCGAACGCATCGTGCTGGTGGGTTTTCGTCGGGATCAGCAGCTGCATCAGGGCTTCACGCTTCGTGATTTACCCGCGCTGTACCCGGAACGTCGCCCCACGTTCGGTGAATTGCTTGAGCCTACGGTTGACGCCAAATTTATCCTCACCCCGGTGCTGTGGAAATACCTGTATCGCTATGCCAAAAAGCATCAGGCGCGCGGCAACGGTTTTGGCTACGGGCTGGTGGATCCGACCAGACCTGGCAGCGTGGCGCGAACGCTTTCCGCACGTTATTACAAAGACGGCGCGGAGATCCTGATCGACAGAGGGTGGGACAAGGCGCTCGGCGAGCAGAATTTTGACGATCCGCAAAACCAACAGCGACGTCCACGTCGTTTGACGCCGCGCGAATGTGCGCGACTAATGGGCTTTGAATCGCCGCAGGGTTATCAGTTCCGCATTCCGGTGTCCGATACCCAGGCTTATCGCCAGTTTGGCAACTCGGTGGTGGTTCCCGCATTTGCGGCGGTAGCGAAATTGCTCAAATCCCGCATTTTGCAGGCGGTAGAACTGCGTCAGGCAGAGAAAGCCGATGGCGGACGTTCATAACCCCGCCACAAGAAGCAAAAATATGCGTGCCATCGGCACGCAGAATACCGCCATTGAAAAACGCCTGGCCGCATTGCTGAACGACGCCGGTTTTAATTACACCGTTCAGGATGCGAGCTTGCCAGGACGCCCCGATTTTGTCCTCTCCGAATACTGCTGCATTCTCTTTACGCACGGCTGTTTCTGGCATCATCACGACTGCTATCTGTTTAAAGTTCCCGAAACACGCACCGAGTTCTGGCTGCAAAAAATTGGCAAAAATGTGGCGCGAGACGCCCGCGATATAGCGTTGCTCCAGGAGCAGGGCTGGCGAGTGCTGGTGGTCTGGGAATGTGCGCTGCGAGGAAAACTGAAACTCAGTGATGCGGCGTTAACGGACAGGCTGGAAGAGTGGATCTGCGGCGGGGAAAGCAGCGCGCAGATCGACACTCAGGGCATTGCGCCGCTGGCGGTTACTTCTCCTGCTCACAAGGCGTAGCGGGCGCACGCACCGGGAACAGGGTTTTGCCGAGCGTCACCAGCACCACCGCGAAGATGATCACGCCCAACGCAAGCCATTCAATAGACGACAGCGATTCGGCGCCAAAGCTGGTACCGAGCAGCACCGCCACGACCGGATTGACGTAGGCGTAGCTAGTGGCGACTGCCGGGGAAACGTTGCGAATAAGATACATATAGGCGTTTATGGCAATCAGCGAGCCGAAAACTGCCAGATAAGTCACCGCCAGAAAGCCTGGCAGCGTCGGCATTTGCGTCAAACGTTCGCCAGTGATAACCGACCCGCACATCAGCACAATTCCTGCCGCCAGCATTTCTACCGCACCGGCCATCATGCCGCTCGGCAGTTCAATGCGTGAGCCATATACCGAACCAAACGCCCAGCTCAGCGAGCCAATCAGGATGAGGACTGCGCCCCACGGATTGCCGCTCAGGTTGCCGCCGCTGTTCAGCAGCACGATACCCGCCAGGCCAATAGCGATGCCGAGCCATTCCAGTTTGCGGGTTTTAATCCCGAACAAATAGCTGAAGCACAGCGCAAAAAGCGGCACCGTGGCGACCATTACCGCCGCAATGCCGGAAGCCACGTGCTGATGTTCGGCAATGGTGACAAATCCATTGCCGATGGCCAGCAGCAGCACGCCAATCAGGGCTGCGTTGAGCAGTGGACGACGAGCAGGCAGTTTATGCCCGGTCAACAGTAAATACGCCATCAGCAGTACACCAGCAGACAGAAAACGCACCCCGGCCATCATCATCGGCGGCCAGCTTTCTACGCCAATGCTGATGGCAAAATAGGTCGATCCCCAGATGATATAAAGTGCAAAAAGCGCGCCAATGAGCGGTAATAGTTGTCTGACTTGCATATATCCTCAAGGCAAAATAAGAAGGGCGCATATAGTTAACGGGAAAACTACCCGTCTGGCGAGCGCTTTAATCAGTGGATTATGTTGTATTTTTGTTGACAGTTTGTATGCGTGGGCGCGCTGCGTCTTTTGCTTCATACTGTAGGGCAAATAGAACCATGAAGAACGGAAGGAGCATCATGTGGCCGGAAGCAGTCTTTTAACCTTACTTGATGATATTGCCACGCTGCTGGACGATATTTCGCTGATGGGCAAACTGGCGGCGAAAAAAACCGCCGGAGTGTTGGGGGATGATTTGTCGCTCAACGCGCAGCAGGTGTCTGGTGTGCGAGCCAATCGCGAGCTGCCAGTGGTGTGGAGCGTGGCGAAAGGGTCATTCCTGAATAAAGTGATCCTCGTGCCGCTGGCGTTGTTAATTAGCGCCTTTTTACCATGGGCCATCACGCCGCTGCTGATGATTGGCGGGGCGTTCCTGTGCTTTGAAGGTGTAGAAAAAGTGCTGCATTCTCTGCACGCGCGCAAGCACAAAGAAGGGCCAGAGGAGCGCAAGCAGCGCCTGGAAACGATCGCCAAACAGGACCCGATGGAGTTTGAGCGGGATAAAGTGAAAGGCGCAGTGCGCACGGATTTCATTCTGTCCGCCGAAATCGTGGCGATTACGCTCGGTATCGTGGCCGATGCACCGCTGATCAACCAGGTACTTGTCCTCTCCGGCATTGCAATCCTTGTCACCGTTGGCGTGTATGGCCTGGTGGGCGTGATTGTTAAACTTGACGACATGGGCTATTGGCTGGTGGAGAAGACCAGCACCATCGCACAGGCGGTGGGCAAAGCGTTGCTGTTTATCGCGCCGTTACTGATGAAAGTGCTGACGGTGGTCGGGACGCTGGCGATGTTTTTAGTCGGCGGCGGGATCGTGGTTCATGGCATCGCGCCTTTACATCATCTCATTGAACATTTTGCCGCGGGGCAGGGTGGCATCGTTGCGCTACTCGCGCCGACGTTGTTTAATTTAGTCTTCGGTTTTGTGGTTGGCGCGGTTGTTCTGACGGGCGTCAACCTGGTGTCGCGGCTGCGTTCAGCTGCGTAAATATTTTTCAGCGACTACGCAAAGCCCGTCATTTTCAGCTATCGTGAAACAGTTTCACTCTGATACCGGAGGCAGTCATGGTCTTTTTGGTCAGTGATGAAGTTAAGCCGAAAATTGGTGGGCCGCGTATGGTTGTCACCGGCTATGCCAGCGGAATGATTGAATGCCGTTGGTATGATGGGTTTGGCGTTAAGCGGGAAGCGTTCCGCGAAGACGAACTCATGCCGGGCGACGGGCGGATTCAAGACGAGGCATAACGACCCCGCCCGGCTCATGCCGGGCGTTTTCGTTGGTCGTGGCTCAGTATCAGGGAATGTCAGGGAGTTTGAGTGCACCACGTAACTCGAGTGGAAAATCCGCGCTGGCTGAATAGACTCAGCCGTTACAGCAACCCGGGTCGGGTGGTGAATATTTGTTTTTTTATCGTGCTGTTGTTTTCGACGCTATTGACCTGGCGTGAAGTGCGCGTTCTTGAAGACGCCTACATTTCCAGCCAGCGCAACACGCTGGAAAACGTGGCGCATGAATTCAATAACCAGCTGCAAATCAACATCGACCGACTGACGTTTTACCGCAACGGTATGCAAGCAGCCCTTCGCACGCCGCTGACTTTCGAAGGGATCAACCGTGCCGACGCGGAGTTTCAGCACAAGCGCGCGCTGCATCAGTGGTCCATTTCTCTGGACAACCGCCGCACGCTACCGGTGCACGGCGTTTCCGATGCCTTCGTCGATGAAACAACCCTCCTCTCTCGCGATAACGCGCTGCTCGGTAACGAACTGACCGCTGCCCTGGAAGTGGGCTATCTGTTGCGGCTTTCTACCACCCTCAAACGCACGACGCAGCAAATGCTGTACGTCTCGCGTGCCGGCTTTTTTATCGCCAGCAATTCGCTCGGCAGCAATGATGATACGGTCGAGCAGTATTACGCCCTGGTTACCAGCCCGTGGTTTACCGCTCAGACTGAACACAATAATCCTGAGCGCGGGCTTCGCTGGCTGAGCTGGATGGACGACACGCCAAAGGGTGAGATACGCCGCGTGGCCGTTTCGCTGCCCGTCGATTATGAACATTACTGGCACGGAGTGCTGGCGATTGAGTTTTCCCTGCCGCAAATGAAGCAGCTGCTGATCACCGCGACGCAGGGTGAAGAGGAAGGCGAATACCGTCTGTATGACCGGAAAATGAATTTGCTTGCCAGTTCTCTGTCGCCAGGTGTCACGCCATCGCCGTTAAGCGAGCCGGAAAAAGCCCAGCTGGCGCAGGCGTTTGAACATGACGACCGCGGCGGCCTGCGCTTTACCACCCGTTATGTGAACTGGGAAAAAATACGCAATTTTGATGGCATCCTGCTGCGTATTCACAATCTTGATGAGGGCGTGCGCGGCGATTTCGGCACGATTTCAATTGCGCTGGGCCTGCTGTGGGTGCTGTTTACCTCGATGCTTATTCTCGCGTGGGTGGTGATTCGCCGGATGGTGCGCAATATGAGTACCTTACAGGAATCGCTGCAATGGCAGGCGTGGCAGGCGTGGCATGACGGCCTGACCCGTTTGTACAACCGCAGTTCGCTGTTCGACCTGGCGGGGAAGGCGGCGAAGCAGAGCGAGGTGCAGGGCCAGTCGGTGTCGGTGATTCAACTCGATCTCGATTACTTCAAAAACATCAATGACCGCTTCGGTCATCAGGCGGGCGATCGGGTGCTGACTCTTGTGGCGAGCACCATCAGCGCGCAAATTCGCGAAAAGGATTTAGCCGGACGCGTCGGTGGAGAAGAGTTCTGTATCGTCCTGCCAGGCGCGTCGCGGGAAGACGCCTGCGCGATGGCAGAACGTATCCGGGGGCGAATTTACGGTCGTGAAATCCTGATAGGCAAAAGCAAGACGCTACGCATCAGCGCATCGTTTGGCGTCAGCAGCAGCGATGAGAAAGGGATGTTTGATATCGAATATCTGCAATCCATTGCCGACGGTCGTTTGTATCTGGCGAAGCAAACAGGGCGCAACCGGGTATGCTGTCAGGATGATGATAGCCAGTGATCCAGCCCTTCATGCCAGCCGTCCGGGCCGCTTTCACGGGTGTGATACACCCGCTCGGGGGCGTTATCCTTCAGTCTGACGCCCTCGCGGTTTAAGCCTTTGACCACTACCGCATAGTCGGTGGTGTCAAGCAGCGGGGCATCATTCGGCCCGTCGCCTAACCCAATGGAAACCCGCCGGAACCCCTCCCTTTCCTGATAGCGGCTCAGTAGCCAGGTAATGGCCTGGGCTTTGCCACCACGCTCATCCAGCACGTGCCAGAACCGCGCGCCCTGAACAAACTGCAGACCCAGGGACGAAAGTGTGGCGGTGAACGCCAGCATCTTCTCGTCAGTATCACGCCAGATGAGGGTTTCGGACGCCTCATGCAGACGAGAGAGCTCCGCGTGCCGCAGATTCATGCCGGTCCATTCGCTGATAGTTTGCTCATTCACGTCCGAAAACGTGGTGAACTTAAAACCGTCCTTTTCTCGTAACTGTTGCAGGATACGCTGGATTTCTTCGTGGGGAGAACCGGTAATCAGGCGTGGATAATCTTCCTCGTCCTGCCAGTCTCCGGCCAGCTGAATCACCGCGCCGTTCTCGGCAATCAGCGGCTGTGTGCCTAGCTCAAGTTCTTTTTGCAGCAGCATCATCTCGACCGCCGTTTTACTGCTGCACAGCACCACCGGCACATTGTGTTGCTTCAGGCGTAGCAGCCAGTCGCGGGCGGGTTCCCATAACTGGGTGTGGCTGTCGAGTAGGGTGCCCTCAACGTCGGTAAACACAATCAGGGGCTGATCCAGTCCGGGCATTACCTCTCCTTAAACGTAAACTCAGGCAAGAAAAATCTTAAATATATTCATGAAGTTTATGAATATTGCTTGTCTTACAAAATAATTGAGGATAATGTCTTATCCACATCAGATTTCTTGGTGTAACGAATTTTCAAGTGCTTCTTGCTAAAGCAAGCTTCAACCCGATCACTCCATGGTCGGGTTTTTTTTGCCTGCGTTCAGCGATTCACTTCCGTAATGCTGAAATCATGGATATCAAGCTCAAAAGCTTCGGCCAGCTCGCGCCAGGTGTGGTACTCACGTCCATCAATACTGACATGATGGGTGGAGTCACCGGCGCGGTGCACTTCGCTTTCGCTGATTTCGTTGATGGCGTCGAGCAGGGCATCAACATCAACGTTCACTTCGCGCTTGGCAGTATCGCTATACTCTTTGGCAGTTTTCATCGCGGGGCCCTCATATGTTCTCCCACCCTAAAGTATAGACCGTTGAAAAAAACACCTATTGGCGCGTCGGACGCTGTCAGCACGGGCGTTTTGTTCTACACTGGCTGAAGTAAAAGACAGGAGAAAAGGTATGCAGGTTAACGATCGAGTAACGGTCAAAACGGACGGTGGCCCGCGTCGGCCAGGTGTGGTGCTTGCAGTAGAGCAATTCAGTGAAGGGACGATGTACCTGGTTTCGCTGGAAGATTACCCGATGGGGATCTGGTTCTTTAATGAGTCGGGCCATGATGACGGCATTTTTGTCGAAAAAGTAGGCTAAACGTCTTTCCACTGGCGGAGCAATTCCGCCAGTGCAGCGCATTATTTCAACGCATATTGACGTAGATCCCGCTCGTTACATTATCTGTCAATCGGACAACGTGATAAATAACCTGTTTATTGTGGGTTTTTATTTTCTTTTTAATATTACCTTTATGTGATGATACCGTTTTAGCCTTAATATTCATCTGGTCGGATATTTGAATCGTTCCCTGTCCCGACATCCACATCTTTAGCATATTCGATTCAGTCCTGCTTAAAGATAATGTGGGGATGTTAACCCGGCTAACGTTATCGCTAATCTTCTGCAGATAATCCGCCAGAATACCGTCCAGGGATTCAGGTTTAATCGATTTCGAGCTAATAAGCAGATTATCCCGAACCAACAGATACTCATCAAAATGGATATTGGCAATTGCCATAAATACGATAAAAAGTGTCCTGGGGTGTTGATTAATGATCTGCTTTATTTGCTGACTGCTGTCTGTATCGTGGATAAAGCAGTCTTCATTAATGAACACGACAGCCGGGCGTAATGTCCCGCAGGCCTCTTCAAGCTCACTGATGGTCTCGACGTCGCCGATATCACGTTTCCTTATCCCCCGGCTGGTCAAGTACCCGGTTAGTCCAAGCCGGGTGTAACTGCATAGATCCATAATAATCGTTGACATGGCATACCCTCACTCAATGCGTAACGATAATTAACCCATAGCCCGATTGTCTCTTATTTGTCACAACGCGCTAAACCTGTACTGACAAAGAGCAAAGGAAGAGAATCGGGCGACCTCAACTATCCCGTAAAGTTACGTATAATTTGCCAGGAATCATCTTAAAGTAAAGTAAATGTTAGGTTCTGTGAGGGCCGTAAAAACAATTAACCCGCGCCAGATATATCCTGGTAGATGTTTTTGAAGTCGGGTTTTAAGAATATCCTTAGGATATCCCTTTTATTATCATGGAGAACTTATCTTTGGCATCTCGCTGATAATATCTGCTAATAGATCAAACAATTCGCTGAATAGATGTTCACAGAAAGGGGCAATGAGGGGCATTAACGCGGCCATCAAAATAATACCGACGGTCAGGGTAATCGGGAAGCCAATAACAAACACCGACAGCTGTGGGGCCATGCGGTTGAGCATCCCCAGAGCCAGGTTAATGGTTAACAGCAGGGTGATTACCGGCAGCGCCAGCATCAGCCCGTTGAGGAAGATAAGTCCACCCGCGCGGGTCAGAGCCATAAAGGCGTTGCTGTTGAGTGGATGGCCGCCGATCGGCAGGGTGTGAAAAGTATCGACCAGCAGCGAAATCAGCCACAGATGGCCGTTAAACACCAGAAACAGCAGCATCGCCAGCATATCCATAATGCGGGCCAATACCGGCATACTCAAATGGCTGCTGGGGTCGACGAAGGTCGCAAATGACAGGCCCATCTGCAGGCCGATAACCTCCCCGGCGGTTCGCACCGCGGCGAACGCAAACTGCATGGTAAAACCGAGCGCAGTGCCAATCAGGATTTGCTGCAACGACAGCCATAGCGCGTTCGGGGAAAATAGCGTCACGTCGGTGGCGGGCAGGGAAGGCGCAATAATAAAAGTGATGATAATCCCAAGGCCCAGCTTGACGCGCTTCGGCACCGATTTTTCACTGAGGATTGGCGCGGTGGAAATCAACGCCAGCACGCGCAGCAGCGGCCAGAAATAGAGGCTAAGCCAGTGCAGCCATTGGTCGCTGGTGACGTGTAACATCTGTCTTATCCGATGATGTATGGCAGGTTGGTGAACAGCGTACGCACATAATCGAGCAGCAGGTTCAGCATCCACGGGCCAGCAACGATAATCGCCACGAATACCGCGATGATTTTTGGAATGAACGACAGGGTCATTTCGTTAATCTGGGTTGCCGCTTGCAAAATACTGATCAGCAGGCCGGTCACCAGCGCCACCAGCAGCAGCGGGGCTGCCAGCGCCAGCGCGACTTTCATGGCCTCCGTGCCAAGCATCATTACCGATTCAGGCGTCATGGCGGCAATCCTTAACTGTAGAAACTTTGAGCCAGCGAACCCACCAGCAGCTGCCAGCCGTCAACCAGCACGAACAGCATCAGCTTGAACGGCAGCGCAATGGTTGCGGGGGGGACCATCATCATCCCCAGCGCCATCAGTACGCTGGCGACCACCAGGTCGATAATCAGGAACGGAATAAAAATGGTGAAGCCAATCTGGAACGCGGTTTTCAGCTCGCTGGTCACATACGCCGGCAGCAAAATACGCATTGGAACCGCTTCCGGGCCCTGGATCGGCGGCGTATTGGCCAGACGGGCAAACAACGCTAAATCCGCTTCACGGGTCTGGCGCAGCATAAATTCACGCAGCGGCTGTGAGCCTTTATCAATCGCCTGTTCGAGGGTGATTTTATCTTCGCTGAACGGCTGATAGGCGTCGTTATAAATCTTGTCGATAACCGGTGACATGATGAAAAACGTCAGAAACAGCGCCAGGCCGAGCAGCACCTGATTCGGCGGGGCAGAAGCGGTGCCGAGGGCGCTGCGCAGCAGGCCAAACACGATGATGATGCGGGTGAAGCTGGTCATCATCAGCAGAATAGCGGGCAGGAAGGTCAGCGAGGTGATAAACACCAGCGTCTGTACCGGCAGCGACCAGCTCTGACCGCCGTTAGGCAGCGGTTGGCTCACCAGACCCGGCAACTGAGCGAACGCTGCGGGAGACAACAGCAGCAGCGCGACAAGCGCAAAGGACAACAGGCGGCGCATCAGAGTCTCCCAGGACGCTTGATAACGGATTTCATCAGTGATGCAAAATCGGGGGTTTCAGGTTTAGGCGCGTCCGGGTCGATAACCGTCGGCGGCAGTTTGTGCAGCAGCGTGACCTGCGCGGCGGTCACGCCAAGTACCAGACGGGCATCTTCCACGTCGACAATCACCACGCGCTCGCGCTGGCCCAGCGTCGCACTGGCGCTGACTTTTAACGCTTTGGTCGCGGTGTTTTTTACGCCGCTTATGCCAAAGCGTTTTGCGAGCCACGCTGCTATCAGGATCAGCAGAATAATGCCCAACAGCGCGCCGCTGACTTCAATCAGCGGAGACGATGGCGGGGCCGTGGTGACCGGATGTAACATGCCTGGCTGGGGTTTCATCTTAGCGGCTCAGGCGACGCATACGTTCGGACGGCGTAATGATATCCGTAATACGCACACCGTATTTGTCGGCAACCACCACCACTTCACCCTGGGCAATCAGATAGCCGTTGATCAGAATATCCAGCGGCTCACCGGCCAGACCGTCCAGCGACACCACCGAACCCTGCGTCAGGCGCAGCAGCTCTTTGATGGTCATCCGGGTGCGGCCGAGTTCAACGGTCAGTTTGACCGGAATATCCATGATCAGGTCAATGTCCTGCAACGTACCGCTGACGTCGCCGCCACCCAGTTGCTGGAACACCGCGTCAGCGGCACTTTTGCTGCCGGTTGTTTTCTGTTCGCTTAACGCTTCAGCCCACAGATCGTCCATCGCACCGCTGTTTTCATCGGACGGATTATTCATATCACTCATTTGGGCTGTTCCTCATTCAGCGAATTCAAAATCGGGTTGATCAAATGCTCTACGCGCAGCGCATATTGACCGTTCACCGTGCCATACTGGCTGGTCAATACCGGCACACCGTCTACATTGGCGATAATGCGATCCGGTTTGTCTATCGGCAGCACATCGCCTGGCTGGAGTTTTAAGATCTGCGACAGGCGCAGAGAGATGTCGGCAAAATTAGCCACCAGCTCAAGTTCGGAATGCTGTACCTGGCGAACCAGATTTTCGCGCCAGTTCTGATCTTCACTGCGGGAGTTCTCCAGCGGCGGGTTGACCAGCAGTTCGCGCAGCGGCTCAATCATGCTGAACGGCAGGCAAATATTAAATTCACCGGTCAGGTTGCCAATTTCCACATGGAAGGGGGTATTGACCACGATGTCGTTCGGCGATGTGGTGATGTTGGTGAATTTCACCTGCATCTCGGAACGCACGTACTCCACTTCCAGCGGGTTAATCGCTTTCCACGCGTCGCTATAACCTTCCAGCGCCAGCTTCAGCATGCGGTTAATCACGCGCTGTTCGGTGTGCGTAAATTCGCGGCCTTCCACTTTGGTCGGGAAACGCCCGTCGCCGCCAAACAGGTTGTCGACGGCGATAAACACCAGGCTTGGCGAGAACACAAACAGCCCGGTGCCGCGCAGCGGCTTCAGGTGGATAAGGTTCAGGTTGGTCGGCACCGGCAGGTTGCGGGCAAACTCGTGATAAGGCTGAATGCGGATCGCGCCGACGGTAATGTCCGGGCTACGACGCAGCAGGTTAAACAGCCCCATACGGAACTGACGGGCGAAACGCTCGTTAATAATTTCCAGCGCCTGCAGGCGTTCGCGCACCACACGACGCTGGGTATTAGGATCATAGGGACGAATTTCACTCTCGCCGGGGGCACCGGCCTGAGGTTCATCGCTCTTCTCGCTGTCGCCGTTCAGCAGCGCGTCAATTTCGGCCTGAGAAAGAATACTGTCGCCCATGGGATTACCGCAGTATGAAAGCTGTATACAGCACGTCAGTCACATCCTGCTTCGGTTGGCCCGCCACCAGAGGTGGTGCAAGTGTCTGTTTGATGGCGTTCACCAGGTCTTGTTTCCCGGTATCCGTCGCCAGTTTGTTTGCATCCTGACGGGAGAACAGCAGCAGTAAACGGCTACGCACTTCCGGCAGGTATTCGTTCAGTCGCGAACGGGTCGCTTCATCTTTCAGACGCAGCGTAATGCCAACGTAAAGCACACGATCGGCGTCGCCCAGGTTCACCGTAAAGGTATCCAGCGCCCAGAACACCGGCGCCGGTGGCGGCGGAGCCTCTTTCTTCGCATCAGCGGAAGGCTGCTGCTGCATACGCCAGTAGCTATAGCCTGCGGTTGCGCAGGCTGCGAGCGTTACCAGCACCAGCAGTGGGATCCAGATTGAGCGCTTACTTTTCTTTGTTACCGCGGTGTCTGTCATCGGTTACGTCTTTCCTGTATTCGGTACTGCTTATCAGGTGATTATCCCGACTTAAGTCCAGCTCAAAGGGTGGAAAAGACGGGAATAATCGTGCTACCTCTGGCGTTAGGCGAACGTGTCGACGCTGCCGTTCCCCCGGGCCTGCGCTTGCAGACTCACCGGAACGCTCAGGGTCTCTTCTTCATCGGCAGCAAATGCCCGACCTTCAGCAGAACGTTGCGAAGAAGACTGACCGAAAGAGGATTGCTGCTGTTGTTGTCCGGCAAAACTTTCGCCGCTGACGTTGCTCTGCGACAGCTGAATACCGTTATCCGCCAGCTGCGTGCGCAGCGTCGGGATAGCCGCTTCCAGCGCGGCACGCACGTGACTGTGCGGGGACATCATCTGAATTTGCGCCTGGTTATCGTCAATCTTGAGGGTGATATTCACCTGGCCTAAGTTTTCCGGATGCAGCTTAAGCTCGGCGGTTTGCTGGCTCTGACGGGTAAACAGCGTGATCTGCTGGCTAACGTTCTGCTGCCACTCCGGCGTACCGAGCTGAGAGTTGACGGTTACCACCGGGTGCGTATTCACCGTGGCGGTGGCGGTGCTGATAACCGGGGCGATGTTTACCGTCGGCGCCGCGGCTGAGAGTGAACTGTCGGCATCGGTTTTCGCTGCGGCTGCAGCCACCAGCGGGGTGCTCTGGCTGCCGGCGGCATCGTCAACCTGAACGGTTTGCAGGCCATGCGCCGCCTGAGGCAACGTAAATTCCTTACCCGTGGTATGCCCGGTATTGCCATTGCCGACGCTGGTTGCCGTAGATGCTAATTCTGCAAAGCCTTTCGCAGAAGAACCGGACGTAGCAGTCACGCCAGCTGTCTGGGTCGCGGGCAGTGCGGCGGTGGCGGTCGCGGTATGTGGCAGCATCGCCATCAGCGCGCTCAAACCGGCCATCTCTTCATCACTCAACGACGGTTTGTCGTCGCTCTTTTGCAAATCTTTGGTCAACTGCTTTACCACGTCGCTTTTGGCTTCTGGCGTCAGCGTGCTCAACACCGACTGCGCGTCGGCCAGTGTGGTGGCGTCCAGCGTCTTCGCATCCGCGTCAGTCTGCTGCGCCAGCAGTTTGCTGAGCGTGGTTTTGGCCTCGCTCTGAGGCAGTTTTTGGCTCGCTTCCTGGAGGTCGGCCAGCGTCAGCTTGCCGTCTTTGCCCGTCTTACCGGACATCGCGCCGGAGAGCAGGGCAAAAAAGTCCTGAGCGCTGTCAGCGGTACCGGTGGTCGCGCTACTTTGTCCAGAAGGGGAGATGTCGGTATCACTGACGATAAGTTTCGGCAGAGTAATCATTCGGGTTTCCTTAAGGTGGCACGCTGGGCGAACTCATCCATTTTTTTCTGGTCCAGACGGTTTTCCGCCAACAGTGTCGCAGCGGCCTGTCGGTCCTGTAGCGTCTGCCATGCCTGCAAACGCTGCTTTTTCTCACGCCAGGCGTTCAATGCCTGCTCGACTTTACGGTTCCACAGCAACAGCTGCTGGCGGTGCTGATCGATAGCCTTTTCCAGAGTCTGAATAAATTGCTGATAGTTCTGCCAGCGCAGGCTGGCCATGCCCTGAGACATGTTGTCGTTCAGGTTAGTCTGGTACTCAAGCTGGTAATCCATCAGCATCTTCAGTTGCTCTTCCGCCTGCTGGCAGCCGCGTCGCATCTCGCCCAGCTGCAGGGCGGCGTTGTCGACGTCTTTTTCGGCCAGTTCTTTCAGCGTGGTTAATGCGCCATGTTCAGCCATGATGATTTACTCCTGCTCTCAGGTTGCCGGGAAGATAATCTCAAGTGCCTGAAGTGACTCTTCCCAGTCTGCTTTTTCGAAAATACCTTGTTGCAGAAAGCCCTCCAGCTGCGGCCACAGCGCGATCGCCTTGTCGAGCATCGGATCGCTGCCTTTGGCATACGCCCCGACGCTCACCAGGTCGCGGTTGCGCTGGAAGCTGGAAAGCAGTTGTTTGAAGTTTCTCACCCGGGAGTAGTGCTTCTCGGTGATCAGAGACGTCATGGCGCGGCTGATAGAGGCTTCGATGTCGATGGCCGGATAGTGGCCCGCTTCCGCAAGACGGCGGGACAGCACGATGTGGCCGTCAAGGATCGCGCGCGCGGAGTCAGCGATCGGATCCTGCTGATCGTCGCCCTCGGTGAGCACGGTATAAAAAGCAGTGACTGAGCCGCCGCCGCTGATGCCGTTCCCGGCGCGTTCAACCAGCGCGGGCAGCTTGGCAAATACCGAAGGCGGGTAGCCTTTGGTCGCGGGCGGTTCGCCGATAGCCAGCGCGATTTCACGCTGGGCCATGGCGTAACGGGTCAGAGAATCCATGATCAGCAACACGTGCTGACCACGGTCACGAAAATCTTCGGCAATGCGTGTGGCGTAGGCCGCCCCTTGCATACGCAGCAGCGGAGAGACGTCAGCGGGTGCCGCGATGACCACCGAACGCGCGCGTCCATCGGCCCCGAGAATGTTCTCGATAAAATCTTTTACTTCGCGACCACGTTCGCCAATCAGGCCCACCACAATCACATCGGCCTGGGTGTAGCGCGCCATCATGCCGAGCAGCACGCTTTTACCAACGCCGGAACCGGCGAACAGGCCCATACGCTGACCGCGACCAACGGTGAGCAGGGCGTTAATCGGCCGCACGCCGGTGTCGAGCACGTGTTCAATGGCGGTACGCTGCAACGGGTTAAACGGCTGGGTGATTAACGCGCCGGTTTCGGTGGTGTCCGGGGCGGGCAGGCCGTCGAGCGGTTTACCTGCGCCGTCGAGTACGCGCCCGAGCAGCGCCGGGCCGAGTGGTAACTGTTTCCCGCTTTGCAGACCGTCGCCGGAGGCGTTACGCGCATACACGCGTGCGCCAGGCAAAATGCCTTCCACCTCTTCGAGTGGCATCAAAAACAAGCGCTGACCGTTGAAGCCCACCACTTCGCTTTCCACTTCGTGCGTTTCGGTTCCGTTCTGACGTTCAATAATGCAGGTCGCGCCGAGCGGCAATTGCAGCCCGGTGGCTTCCAGCACCAGCCCCGTGGCGCGGGTCAACCGACCGTAGCGCCGCACTGACGGCAGCTGGGTCATTTTGGTCTCGAAATTATCGAGCGTGTTGAGCCAACGGGTCAGGCGAGCGGTCATTACACCACTCCCGGAGCGGCCAGGCGGCACAGCTCCTGCCAGCGGGTGGCGACGCTGGCGTCGAGGTCACCCTCATCGGCGGAAATTTTACAGCCACCATGGTGCAGCGACGGGTCACCGCGCAGTCGCCATCCGTGCAGGCTTAGCGTTGCGCCGACCATATCTTCCACACGCTGTAGGTCGTCAGGGTGTACGCGCAGCTGCGGTTTGCCACTGAACAACGGTTCCTGCTGCAACAAAGCCTGAATCTGTTTGATCAGCGCCGAGTTATCGACAATCGGCGCCTGGCCGATCACCTGACGCGCAGCTTCCAGCGCCATTTGCATCAGACGCGAAGCGATCACGCTGTCCAGCGCATCCAGCGTGTGCTGGAACTCACTGACCAGCTGCTGCATCCGTGCATGCAGTGGGATCTGCTGCTGTTGCGCCTGCGCCTGGCCCTGTTCGAGGCCTTGCGCTAAACCTTCCTGATAACCCTGTGACTGTCCGGCGGCGCGACCTTCAGCCAGTCCGGCGTTATAGCCCTGCTCGTGGGCCTGCATCTGTATCTGCGCCAGCTGCTGTTGCAGCTTTTGCTCTTCGGAAATCTCATCGACCGGCTCTTCGGCGCGGCTTTCGCTGAACTCTGGCACAAACGCCTGCATCGGTGGGGCGAGGTCGTCAGGCTGCCAGATTTTCCAGGGTGTGGAATCAGACATAAGTGTCGTCTCCGCTGCCAATCACCATCTCGCCGGTTTCCGCTAAACGACGCACAATAAGCAGAATCGCTTTCTGTTCGTTCTCGACCTGAGACAGACGAACCGGGCCACGGTTGGCCAGGTCGTCGCGCAGGATATCGGCGGCACGCTGGGACATATTGCGCAGGAACTTCTCGCGCAGCGGCTGTTCGGCACCTTTGAGTGCGATGAGCAGGGATTCGGAATCCACTTCCTGCAACAGGCGCTGGATGCTGCGATCGTCCACTTCGACCAGGTTTTCGAACAGGAACATCTCGTCGATGATTTTCTGCGCCAGCTCGCCGTCGAATTCGCGTACGGCGGTAATGACCGCTTCTTCCTGCTGCGTTTTCATCAGGTTGATAATTTCTGCTGCGGTTCTCACGCCGCCCATTTTGCTGCGTTTGAGATTCTGACCGTCGAGCAGGTTGTTCAGCACTTCGGTCAGCTCCGCCAGGGCCGCTGGCTGCACGCCGCCAAAGGTGGCGATACGCAGCATCACGTCGTGACGCAGGCGCTCGTCAAACAGCGCCAGAATATCCGCCGCCTGACCGCGTTTGAGGTGCACGAGGATGGTGGCGATGATCTGCGGATGCTCGTCGCGAATAAGATCGGCGGCGCTTTGTGGCTCCATAAAGTTGAGCGTTTCGATACCGCTGGTGGTTTCGCGGGTTTCGAGAATGTCTTCCAGCAGGCTGGCGGCACGCTCTTCGCCCAGCGCTTTCACCAGCACCGAACGCAGGTATTCGTTGGCGTTAACGTTCAGCGCCGCATACTGTTCGGCTTCCTGCTCAAACTCTGCCAGCACGTCGGTCAACTGCTTGTTTGAAATCTGACGCACGTTGGCCATCGCCGCACTGAGGGTTTGCACCTCGCGGGTGTTGAGGTGCTTGAACACCTCCGCCGCGCGATCTTCGCCAATGGTCATCAGCAGGATGACGCTTTTATCGGTACCTGAAAGGGTCGTGTTACTCATGGTCGTTGCTCATCCACTGGCGAATGACCAGCGCGACGACGCGCGGATCGTTGTCTGACATTTCGCGAATACGCTGGCTCATCACTTCTGCGCTCAGACGCTGGTTAACGCGACGACTCTGCAGTTGTTCATCTTTGCTGAGGCGAACTTCCACCGCATCGGCAGTTTCGCGCTCCATTTTCGCTTCTTCCTGCGCGGCTTTAGCGATTTCCTCGCGGCGCACCAGCTGTGGACGCACGGCTTTGCGCCACAGGATCCACGCCACCAGGGCAATCAGGACCCAGCGTCCGGCGGACAGCATCTGGTCGATGAACGACTGCTGTTGCCAGAATGGCAGTTCGCCACCGCTTTCGTCGCCTGCGGTAAACGGTGAGTTGACTACGTTCAGAGTGTCGCCGCGGGTAGTGGAGTAGCCCATCGCTTCGCGGGTCAGATCTTCAATTTGCTTCATCTGATCGGCGGTCAGCGGCAGCGGCTTGCCGTCCGGCAGATTTTTGTAGTTCACCACCACCGCCACCGACAGGCGCTGGATATCGCCGACGTTCATTTTGGTGTGACGAATCGTCCGGTCGACTTCGTAGTTGGTGGTTTCGTTACGCGAACTGTTGCGCGGCCCGCTCTGGCTATTCGTGCTGGTATTACGCTGCTGACCTTGCGCACCCGCCTGCTGGTTCGCTGGTGGCGTCGAGATAGGGGCATTCGGCGCGGGAGCAGGGGAGTTGGACAATGCCCCCGGCACGCCGCCTGGGTTCTGGCCGCCTACCTGCTCGCTCTCATTCACCTGACGCGAACGCATTACTGCCTGGCTGGCATCGCCGTTCGGGCTGTATTGCTCTTCAGTCTGCTCTTTATTGTCGAAATTGATCTGCGCGGTGACCTGCGCGTGGATGTTTCCGTTGCCGACAATTGGCGACAGGATGGATTCAATGCGGCGCTGTACGCGGGCTTCAACATCAGAGGCATATTTCAGCTGGGCGTCATTCAGGTCGCGATCGCCGGTATTGGATTGGGTCAACAGATGACCGCCCTGATCGACCAGCGTCACGTTGCCCGGCGGCAGGCCGGCTACAGCGCTGGACACCAGGTGTACCACCGCTGCAATCTGGCCTTCATCAAGCGCACGGCCGGGTTCGAGGTTCAGGGTAACGGAAGCAGAGGGGAGTTTCTGCTCACGCACAAATAATGAAGGCTTCGGCATGGCCAGATGCACGCGGGCGCTTTTCACCGGGCCGAGCGTTTCGATGGTACGGGCGAGTTCACCCTCCAGCGCACGCTGATAGTTCACCTGCTCGCTGAACTGGCTGATGCCGAATTTTTCCTGATCCAGCAGCTCAAACCCAACCGCACCGCCTTTTGGTAGGCCTTGCTGGGCGAGTCGTAAACGCAGCTCATGCACTTTATCGGCAGGCACTTCAATGGCGCCGCCGCTATCGGCAAAGCGATACGGGACGTTCATTTGCTGAAGCTGAGTGACGATGGCACCGCCGTCCTGATCGGTCAGGTTGCTGAACAGCGTGCGGTAGTCAGGCGCTTTCGCCCACAGCACCAGCGCGACAACGATCGCGACGGCGGCTGCGCTGGCAACCATTAATGGGATTTTCGGGTTGGCGCGCAGGCGAGCGACCCACTCAGGCATCTTGGTTGGTGTCGTGGTCGTGGCTGTCGCGCTCATTGCGCACCTCGTGAATCCAGGTCGATGGCGTTAAACGTGTACAAAAGCAAGGCTGACTCCCGGTCGGCAAAGGCAAAATGGGTGCTATGCCATTATTTGTTGTTCCAGAATTTTCTATGGGTCAAATAGTCGAGGTTTTTAACGTTAATTAGCGCCTTTATCTCATTGACAAACTGATAATCTTATTCTCAATGACATCGACCAGGGGGTTTAACATGGCCATTACAGGTATCGAAGGGGTATTGACGCAGATGCAGGCTGCGGCCAGCGTCGCGCGCAATCAGCAGGTGGAAGAACAGCCGTCTATCAGCTTTGCGGGCCAGCTCAATGCCGCCCTCGATCGCATCAGCGATACGCAAAACAGCGCCAAAGCGCAGGCTGAGAAATTTACCTTAGGCGAGCCGGGGATTGCATTGAATGATGTGATGACCGACCTGCAAAAATCTTCCGTATCGCTGCAGATGGGCATTCAGGTGCGGAATAAGCTGGTGTCGGCCTACCAGGAAGTGATGGGCATGCAGGTGTAGGGTCTTTAATTTATCATCCTGATAGTTTGAGGGAACGTTACAAAGTTGGTAATAAGGAGTTCGGCATATTATCTAACTTTATAACACTTAAGCATTCAATAAAAGTGCAACAATAATCACTCAGTTCATCTGTGACGTTGGTGTTGCACTATTGAAATGTTTGAATGTTATTTTTTTGTTTTTTCCAGGATGAAATAACTTGGGAAAGCCATTGCAATTGCAAAAACAACCCCGATCATTGCGAGTGTATGTGGGTTTGATATATGTTTGGAAAATATATATTTCACAATTAAAAAAATTGGGAGGTGGCATAAGTAAAGCGAGAATGAGATGTTGCCTAAAATACTTAATGGTTTATGAATGAACCCTAATACGGGCTTTTCATAAAAAGCAACAACATAAAAAACCAGTGCCAGTATTAATGCAGTGATCGTATAGCGAATTCCACCAAATACGATGTACGGATAAGATAGAAAGCATGCGCAGGTTATAGCTAAGAAAAAGATAGTAGTTACAATAGCTGGTGGCAATCGGTTGAGTGAATCTTTTAATGTGTCAAATGAAGGGGTTTGGGTCGCAAACCACAGTAAGAGACCAACAAATAATGCATTGGCTCTAAACATCCACCAGATATTTGAATTTCCGTATGCTGCAGTGAATATTAGAAGTAAAAGAAGACAAGGTATCCATCTGCGATTTTTGGAGAAAACAACGAGAATTGGCAGAAATAAATAGAATTGCATTTCAACACCTAATGACCAGAAATAGCCAAAGACAGTCGGGTGAGTGGCGTTGAAAAAATTACCAGTAAATGTTATGGCTCCGAAGAATACTCCCACTATTTGTTTTAATTCTTTAAAGAATTTAAGCTCTAACCATACCCAGCTAAAAGATAGTATAAAGAAAGACCAAAATAAGCAAGGGATATAAAGCCTGACTATTCTACGTTGATAAAAGTTGAATGCATCTGCACTGGTTAGTTCTTTGTTTTTTATTTTTTTGATGAACGTCTCCCCCATTAAATAACCTGAAATAACGAAAAACAAATCAACACCTATTGAAGTGTCAAAATAGGATGTTATTATTTTAAATGTGGCGCTGTTCGGTATGAAAATACCTAAGTGTGTGAAAATAACCAAAAGAATCGAGACGCCACGTAAAAGTTGTATGTTTCCATTTTTCATTGTACATAATTCCAAAGCAATATTTATAAGTTGTTTCTATTATGAATTTATTTCTGAGTTAACGCGGTATCTTGATTTAAAGTTCTAACTCTATATTACAGTAGCATAACACTTATGGTTTGTAATAGAAGGTTAGTATGGCTTAGTAAATTTAAGGGTGATTTCTGAGCAGCAGAGTGATACTGGCTTACTCTATCGCGGGATAGTCGTGCAGTGATACCGTGCAAAGACTAGACGTGTCGTGTCTTAAGGCCATAGCATCTATGTCATTGCAAGCTAGTGGGGCGGGGCAATGTGGCAAGCAGCATTTGCTAATTTTTCTACCATACTTCCTTTACGGCCCGCTAACGCAGAGACAATCATGCCAGTCATCAAAACTTCTTCGTCGCACTCCGCGCCGGTGGCGGAAAACATTTTCTGGTTACGGGTGGAAAATGCTGCCCGTCAGTACGGATTTGTGTTGTTAGTCCTCCTGTTATTGGCCGGGTTCTGCGGCCTGTTTTCGAAAGGGGTGTTCAGCAATGCCCACCTGGCATCCACTGACGGCAAGGTCGACGTGGACTATGAACGGTTTGGCCGCAACCAGAGCGATATGGACCTCAAGCTCACCCTGAACGCGCCGCCGGGCGAGAACTACACTGTGACGCTCGGTGGGCAGTTTATGGATACTTTCGAAATCAATGCGCTGTATCCGCAGCCATGGCGCTTTAGCAGTCATGACGGCAGTATGACGCTGGAATTCCACGACCAGCCCGAAGGGGGGCCGCATACGCTGTGGTTGAGTATTCAGCCGCGTCGTTGGGGCAACGTTGTTTCCACGTTACGGATAAATCAGCAGCCTGCCGTTTCGCTCACGCAATTCATCTATCCTTGAGGGCCGCGCATGGATATGATCCTCAGGGCCGTCGTCATTTATCTGGTGTTGGTGCTGGTGTTTAAAATCGCGGGTCGGCGCGCCCTGTTGCAGATGACCTCCTTTGATTTGATTCTTCTGTTAATCATCAGTGAAGCCACTCAACAGGCGCTGCTGGGCAGCGATTTCTCGGTTACAGGTTCCGTACTCAGTATCGTCACGCTTATCGTAATGGACATGCTGTTCGGGAAAATCAAAAAATACCTGCCCGGCGCCGAGGAGATGATTGACGGTTCCCCGGTCATTCTGGTTGAGCACGGTGTTCTGATGCGGGAAAAAATGCGGATGGCCGATATCTCTGAGGATGACATTATGGTGTCGGCGCGAAACAACCAGGGGCTGACTGCGCTTTCGCAGATTAAATTTGCGATCCTCGAAAGTAACGGTCATATCTCAATCATCGCGCAGCAGTAAAGGCTGGAAGCGATAACGCTTTAATGACACAATATTTTTTTCACGGTTTTCAGGATAGGTGATGAAAAAGATTGCGATTCTCGGCGCGCTGCTGGCATTAAGCGGGTGTGTCCAGGTGGATGATTATAATCAGGTGGTGAAAGCGCCAGCGCCTTCGGATCTGGCGGGTTACTGGCAGTCGGAAGGCCCGCAGAGTGCGATGGTCAGCCCGGAAGCGATAGCCACGCTGGTTATCACCAAAGAGGGCGATACGCTGGATTGTCGCCAGTGGCAACGCGTTATCGCGCGACCAGGTAAGCTGATGCTGCGTGATGACGACATTTACAATGTCACGAACAAGAAAGAAGTTTACGCCATCGACCGGGAAGGCGAGCGCATCGATTACGACCGCATGACGCTCAAGCGCGTTGACCGGCCGACCCAGGAATGCGCGGATTACCTGCAAAAGAATCCGCTGATTTCTCCGCTGCCATAACCTGGATTGCGTTAGTCACCCCTGCTGGCATATCGCGCCGCCGGGGTGAGTTTGAGCTCATACCTTAAAGCACGTCTTCCATTACCCACACGCTCACGCTGCCGCCGTTGCAGGT
The DNA here is from genome assembly GCA_902706235.1 of Citrobacter sp. 18056. Taxonomy (GTDB): domain Bacteria; phylum Pseudomonadota; class Gammaproteobacteria; order Enterobacterales; family Enterobacteriaceae; genus Scandinavium; species Scandinavium manionii. The sequence continues at coordinate 22,582 of CACSJR010000013.1, read as the reverse complement.
AAAGATGCCGTTGCCCTGCGCATCGGTTTCGACCACTTCCTCGCGATTATTGAGAAAATCTTTCCAGCGCTTGTTGCCGTAGTTGTCGCCGAGCGTCAGCGTTTTTTCGCCTTCGTCGCCGTTGGACAATACCACCACACAGCCGGGTGCATCGTCAGTTCCGCTTCGGCTGAAAGCGATACAGTTTGGATGATCGAACCAGAGCGTTTGCACGCCGTGGGCAAAGCGCTGGCGGGCGTCAATCAGTTCGTGTAGCTGCTCAATCACCGGCATGTCGATTTTATAGCTGTTGCCGTCGCCACCGGTGTCTTCGTAAATCGCCCCGAACAGGTCAGCGTAGAACACCGAGGGCACGCCATTTTCTCGCAGTAATATCAGCGCATAGGCCAGCGGTTTAAACCACGGTTCGACCGGGGCTTCCAGCGCCTGTAGTGGTTGAGTGTCGTGATTGGTGACCAGCGTAATAGCGTGGAACGGGTCGGCTTCCACCAGCGTGCCGGTGAAAATCTGACTCATGTCATAATCGCGACCCAGGCGCGAGGCCTCGTGGAATTTCATCTGCAAAGGTGCATCGAACAGCAGCGTCTGCCCGTCGACCTGATTGATATACTGCTGGAGCTTATCGACTTCGTGGGACCAGTATTCCGCCACGATGAACAGCGGCTTTGGCGCCACTTCCTGTACGTGTTCAATCCACTCTTTGTAGAACCACGCCGGAATGTGTTTCACCGCATCCAGACGGAAACCGTCGCATTGCGTTTGTTCCATCACCCAGCGCGCCCAGTATTTGAGTTCCTCGGTGACCGCATGATTGCGGAAATCGATATTCTCGCCCATCAGGTAGTCGAAGTTGCCCATTTCGTTGTCGACCTGATCGTTCCAGCCTTCGCCGCTGTAATCATTGACGATTTTAAATACGCCGTTCTCGTCAGGATTTTCGATGTGATCGATACCACTGAAGCATTTGTAATCCCAGACAAACCGCGAATATTTCCCTGCGCGAACCGGGAAAGTGTATTTGGTCCACGCGTCGCATTCGATGACTTCATCGTCAATTTGCGTGCGGTCCTGCTCGTTGACGCGCTGGACGTGGATGCGTTCTTTTTCATCGGCGCCCATTTTATGGTTCACCACCACGTCGAGCAGCACTGCGATATCGTTCTTTTTCAGCGCATCGATAGCGGCCAGCAGTTGAGCTTTATCACCGTATTTGGTGGCGACCGATCCTTTTTGATCAAACTCGCCGAGGTCGAAAAGATCGTAGCTGTCGTAGCCGACGGAATATCCGCCCGAAGCGCCTTTATACGCCGGGGGCAGCCAAATCATGTTGACGCCAATTTCATTGAGATTGGGTGCAAGCGCTTCGACCTCTCGCCACAATTCACCGCCAGTGGGGTAATACCAGTGAAAACATTGCAACAGGGTAGGATTGCGCATATACGGACTCCGTGTGACCAGGAGACTTTAGTATGGAATACAAAGCGGAAAAACACCTGGCGCGCAGCGCGCGCCAGTGAATCAGTTGGTTGGCGTGTCGCGGGATCCCTGCGGCACCAGAACGTGACCGCCTTGTTTGCCGTAGGTGGTGAGGACCGATTTTTGAATGGTGGACTGGCCAACCAGTTTTGCCAGCTCCTCCATTCGCGCCTGCAGCAGGCGTTTGACCTCGGTTTCATTGTCGAGGATCGAACGCAGCACCGGGCGCAGCTGATCCTGGATGACGGCCGACGGCTCCGTTTGTTGCGTTATTTCTGCCAGTTTTTGCACCGCACTGACATACTCCATTTCACAGGCAATCAGTTCGTCCCATTGTCCTTCTGTGGCAAATCGCAGCATGACGAGGCTTCGGTCAAGCAGCTGCTGGTACAGGCTATAGAGGTGCGGTGCAGGGCTCATTAGACGGCGTCCTGAATCAGAGTGGGCGAGAGGGCAACGTCTTTCCAGGCATCAGCGATATCGCGCAGCAGGGCCTCCACCTCTTCGACGGCAGACACCTCATTACGCAGATTAGCCTGCAAGAGACGCCTGACCATATAGGCGTAAAGCGCAATCAGGTTTTGCGTAAGCTCATCGTCACTCTCCTCGTCCAGCCCGACTTTAAGGCCGTTTTCGATGATGTTGATGGCTTTCGAGAGGGAAAGGCCTTTCCCCTCAATGTTGTTGTCTTGCATAAACAGGCGCGCGCGCACCAGTGCGCTGAGTGCACCATCAAACAGCAGAGTCACCAGCTGCTGCTGGCTCGCGCTCATTACCGCGCTTTCGACTCCGATTTTTGCGTAGGCCTGTGTGCCTTTTGCGCCGTACATGTTAGCTCCTGGGCGTATTTAGTTAGCTTTTGCTGCTGGAAGTTGATTCGAACTGCTGTGTCAGATAGCTGCTGGTGGAGTTCAGCGAGCTCATCATCACGTCTAGCTGGGTAAACTGGGCTTTGTAACGCGCCATCATGGTATCAATACGGTCACTGGCATCGTTGTACTGAGTGGTCAGGTTGTTCAGCGTTTTACTTACGCCATCGGTTGCCGCCTGGATAATCCCGGTCGTCGAGAGCCAGCTGGTCAGGTTGCTGCCCATGGTGGTGGTGATGCCGGTATTTTTGCCGTCGCCGACAAACATATCTTTGATGTCTGCGGAGTTGGTTTTCAGCGCGCTTTCCAGTTTGGTGCTGTCGACGGTCAGTTTGCCGGTGCTTGGGTCAGAAGTGATACCAATCTGCGCCAGGGTTTTATACGCTGAGCTGCCGGTGGAGCTGGACAACATGCTTTTCAGCTGGGTCTGGATAGTGCGCAAAGTGCTGTCGCCGAGCAGGGCGCCATTGCTGGTGTCCTGAGCATCGGTTCCGGCATCGACCTTGGTGTACTTGGTCAGCGAGCTGAAGGTGTCCTGCAAGGCGTTATACGCCGTGACCCACGCGTTAATGGCACTTTCAGATTTTGAGGTGTCTTTCGCAATCGTCAGTGTCTGGTTGCCGGTGGTGGTGTCGTTCAGATTCAGCGTGATGTCTTCCAGCGCATCACTGATGGTGTTGCTGCTGTTCTCGATATCGACATTATTAACTTTAAGTTTGGCATTCTGCGCGGTAACGGACTCTTCCATGCCGCCATTGCCGGACGCGTCGTAGCCCATAAAGCTTTGCAGGGCGCTGTCACCGCTGACGCTAATGGTCATCGCGTTATCAGAGCCGGTATCGTTGGCGGTGAGAGACAGACGGTACTGACCGTTACCGACGTTGATGATACTGGCGCTGACGCCCGCGTCGGCTTTGTTAATTGCATCGCGAATGCCGCTCAGGGAAGAGTTGGCAGCACTAATATCAATCTTAACCGGATCTTTGCCACCGCCTTGCTGAATAGTGATGCTGCTGTCAGCGCTGGCAATCGCGGTTTTGTTGTCGGCCTGGGTGCCGGTAGTGGTCAGCGTCTGGGCTTGGGCCAGCTGCGACACGCTAATGGTGTATTTCCCGGCGATCGCATTGCCGGTGGTGGTGGCGCTGAACGCAGAAGAGCTGCTGCTGGTGGTGGTCGCGGTGAACAAATCGGCTTTATTCAGCGCGGTGTTGGCGGTCTGGAAAGAAACAAGTGCGCTTTTTAAGGTTCCGTATCCGCTCAGTTTTGCGGTATAGGAAGACTGCTGAGTCGATATCGGGGTCAACGTCGCTTTTTCAGCGGCTTCAAGGTTATCCAGGATGGTGCTTAAATCGAGACCCGAACCTATTCCCAGTGTTGAAATACTTGCCATATTTATTCCTTAATGTAGCGACATGTAGAATGAATACCGGGGTTATCGGCGGGATTGGCGCAAAGTTTACGTTTAATTTTCTTTTTTTAATGGCGGGAATAAAGGCAACAGGGAAGACTATTTCGGCGGCTAAAAAATTATTCCAGTGTTTGTGAAAAAAAATCTAAAGGTTAGGGGGAGGGCGACGATAACCACATTGACGGCGATTGAGCCGACGGGTGGAAACCCAAACCGTAACCACAGACGTGAAACACAGGAAACGAAATCATGGCACAAGTCATCAATACCAACAGCCTCTCGCTGATCACTCAGAACAACATCAACAAAAACCAGTCTGCTCTGTCGACTTCCATTGAGCGTCTGTCTTCTGGTCTGCGTATCAACAGCGCGAAAGACGATGCGGCGGGCCAGGCGATTGCTAACCGCTTCACCTCTAACATCAAGGGCCTGACTCAGGCTGCGCGTAACGCCAACGACGGTATCTCTCTGGCGCAGACCGCTGAAGGCGCGCTGTCCGAAATCAACAACAACTTACAGCGTGTGCGTGAACTGACCGTTCAGGCAACCACCGGCACCAACTCCGATTCTGACCTGTCTTCAATCCAGGACGAAATCAAATCCCGTCTGGACGAAATTGACCGCGTATCCGGTCAAACTCAGTTCAACGGCGTGAACGTACTGGCTAAAGACGGCAAAATGTCTATTCAGGTTGGTGCCAACGATGGCCAGACCATCGACATCGACCTGCAGAAAATCGACTCTTCCACTTTGGGCCTGAACGGTTTCTCAGTCACCAGTAATGCCTTAAAAGTAAGTGATGCAGTCACTCAGATTGGTGATGGGTCCACGGCACCAAAAAGCGTTAACTTGGATGCTGCTGCTACGACATTAACTACAGCGACAGGCTCTAAGGTTGATGCAAAATCGCTGTCACTTCATAACGTCTTAGATAAAGATGGCATCGCCACCGGTAATTATGTTGTTCAAAGTGGTGATGATTTCTATGCAGCATCTGTAACCACTGGTGGTGTAGTAAGCCTCAATACCACTGACGTCACTTATGACGATGGTGCAAATGGTGTTACTGACGCTAAGCAGACTGGCAAATTGGTTAAAGTTGGCACCGATGACGCTGGTGATGCGGTTGGTTACGTAACAGTACAGGGCAAAAACTATCTTGCTGCTACAGGTAATCTTGCAAACGGTGGCACGGCCGCTGATACCGATATCGGTGATATCGCCAGTCCAAATAATACGTCTGCATACGCCGGAGCTTCTTCCGCTGACCCACTGGCAATGCTGGACAAAGCTATCGCATCCGTTGATAAATTCCGTTCTTCGCTGGGTGCGGTGCAGAACCGTCTGGATTCTGCCATCACCAACCTGAACAACACCACCACCAACCTGTCTGAAGCGCAGTCCCGCATTCAGGACGCCGACTATGCGACCGAAGTGTCGAACATGTCTAAAGCGCAGATCATCCAGCAGGCGGGTAACTCCGTGTTGTCTAAAGCAAACCAGGTTCCACAGCAGGTTCTGTCTCTGCTGCAGGGCTAATCCTGAATTTGCTACTCAACCCCGCCTCGGCGGGGTTTTTTTGTTTTAGAGTTTTACTTAACTCGCCAAATAACCCCCCCTTTTAGCCACTATTCCGTCGATTAAAACCCCTCCAGAAACGGATAATCATGCCGATAACTCAACTATTGCAGGGCTGTTTATCGTGAATTCACTCTATACCGCTGAAGGTGTAATGGATAAACACTCGCTGTGGCAGCGTTATGTCCCTTTGGTGCGACACGAAGCATTGCGCCTTCAGGTGCGCCTGCCCGCGAGCGTGGAACTGGACGATCTGCTTCAGGCGGGCGGCATTGGGTTATTGAATGCCGTCGAACGTTACGATGCTCTGCAAGGCACGGCATTTACCACCTATGCAGTTCAGCGCATACGTGGCGCGATGCTGGACGAATTGCGCAGCCGCGATTGGGTGCCGCGCAGCGTCCGCCGCAATGCCCGAGAAGTGGCGCAGGCGATGGGTCAACTGGAACAGGAGCTGGGACGCAATGCGACGGAAACAGAAGTCGCTCAACGTCTTGGCATTGCTGTTGAAGAGTATCGACAGATGCTGCTGGATACCAATAACAGCCAGATTTTCTCCTACGACGAGTGGCGGGAAGAGCACGGCGACAGTATCGAGCTGGTGACTGAAGAGAATCAACAGGAGAACCCGCTCCATCAACTGATGGAAGGCAACCTGCGTCAGCGCGTGATGGACGCAATTGAAGCGTTACCGGAACGTGAGCAGCTGGTGCTGACGCTCTACTACCAGGAAGAGCTCAATCTGAAAGAGATTGGCGCGGTGCTGGAAGTGGGAGAGTCGCGCGTCAGTCAGCTTCACAGCCAGGCCATCAAGCGTTTGCGAACAAAACTGGGTCGGTACCAGGAAGGCGGTTAAGCCGTCGCACCTGGAGTAATGCCGCACATAGCATTGACTACCAGGAGTTATCATGACGGTGCAGCAGGTAAAAAGACGGCCTTTAAGCCGCTATCTTAAAGACTTTAAACACAGCCAGACGCATTGTGCCCACTGCCACAAAATGCTCGATCGCATTACGCTTGTGCGCAGCGGGGAAATCGTCAACAAAATCGCCATTTCCCGCCTCGATACCTTAATGGACGAAGCCGACTGGCTGCAGGAGCGCCGCGAGTGGGTCGCGCTGTGCCGTTTCTGCGGCGACCTGCACTGCAAAACGCAGAGCGACTTCTTCGATATCCTCGGCTTTAAACAGTATCTGTTCGAACAAACCGACATGAGCCCGGGCACTGTGCGCGAATATGTCGTGCGCCTGCGTCGCCTTGGCAATCATCTTTCGGCCCTGAAAATCGACCGTGAGCTTCTCGAGGGTGAAGCGGACGAAAATCTCGCGCCGTGGCTCCCGCAGACCAGCACCAATAACTACCGCATCGCGCTGCGAAAGTATTCGCAATTCAAAAACCGGCGGCTGGCGGTGGGCCAGCAGACGTTCGCGTATCAGGCAACCTCTGAGTTATATTAAATTTGAATGGCTTATAACGGACGGGTATTAGCTGTTTTTCCCAAACGTCTTACACTGCAAAAAATTCGAATTTTCGGGGGAATGATGAAATTAGCATTTATGGGCCGTCAGGCTCTGATGGGAATGATGGCCGTGGCGCTGGTCGCCGGGGCAAGCGTGAAAACCTTCGCAGCGGAAAACTTGCTGAATCAGGTTAAAGAGCGCGGTTCACTGCGCGTTGGCCTGGAAGGCACCTATCCTCCGTTCAGCTTCCAGGGCGATGACGGCAAACTGACCGGGTTTGAAGTGGAATTTGCGCAGGAGCTGGCGAAGCATCTGGGCGTAAAAGCGGACCTGAAACCGACCAAATGGGACGGGATGCTGGCCTCGCTGGATTCCAAACGTATCGACGTGGTCATTAACCAGGTCACCATTTCTGACGTGCGTAAGCAGAAATATGACTTCTCCACGCCGTATACCGTGTCCGGTGTTCAGGCGCTGGTGAAAAAAGGCAACGAAGGTGTTATCAAGACCGCGGCTGACCTGAAAGGCAAAAAAGTCGGCGTGGGTCTGGGCACCAACTATGAAGAGTGGCTGCGTCAGAACGTGCAGGGCGTGGACGTGCGTACCTATGATGATGACCCGACTAAATATCAGGATCTGCGCGTAGGCCGTATCGATGCGATTCTGGTTGACCGTCTGGCGGCGTTGGATCTGGTGAAGAAAACCAACAATACGCTGGCCGTCACCGGTGAAGCGTTCTCCCGTCAGGAGTCTGGTGTTGCGCTGCGTAAGGGCAACGAAGAGATGCTGAAAGCCATCGATGCCGCCATTGCGGACATGCAGAAAGACGGTAGCCTGAAAGCGCTGTCTGAAAAATGGTTCGGCGCTGACGTCACCAAATAACACCGCATCGCTTAAAAAAGGCGCTATTTAGCGCCTTTTTTTATTTCACCGGCAACTGTGTGCATAATAAAAAGAAAATCAGGAGGTGCTATGTCACTGCAAAACCTTACTCGCTTCCCACGGCTGGAATTTATTGGCTCACCGACGCCGCTGGAATACCTGCCGCGTCTGTCCGATTACCTGGGCCGCGAAATTCTTATTAAGCGCGACGACGTCACACCGATGGCGATGGGCGGCAACAAGCTGCGCAAGCTTGAATTCCTCGCGGCAGATGCGCTGCGCGAAGGCGCTGACACGCTGATTACCGCCGGTGCGATTCAGTCTAACCACGTGCGCCAGACGGCGGCGGTGGCGGCGAAGCTCGGCCTGAACTGTATCGCGCTGTTGGAAAACCCGATCGGCACGAAAGCAGAAAACTATCTGACCAACGGTAATCGCCTGCTGCTGGACTATTTCAACGTGCAGGTCGAGATGTGTGATGCGCTGACTGACCCGGATCGTCAGATGGAAGAGCTGGCGACCCGCGTCGAAGCACAGGGCTTTCGTCCGTATGTGATCCCGGTCGGCGGCTCTAACGCTCTTGGTGCGCTGGGCTATGTTGAAAGCGCGCTGGAAATCGCGCAGCAGTGTGAAGGCGCTGTATCGCTCTCCTCTGTTGTGGTCGCATCCGGCAGCGCAGGCACCCACGCGGGGCTGGCGGTGGGTTTAGAACAGCTAATGCCTGACGTTGAACTGATTGGCGTAACGGTTTCCCGAAGCGTTGCCGATCAGAAACCGAAAGTCGTCACGCTGCAACAGGCGGTGGCGGAAAGCCTGGCGCTCAAGGCCAACGCGGACATCACCCTCTGGGATGACTATTTCGCGCCGGGCTACGGCACGCCGAACGACGAAGGCATGGAAGCGGTGAAACTGCTCGCTCGCCTGGAAGGGATTTTGCTGGATCCGGTGTATACCGGAAAGGCGATGGCCGGACTCATTGACGGCATCAGCCAGAAACGCTTTAAGGATGAAGGCCCGATCCTGTTTGTGCACACCGGCGGCGCTCCGGCGCTGTTTGCCTATCATCCACACGTATAAAAAGAAGCCATAATGCAAGAAAGTATCCAACTGGTTATCGACTCGCTGCCTTATTTGTTAAAAGGGGCAGTGTTCACGCTACAGCTGAGTATTGGCGGGATGTTCTTCGGCCTGGTGCTGGGTTTTATCCTGGCGCTGATGCGCATGTCTGCCATCGGGCCGGTGCGCTGGATTGCCCGTTTTTACACCTCGATTTTCCGCGGTACGCCGCTTATCGCCCAACTGTTCATGATCTATTACGGTCTGCCGCAGTTTGGTATCGAGCTGGATCCGATTCCGGCGGCGATGATTGGCCTGTCGCTCAACACCGCGGCGTATACCTCTGAAACGCTGCGCGCGGCAATTTCCTCGATTGATAAAGGTCAGTGGGAAGCGGCGGCGAGTATCGGTATGACGCCGTGGCAGACGCTGCGTCGCGCGATCCTGCCGCAGGCTGCACGCGTAGCGCTGCCGCCGCTGTCGAACAGCTTCATTAGCCTGGTGAAAGACACCTCGCTGGCGGCCACCATTCAGGTACCGGAACTGTTCCGTCAGGCGCAGCTCATCACCTCGCGCACGCTGGAAGTGTTCACCATGTACCTGGCCGCATCGCTGATTTACTGGGTGATGGCGACGGTGCTGTCCGCGTTGCAGAACTACTTCGAAAACCAGCTGAACCGCCAGGAGCGTGACCCGAAATGAGTGCTATCGACGTTAAAAACCTGGTCAAAAAATTCCACGGTCAGACGGTGCTGCACGGGATCGATCTGGAAGTGAAAGAGGGCGAAGTGGTGGCGATTATCGGGCCGAGCGGCTCGGGAAAAACCACGCTGCTGCGCAGCATCAACCTGCTGGAACAGCCGGAAAGCGGCACTATTCGGGTGGGGGACATCACCATCGACGCCACGCGTCCGCTGAGTCAGCAAAAAGGGCTGATTCGCAGCTTACGTCAGCATGTCGGATTCGTGTTCCAGAGCTTCAATCTGTTCCCGCACCGTACGGTGATGGAGAACATCATTGAAGGGCCGGTTATCGTCAAAGGGGAAAGCAAAAGCGAAGCGACCACGCTGGCGCGCGAACTGCTGGCGAAAGTGGGGCTGTCGGGTAAAGAAACCAGCTACCCGCGTCGCTTATCCGGCGGGCAGCAGCAGCGCGTGGCCATTGCCCGAGCGTTGGCCATGCGTCCGGACGTCATCCTGTTTGATGAACCGACTTCCGCGCTGGACCCGGAGCTGGTGGGTGAGGTGTTAAGCACCATTCGCCAACTGGCCCAGGAGAAGCGCACGATGGTGATCGTGACCCACGAAATGAGCTTTGCGCGCGACGTCGCCGATCGCGCCATTTTCATGGATCAAGGCCGGATCGTGGAGCAGGGCGACGCCAAATCGCTGTTTGCTAACCCACAGCAGCCGCGCACTCGCCAGTTCCTCGAAAAATTCCTCATGCAGTAACCCTCTGTGGCCTGGTAACGCCGGGCCACGTATTCCTGTCCGTCAGAAACTCAACTTAAGTTTCCCTTTCGAAACGCCACCTATCGCGCTCCGTATCGTAAGAAATTCTGCTCATCCCCTTGATTGTCATGTGAAAACCGAGTGTTTCAGTTTATTTCTGCGGAAAAGGATATTTTTTATATATAAATAATGGTTATGTGTTAGCTTGTTGCATTCATAGGAATGATTATCACTCAGGAGTTTTTTCGTCAGGTATGAGGGACATCAATTTTTTTCAGTGGCGGAAGGATATATCGCACCAATTTCAGTCTGCCACAGCAAATGACCAGGTCTATGCCATTTTGCAACAGCAAACTCACTTACTGGAATATGACTGGTTCGCCCTTTGCGTGCGCCATCCGGTTCCCTTCACCCGTCCAAAACTCTCCTTGCACACCACTTATCCCAAAGCATGGATGGACCATTACCAGGCCGAAAATTATTTCACCATCGATCCGGTGTTGAAAGCCGAAAATTACCGCAACGGGCATCTGCCGTGGAGCGATCGCTTATTCAGCGAAACGCCGGCTTTCTGGGACGCGGCGCGTGCCCACGGCTTACGTCGAGGAATAACCCAATCGTTGATGCTGCCTAATCGTGCGCTCGGTTTTTTATCGGTATCACGACAGCGCAACCAGGCTAACCCGTTATCAGACGATGAAACTGAAATGCGGCTGCAAACGTTGATGGAGTTCAGTCTTTCTGCGCTGGTGCGAATGGAAGATACGATGGTGACGGCGCCGGAAATGAAATTCAGTAAGCGCGAACTGGAAATTCTGAAGTGGACGGCGGAAGGGAAGACCTCAGCGGAAATATCGATAATCTTGTCGATATCCGAGAATACGGTGAATTTCCATCAGAAGAATATGCAGAAGAAATTTAACGCGCCAAACAAAACGCAGATTGCCTGTTATGCTGCAGCGATAGGGATTATCTGACCGCAGCTCAATGCGAAACCAGCTGCGATGAATCGCAGCTGGCATTGAATCACTGGCGGTAAGCTTGTTTAATTTGCTTAACGGTACTGGAAAATACGGCCGCCTGAGCTTCATCTTCCATCTGCGTGATTTGCTTTTCCATTTTAAGAATCACGCGCCCTGCGTCTGCTTGACCCATCGCCTGCAGCATCAGCGTCAGTAACGCTTTCAGGCAAGAAACTTCCTGGGACAATTGTTGATTATTTTCAGCAGTGGAAAAATCAGGAGTGCTCATCTATTTCCTCGTTGGATTTCAGCGCGCATACGCGGGGGTGTTTCAGTAAAGGTCGCGCAGTATACCACAGGGAACAGTCAAAACGGGAGTGCAGGATTTTTGTCCTCTGATCTGAGGTGCTTACACATATTAAGCGCGTACAAGAAAGCGCCTGATGCTTATTTGTTTCTTGCTGGTTCACGCTCCGTTAATTGTTGTTACATTTTTGAGAGTGTATTTATCATCTTTGTAAAACGCAGTGTTATCCGGAAGTTTTTGAAGGCAAGTGTTTAAAAACAAGGTTGTCGTATCTGACTGTTTTGTGGATGTTTCCAGTAAATGTAAATTCTAATTTCCAGAAACCCAAGTAAAATCTTAAACGAGACATCTTTTACCTTTCATTGTCGAGATAAAACCCGTTAATATGGACGCGAATTTAGAGGCAGTTGCGTTATCCCTATTCTGGAGATTATTCCTTTGATCAACATCCTCCTTGTTGATGACCACGAACTAGTGCGCGCAGGGATACGACGCATTCTCGAAGATATAAAGGGTATCAAAGTTGTTGGTGAAGTCTGTTGTGGTGAAGATGCGGTGAAATGGTGCCGTGCAAACCCAGTTGACGTCGTGCTTATGGACATGAATATGCCAGGTATTGGCGGGCTGGAAGCCACACGCAAGATTGCGCGCTCCACCACCGATACTCGAGTCATCATGTTAACCGTTCACACGGAAAATCCGCTGCCAGCAAAAGTGATGCAAGCAGGGGCCTCAGGCTATCTGAGCAAAGGTGCCGCACCACAGGAAGTGGTGAACGCCATCCGCTCCGTGTTTGCTGGTCAGCGTTACATCGCATCAGACATCGCTCAGCAAATGGCGCTGAGTCAAATTGAGCCCAAATCGACGGAATCCCCATTCGCCAGTTTGTCTGAACGTGAATTGCAGATTATGCTGATGATCACCAAAGGTCAGAAGGTGACTGAGATTTCTGAACAACTGAATCTCAGCCCAAAAACGGTGAACAGCTATCGTTATCGTATGTTTAGCAAATTAAACATTCATGGCGATGTCGAGCTGACTCACCTGGCAATTCGCCATGGCCTGTGTAATGCGGAGTCGTTAACAAGTCAGTGAGTGATGTATTTGATTCAAAAGCCTTTCTAAAAACCGTGACCAGCCAGCCCGGCGTCTATCGTATGTACGATGCCGGCGGCACGGTTATATACGTCGGCAAAGCCAAAGATCTCAAAAAACGCCTTTCCAGCTACTTCCGTAGCAACCTGGGATCACGCAAAACCGAAGCGCTCGTCGGGCAAATTTCCCAGATAGATGTCACCGTTACCCACACCGAAACAGAAGCGCTGCTGCTTGAACATAACTACATCAAGCTCTATCAGCCGCGCTATAATGTGTTGCTACGCGATGACAAATCCTATCCGTTTATTTTCCTGAGTGGCGACACCCATCCCCGACTGGCCATGCATCGCGGCGCAAAGCACGCGAAAGGTGAATATTTTGGTCCGTTCCCGAATGGCTACGCGGTACGCGAGACGCTGGCGCTATTGCAGAAAATATTCCCGATTCGTCAGTGTGAAAATAGCGTCTATCGCAACCGCTCACGCCCGTGTCTGCAATATCAGATTGGCCGCTGCCTCGGGCCGTGTGTTGCAGGGCTGGTGAGCGAAGACGAATACGCGCAGCAGGTTGAGTACGTGCGTCTGTTCCTGGCCGGAAAAGATGAGCAGGTTGTGAATCAGCTGGTGGCCCGGATGGAAAAAGCCAGCCAGTCGTTGGCGTTTGAAGAAGCCGCACGCATTCGCGACCAGATTCAGGCGGTTCGTCGTGTCACAGAGAAACAGTTCGTTTCTAATGAAGGCGACGATCTGGATGTGATCGGCGTGGCCTTTAACGGTGGCATGGCCTGTGTTCACGTGCTGTTTATCCGTCAGGGTAAAGTGCTCGGCAGCCGCAGTTATTTCCCGAAAGTCCCGGCGGGCACCGAGCCTGTCGAAGTGGTGGAGACGTTTGTCGGTCAGTTCTATCTGCAGGGCAGCCAGGCGCGCACGCTGCCGGGTGAAATCCTGCTCGATTTTAATCTTGGCGACAAAACGCTGCTGGCAGATTCTCTTTCTGAACTTGCCGGGCGACGCATCAATATTCAGACCAGGCCCCGCGGCGATCGCGCGCGTTACCTGAAGCTGGCGCGTACCAATGCGGCGACCGCGTTGGTCACTAAGCTTTCGCAGCAGTCGACTATTCATCAGCGCCTGCAGGCGCTGGCGGCGCAGCTCAAGTTGCCGGAAGTGAAGCGCATGGAGTGTTTCGACATCAGTCACACTATGGGCGAGCAAACCGTGGCGTCCTGTGTGGTGTTTGACAGCAACGGACCGCTGCGTGCGGAATATCGTCGCTATAACATCACTGGCATTACGCCAGGCGATGACTATGCGGCAATGAATCAGGTGCTGCGCCGTCGCTATGGCAAAGATATTGAAGAGAGCAAAATCCCCGACGTCATTCTGATTGACGGCGGGAAAGGGCAGCTGGGTCAGGCGAAGCAGGTTTTCGCCGAGCTTGAGGTCAACTGGGACAAACAGCATCCGTTGCTGCTCGGTGTGGCCAAAGGCAGTGACCGTAAAGCAGGCCTGGAAACGCTGTACTTTGAGCCGGAAGGTGAGGGTTTTAACCTGCCGTCCGACTCCCCAGCGTTGCACGTCATTCAACACATCCGCGATGAATCGCACGATCATGCTATCACCGGACACCGTAAAAAACGGGCGAAAGTGAAAAGTACCAGCACCCTTGAGACCATCGAGGGCGTGGGGCCGAAGCGTCGTCAGATGTTGTTGAAATATATGGGCGGGCTGCAAGGCCTGCAAAAAGCGAGCGTCGAAGATATCGCGAAAGTGCCCGGCATTTCGCACGGTCTGGCAGAAAAGATCTTCTACTCGTTGAAACATTAGGGGCTCTGTAGCAACATAGGGCTAATTTTACTGACAACAGATAGTTACCGTCGCCATGCAATTTAATATCCCTACGTTGCTCACATTGTTCCGCGTCATCCTGATCCCATTTTTCGTGCTGGCGTTCTATTTGCCATTCGTCTGGGCTCCGTTTGCCTGTGCGTTTATCTTCTTCGTTGCGGCGATAACTGACTGGTTTGACGGCTATCTGGCGCGTCGGTGGAACCAGAGCACCCGTTTCGGGGCGTTTCTCGACCCGGTCGCGGACAAGGTGATGGTCGCCATCGCGATGGTGCTGGTCGTCGAACATTATCACTCCTGGTGGGTGACTCTCCCGGCCGCAACCATGATTGCTCGTGAAATTATCATCTCCGCACTGCGTGAATGGATGGCGGAACTCGGAAAACGCAGCAACGTGGCGGTTTCGTGGATTGGTAAAGTCAAAACCACGGCACAAATGGCGGCGCTAGTGTGGATGCTGTGGCGTCCGAACGAGTGGGTAGAGTGGGCAGGTATAGGTCTCTTTATGGTTGCGGCGGTGCTGACGCTGTGGTCAATGTTCCAGTATTTGAATGCGGCGCGCGGCGATTTGCTTGAACAGTGATCGTTTCGACGTAAATTTCATCAAACGATCTGGTGCGGTGAAAATTAACGTTGACTCAGTGCGTCAGGTAAGTAGAATGCAACGCATCGAACGGCAGCACAGCTTGCCAGACGGTAACAAAATCAAATGATTAAGTTAGTCATCTGATCTGCGGGAATAGCTCAGTTGGTAGAGCACGACCTTGCCAAGGTCGGGGTCGCGAGTTCGAGTCTCGTTTCCCGCTCCAGTTTAAAAGCATCGGCAATTGCGGGTGTTAGTAATTTGGCGCGTTAGCAAAGCGGTTATGTAGCGGATTGCAAATCCGTCTAGTCCGGTTCGACTCCGGAACGCGCCTCCACTTTATTCCCCGAGGCCGGATGGTGGAATCGGTAGACACAAGGGATTTAAAATCCCTCGGCGTTCGCGCTGTGTGGGTTCAAGTCCCACTCCGGCTACCATGGGAAAAAAGAATAAAATCAATGATAAGCAGTGTCGTGAAACCACCTTCGGGTGGTTTTTTTGTATTTGCGATCCTGATGTTCTATCTTCAACACACTTCCAACACGAGTAACCAGCGATGAAAACCGGACCGTTAAACGAAAGCGAACTTGAGTGGCTGGACGACGTCCTGGCCCGCTATGGCAACGAGCAGGCCGTGATGGATGTGTCCGAGCTGGACGGCATGCTGACGGCTATTCTTTCATCCCCGGTTGATATTGAGCCTGCTGAGTGGATGCTGGCGGTGTGGGGTGGGGCTGATTTCGTACCACGCTGGGCCAATGACCGCGAGCGCGACCGTTTTGTGAATCTCACCCTACAGCATATGGATGATGTCGGTGAGCGTCTGGGCGATTATCCTGATCAGTACGAACCGCTGTTCGGCACCCGCGAAGAAGAAGGTCAGGAAATCACTATCGTTGAAGAGTGGTGCTTTGGTTACATGCGTGGCGTGGGTTTAAGCGACTGGTCGGCGCTGCCGGAGAGTTTGCAGCCGCAGTTAGACGCGATTGCCTTGCACGGCAGTGAAGAGAACTTTACCCGCCTCGAAGCGCTCTCTGCTGAAGAATATATTGCGAGCGTGGATTTACTGAAACCAGCAGCGCTCACGCTCTGCCATTACTGGCTGGATAATCAGCAAGCGGCTCCAGTACAACAGCCAATTAAGAATGAAATCAAAATTGGTCGCAACGATCCGTGTCCCTGCGGTAGCGGAAAGAAATACAAAAGCTGCTGTCTGAAATAAGTCATAAAAAAGGCCCGAAAGGGCCTTTCAGACTGATGACAAACCTAAAACGTTTGAGAGTCGAACCGATCGCACCAGATAAAAAACAAGGAAAATCAATTCATTGATTTTCGGCTGATAACCACAAAGAAGGAAAAACCACGCTTTTTCCTTCTTTGTCAGCACCCTCAAAGGCCCGAAAGGGCCTTTTTTATTTCTGGCATCACCCCACAGCAGGCAGCATCCCAACCGCAATCGCGATTTGCACCAAAATCACCGCCACGCCACAGCCAAATACCAGCCATAACGCAGGCGTTCCGCCGATAACGCGATACGTTGCCTGAGGATGCTGCTGGCGGCTTTTCATCGTCAGCAGCGACGGAATAATCAGCGCCAGCACGGCCAGCGCCACACCCGCGTAGCCGAGCGCCATCACGAAACCCTTCGGATAGAACAACGCAAACGCCAGCGGTGGCAGGAAGGTGACTACCCCGGTCTGAAGACGACCGCTGATGCTGTTTTTACGCTGGAACAAATCCGCCAGATAATCAAACAGCCCCAGCGCGACGCCGAGGAAAGAGGTCGCCAGTGCTAAATCAGCAAACAGATGCACCGCCAGTTCCACATGCGGCGTTGCCACCACTTCTCGGATCGCCTGCAGCAGACCGTTCAGTCCGGCGTGGTTGCCCAGCAAGGCGTTGAAGACCGGCGATTCAATGCTGCCGAGCGTTGCCAGCTGCCAGAAGATGTATGCGACCAGCGGGATGAAGCTACCGATCACGAAAATCCGGCGCAGCTTGCGCACATCACCATTCATATAGCTGACGATACTCGGCACGCTGCCGTGGAAGCCAAACGAGGTGAAAATCACCGGGATCGCAGAGAGCGCCAGGCCCTGTTGCAGCGGCAGCGTCAGCAGGTTCATCTGATGAATATGTGGCAGAAGCAGCGCCAGCATCAGGATCAGGAACACGATTTTGGCGCTGAACAGGAAGCGGTTAAACAAATCTACCAGCGCCGTGCCCATGCAAATCACGCCGCCACCGATGGCGGTAAACAGCAGCACGCCCCCGGCAGGCGGCAGTTCGATGTTCAGCCATTGGCTGAGACTCGAGGCCAGCAGCTCGCCAGCACCGCTGACATACGCTGCCGTCAGGGCGTACATCAGGAAAAGCATACTAAAGCCCGTCAGCCATTGCCCATAACGCCCAAGGTAACGCAACGCCAGCGACCCGAGACCGGTGTCGGCGGGAACGTGCTGATATACTTCCAGTAGCAACAGCGCGGTGTAGCACATCAGCGCCCACAAGCCCAACAGTAAAACCAGAGTGACGCCAAAGCCAACGCCCGCAGAGGCCAGCGGCATTGCCAGCATCCCTGCGCCGATAGTGGTTCCGGCGACGATTAAAATACTCCCTACGGTGCGGTTCTTCACGCTTTCCTCTGTTATTCAGGATAGAGATGGCTAATTATGCCGCGCAGGTTAGGGGAAAACCCGCAGCGCGTCAAATCTGAATTACAGTGGTTGTAACGTTAAATTTACGGTTGGGGAGGGAGCCACGGCATTCAGGATGCTGCCGGGATTTTACAAGGGGCGTAATAAAATCTGGCCGCTAGCGGAATAGATAACCGGTTGCGGCCAGAAGGAGGGGGAATGAGGAGACTTAACGTCCTTCAGTCCCTGCTTTCTTCGCTTCCTGATCCTCGACGTCCTGATACCAGCGAGGGTGATGTTTCTGCGCCCAGCGGCGGCTGACTTTGCCGACCACCATGCCTTTAATCGATCCCTTAACCCAGAATGCCATATACATATGGATAAGGATGGCGTGGATCAGAATAATGGCGACGGTGGCATGAATCAGCAGGCTATAGCGCACGACTTTTATCGGGAAGAAGTCGGCGAAATAAGGCCGCCAGATAATCACTCCGGTTATCATCAGCACGAATATCATGCTCATAATGGTCCAGAACATCATCTTCTGCCCGGCGTTATATTTACCGACTTTGGCGACCTTATGTTCATTGCCTTTCAGCACCTCAACAATACCTTTTAACCACGGGATATCGTGTTTATCAGGGATGTTGTGCTTAACAAAGCGCGCGAACATAAACATCAGCGCCACGAAAATCAGCACCCCAAAGAACGGGTGCAGAATACGTCCCATCTGTGGCGTACCGAAGGTTTCCGTCAACCATTGCAGCGTCGGGAAGAACAACGCGATGCCAGAGAGCGACACGAGGAAGAAACAGATAACCACCGTCCAGTGACAGGCGCGGTCGATAAATTTCGTCCTGACAATCATCTTGCTCTTCTTAGTCATGATGCTCTTCCTCGTCTTCATCCACCTCTTCGTTGGGTCCAATTCCCACGTAGTGGAAAATCAGTCCGGCGAAGGTCGCAATAAAGCCTGCCGCCGCCAGCGGTTTGAGCAACCCCTTCCACAAACTGATAGGGGTATCAATGTGTGGATCTTTAGGCAGGTTGTGGTACAGCTCCGGTTGGTCCGCATGGTGCAGTACATACATCACGTGCGTGCCGCCAACGCCCTGCGGGTTGTAGAGGCCAGCCTGCGGATACCCCCGTTTTTTCAGCTTCGCGACGCGTTCGTCAGCCACTTCCAGCATCTCTTTCTTGCTGCCAAAGTGAATGGCGCCAGTTGGGCAGGTTTTCACGCAGGCGGGCTCCTGGCCCACACTGACGCGATCCACGCACAGCGTGCATTTGTAGACGCGGTTATCCTCTTTGTTCAGACGTGGAATGTTGAACGGGCAACCGGCGATACAGTAACCACAGCCAATACAGTGTTCCGACTGAAAATCGACGATGCCGTTGGCGTACTGAATGATGGCGCCGGCGGAAGGGCAGGCTTTCAGGCAGCCCGGATCCGCGCAGTGCATACAGCCATCCTTGCGGATAAGCCATTCCAGTTTGCCGTTCTGCGTCGTTTCGCTAAAGCGCATCAGCGTCCAGGATTTGGCGCTCAGGTCCGCAGGGTTGTCATACACCCCGACGCAGTGGCCGATGTCATCGCGGATATCGTTCCACTCTGAACACGCGACCTGGCAAGCCTTGCAGCCAATACAGCTGGAGACATCAATGAGCTTGGCGACTTCTTCCTTGTAGTCACGCGCCTGAGGCGGTGGCGTCATGGCGTTAGTGGCCGAACGCTTGAGAATATCCTGAGATTGCATGGACATGAGTTCGCTCCTTACGCCTTCTCAATGTTGACCAGAAACGCCTTGTACTCTGGCGTTTGCGAGTTGGCATCACCCACCGACGGCGTCAGGGTGTTCGCGAGATAGCCTTTACGCGCCGTCCCCTCGAAGCCCCAGTGCAGCGGAATACCTACCGTTTCCACTTCCTGTCCACCCGCCTGCAATGTCTGGACACGTTGCGTCACCACCGCTTTGGCACGGATAAAGCCACGCTTGCTGCTGACTTTCACCGTATCGCCATTGGCAATGCCTTTGTCCCTGGCCAGGTTCTCACTGATTTCCACAAACTGTTCTGGCTGCATGATAGCGTTAAGCCGTGCGTGTTTAGTCCAGGTATGGAAATGCTCGGTCAGACGATAGGTCGTGCCCACGTAAGGGAACGCTTTGCGCTCGCCCATGCGTTTTGCGTCGGCGTCGAACAGCCGTGCGGCCGGGTTAGAGATGACGTTCGGGTGCAGCGGGTTGGTCCCCAGCGGCGTTTCAAATGGCTCGTAGTGTTCCGGGAACGGACCTTCTGCCATTTTGTCGAGCGCAAACAGTCGACCGACCCCTTCGGGTTGCATGATAAATGGCCCGACGCCACTGCCTGGTGCGGCGGTGTTGTAGTCCGGGATATCGTTGCCAACCCATTTTGTGCCGTTCCATTCGATTAACATCCGTTTCGCATCCCACGGTTTCCCTTGCGGGTCAGCGGAGGCGCGGTTGTAGATGATGCGACGGTTGAGCGGCCATGCCCAGGCCCAGCCGAGGGTATTGCCCAGTCCGGACGGATCGCTGTTATCTCGGTTAGCCATCTGATTACCGTGACGTGTCCAGCTTCCGCTCCAGATCCAACAACCTGAAGAGGTCGAACCGTCGTCGCGCAGTTGGGCAAAGGAATCCAGCAGCTCGCCTTTTTTCACCAGCAATTTGCCATCGGCGTCAAAGAGATCGGCAAGCGCATAACCGTTGCTCTCTTTAGCCACTTCTTCCGATTCCGGCCTGTCCGGCAACGTGTAGTTCCACGTCATATTGAGTACTGGCTCGCTGGCTGTACCGCCTTGTTCGCGGTAAAGCGTGCGCAGGTTGTGGTACAGACCCGCCAGAATTTCGCCATCATTCCGGGCTTCCCCCGGCGCATCAGCGCCTTTCCAGTGCCACTGCATCCAGCGTCCGGAGTTGACGATAGAACCATCTTCTTCCGCGAAGCAGGTGGAGGGCAGACGGAATACCTCAGTCTGAATTTGTGCGGGATCGACGTCGTTGGATTCGCCGTGGTTCTGCCAGAAGTTTGAGGTTTCTGTCACTAGCGGATCAATCACCACCAGATACTTCAGCTTGCTGAGAGAGGCGACCACTTTGTTCTTGTCCGGGAACGAGGCGACCGGGTTAAAGCCCTGGCAGATGTAGCCATTGACTTCACCTTTGTCCATCATGTCGAAATACTTCAGCACGTCGTAGGCCTGGTCCCATTTTGGCAACCAGTCATAGCCCCACTGGTTGTCTGCACGGGCGGCGTCACCCCAGAAGGTCTTCATCAGACTGACGAAGAATTTCGGGTAATTGCCCCAATAGTTGACCTGATTAGGCTGAGTCGCTTTTGGCGTGTTGGCGGCCAGATAGTTCTCCAGGCTGCTCTGCGTGTCTTTTGGCAGTGTCAGATAGCCCGGCAGGCTGGTGGACAGCAGGCCTAAATCGGTTAATCCCTGAATATTGGAGTGTCCGCGCAGGGCGTTCACGCCGCCACCCGCCATCCCCATATTGCCCAGCAACAGCTGGATCATGGCCATAGTACGAATATTCTGCGAACCCACGGAGTGCTGGGTCCAGCCAAGCGCATACAAGAACGTCGTGGTGCGATCGGCCGCGCTGGTTGAGGCCAACACCTCGCAGACCTTCAGGAAATCTTCCTGTGGCGTGCCGCAGATATGCTCAACCACGTCCGGTGTATAGCGGGAGACATGCTCTTTGAGCAGGTTCCACACGCAGCGCGGGTGAGTCAGGGTTTCGTCACGTTTCGCAAAGCCGTTTTCGTCGAACTGATAGTTCCAGGTCGTTTTGTCGTACTGACGTTTTTCTGCGTCATAGCCGCTGAACAGGCCATCATCGAAGCTGAAGTCGTCGCGTACCAGCAGCGCGGCATTGGTATAACTTTTGACGTATTCGGCGTTGATTTTACCGTGGGTCATCAGGTACAGAATAACGCCCGACAGGAAAGTAATGTCGGTACCGGAACGAATCGGCGCATAGATATCCGCCACCGAAGCGGTGCGGGTAAAGCGCGGATCGACCACAATCAGCGTGGCGTCATTGTTGTTTTTGGCTTCCATCGCCCAGCGGAAACCGACCGGGTGGGCTTCAGCGGCGTTGCCGCCCATCACCATCACTACGTTGGCGTTTTTGATATCAACCCAGTGGTTGGTCATAGCACCGCGACCAAATGTTGGAGCAAGACTTGCTACCGTTGGTCCGTGTCAGACGCGTGCCTGGTTATCAACCGCTAACATACCCAGTGAACGGGCAAATTTTTGTGTCAGCATGCCGCTTTCGTTACTGGAAGCGGAAGCGCACAGCATGCCGGTGGAGAGCCAGCGGTTTACGGTCACGTTCTGCGCGTTCTTCTCAATGAAATTGGCGTCACGATCCTCTTTCATCAGGCGGGCAATGCGCGAGAAGGCGTCATCCCAGCTGATGCGCTGCCACTTATCGGAACCCGGCGCGCGGTATTCAGGATAACGCAGACGATTTTCACTGTGGACATAGTCCAGCAGGCCTGCGCCTTTCGGGCAAAGTGCCCCTCGGTTTACCGGATGATCCGGGTCCCCTTCAATATGGAAAATGCTGGATTTAGCGTTTTTCGCGCCGTCACCCAGGCTGTACATCAACAATCCACAACCTACGGAACAGTAAGTACAGGTATTACGGGTCTCTTTGGCACGCAGCAGTTTGTAGCTGCGTACTTCCGCAAGGGCTGCCGTTGGGGCAAAACCCAACATCGCCGCCGTGGTGCCTGCCATTCCGCCGGCGCAGATTTTAAAGAATTTTCTGCGGCTGACTTCCATCGTAACCTCATTGTTATGACGTATTAACGAAGGTGAAAATAACAGCTAAGGAAGGGGTAATATTGAGTGAAATCAATTCGCTAACGAATGGGGATGGGTATAGCCCTTAAGGGGTGGCGGGGGACGGCATTCATTAACTATTTAGGG
>CACSJR010000012.1 GCA_902706235.1 Citrobacter sp. 18056 | reverse complement strand
CAGGACAAACTCGACAACTGGCGCAGGGAATATAATCATGAGAGAACCCATTCATCATTAAATGACATGACTCCGGCGGAATTTATCCGAAGTCTCCAGAAAGATGAAGATCTCTGATTTAGCACTGGTACTGATTTTGGACCAGGGTCAGCTACATACTTCGCGACGCGCCTGAAATGAAGTACGTCTTTATTGAAAAGCATCGGGCTCAATTCACCGTCAAAGCCATATGTCTCGTATTGCGGGTTGCCCGCAGCGGCTGGTATGCCTGGCGTCTGCGTCATCATCAGATAAGCCGGAGACAACAATTCCGTCTGGTCTGTGATGCTGCTGTCCTGAAAGCATTCAATGGTGCAAAACAGCGTTATGGCGCTCCACGACTTGCGGATGAACTTCCGGCGTACAAGGGGTCAACTTGGAATTCGGAAATTACCCTACGTTTAGGGTTTTGGCCTTAACAGGAGGTTTCGTTCCACTGAGCACAAGCCCTGACCGTAAGGGGTGACCTGCTCCCCGTTAATTAGTACACCCCGATGGTCGAGGTGATGTCATCAGTGCCGTTACAGCAATGGCCGACTCAACGTCTCAGAGATCTGCATAACTTCTGTCGGAGCATTACCGCGAAGCCGGTGATGATGGCGTTTTGGCGACGTAAACCTGACGGCGAGGTAAACTATGAAAAATCGCCCTCACTTTTTGCTAAAGAAAATGCGACAGGATCATGAACCAAACGGTCGCATAATAGCAAAACGACCTCAAAAGCGGTTATTTGATGTTGGTTCATGAAGTAAATCCAATGCGAAACGATTTTTAGCGTGAAAAATTCAGTAAGAACAATGCATTATCAACATTTCTGCATGTGAACTGGTTTTGTGTTCGACATAAGTTAAATCAAGTCCAAAGGATGCCGACAGGATAAATGATCGACTACAGGCCATCGACATGGCCAGTGAGCTCCACCCGCTCAAAGGCGACCGCGAAGGCTACGGGTCAATCACCGTCCGGCTAGTAACGTAAATTCTGCTACCAGTCCATCCATACCCCGCCCTTGTCGCTGCTGGCGCGCAGGGTTTCGATAAAGCGCATGCCGGACAGCCCTTCCATAATCCCCGGCAGCAGCGGCGTTGTGCCACCGCGAATTTTCGTTGCCGCCTCACGGTAGATTTGCGCGAAACCTTCCAGATAGCCCTCCGGGTGGCCCGCTGGTGTACGGCATTGATGGCGGATGGAATCATGATTATTCACGCCGTTACGCGTGACGACGTAACTATTCCCATGCAGCGGATGGATCTCCAGAATCTCCGGCTGCTGCTGGCGGAAGCAGATGCTGCCCCGACTACCAACAATTCGTAGACGCAGATCGTTTTCAAAGCCCGGCGCAACCTGGCTTGCCCACAGGCGTCCCCGCGCGCCGTTGGCATAACGCATTTCGGCGTAAACTTCATCGTCCAGTTCGCGTCCTTCAATGCGGGTCAGCAGCTCTCCTCGAATGGATGCTGGCTCCATCCCGGTGACAAACGCCGCCAGCTGCCAGGCGTGAGTGCCAATGTCGCCAATTGCCCCAGCCCCCGCAAACTGCGCTTTGCCGCGCCAGCTGGCTTGCTTGTTATCCGTCAATTCCAGCCGGTCGTTCAGCCAACCCTGCAGGTATTCCACTTCCACGTTGCGGATGTCGCCAATTTCGCTGTTGGCGATGCGCGCCCTCGCCTCACGCACCATCGGAAGCGCGCTGTAGTTATGGGTCAGAATAAAATGCGAGCCGCTCTGGTTGATGAGAAACGCCAGTTCTTTCCCTTCCGCAAGACTGACGCCCAGCGGCTTGTCGCAAATGACATGAATGTTCTTTTCAATGAATGCTTTGGCGATGGGAACGTGCAGGAAGTTAGGCGTGACGATGGCTACGGCTTCAATGCCGTCCGATCTTGCGGCCTCTTGTTCCGCCATCTTCTGCCAGCTTTCGTAGCTGCGGCCGGGCTCGACAAACAGTGCTTCTCCGCTGCGTTTCGCCACCTCCGTCGAAGAAGAAAACGCGCCCGCAACCAGCTCAAACTGATCGTCCAGCCGTGCTGCGATGCGATGCACGCCGCCAATAAACGAACCCTCACCGCCGCCCACCATGCCCAAACGTATGCGTTTCATCGTCCCCCCTCCAGTCCGAGCATTTTTTGTACTGTCGCTATGTCGCTGTCGTGCTGCGCAAAATCGTCAAAAGCATACTCAGCAACCGGAATGATGTGGTCGGAGATAAACTTCGCCCCTTCGCGCGCGCCCGCTTCGCCCGATTTCAGACAGCACTCCCACTCAAGCGTGGCCCACCCCTCGTAGTCATACTGCGCGAGCCTGCTGAAAATGCCTTTAAAATCGACCTGCCCGTCGCCCAGCGAACGGAAACGTCCTGGACGCTCAACCCACGGCTGGAATCCTGCATATACGCCGCTGCGGGCAGAGCGTTGAAACTCCGCATCTTTTACATGGAAGGCCTTAATACGGGAGTGATAAAGATCGATAAAGCCGAGGTAGTCCATGTGCTGCAGCAGCATGTGGCTTGGGTCAAAGAGAATATTGCAACGCGGATGGTTATCAACGAGTTTCAGAAAACGCTCAAACGTGACGCCATCATGCAAATCTTCACCGGGATGCAGCTCATAACAAACGTCGACGCCTGCCTCATCGAAGGCATCCAGTACGGGCCGCCAGCGTTTTGCCAGCTCCTTGAAGGCCTCATCGATAAGCACGGCATTGCGCGGCGGCCACGGATAGAAATATGGCCAGACCAGTGCGCCGGAGAAGGTGGCGTGGGCCTTCAGGCCCAGGTTTTGCGAAGCCCGGGCCGCCTGCTTCAGGCTTTCAATGCCCCACTGCTGGCGGGCCTGAGCATCGTGCGCCAGTTCAGGCGGGGCAAAACCAGCAAATGCAGCGTCGTAAGCCGGATGCACGGCAATCAGCTGGCCCTGCAAATGCGTTGAAAGCTCGCTGATTTTCAGACCGACGTTAGCCAGTGTGCCGCTGATTTCCGCACAGTAGTCTTTGCTTTCTGCTGCTTTGCGCAAATCAAAAATATGCGGCAGATGCGTCGGGATCTGCACCGCTTTGTAGCCCAGTCCGGCTGCCCAGACTGCCAGGGTATCCAGAGAGTTAAAAGGCGGTCTGTCGCCAATAAACTGGGAGAGAAAAATAGATGGCCCTTTTAGCGTTTTCATTACGAAACCTCCTTAATGTTCACCATGCGCTGCTCGCGTGCCGCGAGATCAGCCGCCAGCACCACCGCCAGGCTCTCAATGGCCTGCTGCTGGTGCTGCGTTAAATCGTTATCCTCAAGAATTGCGCGGGCAAAATAGCGCTGTTCCTGACGGCAGAGTTCAAAGTGGTCAGGTTCGCTGGCCGCGCTTATCCATTCATCCATTTGGGCGAATTCACCGTCGGCGTTTAGCCGGGAGTGATGCAGACGCAGGGACTCCGTGCGGGTGTGCGCTTCAACGTTTGCGGACTGCCCTTCACCGCCCGCCTCGCGGGCAACGATGGAGGCGGAACCCTGCGGCCCGATAACGTCCTTAATAAAGAACGCCGTCTGGCTTACCATCGGCCCCCAGC
The DNA here is from genome assembly GCA_902706235.1 of Citrobacter sp. 18056. Taxonomy (GTDB): domain Bacteria; phylum Pseudomonadota; class Gammaproteobacteria; order Enterobacterales; family Enterobacteriaceae; genus Scandinavium; species Scandinavium manionii. Next base: position 184,684 of record CACSJR010000012.1, on the reverse strand, counting down.
CCGCCTCGTACCAGCCCACCGAACCGTCGGTAAAGCGCACCTGGAGCTGGCCGTAATTAAACTGTTTCTCCGGGATTTCATCGCTTAACCGCACGCCGATAGCGCTGACTGAAAGCGGGCTGGCCCGGGTCATCTGGCACATCACATCCAGATAGTGCACACCGCAGTCCACGATCGGCGACAGCGACTGCATCAGCATTTTGTGGGTGTGCCAGGCAGTCCCGGCACTCTGCTGGTTAAGGTTCATGCGCATCACCAGAGGTTTACCGAGCGTATGTGCCAGTTCAATAAACTGCTGCCAGACTGGGTGATGACGAAGAATGTAGCCAACGACGAGTTTTTTACCCGTCAGCTGGGCCGTTGCTGCTACGCGTTTAGCACCGGAAACGGTGGTAGCGATGGGTTTCTCGATAAAGACATGGCAACCGGCGGCCAGGGCCGTCAGCGCCAGCACTTCATGGGTGTCCGGCCAGGTGGCGATGCAAACCGCATCCGCCTGTGTCTGTTTAATCGCCTCCTGCATATCATTGAACAGCGGGAGATCGGCCCCCAGCTGCCGCTGAAGACGATTTTTGGAGTCTCCGCGGGCGACCAGCCCGCAGAGAGTAAATTCCGGAAGCGCCTGATAGGCCAGAGCGTGAGCTGCGCCCATATTGCCGCAGCCCACTACCAGCACCCGGAGTGCCCTATCTGCCATTAGCCGCACCTTCTTTGTAATGGAAGGTGAAGAAGAAGATCGCGGCGATAACAACTGCAGCGATAGCAGGCATCCACCAGAAGTGCTGCCACTGAACCAGCGCCTCAGCCCCCTGCGCGGTGACCGAGCGGTTGAACACCGCACCACTGATCTGCGAGCCGATGAGCATCCCCAGCCCGTAGGTGAACAGCACCAGCAGGCTCTGCGCCTGGCCTTTCACCTTGTCGCCCGCCACTTTATCGGTATAGATAAAGCCGATAACGAAGAAGAAGTCGTAGCACACCCCGTGCAGGATAATGCCGATGTAAATCATCCAGCGGGTTTCCTCCGCGATGCTCAGCGCGAACATGGCATAACGCGCAAACCACGCGAGCATGCCGATCAGCAGCATCATTTTGATGCCGAGGCGGCGGAAGAAGAACGGGATCAGCAGCATGAACAGTAGCTCGGACATCTGCCCAAAGGCCATTACCCCGCTGACGTTTTCAAAGCCCAGCGCGGAGATAAACGGCGCGGCGTAGGCGTAGTAAGCGGCCAGCGGAATGGAAATCAGCGTGGCGCAGATAATAAACACCATGAAGTGCTTTTGTTTCAGCAGCGCAAAGGCGTCGGCGCAGACCAGGTCACGCATGGAGAGAGGTTTGCCGCGATCCGGCGCTGGCGTGTTTGGCAGCGTGAAGCTGTAGATGCCCAGTACCACCGAGGCAACGGCGGCCATGGTAAAGATGCCAGTGCTGTCGGATAGCCCGCTCATCCCGACAATCAGACCGGCAACAATCCAGCCGATGGTGCCGAAGGCGCGCACAATCGGGAAGCCCTTCTCGCTGTTTGCCAGGCTGTGAAACGCGACGTTGTTGCTGAGCGCGATGGTCGGCATATAGCAAAGCATGTAGGCGAAAATGACCCACAGCAGACCACTTTGCCCGCTTTCAAACATACCCGGCAACCACCACAGCAGCGCCGCGCCGACAAGATGCAGTATGCCCAGCACTTTCTGCGAGGCAAAGAAACGGTCAACCAGCATCCCGAGTACGAACGGCGAAAGGATCGAGGCGATTGGCCCGGTGGAATACGCATCCCCTATCACCGCGCTCAGCCCGTATTTGCCCATCACCACGCCCAGCGTCACGTACCAGGCACCCCAGACGAAAAATTCCAGAAACATCATTAACGACAGGCGCGGGATCACCCATTTATGGGTAAGTACCTGAGCCCCAACGGCTGATTGAGAAGACATACATCCTCCACGACAGAGTATTGATTTAAGGGTAAGAGGTTATTTTTGTAATCGATTACATTAACAGATCATTAAAAATGTAATCGATTTCAGAAGGGTTGCCATCATGCCTGCGAATTATTTGATACTATTGATGCAAATCTGGAATGTGCTTCACAAATAGCCACTGCGCTTAAAGGATCAGCATGTCGATAGAGAAAGTCGCGCGTACTGCAGGTGTCTCCACCGCCACCGTCTCCAGAGTGCTGAACGGCAATCCTGCGGTTAAGCCTGATACCCGTGACAAGGTACTGGCTGCCATTCAGTCCTGCGACTACCAGCCCAACCTGCTGGCCCGTCAGCTTCGCACGGCGCGCAGTCGCATGTTATTGGTCCTTGTCTCCAACATCACCAACCCCTTCTGTGCTCGCGTCGTTCGCGGCATTGAAGAAGAAGCGGAAAAACACGGCTACCACATTCTTCTGTGTAACTCTGAATCCCGACTAACGCGCGAATCCGCCTATCTCCAATTGCTGAGTGGCAAAGTCGTGGACGGCGTGATCACCATGGATGCCATCAGCTGTCTACCGGGCTTAACGACGCTTATCGGCGATTCCCCGTGGGTGCAGTGCGGCGAAGGTGATCCGAGCTATAACGCCTCTTCCGTGACAATCGATAACTTCAAAGCGGCCGCGGCTGCGGTGGATCACCTTACCAGCAAGGGCTACAAGCGTATCGCACTGATCAACGGCGATCTGCGTTACCTCTATTCCCAGCAGCGTGAGGCAGGCTACCGGTCGGCGACAAGCAGTGCCTGGCAGGCCGTAGTTTATGCGGACACGCTCGAATATCAGGCTGGTGTGCAGGCAATGGCGGAACTGTTCACCATGCCGGAGCCGCCGGACGCCGTATTTGCCATCTCGGACGCATTAGCCGGAGGTGCATTACATTACGCCCACATGAACGGAATACGAGTACCGCAAGATGTAGCAATTATGGGATTCGACGGCGTGCCGTTCGGCTCGGTAACCAGCCCGCCGCTGACCACAGTCGAACAGCCAATGCACCAGTTGGGCGTGCGCAGCGTACAGCTCCTGCTAGAGAGAATTGATAACCCGGAGGTGGAAACGGTGAATGAAATTCTGGACTGGAAACTGGTGGTGCGTGGATCGGTGTAGGGGTGAACGGCTTTGTTGAATAAATCAGATTTGGGGCAAGCATCTTCGTAGCTGGTTGCCGTTGTCAGATAATACGCACGCTTTCTGGCATGCCTGCCTTCGTCATTTTGTTCAGTGCACGCACCATGGCCAAAGCCTCTGCAACCTGACCATCGTAGTCACGCAACGTCAGCGAACCACCGAACAACTGCTTTACCCTGTGCGTCGCCGCGTATCGTAAGCACCATCCGCCGCCGCTAACCTGACTTTTCGGTGGGTCTGCCGGACAACCCCCGGGAGAGCTTCAGCGTCCGTGACATCTGCTGTGTGCCAGAAGCGGAAGGTGTTTACATCATACGGCATTTACTTATAGGCGCAGGTCATCTGGATAATCTCGGCCCGGGAAAGGGTTTCTTTCGTAATGATGAGAGTAACAGACGGTCTCCAGGGCATGCCTGATAAGTAGAGCAGTTTCCTTTGTCAGTTGAACTAACAGCATTCGTAGCGGCTGATGCCCTATCTGCAACAGGGATCAGCCTTTTAAAGATTAATGCATGCTCTGCGTTGGCCTGACTACTATTTCATTTACGTCTACATTATCTGGCTGCTCGATAACGTATCGTACTGCCCGACCTATCGCATCTGGCTGCAAAGCAATGGAACGGTAGCTTTTCATCGCTTCAGCTGCTGTTGGATCGGTGATGCTGTTAGCAAGCTCGCTTTCGACTACACCTGGGTGTACACACGTAACCCTTAGCTGACTATTCTCCTGACGTAATCCATCAGAAATAGCCCTCACTGCAAACTTTGTAGCACAGTAAACAGCAGCGGTTGGAGACACGGTCAACGCACCGATTGAAGCTATATTAATGATATGCCCGGATGCACGCTCCAGCATCGAAGGCAATACTGATGCGATACCATAAAGCACACCTCTGATATTAACATCAACCATTTGGTCCCATTCATCAACTTTAAGCGAGGCCATAAGTGACAGCGGCATAATACCGGCGTTATTGATTATTACATCAACTCGTCCCCATTTAGTCAGGGCATAGTCAGTAAACTGTTGTACTGATTTTCGGCAAGTAACGTCGAGCATATGGCTGTCAACTTCTGCACCATAAAAACGTAACTTCTCCGCAAGCTGAGCTAAACGCTCTTCGCGACGAGCGCCCAATAACAGAATTGCATCAGTTTTGGCCAGTTCCATCGCAATTCCTGCACCAATACCACTGGATGCCCCGGTAATTAAGATCACTTTCTTAGTCATACATCTTCCCCTGTTTACGTAGTGCTGGTGATCTTACTCTGGGCAAACTATAAAGATAATCCGGCGATTACTTAACAGACTCGTAACGATGGCTAACCAATTACAGTTGATAAAAACGCGCTTGAGGTATTCGTACTGGTTGCACAGACTCGTAATTTTCGTATAGCGGCAGAGCGATTGGGAGTGACGCGTTCGGCTATTAGTCAGACTTTACGTCGGCTGGAAGAACAACTGAATATTTCACTGATGCATCGCACAACACGAAGTATTAATCTGACCGAGGCAGGAAAGCAGCTTTATGACGAGGTCGCTCCCGCTATTGAACAACTCAATTGCGCAGTGACAGACATCGCTGAGCAGATTGCAGAACCGCGTGGTCAGCTGCGGCTGGCTGTATCATCAATTGCTGAAAGGATAATTGGTGGCAAATTGCTGGCAGATTTTATTTCCGCGTACCCTCATATCGAACTGGAAATTACAATCACCGATGATGAGTTCGATATTGTGGAGCAGGGCTACGATGCTGGCGTGCGGCTCGGAGAGGTTATCGCACAGGATATGATTGCGATCCCGGTTTCAACCTTACAACGGCAAGTCGTGGTAGCCTCCCCGGGCTATATTACGCAATATGGCGCTCCGCAACATCCCAATGAGTTGATCAATCATCGCTGCATTGGCTGGCGAAAATCCCCAGGTATTGCACCTTATCGTTGGGAGTTTGCCGAACAAGGACGTGATTTTGACGTGAATGTAAGCCCTCAACTCACTACCAACGATATGGGGGTGATGATTCGTACGGTTTGCGCAGGTGGCGGAGTAAGCTTTGGCATGGCAGAAACTTTTCAGCCATTTATCGATCGTGGAGAACTGGTATCGCTTTTAGATGACTGGCTACCTACTTTTCCAGGCTTTTATCTCTATTTCTCTGGCAGGAAACATCTTGCACCAAAAGTCAGAGCATTTATCGATCATGTCAGGATGTGAAAGGTTTTAAGTTTGAATGGTCGAATTATAGAAGATATTTCATAGCCATTTACTATGGGGAAGTGAAAGCGCTAATACCCGGTATTCGCTCATACCAGACGCGATGCCAGCACACATAACCTCTGGGAAAACACTTGTTCACCTGCACCCTTCGCAGTAATCTCGCCCGGCACCTGCAACATCCGTTGCCTGGATTAGCCTCCAGAAAAACTTGGTGGATACACAATGGCGGATTTACGCCGTTGAATATTTCACTTGGTGTATGGAGTTCAACCGATGACTCCCCTTCTTCCCCCAGACTGCGATTTACTGACTATCCCCTTTAGCGCCTCAACCGATTTTCTCGATCTGGCCGGCTGCTGCGACTGCTTTGCGGCAACCCTGAATGAATGCGTCAGCCAGCAGAACATTGATTGGATAATGGAGGGGTTGTGCCAGCGCATCGGGTTGGCACAACCCCAATCGGACAACAGACGAGTCACACAGCGGAAATTCTGCTAACATCCGTGCATCATTCACCTTGCACAGTGGCAGCGACTATGAAATTTCTTTCTTTTAATATCAACGGCCTGCGCGCCCGCCCACACCAGTTACAAGCCATCGTCGACAAGCACCAGCCAGACGTTATCGGCCTGCAGGAAACCAAAGTTCACGACGACATGTTCCCGCTCGAAGATGTCGCGAAGCTCGGCTACAACGTGTTTTATCACGGTCAGAAAGGCCATTACGGCGTGGCGCTGCTGACCAAAGAGACGCCGATCTCCGTGCGTCGCGGTTTCCCGGGCGACGATGAAGAGGCCCAGCGCCGCATCATCATGGCGGAAATCCCATCCCCGTTCGGCAACGTCACGGTGATTAACGGTTACTTCCCACAGGGTGAAAGCCGCGACCATCCGACCAAATTCCCGGCCAAACAAAAGTTTTACCAGGACCTGCAAAATTACATCACCAGCGAACTGAAGCCTGAGAACCCGGTTCTGATCATGGGCGACGTGAACATCAGCCCGACGGATCTGGACATCGGTATCGGGGAAGACAACCGCAAACGCTGGCTGCGCACCGGGAAATGTTCATTCCTGCCGGAAGAGCGCGAATGGATGGATCGTCTGGTTGGCTGGGGCCTGGTGGACACTTTCCGTCATGCGAACCCGGAAACGCAGGACCAGTACTCGTGGTTCGACTACCGTTCAAAAGGGTTTGATGACAACCGCGGCCTGCGTATCGACCTGCTGCTGGCAAGCCAGGGCCTGGCGCCGCACTGCATCGAAACCGGGATCGACTACGAAATTCGCAGTATGGAAAAACCGTCCGACCACGCGCCGGTGTGGGCGACATTTAAGAAATAACGTCCCTTCGCCTGACGTTGTCGCCGACGTCAGGCGTTTTTGTCCCGAGAAATGCGCGCTGTAGCCTCTTTACTTGCGTGATATCAAAGACGTGGCCCGCCGGGCGCAGGGTAAAATGCGCGTCCCAAATGCCCCTCATACCCCACGGAGAACACGGATGCCAAAGAAGCCCTGAAAAGGACAGAATGTAAGCTGCTCCTGCTATTACTTCTCTCCGGCATTGTGCTTTTCGTTGTTCATCATAGCGGCCTCGCCGCGCTGTTTACGCCTGCCGAAACGGCTGAACGAGGCCCGCAGTGACGCGCGTCTGGCGTTCCCGCGCTGCGCTGTTGCTGGCTGTCTGTCTAATGCTGGGCGCTTACCTGCTGTTCCCAGGCGTGAAGGCGTTTGTTGATAGCAGCTTCGCGGCTTTTGCTCACTTCGACAGCGCCGATCTGGAACGTTTCATTCAATCCTGGGGCCCGCAGGCTGCCGCCGTTTCCTTCTTTTTGATGATCCTGCAGGCCATTGTCGCCCCGCTCCCCGCCTTTCTGATCACCTTCGCTAACGCCTCGCTGTTTGGTGCTTTCTGGGGCGGCGTGCTGTCGTGGACCAGCGCGATGGCGGGCGCGGCATTGTGCTTTTATATCGCCAGAATCCTCGGGCGCGGCGCGGTGGAAAAGCTGACCGGCAAAACGGTGCTCGATAGTATGGACACCTTTTTTAATCGCTACGGCAAACACACGATCCTCATCTGCCGCCTGCTGCCCTTCGTGCCCTTCGACCCAATTAGCTACGCCGCCGGGCTGACGTCGCTGCGCTTTCGTTCGTTTATGCTGGCCACCGGGCTCGGCCAATTGCCTGCCACTGTTGTCTACTCCTGCGTCGGCAGCTGGCTGACGGGTGGCACTTACTGGCTGGTCACCGGGCTGCTGACCCTGTTCGCCCTGGCTATCCTGTTGATGATGGCTAAAAAATTCTACGCTGAACGCCAAAAGAGGTCCCGATAATGCGTCTTCTCTCCCGCCGTTTGTTATGGATAACCTTGCTCGCGGTCAGCCCGTGGGCGTTAGCCGCCCAAAGCTGGCAGCAAACCGAACAGGAGGCTCGCGGGCAAACCGTGTGGTTCAACGCCTGGGGCGGCGATCGGGCGGTGAACCGCTATCTCGACTGGGTCAGCGGAGAGGTGCTGCGCGACTACGGCGTTACGCTTAAAATGGTGCATCTGGCTGATGCGGCAGATGCGGTGAAACGCATTCAGACCGAAGCCCGCGCCGGGCGTGCGCACGGTGGCTCCGTGGATTTACTGTGGGTCAACGGCGAAAACTTCCGCACCCTGAAAGAGGCGAATTTGCTGCAAACCGGTTGGGCGCAGACCCTGCCAAACTGGCAGTATGTCGACCTGCAAAAGCCGGTGCTGGAGGATTTCTCCATCCCGACAGACGGAGCGGAATCCCCCTGGGGCAGCGCCCAATTAACGTTTATAGCCCGTCGCAGCCAGACGCCGCAGCCGCCGGAATCAACGCAGGCATTGCTGGATTTTGCCACTACGCACCCTGGCACCGTGACCTATCCGCGCCCACCGGATTTCACCGCTACCGCATTTCTGGAACAGCTGCTGTTGAACCTGACGACCCAGCCTGATGCACTCAGGCAACCGCCAAATGCCGCTACTTTCGCCGCCGTCACCGCGCCGCTGTGGGCATATCTTGACAAACTGCACCCGCATTTGTGGCGTAACGGCAGCGATTTCCCCGCCTCTCCGGCCCGGATGGACGCGATGCTGACCAACGGCACGCTGCGCCTGTCGCTGACTTTCAACCCGATGCACGCCAGCCAAAAAGTCGCCAGCGGTGAATTGCCAAATGACAGCTTCAGCTTTGGGTTTAGCCAGGGCATGCTCGGCAACGTGCATTTTGTGACGATCCCGGCTAATGCCCGTGCCGTGGCTGGCGCGCAGGTGGTGGCGAACTTTCTGCTGTCGCCCGCAGCACAGCAGCGCAAAGCCGACCCGGCGGTCTGGGGAGACCCGACGGTGCTGGACATGAGCAAACTCCCGACGCCGTGGCCAGCCGCACAGTCGGAAAAAACGCCTCCGGTGCTGGCTGAACCGCACGCCGCCTGGGTTAATGCGCTGGAGCAGGAATGGCTACGCCGCTACGGCACGCACTGACGGTGCTGCTGTGGGCCGCGATGGGGCTGATTTATTTGCCCCTGCTGCCCGCTGTCGTGCTGCTACTGATGCCCGCGCTGACGCTCGCCAATTGGCAGGCGCTGTTGGGCGACCCGCAGCTTCCTCAGGCAGCGTTGGCGACGATGGTCTCCACGCTTATCGCCGTCGTCGGCGCCTTCGCCCTCGCGTTATCGGTGGTGGCGGCGTTATGGCCCTCTCAGCAATGGCAACGTCTGGCGGCCCGCCTGCCGCTGCTGCTCGCCCTGCCTCATGTGGCGTTCGCCAGCGCGGCGTTACTGCTGTTTGCCGAAGGCGGCTGGTTGTTCCACCTGCTCCCGCAGTTTACCCCGCCGATTGACCGCTACGGTATCGGGCTGGGTCTGACGCTGGCGGTGAAAGAGAGCGTGTTTTTGCTGTGGGCGATTTATGCCCTGGCGGGTGATAAAGGATTAGCCGAACAATGCCTGACGCTGCGCAGCCAGGGTTACGGCCGCTGGCAATGCGTGGCGTGGATTGTGCTGCCGCGTTTGCTGCCACAGCTGCGTATTGTGCTGCTGGCGACCGCCGCCTGGACACTCTCTGCCGTCGACGTGGCGCTGATCCTCGGCCCCGGCAACCCGCCGACGCTGGCGGTGCTGGCCTGGCAGTGGCTGTCTCAAGGGGATGCTTTGCAACAGGCGCAAGGTTCGCTGGCATGCCTGCTTCTGATCCTGATGCTGGCGGCGCTGGTGCTCGTCGCCCATCTGCTGTGGCGCGCCTTCCGCGCCCGGGTACCTGACTTTCAGGGCGTTCGCCATCCGCAGCCGTTGGCATTACTGGGTAAAGTGCTGGCCTGGCTATTGCCGCTCAGCGGCGTGCTGTGCGCGGTAACACTGGGGCTATTTTCCGACAGCGAACTGGCGAATATCGACAGTATCAACAATAGTCTGTGGCTGGCGCTGGGCGCATCGCTGCTCAGCCTGGCGCTCTGTTTGCTGTGGCTGGAGTACGGCCCACAGCGCTGCTATTCATTGATCTGGGCCTGGATTTGGCTGCCGCTGGTGCTGCCCGCGCTGCCCCTCGCCGCCGGGCAATATCAGCTGGCGCTACTCAGCTGGCAGGACGGCCAATGGCTGACGGTGCTGTGGGGGCATTTGCTGTGGGTGATGCCATGGATGCTGTTTATTCTGCAGCCCGCCTGGCGACGGCTCGACCCGCGGCTGCTGACGATCGCCCGCACGCTCGGCTGGCGTCGCTGGCGCTGCTTCTGGCGGGTAAAAGGCCCTTTACTGCTGCGTCCGATCCTCGCCGCGCTGGCGGTCGGTTTTTCCGTCAGCATCGCGCAATATTTGCCAACGCTGTGGCTCGGGGCCGGGCGCATTACCACCCTGACCACCGACGCCGTAGCGCTCAGCAGCGGCGGCAGTACGCCAATGCTCGCCACTCAGGCCCTGTGGCAACTGCTGCTGCCTGGCTGTTTTTTCCTGCTCATCGCCCTGCTGTTACGGTGGCTGGGCCATTATCGACAAGGACTCCGTTAATGCTGAAAGTGGATGGTCTGACGGTGACACACCGCGGCAAAACGCTGCTCAATGACGTGGATTTTCAGGTGCAAAATGGCGAAATCCTGACGCTGATGGGCGCGTCCGGAAGCGGGAAATCGACGCTGCTTTCATGGATGGTGGGCGCGCTGGACGGCGCATTTCAGGCTCGCGGCCAACTGTGGCTGAACGATCGGCGATGTGACACCTTGCCTACCGAAGCGCGGCGCATCGGCATTCTGTTTCAGGATGCGCTTTTATTTGACCATTTCAGCGTGGGGCAAAATCTGCAGTTAGCGCTGCCCGCCTCGGTACCGCGCACGCAGCGACGTCCTCAGGCTGAAGCCGCGCTCGACAACGCGGGCTTAGACGGGTTTTATACCCGCGACCCGGCTACGCTTTCCGGCGGGCAACGCGCGCGGGTGGCGCTGCTGCGTTCCCTGCTGGCGCAGCCTGACGCGCTGTTGCTGGACGAACCGTTTAGCGGCCTCGATGCCGCGCTGCGCGACAGCTTCCGCGCATGGGTATTTGCCGAAGTGAAGCAGCGCCACATCCCGGTGATTCTGGTGACGCATGACGTGGCCGATATCCCGGCCGATGGCCGCTGTCTGCGGCTTGAAAGCTGGGGCTAAACTGCGCCAGCGCAAGGATTTTCCCAAAACGAGGGTCCAGAATGACGCTTCTTTTTTCTACTGACGGGCAATTCGATGAAACGTGTTTCTCAACTGACCGCGCTGGCCCTGCTGATCGGGCTGTCTTCTTCGGTTTCTTTCGCGGCTGATATGCTTTCGCCACTCACCTTCACCCAGCTTCAGCAGCAGAAAGGCGTCGCCATCGACACCCGTCTGAGCGCGTTCTACAACGGCTGGCCGCAGGCACTGAATGGTAGCGAAGGCCATGAACCGGCGGCGCTCAATCTCTCCGCCAGCTGGCTTTCGGCCATGAGCGACGCGCAGCTGACCGACTGGATCAAACAGCACCAGTTGCAGACTTCCACGCCGGTGGCGCTGTACGGGGCCGATAACGATAACGCCGCCGTGGCGGAACGCCTGAAAAAAGCGGGCCTGACCCACGTCAGCCTGCTCGGTGATGCGCTCACTCAACCGGAGCGCCTGCAAAAACTGCCGCACTTTGAGCAACTGGTGTATCCGCAGTGGCTGCATGACATGCAGGAAGGAAAAGCGGTGACCGCCGCCCCGAAAGGCGACTGGAAGGTTATCGAGGCGGCCTGGGGCGCGCCGAAACTTTACCTGTTGAGCCATATTCCGGGCGCGGGCTACATCGACACCAACGACGTCGAAAGTGAACCGCTGTGGAACAAAGTCTCTGATGATAAGCTGAAAGCGCTGCTGGCAAAACAGGGTATCCGCCACGACACCACCGTGATTCTCTACGGACGCGATGTGTACGCCGCCTCGCGCGTGGCGCAAATTCTGCTGTATGCCGGAGTGAAAGACGTGCGGCTGTTAGACGGCGGCTGGAAAACATGGTCTGACGCGGGCCTGCCGGTGGAACGCGGCACGCCAGGTAAAACCACGCCTGCACCTGATTTCGGGGCCACGCTTCCGGGCCAGCCGCAGCTGATGCTGGATACCGAACAGGCGCGGGGTTTGGTGCATCGCAAAGATGCTTCGCTGGTCAGCATTCGTTCGTGGCCAGAATTTATCGGCACCACCAGCGGCTACAACTACATCAAGCCAAAAGGTGAGATCGCCGGGGCGCGCTGGGGCCATGCGGGCAGCGATTCGACCCATATGGAAGATTTCCACAACCCGGACGGCACCATGCGCAGCGCCGATGATATCGCAGCGATGTGGGCGCAATGGCACATTCTGCCGTCGCAGGAGGTGTCGTTCTACTGCGGTACCGGCTGGCGCGCCTCTGAAGCCTTCATGTACGCTCGCGCCATGGGTTGGCAGAACGTGTCGGTGTACGACGGCGGCTGGTACGAATGGAGCCAGAACGCCAGGAACCCGGTCAGCCGCGGCGATCGCGGCCCGGATTCCTCGCGTTAATCTTCACCCGTTCCGGCAGCACCCTGCTGCCGGGCTTCCAGCGATGCCAGCGTGACATAACCACTCCACACCCGAGTAAACGTCGTCAACCAGCACAGGCCGCCGAAGAACCACGCCATCCCCGTAAAGTAACCCGGAAACAGGCAGCTCAAGACGAACAGCGCAATGGTTTCGCTGCCTTCGGTAAACCCGCCGAGATAATAAAACGATTTATGCGCATAGCCAGGATTGTCTATCTGGTGCTTCGCCGCCAGCGCCGCAAAGGCTAAAAAACTGCTGCCGGTGCCGATAAACGCAAACAGCAGCCAGCCACCCGCCAGCGCATTCTCCAGCGGATTCGCCAGGATGAAGCCGAACGGCACCAGGGCGTAAAACAGGAAATCCAGAGCAATATCCAGAAAACCACCGGCGTCTGTCAGGCCCCGTCGCCGCGCCAGTGCGCCATCCAGTCCGTCGAGCAGACGGTTGAGCATAATCGCCCCCAGCGCCGGGGCGTACCAGCCCAGCGCCAAAAACGGCAGCGCCAGCACGCCAATCGCGAAACCCACCAGCGTAATACCGTCTGGCGTGATGCCTGGCCTGTCGAGTTTCTCCGCCGCCCGGTTGAGCCACGGTTTGAGACGAGGATGAAGATGACGGTCAAGCATGCGGTTTCCCCTGCACGTCGCACAGGCCTTGCGAAGGGATATCCAGTGCGGCGTTAAATCGAGCCGAAAGGTTCTGAAACGCCACCAGCGCGGTCATTTCGCAGATAGCCTCGTCGTCGTAAAAACGCGTGAGCGCCGCTTTTTGCGCGTCGCTAACGAGAGGCGGCGTAGCGGTCATGGCGTCGGCATATTCCAGCGCCGCGCGTTCGGCTTCGCTGAACAACGTCGAGCACGGCCAGTGCGCCACCGCCTGTACTTTTTCCAGCGCATTACAGCGCTGTACCAGCCGCAACGTGTTGGCATCAATACAGAACGCACAATGACACTGCTGTGACACGCGGGTCATCAGCAACGCCCGCAGTTCCGGTGAAAGACGGGCTTTTTTGCGCTCCAGCCAGCCGACAAACAACGCAACCAGCCAGAAAAGACGCGGCATGCGTCCCCACCAGCGGGTCGGGTTCAGCACCTCACCGTAGTGTTTCTTTTGCATTTTGACGATCGGGGCAAGCGAAGGCGGGATTTTGCTCAGCGGCGGTACCCACAGTTGACGATTTTTCACCCGGACACTCCTGCAGATCTTCAGATTTATCAACGGCAGAGATAGTATGACACGCTCGCAACAGGAACTTTGACTTCTATGCTGAAAACTATTGATGTGGTGGCGGCCATTATTGAACGCGCGGGATTGATTTTACTGGCCCAGCGTCCGGCGCATGCCGACCAGCCGGGGCTGTGGGAATTTCCCGGCGGTAAAGTGGAAGCCGGAGAGTCGCAGCCCGAGGCGCTTATCCGCGAACTGCATGAAGAGTTGGGCATTGATGCCCTGCCCGCAGCGTATGTGGCGAGCCATCAGCGGGAAGTGTCCGGGCGCATTATCCATTTGCATGCCTGGCACGTGCCGGAATATCACGGCGAGCTGACCGCGCACGAACACAGCCAGCTGGTTTGGGTGCGACCCGAAGAGGCGTTTGACTGGGAACTGGCACCCGCCGATATCCCACTTCTGGAAGCGTTTATTGCCTTACGCGACGCCAGACCAGCGGATTGGTGCTGAGCGTTTTTTCATCGCGCTGGCACTGTAACAGTACGCCTTCGGCTTTCACCACCGCTCCTTCGCTGTAGTTCTGGTTTTGATAGATGCAACACTGGGCACAGGGCTGCCCACGCTGACCGCCGCTGCTAAAAACCTCCGGCGGCACATTCACTTCCACATCCGGCCCGAAGCGCTCTGCAGCCTGCACGCCGCTGCCAAGAAGCAACAGCAGCCCCGCCATCAGATATCGTTTCATTGTCATTCCTTTTTTCTGGGTTCTCAGATAACTATATCGACCCTTTCGCCGTTTTCTTAAATTTTCGTTGTCATCGTTTTTTGTTATGACAAACCGCCCGTTATAAGTTTTCCCCTTCTGAGGCGATTTTTCCTTGCCTGCCGCTGCGTCAGCGGAGATAGTCGAAAGAAAGCGATCCGCAAATAATAAACACACAAACATCATACCGTTATAGACATAAGAGGAACTTATCTTCATGGAACCGACTCTCTCTCTGGAAACATTCCTGGACCGCGTTCAGCAACGCGACCCGCATCAGGGCGAATTTGCGCAGGCCGTGCGCGAAGTGATGTCCACCCTGTGGCCGTTCCTGGACGCCAATCCGCGCTATCGTCAGATGTCGCTGCTGGAACGCCTGGTTGAACCAGAGCGCGTGATCCAGTTCCGCGTCACCTGGGTCGACGACCGTAATCAGGTGCAAGTTAACCGCGCCTGGCGCGTGCAGTTCAACTCGGCGATTGGCCCGTTTAAAGGCGGGATGCGTTTTCATCCGTCGGTAAACCTGTCGATCCTCAAATTCCTCGGCTTTGAACAAACCTTCAAAAACGCGCTCACCACCCTGCCGATGGGCGGGGGTAAAGGCGGGAGCGATTTCGATCCAAAAGGCAAAAGTGAAGGGGAAATCATGCGGTTCTGCCAGGCGTTGATGACCGAACTGTACCGCCATTTAGGCGCAGACACCGACGTTCCAGCGGGTGATATTGGCGTCGGCGCGCGTGAAGTGGGCTTTATGGCCGGGATGATGAAAAAACTCTCCAACAACACCGCCTGCGTGTTTACCGGAAAAGGGCTGTCGTTTGGCGGCAGTCTGATCCGCCCTGAAGCGACGGGCTACGGATTAATCTACTTCACCGACGCAATGCTTAAACGTCACGGTCTGAGCTTCGAAGGAATGCGCGTTGCGGTCTCCGGCTCCGGCAACGTGGCGCAGTACGCGATTGAAAAAGCGATGGAACTGGGCGCACGCGTGGTGACCGCGTCAGATTCCAGCGGTACCGTGGTGGATGAAGCCGGGTTTACGGCGGAAAAACTGGCGCGTCTGGAAGAAATCAAGAGCAGCCGCGATGGCCGGGTGTCCGATTACGCCCGTGAGTTTGGCCTGCAATATCTCGAAGGTCGGCAGCCGTGGTCCGTGCCGGTGGATATCGCCCTGCCATGCGCCACGCAAAACGAACTGGATGCCGATGCGGCCCGTCTGTTGATTGCCAATGGCGTGAAAGCGGTAGCCGAAGGCGCCAATATGCCGACCACTATCGCCGCCACCGATTTGTTCCTTGAGGCGGGCGTACTGTTTGCGCCAGGCAAAGCAGCGAACGCGGGCGGCGTGGCAACGTCCGGACTGGAAATGGCGCAGAACGCCGCGCGAATGGGCTGGAAGGCTGAGAAAGTCGATGCCCGTTTACATCACATCATGCTGGATATTCATCAGGCATGCGTCGAGTACGGCGGAGAAGGCAAACAAACACATTACGTGCGCGGGGCGAACGTCGCCGGATTCGTGAAGGTGGCGGATGCGATGCTGGCGCAGGGTGTGATTTAAGGTTGTTTAGTTAGGTTGATTGCCCGGCGGCGCTAACGCTTGCACGGACCGACAGAGTTTGTCAGGCCTACGGCTTTGTAGGCCTGACAAACACAGTGCCGTCAGGCAATGCTAAGACGTTTCAGATTTTTTCTTACGCGCCTTACTGAAGGTTTTCTTTTTCTGCTGCTGCTCGCCGCCCGGGGCCACCAGGCCACGGAACTGTTTCACCGGCGTGCTTCGCGCCTGCTGAATCAAATCAAACAACGTGCCGACCAGCGGCTGCATGAAATCCTGATAGCGACACTGCTTTTCGCTAATTTGCGTCAGCACTGATTCCCAGTGCGCGGTCATGTCCGGTCGTCCGGCCATTTCCGGCAGCGAGTGGATCAGCGCCCTTCCCGCTTCAGATGAATGAATGTAGCGCCCCTTTTTGGTCAGGAACCCTCGCTTAAACAGCAGCTCGATGATCCCGGCGCGCGTCGCTTCGGTGCCTAAACCATCCGTCGCACGCAGGATCTTCTTCAGGTCTTTATCCTGCACAAAACGCGCAATCCCGGTCATCGCGGAAAGGATTGTGGCATCAGTGAAATGCCGCGGCGGCTGGGTCTGACGTTCAATCACTTCACCTTTTTCGCACAGCAGTTCGTCGCCCTTCGCCACCACCGGCAGCGGGGTGCCGTCGTTGTCTTCGTCACGCTCTTTATTGCCGAGCAGCGTGCGCCAGCCGGCTTCTGCGAGGAAACGCGCTTTGGCGATGAATTTCCCGTTGGCGATATCCAAATCAATCTGACATTTGCGGAACACCGCATCCGGGCAGAACTGCATCAGATATTGGCGGGCCACCAGCTCATACACCTTGGCTTCGTTGTCGGTCATTCTCACCGACGAACTGCGCGCCGTTGGGATGATGGCGTGGTGAGCATCGACCTTTTTGTCATCCCAGCAGCGGTTGCGAATTTCAGGGTCAACAACCGTCTGCGGCAGCAAACCCGAGGCGTGCACGCTTATTGCGTTCAGCACCGCCTCGCGTCCGGCAAAATGCTCTTCCGGCAGATAACGGCTGTCGGAACGCGGATAGGTAATCAGCTTGTGGGTTTCGTACAGTTTCTGGCAGATATCCAGCACGTTCTGCGCGCTGAAACCAAAACGTTTGGCGGCTTCAATCTGCAACGCGGACAGCGAAAACGGCAGCGGGGCCGGTTCTGAATCCCGTTTATCATTATACGCAGTGACGACCGCCGGTTGCCCGGCAATGCGCCCCAGCACGTGATCGGCCAGCGGGCGATGCAGCAAACGCCCTTCTTCATCCTGATACGGTTCACAGGCTTCGCTCGGCTGCCACGTGGCGGTGAAACGCTCGTCGGCAGGCGTGACGATATGCGCTTTCACGTCGAAGAAATCTTTCGAGACGAAGTTTTCAATTTCTTCATCACGACGCACCACCAGCCCGAGCACCGGCGTTTGTACCCGACCAACGGAGAGCACGCCCTGATAGCCCGCGTTGCGGCCCAGCAGCGTGTAAGCGCGGGTCATGTTGATGCCGTACAGCCAGTCAGCGCGCGCGCGCGCCAGCGCGGACACGCACAGCGGGATGAAATCGTTGTTGGAGCGCAGACGGGAAATCGCGCGTTCAACCGCCTGCGGGTTGAGATCGTTAATCAGACAGCGCTGCACCTGCCGACGCTTTTCCGCCGGCATGTCGAGATAATCCAGCACTTCATCCACCAGCAGCTGCCCTTCTCTGTCCGGGTCACCCGCGTGGATGACTTCGGTAGCGTCGTGCAACAGGCGCTTGATAGCGTTCAGCTGTTTGGTCACTGACGGCCGCGGTTGCAGCCGCCATTTTTCCGGCACAATCGGCAAGTCCATCAGGTTCCAGCGCGCATAACGGCTGTCGTAGACATCCGGCTGCGCCTGTTCCAGCAGGTGACCGATACACCAGGTGACAACCTGGCCGTTACCACATTCGATAAAGCCATCGCCCCGACGATGCGGCTTGGGCAGCACGTCGGCGATGGCACGGGCCAGACTCGGTTTTTCCGCAATAAACAAGCGCATGCGGTTAGCTTATCTCGATCATCGGTCGTCCGCCGCGCGCGGTCACCAGCTCGCCGATGGCAGTCAGCGTAATGCCGTACTCCGCCGCAATGGTTTTGGTTTCGTCTTCCGCCTCCGGCAGCACTGCCAGCAGCAAGCCGCCGGAGGTTTGCGGGTCACACAGCAGGTTGCGCCACGCTTCCGGCATATCACCCATCAGGTGGCCGTAGCTCACAAAGTTACGGGACGTGCCACCAGGAACCGCGCCCTGTGCAATGTACTCTTCCACGCCCGGCAGTTTCGGCACGTCGGCAAAACGGATTTGCGCCTGCACGCCCGCACCCTGACACATTTCGCTCAGGTGCCCAAGCAGACCAAAACCGGTCACATCGGTCATCGCTTTGATGCCGTCGATATTGGCGAAGGCCGCGCCCGCGATGTTCATCTGGCACATGACTTCCGTCGCCAGGCCTTGATGTTCAGATTTAAGCAGTGATTTTTTCTCGGCGGTCGTCAGCACGCCAATGCCCAACGGTTTGGTGAGATACAGTTTGCAGCCCGCCTGGGCAGTGCTGTTTTTCTTCACGCGTTCTGTTGGCACGATACCGGTCACCGCGAGACCAAAAATCGGCTCTGGCGCATCAATAGAATGACCGCCAGCCAGCGCAATTCCGGCCTGTTGGCAGGCAAAACGCCCGCCTTCAATCACTTCGCGGGCAATTTCTGGTGCCAGAGTGTTAATCGGCCAACCGAGAATGGCGATGGCCATGATCGGTTTTCCCCCCATCGCGAAGATATCGCTGATGGCGTTGGTCGCGGCGATACGCCCAAAATCAAACGGGTTATCGACGATGGGCATGAAGAAATCGGTGGTACTGATAACCGACGTCCCGTTACCCAAATCGTAAACGGCGGCATCGTCGCGCGTTTCATTGCCGACAAGCAGGTTCGGGTCGACAAACTTCGCCTGCTCACTGTGCAGGATGGTTTCCAGCACTTTGGGGGAAATTTTACAACCGCAACCGGCTCCGTGGCTGTATTGCGTCAAACGAATGGCTTGCTCGCTCATGGACATCTCCTGTCATTGCAACCGATCCCGGCTATACACAAAATCATTCGGGTTGCATCGAGGCGGCAAGTTTGAAGAGCCCAGAAGCATAGATAACTATGTGACTGGGGTCTGAAAGCGTAGCCAACACAGAGGCAACCCGAAGGATGACGTGTATATGTTAGCGCCCATTTGCTGAGGGAGTAAGAGCGACAATCTGATTTCGCGCGCTGTTGCTCATTAAGCGCGCAATCAGGCGAATAAACCCAGGGCTAAACCCGGATCAATTCATTTGTACGTCACTATAGATTTTGTGGCGCAGCATATTGTACTGATACTTACACTCTTTTAGCGGCCACGTCGGTGCCAGGTCATTTTTGCCCTGGGTGATATCGGTAATGATGACCTCGTTGATGTAATACCCCCCTTGTCCGGTATAGGCTTCATAGCTGTGCCCGGCTGTCGGAACAAAACTGCGGGAAGCGTCATGCCGCGTTTGCGAATACTGCGTCTCACTTACCGTGGAATAACCCAGGCTCAGGTACTGTCCTGCCTTGATCGTATACTCCATAACATCCAGCCCCTTCAACGGCGAGCCTTCTGGAACCGGCGCAATCCCCGCCACGGTCTTGTTACGCGTGGATTTTATCCCCAACACATTTATGCCGGCAGTCAGTGATTTGCTATCGACTTCCTGGAGGCATGACCCCACCCTGGTATAAATGTGCAGTGTCAGCGCATCGGCATTGTTTGATACCCGAAGCTTCGCCGCATCGGCTCCTGCATAATCGTCTAAAGAAGAAGATGTCGAGATAACACAGCCACTTAGCATAGCCACACCACAAGCAAGGAGTGGAGGTTTGATTCTCTGAATCATTATTTTTCCCTTTTATTTTCTTGGGTAACAACGCATCGCCCTTACAAAAAGAGTAACGGCCATTGACGTTCAAACTTGATACTCCTCGCGCCCAATAAACACACTCTTCGATGCGTAAATGCATTCACGATACTTATGAATGAGCCGTTTTGCGAGGTGCCGCAACTTTTTAAACGCAAATTTATGACAGAAATGTGACAGCCCGACCTTTGGACGATCCACATAAAAAAGGAACCACAATGAAAAAGAGTCTTCTTGCGTTTTGCGTTGCCAGTTTGTTTTCCGTTAATGCCTTCGCGCTGGTGCCCTCCGGGAATGATGCCACCACCAAACCTGACCTCTATTACCTGAAAAATGCCCAGGCAATTGATAGCCTTACCCTGCTGCCACCGCCGCCGGAAGTGGGGAGCATCGCGTTTCTGAACGATCAGGCGATGTATGAGCAGGGTCGCTTACTGCGTTCCACCGAGCGCGGTAAACAGGCGGCAGAAGATGCCAACCTGAGCAGCGGCGGCGTGGCCAATGCTTTCTCCAGTGCATTTGGTTCGCCTATTACCGCGAAAGACGGCCCTGAGCTGCACAAACTGCTGACCAATATGATTGAAGATGCGGGCGACCTTGCGACCCGTTCGGCCAAGCAGAAATACATGCGTGTCCGCCCGTTCGCGTTCTACGGCGTGCCGACCTGCAATACCAAAGAGCAGGACGAACTGGCGAAAAACGGTTCATATCCGTCAGGCCATACGTCCATCGGTTGGGCAACTGCGTTGGTGCTGGCGGAAGTGAATCCGGCACGCCAAAACGATATCCTGAAACGCGGGTATGATCTGGGAGAAAGCCGGGTGATTTGCGGTTACCACTGGCAGAGCGATGTGGATGCGGCGCGGATTGTCGGTTCCGCGGTTGTGGCTACGCTGCATACCAACCCGGCGTTCCAGCAGCAGTTGCAGAAAGCCAAAGATGAGTTTGCGAAGACACAGAAATAATGTCGACAGTGCCCGGCGGCGCAATGCCTGCCGGGCACTGTTTTCTGACTCAGAATTTCACAACAAACGGCGTGGTATCGGGGATGGAAACCGTCGTTGACGCCTTCAGCTGTGGCGTACCGAGATACAGGAAGCCGACAATTTTATCCTGTTCGCGACACTGCAAACCCTCTCGAACCACCGGGCTTTCGGTCAGCGCACCGCTACGCCAGATACCGTTAAACCCTTGCGCGACAGCTGCCATTTGCATCGCCATCACCGCACAACCTGCGGACATTTCCTGCTCCCACACCGGCACTTTATGATCCGGCGTACACTTTGCCACCACCGCAATAATCAGCGGCGCACGGAACGGCGCGTTGCGGGCTTTGTCGATGGCTTTATCGTCCTGTCCGGCGTTAACCGCGCCCTTTTCCAGTAGTTGGCTAAAACGTTCCCGGCCTTCGCCTTCAATCACAAAGAACTGCCACGGTTGCAACGTGCCGTGATCGGGCGCGCGCAAGCCCGCGCGCAGGATATTTTCCAGCTGTTCCCCTTCCGGCGCGGGTTCTGCCAGACGGGAAGCGCTGCGGCGGTTAACGAGTAATTCGAGTGCATCCATTGATAAATCTCCTGTCACGGGGTTTTTCATAAAATTAACATGACAGCAGAATTTGTTACAGCGCCGGAGGCGATTCCTGCTGACAACCGGCGGCGGTGTCATTAGGATAGCCTCACGTCGCGCCTTCGCGGGCGGACACCTTTTCATTCAGACAGGGAGTAAACATGCGAACCCTTTGGCGATTTATTGCCGGATTCTTTAAATGGACGTGGCGTCTGTTGAACTTCATCCGTGAACTGGTGCTGAACCTGTTCTTTATTCTGCTGGTGCTGGTGTGCGTGGGCATCTGGATGCAGTTCAGCAGCAGTACCACTGAAACCGCAGGCCGTGGCGCGCTGTTGATGAATTTAACCGGCGTGGTGGTTGATAAGCCGTCCACCAGCAGTAAATTTGGTGCCATTGGCCGTCAACTGCTGGGCGCGAGCTCTGACCGCCTGCAGGAAAACTCCCTGTTCGATATCGTGAATACTATTCGCCAGGCGAAAGACAATCGTAATATCACCGGGATCGTGCTGGATCTGAAAAACTTCGCCGGGGCCGATCAGCCGTCGATGCAGTACATTGGTAAAGCGTTGCGTGAATTCCGCGACAGCGGCAAGCCGGTTTACGCCGTGGGCGACAGCTACACCCAGGGTCAGTACTACCTCGCAAGCTTCGCCAACAAGATTTATCTCTCTCCGCAGGGCACCGTCGATTTACACGGCTTCGCCACCAACGGGCTGTATTACAAATCCCTGCTGGATAAGCTGAAAGTCACCACCCACGTGTTCCGCGTCGGTACCTATAAATCCGCCGTTGAACCGTTTATCCGTGATGATATGTCCCCGGCCGCGCGTGATGCGGACAGCCGCTGGATTGGCGAGCTGTGGCAGAACTATTTGACCACCGTGGCGGCCAACCGTCAGGCCACGCCGGAACAGATTTTCCCGGGTGCGAAAGGCATGCTTGATGGCCTGCGTAAAGTTGACGGCGATACCGCCAAATACGCGCTGGATAACAAGCTGGTTGACGTTCTGGCGTCTAACACCCAAGTGGAAAAAGTGCTGTCCAAACAGTTCGGCTGGAGCAAAGCGGACAATAATTATCGTGCCGTCAGCTACTACGATTACTCTCTGAAAACCCCTGCCGATAAGGGTGCCAGCGTTGCGGTTATCTTCGCCAATGGCGCGATCATTGACGGGGAAGAAACACCGGGCAATGTTGGCGGTGATACCACCGCGTCGCAAATTCGCGATGCGCGCCTTGATCCGAAAGTGAAAGCCATTGTACTGCGCGTCAACAGCCCTGGCGGTAGCGTCAGTGCTTCAGAAGTGATTCGCTCTGAACTGGCCGCCGCACGCGAAGCCGGAAAACCGGTGGTTGTTTCCATGGGCGGCATGGCAGCCTCCGGCGGTTACTGGATTTCAACCCCGGCAGATTACATCGTCGCGAACGCCAGCACCCTGACCGGCTCCATCGGTATCTTCGGCGTCATCAACACCGTTCAAAACAGCCTGGATTCCATCGGCGTGCACACTGACGGCGTTTCAACCTCGCCGCTGGCGGATATTTCGATGACCAAAGCGCTGCCGCAGGAAGTGCAGGACATGATGCAGCTCAGCATCGAGAACGGCTATAAGCGCTTTATTACGCTGGTAGCGCAGTCGCGGCACAGCACGCCGGAACAGGTCGATAAAATCGCCCAGGGCCACGTGTGGACCGGTCAGGATGCGAAAGCCAACGGTCTGGTCGATAGCCTGGGTGATTTCGATGATGCGGTCGCGAAAGCGGCGCAGCTGGCGAAACTCAAACAGTGGCACATTGATTACTATCAGGAAGAGCCGACGCTTTTCAATTCTGTTATCGACAGCCTGAGCGGTTCGGTTCGCGCCGCACTGCCTGAAGCCCTGCAGGCTTACCTGCCTGCGCCGCTGGTCAGTGCCGCAAACGTGGTGAAAGCGGAGGGCGATAAACTCGCCGCCTTCAACGACCCGCAGAACCGCTACGCCTTCTGCCTGACTTGCGCTAATATACGTTAATTCATATCCCCTCCACTGGAGGGGATTTTTCTTTCAGATTCAGTAACTCATCATGCAAAAGAAATCGATTTACGTTGCCTACACTGGCGGCACCATCGGGATGCAGCGCTCTGAACAGGGCTACATCCCCGTGTCCGGCCACCTCCAGCGCCAGCTGGCGTTGATGCCTGAATTCCATCGTCCGGAAATGCCGGACTTCACCATCCACGAATACGCCCCGCTGATGGATTCTTCCGATATGACGCCGGATGACTGGCAGCATATCGCCGAAGATATTCAGGCGCATTACGATGAATACGATGGTTTTGTCATTCTGCATGGCACCGACACCATGGCGTTTACCGCTTCGGCACTGTCGTTCATGCTGGAAAACCTCGGCAAACCGGTGATTGTTACGGGGTCACAAATCCCTCTGGCCGAGCTGCGTTCCGACGGACAAATCAATCTGCTGAATGCATTATACGTGGCGGCGAACTACCCGATTAACGAAGTGACCCTGTTCTTCAATAATCGCCTGTATCGCGGCAACCGCACGACCAAGGCGCATGCCGATGGCTTTGACGCTTTCGCCTCGCCAAATCTGCAACCGCTGCTGGAAGCCGGGATCCATATCCGTCGTCTCGGCACCCCACCGGCGCCATACGGCACCGGCGAATTAATCGTGCATCGCATTACTCCACAGCCGATTGGCGTGGTGACGATTTACCCTGGGATTTCAGCAGACGTGGTCCGTAACTTCCTGCGCCAGCCGGTGAAAGCGCTGATCCTGCGCTCCTATGGCGTCGGTAATGCGCCGCAAAACGGTGATTTCCTCAAAGAGTTGGCCGAAGCCAGCCTGCGCGGCATTGTGGTGGTCAATCTCACCCAGTGCATGTCCGGCAAGGTGAATATGGGCGGCTATGCCACCGGTAACGCCCTCGCCCAGGCGGGTGTGGTTAGCGGCTTCGATATGACCGTGGAAGCCACGCTGACCAAGCTACACTATTTGTTAACGCAGGGGCTGGACGTCGATGCGGTGCGTACCGCGATGCAGCAAAACCTGCGTGGTGAACTGACGCCGGACGAGTAAGGAGAGCCAAGATGAACGCACGCGCGCTGTTACTGGTGGATTTGCAGAACGACTTTTGTGCCGGGGGCGCACTCGCGGTGCCGGAAGGCGACAGCACGGTGGACGTGGCGAATGCCCTGATCCACTGGTGTCTGGTTCGCGGTGACGCGATTGTCGCCAGTAAAGACTGGCATCCGGCCAATCATGGAAGCTTTGCCCGTCAGCATCACGTTAAGCCCTTTACGCAGGGCCAGCTCGACGGTCTACCGCAAACCTTCTGGCCCGATCACTGCGTGCAGAATACTGAAGGTGCCGAGTTGCATCCTCTGCTGGCCGATCAGTTTATCGACGTGGTGTTTCCGAAAGGTGAAGCGGTCAATATTGACAGCTACAGCGCCTTTTACGACAACGGCCATCGGCAGAAAACCGGGCTGGACGACTGGCTAAAAGCGCAGAAAGTCTCCGAGTTGATCGTGATGGGCCTGGCGACGGATTACTGCGTGAAGTTTACGGTGCTGGACGCCTTGAAACTTGGCTATGAAGTGAATGTGATTACCGACGGCTGTCGCGGGGTGAATATCAACCCGCAGGACAGCGCCCAGGCATTTATGGAGATGGCCGCCGAAGGTGCTACACTCTACACCTTCGCCGACTGGCAGGAAACCCAGGCGTGATCCCTGCCTGGCATCACGCCGGGCATTTCCCCTCGAATACAATAATTTGAAGCTTTCTCGCAGTTTTAGCGAAGCGGCAATGCTACGCTTTTTTGGCTTTTTTTTCGCCACGCCCTTGTGTGGCGTGCGTGTTTATTTATCAGTCAAAGAGGAAATTGTATGAAGCTTATGCCTGTTCTGGCAGCCTTACCCCTGCTCTGCGCTCCTTACGTATTTGCCACAGATCTGATGTCCGTGGGTTATTTCAACGGTGGCGGCGATGTGACAGCCGGCCCCGGCGGAGATATCGACAAGCTGGATGTGCGCCAAATAACCCACCTCAACTACTCGTTTGGCCTGATTTACAACAATGAAACGGGTGAAACTAACGACGCGTTGAAAGACACCGGCAAACTGCACCAGATTTGGCTGTCGCCAAAAGTGATCGCCGACTTGCACAAAATCCCTGAACTGCGCAAACAAAATCCACGCCTGAAAGTCCTGCTCTCAGTCGGTGGCTGGGGTGCCCGAGGCTTTTCCGGTGCCGCTGACAGCAAAGAGAGCCGGGAGGTGTTTATCCGCTCCACCGCTGACATCGTCAAAACCTACGGACTCGATGGCATCGATCTCGACTGGGAATACCCGGTCAACGGCGCCTGGGGTCTGGTCGATAAACAACCGGAGGATAAAGACAACTTTACCGCCCTGCTTAAAGAGATGCGGGAAACATTACCAAAAGAGAAGTTAGTGACCGTCGCGCTGGGTGCCAACGCCGAAAGCCCGAAAAGCTGGGTTGATGTGAAAGCCATCGCACCGTATCTGAACTACATCAACCTGATGACCTACGATATGGCCTATGGCACGCAGTACTTCAACTCGAACCTGTACGACTCAAGCCACTGGCCAACGGTTGCTGCTACCGATAAGTACAGCGTCGACTTTGTAGTGAACAATTATCTCGCGGCAGGACTGAAACCGGAGCAGATGAACCTGGGCATTGGTTTCTATGGTCGCGTGCCGAAACGCAGCGTGGAACCCGGTATTGACTGGTCAAAAGCGGATGCGGCGAAAAACCCGGTGACGCAGCCCTACTTCAGCGCGCAGGAAACAGAACTGTTCAAATCGCTGGGCTATGACCTGACGAAAGACACCTACGTAAAGTACAACGATATTGTCGGCAAGCTGATTAACGATCCGCAGAAACGCTTTACTCAGCACTGGGACGATCAGGCGAAGGTGCCATGGCTGTCGGTGCAATCAGCCGAAGGCAAACCACTGTTTGCGTTGTCGTATGAAAATCCGCAGTCAGTTGACCTGAAGGCGCAGTACATCAAGGAGAAAGGTCTGGGCGGCGCGATGTTCTGGGAGTATGGCGCGGACGACCATAACCGGTTAGCGAAGCAGCTCGCGACGTCGTTGGGGATTAAACACTAACGTAAGATAAACCGGGCTGACAACATCGGCCCGGTAGGCCCGGCAAGCGCCAGCGCCGCCGGGCGAAACCTCTTACAGCATCTTCATCGTCGCAATCGGTTTTGGCGCGAGGCCAAAATCCTCTTTTAGCTGCTGTTTACTTTTCATCACCATCTGTCCCTGAGTGTCGATTGTCATATGCTGCGCGTCGGTGTTGTAACGCGCTTGCCAGAGCATCACCAGCTGCAAACAGTTCTCTTTCTGTTCCGGCGTTAACGCGACGCCATCCGGCCATTTCCCCAGCTCTACGGCTGTCGCCAGACGCTGATAAACGTCCTCAGTCATGCCGTCGATAATTTGCTCAATTTCCATGATCGGGTCCGCTCCTCAGGAATAATTTGCTGAATCGTTTCTTCAGCCCTTAGTTTGGTCGCCATTTTGATCATCGGTGAAGCTCAAAGAGGCCGAATTGACACAATAGCGTTCTCCGCTCGGTTGCGGGCCATCCGGGAACACGTGACCGAGATGCGCGTCACAGTTTCCGCATCGAATCTCTGTGCGCTGCATACCATGAGAGTAATCATTCAGATAACGAATGGCTGTGTCGCTTGCCGGCTCGTAGAAGCTCGGCCAGCCGCAGCCAGAGTCATATTTGCTTTCCGCGTTAAACAGCGGCGCATCGCACACCAGGCAGTGGTAAAGGCCGTCACGCTTGTTGTGCAGGAGGCGGCCGGTGAACGGCGGCTCGGTTCCGTGATTCTGCGTCACGTAAAACTGCATTTCGCTAAGAGCGCTTTTCAGCTCTTCCGGGGAAGGTTTGTTAGCCATATGCTCACATCTCGCTGTATAAGGGACCACTTCTGCCACGATTCTAACAAAACATTAACAATGAAGTGCGAACTTTTGTTCTAAACTTATTCGTTGCGAAAGGGCAGCCAGGTAATTGTGACGCGCGTCACATTTTTATCTCCTATGGCCTTTAAAATTCCCGCCGCAGGCCGCATATGGAAATGAGCCCAATGGATGAGTGAGGCAGTCAGTCGCGCAAAGGTTGTGCACAGGATTGATTTGTCGCAATGATTGACACGATTCCGCTTGACGCTGCGTAAGGTTTTTGTAATTTTACAGGCAACCTTTTATTCACTAACAAATAGCTGGTGGAATATATGACTATCAAAGTAGGTATCAACGGTTTTGGCCGTATTGGCCGTATTGTTTTCCGTGCTGCTCAGGAACGTTCTGACATCGAGATCGTTGCAATCAACGACCTGTTAGACGCTGAATACATGGCTTACATGCTGAAGTACGACTCAACTCACGGTCGTTTCAACGGCACCGTTGAAGTGAAAGACGGCCACCTGGTTGTTAACGGCAAAACTATCCGTGTTACCGCAGAGCGTGACCCGGCTAACCTGAAATGGAACGAAGTTAACGTTGACGTCGTTGCTGAAGCAACAGGTCTGTTCCTGACCGACGAAACTGCGCGTAAGCACATCACCGCTGGCGCTAAAAAGGTTGTTCTGACTGGTCCTTCTAAAGACAGCACTCCTATGTTCGTTAAAGGTGCTAACTTCGAAAAATATGCTGGCCAGGATATCGTTTCTAACGCATCTTGCACCACCAACTGCCTGGCTCCGCTGGCAAAAGTTATCAACGACAACTTCGGCATCATCGAAGGTCTGATGACGACTGTTCACGCGACCACCGCAACTCAGAAAACCGTTGATGGCCCGTCTCACAAAGACTGGCGCGGCGGCCGCGGCGCAGCACAGAACATCATCCCTTCCTCTACCGGTGCTGCTAAAGCTGTAGGCGTTGTACTGCCAGAGCTGAACGGTAAAATCACTGGTATGGCGTTCCGCGTTCCTACTCCAAACGTATCCGTTGTTGACCTGACTGTTCGTCTGGAAAAAGCAGCGTCTTACGAAGAAATCAAGAAAGCAATCAAAGCGGCTTCTGAAGGCGCAATGAAAGGCGTTCTGGGTTACACCGAAGACGACGTTGTTTCTACCGACTTCAACGGCGAAGTTTGCACTTCCGTGTTCGATGCTAAAGCAGGTATCGCACTGAACGACAACTTCGTGAAACTGGTTTCCTGGTACGACAACGAAACGGGTTACTCAAACAAAGTTCTGGACCTGATCGCTCACATCTCCAAATAAGTTGAGATGAGACACTGATCCAAAAAGGCGACCTCGGTCGCCTTTTTTATTGCTTCACGTTTACGGCTAACCTTTAGGATTGCACCATGATTAACAAAATTTTTGCTCTCCCGGTAGTTGAACAACTTACCCCTGTCCTCTCTCGTCGTCAGCTTGATGACCTGGAGCTGATTGTCGTCGATCACCCGCAGGCTAAAGCCTCATTTGCCCTTCAGGGCGCACACCTGCTCTCCTGGAAACCTGCCGGAGAAGCCGACGTTCTGTGGCTCAGCGATAATACTCCATTTAAAACAGGCATCGCCCTGCGCGGCGGCGTACCAATCTGCTGGCCATGGTTTGGCCCGGCGGAACAGCAGGGTCTGCCTGCGCACGGTTTTGCGCGTAATCTGCCGTGGAACCTGAAAGCCCATAACGAAGACGACAATGGCGTGGTACTGACTTTCGAACTGCAGACCAGTGAAGAAACGAAGAAACTATGGCCGCACGACTTCACGCTGTATGCGCGTTTCAAAGTGGGTAAAACCTGTGAAATCGAACTGGAAGCGCACGGTGAATTCGAAACCACCTCTGCCCTGCACACCTATTTCAACGTCGGTGACATCAGCGCGGTGAAAGTGAGTGGCTTTGGCGACCGTTATATCGATAAAGTGAAAAATGCCGAAGAAGGCGTGTTGACCGATGGCGTCCAGACCTTCCCGGACCGCACTGACCGCGTATATCTGAATGCTGAAGGCTGTAGCGTGATCCATGACGGTGCACTGGGCCGTAATATTGACGTTATCCACGGCCATCAGAGCAACGTAGTCGGCTGGAACCCAGGCCCTGCGCTGTCCGTTAGCATGGGTGATATGCCAGACGACGGATACAAAACCTTCGTTTGCGTCGAAACGGCCTGCGTAACCACGCCGCAGAAAGCGTCCGGAGAAAAACCAACGCGTCTGTCGCAGACTATTCGCGTCGCGAAACGCTAATCATTATTTAAAGGTTAAGAAAGGAATCACTGACTCCTTTCTTAACTTTCTCTCTCGCTTCTGAGCACAATGTTGTTTAACTCATTGAATTTTTTGGTATGAGCGCAACTTGTGGAGGTGGCATTTTGTTATTCTTTAGAAAAAGAGCAGAAATCAGCGTAAAGACCAGTACGTAAGAACCCATCACCAGATAAGTATGTGCAAACCCAATACGCTCGTATAAATAGCCCGCAAGCGGGGAAAGTAACGTCGTGCCAATGTAATTCACGGTCTGATAACCGAATAAGTACATTAGCGCATTCACTTTCTTATCGAAATTCATCTCCAGGTATTTGAACACCGACACCAACAGGAACGCCATTTCGATGCCCCAGGATAGTTTAATCAGCCCTATCGCCAGGATGCTCGTGGCCAGTCCAGAACCGATAAATCGACCCGCCACCACCACCCCGGTGATCAAAAGCCCATATTTTGGCCCAATACGGTTAACGATAGCCGGGGCGATCATCATGAAAATAAACTCACTAATAAAGGCCGCGGCAGTTAAATAACCAAATAAGGTATGACCCTCTTCAGGTGTTTTGGTGAAGTGCAGGAAGAATCGAGGATACTGTTGTTCTGCCACAAACAAAATCCAGACGATGCCACAAACGTAAACCACAAACGACCAGAACTCGCGCTGGACAAAAAGATGACGGACGTCTTTAACCGTTGTTTTTTCTTTCGCAACGATACGCTCTTTCATATCCGAACTGACATCCAGTTTCAGCAGGCTGACAACCACCAATATCAGTAATGCGCCTACCGTACTGATACCAAAATTGTACATCGGGTTAATGTTGAATATATATCCGGTTGCCCCTGCTGAAACTACGGATGCCACCGCCCCCCACATTCTTAATTGTCCGAACTCCAGTTCAAACAGTCGGCCAAAGCGGTCGAGGTAAGATTCTAAAGCAGCCACCCCCGCGTAATATCCCAGACTCAGGAAAACACCGCCACAGACGATACCGAGATAGAGAAAGTGCTTTAACAATGGCTGATAGATAAAGTAGAAAAATGGAAATATCGACATGGATATAATCGTAATAAAAAACAGCAAATGTTTTTTCAGGCCCAATCTATCAATCAACAGTCCATAAACAGGTTTAATAAGGACGGCACAACATCCATTAACACCATAGACAATACCGATGGCGACACCATCAAGCCCTATTTTCTCTGAGAGCCAAAAGGTATACGTATCAAGCGTTGCTTTCCATGAAATAAAGTACACAAGGCATAACAGGCTCAGGAATATATATGCCTTCCGGCGTGCTTTTCCATTTACATCTGATGACATATCCGTTCTCCTTAAGTATGGAGGCATAGTCCATCATGTGAAATAAAATCACCATGGATTCTATATTTTACGTAGAATTATTTATCAGCGCTTATCGATTATGGGTGATGTAAGCGTGGTGATATCATCCGGATATTTAGCCCGAAGCCACTGTGCTTTTTGCCTGAATACTTCATCGTCAGGCCAGGCATGTACCGCAGTTACCATATTGAAGAGCGCCGTTTTATCGTCCCATTTATCGATATCTTTCCATGGCCAGGAAGAGGTACCATTAATCCAGGAGGCAATATAACCATATCCTTTTCGCAGATTATGGTCGTCAAGATTGAAATTCCACAAATCGATATTCACTTTTTCAGCCAGTCGACCAAGTCGACTGTAGGCTTCCAGATTAAAGTTGCTGTAGTGCCACGGTCTTGTGCGTTCCAGTTCCGCCATTTGCCGTCCCTGAATATCAAAATGGCCGGCGATACGACGTAGTTGCGTGATTTCGAGTTGTTTCTTTGCTGCGGACGTATTCCCACTGAACAGGGCAAAACTGGCAGCCTGAAGGTCGTACCAGGAACCATGGTTATTGTGCCAATTTGCTTCTTCAAAGCCATTTTGACTGGTATTCATCCAGGTGTAGAAATGACCAAACCAGGATTTCAGATCCTGATACTCCGTCTGCGTCATTAAGCCTGTGGGTTTTAATATTTCAATGGCATCGACCACATCGACTAGCGCCCGACTATCAATAATACCAATTCCACGGCCGGTATTAATTCCCGGGATTGCCTGAGCATATTCGAGATTAGGATTCATACGCGTTGCAGACGATAAGAACCAAACTTTGATCTGATCGGTTGCCTTCTGCGCATAACGTTTATCATGAGTGAAATACCATGCCAGTGACAGAGTTAAAACATCATTGCTCATCGCTACCAGACGGGTTTTATCCGTCGCATCGCTATTCGCCGCTGGATTAGTTTGTCCATCCTTACGAATATAGGGCAGACCATCCGCTTTTTTCGGGTCTGGCCACCAGTATGGCGGGAAACTGTAATAATCATGTTTATCGCCACTGCTGGCGACCAATGACTTATCCATCACTGACAAGTTTTTATGCGTTAGTGCACTGTCGGCTTGTTTAATTAGTACAGCGAATGCTTGCTTAAAAACAGGGTTATTCGCCTGAATCTGCTGTTGGCTGTAATCTAACTCTTTTTCAGTCAGTGTTAGCGGCTGCGCATACAGTTCAGCGCTCATGCTGATAGTAATAGCAGTCAGCAATAATAGTTTTCTACAATGATTGACGGGCATGGCTTATTCCTCTCAATGATCAACGGCCCTTAAATTAGCATCATTCAAATTTAATAAATTCGTACAGATCACAAAACCAGCCTTTATCAAACCGTCCGTTCACATATTATGGAACGATATTTCATTCTGATTTAATGATTGATGCTATAAATATAATACCAATCAAAAATAGAACATGAAGAACATATAAACCTCATGAATGCGTTATTTGAAATAGCGTTTTGATTTGTGATGAGGCCCACTATAAATTCATGTGCATTATGATTATCTTTGTCCTGCTTCATTATCTCTGAAATGTTCAGATGAATTTTCACAAGGACATTACATGCAACCGCAAAGCATTACGCTAGATAATCCGTTACGCGATCGCGATGATTTGCTGCTTTTTACGCAGGAGATGTTATCTGCTGTTGCGAACTACAGAAATAACCAGATCAGTGGTTTCGATTTAGCAAATTTCACTGCGCATTATGGCCACGAACGCTCACATATGGAGGCATTTTCCCGCCAGCTCTGGGCCGTCGCACCGATGTTAGCGGCAGGTGATATTCCAGAGCACTTTGCGTTTTATATTCAGGGCATCAAAAACGGCACAAACCCTGACCACCCTCATTACTGGGGAGACCCGATTGCTTACGATCAACGCGTCGTCGAAATGGCCGCATTTGGTCTGTTGTTGGCTATAGCCAGTAAACCCTTGCTGGCCCATTTCAATGAGCAAGAACGGCTACAGTTATGCCAATGGTTGAAACGTTGCGAAGACCAGCCTATCCCCGATAATAACTGGCATTTTTTTCCTGTCCTGGTGCAGGTGGGCTTTTATCATTGCGGAATGCCTGTCAATACGCAGCTTATCGATGATCATTTCGCCGCAATGGAAAAATATTACCTTGGCGAGGGGTGGTACTCCGATGGGGCTGACCGGCCAAGAGATTATTACATCGCCATGGGGTTCCATTTTTACGGGCTCATCTATGCCACGCTGATGAATGAAAGCGATCCTGTGCGCTGTAAACAATTGCGTGAACGGGCCACGCAATTTGCCAGCGATTTCCTCTATTTCTTCACCGATGACGGGGATGCCATTCCCTTTGGCCGAAGTCAAACCTACCGCTTTGCGCAGGTCGCCTTCTGGAGTGCGGTCGCCTGGTCAGGCCTGGATGTTTTTCCACCAGGTGTGGTGAAAGGGATTATCCTGCGCCATTTACGCTGGTGGCTAAAACAACCTATTTTTGACCGCGACGGCGTACTCAGTGTCGGCTATAGCTATCCCAATTTGATCATGTCGGAAGAATATAACGCGCCGGGTTCCCCCTACTGGGCGCTGAAAAGTATGCTGATTCTGGCCTTAGGAAAAGAGAGTCCATTCTGGCAGACCCCAGAATTGCCGATGCCACCGAGAAAATCTCTGCATGTAATTCCGGTGACTCATCAAATTTTAGTCAATCAGCACTCCGCCAATCATCTGTGGATGATGACCTCTGGCCAGTTTGAGTTTAACCGCTTCGCAAACTCCGAAGCTAAATACTGTAAATTTGCCTATTCAGCTCGCTATGGATTTACCCTTGAACGGGATCGTAACGGTCTGGGGCATGCCTCAGCGGACTCCATGCTGCTGCTCAGCGAGCATGATGGCTATTGGCGTGGCCGGCGCGAATATCTTGCTGTCAACACCCTAAATGGCGTCATCTGGAGCCATTGGCAACCCTGGAAGGATGTACTTATCGACACCTGGCTGCTGGTTTTAGGTGACTGGCAAATACGCGTCCATCAAATCCAGACCCAAAGAGAGCTTGAGACAGTTGAAGGCGGTTTCAGCCTGGTGAACCGGCCGCTTCCGCAATGCGATAACGCTTCGGGGCATAGTCGCATCACCACCGCGACAGATATCAGTGCCATCTATTGCCTCAATTCCGTCTCCCGCCAGGGTGAAACCGTCCTGACCGCGCCTAACAGCAATATCTTGTTTCCCGATCGCGCCATTATTCCGCTGCTACGAGGCTCGCTCAGCGTGGGTACACATCTGCTGATCACCGCAGTTATCGCAGGTGAGCAGCCCCTCGGGAACATCAGTGCGGTGCCAGCGGCACTGAGTGAGGGGGACCACATTACCTTCACACTGGCGGATAAGACGAAAACGATCTCATTAAAATAGAGGGTGCGAGTGAAATGACCTATTCCGTGGCATTAGAGCCATTGCAAAAACAGTTAACGATTCCGATCAATAAAGCGGCGCTTCAGCAAAAACTGGATTCAGCGCTTGCGCTAATCATGCAAAAGCTGGATGCGACAATCCTCGACTTAGGCGATAAATTTCCGGGTGAGGCCTGCAAAGACGGTGTCTGGCCACATGTTGAAAACTGCGCCTGGACGGCGGCATTTTGGCCCGGCAGATTATGGCTGGCCTGGGAAATGACGAATGAAGATCGCTACCGGGAAGCGGCAGAGCGTTGCCTGCCCGCCTTTCGCTTCCGCCTGGATCATGCCATTCGGACTAACACCCATGACCTTGGCTTTCTCTATACCCTTTCTTGCGTGAGCGCCTGGAAACTTACCGGCAATGAGACCGCACGCCAGTTAGCTCTTGAAGCTGCCGATAAACTGATGGAGCGCTACCTTCCTGACGCTGGGATCCTGCAGGCCTGGGGGACGTTAGACGATCCGGAACAAAAGGGGCGGATCATCATAGATTGTAATATGAATCTTCCGCTACTCTACTGGGCAAGCGAACAGACTGGCGATCGTCGTTATGCAGAAGCTGCGATTGCCCATGTTGCGCAAGCGGCCACGCATCTGGTACGAGCTGATGCCTCCACGTTCCATACTTATTTTTTTGATGCAGAAACGGGCAAGGCGCGTTTTGGCAATACGCATCAGGGGTATAGCGACGATTCTTGCTGGGCAAGAGGTCAGGCATGGGGGATCTATGGTTTTCTGCTGACCTGGCGCTACACGGGTGACAACAGCATGGTGGAATTATCCCGTCGTCTGGCACATTACTTTCTTAATCGCTTGCCTGAGGATGATGTTT
Source organism: Citrobacter sp. 18056 (assembly GCA_902706235.1). Taxonomy (GTDB): domain Bacteria; phylum Pseudomonadota; class Gammaproteobacteria; order Enterobacterales; family Enterobacteriaceae; genus Scandinavium; species Scandinavium manionii. The sequence continues at coordinate 149,338 of CACSJR010000012.1, read as the reverse complement.
GCCACTGGGATCTGGATTTGTGTAATACCGATGCGGTTCGTGATAGTTCTGCGGCCGCGATTACAGTCTGTGGTCTGTTAGAACTGGTCAACGGTTTACCGGTGCTGGATCCAAACCGGGAAATTTATGAGAATTGGGCCTTACAGATAATGGCATCGCTGACTGAAAATTATCTCTCCACGGCTGAAGAACGCTGCGAAGGAATATTAAAGCACGGCATTTATCATATGCATGATGATATTGGCGTGGACGAGTGCACCAGCTGGGGAGATTATTTTTATATGGAAGCAATGATTAGGCTGCGAAAATCCTGGGTGCCCTATTGGTAACAACGGCATCAAGATGTAAATAAAATAACAAGGGCGGTAAAATACCGCCCTTGTTCATATCAGAAGCTATATCGAATCCCAAGACGGTAACGCATTTCCCGGCTGTCTTGTTCATGCTCTTCATTATATTGTGGCACTATCCCAATTTCAGTGTATGGCGTCCAGTGTTGATCAATCGGCAAACCTATCGTTACGTTGTACAACCAGTAATTATGGTTTCCTTTATAATCATCATAGTTTGTCAAACGATATTCATAATCACCCATAATGGAGAAATCAGAGTTTTTGTAACCAAATACCCAGTTAAACTGATTGAAATATTTATTGGAGAGATTGGAATCTTCAGGAACGTTTACACCAGGACGATAGCGAAATGAGGTAATCCAGTTGCTTGTTATTTTATATGTCGCTTTAACAAAAGGACGATACTGCATAGCAGTATCGCCAGCATCAATATTCATACCGGGTGAAATGGTTAGACTGTCATTGATCTTGAAATTTCGACCGGCTTCCCATTCGCTGCCATTGCCGCTCAGATCACCATTCCCCTCACGAAACCCATCAGATGTTGGGTCAGTACTTTCTGACGAACGTCCCTCTATACTGAAGAAATAACCGGTTTCAGTGGTGTGGCTGATCTTCACCCTGTCGGCATTTGATTTACTCTCTGCCTTATATTCATGTCTGAAATCCAGCGACACTGCGCTTGATATTACTGGAACAAGTAAAACTGCCACGCAGCTAGCCTTGAAAAAATATTTCATCTTTATCACCGTTTTATTGAATGTATTGAAATGATGTTTCAATTGCCAGTATTGGATGCTACAGATCATTCAATATATAAAGCATGATGCAATTCAAATAAAACGATATCGCGCGGATATATTTATCTATAAATATATCACCTGCAAATATAACAGTTATTACAATATATTCCGTGAATGTAAATTTCTTTATTTTTGAAATTACCGCGCGTTGTTAATTAGCTAACGGTGATATGATCTGGACTCTGGATGAAAATGTTAACGCCAACGTGTATATCAGCATATTCGTGATTCAAGTCCTGCTTCTTTTCCATGCAAAACAGGGCGTCTTCGCCCTGTTTTATTGCACTTCACGCACCTCAACGGTGCATTATCAGAAGCTGTAGGTCACGCCGGTAGACAGTAGTCCGGTCCAGGTTTTGTCGACCATCGGGCTGTCGGTGATTTCATCCGACAAACGGGTATAACGCCCTACCCCATAAACGCTCCAGGCCTCATTCAGCTTGTAATTCACAGAAAGCTCAACGTACGGGTTCCAGCCATCTTCGGGATCGTAGCTGCGCAGGCCACTCTTCCGTGATTCGTTCCTGGAAACACCATAGTAGTATTCGTTTTCATTATCACTACTCCACTGCACACCGATCCCTGGCGTCACGGTCAACGCGCCGGTGTTGTAGCGGTACAACCATGCCATATCCCATGAGATACCGTTGCTCTTGTCCAGCGTGTCACCTGCAAGGGTCGTGCGCAGGAAACCGTACTGCGTAAAGTGCAGGTATGACAGGCCAGCCATCATCGTCGACTGACGACGATCGAGCTTACGCAGCTGATTGTTGTCGCTGTCGCCAGGTTTGAAGTACAACGGCGACCAGTAGGCAGTGATAGAGAGCTTATCGGTGGTATCGTTCCACAGGTAATACCCTGCGCCGAGACCATGGAACCAGAAGTTATCACTTTCAAAATCAATAGCAGGCACCGGATAAATGTCACTGCTGTACTGTTTATACGGATGACCAATCACCCCGACGCCCGCTCCCAGCGTCAGTTTGCTGTCCTCAGCATGTACAACGGTTGATGCAGTTGCGAGGAGCACACCCGTTGTCAGAAGTTTGATTAATTTCACGTTGCATATCCCTTTCAAATTACAAGCGGCTGAAGTTTAACCGCCCGTTACGTTGACCTCAAACTTTTTACTTCTGCTTACGATATTTAACCGCTCAAATTACCAACTTTTGATGACACGCCGCTTACAGGCAGATGACAGCGCTATGAACCCTGAAATTTCTTCGCCTTTAAGTCGCGGTATTTTTTGATGAGTTATTGATATGTCATTGAAATTGACTTTTGCCAACATGCAAGTTTTCCAAATGCCATCTACGCTTAAATTCAGAAGGTGTAATCGCGGGGCACGTTATGGTTTCGAACCCAACAACCTGGCACAAGGGTTGCTGGAGATTGAACGAGCGTCGTTCAGCTTATCCCTTCCGGGAGCCTCTATTATTCATACGAACGGCTCTTATCCTGTGCTAAAAAACGAAAGGACGGCATGCCATGAATATATTCGATCACTATCGCCAGCGTTATGAAGCTGCCAAGGACGAAGAGTTCACACTGCAGGAATTTCTTGCAACCTGTAAGCAAGATCGCAGTGCCTATGCCAATGCGGCAGAAAGGCTATTAATGGCTATCGGTGAGCCAGTCATGGTTGATACTGCCCATGAGCCACGGCTGTCCCGTCTATTTTCGAATCGGGTGGTCGCACGCTACCCGGCGTTTGAAGAGTTCTACGGTATGGAAGACGCTATCGAACAGATCGTCGCCTACCTGAAACATGCCGCTCAGGGTCTGGAAGAGAAGAAACAGATCCTCTATTTACTGGGCCCGGTAGGGGGGGGTAAATCGTCGCTGGCAGAACGACTGAAAGCGCTGATGCAGCGTGTGCCCATTTATGTGCTTAGCGCCAACGGCGAACGCAGCCCGGTCAACGATCATCCGCTGTGCCTGTTTAACCCGCAGGAAGATGCGCAGCTCCTTGAAAAAGAGTACGGCATCCCGAACCGCTATCTCGGCACCATTATGTCGCCGTGGGCGGCAAAACGTCTGAACGAGTTTGGCGGCGACATCACCAAATTCCGTGTGGTGAAAGTATGGCCGTCGATTCTGGCGCAGATTGCTATCGCTAAAACCGAGCCGGGTGATGAGAACAACCAGGATATCTCAGCGCTGGTCGGTAAAGTCGATATCCGTAAACTGGAAAACCACGCGCAGAACGATCCGGATGCCTATGGTTATTCCGGCGCACTGTGCCGTGCGAACCAGGGTTTGATGGAATTCGTCGAGATGTTTAAAGCCCCTATTAAGGTGCTACATCCACTGCTGACCGCCACGCAGGAAGGAAACTACAATGGCACCGAAGGCATCTCCGCCCTGCCGTTCAACGGCATTATTCTGGCGCACTCGAACGAATCTGAGTGGGTGACTTTCCGTAATAACAAAAACAATGAGGCGTTCCTTGACCGTGTGTACATCGTCAAAGTGCCTTATTGCCTGCGGATTTCCGAAGAGATCAAAATCTACGAAAAACTGCTTAATCACAGTGAGCTGACCCATGCGCCGTGCGCGCCAGGCACGCTCGAAACGCTGTCCCGTTTCTCGATTCTGTCGCGTCTGAAAGAGCCGGAAAACTCGAGCATCTACTCAAAAATGCGCGTGTATGATGGCGAAAGCCTGAAAGACACCGACCCGAAAGCGAAATCCTATCAGGAGTATCGCGACTATTCGGGCGTGGACGAAGGCATGAACGGGCTGTCGACGCGCTTTGCGTTCAAAATCCTCTCCCGCGTGTTCAACTTCGATCACGTCGAAGTGGCGGCGAACCCGGTGCATCTGTTCTACGTGCTGGAGCAGCAGATTGAGCGCGAGCAGTTCCCGCAAGAGCAGGCTGAACGCTATCTCGAATTCCTCAAAGGCTATCTTATCCCGAAATACGCCGAGTTCATCGGCAAAGAGATCCAGACCGCCTATCTGGAATCCTACTCTGAGTACGGGCAGAACATTTTCGACCGCTACGTTACGTATGCAGACTTCTGGATCCAGGACCAGGAATACCGCGACCCGGATACCGGCCAGCTGTTTGACCGTGAATCCCTGAATGCAGAACTGGAAAAAATTGAAAAGCCTGCCGGGATCAGCAACCCGAAAGACTTCCGTAACGAAATCGTCAACTTCGTGCTGCGCGCCAGAGCGAACTACAGCGGACGTAACCCGAACTGGACCAGCTACGAAAAACTGCGCACGGTTATCGAGAAGAAAATGTTCTCCAATACCGAAGAGCTGTTGCCGGTGATTTCGTTTAACGCCAAAACCTCAACCGACGAGCAGAAAAAACACGACGATTTTGTCGATCGCATGATGGAGAAAGGCTACACCCGTAAACAGGTACGCCTGCTGTGCGAATGGTATTTGCGCGTGCGTAAATCGTCATAATGTCGAATGTAGCCCGGCGCCACATCGCTGCCGGGCCTACACAGCAGAAGGTTGGCAAATGCAGTACGGGAGGGGCATATGACCTGGTTCATAGACCGGCGCCTGAACGGTAAGAATAAAAGCGCGGTGAATCGCCAGCGCTTTTTGCGCCGCTATAAGGCGCAGATAAAACAGTCGATCTCCGAGGCTATCAACAAACGCTCGGTGACCGATATAGACAGCGGCGAGTCGGTTTCCATTCCGACGGATGATATCAGCGAACCGATGTTCCATCAGGGACGCGGCGGCCTTCGCCATCGTGTACACCCCGGTAACGATCACTTTGTGCAGAACGACCGCATCGAGCGCCCTCAGGGTGGCGGCGGTGGTGGTGGGAGCGGTCAGGGCCAGGCGAGCCAGGACGGTGAAGGCCAGGACGAGTTTGTGTTCCAGATTTCGAAAGATGAATATCTGGATCTGCTGTTTGAGGATTTGGCACTGCCTAATCTGAAAAAAAATCAGCATCGCCAGCTGACGGAGTACAAAACGCATCGGGCGGGTTACACCGCCAATGGCGTACCGGCCAACATCAGCGTGGTGCGTTCATTGCAGAACTCACTGGCGCGACGCACGGCGATGACCGCCGGAAAGCGACGCGAGTTGCGTGAACTGGAAGAGAGCCTCGACACCGTCGCCAAAAGCGAGCCGGTGCAGCTGCTGGAGGAAGAGCGTCTTCGAAAGGAGATTGCCGAACTACGGGCAAAAATCGAACGCGTGCCGTTCATCGACACCTTTGACCTGCGCTACAAAAATTACGAAAAACGCCCTGAGCCTTCAAGCCAGGCAGTGATGTTCTGTCTGATGGACGTGTCCGGTTCGATGGATCAGTCCACCAAAGACATGGCGAAGCGTTTTTACATCCTGCTGTATCTGTTCCTCAGCCGGACCTATAAAAACGTGGATGTGGTGTATATCCGCCACCACACTCAGGCTAAAGAAGTGGATGAGCACGAGTTCTTCTACTCTCAGGAAACCGGCGGCACGATTGTCTCCAGCGCCCTGAAGCTGATGGATGAAGTGGTGAAAGAGCGCTATGACCCGGCACAGTGGAATATTTACGCTGCGCAGGCATCCGATGGCGACAACTGGGCCGACGACTCCCCGCTGTGTCATGAAATTCTGGCCAAGAAAATCCTGCCGGTGGTGCGTTACTACAGCTATATCGAAATCACCCGCCGCGCACATCAAACGCTGTGGCGCGAGTACGAACATCTGCAATCGATGTTTGAGAACTTTGCCATGCAGCATATCCGCGACCAGGAAGACATCTATCCGGTCTTCAGGGAGCTTTTCCACAAACAGGGCACCACCACCAGCTAATCCCCCGTCAGCCAGATTATCCACATCTGGCTGACGTCTTTGATAACTCCGCACCGCTTAATCAACCCGCTATTGAGTTTTTGAGTCTGGACCTCAGCCTTATCACCCTCCCTCACGTATAATCGATCATGAATATCGCTCATGTTGAATGAAATTAAATCACTTTTCCTCGATCACTGACTCAGGCATAAATTGAATCCTGTTATTTAATTAATTTTGAAGACTGCTGAATTAAAACCCGGTTTTATCTCAGCCGCCAGGATGCCAGATGACGATGAATAAAGAATTTACTTTCACCCTTAAGCGTATTCGTTTCGACGAGAATTATAACCCTTCAGAAAATACGCGTATTACGACCAACTTTGCTAATCTGGCAAGGGGTGAGAAGCGTCAGGATAACTTGCGCAACACCTTAGTGATGATTGACAACCGGTTCAATTCTCTGGCGCATTGGGATAATCCAAAGGGTGATCGCTATTCTGTCGAACTTGAAATCATCACAGCGCAATTGAATATTCAACTTGATGGCAAGGCCGATAGCTTTCCTGTCATTGAAATATTAAAAACCCATATTGTTGATAAAAAAACCAATGAGCGTTTTGAAGGGATTCTGGGCAATAATTTTTCTTCATATGTGCGCGATTATGACTTCAGCGTATTACTGCCCGCGCATAATAAAAACAATGCTAAGCTTAGCCTGCCGGATGACTTTGGTGAATTACACGGAAACATCTTTAAGTGCTTTGTGAATTCAAACACATACAAAGAGAACTTTGCGAAAGCGCCGGTTATTTGCCTGAGCGTTTCCAGTAAAAACACCTATTATCGCACGGGTAATCAACATCCTGTATTAGGCGCGGAGTATCAGCAGGACGAACCGTCGTTGACCGATACCTATTTTGCAAAAATGGGGCTGCGGGCTCGCTATTTTATGCCTGAAAACAGCGTTGCACCATTGGCGTTTTACTTCACTGGCGACTTACTCAGTGATTATACCGACCTTGAGCTGATTAGCACCATCAGCACGATGGAAACGTTCCAGAAAATATACCGTCCAGAGATATACAATGCTAATTCCGCGGCAGGACTACAGTATCAACCCAGCCTGAACTATCAGGATTATTCTCTGACACGCATTGTTTACGATCGCGAAGAACGTAGCCAGTTGGCTATTGAACAAGGGAAATTTACTGAACAGCACTTCATCAAACCCTATCAAACTGTTCTTGCACAATGGTCTGCTCATTCCGTTCTTTGATTGACGAAAAGTATAAGGTCACCTGTAATGAAAAAATTATTACCCACTTCAACTGCTGGCAGTTTACCTAAGCCCTCCTGGCTTGCGCAGCCTGAGACACTTTGGTCACCCTGGAAATTACAGGGTCAGGAATTAACCGACGGTAAGCAGGATGCCTTGCGTTTGTGCCTGGACGATCAGCAACAGGCCGGGATTGATATTGTCAGTGATGGCGAGCAAACGCGTCAGCATTTTGTCACGACATTTATTGAACACCTCAACGGCGTAGATTTCGAGAATCGTGAGATAGTGAAAATTCGTAATCGCTACGAAGCAAGTGTGCCGACCGTCGTTGGCCCGGTCAGTCGCCAAAAATCCGTCTTCGTCGAAGATGCCAGACTGTTACGTCAGCAAACCACACAGCCTATTAAATGGGCCCTCCCGGGGCCAATGACAATGATCGACACGCTTTATGATAATCACTATAAAAGCCGTGAAAAGCTCGCCTGGGAATTCGCTAAAATTCTCAATGAAGAAGCCAAAGAGTTAGAGGCCGTGGGTGTTGATATTATCCAGTTTGATGAGCCTGCATTTAATGTGTTTTTTGATGAGGTGAATGATTGGGGAATCGCCACTTTAGAAAGAGCCATCGAAGGGCTTAAATGCGAAACGGCGGTGCATATCTGCTACGGGTACGGAATTAAAGCCAATACAGACTGGAAAAAAACGCTGGGTACCGAATGGCGTCAATATGAAGAGATTTTTCCAAAGCTGCAAAAATCCAATATCGATATCATTTCGCTGGAATGTCAAAACTCCCACGTACCCATGGAGCTTATGGAGCTCATTCGCGGTAAAAAGGTGATGGTTGGGGCCATTGACGTGGCAACCAATACCATCGAAACGCCGGAAGAAGTCGCCGCAACACTGCGAAAAGCGCTGCAGTATGTGGATGCCGATAAGCTCTATCCTTGCACCAACTGCGGGATGATCCCCCTGCCGCGTGGCGTGGCGAAAGGCAAGCTGGATGCCCTAAGCGCCGGGGCTGAAATCGTCCGCAAAGAGCTGCTGGCGAAATAGCACCCCCAGTTAACCTGCAAAGTGGGGCTATCGCATCGATTGCCCCACTTCCTCTGAAAGACTATCCTGACAGCCCGGTATTTTTCATGGAGTCATTATGTCTGAAATCACTTCCCGCGTCGTCCACCAGCATTTGCTGGTAATGCTGGAGCAGCAACAGGCCCGTTTTCGGGTGATGGAACATGAAGCGATGGGTAAATGCGAAGCGGTGTCTGAGATTCGCGGTACGGCACTAGGACAAGGCGCAAAAGCGCTGGTCTGCAAAGTGAAAGGCAACGGCGTGAAGCTGCATGTTTTGGCTATCTTAGCCGCCGATCAGCAGGCCGATTTATCCCGCCTGGCAACGCATCTTGGCGGACTGAAAGCCTCTCTGGCGAGCCCGGCGGAAGTGGATGAGCTAACCGCCTGCGCATTTGGCGCAATCCCGCCGTTCAGCTTTCATCCTGCTCTGAAACTGGTGGCCGATCCCTTGCTGTTCACGCGTTTCGATGAAATCGCGTTTAACGCCGGTCTGCTGGAAAAATCTATCGTGATGGACACCCAGGATTATCTGCGTATCGCTCAGCCAGAACTGGTCGATTTCCGCCGCGCCGAGTGACAACCCTGTCAGTGGCGTCTTTCCAGGTACAAAACGGACGCCACCAGAATCCCGCCCACCGTTAAAAATGAGAGAAAGATAATCAGCGTTTCGGCAAATTGTTGATCGTACATCATCACCCTCCTGTGCTCACCTTATCCGTCTTACGCCACGTTCATGACAACCGCATGACAGGCAGAAATCGCACCCTACGCGACGTTAAATACTGAAACGATTCGCCCGCAAAAAAATTACCGTCATGGCGTAAAACCGAACTGGCAATAGCAATAATGATTATTGTTACCGGTATCACGAAAAAGATTTTCCATAAGTACATTGCCAAATCTCGTAATTGTTAAGTTTAATCTCATGGTTAACCATCAATGCCAGAACACCTCCGAAATAAACCTTACACTGGCAAGGTGAGTACCATGACCGAGACAATCAGCCGTAAAGAAAAAATCAGTTATGGGTTAGGCGATATGGCCAGTCACATTGGACTGGATAACGTTATTATCTTTCTGACCTTTTATTACACCGATGTGGTTGGGCTTCCGGCGGCATTTGTCGGAACTATGTTTTTGCTGGCCCGTACCGCTGACGCAATTATCGATCCTGCGATGGGATATATTGCTGACCGTACCAAAACGCGCTGGGGTAAATTCAGACCGTGGATGCTGTGGCTGGCGCTGCCGTTCGGGGCCAGTTGCCTGCTCACCTACGCCGTGCCGGAATCACTAGACCTGCACGGAAAGATGATTTTCGCGACCGTGAGCTACACCCTGATGATGTTAATGTACACCGCCATTAATATCCCTTACTGCTCAATGGGGGCGGTGATCACCCCGGATAACGACGCGCGTATTTCCCTGCAATCTTATCGTTTCTTTCTCGCCACTCTCGGCGGGGCATTATCCACTTTCTTTATGATGCCTTTAGCCGAATTCTTAGGCGGCGCGGATAAATTACTCGGCTATCGCTGGGCAATGGGTATTATGGCCACCGTGGCGGTGATTATGTTCTGGTTCTGTTTTGCCAATACCCGTGAACGTATTAATGCCCCAGCGACACACAATAATTACCTCTCCGAACTACGGGATTTATTGCGCAACGATCAGTGGCGTGTCGTCGCGGTTCTGGTATTAACCAATATTGGTTTTGGTGTTGTTCGCCTCGGCGCCATGATGTATTTCGTCACCTATTATCTCGGCAGCGCCAGTTATTTCATGTGGATGCTCGGGGCACACATTCTGGGCAAAGCCGCCGGTAGCGCGCTGGCCAAACGCCTGACTCTCAGCTACAGCAAAGTGCAAATGTTCGGCTACTGCGCCGTGCTGGCTGGCGTACTGAGTATCGCCCTGTTCTTCGCGCCAAAATCCGTCTTCGTCCTTGTGCCGCTCACCTTCGTGATCTCCACGCTTTACCAGGCCACCACCACCCTGATGTGGGTGATGATGGCTGACGTGGCTGACTACGCCGAATGGAAACAGGGCAAACGCATGGACGGCGTGATTTTCTCTACCTTCCTGGCAGTGCTCAAACTGGGCATGGCCATCAGCGGGGCTATCGTTGGCTGGACGCTGGGCTTTAGCGGATACGTCCCTAACGCCGCGGCGCAAACCTCCACCGCCATGTACTGCATTATCGCCCTCTTCACCGTCGTGCCGGGCCTGCTTTCACTGGCCGCATTTGCCACCCTGCGCTGGTACAAGCTCGACGACAGCACCATGAAATCCATCAATCTCGCCAGACACCCTATTTCGTAAAAGGACCGATTATCCATGAGTGAACTCATTTCACATTCCAATAGTATTGAGTGGCGCTTTGAGCGCCAGATCCTGCGCGTTGAAACCTGGGGCCGCAACAGTCTTCGCGTCAGAGCCACCTGTGCGCCAGATTTTACTGACGACTTACAGGCGCTGCTTCCCGCCGAATCGTGTGACGCGGAAATGACCTCTGGAGCAGAAAGCTTAACTCTGCGTAACGGCAACATTACCGCCACGCTTAATCTCAAAGGCCAGCTGGCGTTCTATAACCAGCGCGGGGAACTGCTGCTCGAAGAAATGTGGCGGCAGCGCTCAACTGTAGGGATTGGCTCCAGCGAAAAAGGTCAGGATAAATACGTCAGCGCCCTGAAGCTTGATGGCCGTGAATTTAAGCCGCTGGCGGGCGGTAAGTATCAACTGACCGTACGTTTCGAGTCACGCCCTGAGGAACGCCTCTACGGCATGGGCCAGTATCAGCAGCCGTGGTTGGATCTCAAAGGCTGTACGCTGGAACTCGCGCAGCGTAACTCTCAGGCCAGCGTGCCGTTTATGCAGTCGAGCCTCGGCTATGGCCTGCTGTGGAATAACCCGGCGATTGGCGAAGTGAATTTCGCCAAAAACCAGACCGAATGGCGGGCCCGCGTCACCGGTGAAATGGACTACTGGATAACCGCCGCCGATAGCATCGTCGATATCACGCGACAGTATGCGAAAGCCACCGGCACTCCCCCGCCTGCGCCCACGTTTATCAGCGGCTTATGGCAGTGTAAATTGCGTTATCGCACCCAGCAGGAAGTTCTCGACGTGGCGCGCGAGTATCGTCGTCGCAACTTGCCGCTGTCGGTGATGGTGATTGATTTCTTCCACTGGCCGAATCAGGGCACATGGTGTTTTGACCCGATTGACTGGCCCGATCCGAAAGCGATGGTCGATGAACTTAGCGCGTTGGGTATTGAGTTGATGGTGTCTGTCTGGCCGACGGTGGAAGCGCGCAGCCCGCTATATCCGAAAATGAAGGCCAAAGGCTGGCTGGTCAGCAGCGAGCGCGGCGTGCAGGTCAATCTCGATTTTATGGGCAACACCACATTCTTCGATGCCACGCATCCGCAGGCCCGGCAGTTTGTCTGGGAAACGGTGAAGGAAAATTACTACGATTTAGGCATCAAACTCTTCTGGCTGGATGAAGCCGAGCCGGAATACCGCGCCTACGATTTTGACAACTACCGCTATCACGCAGGCCCGGTGCTGGAAGTCGGCAACCGCTACCCGCGGGATTTTGCTCAGGGTTTTTACGATGGGCTGAAAGCCAATGGCGAGCAGGATATTGTCAACCTGGTGCGCTGCTCTTGGGCCGGCAGCCAGCGCTATGGCGTGCTGGCCTGGTCGGGTGATGTGCACTCTTCATTCCATGCGTTGCGTAACCAGATTGCCGCCGGGCTGAACATGGGGCTGGCGGGAATTCCGTGGTGGACGACCGACATCGGCGGTTTCCAGGGCGGTAACATTAACGATCCCGCCTTCCATGAGTTGCTGATCCGCTGGTTCCAGTGGGCGGTCTTCTGCCCGGTTCTGCGTATGCACGGTTATCGCGAGCCGCAAATTCAGCCCCCGGAGCGCTACCGCGACGGCATTCCGCAATGTAACAGCGGTTCACAGAACGAACTGTGGAGCTACGGCGAAGCCAATTTCGACATCATGCAGCACTGGCTGTCGGTGCGCGAAAAACTGCGTCCGTATATTGATGCGCTCTATGACAACGCGCATCAGCACGGCGATCCGTTGATGCGTCCGCTATTCTGGCACTATCCACAGGAAAAACAGAGCTGGGAAATCGAAGACCAGTACCTGTTCGGCGAAGATTTGCTGGTTGCCCCGGTGATTCACGCCGGGCAACGTCAGCGCGACGTCTGGCTCCCGGCGGGTGCTAACTGGGTCGCTCTCAACGGCGAACGCTATCACGGGGGCGAGCGCATCACCGTGGACGCGCCGCTGGAGACAATCCCGGTATTTATCCGTGAAGGCAGTCAGTTGGTCAGCGTCTTAACAAACTGACCTTCGGGCAGACGCCCAAAAAAATAAGATTGTTATATAGCAGCCTGTTTATGCACGCTATTTCGCGTACAGTGAACAGGCTTACTTTTTTTGGCAAGGACTCCCAAATGTTTGACCCTACCCTGTTAATTCTTCTGGGACTGGCGGCGCTCGGCTTTGTCAGTCACAACACCACCGTCGCCGTTTCCATTCTGGTGCTGATCATCGTGCGCGTTACGCCGCTGAATACCTTTTTCCCCTGGATTGAAAAACAGGGCCTGGCGATGGGTATTATCGTGCTGACCATCGGCGTGATGGCGCCTATCGCCAGCGGGACGCTGCCCGCCTCAACGCTGCTGCACTCGTTCGTGAACTGGAAATCGCTGGTCGCGATTGCGGTCGGCGTGTTTGTCTCGTGGCTCGGCGGTCGAGGCGTTCAACTGATGGGAACACAACCGCAGCTGGTCGCCGGCCTTTTAGTGGGGACCGTGCTCGGTGTGGCGCTGTTTCGCGGCGTACCGGTCGGGCCGCTTATCGCCGCCGGGCTGGTCTCGATACTTATTGGGAAGGGGTAGCCAACCCGCTGAGATATCGCCCCGGCGTCTGGCCTAATCCTTTACGGAACATGGTAATGAACGCGGTGGTAGAGTCATAGCCCAACGCGTGTGCGGCCTGCTGCACGCTCTGACCTCGGATCAACAGCTGTAGCGCCAGGATCAGCTGCAGCTGATGCCGCCAGCGACGAAAACTCAGCCCGGTCTCTTTCACCACCAGCCGGGCCAGATTGCGTTCGCTCATCGCAAAATAACTCGCCCACTGCCCCAACGTTTGCCACACCGCCGGTTCCGTCTCCATCTTCTCCACCATCATGCGAATTTTGGGATGGGCAGAAACCGGCAACTGGAGCTGTTCCTGCGGCTGCTGCGGCAGCTCGTCAAACAGCACCTGAATCAGCCGAAGCGTCGCCGGGTCACATTGCGGCGATTCGTGGCGAACGGCCAGATTCAGAATGAGTTCCCGCACCAGTGGCGAGATTTTCAACGTACAGCAGTGCGCCGGTAACGCCGCTGCACCGGGTTCGATAAACAGAAAACAGAGCCGGGCACCCGGTGTCGCGCGATTGCTGTGCGGGACCTGGCCGGGGATCCACACCGCATACTGCGGCGGCACCATCCAAAGTGCATTTTCCACTTCGCACGTAATTGCCCCGTGCAGGGCCAGGATCAGCTGGCCTTTGCGGTGCTGATGCTCTGGGATGTACTGCTCGTCTTCCACAACCTGAACGCGAAACGCCGCCGCAGCGTCATGCTGGCTGTCGGGTTCATACCCCTCAAGCCCCAGTCCTGCCATCATTGCTTTTGTCCGATATTAGCGATTATTTGTCATTTTAGCTTGATTTCTTCATGACGAAAAAGCGCTATCGTAGTCGCACCAAAAAATAACTGAGAACGCCATGAGTACTGTGTCCATGACAACCCCACGCCAGAATCTGCTTTTGATTGTGGGCATCCTGTTGATCGCCACCTGTTTACGCGTGACGTTTACCGGTGCCGCCCCGCTGCTTGACAGCATTCGTGCCGACTACGGGCTGTCCACCGCCCAGACCGGGATGCTGACCACCCTGCCGCTCCTCGCATTTGGTCTGATTTCACCACTGGCAGCCGGCGTTGCGCGCCGTTTCGGTATGGAGCGCAGCCTGATCGTTGCCCTGCTGCTGATTTGCGCCGGGGTAGCCGTCCGTTCATTACCCTCGTCTGGCCTGCTGTTCGTCGGAACCGCCATCATCGGCTGCGGCATTGCCCTCGGGAACGTTTTGCTGCCAGGCCTTATCAAGCGCGATTTTTCCGGACACGTGGCGAAAATGACCGGCGCGTACTCCCTGACAATGGGGATTGCCGCAGCGGCGGGTTCCGCCGTGGTGGTGCCGATTGCCCTGAGCGGCGCGGGATGGCACGGCGCACTGCTGGCGCTGATGGCGTTTCCGTTGCTGGCGCTGGTAGTCTGGTTACCGCAGTTGCGTAATCACACGTCGGGCACGGTGACCGGGGCGCGCAGCCTGCACAGCAAAGGTATCTGGCGTTCGGCGCTGGCCTGGCAAGTGACGCTGTTCCTTGGGCTTAACTCGCTGGTGTATTACGTAATTGTAGGCTGGCTGCCCGCCATTCTTATCAGCCACGGCTACAGCGAAGCGCAGGCCGGTTCTCTGCACGGTTTGTTGCAGTTGGCGACCGCCGTACCGGGGCTACTGATCCCGCTGGTGCTGTTTAAGCTCAAAGACCAGCGCGGGATTGCCATCAGCGTGGCGCTAATGTGCGCCCTGAGCGCCATCGGCTTCTGGCTGTTCCCTCAGCAGGCGATGTTGTGGACGCTGATCTTCGGCTTTGGCTGTGGCGCGACGATGATCCTTGGGCTGACATTTATTGGCCTGCGAGCCGGTTCCGCACATCAGGCGGCGGCGTTGTCCGGTATGGCACAATCGGTCGGGTATATGTTGGCGGCCTGTGGGCCTCCGGCGATGGGCCGAATTCATGACGTCAGCGGCGACTGGCACATTCCGCTAATTGCGGTCGCCGTTATCTCGCTGGTGATGGCCGTGTTTGGGGGATTAGCAGGACGTGATCGGGAAATCCACGGGTAGACGCCAATTGCCCGATGGCGCGATGCTTATCGGGCCTACGCATTCGTTGTAGGCCCATGCAAGCGAAGTGTCGGCAGGCGATTCTTAAGTTGCTGCCGCGCGAAGAAACGCATGGACCAGCGGTGCCGGGCGGCCAGCCAGCGCGTTGCGCTCATGCTGAAACAGCGTGCCGACAAAGAACGGGTGAGTAATCAGTTCTACCACGCGGATTTCACCTTCTTCATCCCAGCCGGTGACGCGCAGCGCGCCTTCGTCAAGCTCCGCCGCGAAATCCGGTGAAATGCCGTAGTTGCAGTGATAGCCCTCTTCAATGCTGAGGCGACCATACGCTTTGGCGATGAGGGTATTGGCGCGCAGTTCGATGGTGTCTGATTTCTCTACCAGCGAGCAGGCCAGTGGCGCAATCACCATTCGGCCTTCGGTATCCGTTTCGGCGTGTGCCGCATCGTTCCAGCCCAGTACGTTGCGGGCATATTCGAGGATCGCATGCTGGAAACCGCCGCAGGTGCCGAGGAAGGGAATGCTGTTTTCACGCGCGTAGCGGATGGCGATAAACGCCCCTTCGGCGTTTTGGTATGGGCTCGCGGGCACCAGCCAGATTGCGTCGTAGCCCACCAGATCGTCAGCGCTTTTAATGTCGGTGGTGGCGACCCAGTCGTAATCGGCGGTGAGTTCCTGAACGGCGGCGGCATCATCAATCGCCAGTGGGATCGCCTGATGCGCAATCACCTCGGGATTAAAATCGCCGACCAGTGCAATTCGTAGGGTATTTTTATTCGAAGCGAGTTCCATGAAGGGTTCCTTATGCTGTGCAGTTTTCGGACTACATAAGGAACACCAGCCTACCGGGGTTTTGCGCGCAGAACAATCCCCAGAATGTGCAGTTGGCGATCGTTTCATCTGTTCGCAGTTCGTATTACTCTTTCAGCGGGAAAATACGGAGCTGCGATGAAAACGAAAATTCTGGTGAGTGCCTGTCTGATGGGGCATCCGGTGCGCTATAACGCCAGCGCCAAAACGCAGTTGGGTGAATTGCTGCAAACGTTGCGGGCAGAAGACAGACTGGTCATTCATTGCCCGGAACTCGCAGCCGGTTTACCGACTCCGCGTCCGTCGGCCGAAATTGTCGCCGGCCAGGGTGAACAGGTGATGGCGGGCCAGGCGCGTATTATCGAAAGCACCGGAACTGACGTCACCGCCCATTATCAGCTTGCAGCCTGGCTGGCGCTCGAGGCGGCTCAAGGCGCGGGCTGTTCTGCAGCGCTGTTAACGGACGGCAGCCCTACCTGCGGCAGTACAGAAATTTATGACGGGAGTTTTAGCGGCAAAAAAATCGCAGGCAACGGCGTTGCCGCCGCGCTTTTGCGCCAACATGGGATTGCGGTGTTTTCACATGAGCAAATCCCGGCGCTGCTGGCCTGGATTGCTGAACAGGACCAGAAGGTGTAGCCGTGTTACTCCGTTACTTTTTCCAGCTCATCGGCGGGGAGCATGTCAGGCGTCAGTGGCATCAGATGTTCAGGGCGAACGAATGAAAAACCAGACTGACCGTCCGCCGACTGAATGTCACCCGTCACCAGCCACAGCGCTCGCTGGGCCTCACGTGGCAGTTCGGTGACCACGCCGTTGACAGGGTTCAGGACGCGTTCACCCGGCTGGCAAAGGGCAAACAGCGATACAGATTTACCGATATTCGCCCGACCTGCGGGCGTACGGGCCGCGATGATCATCGCCAGGGTGCCCGGTTTAAGCTGAAACATGCTGCTCTCACACACTCTTAAATTAAGATTAATCTTATCTTCAATTGTATCCTGGAGAGCAGCGTGCTGTCACGATTGCTTATGATCGCGACGATACAGGGTCCATTCGTCAATCACTTCCCCGCCAGGCAGTTTACAATCTGAACGCACGCCCTGCGGGCTTTGTACCGGCACAGACGTGCCGCCTTTTTGTTGGCAGTAGACCGCAGCAGGGTTCGGCATGCCGACATTTGGCGGGGGTGGTGCGTCGTTTTGTTCAGTGGTGGTGCAGCCTGCCAGCAGAATTGGCAGCAGTAATCCGGCGTATTTCATTGATATTGCATCCTTTATGCGCGGCTAATTTGCCTTAATCTTTACTATTTCTTCATTTTAACTGCACTTTTGCAAATTAAATTAGGAGCGTTCTCGTTCTTGACCTAAGAACACATCATTCCATAATCCATGAGTTTTTTGCCCAAGAAGTCTCGCATTCTCGCCTATTCGATGTATAAAACGTGATGTATTCATGGTTTACTCTTTTTAGATAGTCGATATTTTCAGCATAGCGTGCAGTTTTTGCCGTTACTGCACGGGAGCTTTCAGGTCATGTCAGATATTATTCTTGCCCGCGTCTCACAAACCCTCGCCACCGAACAATCACTCGAGAGCCTCGTGCGCCAGCTACTGGAAATGCTGGAGATGGTGACGCACATGGAGTCGACCTATCTGACCAGGATCGATACGGCGACCCGTTTGCAGCATATCGTGTATGCCCGCAACAGCAGCGAGATGCAGATCCCGGAAGGTTTCGCCGTTCCGTGGGATGAAACGCTGTGCAAACGCGCTGTGGACGAACAGCACTATTTCAGCAATGACGTGGAAACCCGCTGGCCGGACTGTCATGCCGCACAGGCCCTGGGGATCAGCACCTTTTTCACCACGCCCGTGCATCTGACCGATGGTTCGCTGTATGGCACGCTCTGCGCCTCCAGCCGCGACCAGCACAGTTACAGTATTAACAGCGAACATGTGCTGCACCTGTTCGCGAGCCTGATTGCCCGCTACATCGAAAAAGAGTCATTGGTGACGCAACTGCGTCAGGCCAACGAGGCGCTGATCGCTCACTCCTACACCGATGCGCTGACGGGCCTTGCCAATCGACGCGCCGTCTATGAGCACCTCGACATTTTGTTTGAACGTGCGCGGATGAACCAATCACACGTCCTGGTGGCATTTATCGATCTCGACGATTTTAAAGAAATTAATGATGTTCACGGCCATCAGGCCGGGGATGCATTCTTAATGCAGGTAGGCCAGCGACTGGCCTCGGTGATGAGCGATGAGGATATCGTTGGGCGTCTGGGCGGAGACGAGTTTCTCATCGCCTGTGAAATCACGTCCAGCGATCAGAAAACGCCGTTTATCGACCTGCTGCGCCGTCAAATCCGCGGCCACTATCTGCTGAGCGGCCACACGATTAATTACCCGGGCGCCAGCATTGGCACCATCGACGTCAACCCGCATGAGCTGGACGCAGAGAGCGCCATTCAGGCGGCCGATGCAGCCATGTATCTGGATAAAAAAACCCGTCAGCAGGGGATTATCGCCTCCTGAACGCCCGGCGCTCAGGGTGAAACCCCTATTGGTCGCGGTCAGGCTCTAACAGAATGAATCCCAGCGGAATGGAGCACAGCAGCGTGAAAACGATGCTGTACACCAGCACCATCGCAGCCTGCATAATGAACATCGAATTAGACCAGACGTAATACGGCAAATCGTACTCCTCGGCTACCCCGCCAAATGTGGCATGTCCCACAAGCATCAACGCGATGACAAAGATGACGGCGACCGCCAGAATAAAGCGCTTACAGTTCTTTGTTTTAAATTGTTCCGGCTGCATTACAGACTTCTCTGATGGGATTTTCCGGCGCAGTTTTAGCACTAAATTAACCCGGCGGATATCTGTTTTTAGTCTATAACTGTACGGCTGCTCTTTTTAGCAGCGAATGGCCCTGACAGCCCTTCTCTCCTGCCCTCCAGGTAAAGAAAAACAGAACCCAGATGGGTGTTTTATACTTAAGTGTTGTGAGGCTCGCCTCGCATTATTTTGACTCATCCCGCTAAACGCACTTCGGTTTAGGCCGATGAATTCACGCAGTGAACAGTGAGGAATGACATTATGAGTTTATTCGACCAGGTGGCAGGCATGTTCGGTGGTCAGGACGGACAGGCTGGTACCTATCAGGCGATATTAACGTGGATTAACGAGCAAGGCGGCGTATCCGGGCTACTGGCAAAATTTCAGCAGGGTGGATTGGGTGCAGTGGTTGAATCCTGGATAAGCACCGGCACAAACCAGCCGGTATCGGGTGACCAGATAACGTCCGCGCTGGGCTCCCCTGCCGTTGCGGATCTCGCTGCCAAACTGGGCATCGACACGCAAAGTGCGTCGAACCTGATTGCCGAGCATTTACCGAAGGTCGTCGATACGTTGTCACCTGACGGACAGGTTAATCAGCAACAAGACCTGCTGTCTGAAGGCATGGGACTGCTGAAAGGGAAGCTTTTTAGCTAACAATGCTCCTGAATGACAGGCATAAAAAAACCGCCCATTGGGCGGTTATCTGGACAATCAGTTTTACAGGTACTTTTCGGCTGCTTTGAGAATATCTTCTGCAGCAAGTTCTCTGTCTGTAGCGACATGAATTACATTGTGATCGCCGGTCAGAGAGGGAAAACTGGCAGACATGATTATCAAATTTGCCTCCTCACCGTTCGGATATTCACAACGTATTGACGTTTCATCAGGCATAACGGAGACAACGGTCAGAGGTTCGGCGTTAAAAAACACGAGCACTTTTTTCATTCGTTCTCCGGATGGATGTAAGTCTGTCACCTGTCCTAATTAAAATAGTATTTATCTGATAGCATCGTCGTATTATTTTCTGATTTCGGTAATAGTGGAAACAGAAACAGGACGTTGCCAAGTGTAAATATTATCGGCGGTGATCATTGCTGATTTGCAAAAAATACATTTTGCACCGAACGGATTTTTTTCAGTAACATCGAAAGATGAAGTCCGATATTGCGAACCGTGGCAGCAAGGGCAGCGGAAGTGAATTGAGTCAGTAATAGTCAGGCCCTCAGTGCGGTACCACGTTGACAGCGGAAGGACCTTTAGGACCTGCTTCAACGGAGAATTCAACTTGTTGATTTTCATACAGAGTACGGAAATCGTTGCTCTGGATAGCAGAGAAATGTACGAAGACATCTTTGCTTCCGTCTTTTGGAGTAATAAAGCCGAAACCTTTTTCAGCATTAAACCATTTAACAATACCAGTCATTTGGTTAGACATGTTTTTTACCTTTAATTATTATATCGCCCGCAGGCTGTGTTGGTTTGAAAACCTGTTGTTTCTAAGAAAACTGAAGAAGGTACATCAAGGAGAGAAAATGATGAGGACGACTTAAGAGAACTGTTTCAGATAACGTGTATGTTCAAACCGATAGAGCATTAACGCACGATTAATTTTTTTTAGCAAGGCTTATCTCAAAAGATTTGTCAGGGCCGGGAAAAGTCTGCATTGTTAAAAATAAAAAAATGAATGAGGGCTTTTCGCGTGCTATTGAGGTATTGTTTTGCGCCAACATATAAGGAATACACATGGCTGAACGTAAAAATCGTCAACTTCGCCCTTCCCAACCCGCAGAATGTTCATGTCCGAAATGTGCTAAGAAATCAATGCACAGTCCATCAAGAATCAAAAAAAATAGTCCTTTGCTCTGCCCCTATTGCGGCACGCTCTTTTCAGCGTCGCAGCTCGCTGCCAGGTAATTAGACACCTTACTGCTGAGGCACGCGCTTAGTGCATTACCCTGAGCGCAGTCAGGCATCAGGTATAAAAACGGGAACCCAAAGGTTCCCGTTTTTGTTATCTGCGATAGCGCGCTTTTACAAAGATTTATCGACCGTGGTATCTGAGCCTCTGGTCAGGATGCGAACTTTGTCGCCGGGATTAAACACCACACCGCCGGTGTACGACTGGACCACGTCGATAGTGGCACCTGATTCGGTTTTGATCAGTAAATCGACCTGCTGTGGCGCCTGCTGCGTGCTTTGATGGTAACGCGACGCCCCTGCCCCGGCGAGTGCGCCAGCTGCGGTCATTGCGGTCTTGCCTTTACCATTCCCGAACTGGTGGCCAACGACGCCGCCTAACGCCCCTGCCGCCACAGTCCGTAAAGGATGATACTGCCCATTAGCCTGGCTGATGACACGGCTCTGTTGAACCACGCCGTATTCCACCAGGGTTTTGCTTCCGGCAAAACTAGACTGGCTAGCGAGAAACAGAAAACTGACTGCGATGAGTGCACTTTTTTTCATGATGGCCACTTTTTATCGTTTTAAACGTAGTCGCGATTTTGCCAGCCCTCGCGAGTTTCCGCTAAGTCATTAATGCTACAGCACTCCCTCAACGGCTTTACCAGAACATACTTGTGCCGGGTGCCGCCACTCTGGCCTTGACACTGAATATCCATACAGTATAAAACTGTACATCTAAACAGTACAAAGGAAGTGGTAATGTTCGTCGAACTGATTTATGACAAACGCAATTTCGCAGGCTTGCCTGGCGCACAAGAAAAAATTCTGAGTGAACTCACCCGGCGCGTTCATCAGATATTCCCCGACGCAGACATTCGCGTTAAGCCAATGATGACGCTGCCGGCAATCAACACCGACGCCAGCAAACATGAAAAGGAACAGATTAGCCGCGCCGTTCAGGAAATGTTCGAAGAAGCGGACATGTGGCTGGTCGACGAATAACGCGCCGTCAGCCTCGATTCACCGCTGCCGTAAAGTCATCAAAGGGAAGTGGCCTGGAGAAGTAGTATCCCTGCACCAGTTCACATCCCATTTCCTGAAGCTTCTCAGCCATCTCCAGCGTCTCCACGCCCTCAGCCACCAGCGGCACGTTAAAGCTTTTGGCGAGCGTCAGCACTGACGAAACCACCGCCGCGTTCTTCTCATTAGTCAGAATGTCAGAGACAAATGTTCTGTCGATTTTCAGGCAGTCGAACGGGAAAGAGTGCAAATAAGAGAGGCTCGAATAGCCGGAACCGAAATCATCAATCGCCACGGTCACGCCCAGGCGGCGCAGATACTTAAGCGTATCGACAATCTGATCGGTATGTTTCATTAGCGTACTTTCGGTGATTTCCACGCAGATGTTGCCGTTCATCAGTTCGTTCTCCTGAATACAGGTGAACAAATGCGAAGCAAAATCGGGCTGCTGCAGCTGTATTGCTGAAATATTGACGTGCAGTTTGAAATCTTTCGGACCCCCGCGCGCGATAAACTTCGCCAGCTGCTTACAGGATTCGGCGATCACCCAACGCCCAATCGGAATGATCAGTCCCGACTCTTCCGCAAGGCTTATGAACTTGATCGGCGAGATAAACCCTTCGTCCGGCGTTTGCCAGCGAATCAGGCTCTCACCTTCATTGCAGCTATTCTGATTATCGAGGTTAATGATCGGCTGCATCACGATATGGAATTCATCGTTGGCGATAGCATGCTGTAATTTTTCATGCAGACGAATATTCTCAAGCCCCTGATCCTGCATTTCCTGCACAAAGACCAGCGACTTACCATTACCTATTTTTTCAGCATGCTGCACGGCTATCCCTGAATTCAAAATCACTTCCGGCATTCGTTCCTGAGTCATGTGCCCAAAGAACATCCCGGAATTCCCGATAAAGCAGTAGCGTTCAGTTTCAGCGTCGCCATCGGATTTAATATCAAGGAACAGTGACTGCAAGATATCCTCAAAGAACATCAAATCTTTTTGTTCGTAAACCTCAGGGAATATCGCCAGGAAGCTGCCATAGTCATCACGACACAGCAGCGTTCCGCCTGGAAGGGTATTCTTCATTCGGCTGACAAAACTACGCAGGAAACGGCCGGAATACTCAAGCCCCATTACCCGGGCAATATTTGCGGCATTGCTCACGTGAATACGGGCAAGCAAGTTTTTGCCTTCGTAAGACTCAGGCTTACTGAGCAGCCCGGCGCGCGTTGGCAGGCCAGTCAGGTTGTCTTCCTCAACCAGCTTACGGTGCTTCTCGGTGCGGGCGGCCAACTCATGGGAAAGCCTGAAGAAACTGGAATCTAGCGTCGCCACCTCCGGGAACAGTCTTTTGTTCTCCTCCGGCTTCCACTGCATGTTTAGCAGGTCTTTGTTTTTGCCAATGATAGTGTTAAGCGGACTGAAAAAGTTTCGCAGAACAATGGCCGCAATGAGATACACAATGGCGAACAACCCCATAATTTTGACAGCAAACGCAATAATCGTTTTCTTGATGCTGCCCGACAACGAGTCCTGCGAGGTTATCAGCAGGACGTGGCCGTGAAGTTCCCGATCGGTGCTGCCGTATTTTATGGTATGAACAATATATTTATCGCCTTTACCTGAGGTAATCTCTGTCGGACTGCCCTGATGGGTGCTCTTTTCCATAATTTCAGGCGTTAAAAGCTGACGCAACTCTTTGGTTGTCAGTCTCTTTCCGTCGGCCTGGTGATGCTCTTTTGCCGCGCTTGCCAGTTCAGGCTGCATGAGCGCAGGCGTTATCGGCATTTCTGACGACGAGACAATATTATTATCGCTGCCAGTTATCAGTATGGTGTTGTCTTTAAAAGGCAACACCTCACAGACATAGCGGCTCATGCTATCGGGCATAATCTCCGAGGAAATAACCCCCAGCAGTTTTCCTGCGCGGTTATATACCGGCGTTCTGTATGCCAACATTCTGTCATTTTTGTTATATGAACGCGGATAAATACGGGACCAGAATGACTTTTTAGACTGCTCTGCTTTTTCAAGCCACGGCTGAACTAACTTGTTGAAATCATATATCGTTTTAACAACCCGGGAGTACTCCGTCGACCCTTCATAGACGTTCAGAATGTTATGTGCATCCCCAGACGTCTTCTCCATGTTGATGATTTTTTTGTTATTAACATCAAGACGATTGAACGCAACATAATTCCCGTCAGGCGTGGTGAATGAGACTCTGTCGACCGAAACATGGCCAAAGCGATCGGTTCTGATCAGCTGCTTTAAGGTTTCTGTAACCTGCGTGGCACTTAACGCATCGAGGTCACTGTTCTCGAAGGTCCGTGCAAAAAGCTGGTTGGTGACGGTCGGAAGATCCATGTAGTCTTCCAGCGTTTGCACGACATTTGCCCCGCTGGACTGAATGAGTCTCTCGCCGGTATAACGGATAGTCTCATCCATGCCGGTGCTGACAAACATCGCCAGCATCGCACCGGCGATACAAAATGATACGATGGCAAGCCCGGCTAAAGCACAGGCCAGCGATACGGGATATTTACTGTGGGAAATCGTGTTTTTCATGCCGTTGTCACTAAAATAAATGACCAAGAACATCTCGACACGCACGCACGATAGAGGGAGCAGGAATTAGCTTGATTCATTTTCAGGAATTAATGTTTATTGAGCATACAATTAGGACACAAACGATTGTTTGGGTCCTGACATTCTGTGCGGTAAAAGCAAGAATACTCTGAGTAAATCCTGAGTTAGGCGATTTTTTTGAGCGGAACGAGAGCCTGGCTGAGTTTAAGAATATACCGTAAGCTGAATCAATAATCTTCAGGTAGCGTTTTATCAATTGAAATCAACTTTCCTTTTTCCATTGTGATGTACCCGCCCTCTTTGAGATCCGCGAGTACACGGAAGACATGCGTCCTGGAGAGTTTCGTGCGGCGTATAATAAAATTCGCCAGCCCTTCCTTTTCATTCTCAAACGTCCGCGTTCTATAAAGGTAGCGATGCAGCATCGGTTTTATGGTTTGATAACTGGTTAACTGTTTTCTTTCCGCAAGCAATTCCAGTGAAAATATCGTCATAAAAACCAGAATTTTCGACAGCACACTCATGTGTTCTGGACTCTGATAAAATAGCGCGGTAAATGCCTCGCACGGTATCTTCACAGCGGTCACAGGTGTCATGCATTTATATTCAAAATTTAAAAGTGGACAATACTCCTCCATCAGCCCGATAGGCATATACTCAATCGTATTACCCACGGTCAGCTCATTAGCTTTATGAGAAATTGCCACTGAACCATTAAGAACAATATAAATAAAACCGGGCAGGATTTTGATATAATCTGCAGGCGCAAGAGTGAAAACATCACCGCCAATGCAAATATCATCTATATAGCGCCCCAACTCCAGCGATTGATAATAATGGTGGATATTCTCAAAATTGGCTTTCATGTTACACCTGAACACACTCTAAATTTATTACGCAGTATAGCACCTGAAAACTGTAACGTCCTTTCCCATTTACTCTGCGCCATCATCGCATATTAAATAAGCAGTACCATTTGGGACTATTCAAATAATATAAGGCGCATAAAATACCTTCAATAAATCCCGAATCAATCCGGCGACCGGCGAGTACAGATTTCTTAGTGCTTTCAACGTGGTACGTTGCGTTTGCCATTTTATAATTACACTTTAAATCAAATCATTGTGCTGCGATGTTGGTGCTGACGCAAAGTCACGCGAATATCCAGTAAAACTGAACACGCTAAATCCTAGCAGGAGGTTGAACGAATGAGATTGAATATGATTGCCAGGAGTCTGGCTGTCGCGGGGTTACTGACGACGTTGTCAGTGACTGCGGCAACCGAGGCGCCGACAAACGATGCCACTGCGGCAACCAAACAGGCAAACGAAGCGCTTTACAGCAAACTGCCTTTTTCCGATAACACCGACTTTACGAATGCGCATAAGGGCTTTATCGCTCCGCTGCCGCAGGAAGTCATCAAAGGTGAGAAAGGTAATACAATCTGGGATCCTCAGCATTATGCCTTTATCAAAGAAGGCGCCAAAGCGCCAGACACAGTAAACCCTAGCCTGTGGCGTCAATCCCAGCTGATTAACATCGGCGGTCTGTTTGAAGTCACCGACGGTGTTTATCAGATTCGTAATCTCGACCTTTCAAACATGACGATCATTGAAGGTAAGACCGGGATTACCGTTATCGATCCACTGGTTTCTGCTGAAACCGCTAAAGTCGGTTTGGACCTGTATTACAAAAATCGCGGCAAAAAACCTGTTGTCGCGGTTATTTTCACTCACAGCCACGTTGACCACTATGGCGGCGTTCGCGGTGTCGTTGACCAGGCTGATGTCAAATCCGGCAAGGTTAAAATCTATGCTCCGCAAGGTTTCATGGGCGCTGCTGTAGATGAAAACATCATGGCGGGTAATGCCATGAGTCGTCGAGCAAGCTACATGTATGGCAACCTGCTGCCGGCTGATGCCAAAGGCCAGGTGGGTGCGGGTCTCGGGACGACCACTTCCGCAGGTACAGTGACATTACTGGCACCAACGGATTACATCACCCATACAGGTCAGGAAGAAGTCATCGATGGTCTGACCTACGACTTCATGATGGCCCCGGGTTCTGAAGCGCCTTCAGAAATGCTGTGGTACGTCAAAGAGAAGAAGATGATCGAAGCTGCAGAGGATGTCACTCACACCCTGCACAACACTTATTCTCTGCGTGGTGCAAAAATCCGCGATCCGCTGGCATGGTCTAAATACATCAATGCCGCTATCGATCGCTGGGGCAATGATGCCGAAATCATTATCGCTCAGCACCATTGGCCGACCTGGGGCAAAGATAACGTCGTCAACCTGATGAAAGGTCAGCGTGATATGTATCGTTATATCAATGACCAGACGCTGCGTATGGCGAATGAAGGCCTGACCCGTGACGAAATCGCCGCTAACTTTAAGCTGCCAGAGACTCTCGAGAAGACCTGGGCTAGCCGCGGTTACTACGGTTCCGTCAGCCACGATGTGAAAGCAACCTACGTGTTCTATCTCGGCTGGTTCGATGGCAACCCGGCAACCCTGGATGAACTGCCACCGGCAGAAGCGGCGAAGAAATACGTCGAGTACATGGGCGGCGCGGATAACATCCTGCAAAAAGCCAAAGCAGATTACGACCAGGGTCATTACCGTTGGGTAGCTCAGGTTGTGAGTAAAGTCGTGTTTGCCGATCCGACGAACAAAGCTGCACTCAATCTGGAAGCCGATGCGCTTGAGCAGATGGGTTATCAGGCCGAATCTGGCCCATGGCGTAACTTCTACCTGTCAGGTGCCAAAGAGTTGCGTAACGGAGTAGTTAAAGCCGCAACGCCAAACACCGCGAGCCCGGATACCGTCCGTGCCATGACGCCAGAAATGTTCTTCGATTATTTGGCTGTTCATATTAACGGTGAAAAAGCGGCGAATGCGCATGTGACACTTAACGTCGACTTCGGTGACCAGGGCGGGAAATACAAACTTGAGCTGGAAAACGGTGTTCTGAACCACACCGCAAACTCTCAGGCCGATAAAGCCGATGCCACCATTACCCTTTCCCGCGATACGCTAGACCGTATTGTGTTGAAAGAAGAAACTCTGCAACAGGCTAAAGACAAAGGTGATATGAAGATCACCGGCGACGCTAACAAGCTGACTGAGCTGCTGGGTTATATGGACAAGTTCGAATTCTGGTTTAACATCGTTACGCCATAAACTGAACTGAAATAAAAAAGGAGCCACTGGCTTAGTGCTTGTCAGTTAAGCTCTTGAAGAAGGCCACAACGGATAACGTTGTGGCCTTTTTTTACGGCTCTCGGGTAATGCCGCACTCTTCGCCCAGGCTGTACGAGGCTTGAGACCATGCTCAGCCTGCTTCCGGGCAAAAACGATCTGCTCTTCGGTGAATCGTGACTTTTTCGTCGACACATCCTCCGTTCAGGGGAATCATTATGATTTAGCTAAAGAAATAGCGATTGCTAAAGCATGGATTATTACCGGGGTAGTCGTACTGTTCAGTTAACGGCAGAAAAGTGATTTTCAATTCTATCTCAACGGATACAGAGAAAATCTTCCCGCCTGGTTAGATGACACCTTAAAAGTGCTTTGATGATACGTTTTCGGTCTGTCAGATTCCGAACGCTGGGAAATCACCCGTGCCGAGTGGAATTCCCGTCAGGTTGGCTGACATAAGACTTGGATTGTCCACTGTTTGCTCAACGCGGTCTGTCCAATCTGCGCAGTTTTGTCGTGCTTTTGTTGGAAATGCGCGAGTCATTTGCGAACTGGCGGCAGGGAATGCAGATGCTGATGGAAGGGGATTTGATAAATTATTTTGATAAAACTTTGATAACCGTTAGAACGCTAACAAAAAACAACGGGAGCGTTAAGCTCCCGTTAATCGATTTAACAAATATCGAAATTACATATTGTCGATGATCGCGTCACCAAACTCTGAACATTTCAGCAGCTTAGCGCCTTCCATCAGACGTTCGAAGTCATAGGTCACGGTCTTGGCAGCGATTGCGCCTTCCATGCCTTTAACAATCAGGTCTGCGGCTTCGAACCATTCCATGTGACGGAGCATCATTTCTGCGGACAGGATGACGGAACCTGGGTTCACTTTATCCTGGCCTGCGTACTTCGGTGCAGTCCCGTGGGTGGCTTCGAACAGTGCGCATTCGTCACCGATGTTTGCGCCTGGTGCGATACCGATACCGCCAACCTGTGCCGCCAGGGCATCAGAGATGTAGTCACCGTTCAGGTTCATACATGCGATAACGTCGTATTCAGCTGGACGCAGCAGGATCTGCTGCAGGAACGCATCGGCGATCACATCTTTAACGATGATCTCTTTGCCGGTATTCGGGTTCTTGATTTTCTGCCACGGGCCGCCGTCGATCAGCTCACCGCCGAATTCTTCTTTCGCCAGCTGGTAACCCCAGTCTTTGAAAGCACCTTCAGTGAACTTCATGATGTTGCCTTTGTGAACGATGGTCACAGAGTCACGGTCGTTGGTGATAGCGTATTCAATCGCCGCACGAACCAGGCGCTTGGTGCCTTCTTCTGAACATGGCTTGATGCCGATACCGCAGTGTTCAGGGAAGCGAATTTTCTTCACGCCCATCTCTTCACGCAGGAACTTGATCACTTTTTCCGCGTCGGCAGAGTCCGCTTTCCACTCGATGCCTGCGTAGATGTCTTCTGAGTTTTCACGGAAGATGACCATGTCGGTCAGTTCTGGGTGTTTAACCGGGCTTGGGGTGCCCTGGTAGTAACGTACCGGGCGCAGGCAGACGTAAAGATCCAGTTCCTGGCGCAGGGCTACGTTCAGAGAACGAATACCGCCACCGACCGGAGTGGTCAGCGGGCCTTTGATGGCCACGCGATAATCGCGAATCAGATCCAGAGTTTCAGCTGGCAGCCAGACGTCCTGGCCGTACAGTTTGGTGGATTTTTCCCCGGTGTAAATTTCCATCCAGGAAATTTTACGCTCGCCTTTGTAGGCTTTCTCTACGGCGGCATTCACCACTTTGATCATCGGCGGAGTCACGTCCACACCGATACCATCACCTTCGATGAATGGGATAATCGGATTGTGGGGGACGTTCAGTTTGCCGTTTTGCAGGGTGATCTTTTGGCCTTCCGCCGGAACAACTACTTTGCTTTCCATTAACCTCTCCTTCGAGCGCTTCTGGTGACTGCTCGTGCCTTTCGTGTCCTGGGTAGCGTTGCTGCCCGCAACGCGAATAAGTGTGAGCAATATTTTTTGTTAATGATTTGTAATGAGCTAGTTGATACTACCTGAATGTTGGGTTCCATGAAAGGTCTTCGTAATTAGGCTATAATGCGGCAATTGACCCGGCCTGAAAATACCATGAATAAAACTTCTTTTAGAAATCACCGCCTTAAGCGATTCAGCTCACAACAAGCTTCCAGACAACGAAAAGAAAGCCAGCCAAAACGCGTCATTTTGTTCAATAAACCCTACGATGTTTTGCCGCAGTTTACTGACGAAGCCGGACGCAGCACCCTCAAAGATTTTATCGACGTCCAGGGCGTATATGCCGCCGGGCGACTAGACCGCGACAGCGAGGGCCTGCTGGTTCTCACCAATGACGGCGCGTTGCAGGCGCAACTCACTCAACCAGGTAAGCGCACGGGGAAAATCTATTTCGTGCAGGTTGAAGGGGAACCGGACGAGGAAACGCTGAATTCACTGCGCAACGGTGTTACCCTCAACGACGGTCCCACCCTCCCGGCGGGCATTGAGCGGGTCGATACGCCCGAATGGCTGTGGCCGCGCAACCCGCCGATTCGTGAACGTAAATCCATCCCTACCAGCTGGCTAAAAGTCACGTTGTATGAAGGCCGAAACCGTCAGGTTCGCCGCATGACCGCCCATGTTGGCTATCCGACTTTGCGACTGATTCGCTACGCAATGGGCACTTACACGCTGGACAATCTTGCTAATGGTCAGTGGCGCGATGCCTGACAAGGAGCCGTACATGTTTAAACCGCACGTCACCGTTGCCTGCGTGGTTCACGCCAAAGGTAAATTTCTGATCGTCGAAGAAACCGTTAACGGCAAAGCCACATGGAACCAGCCCGCCGGGCATCTGGAAGCCGACGAAACGCTGGTGCAGGCCGCCGAGCGTGAGCTGTGGGAAGAGACCGGTATTCACGCCACGCCGCAGCATCTGATCCGTCTGCATCAATGGATTGCGCCGGACAACACGCCGTTCCTGCGCTTTCTGTTTGCCATCGAACTGGATGGCGTCTGCGAGACGCAACCCCATGATGATGATATCGATCGCTGCCTGTGGCTGAGCGCCGAAGAGATCCTCACAGCCTGTCATTTACGCTCTCCGCTAGTCGCCGAAAGCATCCGCTGCTGGCAGAGCGGTCAGCGTCTGCCGCTAGAAATTATCGGCGAATTTAACTGGCCCTTCACAAAGGGTGTCAACCCTGGGGCTGCGTGATAGAATATGCCGCCTTGAAGTTCAATGTCGTGAGTATTCCAATGTCAGAAAGCCCAAAAAAAGTGATCGTCGGCATGTCCGGCGGTGTCGATTCCTCCGTTTCTGCCTACCTGCTGCAACAGCAAGGTTATAAGGTGGAAGGCCTGTTCATGAAGAACTGGGAAGAGGACGACGGCGAGGAATATTGTACAGCCGCAGCTGACCTGGCCGATGCCCAGGCCGTGTGCGACAAGCTCGGCATTGAGCTGCACACCGTCAATTTTGCCGCAGAATACTGGGACAACGTGTTTGAGCTGTTCCTCGAAGAGTACAAAGCCGGTCGCACCCCGAACCCGGATATTCTGTGCAACAAAGAAATCAAATTTAAAGCCTTCCTTGAGTTCGCCGCCGAAGATTTAGGTGCCGATTTCATCGCCACCGGTCACTACGTGCGCCGCGCTGATGTGAATGGCAAAAGCCAGCTGTTGCGCGGTCTCGACGGTAACAAAGACCAGAGCTATTTTCTGTATACGCTTGGCCACGAACAGATCGCCCAGAGCCTGTTCCCGGTTGGCGAATTAGAAAAGCCTGAAGTCCGTCGTATCGCGGAAGAACTGGACTTGATAACGGCGAAGAAAAAAGACTCCACCGGTATCTGTTTTATCGGCGAGCGCAAATTCCGCGAATTCCTTGGCCGCTACCTGCCTGCTCAGCCGGGCAAAATCGTTACCGTTGATGGCGACGTGATTGGCGAGCACCAGGGCCTGATGTATCACACCCTCGGCCAGCGTAAAGGCTTAGGCATCGGTGGTACTAAAGACGGTAGCGAAGAGCCGTGGTACACCGTCGATAAAGACGTTGAAAATAACATTCTGGTGGTGGCGCAGGGTCATGACCACCCGCGTTTGATGTCGGTTGGCCTGATTGCCCAACAGCTACACTGGGTCGATCGCCAGCCACTCAACGGCACCCTTCGCTGCACGGTGAAAACCCGCTATCGCCAGACAGACATCCCCTGCATCGTGACTGCACTGGATGAAGACCGCATTGAGGTTCGCTTTGACGAGCCCGTTTCTGCCGTAACCCCAGGTCAGTCCGCCGTGTTCTACAGCGGTGAAGTGTGCCTCGGTGGCGGCATTATCGAGCAGCGTTTGCCGCTGCCGGTTTAAGACTCAGACAGCACACAGAAAGGAGTTTTAGTGGCGAAGAACTATTACGACATCACTATCGCGCTGGCCGGGATTTGCCAGTCGGCCCGTCTGGTTCAGCAGCTTGCGCATCAGGGTCACTGCGACAACGATGCCCTGCACGTGGCGCTGAACAGCGTTATCGATCTCAACCCGGATTCTACTCTGGGCGTGTTCGGTGGCAGTGAAGCTAATCTTCGCCTCGGCCTTGAAACGCTGCTTGGGGTACTTAACGCCAGCAGCCGTCAGGGCCTCAACGCCGAACTGACGCGTTACACCTTAAGCCTGATGGTGCTGGAACGTAAGCTCTTTGCCGCCAAAGGCGCCATGGACACCCTCGGCGAGCGCATTGCCGGGCTGCAGCGCCAGTTAGACCATTTCGATTTGCAGTCTGAAACCCTGATGAGCGCGATGGCGGCTATTTATGTCGACGTGATAAGCCCGCTGGGGCCGCGTATTCAGGTCACCGGTTCCCCTGCCGTGCTGCAAAGCCCGCAGGTGCAGGCCAAAGTTCGCGCTGGCCTGTTGGCAGGTATCCGCGCCGCAGTGCTGTGGCACCAGGTTGGCGGCGGTCGTCTGCAACTCATGTTTTCCCGTAATCGCCTGACCACTCAGGCAAAACAAATTCTTGCTCATATAACTCCGGAGTTGTGATCTATGGAATTATCCTCACTGACCGCCGTTTCCCCTGTCGATGGACGCTACGGCGATAAAGTCAGCGCGCTGCGCGGCATTTTCAGCGAATTCGGTTTGCTGAAATTCCGTGTGCAGGTTGAAGTTCGCTGGCTGCAAAAATTAGCCGCGCACACAGCTGTCAAGGAAGTTCCAGCTTTTGCTGCTGACGCAAACGGTTTCCTCGATAAAATCATCGCTGATTTTAACGAAGAAGATGCCGCGCGCATTAAAACCATCGAGCGCACCACCAACCACGATGTGAAAGCGGTTGAGTATTTCCTGAAAGAGAAAGTGGCTGACGTTCCTGCCCTGCACGCGGTGTCTGAGTTCATTCACTTCGCCTGCACCTCTGAGGACATCAACAACCTGTCCCACGCGCTAATGCTGAAAACCGCGCGCGACGAAGTGGTCCTGCCATACTGGCGTAAGCTTATCGATGCGGTGAAAGACCTGGCGGTACAGTATCGCGATATCCCCCTGCTTTCCCGTACCCACGGCCAGCCTGCGACCCCGTCCACCATGGGTAAAGAGATGGCGAACGTCGCGTACCGTCTGGAGCGTCAGTATCGTCAGCTGAACCAGGTCGAAATTCTCGGTAAAATCAACGGTGCAGTCGGCAACTATAACGCTCACCTCGCGGCCTACCCGGAAGTCGACTGGCATGAATTCAGCGAAGAATTCGTGACGTCGCTCGGCATCCAGTGGAACCCGTATACCACTCAGATTGAACCGCACGATTACATCGCAGAACTATTCGACTGCGTGGCGCGCTTCAACACGATCCTTATCGACTTCGATCGCGATGTGTGGGGCTACGTGGCGCTGAACCACTTCAAGCAAAAAACCATTGCCGGCGAAATCGGTTCATCCACCATGCCGCACAAAGTGAACCCGATTGACTTCGAAAACTCCGAAGGAAACCTCGGCCTGTCCAACGCCGTGCTGCAACATCTGGCGAGCAAACTGCCGGTTTCCCGTTGGCAGCGTGACCTCACCGATTCCACGGTGTTGCGTAACCTGGGCGTCGGTCTTGGCTATGCGCTGATTGCGTACCAGTCCACGCTGAAAGGCGTGAGCAAACTGGAAGTGAACCGCGATCGCCTGCTGGCAGAACTGGACAGCAACTGGGAAGTGTTGGCAGAGCCAATCCAGACCGTTATGCGTCGTTACGGCATCGAAAAACCGTACGAGAAGCTGAAAGAGCTGACCCGCGGTAAGCGCGTTGACGCCGAAGGCATGAAAGAGTTTATCGATGGTCTGGCGCTGCCAGATCACGAGAAAACGCGCCTGAAAGCCATGACCCCGGCTAACTACCTTGGTCGCGCCATTACCATGGTTGATGAACTGAAGTAAGTTGCCCTCCTCTCTTCCCGCCCGGGGAGAGAGGTTTTCCTCTGGCGAGGAGAAAGTGTGATGCAGTGCCAGGTGCCTCCTGGTGAGCCTGTGTCAGTCTGCACAGTACCCGCGTGACCTTAAGACCGAAGTTCTACTGAACGCCCCACCGCATAGGGGGATTCACTGCAGGCAAGATATTACCTCGGCAAAACGTTCGGACAAGTCCCATCAGGGACTCACGATTCATGATATTAATAATCCTCAGGTAATTTCCGCAAGATTCCCGGTCCTCAACAGTAAATAAACAAATAGCCGTTATCTCAGAAATGCTTAAGTCCGAAAAGCGAAGTCAGTTTATATTACCGGCTAAAGCGTCAGATTAAGTTTCACTTGAACGCACTGGTTTTGCGTAATCGCGTTAAACTATTCAAATCGTAAATGAAAGGGAGTAGAGACATGCGCGTACTCGTCGTGGAGGATAACGCCCTGTTGCGTCACCATCTCAAAGTTCAGCTGCAGGAACTGGGGCACCAGGTTGATGCTGCGGAAGACGCAAAGGAAGCGGATTACTATCTCGGTGAACATGTGCCGGATATTGCGATTGTCGATTTAGGCCTGCCGGACGAAGACGGGCTGTCGATGATCCGCCGCTGGCGCAGCCATGAAATATCACTCCCGGTGTTAGTATTGACCGCCCGCGAAGGTTGGCAGGACAAAGTCGAAGTGCTGAGTGCCGGCGCGGACGACTACGTCACTAAACCGTTCCACATCGAAGAAGTGGCGGCGCGGATGCAGGCGCTGCTGCGCCGGAACAGCGGCCTGGCATCACAGGTGATTTCCCTTCCGCCGTTCCAGGTCGATTTGTCACGCCGTGAGCTTTCGGTGAATGAAGAGGTCATCAAGCTGACAGCCTTTGAATACACCATTATGGAAACGCTTATCCGCAATAACGGCAAAGTGGTCAGCAAAGATTCGCTGATGCTGCAACTCTACCCCGACGCCGAGTTGCGCGAGAGCCACACCATCGACGTGCTGATGGGCCGTCTGCGCAAGAAAATCCAGGCACAGTACCCGCAGGACGTGATCACCACCGTACGAGGTCAGGGTTACCTGTTCGAACTGCGCGGATGAAAAAAGTGCTCAGGCATATTTTACCCCTCTCCCTGCGCGTCCGCTTTTTGCTCGCAACCGCAGGGGTAGTTCTGGTGCTATCGCTGGCGTACGGCATGGTCGCGCTGGTCGGCTATAGCGTCAGCTTCGATAAAACCACCTTCCGTTTGCTACGCGGTGAAAGCAACCTGTTCTACACCCTGGCGCGTTATGAAAATAATAAAGTCAACGTTGAGATCCCCGAAAACCTCAACCTGCAAAGCCCGACGATGGCGTTGATTTACGACAAGCACGGCAAGCTGATGTGGATGCAGCGCGACGTCCCATGGCTGGTGGACCGGATTCGCCCGGAATGGCTGAAGACCAACGGTTTCCATGAAATCGAAGCCGACGTTGGCTCATCAAGCATGCTGCTGCGTAACGATCATGCGGTGATGCAGCAGCTCAACGAGATTCGCCAGCAGGATGACGATTCCGAAATGACCCACTCGGTCGCCGTCAATATCTATCCCGCAACGTCCCATTTACCGCAGATGACCATCGTAGTTGTCGACACCATTCCCATTGAGCTGAAACGCTCGTATATGGTGTGGAGCTGGTTTATCTATGTGCTGGCGGCGAATTTGCTGTTGGTTATTCCGCTGTTGTGGGTCGCTGCGTGGTGGAGTTTGCGGCCGATAGAATCGCTGGCGAAAGAGGTGCGTGAACTGGAAGAGCACCACCGCGAGACGCTGAACCCGGAAACCACCCGCGAACTCACAAGCCTGGTGCAAAACCTTAACCGCCTGCTGAAAAGCGAGCGCGACCGCTACGACAAATACCGCACCACGCTGACCGACCTCACGCACAGCCTGAAAACACCGCTGGCGGTGCTGCAAAGTACCCTGCGTTCCCTGCGCGGTAACAAACTCAGCGTGGAAGACGCCGAACCAGTGATGCTGGAACAAATCAGCCGTATCTCGCAGCAGATTGGCTATTACCTGCATCGCGCCAGTATGCGCACGGGCAGCATGTTACTCAGCCGTGAGCTGCACGCGGTGGCGCCGCTGCTGGATAATCTGACGTCAGCGCTAAACAAGGTGTATCAGCGTAAAGGCGTGAACATCACTCTCGATATCTCGCCGGAAATCAGCTTCGTCGGCGAGCAAAACGACTTTATGGAAGTATTAGGCAATGTGCTGGATAACGCCTGTAAGTACTGTCTGGAGTTCGTGGAGGTGTCGGCCCGCCAGACGGACGATCATCTGCATATTTTCGTAGAAGATGACGGGCCAGGTATTCCGCAAAGCAAACGCGATCTGGTGTTCGACCGCGGTCAACGCGCGGATACGCTGCGTCCAGGCCAGGGCGTCGGGCTTTCCGTGGCACGTGAAATTGTTGATCAGTATGAAGGAAAAATTCTGCCCGGTGACAGCCCGCTCGGTGGCGCAAAAATGGAAGTGATTTTCTGCCGCCAGCATCCGGAAAGCAAAGAGGCCTGAGTCTTTTTTTTACCGCCGCCTGCATCGTCGGGCAGTGGCATCCGTTATACTTCATGCAACTCGAACGAAGTAGAGTCAAACTCCCAACAGAAGCCTGCCTGTGGAATAAAATATTATGGATTATCAGTTATCGCTCAACTGGCCCGACTTTATCGAACGCTACTGGCAAAAACGCCCGGTCGTGTTGAAGCGCGGCTTTACCGACTTTGTCGACCCAATTTCCCCTGACGAACTGGCGGGCCTCGCCATGGAAGACGAAGTGGACAGCCGCCTCGTCAGCCACCATGAAGGCAAATGGCAGGTCAGCCACGGCCCCTTCCAGAGCTACGATCACCTGAGTGAAAACAACTGGTCGCTGCTGGTGCAGGCGGTAAACCACTGGCATGAACCGACCGCGGCGCTAATGCGCCCATTCCGCGCCCTGCCCGACTGGCGCATTGACGACCTGATGATTTCGTTCTCCGTGCCCGGCGGCGGCGTTGGCCCGCATCTGGATCAGTACGATGTCTTTATCATTCAGGGCACCGGTCGCCGTCGCTGGCGCGTGGGTGACAAAGTGCCGAT
The DNA here is from genome assembly GCA_902706235.1 of Citrobacter sp. 18056. Taxonomy (GTDB): domain Bacteria; phylum Pseudomonadota; class Gammaproteobacteria; order Enterobacterales; family Enterobacteriaceae; genus Scandinavium; species Scandinavium manionii. Next base: position 112,114 of record CACSJR010000012.1, on the reverse strand, counting down.
GAAGCAGCACTGCCCGCACCCGGACCTGCTACAGGTCTCCCCGTTCGATGCGATTATCGATGAAGAAATGGAGCCGGGCGACATTCTCTATATTCCGCCAGGTTTCCCGCACGAAGGCTATTCGCTGGAAAACTCGCTGAACTATTCGGTCGGTTTCCGTGCGCCAAGCGGCAAGGAGCTGATCAGCGGTTTCGCTGATTACGTGTTACAGCGTGAACTGGGGACGCACCGTTATACCGACCCGGATGTGCCTGCGCGTGAACATCCGGCGGATATCGTTCCGCAGGAACTCGATAAGCTGCGTGCAATGATGCTCGAGATGATAAGCCAGCCGGAACACTTTACCCAGTGGTTTGGCGAGTTCATCAGCCAGACGCGTCACGAACTCGACGTTTCTCCGCCGGAGCCGCCGTATCAGGCCGATGAAATCTACGACGCGCTGCAACAGGGCGACAAACTGGTTCGTCTGGGTGGTCTGCGCGTGCTGCGCATTGACGGTGAAGTGTATGTGAACGGTGAGAAAATTGATTCGCCGCACCGCCCGGCACTGGAAGCGCTGGCGAGTCATATTGAGCTGAACGCGGAACACTTTGGCGATGCGCTGGAAGATCCCTCTTTCCTGGCGATGCTGTCAGCGTTGGTTAACTGCGGTTATTGGTTCTTCGAGGACTGATAGCCATTCGCCCGGCGGCGCAGCGGCGCCGGGCAATTATCTGGTAAATCCCGACTACCGTTTAGCGGTCAGCTCCGCAATCCGCACAATCACTCTTACCGCTTTTTCCATTCCTTCCAGCGTCGCGAACTCGTGCTTGCCGTGGTAGTTATAGCCGCCGGTAAAGATGTTAGGACACGGTAATCCCATAAACGAAAGCTGCGAGCCATCGGTGCCGCCGCGAATCGGTTTCATCAGCGGTTCGATATCGCAATCACGCATCGCCTGCTGCGCGACCTCGATAATGTGCGGATGCTCCATCACCTTTTCACGCATGTTGTAATAACTGTCTTCGATGATGAGCTCGATGTAGCAATCCGGGTGCAACCCTTTGCCGACCTTTTTCGCTATTTCCATCATTTTGCGCTTCCGCGCTTCGAACTGTTTACGGTCGAAATCGCGAATGATGTAGTGCATCTGCGCGCTGTCGACGGTGCCTTTGATACTGGTCAGGTGGAAGAAACCTTCATAGCCTTCCGTCTGCTCAGGGCTTTCGTCGGCGGGCACTTCAGCATGAATGCGCGAAGCCAGCGACAGTGCATTGACCATCACGCCTTTGGCACTGCCCGGATGGACGTTGTTGCCCACGATTTTGATGGTCACCGACGCGGCGTTGAAGTTCTCGTACTCCAGTTCACCCACGCCACCGCCGTCAACGGTATACGCCCATTGCGCCCCGAACGCCTCAACGTCAAAATGTTTGGCGCCCTTGCCCACTTCTTCATCCGGCGTGAAGGCTACGCGGATTTCGCCGTGCGGCACGTTATTGGCCTTCATCAACGCCAGCGCGGTCATGATTTCCGCTACGCCGGCTTTGTCATCTGCGCCGAGCAGTGTTTTGCCGTCGGTGGTGATTAACGTCTGGCCGAGCAGTTGATGCAGCACCGGGAACATCACCGGGGACAGCACTTCATCGCCGATACCGAGCGCGATATCGCCACCGCGATAGTTTTCGACAATCTGCGCATTGACGTTTTTACCGCTAAAATCGGGTGAGGTATCGACGTGAGAAATAAAACCAATGACCGGAATATCACCCTCAACGTTAGCAGGCAGCGTGGCCATCACCGTGCCCTTCTCACTCAGCGTGACGTCAACCAGCCCCAGTTCTTCGAGCTGCGTTTTGAGCAGGCGTAACAATTTCCACTGCCCTTCGGTACTCGGCACCTGTCGCACACCAGGCTTCGACTGCGTATCCAGCGAAACGTACTGCAAAAACCGCTCAAGTAATTTATCCATGTCGTCGCCCTCATTTTTCGTGTCAACATTATCAGTAAGCACCGATCCCTAAATATTGCGTCAGGTCACTTTTGGCCCGGCAATTGAGATTTTTTTTCAATCACCTGTGCGAATTGTATAAAGGTAGTCAACAAGGAGGCAGAATGATTGGCGATTTCAGGGGATTGCCGTAGAATGCCAGCCCTTAATTATGTGTCAGACCTTTAAAGGTGGTTAACCACACACCCCGTAGCGGGAATCATTCGCTGCGTTTACATGGGACAGAGTAAAAAATTGAATACACAATCGCGTTCGCTTTCACCGCTGGTGCATCTGGCGGGGATTCGCAAAGGCTTTGATGGTAAAACAGTCATTTCAGATCTCAATCTCACCATCAATAATGGTGAATTCCTTACGCTGCTAGGCCCCTCCGGCTGTGGTAAAACCACGGTTTTACGCCTGATTGCCGGGCTCGAAAATGTCGACCACGGCCGCATTCATCTTGAAGATACCGACATCACCGATGTCCCGGCGGAAAACCGCCACGTTAATACCGTCTTTCAAAGCTACGCACTGTTCCCACATATGACCGTGTTCGAGAACGTGGCCTTCGGTCTGCGAATGCAAAAAACGCCTGCCGACGAGATAACGCCCCGCGTCACCGATGCCCTGCGCATGGTGCAGCTCGAAGAGTTTGCTCAGCGTAAACCGCATCAGCTGTCCGGTGGACAGCAGCAGCGTGTGGCTATCGCCCGCGCAGTGGTCAATAAACCACGTCTATTATTACTGGACGAATCCCTTTCTGCGCTCGATTACAAACTGCGTAAGCAGATGCAGAACGAACTGAAGGCTCTGCAGCGCAAGCTCGGCATCACCTTTGTGTTCGTCACCCACGATCAGGAAGAAGCCCTGACCATGTCTGACCGTATCGTGGTGATGCGTGATGGCAAAATCGAGCAAGACGGCACGCCGCGTGAAATTTATGAAGAGCCTAAGAACCTGTTCGTCGCCGGATTCATTGGTGAAATCAATATGTTCAACGCCACGGTGATTGCACGTCTGGATGAACAACGCGTGCGCGCCAACGTTGAAGGCCGCGAGTGTAATATCTACGTCAACTTCGCTGTAGAAAAAGGCCAGAAGCTTAATGTGCTGCTGCGTCCGGAAGATTTGCGCGTCGATGAAATTAATCACGATAACGACATCGAAGGCTTGATTGGCTACGTACGCGAGCGCAACTACAAGGGCATGACCCTCGAATCCGTGGTTGAGCTGGAAAACGGGAAAATGGTCATGGTCAGCGAATTCTTCAATGAAGATGACCCGGACTTCGACCATTCTCTGGATCAAAAAATGGCCATCAATTGGGTCGAAAGCTGGGAGGTGGTGCTGGCTGATGAAGAACACCAGTAAATTCCAGAAGGTGGTTATCGCCACCATCGTCGGTTGGCTGGTGGTATTTGTCTTTCTGCCCAACCTGATGATCATCGGTACCAGCTTCCTGACCCGCGACGATGCCAGTTTCGTCAAAATGGTCTTTTCGCTGGATAACTACGCGCGTCTACTCGACCCACTCTATTTTGATGTTTTACTGCACTCGCTGAATATGGCGCTGCTGGCCACGCTGGCGTGTCTGATCCTCGGCTATCCGTTCGCCTGGTTCCTGGCGCGCCTGCCGGAAAAAGTCCGCCCTCTGCTGCTGTTTCTACTGATTGTGCCGTTCTGGACCAACTCACTGATTCGCATCTACGGCCTGAAAATTTTCCTCAGTACCAAAGGCTATCTGAATGCGTTCCTGCTGTGGACCGGGGTGATTGATACGCCGATTCGCATCATGTACACGCCCAGCGCGGTGATCATCGGCCTGGTCTACATTTTGCTGCCGTTTATGGTCATGCCGCTCTATTCCAGCATTGAGAAACTCGACAAACCGCTGCTGGAAGCGGCCCGCGATTTAGGTGCCAATAAGTTCCAGACCTTTATTCGCATCATCATGCCGTTGACCATGCCGGGCATTATTGCCGGCTGTCTGTTGGTGATGCTGCCCGCAATGGGGCTGTTTTACGTCTCCGACCTGATGGGCGGCGCGAAGAACCTGCTTATCGGCAACGTCATTAAAAGCCAATTCCTGAATATTCGCGACTGGCCTTTCGGCGCGGCCACCAGCATTACGCTGACGCTGGTGATGGGCCTGATGCTGGTGGTTTACTGGCGCGCTGCGCGGTTGCTGAATAAAACGGTGGAACTCGAATGATCGGTCGTCTGCTTCGCGGCGGCTTTATGACCGCCATTTACGCTTACCTCTATATTCCGATCATTATTTTGATCGTGAATTCCTTTAACAGCTCGCGGTTTGGCATTAACTGGCGGGGTTTTACCACCCAGTGGTACAGCCTGCTGATGAACAACGACAGTCTGTTGCAGGCGGCACAGCACTCGCTGACGATGGCGGTATTTTCCGCGACGTTTGCCACGCTGATTGGCTCACTCACCGCGGTGGCACTGTTTCGCTATCGTTTTCGCGGTAAACCGTTCGTCAGCGGCATGTTGTTTGTGGTGATGATGTCGCCGGATATCGTGATGGCGATCTCGCTGCTGGTGCTGTTTATGCTGATTGGCATTCAGCTCGGCTTCTGGTCGCTGTTGTTCTCGCACATCACTTTCTGCCTGCCGTTTGTGGTGGTCACCGTTTACTCTCGCCTGAAAGGCTTTGACGTGCGAATGCTGGAAGCCGCGAAAGATCTGGGCGCCAGCGAAATGACTATCCTGCGTAAAATCATCCTGCCGCTGGCGATGCCTGCGGTCGCTGCCGGATGGCTGCTTAGCTTTACCCTGTCGATGGATGACGTGGTGGTTTCCTCGTTCGTCACCGGTCCGGGCTATGAAATTTTGCCGCTCAAGATTTACTCGATGGTTAAAGTCGGCGTTTCACCAGAAGTGAATGCGCTGGCGACCATTCTGTTAATACTTTCTCTGGTTATGGTGGTTGCCAGCCAGATCGTTGCTCGTGATAAAACGAAATCTCAGAGGACATCGAAATGAAAAAAATGCTTGCCGCCGCCGCGCTGGTGCTCGGAATGGGTGCGGCGCACGCCGATGACAGCAAAACGCTCTATTTCTATAACTGGACCGAATACGTACCGCCGGGCCTGCTGGAGCAATTCACCAAAGAAACCGGGATCAAGGTTATCTATTCGACCTATGAATCGAATGAAACCATGTACGCCAAGCTGAAAACCTATAAAGACGGCGCGTACGATCTGGTGGTGCCTTCTACCTACTTTGTCGACAAAATGCGCAAAGATGGCATGATCCAGAAGATCGACAAAAGCAAGCTGACAAATTTCAGCAATCTTGACCCGGAAATGCTGAACAAGCCATTTGATCCGAACAACGACTATTCGATTCCGTACATCTGGGGTGCCACGGCGATTGGCGTGAACAGCGACGCGATTGACCCGAAAACTGTCACCCGCTGGGCCGACCTGTGGAAACCGGAATATAAAGGCAGCCTGCTGCTGACCGACGACGCGCGCGAAGTGTTCCAGATTGCGCTGCGTAAACTGGGCTATTCCGGCAACACCACCGACCCGAAAGAGATTGAGGCGGCGTACAAAGAGCTGCAAAAATTGATGCCTAACGTCGCGGCGTTTAACTCCGATAACCCGGCGAACCCGTATATGGAAGGCGAAGTGAATCTGGGCATGGTGTGGAACGGCTCTGCGTACGTGGCTCGTCAGGCCGGAACGCCGCTGGACGTGGTATGGCCGAAAGAAGGCGGTATTTTCTGGATGGACAGCCTGGCCATTCCTGCAAATGCCAAAAACGTCGACGGCGCGCTGAAGTTGATTAACTTCCTGCTACGCCCGGATGTCGCCAAACAGGTTGCAGAAACCATCGGCTACCCGACGCCAAACCTGGCGGCGCGTAAACTGCTGGATCCAAACGTCGCCAACGACAAATCACTGTATCCGGATGCGGAAACCATTAAGAAAGGTGAGTGGCAGAACGACGTCGGTGACGCCAGCCGTATCTACGAAGATTATTACCAGAAGCTGAAAGCAGGCCGGTAATATGCGAAAAGGCGGAGCAATGCTCCGCCTTTTTTCCACAACTTAAAGCCCTTTCAGTAGCTTCGCCACATACTCGGGAACGACATCACTCGCCATCCCATAATGTTTCTCTTCGAACTCGCTGCCGACCTGGCTCGGTTCGAGATTGAGTTCGACGGTGTGCGCGCCCTGCAGTTTCGCTTCATGCACGAAACCGGCAGCCGGGTAGACATGTCCGGAAGTGCCGATAGCGATAAACTCATCGGCCATCGCCAGCGCTTCGTAGATCTCGTCCATGCCAAGCGGCATTTCGCCGAACCATACCACGTGAGGACGCAGCGGCTGCGGGAACTGGCAGCAGTGGCATTTGTCGTCAACGGTAACATCACCCGTCCACTCGAAAACTTGTCCACTCCAGTTACAGCGCACTTTCAGCAATTCGCCGTGCATATGAATAATGCGCTTGTTCCCTGCCCGCTCATGCAAATTGTCGATGTTTTGCGTCACCAACAGGAAGCGGTCACCCAATTCTTCTTCAAGCTTTGCCAGCGCCAGATGCGCCGCATTCGGCTGAATTTCGGACTGCTGGAGCTGCTGGCGACGGGCGTTATAAAACGCCTGCACCAGCGCCGGGTCACGGGCAAAACCTTCCGGCGTCGCCACGTCTTCGACACGGTGTTCTTCCCATAGACCATCTGCTGCACGGAACGTGCGGATCCCGGATTCGGCAGAGATCCCCGCCCCGGTCAGCACCACCACTCTGGGTTTAACCATCTCTTCCGGCACCGCTCTGTCTCTGAAGAAAACCCGCTGGCGCAGACGATCGTGCAGGCGGCGTTTAGTAAGGCGAAAACGACTGAGTCGATGGAAGCGACGCGACTGCATAATAACCCCTGTATCAATCCGTAAGATGCAGGAATGCGGCACCGCGCATTCCTCCGGCATCGCCGTGGCGGGCGCGCTCAATGCGAGGCACGCGAGCCACCGGCAACAGATGGCGTGGCAAGCGTGCTGCCAGCCCGTCTGTTATCGCAGCAAAGTTAGACAATCCACCGCCGATCACCAGTAAATCAGGATCGACAATAGTCATAATATTTCCCAGACACACGGCAAGCAAATCGAGGTAACGCTCGACGTGTTCACGGGCTTTGGTTTCGCCCTGCTCCCACTGCGCGACGATCTCCGGTGAGCTTAACGCCTGCTGATTATAGTGCTCATACAGCCAGGCAAAGCCGCGGCCTGAGAGATAGTTTTCGATACACCCCAACTGGCCGCAGCCGCAGCGGGTCAGTGGAAAATCGCGCCCCACGACATCCAGCGCATCCACAGGCAGACGGATATGGCCGAACTCGCCGGTGATGTAACTGTGACCGGTTATCGATTTCCCGTTCAGAACTAAACCGCCGCCAACGCCCGTGCCGAGAATAAGCCCCATCACCAGCGGATATTGCGTGAATTCGTCGTCCCAGGCTTCAGAGAGTGCAAAACAGTTGGCGTCGTTGTCGAGACGCACATCGCGGTCGAGACGAACAGAGAGATCCTGACGCAGCTTTTGACCGCTGGCGGCAGGAACGTTGGCCGCGTACAGCGTGCCATCAGCGGTTTCGGGCATTCCCGGAATACCGATGCCGACACTGCCTTTTACGCCAAAGCGTTCATCGGCTTCAGCGACCAGCTCGCAAACGGCCTGCAGAAAGGATTCATAGCTGTCGCGCGGCGTCGGAGTGCGTTTTTCCCACTGCAACCGCCGCTGTGCGTCGAATACCCCAAGGGCAATTTTGCTGCCGCCAATGTCAAATCCGTAGAACATAGCAATTCCTCTTAACTGACCCGGGCGGCAACGCCCCGCCGGGTCATGACGCGAAATTACTGGCCACTTAACACTCTTGCAGGATCAATTCGGCTGGCGCGGCGGGCAGGATACCAGCTCGCCAGCAGGCTCAGCAGCAGTGCCGTGACCAGCACATAAAAGACATCCAGCCAGTGAAGTTCAGATGGCAGGAAGTCGATAAAATAGATGTCGCCAGACAGGAACTGATGGCCAATAAGTTTTTCGATGCCATTGATGATAGCCGTCAGATTCAGTGCGCACAGCACGCCAATCACCACGCCGCACAGGCTGCCTAACAGGCCGGCCAGCAGACCATACCAGACGAAAATTGCGCGAATTAAGCCGTCTTTGGCGCCCAGCGTACGCAGCACCGCGATATCGCTGCTCTTGTCTTTTACCGCCATCACCAGCGTAGAAACGATATTGAAACAGGCCACGCCAATCACCAGAATCATCGCCAGATACATGATTGCACGGATCATCTGGATGTCGCGATACATGTAGCCGTAGGTGCCGATCCAGCTCTTGATGTAGACGTAGCTGTTGGTCACTTCGCCGGCGTCGCGCACCAGTTTGTTGGCGCTAAAGACATCGTTCACCTTGATGGCAATTCCGGTCACGCTGCTGCCCATGTCCAGATACTGTTGCGCATCCGGCATCGGGATCATCGCGAAGCTGTGGTCGAGTTGGCCGCTAAGCTGCAAAATCCCGCTCACGTGCAGACGCACGCGCTTAGGCTGCAGCAACTGGTGCTCTTTGTCAGCGTTCGGGATCATAATAGATACCCAGTCGCCCTGTTTAACCTTCAGCGCATCGGCCACGCCTTTGCCCAAAATAATCTGCTGGTCGCCCGCTTTGAAATTGGCCCAGGCGTTATTCTGCACGTATTTCGGCAGCGCGCTGAGCTGGTTTTCCTGCTGTGGGTCGACGCCCTTGATCTGAATGGCGCGCATGTTGCTGCCGCTTTCAATCAGGCCGGTGAAGTTGATATACGGTGCCGCCGCAGCGATACCTTTGACTTTTTCAACGTTGGTCAGCGCATCATGCCAGTTGTTCCACGGCTGGTTAACCGGTTCGATTTCACCGTGCGGCACCACCGCCAGTACGCGGTTGTTGAGCTCACGCTCAAAACCGTTCATCGCACTCAGACCGACAATTAATACCGCCACGCCCAGCGCAATGCCGACAGTTGAAATGACGGAAATCAGCGACACCATGCCGCCACGACGGCGGCCACGGCTAAAACGTAAGCCAATAAGCAGGGATAACGGAGACGCCATTTACTGCGCCCCCATCAGGGTCAGTTGATCGTTCAGGTGGCCGTCGCGCATCTCCAGCTGGCGGCTCATGCGTTTTGCCAGCTGCAGATCGTGAGTCACTACCAGGAACGCGGTGCCCTGCTGTTTGTTGAGGTCGCCGAGTAGCTGGAAAATACTGTCTGCGTTACGGGCATCGAGGTTACCGGTCGGTTCATCCGCCATCACCAGACGCGGGTTATTGACCAGCGCACGGGCAATGGCCACGCGCTGGCGCTCACCGCCGGAGAGTTCAGACGGACGGTGACTGCGACGATGATCGAGGCCCACCGCAGCCAGCATCGCGCGGGCGCGTTCCTGAATTTCAGCCGGTTTCTTCTTGCCAATCAGCAGCGGCATTGCCACGTTTTCTTCGGCAGTGAAATCCGGCAGCAGATGGTGGAACTGATAGATAAAGCCGAGCTCGCGGTTACGCAGTTCAGCTTTCGCCGCCAGCGTCATTTTCGACAGCGGCTGACCGCTAAAAATCACGTCACCGGACGTTGGCGTGTCCAGCCCGCCGAGCAGGTGCAGCAGCGTACTTTTGCCGGAGCCAGAGCTGCCGACAATCGCCATCATCTCGCCTTCCCCAATGCTGAAACTGACGTTATGCAGCACGTCGGTCTGCACAGTGCCTTCCTGATAGCGTTTGCACAGGTCGTCGCATTGCAACAGGATCTTATTCATAACGTAAAGCCTCAGCGGGTTGGGTGGCGGCAGCGCGCCATGAAGGATAAAGCGTAGAAAGCAGCGCCAGCAGCATCGCCACTAGCGCAATGACGACCACTTGCAGCGGTTCAATGGCAACCGGCAACGCGCCGCCGTCAACGAACGCGCCGATAATCGGCATCAAGTTATTGAGCTGGCTGGCAAGCAGCAGGCCAAGCAGTGCGCCGAGCAGCGCGCCAATCACACCTGCACTGGCACCCTGAACCATAAACACCGCCATAATCTGGCGCGGCGTCAGCCCTTGCGTTTGCAGAATGGCGACTTCGCCCTGCTTCTCCATCACCATCAGGCCCAGCGACGTAATAATGTTAAACGCGGCAACGGCGACGATCAGGCTCAACAGCAGGCCCATCATGTTTTTTTCCATGCGCACGGCCTGGAACAGCTCGCCTTTGCGCTCGCGCCAGTCCTGCCATTTGGTGCCTTCAGGCAGTTTTTGGGTGCTCAGCGTGTCAACTTCCAGCGGCTTATCGAGCCACAAACGCCAGCCGGTAATGTTGCCGAGCGGGTAGCGCATCAGACGTGAAGCGTCCTGAATATTGACCAGCATCTGGTAACCGTCGACTTCGCTATTTGCGGCAAACGTGCCAATCACGTTAAACAAACGCTGGCTCGGTACGCGGCCCATCGGCGTGAACTGGCTGGCGGACGGCACCATGATGCGAATTTGATCGCCACGTTTCACGCCCAGTTGCCCGGCGAGCTGTTCGCCAAGAATGACGTTGTACTGCCCGGTTTGTAGCGCGGTTTGTTTGACGTTAACGAGGAACGGCGTCAGCGGATCGTTTTGGCTCGGATCGATACCGAGCATCACACCCACCGCCACACTGCGCGGGCTCTGGATAACCACATCACCGGTGGTCAGCGGCGCAACGCGGGTCACGCCCTTCAACCTGGCTTCGGTTTCAGGAATTTTCTGCGGGTTCACTGAACCCTGATCTGCGCTCAGAACCGCCTGCGGCATCAGCCCGAGGATGTTGTTTTGCAGCTCGCGCTCAAAACCGTTCATGACCGACAACACGGTCACCAGCGCCATTACGCCAAGCGTAATGCCGATAGTCGACAGCCAGGAGACAAAGCGACCGAAGCGGTCCGCTGCGCGCCCACGCATGTAACGCAGGCCAATGAATAGTGCGACAGGTTGGTACATGTAATCCGTCTGGTTGCTGTTAGCGAGAGCCCGAGTATATAAGCGAAAGACCTGAGCGTAAATGCGCTAAACCAGATACCCGCACCCTGATCTTTATCTGAAAATGAATCAAATACAGAATGTTACCCATTACTCCCCGTCAAAAGCCCTTGAGGATAGTCGCTTGTTAATGGCAATGAAAAACGTGGATCGTCATGAAAGAAAAAACACTATGGCTTAATCAAATCAAGGGGCTATGCATCTGCCTGGTGGTATTTTACCACTCGGTTATCACCTTCTATCCGCACCTCAGCAGCTTCCAGCATCCATGGTCTGGGACGCTGGCGAAATGCTGGGTGTACTTCAATCTCTATCTGGCGCCTTTCCGTATGCCGGTGTTCTTTTTTATCTCCGGCTTCCTCATTCAGCGGTACATTGACGGCGTTTCATGGCGTGACAGCCTTGGCAAGCGCGTCGGCAATATTCTGTGGGTACTGGTGCTGTGGGGCATTTTACAATGGCAGGCATTAAGCCATATCACGCAGTGGCTGGCACCGGACAGAGTCGTCAACACCAGCGCCAACGCAGCCTATGCTGGCAGCTTCAGCGAATTTGCGCAGGCCATGCTCACCGCCAGCACCAGCCTGTGGTACCTGTACGCGCTTATTGCCTACTTCGTGCTGTGCAAGCTGACCTCGCGCGGAAAATCGTTGATGATTATCGGGCTGGGGCTGCTCAGCATTGCCATTAACTTCCTGCCAACGCCGTGGTGGGGTATGAACAGCGTGCTGCGTAACGTCATCTATTACGCATTAGGCGCATGGTACGGCACGGCATTAATGGCGTGGATGATGGCCTTTGACGTACGTCGCCGCTGGCTGCCACTGGGGGTATTGGCTTTCTTCGCCGTTGGACTGTGGTTTGCCCGCACGCCGCTGTTCCTGTCGCTGCTGTCGATTTTTGTGATCATGAAAGTCTTTTACGCCGTTGGCCGACGCTTCCCGCCATCAGACCGTTCTCTGCTGAACGTGGTGGGCTCAAATACCATCGCTATCTATACCACCCATCGTATCCTTGTCGAAATTTTCAGCCTGCTACTGATCGGCTGGTTTAGCGCCCAGGCGCGTTCGCCGTCGCTGGAATTCGCGATTTTGCTATTCTATCCGTTCTTCAGTTTGCTGCTGTGCGTCGCCACCGGGATGCTGGCACGCAGTCTGTCCCAGCGCCTGGCGGGCGATATCTTCTTTTCCCCTCCCTCTATAGCATCCAGTCGGCCGTAATCGCGCCCTGATTTGCTAATGTCGGTCGATTGAGGATAATAATCTTCATTGAAGAGCGGCGGTTTGCCCCCATAATCAGGGGGTAAACCTTTACGGGACCCCGACATTATTTATGCCTGAAAAACAACGATACGCCCTACCGACCAAGGCGGGCGAGCAGCGTCTGCTCGGTGAGTTAACCGGCGCCGCTTGCGCAACAGAAGTTGCTCAGATTATCGAACGCCACCGTGGCCCGGTGGTGCTTATCGCCCCCGACATGCAAAACGCCCTGCGTTTGCAGGATGAAATTGCCCAGTTCACCGACGAACTGGTGATGAATCTTGCCGACTGGGAAACGCTGCCTTACGACAGTTTCTCGCCGCATCAGGAAATTATCTCCTCGCGCCTTTCGACGCTCTATCAGCTGCCAACCATGCAGCGCGGCGTGCTGATCGTACCGGTGAATACGCTGATGCAACGCGTGTGCCCACACAGCTATTTGCACGGTCATGCGCTGGTGATGCAAAAAGGCCAGCGCCTTTCACGCGATGCGCTGCGAGCTCAGCTCGATAGCGCGGGTTATCGTCATGTTGATCAGGTAATGGAACACGGTGAATACGCCACTCGTGGCGCGCTGTTGGATTTATTCCCGATGGGCAGCGACCGACCGTACCGTCTGGATTTCTTCGATGACGAAATTGACAGCCTGCGGCTTTTTGATGCCGATACCCAGCGCACGCTGGAGGAAGTCGATGCCATCAACCTTCTGCCCGCGCACGAATTCCCGACTGACAAAACCGCCATTGAACTGTTCCGCAGCCAGTGGCGCGATAAGTTTGAGGTCAAACGCGACGCGGAGCACATCTATCAACAGGTGAGCAAAGGCACGTTACCGACGGGCATCGAATACTGGCAGCCGCTGTTCTTCAGCGAGCCGCTGCCGCCGTTGTTCAGCTATTTCCCGGCCAATACGTTGCTGGTGAATACCGGCGACCCGGAAGCCAGCGCGCAGCGTTTTGAAGCCGATACCCGCGCACGGTTTGAAAACCGTGGCGTTGACCCGATGCGTCCGCTGCTGGAGCCTGAAAATCTGTGGCTGCGCACCGATGAGCTGTTCAGCGAGCTGAAAAAATGGCCTCGCGTTCAGCTAAAAACGGACATGCTTACCGATAAAGCCGCGAACGTGAATCTTGGCTATCAGAAGCTGCCGGACCTCGCGGTGCAAGCCCAGCAGAAAGCGCCGCTGGATAGTCTGCGTCGTTTCCTCGAAGGCTTCGATGGGCCGGTTATTTTCTCAGTAGAAAGTGAAGGCCGACGTGAAGCGCTGGGCGAACTGCTGGCACGCATTAAACTCTCGCCAAAACGCATTCAGCGTCTGGACGAGTGTGACGGCAACGGCCGCTATCTGATGATTGGCTCCGCGGAACATGGCTACATCGATACGCTGCGTAACCGGGCGCTGATTTGCGAAAGCGATCTGCTGGGTGAGCGCGTGGCGCGCCGTCGTCAGGATTCGCGCCGGACCATCAACCCGGATACGCTGATTCGTAACCTGGCCGAGCTGCATCCTGGTCAGCCGGTGGTGCATCTGGAGCATGGCGTCGGCCGCTACGCGGGCATGACCACGCTCGAAGCCGGTGGTATTACCGGTGAGTATCTGATGCTCACCTACGCCAATGACGCAAAACTGTACGTGCCGGTGTCGTCGCTGCATTTGATCAGCCGATACGCCGGAGGTGCAGAAGACAACGCCCCACTGCATAAACTGGGCGGCGACGTTTGGGCGCGCGCGCGTCAGAAAGCCGCTGAAAAAGTGCGTGATGTCGCTGCAGAACTACTGGATATCTACGCGCAACGTGCGGCGAAATCCGGCTTTGCGTTTAAACACGACCGGGAACAGTATCAGATGTTCTGCGATACATTCCCATTTGAAACCACGCCGGATCAGGCTCAGGCGATTAACGCCGTGCTAAGTGATATGTGCCAGCCGCTGGCGATGGACCGTCTGGTGTGCGGCGACGTAGGCTTCGGTAAAACGGAAGTCGCTATGCGCGCCGCGTTCCTGGCGGTAGAAAACAATAAGCAGGTGGCGGTGCTGGTGCCCACCACCCTGCTGGCGCAACAGCACTTCGACAACTTCCGCGACCGCTTCGCCAACTGGCCGGTGCGCATCGAAATGCTCTCCCGCTTCCGCAGTGCCAAAGAGCAGACGCAAATTCTGGAACAGGCCAGCGAGGGGAAAATCGATATTCTGATTGGGACGCACAAACTGCTGCAAAGCGACGTGAAGTGGCGCGATCTCGGCCTGCTGATCGTCGATGAAGAGCACCGTTTCGGCGTGCGCCACAAAGAACGTATCAAAGCGATGCGTGCCGACGTCGACATTCTGACCCTGACCGCTACGCCTATTCCACGAACGCTGAACATGGCGATGAGCGGCATGCGCGATTTGTCCATTATCGCCACACCACCGGCACGTCGCCTGGCGGTTAAAACCTTCGTACGTGAATACGACAAGCTGGTGGTTCGCGAAGCCATTCTGCGTGAAGTGCTGCGTGGCGGGCAAGTTTACTACCTCTTCAACGACGTCGAAAACATTCAAAAAGCGGCGGATAAACTGGCGGAACTGGTGCCGGAAGCGCGAATTGCCATTGGCCACGGCCAGATGCGCGAACGCGAACTGGAACGCGTGATGAACGATTTCCACCACCAGCGTTTCAACGTGCTGGTGTGTACCACGATAATCGAAACCGGGATCGACATTCCGACTGCCAACACCATCATCATCGAACGTGCGGATCACTTTGGTCTGGCGCAGCTCCACCAGCTGCGTGGTCGCGTGGGCCGTTCGCACCATCAGGCCTATGCCTGGCTGCTGACCCCGCATCCAAAAGCGATGACGACCGATGCGCAAAAACGCCTTGAAGCCATCGCCTCGCTGGAAGATTTAGGCGCGGGTTTTGCACTGGCGACGCACGATCTGGAGATCCGCGGTGCGGGCGAACTGCTTGGCGAGGATCAGAGCGGATCGATGGAAACCATCGGCTTCTCGTTGTATATGGAGCTGCTGGAAAATGCGGTGGACGCGTTGAAAGAAGGCCGTGAGCCGTCACTGGAAGATTTGACCAGCCAGCAAACGGAAGTCGAGTTGCGGATGCCGTCACTGCTGCCGGAGGATTTCATTCCTGACGTCAACACGCGACTGTCGTTCTACAAACGGATCGCCAGCGCCAAAGGCGAGCAGGCGCTGGACGAGCTAAAAGTCGAACTTATCGACCGCTTTGGCCTGTTGCCGGATGCCGCGCGTAACCTGCTGGATATCGCCCGTTTGCGTCAGCAGGCGCAGAAGCTTGGCATTCGTAAACTCGAAGGCAACGAAAAAGGCGGCGTGATTGAGTTCAACGAGAAAAACCACGTCAACCCGGCCTGGCTGATTGGTCTGTTGCAAAAACAGCCGCAGCATTATCGTCTTGATGGACCGACGCGTCTGAAGTTCTTCCAGGAACTGGCCGAGCGAAAAAACCGTATGGAATGGGTGCGCAACTTCATGCAGCAACTTGAAGAAAACGCCGTCGCATAACCTCTGACGTCCCCCGGCAGCGCATGTTGCCGGGGCTTTCCACTTCGCATTAATTTACACACTCTTTGCAAACCACTGAAACATCCAGACACGCATTAACGCCATAATGAGGGTTTTCCCTGCTCAATCACCGTTATGGATGTGCTGTGATGATGATTCAATCGCGTTTCCTGCGCGTACTGGCCCTGTTGTCAGTCGTCGTAACTCTTGCCGCGGCCCTTCCCGCGCGCGCTAACACCTGGCCCCTTCCCCCGTCTGGCAGCCGCCTGGTGGGCGAAAACAGATATCACGTCGTCGAAGACAACGGCGGTTCACTTGAGGCTATTGCCAAAAAATATAACGTCGGATTTTTGGCACTGTTACAGGCGAACCCTGGCGTCGATCCGTATGTTCCGCGTGCGAGTAGCGTGTTGACTATCCCACTGCAAACCCTGCTCCCGGATGCCCCGCGCCAGGGCATGGTGATTAACCTCGCCGAGCTGCGTCTTTACTACTACCCGCCGGGTAAAAACAGCGTCACCATTTACCCGATTGGCATTGGCCAACTGGGCGGCACGACGCTCACCCCGGAAATGGTCACCACGGTGTCCGATAAACGAGCCAATCCAACCTGGACGCCGACGGCCAATATTCGTGCGCGTTATAAAGCGATGGGGATAAGTTTACCTGCGGTCGTGCCTGCCGGGCCGGAGAACCCGATGGGACACCATGCGATCCGCCTTGCGGCGTACGGCGGTGTGTATCTGCTGCACGGCACGAATGCCGACTTCGGCATTGGGATGCGCGTGAGCTCTGGCTGTATTCGACTGCGCGATGGCGATATCGAAACCCTGTTCAAACAGGTTACGCCGGGCACGAAAGTAAACATTATCAATACGCCAATTAAAGCATCCGTGGAGCCTGGCGGCGTGCATCTGGTGGAAGTTCATCAGCCGCTGTCGACGCACATTGATGACGATCCTAAGGTGTTGCCGATAAGCCTGAACAGTACGATGACGACATTCAAAGATTCGCTGCAGACCGATGCGCAGGTGATGGAGCATGCGATGGAGGTACGTTCCGGGATGCCGGTGAACGTCACCCGGCATGACGAACCGCCGGTTCAGAATCTGTAATAAAAAAGACCGCGACAAACGTCGCGGTCTTTTTTTGGCAGTGGCATTGCCGAGGGCTAAATAAGGAGGGCCTTATTTATAAATTACCGCAGTCCCGTGGAGGGTGTTTGGACCGGTAACTGAGGTAATACGGAATGATTTAGCACCCATCGCGTCGGCTTTCTGCGCCAGCTGGTCTTCCAGAGAGCCCAGATTCGTGCCGGCATCAGCCGAAATCACACCCACTTTTTGTTGATCAACTGGGGTGGACTGCACTTCTACTGCAGCGAAGCTTGCGAATGACAGAGAACTCAGAACAGCGGCTACGGCCAGGGTTTTGATGCTTTTCATGATTTTTTTACCTATGCAGATGAATTTTCGCAGGTCGTTATTATTAACTTAACGATCGATAGGTAAAGAATAATGTGATCTTTATCACACGTCAAATTATTTTTATAACGATAATTATATTAATAATATATGCCTTATTTTTCATAATCATATGATTATTTTATTTTGTTCGACTGGGCGCTGGTTATGCAACGTGTTTGTTTTTATAATGAAGGCTTAACACAACCACAGAGGTACAACGGCACCATGACAACTGAAGTCGCAAGTTGCGTAAAAAAAAGCCGTGGCCGACCAAAAGTGTTCAACAGGGAAGTGGCGCTTGATAAGGCCATGACACTCTTCTGGCAACACGGCTATGAAGCCACATCGCTCTCGGATCTCGTCGAAGCGACGGGAGCAAAAGCGCCTACGCTGTATGCAGAGTTTGTAAATAAAGAAGGCTTGTTCCGGGCCGTTCTGGACAGGTATATCTCGCGCTTTGCCGATAAGCACGAAGCCCAGTTATTCTGTGAAGAGAAATCTGTAGACGCTGCACTGTACGATTATTTCCGCGCGGTGGCGACCTGCTTTACCAGTAAAGACACACCTGCGGGCTGCTTTATGATAAACACGTCCGCGACGCTTGCTGCGTCTTCAAAAGAGATAGCGCATACCATTAAGTCGCGTCATGCAATGCAGGAAAAAACGCTGTGTGAGTTTCTGACTCAACGTCAGTCTCGCGGGGAAATCCCGGCCGATAAGTGCATTAGCGACCTGGCGCAATTCCTGAACTGTATTTTGCAAGGGATGTCGATCAGTGCCCGTGAAGGCGCCAGCCTTGATACGCTATTGCAGATTACCGACACCACTATGCGCCTGTGGCCACAGATGCTGAAAAGCAGCTGACAAATGTCATAAAAAAAGCCCTTCAGCCTGAGCGATTGAAGGGCTAATCAAAACGAACGAAACGCTTTTTTACGTTTTGTTATTCAGAACCAGCTGACCATTGTTATCGAGTGGGATCTGAGAGCCAGGATCTTTATCCATACGGATTTTCCCCTGCTGATCGCCAATTTTGTAGGTCACGTCGTAACCCAACATTTTGTCAGACTTGTCATATACCGTTTTGCAGCGTTGCTGCGTCGAGGTGTAGGTATCGTTATTCTGCATTGAGCCCTGGATTTGGTTGCCGGCGTAACCACCACCCAATGCACCCGCCACGGTAGCGACATCTTTCCCGCGACCACCACCAAACTGATGGCCAATTACCCCACCTGCTACCGCACCCAGCACAGAACCCGCTATGCGGTTCTCATCCTGGACCGGACGTCGATGCGTGACCGCAACGTTACGGCACTCCTGACGCGGCGTTTTCACGCTCTCTTTGATCGGGGTTGCAGAAATGACCTGCGCATACTGCGGGCCACGGTCGAATACGTTCAGACTAGCGACTGCCGCCACGCCCAGCGCAGCAGCTACGCCAATCCCTATACCCGCCAACATAGATTTATTCACGGGAGTTCCTCCTTTGTTGCTGTTGGTAACAATTTTGCTATCTGAAAGTAAATGCGGATATAAGAATTGGGATCAAAAAAAGAGGTTTTTCGGGGGGAAAGCGCGGGATTCGGAGAAGTCTGAACAGGCCCGATGACGCTACGCTTATCGGGCCTACAGATGTAGGCCTGCAAGTGTAGCGCCGCCGGGCGCTTTAAAACTTAGTGCAGTTTCAGACGCGGGCGGATCACCCGGTTAATACTGCCGACCAGCATCATCAGCCCGGTTTTGAAATAACCGTGCAGTGCAATCTGGTGCATACGGTACAGCGAGATGTAAACGAAGCGCGCGATACGCCCTTCTACCATCATCGAGCCGCGCATCAGGTTACCCATCAGGCTACCGACCGTGGAGTAGTTCGACAGAGAGACCAGTGAGCCGTGATCTTTATAGATGTACGACTTCAGCGGCTTGTCTTTGGTCTGCGCCAGAATGTTGTGCAGCGCCAGGCTTGCCATCTGATGCGCAGCCTGCGCACGCGGAGGCACAAAGCCGCCTTCCGGACGTGCGCAGGACGCGCAGTCACCGATGGCATAGATATCTGCATCACGAGTAGTCTGCAGCGTTGGCTCTACCACCAGCTGATTGATACGGTTGGTTTCAAGCCCGCCAATATCTTTCATGAAATCTGGCGCTTTGATGCCTGCCGCCCACACCATCAGGTCTGCATTGATGTATTCGCCGTCTTTGGTATGCAGACCGCCTGCATCGGCGCTGGTGACCATCGTCTGGGTCAGAACACGCACGCCCATTTTGGTCAGCTCGCTGTGCGCGGCGCTGGAAATGCGCGGCGGCAGCGCAGGCAGAATACGTTCGCCCGCTTCCACCAGCGTGACGTTCAGCGCGTCGTTAGTCAGGCCTTTGTAGCCGTAGCTGTGCAGCTGTTTCACCGCGTTGTGCAGCTCTGCAGACAGCTCAACGCCGGTCGCTCCGCCGCCAACAATAGCGATGTTAACTTTACCGTTCGCGCCCAGGTTGCTGGAGTGCTTCAGGAACAGGTTCAGCATTTCCTGGTGGAAACGACGCGCCTGATGCGGGTTGTCGAGGAAAATGCAGTTTTCCTTCACGCCCGGGGTATTAAAATCATTGGAGGTACTGCCCAGCGCCATCACCAGCGTGTCGTACGGCAGCTTGCGCTCAGGCACCAGCAGCTCGCCCTTTTCGTCGCGCAACTCCGCCAGCGTCAGCGTTTTGGTCTCACGGTTAATGTCCACCACGGAACCGAGCTGGAACTGGAAATGATGGTTCCGCGCATGGGCCAGATAGCTCAATGCATCGACACCTTCATCTAGTGAACCGGTTGCTACTTCGTGCAGCAGCGGTTTCCACAAATGGCTGTGGTTTCTGTCCACCAGCGTAATTTTCGCTTTTTTGCCACGGCCAAGCTTTCTACCCAGTTGAGTAGCCAGCTCCAGCCCGCCGGCACCACCACCCACAATCACAATCTTTTTCAATGGCGTAGTCAACGTGACCCCCTAAATTATTAACCAATTGTTAATTAAAAGTTATGAAAATAGTCTTTAATTAACAACAAGTTAGATGCATTAAATCTGACAATAATGTGAAGAATATCACGCGAGGTGCATTGGTCATACCAAAATTGATATTAATCAAGTTTTCCCGCCCAAAAGTTGAGCAAGTGTAGTTGATGCGGGCGAGTTTGTAGGCCTGGCGAACGCGATGCCACCAGGCCCGGAGCGGGATTAGCCGAGGGTTTTGAACGCTTTGATGCGCTGCAGATGCGGGGAAATATTCTTGAATTTATGGGTCTGTACTTCGTCCCAGATTATTTCGTAGTAATGATGCAACTCTTCGGCTGTACGCTGGCTGTTCAGCGCCTCATCCTGACGAGAGAGGATAACCAGGCAGCGATCCCGGTTCTTCTCGCGGAAGTTGCTGACGCATTTCGTGCCAATGTCCGCATACTCTTCCGGGCGGTCAATCTTGCCGTCCATGTTCTCATGCGGGAACAGGTTCGGGTTGAAGATTACCTGGCGCATATCGCACAGGAAACCGATGCGTTCGGCCCAGTAACCACCAAGTCCTACGCCGCAAATTAGCGGGCGGTCGTCAGCGTTGAGCTGCAACATTTTGTCCACCTCTTTGAGCAAATGCTGCATGTCATGCTTCGGGTGAAGCGTGCTGTAGCTAATCAGGCGAACATCCGGGTCAATGAACTGCAGTTGCAGCACCTTCTCGTGATTTCCCGGGCTGTTTGAGTCGAAACCGTGCAAATAAATAATCATGACGTCCTCACAACACTGCCAATCCCGTTCGGGAGGTTAAAGAGCGGCTTTATGGGCCTGCCAGCGCTCGTGCAGTTCATTTAGCTGCGTACTAACCGTCTTCCAGCGAGCGGAATCCCTCAGCTCCTGACGGGTAAATGAACCTTTATGATACAATTTTGTAACACGTTCTGCTTTGATCGGCGACAGGTTATCCAGCACGCTGACCGCGCCTTTACGATTATTGCAGACCAGGATCATATCGCAACCTGCGTCCAGTGATGCCTGACCGCGTTCCGCATAGCTCCCCATGATAGCCGCGCCTTCCATCGACAGATCGTCGGAGAAAATCACCCCATCAAACCCGAGTTCGCCACGCAGCACGGTTTTCAGCCAATGCGGTGAACCGCTGGCCGGACGTGGGTCGACGTCGCTGTAAATTACATGCGCAGGCATGATGGCATCGAGACGATTTTCGGTAATAAGCGTCTGGAATACCGCCATGTCTTTAGCGCGAATTTCGGCTTCTGAGCGCGGGTCCTGTGGCGTTTCTTTATGGGAATCAGCCGTTACCGCACCGTGCCCCGGGAAATGTTTACCGGTGGTTTTCATGCCAGCATCATGCATGCCGTCAATGAACTGGCGCGCCATCGCCAGCGCTTTATGTGGGTCGGCGTGGTAAGAACGTTCGCCAATCGCCGCGCTGATGTGGCCGACGTCGAGCACCGGGGCGAAGCTGATGTCGATATCCATCGCAATCATTTCTGAGGCCATCAGCCAGCCTGCAGCTTTCGCCAGCTCACCGCCCTGCTCCAGCCCTAGCAATTCTGCGAATGACTGCGCGGCCGGCAATTGCGTGAACCCTTCGCGGAAGCGCTGCACGCGTCCACCTTCCTGATCCACCGCGACGACGAGGTGATTTTTGGACGCACCGCGGATCTGGCGGACCAGCTCACGCAGCTGCGCCGGATCGTGGTAGTTCCGGGTGAACAGGATAAGCCCCCCCACCAGCGGATGCGCCAGAATGTCCCGCTCTTCAGCATCCAGCTCATACCCTTCAACGTCTAACATCACTGGGCCCACATTTTCCTCTCTTATCCTTTATGCGAAAACTGGCGCCAGCCTTCATCGGCAAGCGCAATAAATTGTTGGTCGCCGGTCTGCTGCCAGCGATATTCATACCAGGTGATCATGAGCATCTGGATCCACGGCTGCCAGCGGTTAACCTGCTGCGCCAGACGTGCTTCATCAAGATGCGCAGCCTGCGCGTAGGCCGCGATAAGTTCCGAACGCTGCACCTGGTTTTGTGTCCACACCGCTGCCAGTTCAAGTGCGACATCGCCGTCAGCGGCATATTCCCAGTCAATCAGCCGAAGTCCCGCTGGCGTGTCGATGATGTTGCCCGCATGGACATCCATATGCAACGGTGCCAGTCGCAGAGGCTGCGGTTCGCCCTGCTGATGCAGGCGCTTCAGGGTACGTAGCCAGTGCGGCGTGCGACGTAACGGGCTGCTGAACTGCCAGTAGCGTTCAAGCAACGGCCACAGTGAAACCCGCCAGCCGAAGTTTTTTTGCTGGTGCAAATGATACAACAGCGCCGCGGTGACGTGGGAATTCGGGAGTGTGGGCACGCTCGCACCTTCGAGATATTCAACCGCCATCCAGCCAGGAAAATAGCCGAGTGGCTGTGGCGCAAGCGTCGCAGGCAGGGCGCGAAGCGCGCGAAATTGACGCCGGAAGTGAAAATCAGGGGCGGACGGATCGTGATGCTTGCGCAAAACGATGCAATGCCCCTGACGTTCGATAATGCAGCTTCCCCCGCTCAGCCCCACGGGAGTGGAGTGAGCCTGGGGTTGATAGCCGGGAAAATAGCGTGACAGACAGTCGTCACGCGAAAGATTACTGTTGCGCAACCGCACCTTTACCTGACCAGAGGATCTCGCCCGACTGGACCATCATCAGCTGCATGGAAAGCGTTGGCGTGTTGACGTTGCCGGTCGCGTTGGAATACAGCACGTAGGCCGCCCCAACGGTACGTGCCAGGCCCATCGCTTTATTGCGTGAACCCAGGCTGTCCTGTGGGGAAAGTCCCAGCTGCTGTTTAGCCACTGCAAGCTGTTGCGAGGAAACAAGAGTAAATTTGTTGTTCCCTTTCAGCGCATTACTAATCGCTGCGGTGGCTTCGGTGGTATTCAGCGAACCGTTGGTGCGGTTGTTGACGTTATCGACCATCAGCACGCTGCCTGCCGTTACGCCATCTGCCTGTAGCATTTTGCCCACCAGCGGTTGTGCGGCGCTGTTCCAGTCGTAATGACGTACGCGCGGCGCAGGTTGTTCTGGCTGTGCAGTGCTGTTATCAATCGGGCCAGGCTGCACCGGAATCGTTGGAACCACCGGCACGGTAGTCGGTGGTTGTGTCTGTGGCTGTTCTGGCGTTGGTTTGGCTTCTTCAACCGGGGCGGGCTTTTCACGTTGCGCCACACAACCGGACAGGAAGATAGCCACGGCTGCGATAAACGCATAGCGACTCAGTTTATTCATTACTTTTTTACCCCTCAAAGATAAAGATAAAGCCGGACTTTATGCGCACCCAGACTGTTTGCGCTGCCGTAAAGTTTGACCGAGGACTGTGCTGGAATGGTCACCTCACGCGGTGCTTCCAGCGGATGCATTTCCAGTCCTCTGGCGTCGTACCAGTAAAAACGATAGTGAACGGTGACAGGCGTGCTCCGCTCGTTATAGAGCTGTGACGACGCGGTCGCCTGGATTTCGGAGGTGGTGAGTTCAGGTTTGTCGGCGCTAATACCGGCGGCCAGAACATTGGCCTCCATGACCAGCGTTTGTTGTTCGCCCACCGGGATCTCCGGGTGCGACCCACAGCCCGCCAACAGCATCGCCGTCAGCAGAGCAGCAATTCGGCCACCTTTCATTTCATTATCCTTTATGCGCAAGCATTGGACCCAATGGACGGCCACCCAGCAGGTGCATATGAATATGATAGACCTCTTGCCCGCCGTGGCGATTGCAGTTGACCATCAGGCGATAGCCGTCTTCAGCAATCCCTTCCGCTTCGGCAATTTTCGCCGCGACCGTGAACATGCGCCCTAACGCCAGCTCATGCTCAGCAGAAACCTCATTAACAGTGGGGACCAGAACGTTGGGAATAATCAAAATATGGGTCGGTGCCTGGGGAGAGATATCACGAAAAGCAGTCACCAGATCATCCTGAAAAACAATGTCCGCCGGAATTTCGCGACGAATAATTTTGCTGAAAATCGTTTCTTCTGCCATGGCGTGTTCCTTTTTATTGATTACCGTGCGGTATCGTTTATTCACCCCTGCATCCGGAAGTGCGATGCGGATAACAACGTAAGAGTATGAGCGACTTAGTTCCCCTCTTTCAACCCGATCCCTCGTTTTTCTTACTCATTCCTGGATTTAGCGCTGGATGCTTGAGCACTGCCGTTTAATCCCTCGCGACATTGCATTTTAAAACAAAGTTTCAGATGCCCACTTACATTTGTTTACAGCGATAATATGAATGCGTATATTTCGCATTTGCATTTCCATGCAATACCACTGCGCCTATAACAACAGACAACATAAGGGTTACGATGTCTTTCACTTTTGACACCAGGAATAAGCAGCACAGACTGCCCGCCTCGCCCTCACTTCTCGCGGCGTGTATCGCCTTCGCCTTAATACCTCACACCGTTCACGCCGCTGATGCGAACAATGAAGAAACAGTGGTGGTTGAAGGTGCAGCCGAGAGCACCACGGGCAATGCACCGGACCAGGATTACAGCGTAAAAACCACCACCACCGGGACCAGACTGCTGCTGGTTCCGCGCGATATTCCGCAGTCCGTCAGCGTGATTAGCCAGCAGCGCATGAAGGACCAGAACCTGCAAACCATAGGCCAGGTTCTGACCAATACCACTGGCGTGACGGCGCAAGTGCAGGACAGCGATCGCACCGTGTTTTATTCCCGCGGTTTCTTCGTCAGCAATTATGCCTATGACGATTTACCCACCTCTATTAGCGAAGTTTGGAACTTTGGCGACACCGCTACCGACACCGCCATTTATGACCGCATTGAAGTGGTTCGCGGCGCAACGGGCCTAATGAGCGGCACCGGTAATCCAGCAGCCTACGTTAATATGGTGCGTAAACACGCCGATAGCCGTGAATTCCAGGGCAACGCCAGCGTCAGTTACGGCAGCTGGGATAAGCAGCGCTATGTCCTCGACTTGCAGGCTCCGCTGATTGAATCCGGAAACGTTCGCGGTCGCGTCATTGCCGGTTATCAGGACAATGACTCGTGGATGGATAACTACCACTACCGTAAAAAATTCCTCTACGGCGTAGTGGATGCAGACATCACCGACAGCACCACCCTTTCACTCGGCTATGAATATCAGGAAAGCAATACCGCCGATCCAACCTGGGGCGGCCTGCCGACCTGGTACGCCGATGGCAGTAAAACACATTACGACCGCAGCGATACTGTCGCACCTGACTGGGCATATTCCGATAAAGACAGCACCAAAGTCTTCGCCAACTTCACGCAGCGCTTCGACAACGGCTGGGAAGCACACGTCAACGGTATGCATGCGGAAACTAATTTTGATACCAAACTGATGTACATGTCCGGCTATCCGGACAGAGACACCGGCGGCGGAATGGTCGGTTACGGCGGCTGGAACCGTGGCGAGCGCAAACAGGATGCGGTGGATGCGTTCCTGCGAGGCGATTTCGAACTGTTTGGTCGTCAGCATGAAATGATGGTTGGCGGTAGCCTGAGCCATCAGCGCAATCATTACGATAACTCAATGCCAGACGCTCTGTATGGGATGGTCGACATTGGCAATTTTAAAAACTGGAGCAGCAATATTGCCGATCCGCAGTGGACCGCCTGGAAGCTTTACAGTAAAGACGACATTAACCAGTCGTCAGCCTACACTTCTGCCCGCTTCTCGCTGGCCGACCCGCTGCACCTGATACTCGGGGCGCGTTACACCAACTACAACATCAAATACAACCCGGCAGGCGCGCCGGATACGCGTCTTGAAAGCACCAAAGATGACGTCACGCCTTACGCCGGACTGGTTTATGACATCAATGAAGATTGGTCCGCGTATGTCAGCTACACCAATATCTTCCAGCCGCAGGACAAGCGCGACGCCAACGGCCGTTATCTCGATCCGACCACCGGCAAAAGCTATGAAGCGGGCGTCAAAGCCGACTGGTTTAACACCCGTCTGACCACGTCGCTGGCGGTATTCCGTATCGAACAGGACCACGTGGCGAATAACACCTACACGTACCTGCCGAGCGGGGAATCCATTTACGAATCGTTGGATGGCGTGGTCAGTCAGGGCGTCGAGTTTGAACTTAACGGCGCGTTGACCGATAACTGGCAACTGACCTTCGGGGCCACGCGCTATGTGGCAGAAGATAAAGACGGGAATGCGATCAGCTCCGATCAACCGCGTACCACGCTGAAGCTGTTTACCCGTTACCAGTTGCCGATGCTGCCAGAACTCTCCGTGGGCGGTGGCATGAACTGGCAGAACAAAACCTGGGCTAACGTCAGCGGCGGTCCAGACGGTCGCGATTACGTTGACCAGGGCAGCTATGGCCTCGTAAATCTCTTCAGCCGTTATCAGATGACGAAGAACTTTGCCCTGCAGGCAAACGTCAATAACCTGTTCGACAAAGAGTATTACGACTACGTTGGGTCTTACCTCGTGTATGGTGCACCGCTGAACTTCTCAGTTTCCGCCAGCTACGATTTCTAAACCAGATGGCCCGGCGGCGCGTTGCTTGTCGGACCTACGCATAACCCCGTTGTAACCACGCCCCCGTGGATTAGACATAAAAAAAGGCAGCCATTCGGCTGCCTTAGTCTCTCCCCAATCGCTGATTAGCTGTTGCGGATGTATTCATCCATTTCGGTTTTCAGGTTATCGGACTTGGTGCCGAAAATAGCCTGAACGCCGGAACCTGCAACAACCACACCTGCCGCACCCAATTTCTTCAGGCCTGGCTGGTCAACTTTTGCCACATCGGCAACGCTGACGCGCAGACGAGTGATACAAGCGTCGAGGTTAGTGATGTTTTCTTTACCGCCGAAGGCTGCGATCAGGGCCGGAGCCATTTCGCCGCTAGCAACGCCAGCTTTAGCGTCTTCGGTAGCGTCTTCACGACCTGGGGTTTTCAGGTCCAGTGCTTTGATAAGCACACGGAAGATGGTGTAGTACACCGCCGCGTAGCACAGACCGATGACCGGGAACAACCACAGCTTGCTGCTGTTACCAGACAGAACGATGAAGTCGATCAGACCGTGCGAGAAGGACGTCCCGTCACGCATACCCAGCAGAATACAGATTGGGAATGCCAGACCCGCCAGAATGGCGTGAATGATGTACAGGATCGGCGCAACGAACATGAAGGAGAACTCAATCGGTTCGGTGATACCGGTCAGGAACGCAGTCAGCGCAGCGGAAATCATGATGCCGCCCACTTTTGCACGGTTCTCAGGTTTTGCTGAGTGCCAGATTGCGATAGCTGCAGCCGGCAGGCCGTACATTTTGAACAGGAAGCCACCAGACAGTTTGCCTGCAGTTGGGTCGCCTGCCATGTAACGTGGGATATCACCGTGGAACACCTGACCAGCAGCGTTGGTGTATTCACCAATCTGCATCTGGAAAGGAACGTTCCAGATGTGGTGCAGACCGAACGGTACCAGGCAGCGTTCAATGAAGCCGTAGATACCGAACGCGACTACCGGGTTCTGGTAGGCAGCCCACTGGGAGAAGTCCTGAATCGCAGTACCAATTGGCGGCCATACGAAGGACAGTACGACGCCGAGGATGATAGCTGCCATCCCGGAGATGATCGGCACAAAACGCTTGCCCGCAAAGAAGCCCAGGTATTCTGGCAGCTTGATGCGATAGAAGCGGTTGAACATGTAGGCAGCGATAGCGCCGGAGATGATACCGCCGAGAACACCGGTATCAGCCAGGTGTTTCGCCGCGATTTCGTCAGCAGGTAAGTGCAGTACCAGCGGTGCAACCACAGCCATGGTCTTGACCATGATGCCGTAGGCAACAACGGATGCCAGAGCAGAAACGCCATCGTTATTGGTGAAGCCGAGGGCAACACCGATTGCGAAGATAAGCGGCATGTTTGCAAAAACAGAACCGCCTGCCTCTGCCATAACATGAGAGACGACCGCTGGCAGCCAGCTGAAGTTAGCAGAACCGACGCCCAGCAGGATACCTGCGATTGGGAGTACGGATACTGGCAGCATCAGCGATTTACCGACCTTCTGCAGGTTAGCAAATGCATTCTTGAACATAATTGAGAGTGCTCCTGAGTATTTATGCTTTTTTTACGCTTTCACGCATTGGCGAGCGGGGAGAACCTCGCCGTGAACAGGACATCTAAGTGCCCTTTGTATTTATTACGCAGAGTAAAATAATTCGATTTGTTTTTGTTTGACAGCCATCACGTTTCGGCTAGCAAACTAGGAAAACCTTGCGCTATTTTACAAAAGTTGTTTCTACCCGTTACAGAAAGAGGGGTTCACCCCCTTTTTTCGGCGGTGAACTTTACTCGTTTTGATTATTAATTACGAGCTTTAAAATAAGCTGACGAATCAGGCAGATTGCAGGCGTGAGGGGTCAATATGGAACAGTGAGGCGAAGTTTTCGGTGGTCTGCTGCGCCAGTTGCTCAAGCGACACCCCTTTCAGTACGGCCATATACTCTGCCACATCACGCGTCATCGCCGGCTGATTCTCTTTCCCCCGGTGCGGAACCGGTGCCAGATACGGTGAATCAGTTTCAACCAGGATCCGGTCCAGCGGAACATAGCGCGCCGCTTCACGCAACTGCTCTGCATTACGGAACGTCAGGATCCCGGAAAACGAGATGTAGAAGCCCAGATCGAGCAGTTTACCTGCCGTCTCCGTATCCTCAGTGAAACAGTGTAGTACGCCTCCGCAATCCGTCACTTTTTCATCGCGCAGAATTGTCAGCGTGTCTTCCCGTGCATCGCGGGTATGGACAATCACCGGCTTGTTGAGCTCGCGCCCAATGCGGATGTGGTGTGCGAAAGACTCCTGCTGCCGGGCTTTAGTTTCCGGCGTGTAATAATAGTCGAGACCGGTCTCGCCCATCGCCACTACGCCCTCTTCTGCCGCCAGGCGACGTAGCTCTTCGACGTCGTACGTTTCGTCCTGATTCAGCGGGTGAACACCGCAGGAAAATACCACGTTGTCGCGCTGACCGACCAGCTCACGCATGCCGCGATATCCTGGCAGCGTCGTCGCTACCGTCAGGCAGAACTTCACATCCCGCGCGGCGGCTTTCGCCAGCACATCGTCCAGACCCTTATGCAGCGTTTGATAATCCAGGCCATCGAGGTGGCAGTGGGAGTCGACTAAAAACATAATGTCTCTCTTAGAGGTGTTCTTTTACAGGTGAATTTTTACAGGTGAACGGTTTATAGGTGATGAATGGGCAACACGCTAGTCGGTTGCAGCCAGTGTTCCCAGCGTAATAACAGGTCGTTAAGCATCAGCTCACGATTGAGGCCGGTGACGTTGAGAAGCTGTTCCCGACACGTACAGGCATCATGGATCATCGCCTGCAGCCGGGTCGGAGAAAGCGCGTTACCCACGCGCTGAACCAGTGCCCAGGCGTCCACGTTGGTCAACAGTGAAATGCCCTGTTGCATTTTTTGCGCATCCAGCAGTAGTGATGACAGCCAGTAGAGCCGTTCCGCCACGCTGTCATGATTGAGCGCAGGCAACAACGACAGCCAGTCTGCGCTTCGGAGCGCAGCATCCAACGCCGCACAAAGCTGCTGGCGAGGAGCAAACCGCGATTCACCGAGCAGTTCCAGTGCCGCAGCGGGTGCGCCCGCCGTCAGACGTAATGCGGTCAATAAATTTTCTTGTGACGTTGTCACTTCACGACCAAGCCATGCAATGCCGTAATTTTCCGCAGGGGGCGACAGATGGAAATGACGGCAGCGGCTGCGTAGTGTCGCCAGTAACCGCGCGGGTTCTTCACATTGCAGGAAGAACCAGGTGTTTTCCGGCGGCTCTTCCAGAGTTTTCAGCAACGCGTTGGCGGCAGCTTCAGTCAGCAAAGCCGCATCGCTGACCCACACCACTTTCGCGCCACCGAGGCGAGCGTGCTCGTAGAGCTTTTCCGTGATTTCACGGACCGCGTCAACACCGAGGGTACTTTTGCCTTTTTCCGGCGCGAGCTGATAATAATCCGGGTGCGTACCCGCTTGCATCAGCTGGCAGCTGTGACATTTGCCGCAGCTTTTCTGACCATCAGGCGTGTGGCACATCTGGAAGCGCACCAGTGCATAGACCAGCGCATCTGCACCCATGCCCGGTAATGCCTGCACTAATAGCGCGTGGTGCCCGCGTCCGGACTGGTAACTACTGACCAGTTCCTCAAACGGTGGTCGCAACCACGGATACCATTTCATGCGCCCTGCTCCTCAACCCAGGCTGCCAGGGTACTGCGAATATTTTGCATCACGGCTTCCAGCGGCTGCGTGGCGTCGATAGTGCAGATAGTCGGATCGGCGGCAGCCAGTTCCAGATAACGGTCACGGGTACGGTGGAAGAAATTGAAGGATTCCTGCTCGATTCGATCGAGATCGCCGCGCGCACGTGCACGTTTCAGGCCCACTTCTGGAGTAACGTCCAGATACAGCGTCAGGTCCGGGCGGAAATCGCCGAGCACCGCATCACGTAGCGTGGCCAGCAGATGCTGATCGATACCGCGACCGCCGCCCTGATAGGCCTGCGTGGAGAGGTCATGGCGATCGCCAATCACCCATTTGCCTTCCGCCAGCGCCGGCTTAATTACCGTATCGACCAGCTGTACGCGCGCCGCGTAAAACATCAGCACTTCGGCTTTATCGGTGATCACTTCATCGCCAACGGATTTGATGTCCAGTACCAGACTGCGCAGCTTTTCCGCCAGCACGGTGCCGCCCGGTTCACGGGTAAACACCAGATCGCGGACGCCCATCTGCTCGAGGGTTTCTACGACCAGATTGCGCGCGGTGGTTTTCCCCGCACCTTCCAGGCCTTCGATGACGATATACTTACTGCGCATTTTTTTCCTTAAGTGCTTTCAGGTAATCCTGTACTGAGCGGTTATGACTCGCAAGATTGGTGTTGAAGGTGTGCCCGCCTTTGCCGTCGGCAACAAAATAGAGATAAGGCGTTTTGGCCGGATGCGCCGCGGCATTGAGTGACGCTTCACCTGGCGTGGCGATTGGCCCAGGCGGCATCCCGGCAATGACGTAAGTATTGTACGCCGTTGGCGTCTCAAGATCTTTACGACTCAGCTTGCCATTATAGCTTTCGCCCATACCGTAGATAACCGTCGGGTCAGTTTGCAAGCGCATGCCGATACGCAGACGGTTGATAAATACCGAAGCAACTTTGTCGCGCTCCCCGGCGACGGCAGTCTCTTTCTCGATGATAGAGGCCATCGTTACCAGCTGATTTTCATTCTGGTACGGCAGATTATCCGCCCGCCCTTTCCACGCGCTTTCTACCGCTGTCACCATTTTGAGGTGAGCACGCTTGAGGATTTGCAGATCGGTAGTGTTGGCGGTGTACATCCACGTATCAGGCCAGAACCAGCCTTCCACCCAGTCGGCATGCTCCAGCTTCAGCGATTCGGCAAGCGTGGCGTAGCTGTCATCTTTTAGCGTGTGCTTCACGTATGGGGCTTCACGCAGCACTTTGAGGTAATCGCTGACGCGCATCCCTTCAATAAAGCGGACCGGGAACTGTGCCTCTTTTCCGCTGGCCAGCAGTTGCAGCATTTCGCGCACGTTCATACCCGGCATCAGACGATACGTCCCGGCTTTAAAGTGCGACAGCTCAGGCTCTACGCGCAGCAACCACTGGAACACTCGCGGACGATTAATGACTTTTTCCGCATAAAGAGTGTCACCCAGCGCCATGCGTCCGGTTCCGGCCTTCAGCGTAAAGATCGTCTCATCTTTAATGAGTATTTTACTGTTCGCCAACTGGCGGACTTTCCACATCCCGACACCTGCAGCAATCGCAAACGCAATCAACAGCAGGAGGACAAACCGAAACATTTTCTTCATGACTTAATCGACTGCTCACAAAGTGGGGCCAAAAATTTGAACAGCTCGCGCGAAAGATAGCGAGCGTCAGCATACTGATTCACAGGAACGACGGGCATTAGCGCATTACAAATAAGGACTTCATCCGCCTTACGCACAGCGTCTTCTCTTGCAGCGATTTCGACAACGCGAAAACGACTTTGTGCCAACCGGGAAAGACAATGCTGGCGCATGATACCGTTGACGCCGGCATGGTCGAGACGCGGCGTAAACACGGTGTCACCTGCTCGCCAGAACAAATTAGCCGCACAGCATTCCGTAACCCACCCTTCGCTGTCAAGAACCAGCGCCTCGTCAGCGTTCGTCTGTTCAAGATGCGTGCGGATCAGTACCTGCTCGAGACGGTTAAGGTGTTTGAGGCCAGCCAGCGTGGCGTTGCGCCCCAGAGTCACCGGGCTGAGCGATAGCGTGATCCCCTGCTGTTGCCAGTCAGGATAATGTGCAGGTGCCGGGGAAACGGAAAGAATGCGGGTCGGAGCCTGACAGGCCTCAGGGCTATACCCTCGCCCGCCACTCCCACGGGTAATGATGACTTTCAGCACACCGTCGATGTGAGGTTTCGCCAGAGACAGCATTTCCTGGCCGAGCGTTGCCCAGTCGGAAAACGGGATCATCAGCGCGCGGCAGGTGTCCTGCAATCGCTGTAGGTGTTGGTCAAAAAATGCGGGAATACCGTTCTGGATCCGGACCGTGGTAAAGCAGCCGTCACCAAACTGGACGCTGCGATCGTTGGCCGGGAGTGAGTCCTGTTCCACACCATTAATCAAGAACATAGCGGCTCCTTATCAGTGGCCCGTTAGTCTGGCAGGGGGAACGCGGGATCTCAAGAGGAGAAACCTTAAAGAAAAGGCCTGCGATGCAGGCCTTTAGATTGCTGACAAAGAAGGAAAAAGCGTGGTTTTTCCTTCTTTGTGGTCATCAGCCGAAAATCAATAAATTGATTTTCCTTGTTATTTACCTGGTGCGATCTGTTCGTCTCTCAAACGTTTTAGGTTTGTCATCAGTCTGAAGGCCTGCGATGCAGGCCTTTATCAGTGCAAACGGATAATCAAACCTTTTTAAAGATAAGCGATCCGTTGGTGCCGCCAAAGCCGAAGGAGTTACACAGGGTGTACTCCATACCGCTGACCTGACGCGCTTCGTGCGGGACGAAGTCAAGGTCACAACCGTCTTCCGGGTTATCCAGGTTGATGGTTGGCGGAACAGCCTGATCGCGCAGGGCCAGAATCGAATAGATCGATTCAACCGCGCCCGCTGCACCAAGCAGGTGACCGGTCATGGATTTGGTCGAGCTCACCATAATACGGCTGGCTGCATCGCCAAACACGGACTTCACTGCCTGCGCTTCGGCGATATCGCCTGCTGGGGTGGAAGTCCCGTGTGCGTTGACGTAACCAATCTGGCCAGGTTCGAGGCCTGCATCGCGGATAGCGTTAACCATTGCGAGTGCTGCGCCTGCACCGTTTTCCGGCGGCGACGTCATGTGGTAGGCATCGCTGCTCATACCAAAACCGACGATTTCTGCGTAAATCTTCGCGCCGCGTTTTTTTGCGTGTTCGTACTCTTCGAGCATGATGATACCGGCGCCGTCACCGAGCACGAAACCATCACGGTCTTTATCCCACGGACGGCTTGCCGCCTGCGGGCTGTCATTGCGGGTCGACAGCGCGCGCGCTGCACCGAAACCGCCAACACCCAGAGGTGTACTCGCTTTTTCAGCACCGCCAGCCAGCATGGCATCAGCATCGTTATAGGCAATCATTCGTGCCGCATGACCGATGTTGTGTACACCTGAGGTGCACGCCGTGGCGATGGAAATGCTTGGACCGCGGAGGCCGAACATGATGGTCAGATGACCGGCCACCATGTTAACAATTGTGGACGGTACGAAGAAGGGGCTGATTTTACGTGGGCCGCCTTTCACCAATGAACTGTGGTTTTCTTCGATTAAGCCGAGTCCGCCGATGCCGGAGCCGATAGCAGCACCGATACGCGAGGCGTTCTCTTCCGTCACTTCAAGGCCAGAATCCTGCATGGCCTGTACGCCAGCGACAATTCCATATTGAATAAAGGCATCCATCTTGCGCTGTTCTTTGCGCGAGATAATGTCTTCACAGTTAAAATCCTTTACTAAGCCAGCAAATTTCGTTGCATAGGCGGTAGTATCGAAATGGTCGATTAGGCTGATGCCGCTCTGACCGGCAAGAAGAGCTTTCCAGGTGGACTCTACGGTATTGCCGACAGGAGACAACATGCCAAGTCCGGTCACAACTACACGACGCTTAGACACGCTTGTCCTCCAGGGAGGGATAAAAAAGAGAGATGTGGGACAAAAAGATAAAACTCAGGCGGTCGAATGACCGCCTGGAGATGTTCACTTACGCCTGGTGACCGTTGATGTAATCAATGGCAGCCTGAACGGTGGTGATTTTCTCAGCTTCTTCGTCCGGAATCTCAGTATCAAACTCTTCTTCCAGAGCCATTACCAGCTCAACGGTGTCAAGAGAATCAGCGCCCAGGTCTTCAACGAAGGAAGCATTGTTGGTAACTTCTTCCTGCTTAACGCCCAGCTGTTCGCCGATAATTTTCTTAACGCGTTCTTCGATAGTGCTCATACTCTTAAATTTCCTATCAAAACTCGCTTTCGCGATGGTTTTCGTAGTGTATAAAATGTTGAAAAATTTGCAACTAAATCCCGGCAGGTCATACCACGATTTTACGCTATTTTGAGGGTGTTTGCCCTAATAACGCAAATCATTTTGCACCTAATATTACTCAGAAGCGCACAGACTGCGCGGATCCTGAGCATTTTGTGCAAACTACGGTCAGACCATGTACATTCCGCCGTTGACGTGCAGGGTTTCACCAGAGATGTAACCTGCTTCGTCAGAAGCTAAGAACGCAACCGCACTCGCGATTTCTTTTGCATCGCCAAGGCGACCCGCTGGAACTTGCGCCAGAATACCCGCACGCTGATCATCAGAAAGCGCACGCGTCATGTCCGTTTCAATGAAGCCCGGAGCAACAACGTTCACAGTAATACCGCGAGACGCAACTTCACGCGCCAGCGATTTACTGAAACCAATCAAACCCGCTTTCGCCGCAGCGTAGTTGGCCTGACCAGCATTTCCCATGGTACCAACCACAGAACCGATAGTGATAATACGACCATGACGCTTTTTCATCATAGCGCGCATTACCGCTTTTGACAGACGGAAAACTGATGACAGGTTGGTTTCGAGAATGTCGTTCCACTCATCATCTTTCATTCGCATTAACAGGTTATCGCGAGTGATCCCGGCATTATTAACCAGAATATCCACTTCGCCAAATTCTGCGCGAATATTTCCCAGAACAGATTCGATAGATGCCGGGTCGGTCACATTCAACATCAGACCTTTACCGTTTGCACCTAAATAATCGCTGATGGCCTGAGCACCGCTTTCGCTAGTGGCAGTACCGATAACTTTCGCGCCACGGGCAACGAGTGTTTCAGCGATAGCGCGGCCAATGCCGCGGCTTGCACCGGTAACCAGTGCAACTTTTCCTTCAAAACTCATGGTTTTGCTCTTCCTCTTCTTATTGCTCAAGCGCCGCTGACATCGCCGTCGGCTCGTTAATGGCCGAGGCAGTCAGGGTGTCAACAATACGTTTCGTCAAGCCGGTGAGGACTTTACCCGGGCCGACTTCATACAGGTGTTCTGTGCCCTGGGACGCCATAAACTCAACGGTTTTGGTCCACTGTACTGGGCTATAAAGCTGGCGCACCAGCGCATCGCGAATCGCGTCTGCGTTAGTTTCATACTTCACATCCACGTTATTGATAACGGGAATCTGAGGAGCATTGAAGGTGATGTTCGCCAGTTCTGCAGCCAGTTTCTCTGCTGCTGGCTTCATCAGCGCACAGTGAGACGGGACGCTGACCGGCAACGGCAGTGCGCGTTTTGCGCCCGCAGCTTTACATGCGGCACCGGCACGTTCAACGGCTTCTTTATGGCCCGCGATAACCACCTGGCCCGGTGAGTTAAAGTTCACTGGGGAGACAACCTGCCCTTCAGCAGACTCTTCACACGCTTTTGCGATAGACGCATCGTCCAGGCCGATAATGGCAGACATGCCACCAGTGCCCGCTGGCACCGCGTCCTGCATGAATTTGCCACGCAGTTCAACCAGACGTACAGCATCAGCGAAGCTAATCACGCCCGCACACACCAGCGCAGAATATTCACCAAGGCTATGACCGGCCATCAGCGCTGGCGTTTTGCCGCCCTGCTGCTGCCAGACACGGTACAGTGCAGCAGATGCGGTCAACAGAGCTGGCTGAGTCTGCCAGGTTTTGTTCAGTTCTTCTGCTGGACCCTGTTGGGTCAATGCCCACAGATCATAGCCCAGCACCGCAGAAGCTTCCGCGAATGTTTCTTCGATAATCGGATAGGTTGCAGCCAGCTCAGCCAACATGCCTACGGTCTGAGAGCCCTGTCCCGGGAACACAAATGCAAATTGCGTCATCTTATAATCCTTAATTAGAAACGAACCAGCGCGGAACCCCAGGTGAAACCTCCACCGAAGGCTTCAAGCAGCACCAGCTGACCGGCCTTGATGCGACCGTCACGCACGGCTTCATCCAGCGCGCACGGCACGGAGGCCGCAGAGGTGTTGCCATGGCGGTCGAGAGTTACCACGACGTTGTCCATCGACATGCCAAGCTTCTTCGCCGTTGCGCTGATAATGCGCAGGTTGGCCTGGTGTGGTACCAGCCAGTCCAACTCAGAACGATCCAGATTATTAGCTGCCAGCGTTTCTTCAACGATGTTAGCCAATTCCTTCACCGCGACTTTGAACACTTCATTCCCTGCCATTGTCAGGTGAATAGAGTTTTCCGGGTGAACACGATCGGCGTTTGGCAGAGTGAGCAGCTCACCGTAGTTGCCATCCGCGTGCAAATGCGTGGAGATGATGCCCGGCTGTTCGGATGCGCCTAACACGACGGCACCAGCGCCATCGCCAAAAATAATGATTGTGCCGCGATCGGTAGGATCGCAGGTACGGGCCAGAACGTCAGCGCCAATCACCAGTGCGTTTTTTACTGCACCCGATTTAACGTACATATCGGCCACGCTCAATGCGTAGGTGAAACCGGCACAAGCCGCAGCCACGTCAAACGCCGGACAGCCTTTAATGCCCAGCATCGACTGGATCTGGCACGCCGCGCTTGGGAAAGCGTGGGTCGACGAGGTAGTTGCTACCACGATCAGGCCGATTTGCTCAGCATCAATGTTCGCCATTTCCAGCGCGCGCTTGGCGGCTTCGAAGCCCATTGTTGCGACGGATTCGTCTGGCGCGGCAATACGACGCTCACGGATACCTGTGCGTGTGACAATCCACTCGTCAGACGTATCTACCATTTTTTCCAGGTCGGCGTTCGTACGCACTTGTTCAGGCAGATAGCTGCCGGTACCTATAATCTTCGTATACATGTACGCTCAGTCTTTTGGTGGTAATACAGATTCGAGGCGAGCGGCGATCCGCTGTGGGACCTCACGCTGCACCGCCTGCACTGCCTGTTCAATCGCCACGCTAAACGCGCGCTGATTGGCTGCACCATGACTCTTAATCACCGTGCCGCGCAATCCTAACAGACAGGCGCCATTATACTGGTCGGGGTTGAGGTGACTGAATCGCCGCGAGAGGTTTTTTTGTAACCAATGCTTCAAAATTTTCAGCCACCACGGCCGCTTTTTACCTTCTCCCTGCGATTTCAGCAGAGAAAGAAACATTCTGACAACGCCTTCCATGGTTTTTAATGTGACGTTGCCCGTAAAACCGTCACAAACCAGCACATCCGTTTTGCCTGTCAATAATTCGTTGGCTTCGAGATATCCAATATAGTTGATGGAAGACACCTTTTTTAGCATCGCCGACGCATCACGGATGCTGTCGTGGCCTTTGGTTTCTTCTTCCCCGATGTTGAGCAGTGCGACGCGCGGAGACGTAATGCCGAGGACTTCTTCAGCCATCACCGCGCCCATTACTGCAAACTGTACCAACATCGTGCTGTCACAATCGACGTTGGCGCCCAAATCAAGCACCACCGTTTTGCCCTTCTGCTGATGCGGCAGAACCGTCATCAGCGCCGGACGCTCAATCCCTTCAATCGGCTTGAGCAATAGTTTGGCGAGCCCCATAAGCGCCCCGGTATTTCCGGCGCTCACGCAGGCCTGCGCGCGTCCTTCTTTAACAAGCTCCAGCGCAATGCGCATGGAACTGCCCCGGCTGTTGCGAATAGCATGTGCCGGACGTGCATCACTGGCAATAACTGACTGGGCAGGGATAATCTGCAGACGTGAACGTTGTTCGAAGTCAGCTTTGGCGAGTAATGGCGTAATGGCGTCGGTGTCACCGACAAGAAGAAGCGAGAGTTGTGGGTTAGCGTGCAGTGCCTGCAATGCTGCAGGCACCGTCACGGAAGGGCCAAAATCCCCCCCCATGACATCCAACGCTAAGGTCAGACGTGTCAAGGTATCGTCGCCGCTCGGTTTGGTAAATCCCCGCAGAAGCGGGGAAATCCTCACTAAGCTTCATCACGCTTTCGCGTGATTACTTAGCGATAACCTTGCGACCGCGGTAGAAACCGTCGGCAGTGATGTGGTGACGCAGGTGTTTCTCACCAGAAGTCTTATCTACAGACAGGCTGGTAACTGCAGTCAGCGCGTCATGGGAACGACGCATGCCACGTTTGGAACGGGTTGGTTTATTCTGTTGTACGGCCATGGACCTTACTCCTCAATTACTTACGCTTTAAGCTGGCTAATACGGCAAATGGATTTGGCTTTTGCGCATCTTCAGGCAATTCACCAAATACCATGTCCGCGTCGGACACTTCACAGTGTTCAGAATCATGCACCGGAACTACAGGTAAGGAGAGAATGATTTCATCCTCAACCAAAGCCCGCAGGTCGATTTCACCGAATTCGTTAACCTCAATCGGCTCATACGCTTCCGGGAGTGCTTCAGCCTGTTCAACATTTTTGATCGGGCTGAAACAATACGTTGTGTGAACGGCATGTGGGAACGGTTTCCCGCAGCGCTGGCATTCGAGAGTCACCGCAACCTTTGCATCACCTTTAATAACGGCGAGACGCTGATTGTCGATGGCGAATGTCATATCGCATTCCACATCACTGTCCACACTGACCACAGACTCGGCA
Source organism: Citrobacter sp. 18056 (assembly GCA_902706235.1). Lineage (GTDB taxonomy): Bacteria > Pseudomonadota > Gammaproteobacteria > Enterobacterales > Enterobacteriaceae > Scandinavium > Scandinavium manionii. The sequence goes on along the minus strand of CACSJR010000012.1, from coordinate 72,693 downwards.
AGACGCTCCACCTGGTCCGGGGTGTAGACACCCTGGTAATCGAGGCGTTTTTGAGCGGTACGAACCGGATCAAGAGTCAGGGGTAATTTTACCTTTTGCATAGGGCGCGCATATTAACTTTGTAACGTCATAGAGTCAAAGAAAAAGGCACCCTCAGGCGCCTTTTGCCAATTATTCGCACACATTGCGGCCTGTAGTTTAAAATGTCGCAATCCGAATCACCAGAGTCTATTTAAAAAATTATGCTGCGACTTGTTCTTGCCTCTACTTCACCCTATCGCCGCGAGCTGCTTCAAAAGCTCGATGTGCCTTTTGAATGCGCCGCGCCTGAGGTCGATGAACTGCCGTTACCCGGCGAATCACCGCGCCAGCTGGTGCTTCGTCTGGCTCAGGCCAAAGCACAGGCCCTGGCGACGTGCTTCTCTGACCATCTGATTATCGGCTCCGATCAGGTTTGCGTGCTCGGCGGAAAAATCACCGGCAAGCCGCACACCGAAGAAAATGCGCGTCTGCAACTGCGTGAAGCGAGCGGCCACGTCGTCACCTTCTATACCGGTCTTGCGGTCTATAACAGCGCTAAGGGCCATTTGCAGACCGAATGCGAACCTTTCGATGTGCACTTCCGCCATCTGACCGACGCGGAGATCAACCGATACGTTCAAAAAGAGCAGCCACTGAACTGTGCGGGCAGTTTTAAAAGTGAAGGACTGGGCATCACGCTGTTCGAGCGTCTCGAGGGACGCGACCCGAATACGCTGATTGGCCTGCCGCTCATCGCGCTGTGCAAAATGCTCAGGCACGAGCAATTCAACCCGCTGCTGCGCTAAAACACAAAACGCCCCTTTCGGGGCGTTTTGTTATTCTGTCTTTAATTACTTCTGGCTGCGCAAATTACTTCTGGCTGCGCAGCACTTGCAGACAACGCTTGAGCTGGTTGTCTAACGGCGCTTCAATGCGCAACGTCTCACCGGTACCCGGATGGGTAAATTTCAGCGCCGCGGCGTGCAGGAACAGTCGATTCAGGCCGGTACCCGCCAGCTGTTTGTCGAAATCACGATCGCCATAGCGATCGTCAAACGCAATCGGATGACCCGCATGCAGCGTGTGCACACGAATCTGGTGCGTACGACCGGTTACCGGGCTACAGCGCACCAGCGTCGCATGGGTAAAACGCTCTTCGACTTTAAAGCGCGTCTCCGACGGTTTGCCTTCGCTGTTCACGCGAACAATACGCTCGCCGCTCTGCAAAATATTCTTCAGCAATGGCGCCTGCACCACTTTCATGTGCGACTGCCACTGGCCGCGAACCAGGGCCAGATAATCTTTCTGCATCCCTTTTTCGCGTAGCTGTTCATGCAGGGAGCGCAGCGCGGAACGCTTCTTCGCCACCAGCAGCACGCCGGAGGTATCACGGTCGAGGCGATGGACCAGTTCGAGGAATCGGGCTTCCGGGCGCAGCGCGCGCAGCCCTTCGATAACCCCAAAGCTCAAACCGCTACCGCCGTGAACCGCCGTACCCGACGGCTTATTCAGCACCAGAATATGGTCGTCTTCATAAAGGATAACATCAGCCAGGGCCGCGACTTTATTCAGGTGCGGCGATACAGTCTCTTCTTCACGCTCGGCGACGCGCACCGGCGGGATGCGAATTTCATCGCCCGCTTCCAGTTTGTATTCCGGCTTCACGCGCTTTTTATTCACGCGCACTTCACCTTTACGCAGGATGCGGTAAATCATGCTTTTCGGCACGCCTTTCAGCTGGGTGCGCAAAAAGTTATCAATTCGTTGCCCTGCCTCATCATCGGCAATGGCTACCATTTTTACGGTCGGTGTCTCAGTTTTCATGGGGGGCGATTCTAAAGATGCAGTGGCATTCGCGCCACTCCTTTTTCTGTGCTTATATTAACTTCGCAACGGAGCTCATTTTTAATCTCACTTTGCGGATTGGTGGTTATTACAACAATCAGTTCGGTAAAGTGAAAAAACTGTGAGTAACCGGGTGATAAATGGTAAAAGTCATCTTGCTATAACAAGGTTAGCAGGGAATAATGATGCAGTTTTCCGTGTCGAATCTTGTTCAAGCAAGCATGTTAGCGGAATGACCAATTTTGTCTGAACGATTTTTTATGCAGCAATGGCGTAAGACGTATTTATCTTTCAGACAGTTAGCGGGCTGCGGGTTGCAGTCCTTACCGGTTGATACTCTCTATTTCAAGCCGCAGAAAGGCGGCAAACCTGGGATCTCCAGGCGCTACTCCAGTAGATGACTGGGGTAAGCAGGTGAAGCCAACCATCTGCGACTTGAAAGACAATGAGTATAGAAGGAACCGTACCTGGAGAATGATTCCCAGGCTGTTCCCCTGAATAATTGCGCTGCGGTTCCGTTTGAAACGCAGGCTACCGACACTCTGCGCCTCTTAAGCGAGCGACAACCGTGAGGTTGGCGACGTGAACAGACACGAGGCCATCGGTTTACCCCCGGCAAGGAAAACTCTGCCCGTAGCTTAGTCGTCAATGCAAGAATAATGAGTAAGTTACGATGAAAAGAATGTTAATCAACGCAACTCAGCAAGAAGAGTTACGTGTCGCCCTCGTTGATGGGCAGCGTCTGTACGATCTGGATATTGAAAGCCCAGGACACGAACAGAAAAAAGCGAACATCTACAAAGGCAAAATTACCCGTATAGAACCAAGCCTTGAAGCCGCATTCGTTGATTACGGTGCTGAGCGTCATGGTTTCCTTCCTCTTAAAGAAATCGCCCGCGAATATTTCCCTGCTAATTACAATGCGCATGGCCGCCCGAACATTAAAGATGTTCTGCGCGAAGGCCAGGAAGTCATTGTTCAGATCGATAAAGAAGAGCGCGGCAACAAAGGTGCAGCCCTCACAACCTTTATCAGCCTGGCAGGCAGCTATCTGGTACTGATGCCGAACAACCCGCGTGCCGGTGGTATTTCTCGCCGCATCGAAGGTGACGATCGTACCGAGCTGAAAGAAGCGCTTTCCAGCCTGCAACTGCCTGACGGCATGGGCTTGATCGTGCGTACTGCTGGCGTTGGCAAATCTGCTGAAGCGCTGCAGTGGGATCTGAGTTTCCGCCTGAAGCACTGGGAAGCGATTCAGAAAGCCTCTGAAAGCCGCCCTGCCCCGTTCCTGATCCACCAGGAAAGCAACGTCATCGTACGTGCGTTTCGTGATTACCTGCGTCAGGACATCGGCGAAATCCTTATCGATAACCCGAAAGTGCTTGAGCTGGCTCGCCAGCATATCTCTGCGCTGGGCCGTCCGGATTTCAGCAGCAAAATTAAGCTCTACACCGGTGAAATCCCGCTGTTCAGCCACTACCAAATCGAATCGCAGATTGAATCTGCATTCCAGCGTGAAGTGCGCTTGCCGTCGGGCGGCTCTATCGTTATCGATAGCACCGAAGCCCTGACCGCCATCGATATCAACTCCGCGCGTGCAACCCGCGGCGGCGACATCGAAGAAACCGCCTTCAACACCAACCTTGAAGCAGCCGACGAAATTGCCCGCCAGCTGCGTCTTCGTGACCTCGGCGGCCTGATCGTTATCGACTTCATCGACATGACCCCGGTTCGCCACCAGCGTGCGGTTGAAAACCGTCTGCGTGAAGCGGTGCGTCAGGATCGTGCACGTATCCAGATTAGCCATATCTCTCGCTTCGGCCTGCTGGAAATGTCTCGTCAGCGCCTGAGCCCATCACTGGGTGAATCCAGCCATCACGTGTGCCCACGCTGTAGCGGTACCGGCACCATCCGTGATAACGAATCACTGGCACTGTCTATTCTTCGTCTGATTGAAGAAGAAGCACTGAAAGAAAACACTCAGGAAGTTCACGCGATTGTTCCCGTTCAAGTGGCCTCTTATCTGTTGAACGAAAAGCGTGCGGCTATCAGCAACATCGAAACCCGTCAGGGTGGCGTGCGCTGCATCGTCGTGCCGAACGACCAGATGGAAACTCCGCACTACTCCGTACTGCGTGTCCGTAAAGGCGAAGAGACTCAGATTCTGAGCTACCTGCTGCCGAAACTGCACGAAGAAGAAATGGCAATGCCGTCTGAAGACGAACCCGCTGAACGTAAGCGTCCTGAGCAGCCTGCTCTGGCGACCTTCGTGATGCCTGATGCGCCGCCAGCACCGCTTGAAGAAGCCGCTCCAGCAGCAGCACAGACGAAGAAAACCGCTCCAGCGGCAGCCAACGCAGCAGCACCAGGTCTGGTTTCCCGCATTATCTCTGCGCTGAAATCCATGTTCAGCAGCGAAGCTCCCGTTGTGGCTGAGCCTGAGCCGGTTAAGAAAGAAGAGAAACCAGAGCGCCAGCAGGATCGTCGCCGTTCTCGTCAGTCTAACCGTCGTGACCGAAATGACCGTGGTGACCGCAACGATCGCCGTGACAACCGCGATAATCGTGGTGAGCGCGGTGAGCGTAACGAACGTGGTGATCGCGATAACCGTGGTGAAAACGCAGAAGGCCGCGAAGATAACCGCCGTAACCGTCGGGAAAAGCCGCAGCAGAACGCAGAAACCCGTGAAGCACGTCAGCCGAACGTGGCAGAAGACGCGGATAAAGCGAAATCTCGTGACGAACAGCAGCAACCACGCCGTGAGCGCAACCGCCGTCGTAACGATGACAAACGCCAGGCAGCGCCGCAGGAAGTGAAAGTTCAGGCTCGCGAAGAACAACCCGCTCAGGAAATCGAGCAGGAAGAACGCGTCCAGTCCATGCCGCGTCGTAAGCCGCGCAACCTGTCACAGAAAGTGCGCATCGAAACAGCGGCCGAAACTGCAGAACGTACCGCAGTGACCGAACCGGCTGAAACAGCCGCTCCTGCTAAGCGTACCGAAGTGGCTAAAGTTGACCTGCCAGCCGTCATCGAAGCTCCGGCTGAAGATGAAAACGCAGAAAACCGTGATAACTCCGGCATGCCGCGTCGCTCCCGTCGTTCACCACGCCACCTGCGCGTGAGTGGTCAGCGTCGTCGCCGCTACCGTGACGAGCGTTACCCAACTCAGTCCCCGATGCCGCTGGCGATTGCCTGTGCATCTCCAGAAATGGCGTCTGGTAAAGTGTGGGTAAGCTACCCGGTAACACGTCCACAAGAGCAGCAGGTTGAAGAAACCCGCGAGCAGAACGTTGTTCCTTCCGTCATTGAAGTTGCACCGGTAGAAACCGTGGCGCAAGCTCCAGTGGCAGAACAGGTTGCAGCGCCAGTGGTTGAACAAACCGCAGTCGAGCCTGTCGTGGTTGCAGAACCGCAGCCAGTACTGGCTGAACCGGAAGTTCCAGTGGTTGAGACCACACATCCGGAAGTCATTGCCGCACCGGTGAGCGAAGAACCTCAGGTTATCGCGCCAGCCGACGCAGTTGTTGCAGAAGTCACAGCAGAGGAAGCGACTCCGGCGGTGGTTGAGGAAGTGGAACAGGCTATCGTGACTGAACAACCTGTCGTGGTGGAAACCGCGCCTGTTGCTCCAGTGGTTGAACCTGTCGTTAAACCGGTTGTGGCTGCGAAGCCTCCGGTTGAACGCACCAACGCTACCGCGCCAATGACGCGTGCTCCAGCCCCAGACTACGTGCCAGAAGCACCGCGTCAGAGCGACTGGGTTCGTCCAGCGTTCGGTTTCGAGGGTAAAGGTTCTGCCGGTGGCCACAGCGCTACGCACACGGCAACTGCCGGTCCGACTCGTCCACAATCTGTGGACTAAGCGGCAAAGCATGCAAAACCGTCTCAGGGTTAACACCGTTCACTTAAGATATTTTGAGTGAACGGGAGATAGGTTTTTTGATATACGAACGGCCCTTTTTAGGGCCGTTTTTTTACCGCTTCGTCAGGATTGTTCCTGACTTGCCTAATGAACACCAGATTAGGGCTATCACCACACACTGTTGTCCCCCACTGCTTTACTTGTTCAGCGCGATCTCCTGTTTCATTTCAAACGCTGGCAACGCTGCGCGTGCGATAAACTGCTGTACCATTTCTCGGTCTGGCGTGGATTCCAGCGCCCCTTTTTGCGTAGTAGCCAATGCGCCACAGGCACAGGCCTGAGCGATGGCGTGCTGGAGCTGAGTCAGATTTTGCGGAAACTTGCTACTGGCGATGTGTGCCAACAAACCGGCAACAAAAGCATCTCCGGCCCCGGTGGTGTCAACGCTATCGACCGTATAGCCGTTAAAGTGGACTACCTGATCCTGCCAGATGACCCATGCGCCTTGCGCACCGAAGGTAATTACCTTCATAGCGGCGGGCAGCGCCTTTAAGGCATCAATCGCGGCGGGAAAATACCTGGTGCCCACCAGCCAGTACCACTCCTCTTCCGACAATTTAAGGATATCGGCTTGCAGAGCAAAATGGCGTACGGTAGTCAGCATGAGCTGCCGGTCAGGCCACATTTGCTCGCGCAAATTGACATCAAAACTCAGCAGCCCCCTTTGTTGCTTGATTTTTGACTCCGTGGTGTGCGGTAATGACCGTATCGCATTTCTGGTTTATCAGGTACTGCTTTCCCGGGGCATTCGTATTCCGCAGGATGTCGCAGTGCTGGGTTATGACAACATGGTGGGGATTGGCGACCTGTTTCTCCCGCCGCTTTCGACGGTGCAACTTCCCCATTACGATATTGGCCGCCTGAGCGCACTTCATATCATCAATGGCGATACCCATCGCGAGACCGTACGCGTTAACAGCCCCTGGCTGCAACGGGGCTCTATGTAAGCGTTGAAAGGGATCCGTGTTCTGAGTTTGTTAACGCAGCCGGAACGTTATAATCAGAATGGGCAACGCAAACCGCAATGTCAGAAGATTCGACATATTGATGGCCAATCACGGATCCCTATTTCATGGTTACGCCTTCACATCTGAGGTTTTCGACAGATTTATGCTAACCGGTTCGGTCACCACCGGGGGGGTTGATTTGCGATACTTATCCAGCAGGTGAATCTGTACTTTTCTCAGCATATCGCCGTTCAGTTTGTATAGGCGGAAGTAGAACACCAGCGTCACCAGGAAGAAGATCGCAGGCAACGCAATCATGATGAACTGCATGCCGGTGACAGTGCTAGCGGATTGCGCCACGTTGGGCACGTAACCAATAATCCCCAGCACCAGAGCGATAAAGAACGCCGCAAAGGCCGAGCCCCTTTCACCACCAGCGTCTGGACCGAATAAGCAATACTTTCACAGCGGACGTTAAGTTTGTACTCGCCATAATCCACGGTGTCTGCCACCATAATCACCTGCAACACCCAGAATAATGCGGTCCCGACGTTGAGCAAAATCCCGGCCAGCGAAATCAGCCACACATTGTGATACCCCGCCATGGCAATCCACAGCAGGACCCCGCCGCCAATGATCGGTAGCACCGAAGCCCCTGCCCACAGCATACGTCGGGACAGAGCTTTAACCAGCCGGGGAAACAGAATCAACGTCAACAAGTTTGCCGCCCCGGCATACGACATGTAATACGGGAACAGGCTGGCGTCGCCGATCACATAGGTGAAGTAATAAATCGCAAAACCGGAAATAATGTTTGAAGCAATGTTGTAAGCCAGCGCCATGCCCAGCAGGCAGGAAAGCTGATCGTTTTTATAGATCAACGCCACAATGGCTTTTAACGTCAGCCGGCTACTGTCAGGGGTAGCGTCACTGTCTGATGAGTAAACTTCTTTAACATTACGCAACGTGATGATGGTTGAAGCGATAAAAAAGGCGATCAGCACCAGCGTAAACATCTGAAAACCGAAACCACGGTCATCACCGCCCACGTACTTAACGAACGGCAAGGTAATGCCTGCGGTAATAAACCCCGACAAACTGGCAAAGAAGCGCGGATACGGCACCAGTTGTTCGCGCTCGCGCTTATCTAAGGTGATGGTCGGCACCATTGACCAGAAGGGAATATCCATAATGGTGTACGTCATTCCCCATAAAATGTAGGTCACGCAGACGAACACCACCTGTGTCGTCCCTTCAAACAGATGCGCGCTGAACAGCAAAAACAGCACTATCGAGTTGGCAAGCGTCCCCACCAGTATCCACGGCTTGAACTTCCCCCACCGCGAACGGGTGCTGTTAACTATCCAGCCCATGATCGGATCGTTAATCGCATCCCAGATACGCGCCACCAAAAACAGTGTGCCCACCACCCCCACCGATAACCCAACCACATCGGTGTAGTAATACATCAGGTACATGTAGACGATACCGATAGCGAAGTCTTTGCCAAACGCCCCAAATCCATAACTGAGTTTTGTTGTAATTGATATGCTCATATAGGGTACAGGGTCGCTGTTACCAGCGCCCTCCTTCTGTCATTTGATACGCCAGGTGCCGGGCTGAATGCCCGGCGTACGGGGTCAAGCGCGATGAAGCCACGCGGGCAACCAATCACCATGTGCCGCTATCAGGTCATCAACCAGGGCATATATTTCTTCGATACCGAGGACGGCTGACGTATGGGGGTCAAGCAGTGTGGCATGATAAACACGGTCACGATTTTCAGTCAAAATTGCTTCGGTTAGCAGGGTCTGAACATTCACGTTAGTTTGCATCAGTGCCGCGAGGTGCGACGGTAACGTGCCGACGCGCGTCGGCTGAATACCGTTGGCATCCACAAGACACGCCACCTCTACACAACATCCCTGCGGCAGGTTATCAATGAGATTGTCGTTGCGTACGTTGCCATAGATAACGCTTGGCTCGCCGGTCCACAGCGCGTTCATAATGGTACTGGCATATTCGCGCGAGGGCTTGATGTCGATCCGATCGGCGGTTTTATACTCCTCCAGCTCTTTGCGCCAGGTGGCCAGTTGTTCAACACAACGTTTCGGATATTCATCCAGGGGCACTTTATAACGCGCAATCAGGTCTTCACGACCCGGCTTAATAAACCAGGGCGTGTATTCCGCGAAATGCTCAGACGATTCGGTGACGAAATAGCCCAGCTTCTTAAACATCTCGTAGCGGACAATATTTTCACATCGCGCGTTACCATGCAGATTCGGTTTCGGCGCTTGCCCGCTCTCATAAGCACGCAGCAGATCCGGGTAAATGCTGACATAGTCTCCCTGGTCGTTCTTTTTCTCCAGCGAGAGATAAAATGCCATGTGGTTGATACCAGCACTCTGATAACGCAAGGAAGCCGGGTCGATGGACAAATCACGCGCCAGCTCTTCCGCCGTTCCTTGCACCGAATGGCACAACCCGACTTGCTTAATTTGCGGGTAGCGGGCGTACATCGCCCAGGTATTCATTGCCATCGGGTTAACGTAGTTCAGCATCGTGGCATCCGGGCAGACTTGCGTCATGTCTTCACAAATCTGCCATAAATGCGGAATGGTACGCAGTGCACGCATAATGCCGCCAGGGCCTAACGTATCCGCAATAGTCTGTTCCAGTCCGTGCTTTTTGCAGACTGCAAAGTCAGTCACTGTGCAGGGTTCATAGCCACCAATCTGAAACGCCACCACCACGAAATCCGCACCCTGAAGCGCAGTTTTCTGATCGGTATGACAGGTGATTTTTCCGCAAGCGCCTGCCGAATCCATCAGCTTGCGCACCACAATGTGCGACTCTTCCAGTCGGGTTTCGTCAATATCCATCAGCGCGATATGGGCGGATTTCAGCGCCGGACGATGAAACACATCGCCGAGAATGTTTTTCACAAAAATAGTCGAACCTGCGCCGATAAAGGTTATTTTGGGTGCTGACATTTTCTCTCTCCGTGGCATTAATGAACCCATTCAGAGTGGCACGCCGTTTCTCGCTTCTCCTCCCTCTTCCCTGCAGAGCATTCCTGAAAACTCAGAATGCTACTATCGGGCCTGTAAATCTGAGTTTTCCGGAGTTTTTAGTCAGGAAAGAAGAGAATAGCGGCCTGTGAGGTAACAAATTCGTCATCCGCTTGCGGAAGCCTTACCCATTTCACAGTCTCACTACTGCCTTTGTGCCAAAATTCTGATAATTCAGGAACCGGAGAGAATGATGCCTATCATCCCAGACCATCTGCCGCCCGACCCGCATATGTGCAGCAGCACCGACAGCAAAACGCGCAGCCCGTTGTCGCTCTACTCCGAATATCAACGTATGGATATTGAGTTGCGTCGGCCACGCCCCATGGAGTCCTGCCACTGGCATGGGCAGGTTGAGGTTAATGTGCCGTTTGATGGCGACGTAGAATATATAATTAATAATGAAAAGGTACAGATTAAACAAGGGCATATCACGATTTTTTGGGCCTGTACCCCACATCAACTGACGCGCCCAGGTGACTGCCTGAATATGGCGATATTTAATCTGCCGATGCACCTTTTTCTTTCATGGCCGCTGGACCGGCAGCTTGTCAACCACATCACCCACGGGACAGTGCTTAAGTCGCTCACCGCTCAGCAACTCAGCCCCTTCGAAGTCCGGCGTTGGCAACAAGAGATCAACAGCCCTAACGAGCAAATTCGCCAGTTAGCCATTGATGAAATTTGCCTGATGCTCAAGCGTTTTAGCCTGTCCGGCTGGCAACCGATTCTGGTGAATAAAACCGCCAGCACTCGCCGCAGTAGCAACAATGTGTCGCGCCATGCACAGTTTTATGTCAGCCAGATGCTGGAATTTATTGGGGCGAATTACGACCAGGCACTGACCATCGAAAAGGTGGCAGAACATGCCAAACTTAACCCTAATTATGCGATGGGTATATTTCAGCGCGTGATGCAACTCACCATGAAGCAATACATCACGGCAATGCGGGTAAACCATGTGCGGGCACTGTTAAGTGATACCGACAAGTCGATTCTTGATATCGCGCTGACCGCAGGTTTCCACTCCAGCAGCAGTTTCTATAGCACCTTTAACAAATATGTCGGCATGTCACCACAAAACTATCGCAAGCTCCGCCAGCTAAGCTGCGACAGTTAATCAGAAGACAATATCTGGCATTCAAACACTTCTATCCCGTTGTAATGGGTGAAAGCCAGACGAACTGCCGCGGCAACGTGCTGTGCCCGAACGGTGACGGGTGCTGAGTGCAGCAAAGACGCCTTTTTAGGTTTACTCCTGGAAAAATAGGGTGCCGCTTCTCAGCGCTATACTTAATAGTTCAATGACATTTCAGGAGCTCAGTATGTTTGATAAAACCGAAGATAAACTGAACGAAGCGGCAGGTACGGCACGTGAATTATATGGCAAACACACCAACAGCCCCGACAATGAACTCAAAGGTGCTGCGCGCAAATATGCTTCGCAGGCCAGTTACGCTGTGCGGGACGCTACCGATAACGTACGTGACCAGGTGTCGACTAACCCGATTGCCGGACTTGCGGTAGCCGCCGCCGTCGGTGTGGTATTCGGCTTTTTGCTGGGCCGTAAATAAAACAACGGGCTGTTAAAAGCCCCGGTCCGCAAAACAAAAAAAAGCCCGCACCGGGGTGAGTGGTGCGGGCACAGAGAACATGGCCAGTTTCAAGACATGTTCTAAACCGTTAAATCTTATTTATTCAACTGGAACAGGGACATGCCTTGCATATCGGTGAACGCTTTATACGACGCCGTTAGGGCCGCCTGCTGCATGGTGTAGTTGGAAATCGTCGAGTTCCAGTCCACGTTTACCAGGTCGCTCATCTGCTGAGTCTGACTCAACGTACGGTCATCGCCCAGCGCGTCCAGTTTGTCCAGTTCGTTAAGCTGAGTACCGACTTCAGCCCGCACGCTCAGCACGTTGTTCAGCGAGTTACGCAGGCCGCGGTTGGCGACGTCGATAGTAGCCTGGGCCGTGGCTTGCGCCGCATCGTCATCCGCGACCGGTATTTTCAACGCAGCAATCGCATCATCCAGAACCTTGAACAGGTTCGGGCCGGGAATACTGCCGTCGGGGTTTTTCACCGCATTCGAGGTCACCGATTCAAAAATTTTGTCGCCGGTGTGGCCAATAACCATGGTTCGGGAAGAATCAACCTGCTGTTCAACGTTGGTGATGCCGCCCGAATACGTACCGGTGGCGGCATCGAACGGCGCGGTATCCGTCTTATAACCGGCAAACATGTAGCGCCCGTTACCGTCCTGGCTGTTGGCGAGGTTCATCAACTGGTCGCGGATACCCTGTAAATCGGTAGCCAGCGAGGCGCGGTCATCGTCACTCAGCGTGCCGTTCCCGGCATAAACGATTTTTTCCTGCGCCGCTTGAATCGACGACGTCACCGACGACAGCGTGTTTTCTTCCTGTGAAATACGCTGAGTGGCGAAGCTACGCGCGGACGCATACTGGCTGGTCTGGGACTGCGCCTGAGACAGCACAACCGCCTGTGACGCGGCAATCGGGTCATCCGACGGACGGTTAACGCGCAGGCCGGTGGACATCTGTTCGCCATATTTCAGCCAGGAAGACTGGGAGTTGGTAATGCCCCCCATCGTCTGCTGATACATCATTAAGGTACTAATACGCATCGGTCAGGGCTCCTTAGCGAATATTGATCAGCGCGTCGAAAAGCGTGCTGGCGGTCTGCATTACCTGGGCGTTGGCCAGATAGTACTGTTGATACAGTTGCAGGTTGCCGTACTCTTCATCGAGGTTTACGCCGGAAATAGATTGCTGCTGCTTGGTCAGTTGGGTCACAACGTTACCCTGCGTCGTGCTGCTGGTTTCGAGCGTCGAGGTTTTGTTCCCCACGTCACTGACCAGAGAGGCGTAAGCGTCGTTGACGGTTTTATTGCCGCCGACCAGTTTGCTATTTTGCAAGTCCAGCAGCGCCTGCCCGTTGCGGTTATCGCTCTCACCGGTCTCGTCATCATTGACACCCATCGCTATCTGGCTGGCATCGGTCAGTGCCATGCTCATGTTAACGATGGCATTGGCGACTGGTTTAACGGTAAAACTGTCATTAGCCTGAACGGTGCCACTGCTTATCTTCACACTTAAACCGTCGAATTGCAGGCTGCCATCGCTTCCGGTCGTGGTGGTTACGTTGGTGTTGTCTGACAAGCGGGTGACATTCCACTTTATGCCGTCGTAGCTCACCTTATAGTCGCTGGCCTGCACCTGTGTGCTGTCGGTCATGGTCACACCGAGGCTCGCAGACCCGGTGTTTTTGGTATTACTCAACGCCGTTGGGTCGCCAATATTGAAGAATTTTTCGCCATCATGGGTGTTGCCCTGGGCATCGGTATAGATGCCTTTCGCATTTTGCTGGTTGAACGCATCGGCAAACGCTAGTGCCATCTGGTTCAGGCTGTTACGCGTCTGGTCCAGATCCTGAGAACGGAACGTCAGCAGGCCACCGAGTGAACCGCTGGTCAGCAATTTTTCCGGGATTTCAACATTACCCGCCACGTTATCCACGTAAGCGACAGTGGTCCGCGAAGGATCGGCGCTGCTTGGCACTGCGGCCAGCTGACGGGCGTTGCTGCCCTGCACCAGGTTGTAACCGTTGGCCATGGTGATGTTGTACGTGCCACCGTCCTGCACGTTCACTTCCACGCCCACCAGCTGGTTCAGTTGGCTGACGAGCTGATCGCGCTGGTCGAGTAGGTCATTCGGTGAAGCTCCCGCGCCGACGCCGGTCAGTTTGGAAATTTTATCGTTCAGCGTCGCAATCTGCTGCGAGTAGTTATTGATCTGCGAAACGGTTGATGCAATCGCGCCGTTGACCTGTTTATCCTGGTCACGCAGATACTGATCGGTAGTCTTAAACTGATTGACCAGTCCCTGGGCTTTGCCTAACACCGCCTGACGCGCCGCCGGATCTTCGGCGTTGCTCACCAGGGTTTGCAGGCTGGTGAAGAAATCCTGCAGTGTGGCGGAAATCGAGTTCGTGGTATCGGACATCAAATCGTCGATTTTCGACATCTGCTGGTAGCGTGTGGTCAGGCCACTGCTCTGGTTTTGCGCCGCATTCAGCTGATTGGTGATAAAAGCGTTGTACTCGCGCTGTACGCCCGAGACCGTGACTCCATTGCCCACCCAACCGCCCGCGCCCAGCGTGCTGTTCGCCGCAGAGAGGACCGTCGTCTGGCGGGTATAGCCGGACACGTTATAACTGGCAATGTTATTACTGACGGTGTTCAGTGCCGCCTGAGCCGCACCGAGCCCACTCATTGCGCTATTCATTAAACTGGACATGGAGGTTCCTTTATTCTTTTAGACACGAGTCCTGACCTGAATTATCGGCACCGATCAGCTGAACTTGAGGCGTTTCAGAACAGATTTTCGATATCGTTGCCGTAAGCCTTGCCCACCTTTTCGCTCATCGATTTCAGCTGTTGGATCATCCCGGTCAGCTTGCGGGCATAGTTCGGGTCAGTGGCATAACCGGCCTTCTGTAGTGCCTGTGCGCCCTGCTCCGGCGTCGAAGCTGAGGTCACGGCGGCATAGCGCGGGTTACGCGTCAACAGGCCAACGTAGTCGGACAACGCTTCAAGATACGAGGCATAGACGCGGAAACGGGCTTTCACCTTCTTCATCTCACCGTTTTCATATTCGCTGGTGGTGATTTCCGTAACTTTGCCTTTCCAGTCAGCAGAGGCCTTCACGCCGAACAGGTTAAAGCTCGGCTCACCGTTTTCACGGCGGATCTGCCGCTGGCCCCAGCCTGATTCCAGCGCCGCCTGGGCGAGGATCAGGTGATGCGGAATGCCGCTCTGCTCACTGGCAAGCTTCGCCGGAAGGGAAAGCTGGGCCAGGAAGTCGTGGCTGTCGCCGGGCACATCGGCGGCATCAGAGGCACTTGGCGTTTTCGGCAAGGCCTTGTGTACCATCTGCGTCAGCGCCGAGTTCTGATAGCGGGTGACGGTTTCGAGATCAAACTTGAGCGGCACCTGGGCAGGCAACTCTTTCGGCCCGTCCTGATTCGCGGTCATCTGTTTGACCATCTCATCTGCCAGCCCTAACCCTTTGCCCGCCGTCATTTGCTGGGCAATCTGCTGATCGTACATACTGGTGTAAAGACGCGACTGGTCGCTGCTGAATAAACCGTCTTTGGGCAGCGCGTCACGCATACTTTTCAGCATCATCTGCACAAACATACCTTCGACCTGCCGGGCCACAGGCTTTACGTTCGCCTGCGGGTCTTTCCCGGCACTGATTTTCAGCTCATTCAGCGATTGCGCGTCCCAGGCCGCGCTGCTCATCAGTTTGCTGTCGCCGAGCATCAGATAATTTCCACTTTGGCACGCAGGCAGCCTGCGGTTTGCATCGACTGAAGAATCGACATCAGCTCCAGCGGCGAGGCCCCCAGCGTGTTCAGCGCGCGAACGACGTTGTTCAGGTTGGCGCTGGAGCGAATGCTCTGCATCGCCCCCCCGCTCTGACGCAGATCGATTTGCGTCTGCGGCGTCACCACCGTCGAACCACCTGCAAACGCCGTATCCGGCTGGCTGACCTGCGCGGAACGGTTCACCGTCACCGACAGATTGCCCTGTGCCACAGCACAGTTGTCGAGGGTCACTTCGCGATTCATCACCACCGAACCGGTACGGGAGTTGATGATCACTTTCGCATCCTGCGGCGTGACGTTCACGTCGAGGTTTTGAATATCTGCCAGCATCCGCACCTGATTGCTGCCGCCGCTGGAAGCCTGAATCTGTACGGTACGCGCATCCAGTGCCGTAGCATTACCGAAGCCGCCGCGACGGTTGATGGTGTCAGCAATCTGCTGCGCCATGCCGAAATCGTCTTCATTCAGCTGCAGGTTAATGGTGTTACCCGCGCCGAACTGGCTCGGCAATTCACGCTCGATTGTTGCACCGTTGGTGATACGCCCGCCGTTAAGCTGGTTCACCTGCACGCTGCTGCCCCCCGCCGAGGCACCCGCCCCGCCGACCAGAATATTACCCTGAGCTAAGGCATAAACCTGGCTGTCGACACCTTTTAACGGCGTCATCAGCAGCGTACCGCCGCGCAGACTTTTGGCGTTACCCATCGACGACACGACGACGTCAATGTTCTGCCCCTGACGACCAAAGGCCGGCAGCTGTGCGGTGACCATCACCGCCGCCACGTTTTTCAGCTGCATGTTGGTGCCCGCCGGGACGGTTATCCCGAGCTGCGACAACATGTTGTTCAGGGTTTGGGTGGTAAATGGCGTCTGCGTGGTCTGGTCACCCGTCCCGTCCAGACCGACGACCAGCCCGTAGCCAATTAATGAGTTTTGCCGCACGCCCTGTACGCTGGTGAGGTCGCGAATGCGATCGGCCTGGGCGAAACCTGCCAGCAGGACCAGAGCAATGCCAACCAGAGTTTTAAACATAATTCACCTCGTTACATCGGCGATAAGTTAAGGAAGAAGCGCTGCAGCCAGCCCATGTTCTGCGCTTCATTGATGTAGCCGTTACCGACGTACTCAATGCGAGCGTCAGCCACCTGGGTCGACGGCACGGTGTTACTGCCGCTGATGGTGCGCGGGTTCACGACGCCAGAGAAACGAATGAATTCGGTGCCCTGGTTAATGGCGATTTGTTTCTCGCCCACCACGTGCAGGTTGCCGTTGGCGAGCACCTGATCGACGGTGACCGTCAGCGTTCCGCTGAAGGTGTTGCTGGCGTTGGCGCCGCCTTTACCGTTAAAGGAGTTGCCGCCAGAGGCGTCCACATCGGCGCGCGCATTGCCAAACAGGCCCTGCAGATAACGCGGCACGGTGTCGAAGCCGAAATTGGTTTTGCCATCGCGGCTGGCATTCGCCGACGAGCTCTTGGATGCGCTGACGTTTTCTTGCAGCTGGATGGTCAGCGTGTCGCCAATATTGCGCGGGCGTCGGTCTTCGAACAGCGGCTGATAGCCGTAGTTAATCGGCTGCGCGCTCTGGAAAATCGAGCCATTGACCACCGGCACCGGGCCAGGAACAGGCTGTGCGGTTGTCGCCCCTTCCACCAGCGGTTTGGAGGGAATCAATGCGCATCCGGACTGTGTCAGGGCCAGGACCACGAAAAGCGGATAACGAAACGCTGAGGTTTTTTGCATTGCTTTTTATCTTCTGAATCAAAAATCCGGTGCAGGAAATCTGCACCGGTGACGTCTTACAGCTGGGTGAGTTTTTGCAGCATCTGGTCGGTGGTCGACACCGCTTTGCTGTTGATCTCATACGCGCGCTGCACCTGAATCATGTTGACCAGCTCTTCCGCCACGTTGACGTTGGAGGTTTCGACATAACCCTGATACAGCAGGCCCGCACCGTTCAGGCCCGGCGTACTGTCGTTCGGCGCGCCAGACGCCTGGGTTTCGGTGTAGAGGTTTTCACCCATACTTTCCAGACCTGCATCGTTCATGAAGGTGGTCAGATTCAGCTGGCCAACCTGCACCGGGTTGGTTTGCCCTTGCTGGGTCACGCTCACCACGCCGTCACGCCCTATGGTAATGCTCAGGGTGTTGGCCGGGATGGTGATCGCCGGCTGCACCGGGAAACCGCCCGCAGTCACCAGCTGGCCGTTCTGGTCAACCTGGAACGAACCGTCACGGGTGTACGCCGACGTGCCGTCCGGCAGCAGCACCTGGAAGAAGCCTTCACCTTTGATGGCAACGTCTTTGCTGTTGTCGGTCTGAGACAGGTTGCCCTGAGTGTGAATACGTTCGGTCGCTACCGGACGAACACCGGTACCGATTTGCAGGCCAGAAGGCAGCGTGGTCTGCTCGGACGATTGCGCCCCCGGCTGACGGACGGTCTGGTAAAGCAGGTCTTCAAAGACCGCACGCTGACGCTTGAAACCGTTGGTGCTGACGTTCGCCAGGTTGTTGGCGATAACGTCCATGTTGGTTTGCTGGGCGTCGAGGCCGGTTTTGGCAATCCATAATGAACTGATCATAGGTATCCTTTATTAGCTCATCGATAACAGCTGATTGGCTTTAGAGGCGTTGTCATCGACGCTGCTAATCACCTTCATCTGCATTTCAAAACGTCGGGAGCTGGCAATCATGTCAGCCATCGCCGCCACCGGTTTGACGTTACTGCCTTCCAGCACGCCGGATTGCAGAGTGATTGTCGGGTCAGATTGCAGGACCGGCCCGCGGGTGGCCTGGGCGGCCGCCGTTAAGCGGAACATGCCGTCGTCACCACGAATGACTTCAGTATTGGCGGCTTTCACCAGCTTCAGCTTGCCGACGGGCGAAATGGTGTTCGCCGGGTCGCCCGGGTTCAGCGCCGAAATGGTGCCGTCGGTTGCGATGGTGACCTGCGAGCCTTCCGGCACCATCACCGGACCGCCGCCGTCGCCAATCACCGGATTGCCCTGAATGGTCAACTGACCGCCAGGTGTCACCTGAATGTTACCGTTGCGGGTGTAGCCTTCCGTACCGTCCGCGCCCTGCACCGCTAGCCAGCCATCCTGCTGTAACGCCACGTCCAGTGGACGGGCGGTGTAGTCAAGCTGACCTGGCGTCATGTCGGCACCTGGCGTGGAGCCGGTCACCAGGGTTCGGGTCTGATACGTTTCGCCATTGACTGGCACGGCGCGCAGTGCGGTCAGTTGTGCGCGAAAGCCCGGCGTGGAGGTGTTGGCGAGGTTGCTCGCGGTAACACCCTGCATTTCCATCGTCTGGCTGGCCGCGCCCATCGCGGTATATATTGCGTGATCCATGAAGCCGTCCCGTCAGGCGCTTAGCGCAGGTTAACCAGGGTATTGAGGATCTGATCCTGGGTTTTGATGGTCTGCGCGTTCGACTGATAGTTACGCTGCGCGACAATCATGTTCACCAGTTCTTTACTCAGATCGACATTGGATGCTTCCAGCGCGCCGTTAGTCAGGGTGCCGAAATTGCCGGTGCCTGCGGTGCCAAGCAACGCCACGCCGGAAGACTGCGTCGCTGACCAGACGTTATCGCCTTCAGATTGCAGACCTTCGTTGTTGGCGAAGTTCGCCAGCGTGATTTGGCCCAGCAGCTGGTTTTGCTCGTTGGAATAGTTCCCGACCACGGTACCGTCGTCGTTAATCTGATAGCTCACCAGGTTGCCCGGCTTGTAGCCGTTCTGGTTGGTAGCGACGATATCGTTTGAGCCGGTGTTCTGCTGCATGGAGTTCTGGAAACTCAGCTGGAAGGTGCTGTCAGCGGAGCCGTTCAGGGAAGCCAGGTTGAGGGTAATCTCCGGTTGTGCGCCCGGAACCAATGGCTGCAACTCACCAGCCGCGTTGTATTTCGCAACGCCTTCCAGCGTCCCATTATCATTGAATTGCATCTGCGCCTGCGGCTTCTGCCCCCCAGCCGCAGCGGCCACGCTCGAATCCTGGGTATACACATCCCAGGTGTTAGCGTCGGTTTTGACGTAATAGATGTTCATGTCGTGGGAGTTACCCAGACTGTCGAACACCGTCACGGTGCCTTTCTTGTTATAGGTATCCGCGTTGGTGGCATCGAACGGCGTTTTCGTCGGTACCGCATCGGTGGAGTTCAGGTTGATTTGCATTGCCGCCGTCGAGGTCGCTTTCGCCGCCATCAGGGTGTTCGGAATGCTTAAGCCAACCGGGTTCGCGCCCTGCTGGATGGTCGGCGGCGTGCCGGTGGCCGGATAGCCGGTCAACTGCAGGCCCTGCATGTTCACCAGATTACGGTTTTCGTCCAGTTTGAACTGACCGTTACGGCTGTAATACACGGAGCCGTTGGCGTCGGTCATACGGAAGAAGCCGCTCTGGCTGATAGCCACGTCGAGCGCACGACCCGTACTGGTGGTGGTGCCGTCGTTAAAGTCCTGGGTGATACCCGCGACTTTTACGCCAAGGCCGACTTTAGAACCGGCAAACATATCGGCGAACGAGGCGGTACCGGCTTTAAAGCCGTAGGTCGCGGAGTTGGCGATGTTGTTGCCAATCACGTCGAGGTTGGTGGACGCAGCGTTCAGGCCGCTGACCGCTTGAGAAAAGGCCATGTCTTAACTCCTGATAAGGTTGAAGGCTTAAATAATCTGACGAACTTCGTCGAGCGTGGTGGTGCCATACGTTCCGAGATCCAGCAGATTACCGCTGCTTCCCTTCGTCACACCTTGCACCAGTGCGAACTGGAGCGGTTGAGCCACCAGCTGCGTGCCGTTGGTGCTGGCGGCAATCGAGACGTTATATGCGCCATCCGGGACGGTAGAGCCATCAGCGGCGGTACCGTCCCAGGTAAAGCTGTGAACGCCTGCGGTGAGGCTGCCGAGATCCATGGTGCGGATCACTTTGCCGCTGGCGTCGGTGACGGTCGCGGTGGCTTTGTCGGCGGCCTGGGTCAGCTCAACGCCAAACGGTGTAGTGCTGGCATTGCCGTCGGTATCCGAGCCTGCAAGCACCACGGAGCCAGGGATCATCACCCCGTGACCAATCAGCGAGGTGGCCTGTAAAGACTGGCTATTATCAATCTGTCCGGAGATAGACCCGAGCGTGGTGTTGAGCTTCTCAATCCCGCTGACGGTGCTGATCTGCGCCAGCTGAGAAGTCAGCTGACTGTTGTCCATTGGATTGGTCGGGTCCTGGTTTTTCAGCTGAGCCACCAGCAGCGTCAGGAAGCTGCTTTGCAGGTCCGACGCATTACTGGTCGTCAGACTGCCACTGGTCGCTGTGGTGGTTGCGCCCGTGCTGGTCGGGTCATTCACATTCACGGCAATAGACATCGTTATCTCCGTTACTGACCGAGGGTCAGCGTTTTGAGCATCATGCTCTTGACGGTGTTGAGTACTTCAACGTTGGCCTGGTAGCTGCGGGAAGCGGACATGGTGTTGACCATTTCCTCGACCACATCGACGTTCGGCATCTTCACGTATCCTTTAGCATCCGCCAGCGGATTGCCCGGCTGGTATACCAGCTTGAACGGGTCCTGACTTTCCACCACATCGGCCACTTTTACGCCGCCGGTCGCTGCCCCTGTTGGCGCATCAACCTGGAACACCACCTGTTTGGCGCGGTACGGTTGACCGTCCGGGCCGGTGACGCTATCGGCGTTGGCGAGGTTACTGGCGGCGACGTTCAGGCGCTTGGACTGCGCCGTCAGCGCCGAACCGGCAACGTCAAAAATATTCAGTAGAGCCATGAATTAGTTCCCCTGTAGCACGGTCATCATGCTGCGGATTTGCCCACCCAACACGGTCAAGCCGGTCTGGTATTGCAGGCTGTTATCGGCGAATTGCGTGCGCTCCCGGTCCATATCGACGGTGTTGCCGTCCATTGATGGCTGGTCAGGTACCCGATACATCAGGTCTACAGAAGGGGCGGACATCGCCTGGGCTGGAATATGGCGTTCGGAGGTCAGCGTGAGTGACACGCTGCTGGTTTCCGCGCGCCCGCTTTCCATCACTTTTTTCAGTTCTGACGCAAAATCGACATCGCGCGCCTGATACCCCGGGGTATCGGCGTTAGCAATGTTTGAGGCCAGGATTTCCTGACGCTGGGCGCGCAGGTTCAACGCTTCCTGTTGAAAACGTAGCGCGGCGTCGAGTTTATCGAGCATGTCTCCTCCGCTGATGGCAATAGTTCATTCAGCGTTCAGATTAATCCCAATTTTTGGCCGCCATCGTCGGAATAAAAGCAAAATGCATCGCTATTTGTTGCGTTGATGCTCTTCGTTAACAGGTAAAATTCGGCTATTCCCTGACAAACCGGAGATAGCAATGCGAAACCTGAAGAGCACCCTCACGCTGACGTTTGCACTCCTGAGCCCGGCGGCCATGGCGCAGGATCTCACCCAGCAGCTGACGGATTTTTTCAGCCATCGCCTTGCAGGCTTCAGTGATTCGGTGGTGGTTAACGTGCGCAGCCCTGACACGCAGCTACCGCAGTGTGAACAGCCTGCGTTAACCGTGATGGGCAATACCCGTCTGTGGGGAAATCAGACCGTCGTAGCGCAGTGCGCAGCGGAAAAAAAATACATTCAGGTGATGGTTGAAGCGACAGGGAATTATGTGGTGGCTGCGCAGTCTGTGCCACGCGGTGCGGTCCTACAACCCGGCAGCGTAGCGCTGAAACGTGGACGTCTCGACCAGTTGCCGCCACGCACCATGCTTGATATAAACCAGGCGCAGGATGCGGTGACTATGCGTGACCTGGCACCCGGACAGGCCATTCAGCTGTCGATGTTACGCCAGTCCTGGCGCGTAAAAGCCGGGCAAAAAGTCCAGGTCATTGCCAGTGGCGATGGCTTTAGCGTCAATGGCGAAGGCCAGGCGTTAAACAATGCCGCCGTCGCCCAAAACGCTCGCGTTAGAATGCCGTCAGGCCAGGTGGTGAGCGGTCAGGTGGATTCGGATGGGAATATTCTGATTAATCTATAATGCATATAAAGATTCTGCAGAGCCTGCCGATAAATAATAAACAAGTGATGATGGCAGGCAGTAACGCCACGAAACCTCGATGAGGACAGGACAATGAGTATTGATCGTACATCGCCCCTGAAGCCCGTTAACGCCGTCCAGTCGCGTGAGCCGAATGAAGCCCAGGCGCAGAAAGCCCGTCTGGACAAATCGTCGACCGCGAACAGCACTAACGTGACGCTAAGCGAAGCGCAATCAAGCCTGATGCAACCGCGCAACAGCGATATCAATATGGAACGCGTCGAGGCCATGAAAACCGCTATCCGTAACGGTGAGCTGAAAATGGATACCGGCAAAATTGCCGATTCGTTGATTTCGGATACCCAGAGCTGGCTGCAGCAGAGTAAATAACAGAATGAGTCGTCTGTCAGAAATACTGGATCATATGACAGTCATCCTGAACTCGCTGAAAGAGGTGATGGATGCCGAGCAGCAACAGCTCTCTGCGGGCAGCGTAAACAGCAGCGCCCTGCAGCGTATTACCGAAGAGAAAAGCTCGTTGCTGGCAACGCTGGATTACCTGGAAAAACAGCGCCGCCTGGAGCAGGAAGCGCAGCGCTGTGCCAATGATGACGTCGCGGAACGCTGGCAGACCATTACCGAAAAGACCCAGCATTTGCGCGACCTTAATCAGCACAACGGCTGGCTGCTGGAAGGCCAGATTGAGCGTAACCAGCAGGCGTTGCAGGTGCTAAAACCGCATCAGGAACCGACGCTGTACGGCAAAGATGGTCAAACCTCGTCTACCCCACGCGGTGGCAAGAAGTTCTCCGTTTAAACTTCCCGTCTTAAACAGCAGGTGGCATTGCCGTGAATCCCGGCCAATGCCCTGCGCTTTGTTGTCACTCTTCCCACTGATTTCCCGTTTACGTCGTACGGCGCGCAAACTCTTTCACTCTGAAACCCAGCACCAGCAGCGTGGCGAAGTACGCCGCGATACCCGCCACGACCACAACCATCAGACGCATAATGCGGAACGGCATGGTGCCCTGGGACCACTCTGGCATGATATACATCATCCCCAGCAGCGCGGCAGCCATCACCACGACGGCGACAATCAGACGGCTCAGGAAACGGCCCCAGCCCGGTTCAGGGGTGAAGATTTTTTGCTTACGCAGCTGCCAGTACAGCAGGCTGGCATTCAGGCACGCCGCCAGACCAATCGACAACGAAAGACCGGCGTGTTTCAGCGGGCCGATAAACGCCAGGTTCATCAGCTGCGTCATGATGAGGGTGACGATCGCAATCTTGACCGGCGTTTTGATGTTCTGACGGGAATAGAAGCCTGGTGCCAGTACTTTCAGCACAATCAGCCCCACCAGCCCCACAGAATACGCCACCAGCGCGCGCTGGGTCATTGCCGCATCAAAGGCGGTGAATTTACCGTACTGGAACAGCGCCACGGTGAGCGGTTTGGCCAGAATGCCCAGCGCTACCGCACTCGGGACCGCCAGCAGGAAACAGAGGCGCAGGCCCCAATCCATCAGGCGGTTGTATTCCTGGTGGTTGCCGCTGGCAAAACTTTTGGAGAGCGACGGCAGCAGGATCGTGCCGAGCGCCACGCCCAGCACGCCGGACGGGAACTCCATCAGACGGTCAGCGTAGTACATCCACGATACCGATCCTGAAGCCAGGAACGAGGCGAAAATGGTATTGATGATCAGTGAAATCTGGCTGACGGAAACCCCGAGGATCGCCGGCCCCATTTGCTTCACCACCCGCATCGAGCCGGTATCTTTCAGGTTAATGCGCGGCAGCACTAACATGCCGATTTTTTTCAGGTGCGGCAGCTGATAGAACAACTGCAGTACGCCACCAACGGTGACCGCCCATGCCAGCGCCAGCACCGGTGGATTGAAATACGGTGCGGCAAACAGCGCAAAACCGATCATGCTGACGTTCAGTAACGTCGGCGCAAAGGCCGGAACCGAGAAGCGGTTCCAGGTATTCAGAATAGCCCCCACCAGCGATGCCAGCGAGATAAGCAGAATATACGGGAAGGTAATACGCAGCAGCTGGCTGGTTAAGGCGAACTTATCCGGCGTATTGGCAAAACCGGGCGCGGTCAGGGTGATAACCCACGGGGCGGCGAGCATCCCGACGACGGTCACCACCGCCAGCGCGAGAGTTAATAACCCGGAGACATACGAGACGAAAACGCGGGTTGCATCTTCTCCCTGCTTACTTTTGTATTCCGCCAGAATCGGCACAAACGCCTGTGAAAACGCGCCTTCTGCAAAAATGCGGCGCAGCA
The DNA here is from genome assembly GCA_902706235.1 of Citrobacter sp. 18056. Taxonomy (GTDB): domain Bacteria; phylum Pseudomonadota; class Gammaproteobacteria; order Enterobacterales; family Enterobacteriaceae; genus Scandinavium; species Scandinavium manionii. The sequence goes on along the minus strand of CACSJR010000012.1, from coordinate 48,174 downwards.
GGTTTGGCAGTTTGAACGCCACAAAAAAGGCATCCGTCGCGACTCCCGCCCCAAAAACCCTTGCCACTATGGCATCGCGCGCAAAGCCCAGCACGCGAGAAAACATGGTCATTGAGCTGACGGCCGCCAGCGATTTTAATAGGTTCATTAATGTGTTATTCCACAACCCCGGATCAAAAACGCCTGTAAGCGAAACAGGCGTTGGAAAGTGGCGATAGTCTACCTGGATTAGCGGTAATTACTACTGGCAGTTGTTACAGCCTCTTACTCACTTATTGCTTCCTGCCACAGCTTTTCGACGATGCACTGGGCGGCAATTGCCTGCTCACCGGCGGTTTGCGGAACCGTCTGATTTTGCACGCATTCGATAAAGTGACGCGCGCAGCCCGCAAAACCACGCTGTTCGAGGGTGGTTTGCCAGCCGGATGCCGGACGTACAATCACGCCAGCGCCCCGCTCTTCCCGCCAGTCACGCATATCGGTAATGTCGATAAGCCCGCCGTCGGTCACCGCCTGGACCCACTCACGCTGGCTGCCCGCGCGGCGATGCATACTGGTGGTAATTTGCATCTGCGGCAGGCTGAAATGGTGCTCGGCGTACAGCATTTCGCCCTGGTCGGTGGTTTGCAGTAAACCGCCGCTCAGCTGCGGATTTCCGCCTGCCAGCCATAACGCGGTATCCACCACGTGCAGATAATCATCCAGCAGGGTGAATCGCAGATCGTTTGGCCCGACGCTGTTGCTCCGGTGTTTGTCCATCCGCAGCGATGCGCCATCGGCCAGATTGGTTTTCAACTCCTGATACAACGGCGCAAATCGTCGGTTGAAGCCAACCATCAGCGTGAGCTTTTTCTTCTCGGCCAGTTCAATCAGGCGCATCGCATCGCTAAGTTTTTCCGCCAGCGGTTTATCAACGCAGACGTGAACGCCGGCGTTCAGTAGTTCGCTGACCACCGTATAATGCGTGGCGGTTGAGCTATGCACGAACACCGCATCGCACTGGGACGCCAGATGCGCCAGCGAATCCGCCAGCGGAATGCGGTAGGTTTCACACACGCGCTGCGCTTTTTCACGCCCCGGCGACCAGGCCGCCTGCAGCGTCCAGTCTGTTGCGGCGCTCAGCACCGGCAGCCACGCTTTTTGCGCGATGCCACCGAGGCCCACCACGCCAATTCGAAGTTTCGCGGTCACGCTTAATCTCCCAAATGTGCCAGTAAGGAATCGAGGCGCTGCTTAAGTTCTTCAACTTCGTTCTCCAGCGCGTCGACGCGCGCCACCAGGCTGTGTGTCTCCGGCGTTTCAGCCTCTACGCTGACAGCGGCGTTTTCAACATCACCGCTAAACAGATGCATAAACCGCTGTTCGCGCTTGCCCGGTTCGCGCGGTAAACGCGCTACAAACGGCCCGTCTTCACGATTGCTCAGATTTTCCAGCGCGTTTTCGACTTCGGCCATGTCCGCAAATTCATGCATCCGCTGGCCGCGACTGCGCAGTTCGCCCGGCGTCTGCGCGCCGCGCAGCAGCAGCGTGGTCACCAGCGCCACTTCCGCGGTACTGAGCTTCAAATCGCCAAATTCGGAATTGCAGAATCGCTGTTCGTATTTGGTCACCCGGTTGCCAAACCCGCTGACGGTGCGCAGATAATGGCGTTTCACCAGCTGATCGAGTAAGTCCTGCACCTCGTTTTCGCTGAGCGTCATCACCGGCTCGCGGTTACTTTTCTGATTACAGGCCAGGGTGACGGCGTTGACCGACAACGGATACTGCTCCGGCGTGGTGACCTGCTTTTCCAGCAGGCAGCCAATCACACGCGCTTCAAGCGCCGTTAATTGATACTTCATGATTTCTCCTTATCGACCCGCCGTCCACTCGCGTGTGGTGAGCGCCGTCAGAACGTGGTCCCGCCACTGTCCGTCAATCAGCAGATAGTCTTTGGCGAATCCTTCTTTTTCAAATCCGAGTTTGGCCAAAAGCGCGCCGCTGCGCTGATTGTGCGGCATATAGTTGGCCATAATGCGGTGTATATGCTGGGTGCGCTGCATGTAGCGAATGGCGGAGGTCAGCGCTTCGTACATCAACCCCTGCCCCTGCCATTTTTCACCGATGGAATACCCCAGATAACAGGCATGAAACGAGCCACGTACCACGTTTGAGAAGTTGGCCACGCCGACAATTTCTTTTTCTTCCGGGTCAAGCAACACAAAGTAAAACGCGGATCCCTGTTTGTGAAACTCGCTGATCATCGACAAGCGCGCCTGCCAGCCAGAGGGATAGCAATGACTGTCATCCCGGACCGGTTCCCAGGGTTTCAGGAACGTTTTATTTTCCGCGTAATAATCGGCGAGCCGCCAGGCGTCGCGGTCATGGACCAGACGCACCACCAGACGGTCTGTTGTTAAGCGCACTTTCGGCACGTTACTGCGATAGCCAAACATCTTCCCCCACTCCTTCAAACCGCCATTACCTTCACTATACCTGCCTGTCGCCACCTTGTGAAAACAGCGACATACGTTTTTCTGAGGCACTTCCGCTTTTCGATAAATAAACTCTATCAAAATAGTCTTTTGATAAAAAAATATTGTTGCCCGCAGCCCCTAAAAATCAGCCTTCAAACGGTAGAATGGTAGCCTCTCACCGTTTCATTCCCCTGGAGGGGAAATGTCATCGCGCATCTCACAGGCTCGCAGCCTGGGAAAATATTTCCTGCTTGTCGATAACATGCTGGTTGTTCTCGGCTTTTTTGTCGTTTTCCCATTAATTTCCATTCGCTTTGTCGACCAGATGGGCTGGGCCGCGCTGATGGTCGGCATTGCCCTTGGGCTGCGTCAGCTCGTTCAGCAAGGTTTAGGTATTTTTGGCGGCGCGATAGCCGACCGCTTCGGCGCTAAACCGATGATCGTCACCGGTATGCTGATGCGTGCCGCTGGATTCATCACCATGGCCATCGCGCATGAACCATGGATGCTGTGGCTCTCTTGCATCCTTTCCGGCCTCGGCGGCACGTTGTTCGACCCACCGCGAGCGGCGCTGGTGGTCAAACTGGTGCGTCCGCATCAACGCGGGCGCTTTTTCTCGCTGCTGATGATGCAGGACAGTGCCGGGGCGGTAATTGGCGCGCTGCTTGGCAGCCGGAGCTGCCTTGGGTGATGTTCGGTGCGATTGGCTTCATGACTTTTCTGGCGCTGTGGTGGCAGTTCAGTACTAAACGCGCGACAACCGGGATGGTCGAACCCGGTGCCTGATGTTAATTGTAGTAACAATTCAGCGGATTCTGCTGGTACGCATTAGGCTGACAGGGCATGCTGCTTTGTGTCAGGATGAGTCAAAAGCAACATGTTAAGGAAACCCATGAAAAAGTTGTTGATGGTCGCCGCACTGACTGTGAGCGTCCTGCTGGTAGGCTGTAACCAGCTCACGCAATACACCGTGAGTGAGCAAGAAATTAATCAGGCACTGCAAAAGCGAAACAATTTCTCGAAAGATATTGGCCTGCCGGGTGTGGCTGATGCACACATTGTGCTGACTAACCTTTCCAGTGCCATTGGCCGCGAAGAACCGAATAAAATCACGCTGACCGGCGTCGCGAACCTCGATATGAGCTCACTGTTTGGTAATCAGAAAGCAACGATTAACCTGAAGCTGAAAGCGCTGCCCGTCTTTAATAAAGAAAAAGGCGCTATCTTCCTGCAGGAAATGGAAGTGGTCGATGCAAAAGTGGAGCCTGAAAAGATGCAGTCGGTGGTGCAAACCATGATGCCGTACCTGAACCAGTCACTGCGGAGCTACTTCAACAAGCAGCCGGCCTACGTTCTGCGTGAAGACGCAAGCGAAGGCGAGGCGCTGGCGAAGAAATACGCCAAAGGCATTGAAGTGAAACCGGGCGAGATTGTCATTCCACTGACTGACTAATCGAATCGGGGACTGATCTCGAAACGGGCGCAAATCGCGCCCGTTTTTTTTACGGAAAGGAGTGCAAAGGAAAACGTTTACGTTTAATCTTAGTGCCCGGCAAAAATAGCCCTTCTCAACAAGCCGGAGCCTTCCATGACAGCACAATCCCAGCTACTGAAAATCCGCCGTCCCGACGACTGGCATATCCATCTGCGCGATGGTGATATGCTGAAAACCGTCGTGCCTTACACCAGTGAAGTGTATGGCCGGGCGATTGTGATGCCAAACCTGGTGCCACCGGTGACCACCGTTGATGCCGCCATCAGCTACCGCCAACGCATTCTTGATGCCGTTCCTGCGGGCCATGACTTTACCCCGCTGATGACCTGCTATTTGACCGACACTCTGGATCCAAACGAGCTGGAACGCGGATTCCACGAAGGCGTATTTACCGCCGCCAAACTGTATCCAGCTAACGCGACCACCAACTCCAGCCACGGCGTCACCAGCATTGATGCGATCATGCCGGTGCTTGAGCGCATGCAAAAACTCGGCATGCCGCTGCTGGTCCACGGCGAAGTTACCCATGCTGAGATAGACATTTTTGACCGTGAAGCACGTTTTATCGAAACGGTGATGGAGCCGATGCGCCAGCGTCTGCCGGGCCTGAAAGTGGTGTTTGAACATATCACCACCAAAGATGCCGCTGAATACGTGCGCGACGGCAACGAACTGCTGGCCGCCACCATTACCCCGCAGCATCTGATGTTTAACCGCAACCACATGCTGGTTGGCGGCGTGCGCCCTCACCTGTACTGCCTGCCTATCCTCAAACGCAACATTCACCAGCAGGCGCTGCGTGAACTGGTTGCCAGCGGCTTTGAGCGCGCCTTCCTCGGTACCGACTCTGCCCCGCATGCGCGTCATCGCAAAGAAGCCAGCTGCGGCTGTGCGGGCTGCTTCAACGCCCCAACGGCGCTCGGCAGCTATGCCACGGTGTTCGAAGAAATGAATGCCTTACAACACTTCGAGGGCTTCTGCTCACTGAATGGCCCGCGTTTCTATGGCCTGCCGGTGAATGAGAGCTTCATCGAACTGGAGCGCAAAGAGAGCCAGGTTGTCGACAGTATCGCCCTGACCGACGACACGCTGATCCCGTTCCTTGCCGGTGAAACCGTGAACTGGAGCGTTAAACGCTAAAAAAATGATTGCCTCCTGTTGTAAGTTTCGCAAACTAACTGTATAAATATCCAGTATATTCAACAGGGGGCACATTATGCGTATTGAAGTGACTATCGCCAGAACCACTGTCCTGCCCGCAGGCGCCATTGATGCGCTCACCAGCGAGCTTTCCCGCCGTATTCTCGATCAATTCCCCGACCAGAACGGACAAGTCAGCGTGCGCTATGCCGCGGGCAATAATCTTTCCGTTCTCGGTGGCGCTAAAGAAGACAAAGACCGCATCAGCGAAATTCTCCAGGAAACCTGGGAAAGCGCGGATGACTGGTTTAACCCTGCCTGATTCGATTAAAAAAACGCTCCATCATTATGTAATTTTTGCCGGGTCGCCCCGGCTTTTTTAATTTCATTTTGTGCTTTTTTTAACCTTTTTCTTATTGCATCACTTTTCTTTTAGAAAATAACGAACTAATTGCCGCTTTATTGTTCAAAAAAACGATTGACCCAGAAAAAAATGTTGCTCTTAACCCGAAAGTTCGAATATTTTCATAGTTGTTGATATAATTAGTATGCTTCAGAAAACACGCATTGAACCTCGAACCGTTGTCTTTAAACACGTTAATAAGGGGTTATGATGGAAAAGAATAATGAAGTCATCCAGACCCATCCCCTCGTCGGATGGGACATCAGCACCGTAGACAGCTATGACGCGCTGATGCTGCGCCTGCACTACCAGAACCCCACACTATCGAGTCACAACGAAGCAGAAATCGGTCAAACGCTATGGTTAACGACCGATGTAGCCCGCCAGTTTATTTCTATTTTAGAAGCGGGCATCGCCAAAATTGAATCCGGCGATTTCCAGGAAAACGAGTATCGAAGGCATTAGCGCTTGATGCCAAAATTCACGTAACAGGCACCCATCGGGTGCCTTAATTATTTCTGGCTTGTCATGCATTATCAGATTAATTACCCTGCTAATAACGAACAGAGATGAGACACGCATGAACTACGACTTAATAATTATCGGCAGTGGCTCTGTCGGTGCCGCCGCCGGTTATTACGCTTCCCGCGCAGGGCTGTCGGTCTTGATGACCGATGCCCATCTGCCGCCGCATAACGAAGGCAGCCACCACGGCGATACACGCCTGATTCGCCATGCCTACGGCGAGGGTGAAAAATATGTGCCGCTGGTGCTTCGCGCACAAACCCTGTGGGATGAACTCGCCACGCTGAGCGGCGAAGAGATTTTTGAGAAAACCGGCGTCATCAACCTGGGCCCGGCGCATTCACCGTTCCTCGCCAACGTCGAGCAGAGCGCCCGTCAATTCGGTCTGGACGTTGAGCGGCTTGACAGCCAGGCGCTGATGGCCCGCTGGCCGGAGATCCGTGTGCCGGAGGATTACGTCGGGCTGTTTGAACCGGCTTCCGGCGTGCTGCGCAGTGAGCTGGCGGTAAAAGCCTGGGTCGAACTGGCCCGCGAAGCCGGCTGTGCTCAGCTGTTCAATTGCCCTGTTACCGCCGTTTCGCATCACGCGGATGGCACCACCGTTGAAACCGCCGATGGCAGTTACACCGCGAAACGTCTGTTGGTGAGCGCCGGAACCTGGGCTACCAGGCTTCTGCCGGAACTGCCAATTCAGCCGGTGCGTAAAGTATTTGCCTGGTACCAGGCCGATGGCCGATACAGTAGCAAAAACAACTTTCCGGCGTTTACCGGTGAGCTGCCAAACGGTGACCAGTATTACGGTTTCCCGGCGGAAGACAATGAGCTGAAAATCGGCAAGCACAACGGAGGGCAAGTGATTGATTCTCCAGAACAGCGCAAACCATTTGGCGCGGTGGCAACGGACGGCTCTGAAGCCTTTAACTTCCTGCGTAACGTGCTGCCCGGCATTGGCTGCTGCCTGCACGGCGCGGCCTGCACCTACGACAATTCGCCGGACGAAGACTTCATCATCGACACCCTTCCCGGTCATGACAACACGTTGGTGATTTCCGGTCTGAGCGGACATGGCTTTAAGTTCACTTCGGTGCTGGGCGAAATTGCCGCTGATTTTGCGCAGGGCAAGACGCCAGCGTTTGATCTGTCGCCGTTCAGGCTAGCGCGTTTCGCTCGCTGAGGGCGTAAAAAAGCCCGGTAGCGCTACCGCTTACCGGGCCTGATTTTTTCCTCGACCTTTATTCCGGGTCAGGGATCCCCAAACGCGTATTCAATTGACCGCGCGATTTATTGAAGATCTTGTTACCGTTTTCACGCCCTGCCCGCAGCCGACGCTGCTCTTCTTCCGGCAGCACGCTCTCTTCTTTGCATAGTTCGCTACAGCAGCCACGGAATTTCTCCGCGCACGCCGGACACTGAATGAACAGCAGATGGCAACCGTCGTTCAGACAGTTGGTGTGACTGTCGCACGGCGTACCGCACTGGTGACAATGTGCGATCACGTCGTCTGAAATGCGTTCGCCCATGCGTTCGTCGAACACAAAGTTCTTACCGATAAAACGCACTGGCAGACCCTGCTCACGTGCGCGGCGGGCGTATTCGATAATCCCACCCTCAATATGCCAGACCTTATTGAAGCCTTTGTGCTTCATAAACGCACTGGCTTTTTCGCAGCGGATCCCGCCGGTGCAGTACATGACAATTTTCTTATCGCGGTACTCTTCCATCATTTCAACGGCTTTTGGCAGCTGGTCGCGGAAAGTGTCAGCCGGGATTTCCAGCGCGTTTTCGAAATGACCCACTTCGTATTCGTAGTGGTTACGCATGTCGATAAACACCGCATCGGGATCGTCGAGCATGGCATTCACTTCGGCTGCTTTCAGATATTCACCCACGTCGCTGGCGTCAAACGTCGGGTCATCAATGCCGTCAGCCACGATGCGGTCACGCACTTTCATGCGCAGCACCCAGAATGATTTCCCGTCATCATCCAGCGCAATATTCAGGCGCAGATTGTTGAACGCCGGATCAAAACCGTACAGTAGCTCACGGAAAGCGTCGACTTTGCTCTCTGGTACGCTGATTTGCGCGTTAATCCCTTCATGGGCGAGATAGACGCGGCCAAACACGCTGAGCCCGGTGAACGCCTGATACAGCGCATCGCGGGTCGCTTTTGGATCGGTAATAGTGAAATATTTATAGAATGAGATTGTCGTGCGCGGCTCGGTTTCAGCCATCATCTGCGCCTTCAATTGCTCATTCGAGATGCGGTTATGCAACACTGGCATGGTGTGGTTCCTGCATTCGTTTATGAGAAAATTCGCGGCCCGCATCATATAGCATGTGCTGCAAATTTACATCCCCACATTTTGCGCTACATTTTTCTCACCTCAAACAGATACACTCACTACATTTGCTGCAATAACAGACGTTCCGCCTGGGGTCATTTGGGCGAAGCCCGAAAAAGTGCGATAATAAAATCAATTGCTCGAAAGAACAGGACTGAGATGACGCATTTACCTAAATTTTCCGCCGCGCTCCTCCACCCGCGTTACTGGTTAACCTGGCTGGGCGTCGGCCTGTTGTGGCTACTGGTTCAACTTCCTTATCCGATCCTCTACCGACTCGGTACGTCCCTTGGCCGTCTTTCGTTGCGTCTGATGAAACGGCGTTCACAGATTGCCTACCGTAATCTCGAACTGTGCTTTCCCAATATGGACGAAAAAACGCGTCATGACTGGGTAGTCAAAAACTTTGAGTCTGTTGGCATGGGTTTGATGGAAACCGGCATGGCGTGGTTCTGGTCCGACAAACGGATGGCTCGCTGGAGTGATTCCACCGGCGTGGAACATATCCGTGCACTGGAAGCCGAGAAAAAAGGCATTCTGCTGATCGGTATTCACTTCCTGACGCTAGAAATCGGCGCCCGCATGTTTGGCCTGCACGCGTCTCCGGGGATTGGCGTGTATCGCCCGAATGATAATCCGGTTATCGACCTGGTGCAGACCTGGGGACGCATGCGCTCCAACAAAGACATGCTCGATCGCAAAGATTTAAAGGGCATGATCCGCGCTTTGAAAAACGGTGAAGTCATCTGGTATGCGCCCGATCACGATTACGGCCCTCAGGGCAGCGTGTTTGTGCCGCTGTTCGGCGTCGACAAAGCGGCAACCACTTCCGGGACTTACACTCTGACGCGCATGTCGAAAGCCTGCATTGTACCTTTCGTGCCGCGTCGTAAGCCGGGTGGCAAAGGTTATGAATTGGTGATTCTCGAGCCTGAGTGCGCCCCGCCGTTGGACGATGCCGAAACCACCGCCGCGTGGATGAACAAAGTGATTGAACAATGCATTTTGATGGCGCCCGAGCAGTACATGTGGCTGCATCGCCGTTTCAAAACGCGTCCGGAAGGCACCCCTTCCCGCTATTGACCCTTACCCGCCGGGAGCGCTGCGGTTACCCGGCCTGTTTTTTCTTTCCTGGTTTCGTCGTCGTTGATTGCAGTCGTGATTTAGCGAGCGCATAATTAGCCTGCTTATCACTTCATTTTGAACGACCCTAGCGTCATTACGCGGAACCCTATGCTTTCCTCAGATGCCCCCATAAGCTGGAAACGGAATCTCACCATCGCCTGGATCGGCTGCTTTCTTACCGGCGCGGCCTTCAGCCTGGTCATGCCTTTCCTGCCGCTATACGTCGAACAACTCGGCGTCACCGGACACAGCGCGCTAAATATGTGGTCCGGACTGGTATTCAGCATCACCTTTCTGTTTTCCGCTATCGCCTCACCGTTTTGGGGAGGACTGGCAGACCGTAAAGGTCGAAAAATCATGCTGCTACGCTCTGCGCTCGGCATGGCGATTGTGATGGTGCTGATGGGCTTCGCGCAGAATATCTGGCAGTTTCTGGTTCTGCGCGCGCTGTTGGGTCTGCTCGGCGGTTTTGTGCCGAACGCCAATGCGCTGATCGCCACTCAAATCCCTCGCCATAAAAGCGGCTGGGCGCTGGGGACGCTTTCCACCGGGGCGGTGAGCGGCGCGCTACTTGGCCCTTTAGCGGGCGGCCTGATGGCAGACACCTACGGCCTGCGTCCGGTGTTCTTTATGACTGCCAGCGTACTGTTTTTGTGCTTCCTGCTGACACTTTTACTTATCCGCGAGCAGTTCGAGCCGGTGCCGAAAAAAGAGATGCTGCACGCCAGAGACGTTCTTTCCTCGCTGAAAAGTCCGAAGCTGGTGCTAAGCCTGTTTATCACCACCATGATTATCCAGGTGGCGACCGGTTCCATCGCCCCCATTTTGACGCTGTATGTACGAGAGCTGGCGGGTAACGTCAGCAATATTGCGTTTATCAGCGGGATGATTGCCTCGGTACCCGGCGTTGCCGCGCTGATCAGCGCCCCTCGCCTGGGCAAGCTGGGCGATAGAATCGGGCCAGAAAAAATCCTGATTGCGGCGCTGATCATCTCCGTTCTGCTGTTAATCCCGATGTCATTTGTGCAAACCCCCTGGCAGCTTGGCCTGCTGCGCTTTCTGCTCGGTGCTGCCGACGGGGCGCTGCTGCCCGCGGTTCAGACACTGCTGGTGTACAATTCCACCAACCAAATTGCCGGACGCATTTTCAGCTATAACCAGTCATTCCGCGATATCGGTAATGTCACCGGGCCGCTGATTGGCGCCTCGGTTTCGGCGAGCTACGGTTTTCGCACAGTGTTCCTGGTGACCGCGAGTGTGGTCATGTTCAACGCCATTTACACTGGCCTGAGTATGCGCCGTACACGACAGGCTGCCCTCGCCTCAGTGCAGAATGAAAGTGAAGACTCGTCTGCGGTGAATTAATCCATCAGGATGATTTTTCGTCTGACGTTCTTGCTTAATCTAAACTTCGTCTATTCTTTTCCTGAAAACCACGTCAAACCGCAGGGAGAATGAGATGACTATGTACGCCACGCTCGACGAAGCTATTGATGCGGCTCGTGAAGAGTTCGTTGCCAGCAGCCCCAATCCGGGAGAGGAAGAACTCAGTGTTCAGCAGCTCAACTTACAGAAATACATCCTGCAGGATGGCGATATTATGTGGCAGGCCGAATTCTTTGCCACTGAAGGCGAAGAAGGCGAATGCCTGCCGATGGTGAGCGGAGAAGGTGCGCAAAGCGTCTTTGACGGCGATTTCGACGAGATTGAGCTGACTCAGGAGTGGATTGAAGAAAATACGCTCCACGAGTGGGATGAGGGCGAATTTCAGCTCGAACCACCTCTGGACACCGAAGAGGGCCAGACGGCAGCCGACGAGTGGGATGAGCGCTAGTTACTCGTAAGGGCCTTGGTTCGCGTCGATGGGTAACAGCAATGTATCGAAGACCAGCGAGAACGGCAGATCGAGGATGGTGATGTAACGCCATGCGGAATCTCTGACGTCCCACTGCACGCCGGGATAGTACTGATTTCCGTGCCCCTGGCCCGGAATGGTCCGACTGATAATGCTGCCGCAGCCGCTCAGCGCGAGCGCCATCAGGCACACTGCCAGGATCCTCACCACGTTTCTGTTCATCAAAACCTCATTAAAAAAATACCGGTCAATCGACCGGTATTTTATTTTCAAACGCGTTACCGCGGAAGTTACTTCGCTTTAATCGCCGTAGGATTCAGCGTTATTTCCGCGTAATTGTTCACCCACGAAGAGTATCTCTCCGGCGAAGACCACACGCGATAGTGCATGCGCGCCATGGTCACCGGATCGCTCAGCAGCACCAGGCGGCGGTCGCGATTCAGTTTGTCCGGCGTTTCGTTCAGCGCCTGCTCAACGTGACGGTCGCGGGCAATTTCTTGCACTTTACTGTCACGGTGACGCGCGGTCGCCATCGCTATTGCCAGGGCGTTAAACGACGGGTTAAATACCGCGTGCATAAAGCCATTGTCCAGCGAACGGGTACGGTTCAGCACCACGTACTTGTCGGTATCTTTCAGAACCTGCGGCGGGGAATACTCTTCCGGGATCAGGAACAGCTTCCAGCGTTTGGTACGCAGACCGACGGTCGCACGGCTGGAAATCACCGACACGAACGGCGACAGGATCAGCGAGAAGACAATCGGTGCCAGCCAGAACAGGAAACGCAAGTCCAGCCACGCCATACCGGCGGCCCACACCAGACCCAGCAGCAGCTGAGAACCGTGGCGCATGAAGGCTTCACCCCATGGGGTTGAGTCATCATCACGCTGTGGTGAATTCCATACCACTTCCCAGCCAAGGAACGCACTGACCACAAACACGGTGTGGAACAGCATACGTACCGGGGCCAGCAACACTGAGAACAATACTTCCAGCAGCAGGGAAAGGGTCACGCGGCAGAAACCGCCAAACTCTTTCGATCCTTTGCACCAGATGAGGATGATACTCAGCAGCTTAGGCAGGAACAGCAGCACCATAGTGGACGCAAACAGCGCGATAGCGAGTTCCGGACGCCACTGTGGCCACACCGGGAACAGCTGACGCGGCTGCAGGAAGTACTGCGGCTCGGTGAGCGCATGAACCACCTGGAGCGCCGTCGACAACGCCAGGAACATAAACCACAGCGGCGCAGACAGGTATGACATTACCCCCGTCAGGAACACCGCACGGTGTACCGGGTGCATGCCTTTTACGAGGAACAGACGGAAGTTCATCAGGTTCCCGTGACACCAGCGACGGTCACGTTTCAGTTCGTCCAGCAGGTTTGGCGGCAGCTCTTCATACGAACCTGGCAAGTCATAGGCAATCCACACGCCCCATCCTGCACGACGCATCAGCGCCGCTTCCACGAAGTCGTGGGAGAGGATAGAACCGGCAAACGAACCTTCGCCCGGCAATGGTGCCAGCGCACAGTGCTCAATGAACGGCTTCACGCGGATAATGGCATTATGACCCCAGTAGTGGGATTCACCCAACTGCCAGAAGTGCAGACCAGCGGTAAACAGCGGGCCGTAAACGCGGGTCGCAAACTGCTGGCAACGCGCATACAGCGTGTCCATACCGGAGGCTTTTGGCGAAGACTGGATGATCCCAGCGTTCGGGTTCGCTTCCATCAGACGCACCAGGCCACACAGACAGTCACCGGTCATGACGGAGTCAGCGTCCAGCACCACCATGTAGCTGTACTGATTGCCCCAACGACGGCAGAAGTCATCGATGTTGCCGCTTTTACGCTTCACACGACGACGACGACGACGGTAGAAAATCTGCCCTTCGCCCTGCACTTCCGCAATCAGCTCCATCCACGCTTTCTGCTCACGCATACAGATATCAGGGTCATAACTGTCACTGAGCACGTACACGTCGAAATGCTTGTGGTTACCGGTGGCTTTCACCGATTCCCAGGTCGCTCGCAGGCCTGCAAATACGCGGTCTACGTCTTCGTTACAGATAGGCATGATAAGCGCGGTGCGATGTTCAGGATTCAGCGCTTCGTCACCGACGGTTGACGCTGAAATACTGTATTTATCGCGGCCAATCAGCAGTTGCAGGAAGCCCATTAAGGCGGTCCAGAAACCGGCGGAAACCCAACAGAACAGAATGGCGAACAGGATGAGGATCCCCGTTTGCAGCACGTATGGCAGCAGCTGCATAAAGGAAACCAGCAGATCCTGGCCGCGCATGTCCATTGGGTTAACCAGCGCCCAGCCCTGATACGGCAGAATAGTTTTCATATACCAGGTTGCGACGACGGTTTGCGCCAGCGTCAGCAACAGCAGAATGTAACGACGGATAGTCCCGACGGTACGCCACTTGGTCTCATGCTCACGCTCTTCCTGAGTCAGGCGTGACAAATAACGCGGCTGAACCTCACGGCCCAGCATTCTGTCCCAGAAGCGACCAATCGGGTTGGTGCGCCATGGGTCCGGGAACATTGAAGAACGCGTCGCTTTTGGCATAGCCTCGAGCTGTGTGCGCCCTTCCGCGTCTTTGATTAACTGCCCTTCAGCCAGCGAATCCGGCCACGCCTGCTCCAGACGCGCTTTTACCGAACCGAGCGGTGAATCATCTTCACGCGTAATAGGGGTCTGTTCGGTATCCAGCGCCTGATGCAGAGCACGAAAATCAGTGGTCGGCAATGCGGTCTTCTCAATATCAGAGAGAGGCATTGCATCGATGTATTCGTTTATCTTATTCATTAGCAGGTAGCTGATAGCTCCAGGTTTCACTCAGCGTCTGATCGCCATTGACCAGGGCCGCACGCATGTCGGTCGTTTTCTTCACATCTTTGACTTTCACACGCATCGTCAGACGCCAGCCTTTTGTCATCGGGTTATAGCGAACATTGCTGTCCACGATTTCTCCGTTGTCACCAATACTGGTCTGGGCGGTAACCGGCGTATCCTGCGGCATCTTTTTCATGTCCGCACCGGTGTAGTCGACGACAAACGCGATAGTGCCATCGGGCTGACGAATGAGGTTCGACTGCTTCACATCACCTGTTGAACGACGTGTCTGCATCACATACGCGCTATCCGGTGCGTGCAGTTTGTCTTCGTCACGGCTGAAAGTGATGGTGTATTTGAAGTTCATCTCTTTGCCTGGGTCCGGCAGCTGATCCGGGGTCCAGTAAGCGACGATGTTATCGTTGGTTTCGTCGTTGGTTGGAATTTCCACCAGCTCGACTTTCCCTTTACCCCAGTCACCTTTCGGGGTAATCCACGCGCTTGGGCGCAGGTCATAACGATCGTCCAAATCCTCATAACGCGAGAACTGACGACCACGCTGCAACAGACCAAAGCCTTGCGGATTTTCGGTCGCGTAGCTGCTCACTGCGAGGTGTTTCGGGTTATTCAGCGGACGCCAAATCCATTCACCGTTACCGGCCAGAATAGACAGACCGTTAGAGTCATGCAGTTCAGGACGGAAATTGGTGGTCGGAGATGGCTGATTCGGCCCAAACAGGAACATGCTGGTCAGTGGTGCCACGCCCAGTTTGCCCACTTTATCGCGCAGGTAAACTTTAGACTGCACATCAACCACGGTATCGCGGCCAGGCATCACGACAAAGCGATAGGCGCCGGTCGCACGCGGGGAATCCAGCAGTGCATAAATAGTCAGACGTTTGTCGGTCGCTTTTGGACGCTCAATCCAGAACTCACGAAAACGCGGGAACTCTTCGCCGGATGGCAAAGCAGTATCAATGGCGAGGCCGCGGGCAGACAAGCCATAGGTTTGGCCCTGACCGAGAACGCGGAAATAGCTGGCTCCGAGCATGCTGACGATTTCGTCGTTTTTATCTTTGCTGTTGATCGGATACAGCACTTTAAACCCGGCAAAACCCAGATCCTTGACGGTGTCTTTATCATGCTGGACATTGCCAAAATTGAAGTAATCCGGGCTGTATTTGATTTTCTTCACCGACGTGGCCGTCACTTCATTAATGGCGACTGGCGTGTCGAAATACATCCCCTGATGGTAGAACTCAAGCTTGAACGGAGTCTTGACCTTGCTCCAGTAAGCTTTGTCGTGGTTAAACTGAATTTGCTGATAATCCGCGTATTTCATGTCGCGGAAAACGGAGGGCAGGTTACTTTTTGGCGCTTCGTAGCCCTTGCCGGCGAGCGATTTCGCTTCCTTCGCTACATCATCAATACTGAACGCCCATGCAGATGAAGTACACAGGGACAACATTATGGCTGCGCCTATCCAACGCAGTTTCATCATCTGTGGTTTATTTTTCATAAGTAGTAAGCACTTCCCCCTTTGTGTGCTTAAATCGATCCGATCCATTTTAATGGAAACTCAAGCAATCCGACAACATAATCCCCATTTTGTTCGGCTCGGTGGCCTATGGAATAAACAACGTTCCACACCGGGATGCACTTTGCGTGCTACTCCTAAAGACAGGTTCCCGGACTTCGTGTAGGGTTGCTCGAATTTAACTGTTATCGTACTGGCCGATAAGACGATTAGTCTGAGATTTCATTGATTTTATGAATAATACACCACCGCAACGCGAATATTTCCTCGACTCCATCCGCGCCTGGCTGATGCTGTTGGGTATCCCTTTCCATATCTCCCTGATTTATTCCAGCCACACCTGGCACGTCAATAGTGCTGAACCTTCGTGGTGGCTGACGCTGTTCAACGATTTTGTTCACTCATTCCGTATGCAGGTCTTTTTCGTCATTTCCGGCTATTTCTCGTACATGCTTTTTTTGCGCTATCCAATGAAGAAATGGTGGACGGTGCGCGTGGAGCGCGTCGGTATCCCGATGTTGACTGCCATTCCCCTGTTGACGCTGCCGCAATTTTTAATGCTTCAGCACGTTGAGGGAAAATCGGCGACCTGGCATACGCTGACCGGCTATCAAAAATTCAACACTCTGGCGTGGGAACTGGTGTCTCACCTGTGGTTCCTGTTGGTTCTGGTGGTGCTGACCACACTCGGGCTGGCGCTGTTCCATTGGATCAAAAAACGCCAGCAGGCCTCGATTATCGCGTTTTTCAATAACGTTTCCATGGGCCAGTTGACCGGGCTGTTCCTTGCACTGGGCATTGTGTACGCCATTATTCGCCGGACGCTGTTCATCGTGTATCCCCCGATACTCAGCGACGGTATCTTTAATTTCGTGGTGATGCAGACCCTGTTCTATCTGCCGTTCTTTATTCTTGGCGCGCAGGCGTTCGTGAATCCACGTCTGAAAGATTTGTTCACCACCCCGTCACCGTGGTGCATGGCCGGAGCGGCGCTCGGCTTTATCGCCTATCGCCTGAACCAGCAATACGGCACTGGCGACGCCTGGATGTATGAAACCGAATACGTGATTACGATGGTATTGGGCCTGTGGATGGTGAACGTGGTGTTTGCGTTTGGCCACCGGATGTTGAATTTCAAATCCAGCCGCGTGACCTATTTTGTCAACGCCTCGCTGTTTATTTATCTGGTACACCATCCGCTGACCCTGCTGTACGGCGCGTGGATCACCCCGTACATCCACTCCAACCTGGTCGGCTTTATCACTGGTCTGGTGTTCGTTATCGGGATTGCAATTATCCTGTACGAAATTCATCTTCGCATTCCGCTGCTGCGTTTCCTGTTCTCAGGCAAACCGCAGACGCCGCCGAACAAAACTCAGCCTTCCGCACAGTAATAGAAACGGGCCGCACAGAGGCGGCCCGATTACAACAACCACTCCACCGGCAACACATACGCTATCAGCACTAAAATACGCTGCCAGATTTTGGCCTGAGGCTCTTTGCGTAACTCGGTTTCCTGCCCGTCTTCCCTGTCTATCCAGTGAATTTTTCCCCATCGCGTTAGCTTGAGTTTCCAGGCGGCGTCGCGCTGACTTTTCAGAAAACGATGGTGAATGCGCTGGGCGAGATGCTCGCTGTCAATAACCAGCCCCATTTCGGTATTGAGCAGCGCCGAACGCGGGTCGAAATTAAACGAGCCGATAAACACTTTTTTTCCATCAATACTGAAGGTTTTGGCGTGCAGACTGGAGCCGGAGTTACCGGTCAAACCGCGGTCGCGGATGCCTGGCCGTGGATGTTGCGTCGGTTTCAGCTCGTAAAGTTCGACGCCGTGACGAAGCAACTTCTTACGCCAGCGCGCATAACCCGCGTGAACCACCGCCACATCATTCGCCGCCAGGGAGTTAGTCAGAATCGCGACTTTCACCCCTTTGCGCACCAGCTGCAGAATTTGCGCCACACCCGCGCGGCCCGGCACAAAATAAGAAGAGATAATATCGATATTCGATTCGGGCGTACCCATCGCGCGGCGTAATCGTTCAGGCAGCAAACTGCGCGGGGCAGCTCTCCCCTCCCCTTTGCGCGGATCGTCGCTGAGCAGTTTGGTTTGCGCGTGGATAAAAGATAAATCCCCCTGCGACATGCGCCGGGCAATTTCGGTTGTCGCCAGTTTTTCCAGATAGCGATCAGCTGCAATCTGCTGTTCATCGGAAAATGCCGGCAAAGACGGCTTTACCCTTGGCGTATTGTCCGATGGAAGCACCTGTTGTAGGGTTGCCACTGATTCACACTGCCAGTAGCGCTCGAAATCCCGTTCCACTTCTGCGACAACGTGCCCTGTCGCCAGCACGTCAAGATCGGTAAACAAGGGTTCTTCACCGATACCGAAATAGGCATCGCCCACGTTGCGCCCACCGATGATGGTCGCCAGACAGTCCGCACTAAAACTTTTGTTATGCATCCGGCGGTTGAGACGCGCAAAATCGGTCAGATAACCCAGCATCCGCAGAGTACGAAATGAAAAGGGGTTGAACAGCCGCACGTCAATATTGGGGTGCGCATCCAGTATTTTGAGCGTGTCGTCCAGCCCGCTGGTGTTATTGTCATCCAATAATAATCGTACCTTCACGCCCCGGTCTGCGGCGTCCATCAGTGCCTGAAACAACAATCGGCCGGAGACGTCGTCTTCCCAGATATAGTACTGCACATCGAGGGTGCGCTCTGCCAGGGCAGCAAGTTGATAGCGCGCCGCAAAAGCTTCAAGACTGTCTTCGAGCGTGTGGATCCCACAAACTGTTGCCGAGGCGTTCTCTGAAGAAGCCAGCGCCTGGTGCAGGCGGGTGTCAGTTTCCCTGCTGGCTAAGTAATCGTGCATATAGATGTGCACTGTCCTCATCAAAGCAAACGAAAGTTACCTGTTCAGGTAACGCGTGGCTGGCAAGCCAGCGATCGACGGTCGTAAACGCAATCGCCGCCGCAGCAGCTTTAGGATAACCGTAAACGCCGGTACTGATAGCGGGAAAAGCCAGGGTGCGATAGCCGTTGGCTTCCGCCAACTGTAGGCTGTTACGGTAAGCGTCTTCCAGCAACGCAGCTTCGTGCTGTTCCCCACCGTGCCACACCGGCCCGACGGCGTGGATAACCGCTTTAGCATTTAGATTACCGGCCTCGGTTATCACCGCGTGACCAGCGGGACACTCCCCTTGCTGCTGGCGCACTTTTTTGCAGGCTTCCAGTAATGCCGGGCCTGCAGCCCGATGAATGGCCCCGTCCACACCCCCACCCCCCAGTAACGACGGATTGGCGGCGTTGACGATAACATCGACATCGAGGGTAGTGATATCGGCCTGAAGGATTTGGATCCGCGCGTTCATAAATTTCTCCTGCCGAACGTTCACTTAAGTTCAAGTTTAGTCAAAAGCAGGAGAAAGCGTTTATCCGTAAAGAGGTTAACGGTAAGCGATGGTGACGACACCGAGTGTTTTCTGAGGATTAATATAGCGCATGCTAACGGTTGCCGCCTCGTTATTCACGACGTGCCCCGTAGCGGCCTGCTGGAAAGAAATAGCAGAAGTTTGCACCTGCCCTGCACGATGGCAGCTCATGGAAATATGCTGAGAACCGGTAGAAATGTTGCAAGGATCTTCGACAATCGACCCGACAAAATGAATGACGCCACCCTGGGCCTGAGAGGTCGTGGACATTGCGACGCCAGAGAACAATGCCGACGACAGACAGGCAACAGCACACAGCTGTTGAGTTAAGGTTTTCATCGCGTAGCTCCGTGGAATGTAATCATCCCTGAGAGTGAGTTATGCACACGCTGCCCCGCACCGTGCGTACTTCAACAACACGACACTGCAAACCCTTAACGTAAAAGTAATCATCACTGTGAATTAACGCCAATCAATCTGTTAAAAATAGGGCGCTGCTAGGTCCTTTCCCCATTGGGCCATTGCGCCGAAAGATGCAAAGCCTGCCCATCCGTTAGCGTGACAACGACTTTTACCGTGTCGTTCTGGGTAATATTTAACTGCATCCTCGAGAGATCAATCGGCTGATTAGCGGGCAAACTTACCGTTTTACTCTGCTGAATGTTGCTGGTCCCGCCTTGTCCCTCACGCATCGTCTGGATACTCACCCGGCACTGGCACGGCTCTGTCACAGTGACCTGCGGCGTAATGGTGTACATTTCCCCTTGATGGGTGACATTAAAAGCGATGCTATTGGTGAGAGCGACCGCAATAAGCAAACTGTTCATGACATCCTCCAATAAAAAAACAGGGCACAGGCCCTGTTTTTTATATAGTGCGAAAACCAGATTAATGCTGGTAAACGTTTGCCCAGTTAGCAGAGCCGTTCTGAGTCACGTTAACAATGGAACTGTCAGCGGTCTGATTCACGTTGGCAGAGTTACCCGCCCCCCAGCCGTAAAGGTTGTTCTGGCTAACGTTAATGGTGGAGTTATCACCGGTTTGCAGGTTGCTTGAGCTGTTGCTAAAGCCAACCTGTGACACGTTGATATCACTGTTGTAGGCACTGCTTTGTGTTGCAGTTGCCAGGTTGTTCAGACCTTTCTGTGAGATGTTCACATCTGCGTATTTGGACCCACTTTGATCCACGCTGGCGCCGTTATTACCGCCTTCCTGATAAATATTCACAGTTTCATTACTGGAATTAACTTGTGGCAGACCACCACCACCACCAGGACCACCACCACCAGGGCCACCAGCAAATGCTGTACCAGAAACAAGAACCATTGCAATCATAGACATTTTAATATTCATAAAACCCCCATTGGCTTGATTAGGTTTCGTCTTATAACCATTAACGTGTTAATACACGAACGGCCATTTGCGACGAGTTTTGCACAATAACTGTTTTAGTACCTACGGACTGCTGCTGTGAAATACTGGCCTGATTACCCGAACCTCTCTGAATAATAATGCCTGTATTCCCATAGCCTGATTGGCTAATATCTGCATCATTACTACTTCCGGCCTGATCTACATAGGCCAGATTGTACCCACCGGATTGAGAAACATCAGCCTGATTGCCATTACCTCGTTGAGAAACAACGGCTATTTGATGATTTCCATCCTGTTGAGCATTCGCGCCATTCCCATTACCTCGCTGAGCAACAACTGCTGTTTCATTAGCAAGATTAGAGTTAAGGCCATTGGCGACCAGATTATATTCTGGACTTGCCAGATCATAACCCGATGCAGCTACTAATCCAGGTATCGCCAGCAGTGTTAACGACAGAAAATACACTTTCTTGTTCATGTTCCACCCGCTTGAATCCTGGCTATTTCTGTTGCTGTTAAATAACGCCGACGTTGTTGTTAATGCGACGTTACGATGAACAGTATGTTACTGACCAAAATTAAATGGTGTCACCCGCAAGGTTGATTTTAAATTTTTCGGATCATTCCTAAGCATTAGAATTACGCTATGTCCCCGTCTTTAAATATGATTATTTGTGTTTCTATTATCAGAACATATCTAAAAAAACGGATAATCTTATAAATCAAGGTGTTTAGCGAGTCAGGAAAAAACCAACCGCGAAGATCAGGATCGCGATCTCATTTGACCAAAATTTTCTAAAGATAAAAGCGTTACAAACTTATGTATTATTTGGATGAGAACAGTCCAAACGACCACAATAATATATCAGTTATATATTAATGAGTTATGTCATTTGTGTGACTTATTAAGTTGCTTACATTTTATTTACGTGTACAACTTTATCATCACTTCTAAATGATTAACGAACCAGATATTTACATTTTAATATTCTGACTTACATTTTGTTACAGTGTTTGATCTTGCTTAAAATTTAGCAATGACTAGATTGAACACTGAACTACCTAATATTGTTTTATTGACTTTTTACCCTCCTTAGGGTTTTCGACAATACGTATACACAGCAATGCAGCCTCAATCAGTACTTCTGGAACCCCGTATTTTTACGGGGAAAACTGATAGCTGCTATAAAACGTTGGAGTTTCATCATGTTAAATGAAGTCCATAGTTTAGGCAGTACGCTTGTACTTGTAACAAAGCCGTCCTTACAAGCAAGCGCGCTTTTACAATATTTAAAATCGACTCTGGATATCTCAGGAAAAGTACAAAATATTCATCGTATTATGGAAGAAACGTTGCCTGACAGCATCATGATCTTCGATATGATGGAAGCGGATAAAAGGCTGATCACTCACTGGCAGGAAAATTTAGGCCGGAAAAACAACGGGATGAAACTGGTATTACTCAACACACCCGAGGAATACCCTTTCAAGGACATAGAAAACTGGCCGCACATCAACGGTGTCTTTTATAACAATGAAACTGAATCACGTTTGATCGAAGGATTAAACATGATCATGCATGGCGATTGTTACTTTTCGCATAAGCTCGCCAGCTATTTGATTACGCACTCAGGTAACTACCGTTACAACAATGCAGAAAGTGCAATGCTGACGCAGCGTGAACGGGAGATTCTGAATAAACTGCGGGTCGGTTCTTCCAACGTGGAAATTGCCCGCTCGTTGTTCATTAGCGAAAACACCGTAAAAACACATCTCTATAATCTTTTCAAGAAGTTAGCCGTAAAAAACCGGACTCAGGCCGTCTCCTGGGCCAATGATAATCTCAGGCGTTAAGTTAACAGGCAGACACCATGAAACGTTCCCTGTGCTGGCTTGCAGCTGCAAACCTGCTGCTGCTTGCGCCCTCTCTGCATGCCGGAGAGGTGGAGATACCGGGTATCGTGGCCGATCACACCGTATCGTCGGTAGGGCACGATTTTTATCGTTCCTTTACCGATAAATGGGCCAGTACTACCCGAGAGAATATATCCATTAATGAAAGGCCCAGTGCACGCTGGGGGAGTTGGATAACAATAACTGTTAATCAGGATATTTTATTTCAGACCTTTTTATTCCCGATAAGACGGGAGTTTGATAAGACCGTAGACGCAGCTGTACAAATTACTCAAGAAGGTATCAATAAACGCCAAATCGACCAGGCCTTATTAAAAACGGACGATTTAGCACACGACGAATTTTAAACATAGAGGGTGGAGGCAATCATGCGTATCGCCTGTACTGTCGCTTTGCTCGCTTTTATTACACCAGCAAGTTGGGCCGGTAATATGGTTTTCCAGTTCGTAAACCCTAACTTCGGTGGAAACCCGAATAACGGCGCTTTTTTGCTAAATGAAGCCCAGGCGCAGAACTCGTATAAAGCACCTGGTGGGAGTGACGATTTTGGTTATACCGCGCCGTCGGCGTTAGATAACTTCACGTCAGCTATCCAGTCACAATTATTAAGTGGCCTGTTGGGTAACGTTGCTACCGGGAAACCGGGTCGCCTCGTCACTAATGACTTTATTGTCGATATACAAAACAGCAATGGCCTGCTCACGCTTAACGTGACCGACAGAAGTACGGGGAAAACCTCGACTATCCAGGTCTCCGGAGTGCAACAGACGTCTACGAGTGACCAATAGTCACAGACCCGTACAGGAAAATAATCATGAAGCGTTTATTTATACTTCTGGTGGTCGTCCTACTCAGTGGCTGTCTGACCGCCCCGCCGAAAGAGGCGGCAAAACCGACGTTAATGCCACGGGCGCAAAGCTATCGTGACCTGACGCACCTGCCTTCTCCGCAGGGCAAGCTGTACGTTTCTGTCTACAACATTCAGGATGAAACCGGGCAATTTAAACCTTATCCGGCGAGTAACTTCTCAACGGCGGTACCGCAAAGTGCGACGGCGATGCTGGTGACGGCATTGAAAGACTCCAAATGGTTCATTCCGCTGGAACGTCAGGGATTACAAAACCTGCTTAATGAACGAAAAATCATTCGGGCAGCGCAGGAAAATGGCACCGTCGGCGTAAATAACCAGGCACCATTACAATCGTTAAGTTCTGCGAACGTCATTATTGAAGGATCGATTATCGGTTATGAAAGTAACGTGAAATCCGGCGGTGTTGGCGCGCGTTATTTTGGTATCGGTGGCGACACACAATATCAACTTGACCAGATTGCCGTTAACCTGCGAGTGATTAACGTCAGTACCGGTGAAGTCCTTTCCTCTGTGAATACCAGCAAGACCATATTGTCTTATGAAGTTCAGGCCGGGGTATTCCGCTTTATTGACTACCAGCGTCTGCTGGAAGGCGAAATTGGGTATACCTCGAATGAACCGGTCATGTTGTGTCTGATGTCAGCGATTGAAACCGGCGTTATTTATCTGATTAACGATGGGATCGATCGTGGCCTGTGGAACCTGCAAAGTTCTTCAGAAACCAATAACCCGATTCTCGCAAAATACCGTGATATGGCTTCACCGCCGGAATCCTGATTCTGATTCAGACAAAAAAAGCGTAGCCCCGAGGCTACGCTTTTTTTGTTTCTTGTTCGACGATTATTGCTTTACGGCGTTATCCGGTGCCTGCCGTCTGGCACTTCTTGCTGCCAGCCACAACCCGCTATTTTTCATCGCGTAGCCAAATATCAGCCCTACCAGCAGCGAGGGCACCACCAGCTTCCAGTCGCCCTGCCCTGCAAACGTGGCACAAGCCCCGATGAACGTGCCCGGCACAAAAGACAACAACAGCTGCTTGGCCTGCAGGCACATCAGGAACGCCACCACACCGGTCATGACATAGCCGAAGATTTCCAGATGCGGCGCCACCGCGCTCCCATGGATAATCACCAGCGCCCATACCACACCGCTCAAGACGGTGGCGGTTGCGATGGCGAGACCTTTCAGCCCACCTTGCGGACAGGCAAAGTAAGCGGTACAGCCGAGGAAACCCGCCCAGCTGAGCAGGCCGAGAGACACGGCTACCCATCCCCAGAGTCCGGAGAGAATGCCTGTTGTCAGTGCGAGAGAGAGAAGTATGTTCATGCCGCGCATCATAGCAGATACGCGGTTTCCAGATGAGATCACGAGCACAAAATTTGCAACGGATTATGTATCGTTACATTTTATATGTGATTAAGATCACATATCACTGTTCGCTACTTTCTTCGATCTCATCCCACATCGCTGAGATTGCCTCGCGAGTGATAGTCGACTGCGTGCGCCAGAATGGCGTCGTGGCGTGCGCTTCAACTTTCCCGAGGAATGTCCCGACCCACGGCAGCAGATAGTCCGTGAACAGCGTATCGACCGCTTCACTTTCATCATCCGCGGAATTGTCTTCCAGCCAGGACGCCGCCAACAACAACGTGCCGATATGGTCGGCAGGCGTGTCGCTCAGCGGCATGCCGCGTGAGGACAGGAAGCTGCGCACTTCAGCCTCGGTCGCGCCTTCAACCCATGCGCTGCGGTACGGAGAAACGCTGCACTCGTCGCCAACAAACAGTGCATTGTAGTCTGCGGAGATTTGTTGCATATCGCAGCTCTTTTGCAGGCGCTCCAGCAGCTCATCCTGTTCCAGCGGCCAGCTCGCCGCCAGTTTGCCATCACGAATGAGGTTAAACAGCGGGACCAGCAGCGGGTCCTGCGGCTGGCGATAGTACAATGAGCCCAGAACGCGGCAGAGGATTGAAAACTCGTTCATTCAATTATTCCATTCAGAGAATTACAGTTCAGCAAATTCGGCTATCGGCGGCACGCCGCGCAATTCGAGGAAATCCAGGAAACGGCGCGGCGTAACGTTAAGAATACGGTCTTCCGGGAACTCGACAGCGTCGAGAATCTTACGGCATTCGGTAAAATTGCCCAGCGTAAACGCGGTGTGGGAGTCAGAACCTAACGCCACCCAGCCCCCAGCGTCACGCACCGCCGCGGCTACGGCCCGACAGTTATCTTCGCTGCCCGGACGAGATGAAACAAACGAGGAGTTGTTAATTTCCAGCGCGACATGGTGCTTCGCCGCCGCTTCCGCCACGGCGTTGATATCAATCGGAAACTTCGGGTTCCCCGGATGACTAATCATGTGGACATTGCCGCTGGCGATAGCGGCAATCATCGCTTCGGTGTGCGTGGCTTTATCCTGCGGCGGGAAAACCGGCTCATGGAAACCGGCAATGATGAAATCCAGCGACGTCAGCATTGGGCCGGTGCAGTCGATTTCGCCGAGCGTGTTTTTAATGTTGGATTCGATCCCACGCAGAATACCCACGCCATCAACCATTCGCGGCCAGATACGCATATTCACGAAATGCCAATAGTGCGGGGCATCGGCCATATCTGGACCGTGATCGGTAATGGCAAACAGTTTGATCCCTTTACGTTTCGCTTCGGCGATATAGTCATGAAGGGTGCTGTAAGCGTGGGTGCTGGCGACGGTGTGCATATGCAGGTCAACAGGATACATCACATTCTCCTCTTTCTTTATATGTCCAAGCATAGCAGGAATGGGCGGCCTTTATTAGCGAAAAACCCGGCATTGCCGGGTTGAACTCAGTATCCGCGGGCCCTGTCGACCTGCCCAGTGACCGTCTCTCCGCGCTCCAGGCCGGTGATGGTTTTACCGATATAGGCAATGGCTTCCTGCGGTCGGGTAACCGCCGCAATGTGCGGCGTCATGGCCACGCGAGGATGGCGCCACAGCGGGCTTTCCACCGGCAATGGTTCACGGCTGAACACGTCGAGCATCGCACCCTTTAACTTGCCATTTTCCAGCGCGCGCAACAGTTCATCTTCATTGACATGTACACCGCGCGCGAGGTTCAGCAGATAGCTCTTATCCTGCAATTGATTGAGCAGCGCATGATTGATGATGCCGACCGTTTCCGCCGTGTTCGGCAGCAGGTTAATCAGCACGCGCGTTTCACGCAGGAAATCGCCCATTTCACTTTCACCCGCGAAGCTCTGCACATTCGGCCAGTCTTTATGGCTGCGGCTCCAGACGCGCACCGGGAATCCCCAGGCCAGAAGGCTTTCTGCCACTTTACTGCCGAGCACACCCGCGCCCATAATGCCAATAGTGAACTCTTCACGGGTAAATTCTGGCAGCGGCTCCCAGCGCGTCTCCTGCTTGAGCGCCTGATAATCATCAAAGCGACGGAACCAGTGCAGCACCTGGCTGACGGCGTACTCCTGCATCTGCAAGCCCATGCCGGTGTCTTCGAGGCGGAACAGCGGAATGGAAAGTGGTAGCATCTCCGGGTGTTCTCGCAACTTACTGAGAATGGAATCGACGCCTGCGCCCAGCGCAAAGACGGCTTTCAGCTCACGACCTTGCAGCATTTCAACCGGCGGGTGCCACACCAGCGCGTAATCGGCGGGCTCATTGTCACCGCTTTTCCACTCACGGACGCGGGCGCCCGGCAGTTGTTTTTCCAGCGCGGCGATCCACCACTGGGTGTCGAAGGTGGGATGGTAAAAAATAATCTCCATACTGCTCTCCTTTATATACTGCGCCTTTCTTATGCAGGTCTGCGGCGCGTCGATTTCGTGTTGTTTTATATTGGTTTGTCAGCATAGCAAATTTTTGCAGCCTGTCGGCGGAAAGGCGAATGCTGAGAAAAAAAGCGAATCGCGGTTATTACGAAAGCAGGTTGGACGAAGTTTGTCTTATTGGACGTTTTTTTGAAAAAGTTGATTGACGTAAGTTACGCTTTTCCCTACATTAGCGCCCGTCCCAGCAGCGTTGGGACGACAATATGGTGAGGTGTCCGAGTGGCTGAAGGAGCACGCCTGGAAAGTGTGTATACGGCAACGTATCGGGGGTTCGAATCCCCCCCTCACCGCCATATTTGAAGAAGAGCTCGTACGAAAGTACGGGCTTTTTTTTCGTCTGCAGTTTGCAAGGCCGCAATAACGTCATTGCGGCCTTGCATGCCTGTGTGGAAAACACATTTCCGTCGCTCAGGTCAATCCTTTTGCCCCGCCGTAATTTCATCTATTGCCTGAGGATCCAGGCGGATTTCAGCGGCGCGACGATGCGCCTGCATCCCCTCGGTTCGACTCTGACGCACCGCAGGTGCTGCAATGGCAGCAACTCCGTGGTCATCTATCCATTGATGGGTGCAAATCTTCACATAAGCACCGACCCAAAGTCCGCCGGTGTAACGCGCTGCCGCCATGGTTGGCAGCGTATGATTGGTGCCACAGCATTTGTCCGAAAACACCACGCTGGCGTTTTGTCCAATGAACAGCGAACCATAATTACGGATCTTACTGGCGGTGCCATGCGGGTCGCGAGTGTGGACCTGCAGGTGCTCTGTCGCGATATGATCGGCCCAGGTAATCAGCTGCTCTTCATCTTTGCAAATCACGATTTCGCCCTGCCGTTTCCAGGCCTCACCCGCAGTGACTGCCGTTGGCAGGTTCAGCAACTGCCGTTCAATTTCAGCCAGGGTTTGCTGCGCAACGCGCTCACTGGTAGTGGCCAGGCCGACACGGGTGTGAACATCATGTTCTGCCTGTGCCAGCAAATCGGCCGCCAGGATACGCGGATCGGCACTGTCATCAGAGACGATATAGATTTCGCTCGGCCCGGCAAGCGCATCGATACCCACTTTGCCAAACACCTGGCGTTTCGCTTCATTCACAAACGCATTGCCAGGCCCCACGATTTTATCGACAGCCGGGATCGACGCTGTACCCCAGGCCATCGCGGCAATAGCCTGAGCGCCCCCAACTTTGAAAATACGGTGCGCACCCGCCAGATGGCAAATGGCGATCATCGCAGAGTGAGCGCCTGGCGGTAAGCAGGCGATGATATTGTCGCATCCGGCAACCACCGCAGGTACGATTGACATAATCGGCGCAGACAGAATCGGGTAGCGTCCACCCGGCACATAGCAACCTACCGTTTCAATGGGAATAATGCGATGACCGAGGTGTACACCGGGTAGCGTTTCAATCTCAAGCGGCTGCATCGTCGCCAGTTGTGCCTGCGCAAACCGTTTGACCTGAGCAATAGCGAATTCGCTGTCCTTACGGGTCTGCGGGTCAATCCCGGCAAGCGCCTCCTCTATTTCCTGCGCGGAAACCTCGAACGCCTCCGGCACGGTACGGTCGAATTTTGCAGAGAAATCACGTAGCGCCTCATCGCCCCGGGCACGAACCTGCGCAATAATCTGCTGCACGGTTGTACTCAACGTAAGATCGGCTTGCAGATCCTGTCCCTGTGGTCGCTTGACGAACTGGACCTCGTTATCACTGATCCGACTCATTGTTCAGGCCTCCATCTGACCCAGTTTAATTTGCGCCAGCAGAGCCAGATGATCGTAAATCACCCACTCATCCACAATCTTGCCATTCACAATGTGGTAATGGGACATCCCCATCACGAACAGTCGCTCGCCGGTTGGTTTACCCAGTTCGCCATAGCCAAGATGGTGCCCTTCCATTATCCAGCGAATCGCCACTTTGGTGCCGCCTTCATCGCAAGGGTTCGAGCACACGTGCTGCGGGATCCATGCGCCATCCGGGATCATCCCAATCAGCGCCAGCGTTTGATGAATTACAGCGGCCTGGCCGTAAAGTTCCTTCATCAATGGACCATGCCATTGCACATTCGGGGCATAGACGTCCTTGATTTTACCCAGCATGCGACGGTTATAAATTTCATGGAACCATTGCAGACATTGCGCTTCGATATCGGTATGGGCGATAGAGTCATCACATGCCATTTCCGGAGGATACTGGCCGACCAGGCGGCGATTCTCGCCAATATCGGTGACGCGGAAGCCTTTATCAAATTGCTCCTTCGCCATCCCGTAAGCCACGGCATCGGTATCAAGCCCTAACTGGCGCATCATCGACATATTGTCGCTGACCAGCCACTCACGATAGATTTTATTTTCGAAGATCATACAGTCGGCGACTGTCCGGGTCACAAACGTGCGATTGGTAGGTTTACCCAGATGACTGTATTGGGTATGGCGGCCGGTACCGGTGACCAGATGCGAGGTATAAAAACCGTTAATATCATCCCCGTTCCAGATAACCTGGGTCGCCATCCCACGGCGGTCCGGGAATGCAACCAGGCGCTGAATAGTATCTTGCACAACCTGCTCGCGGTTATACATTGTCCCCAGTGCGTTATATAACACGCAGTTGTGGGTATAGTGGGTATAAATTAAACCGACATCACGTTCGTCCCAAATTTTATGGGTACAGCGCACGATATAATCGACAATATCGGTATAGCAATCATCAAAGCCCCGAAGTGATTGCGCACGTGGCCGTTTTTCTGGTACCAGATCGACAAAGTCATGACGCTCAACCTGTAATACAGGTTCATCACGGCTGGATTTTACATTACTTTTTTCTGCGACTGCCGGTGCTTTTTGGGTAGTTTCAGTTGAAGACATATAACCTCCTGCATTGCATTTATATTATGTCGCATTCTGTACACGTTATTTATGCCCACCCCGTTGCAGCAGAAATATCGTTTTATATACACAGACTACGGCTACAGTGACGCCTCACCTAATTGCGGTGATAATGCTGATTAAAAAAATGTAGACAAATGCTGCCCGCAATAAACAGACGGTTTATCGCTTCGAAATTCTTTATTTTAAGGGGGGGGTGTTTCTCCCCCTGGATTAACTGTAGATCTGCGACCAGATAGCTAATTCATCGATCCCCAGATATTCACGTATGATTAACCCGTCGCGTAATTCAAGTTGGCTAATACCGGTAATCGATATTGGGCGACGAGACGGTGCGCCAAATTGACCATATCCATCATGCCAGGTTAATAACGACCAGCGCAAAGAGAGTCTCACGGGTTCATTTGCATCACGACGAACAATCAAATGATGAAGCTGCGTTTCGCTATCGGCAAATGAAGCACGATAGCCTGACAGGAAGGCACCGATATCCTGCTCGCCAGTGCGTAACACATGTCCGGGCCCATGCAGCGTCGCCGCCGGATGGTACAGCCCAGGCACCACACCGCTGTTGCCGCCCGCCCACATCGACAGATAGCGCTCCACAAGCCCCGCCAGCGCGCCTTCAACGTCATCACCTTCCGGGCCACCAGCCCAGAGAGCATCCAGTTCTTCTGCCGACAGCATCTCGATGCCTGCTTCCTGACGCGTCCGCACCAGTTCGCACGCGAACTCCCGGACATTGAGCCCAATCTGGTTAATGATCGCCGCTCTGTCCTGTAACAACCATTCCTGGCGAACCGCGCCTTCGGCACAAATACGGTCGGTAAATGTACGCACCCACAGGGTGTTACCGCTGGGTAACCCATAAAAACCTTCGCCCGAATGCTGAATACAGGCCAGCGATCTCTGCGCTGCATAATATTCGTTATGCGCAGAGTGACTACACAGAATGTCTTCGGTCAGGACTTTACGCTGCGGAAAACTGTGCATCGCTTCCAGCGTTAAACGCATAAACTGCGACAGGTCGGTGAGCCGCTTTTCCGGCGTCTGAAACACGACGGGGGTGGCGTAGAAGTCGGCCAACTGACCAATATCCTTTTGCTCCCATACCACGTGCGTCAGAGTCAAAATAAATTGTTGGATAGAATCAAACTGTGGGCTGAAGCCCGGTAACCTGCTCATTCAACCTCCTGCAACTGGAACAGCGAGACGCCATCTTTTTCCACCACGCCCGCCTGTGGGCGCCGGGCAGAGTGACGGACCACCAGCAGTCCGGGCACCACCACCTGCTCAGGTTCAATCGTTCCGCTATCAATCTGTTTCATCAGTAACGCCACCGTTGCCTGAACCATGGCTTCTACGGGCTGCGAGGCTGAAGTCAGCGCATAAGAAGGCCAGCCAGAAGGCCCGGTATCGTCATAGCCAATCACCGAGACATCTTCCGGGATGCGCAGACCAAATTCGTAGCGCGCCACATCCATTACCGTCAGGGCCATATGATCGTTTGCGGCGAACACGGCATCAGGCGTGGGTGATACCGAGAAGAGTTCGCTGGCTGCCCGTCGGGTTTGCTCAGCATCGTAATTTCCCTGAACCACATGGACAGAGGCAATGCCCTGGCGGTGAAGGGTTTCCGTAAAACCCTTCTGCCGCGCCTGGTTCACCGACGAATCGGCAATCCCCGCGACATAAGCAAAACGATGATGCCCCCCGGCCAACAAAAAGTGGGCTATTTGTCGGGCAGCCGTTTCGTTATCGCTATTCACGCTGGAGACCATGCCGCTCTCCTCGCTGCGGTTAAACAGCACCACCGGGATCCCTGCGGCCACGCACTCCTGCGATAATTCCATCGACAGCGAGACTGACGCCAGTACGATACCGTCGACGCGATACTGCATGATTTGGTCAAAAATCCGGTCGACGTTGCCGTCACGATCGCCGACAAACAGCAGTAAATGGTAATTAAGCTCATCCAGTTTTTGCGCCAGCGTCTCAAGCACCTGCGGATAAAATTGGTTGTCGAAGTAGGACATCACCACCCCAACAATCCGCGAACGTGCAGTATTGAGCGAACGGGCAATAGCGTTAGGCCGATACCCCAGTTCGCGTGCTGCTTTCAGCACTTTTTCACGCGTCGCCGGTGAGATACTCGCCCCTGGGGTAAAGGTCCTTGAAACAGCGGATTGTGACACGCCCGCTATCTGTGCAACCTGTTGCGACGTCACCGGACCAAAAGTCTTACGTTTCATTGCCGCGGTTCCTTTTTAACATTTCAGCCATCACGCTTAAGTCCCCTAACCTCTTGTTATATCAGTGTAACGGACTCACCGGGCAACGCCAGACTGGCGTCTTTGGTCCTCAGCGGAATGTCTTTTTTTATACTTACACCATCTTTGCATGCGTATGCAACAAACAAAATTATTTTTTTCACATTTACAAACTTAACCTTTACAACTTGGAAACCTTTTCATAACTTCATTGCTTGCATTCGTATGCAATGAACTAAAAAATGCCGTCAGTGATACCGGTAAGATGCGGTCTGCGACAGCGGATGGTCCCGGTTAATGCCGTACTTGATGGGTAATCCCCCCTTCATTAAAAGAGGTTCACCACCATGTTTCGTGCACTCCTTCGTCGTTCAGACGTCAGACTTTTTTTCTGCATCAGCGTTCTGTTTTACATCTGTATTCACAGCATTGATGCGTTTCTGGCCCCGATGCTGATCAGTGACGGTATGCAACCCGAAGTTGTGGGATTAATTATGGGGGCCAGCGGTCTGGCGACGCTGTTTGTCCGCTTCCCGATCGGCATCCTCTCTGATGTGGTAAAGAGCCGTAAGATTTTCATCCAGCTCAGCTTGCTGTTACCGCTGGTCACCTGGCCGATTGCGTGGCTGGAACCTAATTATGTCACCCTGTATATCGCGAAAGCAGCTGACGGGATGACGGCGGCCACATGGGTTTTGTACAACGTCTTATTTATTCGTTACTTTGATCGCAAAGATGCGCCAGCGGCTGTGGCGCTACTGGCGCTTGCCGGGCCGCTGGGCGTTTTTCTCGGTAACTGTATCGGGGGCACGCTGATCCACTTTTTCGGCCATGGCGCAGGGTATTTTGTTTCAAGCATCTCCGCATTTATGGCACTGATCCTGACGATACGTATCAAGGATGTGCATGATGCAACGCGGGCACCGACATTGAGTGCCTGTATCTTAAGTGCACGTCGACAACTGGCCGATCCCTCGGTCTGGTTGATTGGCTTACTTGCGACCCTCGTAATACTGGTACCCTATGCCACCCGCGATACCTTAACGCCAATCTATGCTCAACAGCTTGGCGGCAAAGCCGGCATCCTGACCCTGTTAAGCAATGTTCATTTGCTGTTTTATGCGCTGGCTATCGCGCTGTGTAGTTCGGTGTTTTATTCCCGCCTCGGACTGCTGAATACCGCGCTGATTGCTGTCGTGATGCAGATAGTCTCCAGCGTCGCCATTCCCTATACCAGTAATCTGTATATCATTTATCTCTGGCAGGCGATGGCTGGCTTTTCTTTTGGGGCCGCCTTTGCCGTCACCATGTCATTGAGTGTGGTGAACACCGCCGAAGATGAACAGTCGACACGAATGGGGCTGTTTCAGACTATCTATTCCTGCGGCATGTTTGTCGGTCCGGTGTTAATGGGCATCATGTTGCAACACGTGAACCTGACCTCTGGATATTTAGTGATTGGCGCGCTGTCGATACTGTCGCTGATCATCACCCCGCTTGCCGCACGCAGTGTGCAACACAGACAACTGCCTAAAACCAGCGCCGGTACTGCCGCACTGAGCGCCGCCAGAGAGTAAATCACGGCAGTCGCGCTTCTTGCGAAGGACCACAACGTCTCTGCCCCCGATGACGGCTGTCGGGGTGCTGAGCCGGAATATTTTGGTCCTGTGTTAAGGGTCAATAATCAGATGCGAGTGTCATAAATGTTAATTTAATGTTTTATTTTTGTGATGCACCATCCGCTTTCATTGCACTGCTTTTGTGCATTTTTTTACCCCCGCCTACGATTATCTTTCACCTGAGTACACCGCATTCGCTGTAGACCGCGTTTTCCTGCGCCCCCGGCAACATGGCATACATCGTGCTTTGTTATTCAGGTAACACGCAATGAAAGTATGAGAGCACGCTGTCATCGAGGCGACCATGAGCGATAACGCAGACCTGTTCAGAAAAATTGAATCCGCTTTCAGCCTTCTTACGCCAAGTGAAAAACGAATTGGCGCCTGGCTGCTGAGCCATCGGGAACATATTCCCTTTGAGACTGCCGACAGCATTGCGCTGGCGACCGGCACCAGCGGCATCACCGTGGGGCGCTATTTACGCAAGCTTGGTTACCGCAATCTCGAGGATGTTAAAAACAGCCTGAAAGTGCATTCAAGCTCGCCGTATCGCCACTGGGGCGTGACCGACAGGCTGGATAGCTGGGCGCAGCAGCAACACCAGCCTGACCGGGAAAGTCTCTCGCTGCAGATGGAGCTGGATGCCATACGCTACGTTTACCATCTCGCTTCACAGGAAACCTTCACTCGCATCAGCCAGCGAATTGCGCATGCTGACGCCATTATCGTGGTCGGCATCCAGTCGACCCGCGGAATCGCCAATACCTTCTTCAGCCATCTCGAATATCTGCGCCCGCGGGTTATCTACGCCGACGGCAGTTCCGGCAGCTGGCTGGAAGCGCTGAATTCTGAGTATCGCGATCCCTATATTGTGCTGACGGATACGCGCGCCTACTCCATCACCGCACGCCAGTTTTGTCAGGCGGCGGCGGCCCGCAACATCCCAATGGCGCTGGTCACCGATATCTGGTGTCCGTGGGCGCGCGATTACCCACTGGATTTATTACAGGTCAAAACCGATACCGGTCATTTCTGGGATTCCCTCGCACCGGTGAGTTGTCTTTTCAATCTGTTGCTGTCGGCGGTAGTAGAACAGTTGGGTCCGGCACTCCCGGAACGGCTTGCGCACAATCGCCAGCTCCAGCAGGAATTTGGGCAGTTTGAACGTTAATCAGACAGGAAAGTTGAGATGAGTGAGGAACAACAACTGGTCGATATCGCCGCCCGCTTTCCCGGGTTGAAGATAGACCTGAAATACGCCACCACCGATAACATCACCGGTCGGGCGATTTACAGTGAAGCACGTTGTCTGCTGCATCCAGAGGCCGCAAGGGCACTGGAGAAAAGTCTGGCGATTGCCGATGCAGCCGGATTGACGCTACTGGTGCTGGACGCCTATCGCCCGCAACAGGCGCAGGCGTATCTGTGGGAGGCCTGTCCTAATCAGGAATATGTCGTCCCGCTGTCACGCGGCTCGAACCACAGTCGTGGCACCGCCATCGACGTCACATTGCTGGACGGTCAAGGTGAACCGCTGGATATGGGCACCGATTTTGATGAGATGGATGTCCTTTCACATCCTTACCATCCGGACGTTCCCCTGACTGCCCAGCGCAATCGTCTGTTGCTCAACGCCATTATGTTCGGTGGCGGCTTTGTCGGGATCACCAGCGAATGGTGGCATTTTGAAGTGCCGGGTGCGGCCGGTTATCCGCTGCTTGATGATGTATTCACCTGTATTTCTCCAGACCAACGCGACGGAGTTTAGCCATGAACAAGACCCACACAGCCTCTTTACGTTTTCACCCTCTGCTGCTTGCTGCGGCCCTGGCAGCCTTTGCTCATCCGGCTTTAGCGGCCGTTCCAAAAGATATGCTGGTGATTGGCAAAGCCGCCGATCCGCAAACCCTGGATCCGGCAGTGACCATTGATAACAACGACTGGACCGTCACTTACCCGGCTTATCAGCGTCTGGTGAAATACAAAACCGAAGACGGCAAAGGGTCAACCGATGTCGAAGGTGATCTGGCGGAAAAATGGCAGGCCTCTGACGACGGTAAAACCTGGACCTTTACCCTGCACAACAACGCACAATTTGACGACGGCACACCGGTTACCGCTGAAGCCGTGAAACTCTCCTTCGAACGCCTGTTACGCATCAAGCAAGGCCCGTCGGAAGCCTTTCCTGCGAGCCTGAAAATTGATGCGGTCGACCCGACAACGGTGCGCTTTACCCTCAGTGAACCGTTCGCTCCGTTCCTGCACACCCTCGCCAATGACGGGGCTTCCATCATTAACCCAACGGTATTGAAAGCACACGCGGCCGATGACGCCAGGGGTTACCTGGCGGAGCATACCGCCGGATCAGGTGCTTTTAAACTGCAACGCTGGCAAAAAGGCCAGCAGTTAATCCTCGTCCCTAACCCCCATTTCAGCGGCCCGGCCCCGGCCTTTAAACGCGTCAGCGTAAAAATTATCGGTGAAAGCGCAGCCCGTCGCCTGCAGGTCACAAAAGGTGATGTGGACATTGCCGACGCCCTGCCGGTGGATCAGTTCGCAGCACTGAAAAAAGAAGGCAAAGTGGCGGTCAATGACTACCCTGCGCTACGGGTTACTTATCTGTATCTGAACAACAGCAAACCGCCGATGAACCAGGTTGACCTGCGGCGTGCGGTCTCCTGGGCGACCGATTATCAGGGGATGGTGAAAGGGATCCTCGGCGGTAATGGCAAGCAGATGCGCGGGCCTATTCCGGAAGGGATGTGGGGTTACGACGCCAACGCCATGCAGTACAGTTTCGACCTCGACAAAGCCAAATCGGCATTAGAGAAAGTTGCCAGCAAGCCGTCATCGCTGACCTTCCTCTA
The DNA here is from genome assembly GCA_902706235.1 of Citrobacter sp. 18056. Lineage (GTDB taxonomy): Bacteria > Pseudomonadota > Gammaproteobacteria > Enterobacterales > Enterobacteriaceae > Scandinavium > Scandinavium manionii. Next base: position 11,385 of record CACSJR010000012.1, on the reverse strand, counting down.
TTCCGATAGCGACCCTAACTGGGAACCTATTGCCCTCTCGACGCAGGCAAACCTGCAAAAACTGGGGATAGGCGTCAAGCTGGAGAAACTGGCGAACGCCACCATGCGCGAGCGCATTGGTAAAGGGGATTACGACATCGCCATCGGTAACTGGAGCCCCGATTTTGCCGATCCGTATATGTTCATGAACTACTGGTTCGAATCCGACAAAAAAGGGCTGCCGGGGAACCGCTCGTTCTATAGCAATCCGCAGGTGGATGCGCTGCTGAAAAAAGCCGTCTCAACCACCGACCAGACCGCGCGTACCCAGGATTACCAGGCGGCGCAAAAAAGGGTCATCGATGAGGCGGCTTATGTCTATCTGTTCCAGAAAAACTATCAGGTCGCCGTCAATAAAGAGGTCAAAGGCTATGTGTTTAACCCCATGCTGGAGCAGATCTTCAACATCGCGGAGATGCACAAATAACCCTCAGCATCATTACCACACGATGCCAGGCCTTCGGGCCTGGCAGAGGGCGTCAATATGAGTTTCTGGAGTTTACTACGCCAGCGCTGCTGGGGACTGGTTCTGGTCGTCATCGGGGTTTGTGTGATCACCTTTATTATTTCACACCTGATCCCCGGCGACCCGGCGCGGCTGTTGGCTGGTGAGCGAGCCAGCGATGAAATTGTGCAGCACATTCGTCATCAACTGGGGCTGGATCTGCCGCTGTGGCAGCAATTCGCCCATTATGTCAACGCCCTGGCCCACGGCGATTTGGGCACCTCCATCCGTACCGGCCGCCCGGTGCTGGAAGATTTGCGGGCCTTTTTCCCTGCGACCCTTGAGCTGGCAATCTGTGCCTTATTTATTGCGCTGATTGTCGGTGTCCCCCTGGGGGTGCTGTCGGCGGTTTACCGCAATCGCTGGACCGATCATCTGGTGCGACTGATGGCGCTGACCGGAATCTCCACTCCAGCATTCTGGTTGGGACTCGGGGTTATCGTGCTGTTTTACGGCAAGCTCAATCTGCTACCGGGTAGCGGACGGCTTGATGACTGGCTTGACCCGCCGGCCCGTATCACCGGTTTCTATCTCATTGATTCGCTGCTGGCCGGAGATATGGAGGTGTTCTTCAACGCGCTACAGCACCTGATATTGCCTGCTTTAACGCTGGCGTTTGTGCACGTCGGGATTGTCGCCCGCCAGATCCGCTCCGCGATGCTGGAACAACTGAGCGAAGATTATGTCCGCACCGCGCTGGCAAGCGGTCTGAGCAAGTTCACCATCGTGGTGCGCTACGCCCTGCCGAATGCGCTGATCCCTTCCGTCACGGTACTGGGGCTGGCACTCGGAGACCTGTTGTACGGCGCGGTACTCACCGAAACGGTGTTCTCCTGGCCCGGGATGGGGGCTTACGTTGTGACCTCTATTCAGTCCCTCGATTTCCCGGCGGTGATGGGCTTCGCCATCGTGGTGTCGTTTGCTTACGTGCTGGTGAATCTGGCCGTTGATTTATTGTATTTGTGGATTGATCCGCGCGTTGGAAGGGGAGAAAAACAATGATAATGACCCAGCAACAACCGCTGGCGGTGGTGAAAAGGAACCCCGCACTAATCTGGAAACGCCGACTGTGGCTGTTACGTAAAAGCCCGTTAACCCTTATCGGCGGTGGGATCATGGTGCTGGTGCTACTGCTAATGGTCTTCTCCCCGTGGCTGGTGCCACACGATCCGAATGCTATCGATCTCTCCGCCCGTTTGCAGGCGCCGTCTCTTGCCCACTGGTTCGGGACCGATGAAGTCGGACGGGATCTCTTTAGCCGGGTGTTGATCGGCAGCCAGCAGTCGGTGGCCGCCGGGCTGGCGGTGGTGCTTATCGCCGGGATCAGTGGTTCGCTGCTGGGCTGCCTTTCCGGTGTGCTCGGCGGGCGCAGCGACGCCCTTATTATGCGGCTGATGGACATCATGTTGTCGATTCCCTCACTGGTGCTGACCATGGCGCTGGCGGCGGCACTCGGCCCCAGCCTGTTCAACGCTATGCTGGCCATCGCCATTGTGCGCATTCCGTTTTATGTACGCCTGGCGCGCGGCCAGACGCTGGTGGTGCGTCAGCACACCTTTGTTGAGGCATCCGTCACCTTTGGCGCCTCCCGTTGGCATTTGATCAGTTGGCATATTTTGCGTAATGCCCTGCCGCCGCTGGTCGTTCAGGCATCGCTGGATATCGGCAGCGCCATTCTGATGGCCGCAACACTGGGGTTTATCGGCCTGGGAGCGCAACAACCGACGGCAGAATGGGGAGCGATGGTCGCTAATGGGCGCAATTACGTGCTTGATCAGTGGTGGTATTGCGCCTTTCCTGGGGCTGCCATACTGATTACCGCAGTGGGGTTTAATCTGTTTGGCGACGGAATTCAGGACCTGCTGGATCCGAAATCGGGAGGGCGTCAGTGATGAGCGAACAGGTATTAAGCATTCAGGACCTGCGTTTAAGCTTCCCGCTCTATCAAAGCGAGGCGCATGTACTGAACGCGGTTTCCCTGCACGTTAACCGTGGGGAAATCGTCGGTGTGGTGGGTGAGTCAGGATCCGGTAAATCAGTGACGGCAATGGTCGCGATGCGCCTGATCCCGTCCGATAGCTACCATATCAATAGCGGCAGCGTGAACCTGCTCGGTACTGATATGCTGACAGCGCCGGAGAAAACCTTACGAACGCTACGTGGCCGTCGGGTGGCGATGATCTTCCAGGAGCCGATGACCGCCCTCAATCCTACACGCCGCATTGGCAAACAGATGGTCGATGTGATTCGGCAGCACCGCAGGTTATCAGTCCGCGATGCCCGCGCGCATGCCGCCTCGCTGTTAACCGATATGCAAATAGCCGATCCGTTACAGGTGATGGACCGCTACCCTTTTGAACTTTCCGGCGGGATGCGTCAGCGGGTGATGATTGCCCTCGCCTTCTCGTGCGATCCGGACCTGCTGATTGCCGATGAACCGACTACCGCACTGGATGTGACAGTCCAGCGCCAGGTGCTGCGGCTGCTGAAACAAAAAGCAAAAGCCACGGGTACCGCCGTCCTGTTTATTAGCCATGATATGGCGATCATCGCCCAGCTTTGTGACCGTTTGTATGTGATGTACGCCGGATCGGTAATCGAAAGCGGGGATACGCACAGCCTGTTGAACCATCCACAACATCCTTACACCCTCGGTTTGCTGAACAGCGCGCCAGAATTCCGCGAGCCTCGTTCAACGCTGCCTTCTATTCCTGGAACGGTGCCCAACCTGGCAAATTTACCGACAGGCTGTGTCTTCCGCGAGCGCTGTTTCGCCGCGGGTGAAGCCTGTGGCAACGTGCCCCCTTTACGTCCGCTGGATGACGGCAGTCGGGCCATCGCCTGCTGGTATCCACAACAGGAGAACGCGCATGTCTGATTGCCTGCTCGAACTGACCGATGTTCACCTTGCCTTCCCGTCCCGGAGAAACTGGCTCGGTAAGGTGACCGAATATGTTCATGCGCTCAATGGCCTGGATTTAACGGTACGACGCGGCGAAACGCTGGGCATTGTGGGAGAATCTGGCTGCGGCAAAAGCACCCTGGCAAAACTGTTGATGGGAATGCTGACGCCGGGCACAGGCCAGCTCGATCGTTCCCGCTTACCGGCAGACAGACCTGGAGTCGGAATGCAGATGGTGTTTCAGGATCCGCTCTCCTCCCTTGATCCACGGCTGCCGGTCTGGCGCATTATCACGGAGCCGGTATGGATTGCATCACGCTCCAGTGAAAAAGTGCGCCGGGCGCTGGCAGAAAAACTGGCGCAACAGGTCGGGGTACGGCCAGAGTATCTTGACCGCCCACCGCACGCCTTTTCCGGCGGGCAGCGACAGCGTATCGCTATCGCCCGCGCGTTATCTGCCCAGCCCGATATTATGGTGCTCGACGAACCCACCTCGGCACTGGATATTTCAGTCCAGGCGCAAATCCTGAATCTGCTGGTGACATTGCAGCGACAGCAAAATCTGACCTACATTCTCATTTCGCATAACGTCTCGGTAGTGCGTCATATGAGCGACCGCGTGGCGGTGATGTATCTCGGCCAGGTGGTGGAAATGGGCGAGACTCAAAGCGTGCTCGAAGCACCGGCCCATCCTTATACCCGGCTGCTGATGGAATCCGTGCCCCGCCTCGACACCCCGCTGGGGGAAGCGCCGCAAAACACCGAGCTGCCCGGTAACCGCCATCTCCCGACAGGCTGCTATTTTCGCGAGCGCTGTCCGTGGGCTGAAAGTGGCTGCGCAGTGCCTCAACCGTTGCGCAGGTTGACAGACAACCATGCCACGCGTTGCTGGAAAGCGGAGGAAATCATCGCAATGGGAGGTAAATAAAAGCGGAACCGCGAAGGGGTGTTCATTGCTTAACCGAACACGCCAAAAACAGGAAAATATTCTTGACCGTTTTCATCCAACTCCCTATAGTAGCGCCCCGTTGCCCCCGAGAGGAAAGGCAGAGATACAATATGGTGAGGTGTCCGAGTGGCTGAAGGAGCACGCCTGGAAAGTGTGTATACGGCAACGTATCGGGGGTTCGAATCCCCCCCTCACCGCCATATTTGAAGAAGAGCTCGTACGAAAGTACGGGCTTTTTTTTCGTCTGCGGCACGGTCTGGGGGGATGAGAATCCCCGACCGGGGTTCGACAACGGGCGTCAGCCAGTTGGACAGACCGGACGCTCGCGGACGGGCTGCCCGAAGGGTGAGCGCAGCGAATCAATCCCCCCCTCACCGCCATATTTGAAGAAGAGCTCGTACGAAAGTACGGGCTTTTTTTTCGTCTGTAGAACAGGCCACGGAGTCCAGCTTCGCGCTGCCTTACACGGTTTGCCTACCCTTCCTTCGCTTTTCGCTCAAAAACCACCCCAAAATGTGAATCAGATTCAGAAAATACAATACGGGACCAAAAGTATTTGACCCCCTTTTCGGAAACTGCAATTTTACATCCCGGTTACACAAATAAAACATATATTCCATAATTGTGAAACAGGGTAACAATACATGCGCAAAATATTACGGTACACCCTTGTCGCCTTACTGACGTTAAGCTGTGTAAGTGTTTCCGCACAAAGTGAGCCTGCGAAAGGCGGCATTATCAATGTCGCCATGATTGGCGAGCCTCCCACCCTTGACCCGATGGTCTCGACCGCTGACCTGGTGGGAACCATTACCCAACACATTTTCGAAACGCTATATACCTTTAACGGCAAAAGCCAAGTGATTCCGCTGCTCGCCAACGCAATGCCAACCCTTTCTGACGACGGCAAAACGTATGTGATCCCACTGCGTCATGGCGTTACATTCCATAATGGCCAGCCGATGACGGCAAAAGATGTACTCGCGTCATTACAACGCTGGGAGAAAATTTCCAGTCGTGGACGTCAGACCGCAGAAAAAATTACCGAACTCTCCGCGCCCGACGATTACACCATCAAAATTGTTCTGAACCAGCCCTATGCGCCGATGCTGGCACTGCTGTCGCTTAACAATTCAGCGGCTGTCATCATGCCGGAGGCGCAAACCACAGAATCTCCATTGACCACGTTCATAGGTACTGGGCCTTACCAATTAAAATCCCATCAACCCGATCGCTTTATTCAACTGGTTCGATTTGTGGGTTATCACAACCTGGAGGGTGCTCCCGATGGCTACGGCGGCGCACGTAAGCAGTATCTGGATGAGATCCGTTTTGTGCCGGTCACCGATCCCAATACGCGTGTTGAAGGTGCGATTTCCGGTCAGTTTGAGTATGTCGACTCGCTGCCGGTGGAATCCTTTAACAAGATACAGGGTGGAAAAGATAAACCTGTCCTGCTGAAACCCTACGGTTGGCCAGTATTTGTCATGAACACCAAACAAGGGGTGGCGTCGAATATTCTGATAAGGAAAGCTATTCAGGCCGCACTGGCACCGCAAGATATGATGACTGCAGCGTTCGGTTCCCCTGAGTTTTTCACCCTTGATGGCGCGATGTACCCCAAAGGAAATATCTGGCATACCGAAGAGGATACGTCGCTTTATCGGTCAATGGGCGATACCGCCAAAGCACAGCAACTGTTGAAGCAGGCAAATTATCAGGGTCAGCCGCTGCGCATTCTGACCAGCCGCCAGTATGAGTTCCACTACAAGCTTGCGCAGGTGGCTCAGGCCTACCTGGAAGCCGCAGGATTTAAAGTCCAGCTTGATGTTCAGGAATGGGCATCGTTGACTCAAAACCGCGCGAACCCTGCGCGCTGGGATATGTACATCAGCCACAGCCCTTTCCTGCCAGAACCTTCACTGACCGGCATCATGTCTGACACCTCACCAGGTTGGTGGAGCACCGATAAAAAACATGCTGCCTTACAGGCTTTTAATAGCGAGACAGATCCGCAAAAGCGCATAGCCTTATGGGCCAATGTGCAGAAAGCCATTTATGAAGACGTGCCGATGTTTAAAGTCGGAAACTTTAATGCCCTGGCCGCGCAGTCCCCGCGTTTACAGGGCGTCACGCCTGCGCCATGGCCGTATTTCTGGAATGCCTATCTCACCCAATAACACGCAGAGGTTCTGGATGATACGTTCAACGTTACATCGTTTATTTGGCATGGCCGTCGTGATGGCTATTGTCATTAGCCTCGTGTTTCTGATTGTCCATATTACGCCCGGCGATCCTGCTGCGGTTATGTTAGGACCTGATGCAACCGGCGCTGATATTGCCGCCCTGCGCGATCAGATGGGGTTAAATGCCCCACTGTGGCAGCAGTTTTTTCACTACATAATCGGGGTGCTGCATGGAGACTTAGGTCGCTCTATATTCCTGAATATCCCGGTGACAGAAGCTCTGTGGCAGCGGGCTGAACCGACCTTTTTCCTGACGCTGATGGCGTTGCTGGTAGCGACGCTTATCGCTCTACCTGTCGGGATTTTATCCGCTTACTACCGCGGATCATGGTTCGACCAAATCGCCACATCCGTGGCCATGCTTTCAGCCAGTATTCCCTCTTTCTGGCTGGGCCTGCTCTTTATTCAGTTCTTTGCCGTCAAACTCGGCTGGTTCGATACCTCAGGCTATGGCGGCCCCACGGCCACCTTTGGCGAACGAATGAATCATCTGTTGCTACCTGCACTTTCATTGGGTGCGGTGTGTTCAGCCCTGATTATGCGTTTTACCCGCGCCAGTATGCTCGATGTACTGAATGATGATTACGTACGTACCGCGCGGGCTAAAGGGATGTCCGAGTATCGCGTGGTGGTAAAACACGCATTTAAAAATGCGCTCATCCCCGTAGTAACCGTTATCGGACTGACCGCCGCACTGCTTATTTCGGGCGCGATCGTCACCGAAACAGTATTTGGTATCCCAGGCGTCGGTAGCCTCACCGTTTCGGCGGTATTACGCAGGGATTATCCTGTTATTCAGGGTACGTTGCTGGTCATTTCTGGCCTGTATGTGCTGATGAATTTCGCGGTCGATATGTTGTATCTGTGGATTGATCCGAGGGTACGTTACTGATGTCTATTTCACTCGTTGTAAACACAAGCGCACGCCAGGATTCCTTTTTCTGGCAGTTAATGTCGCGACCGACGACTGCCATTGCCGCGGTTTTACTCGGCCTGATTGTCGTCAGCGCCGCGCTGGCACCCTGGCTTGCGCCTTTCAATCCTGGCCAACTGGCCATTATCCATCGTCTTAAGGCCCCGGACCTGCTCCATATTATGGGTACCGATGAACTAGGGCGGGATGTCTTTTCCAGAATCCTGTTCGCCGGACAAACGTCGTTAAGCGTGGGCATTTCCGTGGTGGTTTTCACCTCTATCACCGGCGTATTACTCGGCTTACTTGCAGGATATTTCCGCGCATTAGATGCCCCTCTTTCACGACTGATTGACGCCATGATGGCGTTCCCGGACATCCTGCTGGCAATTGCACTGGTCGCCGCACTTGGCCCCTCCTCTACGAACGTAGTTATCGCGTTGGGGATTGTTTACACGCCGCGAATGGCAAGGGTGATTCGCGCATCGACTCTGGTCATCCGTGAACTGCCGTACGTTGAAGCCGCCAAAGCTCTGGCCGTACCAACACCGGTGATTTTATATCGTCATATTCTGCGCAACCTGACGTCGCCACTGTTAGTGCAGTGTACGTTTATTTTTGCCAACGCCATTCTGGCGGAGGCCGGTCTGTCCTTCCTGGGCGTCGGCGTTTCGCCGGATATTCCAACTTGGGGCACGATGATAAGCCAGGGCCGTCAATATATGGATCAGGCCAGCTGGATCATGCTGTTCCCCGGTCTTGCCATTGTGATTACCGTTCTGTCGCTCCAGTTACTGGGCGATGGGTTGCGCGACTTACTCGATCCTCGACTTGCAAAAGGTGCCTGATGAATACTGACAATACACAAATTCAAGAAGCGTTATTGATCAAGGCAGTGAAGCCAATTGGCTTTGCGGCGGCGATGCCACAAACCGAAAACGGCTGTGTAGATATTTTGATTGGTAGCGACGGACGCGTGATGCACGCTGCGGCAAATATCCGTCCAACCCGTGACGTTAAGATAATCAACGGCAACCGCAGCTGGCTGTCGCCGGGTTGGACAGATTTACACACCCACATCTGGTATGGCGGCACCGATATCTCTATTAAGCCCGAAGTATGCGGCCTGTCGCGTGGCGTCACCACGCTGGTCGATGCCGGTTCCGCAGGGGAGGCGAACTTCCATGGCTTACGCGAGCTGATAATAGAATCGGCCAGTGAAGACATTTTTGCGTTTTTGAATCTGGGATCCATTGGCCTGGTCGCTTGTAACCGCGTTAGCGAATTAACCGGACTGGCCTCGGTCGATGTTGACCGCATTGCCGCCACGGTCGAAGCCAACCGCGATTTAATCGTCGGTTTAAAAGTCCGTGCCAGTGGGACCATCACGGGAGGCTGGGATATCGCCCCGGTCAAACTCGCCAAAAAACTGGGTCGAATCCTCAAATTACCCATTATGGTTCACGTCGGTGAACCGCTGCCATTGTACGACGATGTGCTGAAAGAGTTGGGCGAAGGTGACATTATTACCCACTGCTTTAATGGCAAAATCGGCGGCTCAATTCTCGAAGACGAAGAACTCTATCGCCTGGTGGAAACTTCCCAGGCACGGGGTGTGGTGATGGATGTCGGCCACGGCGGGGCCTCCTTCTCCTTCGATGTGGCCAAAGCGGCCTTGGGTAATAAGCTGCTACCTGACACCATTTCCACTGATATTCATAAGCGCTCGATGGCAGGCTCCGTATGGGATATGTCCACCACCATGTCGAAGTTGCTGTCGCTCGGTATGCCGCTTGTGGATGTTATTCATGCTTCCAGCACCCGTCCGCGCCAGGTTATCAATCGCCCTTACCCGAACGGTCTGCAATCAGGGGATCGCGCCAACTTCACCCTGTTCGATTTGAACGATTCTGATTTGGTAGTACGTGATTCTAAAGGCGTGCCAAGTGCGCTGAAGCAGGTATTTGATCCTCGCTTTACCGTGCTGGGGGCTCAATTCTGGGAAGCCTCACGCTATCAGCCCACTGAGACCACCACGCACTGCACCTGCGGGGGGCATGTATGACGTCAGCCCATCATGACGATGTCATTTTGTCGGTCAACGAACTGCAAATTTGTTTTGACCAGAAGCGTCAAAGTGTGATGCCGGTTGATGGTGTCACCTTTGACCTGAAGCGTGGACAAACGCTGGCCGTCGTCGGCGAATCCGGTTCGGGAAAATCGGTTACCAGCTTATCGATCATGGGGTTGCTGGCAAAAAATGGGCGGATAGCCGGAGGCGAAATTCTTTACCGCAACCGTAAACAGGAGAATTTGCGCCTGGATAATTTTACGCCTGCGCAGTATCAGACCCTCCGCGGCAAAGAGATTGCCATGATTTTTCAGGAACCGATGACCAGCCTGAACCCACTGTTCACGGTCGGCGAACAAATCATGGAAATGATCACCCTGCATCAGCCCATGTCCAAACAGGACGCGCGCCGCCGGGCTATTCAAATGTTGGAAAAAGTCGAGATCCCCGCCGCCGCGACGCGTATTGATGATTATCCCCACAGCATGTCAGGCGGGATGCGTCAGCGCGTGATGATAGCCCTGGCCCTCTCCTGCAATCCTTCGCTACTGATTGCCGATGAACCCACAACAGCGCTGGATGTCACTATTCAGGCACAAATACTCGATTTGCTCAAAAACCTGCAGCGTGAGATGGGAATGAGCATGATTTTCATCACGCATAATCTTGGTGTGGTGGCGGAAATCGCCCAGGATGTGGTGGTTATGTATGCCGGACGCGTTGTGGAACACGCTCCGGTCGATACGCTATTCGCTCATCCGCAGCACCCCTACACCCGCGGGCTACTGGCCTGCACGCCCAATAATCATGTGGCTGCCTCAGAAACCTCTCGCGGACAACTTTATGCTATCCCGGGCTCAGTCCCGCCGTTAAGCAACTTGCCCGCAGGATGTGCGTTCTCTCCCCGCTGTGAACATGTCAGCAATGCCTGTTTGACGGAGCGCCCAAAACTCCTGCCCACACGCAATGGCGCATTGTCGCGTTGTATCTGGAGTGACCATCATGAGTGAAATATTAACCACCCCATCCCTGCCGTTATTACGCGTCGAAGGGTTGTGCCAGTATTTTAAAACGCCAGATGGGCGCACAGTTCACGCGGTTGAATCGCTCACCTTCGATATAAAACGTGGCAGCACCGTGGGGCTGGTCGGCGAATCGGGTTCAGGGAAAACCACCGCCGGACGAGCAATTTTACGTCTGCTGGAACCCACCTCCGGCAAAGTGTTTTTTGACGATACCGATGTGCTGGCGCTCCCGCCAAAAGCGATGAAACGTTATCGCCAAAAAATGCAGATAATCTTTCAGGATCCGTTTTCCAGCCTCAATCCACGAATGAAAGTGGCGCAAATCATCGCCGAAGCGCTGAATACCTGCGGCTTTCCGACAGGTGAAGCACGTAAAAAGCGCATCGAGGCGTTGCTGATTCAAGTCGGGCTACAGCCGGAACATGCGGATCGTTACCCTCATGAATTTTCAGGGGGTCAACGTCAGCGCATCGGCATCGCCCGGGCCATTGCCGTGGAGCCAGATTTTATTGTGGCGGATGAATCCGTTTCTGCGCTGGATGTGTCAGTGCAGGCGCAGGTACTGAATTTACTCGGTGAATTGCAGGAATCCCTCGGGCTAACGCTGCTTTTTATTGCCCATGATCTCAGCGTCGTCGAGTATTTGTGTGACGAGGTCATCGTCATGTATTTAGGTCGCGTTATGGAGCGAGGCCCCTGTCGAGAGGTGTATTCCCGCCCACGCCACCCCTACAC
>CACSJR010000011.1 GCA_902706235.1 Citrobacter sp. 18056 | reverse complement strand
GTTTGACGACGTTGATCATCCACGGCACGCCGAATTTATCGGTGACTTTGCCGAATCCGTGGGCCCAGAACGTTTCCTGCCAGTCCATTTCAATCATGCCGCCCTCGGCGAGGGCATCGAACCAGCCTTTCCCTTCGTTGACATCCTGGGTGTCGAGTACCAGCGTAAAACCGGAATAGCTGACGCTGCCGGTCATCCCGTCGCTCATCATTATCTCGCTGCCCGCAATGCGGACGTTAGAGTGGGCGATGGCATCAGGTGGAAAAGCCATGCCGGAGGGGCAGCCTTCTTCGCTGTTCTGATCGGATTTTGGCATTTCGCCGAAAGTGATTTTGTAGCCCAGTTCAGCGTTTAATGCCTGCTGATAAAAAGCATGGGCCTCGGCGCAGTTGCCGGAAAAAGAGATGTAGGGATTTAACGGCATAACCATAACCTCGGGTAAAGGGGGACCCGATAACTATAGTTACCTTGCGTTAATATAACCAGGCGGTAGGTTTTTGCCCGATGGTGCTGATGCTTATCGGGCCTACGAAGGTATAGGCCTGGCAAGCAGAGCGCCGTCGGGCGATTTGGCGCGGGATCAGTTCTTTTTCACGAACTCAGATTTCAGCTTCATTGGGCCAAAACCGTCAATTTTGCAGTCGATGTTGTGATCGCCTTCAACGAGGCGGATATTCTTCACTTTGGTGCCGATTTTCAGCATCGAAGAGCTGCCCTTAACCTTCAGATCTTTCACCACGGTCACACTGTCGCCGTCGACCAGCAGGTTGCCGTTGGCATCTTTAACGATAAGCTCGTCACCGTCGTTAGAAGGCTCTGCGTCGTTCCACTCGTGGGCGCACTCAGGGCAGATGAACATGCCGCTGTCTTCATAGGTGTATTCGGAATTGCATTTTGGGCAGTGTGGCAGAGACATAGTAACCTCGTAATAATTGAAAATGCGCCACAGACCGTGCAAACTGCCGCTGAGCGCTAAAAGTATGACTCATTATACCGCATGTCCTTACGGTTGTCGGGACTATTTATCCCCCAGCCTGTACCGCTTACGTTAAGCTGTTCAATTTTTTATGTTTCGAAATTGCCGAGTAATGTTGTTTGCGTTATGTTGAGGATCGTATTTCTGATTCTTACTAAGAACCTATCCCATTAGGGCTATTTTGCTTGCCATTTTGAACCTGGCAGTGCTCGAAATCCTCACGTACTACGTGTACGCTCCGGTTTCTCCGCGCTGTCCGTGTTCAAACTGTCTGCGCCAATAACGCCTACTGGGATAGGTTCCAGGCGCTAACTTATTTACTCTATTCCGACAGGAAATTTATATGCAATATATCCTGTTGAATGCTGTTTATGGCGTTAATCTGTATATCTCCTGGGTTTCTTACGTACTGCGTTTTCTTTCGTCGTACGGATAATTATATAAAAAATAAAACCCGGATATAAAAAAGTCTGACAAATAAAAGTTATAAAATTTGCGTTAAGGGAATACTTTAACCATGTACACACAGACAATATTTGAATTGAGTCAGGAAGCTGAGCGCTTGCTGCAGCTGGCATTACGACATCTCGATACCGTGAATGGGCTTCCGGGTAATCTGCTGAGCGGTGCACAGGCAATGTCTGAGGCGCCTGGGGGCTCGCATGGCCGCAATCCGGGAAGCCATTTATTGGTGACGCAGCAGGAGACGCTGAATAACGAGCTGCGTAAAATTACCCGTCTGGAAATGGTGCTGGCGATTGTTGGCACAATGAAGGCGGGCAAATCCACCACCATTAATGCCATCGTTGGAACGGAGGTTTTGCCTAACCGCAACCGGCCGATGACCGCATTACCCACGCTTATTCGCCATACGCCGGGTCAGAAAGAACCTGGTCTTAATTTTATTCACGCGAAGCCCATTGAACGCTTAATGCATGAATTGCAGGATAAACTTCGTCGCGTCGACCGGGCTAAACTTGCGCTCAAGCTCGAAATGGATAAAGACATGAACGCCCTGCTCGAGCGTATTATCGGTGGCGTTGCTTTTGAAAAACATTATCTCGGGGCGCAACCCATATTTCAGTGTCTGAAAAGCCTGAATGATTTGGTTCGTCTTTCTCGAGCAATGGACGTCGACTTTCCCTTTGCCGATTACGCTTCCATTGAACATATTCCAGTGATTGAAGTGGAGTTCGTGCATCTCGCCGGACTGGGCGAAAACGCAGGCCAGTTGACGCTGCTGGACACGCCGGGACCGAACGAAGCCGGGCAACCGCATCTGCAAAAAATGCTTAATGAGCAGCTGGCCCGCGCCTCGGCGGTGTTGGCGGTGATGGATTACACCCAGCTCAAATCCATTTCCGATCAGGAAGTGCGCCAGGCGATTACCGCGGTGAGCAAGTCGGTACCGCTGTACGCGCTGGTGAACAAATTCGATCAGAAGGACCGAAACAGCGACGATGAGGATCAGGTGCGGGCGATGATCTCCGGCACGCTGATGAAGGGGTATATTCATCCGGGACAGATTTACCCAGTGTCATCGATGTGGGGTTATCTCGCCAATCGCGCGCGCCATGAGCTGACCCTTCACGGCAGATTACCCGACCCGCAGGAGCAGCGCTGGGTGCAGGATTTTGCCGAAGCGGCACTCGGTCGCCGTTGGCGAACCGCCGATCTGGCTGACGTGACCCACATTCGCCACGCGGCAGATTTGCTGTGGGAAGATTCGCTGTTTGAAAAACCCATCAATATGCTGCTGCACGCCGCGCACGCCAACGCCTCGCTGTTCGCACTGCGTTCCGCTTCACACAAGCTGCTGAACTACGCCCAGAGCGCCCGGGATTTCCTGGAGTTTCGCCTGCAAGGGCTGACCGTCGCCGCCGAGCAGTTGCAGGATAATATCGTTCGTCTCGAAGAAGATATGGCGCAGTGTGAGGTGCGCCAGCGGAGGGTGAGCGAAGAAATTAGCCACGAAGTGGAACAGGCTTTGGACGCTGCAGAATCGTTCATCGCCGGGCAGAAAAGTGAGATTTTAGCGCTGATCGACAGCAGCTTTAGCGCGGACAATCTGCGGCTGGTGAGCCTCGCCAACGGCGCGGATTTGCAATGGTCGCAGCATGATGACAGCGGCGAAATCGTGCTCGATGATGAGGAGCAGGCCAACCGGATGCTCGGCATTATTCGCGCCGACTGTGAAGGCACGGTGTTTGCCTGTCAGCAAAGCATTATTCGCGAGCTGTCGTTGCGTTTTGACCAGCTCGAAACGTCGCTCAGCCGAACGCTTGATGACGCGCTGAAGCCGATTGAATCTCATGTGAAGGAAGAACTGCACCGCGCCGGGTTCCGCACGCGGATAACGCTGCCAGTGTTTCAGTCCGGTTCGCTGCAAATCACCATGCCGCAGTGGTTTAATGGGGCGATTGCCACCGAAGATCTGCCGTTGGGTAGCCAGCGCGGCGGGATGCGCGATTCCATTAGCCGCTGGCTGAACAATCCTGGCTGGGGCTGGGATGATTATGTGATGACTAAAACGCGTTACATCATTGATATGAATGCGATTAAGGAGCGTATCGTGGTGAGTATTTCGACTTTCTGCTCACAAATCCTTAAAGCTTTAGCCGCGCAAGTCGATGTCTCTGTTACGGCGGGAATGGTGACCTTCTTTGCGGAGTTTTCTCAGAGCCTCAGCGGCTTGCAGAAAAATTTGCAGGAGAGTCTCTCTTTGCGCCAACAGCATCAGTCCACGGTTAACGCTCTTTGCCAGCAGCTTGCTCAGTGCCTGGCCACGGTGCGCTGGATTGAAGAGGATGCGCGCCTGTTGCGTGATGATATTCAAACCCTTTTTGCGGCTGAACAGTGATGAACACGCGATTACTGGAGGGGCCAGGCCGGATACTGGAATCTCTTCATGCCCGATTTATGGTGGATCTGGTGCTGGGTATTGAAAACCCGCGTCAGCATACGCTTGCCCCGCAACAGCAGCAGTTTCGCGAACGCCTGATGAATGAAATCGTGGCGCAAACGCAGCTGCGCCCGTGGTCGGTGGCGGGTCTGTTTAGCGATAACCCGGCTATGCGGCTCGGGTTGGCGGAAAAACTCGCCAGTCAGTTCGACCCCGGTCATCTGGCGCTGACACGCATGAGCCGTTACCTGCAACAGTTACAGAGCAAAAGCCAGAGTTCGCCAGAGCTGCGCCAGCAGTTTAGCCTGGTGAGCGAACAGTTCAGCCAGCGTGCGGAGCATAAACAGCGGGCGCTGACGCAGCGTGGATTGATGGTGGAATCCGGTTCGCACAGCGATGAAGTGTTCACCCGCTGGCACGCCGGGCAGTACGACGGCTGGTCGCTGGCCGGACGCTGTTACATTGCGCTGGAAGAGCTGCGCTGGGGCGCGTTTGGTGATGCGTGGCGGCTCGCAAACGGTGAAGTGCGCGGCTTGCTGAAAGACAGTTTGCGTTCAATGACGGCTCAGTATCTGGCGCAAGGTATCGGTGCTGCGACGGAAACGCGTCATTTTTATCATCAATGGCTGGCATCGCCGACGTCATTAGGCTTGATGGATCACAAAGAGATGTTGGCCTGGCTGGGCAGTAGCTGTGACGCGGTGCGTCAGCCAGTGTGCTGGTCAGTGACGCAAACGTGGCAGCCGGTGGCGCTGGGAATGCCGCGTCTGTGTTCTGCGACCCGGCTGGTTGATGCGATGCTGGAAGAGTTGTTTACCGACGAGGCCTGATGGCCCCGCCGGTCAGTGAACGATTAATGATGTAAGGATTCGACCGCCACGGGTTCAGGCTGCTTCGCCTGAACGTTGCCAAAGCGTTTGGCATACAGCGCGGTGATAATCGGTACCAGAATAGCCGTCACAATTACGCTCGCTGCCACCAGAGCCGTTGCCGATGCGGCAACCGGTTCGAAGGCCGGGTTAATCTGCGCGATAATTACCGGGTTCGCCACCGCAGCACCCGCTGCCGACGACGCCGCCACGCCTGCTGTACCATTCCCGCCACCAATCACGCGGTCCGCAATAATCAGTGGGATACCGGTAATGATGATTACCGCCACGCCCAGCACGATACCCAGCAGGCCGGTGTCCATAATCACGCTCAGGTTGATGGTGTTACCCAGCGCGAAGCCGAAGAACGGGATCAGCACCGGCGTCGCTTTGCTGAAGAAGGTGCGGAAATCGTGGTCGAGGTTGCCGAGGGCGAAGCCAATCAGGAACGGCAGCACTGCGCCAATAAAGTGGTGTGCTTCAAAGGAGGCGAGGCCTGCGGAACCGAGGATAACCATGGTCATCAGCGGGCCGGATTCCAGTGACATCAGCACGAATGCGCCGGATTCTTCTTTTGAGCCGTACTGATTCATCAGGCTGGCGTATAGCCCGCCGTTTGTCATGTCCATCGCTGACACCAGTGCCAGCACCGACAGCCCGGCGAAGAAGCCAGTCTGAATGCCGCCGTCCGGAATAAAGGCGGCGGCGATCATCGCTACGACCCACGCGACAGCAATTTTTGTGAGCACCAGAGTGCCGGATTTGCGCAGTACGGTGCCGGTGGCACGTAAGTCGATCGACGCCCCGATGCAGAAAAACCAAACCGCCAGGATTGGCACCGTACCGCCAATCATTCCTTTGGTGAACGAACCAAAATAATTTCCTGTATCAGGTGCGAGCGTATTTAACACAGCGCCTAATAGCAGTGGAACTAACATCATTCCACCGGGGATACGTTCAATCGTGGCTTTGATTTTCATTTTCTATCCTCGCTTCCCACAGCGCTCCGCGCCGGGAAGACATAAAAGAATGCGGTTCAACAAATTGACTAACGGTTTTTTAGGTATCTGTTTGTTTATGTGAGAAAATTTAAGCAGAGGTAGCCTGGTTGTTTTCTCTTCATCAGCGGCGGGCTGATTCGCTGGGGCTATAATGCGATCAATGGAATGTTGATTCAACTAAAATAAAACAATGTTTTAGTTATTCTGATCACATATTTAAAGGAAAGAGTGGCGAGGCTTTAAATAATCAATTGGGTGTGAATTGGATGTAAAGAATTGTCGACAATAAACCGTTAGCAAATAAATAATTACCAGGCTTATTTTTGGTTAATTGGCTGGCGTGATTGGCATTTTTCTTATGGCTGAGGAGAATCTGGATTAAGAATGTACTTAGCGCAAATATGAACTTATTGACGTTTCATGAATCAACTTAACAGTAAGCATTATTTTCCGTGAAGTTGATCACACATATAAACACTGTTAGGGTAAGAAAGGAAAGTACGGAAAATATCACTCTACTTTGAGGGTTTGGTCAGAATCTTTTACTGCCAGAGCAGGCGTCAACAGGTTCGGTTGTACAGGCTGTGAGCAGCCAGTGTAAGTAAACCTGCTACGCTTGAAATGAGGAGCACAGCAATTCGCCGCTCCCTAACCGCACACAAGCGAACCTTCGTGTTTGCCTCCCCCTGCGTGCGCTCACGGCGATAGTTAACGAGGACAACATGCTAAAAAGGAAAAAAGTTAAGCCGATCACGCTACGTGATGTCACCATCATCGACGACAGTAAGCTGCGCAAAGCGATTACCGCTGCGTCGCTCGGTAACGCGATGGAATGGTTTGACTTCGGCGTCTACGGTTTTGTGGCCTACGCTCTTGGTAAGGTCTTCTTCCCGGACGCTAACCCTAGCGTTCAGATGATTGCTGCTTTGGGGACCTTCTCTGTTCCCTTCCTGATCCGTCCACTGGGTGGCCTGTTCTTCGGGATGCTCGGCGATAAATACGGTCGTCAGAAAATACTCTCTATAACCATCATTATTATGTCGATCAGTACATTCTGTATTGGTCTGATACCCGGGTATGCCACCATTGGTATTTGGGCCCCGATTCTGCTGCTGTTGTGTAAGATGGCGCAGGGCTTCTCGGTCGGCGGGGAATACACCGGCGCGTCTATCTTCGTTGCGGAATATTCTCCGGACCGTAAGCGCGGCTTTATGGGCAGCTGGCTCGATTTCGGGTCGATTGCGGGCTTCGTGCTCGGTGCGGGCCTGGTGGTACTGATTTCCACCATTGTCGGCGAGGACAACTTCCTCGAGTGGGGCTGGCGTCTGCCGTTCTTCCTGGCGCTGCCGTTAGGCATTATCGGCCTGTATCTGCGACATGCTCTGGAAGAGACGCCTGCGTTCCAGCAACACGTTGAGAAACTGGAGCAGGGCGACCGCCAGGGTCTGCAGGACGGTCCGAAAGTGTCGTTCAAAGAGATTGCGACCAAACACTGGCGCGCGCTGCTGGTCTGCGTTGGGATGGTGATTTCAACCAACGTCACCTACTACATGCTCCTGACCTACATGCCAAGCTACCTGTCGCATAACCTGCATTATTCAGAAGACCACGGCGTGCTGATCATCATCGCTATCATGGTCGGTATGCTGTTTGTTCAGCCGATTATCGGGATGCTGAGCGACCGCTTTGGTCGTCGTCCGTTTGTCCTGGTCGGTAGCGTGCTGCTGTTCCTGTGCGCAATCCCAGCGTTCATCATGATTAACAGCGATGTGGTTGCCCTGATTTTCGCCGGGCTGCTGCTGCTGGCGGTGATCCTGAACTGCTTTATCGGCGTGATGGCGTCGTCGCTGCCGGCGATGTTCCCGACGCATATTCGATACAGTGCGCTGGCCAGTGCGTTTAACATTTCGGTGCTGGTTGCCGGTCTGACGCCAACGCTTGCCGCGTGGCTGGTGGAATATACGCAGGATCTGATGATGCCAGCGTACTACCTGATGGTGGTTGCGGTTATCGGTCTGCTGACCGGTATTACCATGAAAGAAACCGCTAATCAGCCGCTGAAAGGTGCGACGCCAGCGGCGTCTGACATCCATGAAGCGAAAGAAATTCTGCAAGAGCACCACGACAATATCGAACATAAAATTGAAGATATTGATGCAGAAATTGAAGCGTTGCAGGAAAAACGTACCCGTCTGGTCGATCAGCACCCGCGTATCAACGAGTAAGTTTTCAGCGTGACGTCTACGAAAACGCCTCCCATTGGGAGGCGTTTTTTTATGCCTGTAGTTCACCGTTATTTGTGATTCAAAATTTCCAACACACATCAAAAAATGAATCAAATTTAGTTAGCATCCTCACAATTCCTCTGCAAAGTGGCTTTTGATTCTGGATAAGGCAAGGTTTTTTGCCAGGATCAAACCGCGTTAACTCATCTGCAAGAGGATTCAATGAATAATAAAAATCATAAAATAGTGAACTGTTTTACAGGGATTGTGCTGAGTGTCAGCGGATCCTGTGCCCTGGCTGCCACAACGGCAACGGAAGTCAAAATTGTACGCGACGGCTACGGCGTGCCACACATCTACGCCAACGACGCGCGTCGTCTGTTCTACGGTTACGGCTACGTGGTGGCGCAAGACCGGCTGTTCCAGATGGAGATGGCCCGGCGCAGCACGCAGGGAACGGTAAGTGAAGTGTTGGGCAAAAAGTATCTCGATTTCGATAAGGACATTCGCACCAACTACTGGCCCGCGTCCATTCAGGCACAGATTGATGCCCTGCCTGAGAAAGAGAAAGCCATTCTGGAAGGGTACGCTGAGGGGATGAATGCGTGGATCGATAAGGTCAATGCGCAGCCCGGGACGCTAATGCCGCAGCAGTTTACCGAGCTGGGGTTTATGCCTAAACACTGGCGCGCGTTTGATGTGGCGATGGTGTTTGTCGGCACTATGGCGAACCGTTTCTCTGACAGCTCCAGCGAGATTGATAACCTGGCGCTGCTGACCGCGCTGCGGGATAAGTACGGCATCGAGAAAGGTATGGGCGTGTTTAATCAGCTGAAATGGCTGGTGAACCCGGCGGCGTCGACCACCATTGACGCCAAAGAGGGGAAGTATCCGTTGCGACTGAGCGCCGAGGCGAAGCAGCTCGCGATGCAGCTACCGCGTTATGACCTCCCGGCACCGATGTTTGAGCGGCTGGCCAAAGGGGACGACGGCGCGCTGCTGGCGTTATCACCCCAGCACAACCGAGAGACGGTTGCGGCGCAGTTTGCCCGCAGCGGAGCCAATGGGCTGGCGGGATATCCTACGACCAGCAACATGTGGGTGATCGGCAAAGCGAAAGCCAAGGACGCCAACGCGATAATGGTTAACGGCCCGCAGTTTGGCTGGTATGCCCCGGCATACACTTACGGCATCGGCCTGCACGGTGCGGGCTATGACGTCACCGGCAACACGCCTTTCGCCTATCCGGGTCTGGTGTTTGGCCATAACGGCCATATTTCCTGGGGCGCCACTGCGGGCTTCGGCGACGATGTCGATATCTTCGCTGAGAGGCTTGATGCCGCGCGTCCTGGCGAATATTTCCACAACGGCCAGTGGCAGAAAATGCAGCGCCGGGATGAAACGATTGCGGTGAAAGGGGAGCCGCCTGTCGACTTTACGGTTTGGCGAACCCTTCATGGCAACGTTATCAAAACCGACAATACGACGCACACCGCCTATGCGAAAGCGCGGGCCTGGGACGGAAAAGAGGTGGCTTCGTTACTGGCGTGGACGCACCAGATGCAGGCCAGGGATTGGACGGAGTGGAAACAGCAGGCCGCGCAGCAGGCGCTGACTATCAACTGGTACTACGCCGATATGCAGGGCAATATCGGGTATGTTCATTCCGGCGCTTACCCACAACGTCAGCCGCAGCACGATCCGCGTCTGCCGGTTCCCGGAACCGGGCAGTGGGACTGGAAAGGGATTTTGCCGTTCAGCAACAATCCGCAGGTGTATAACCCGGCGTCCGGGTACATCGCCAACTGGAACAACTCGCCGCAAGAGGGTTATATCGCCTCCGATTTGTTCGCGTTTCTGTGGGGCGGCGCAGACCGGGTGGATGAGATTAAACGTCTGATCGACAAACAGCTGACCTTAACCCGCGAGCAGGCCTGGGACATCATTCGCCATACCAGTCGTCAGGATCTGAATTTACGCCTGTTCTTACCGGCAATGCAGACCGCGGTGAAAGGGCTTCCGGCCAACGATCCACGCCTGTTGCTGGTGAATACGTTAGCGGCCTGGGACGGCCAGAATGCGCTGAACAGCGATGGAAAAACCTGGGCTCAGCCGGGGTCTGAAATCCTCAATGTCTGGCTGACCAGCATGTTAAAACAGACGGTTGCCGCCGCCGTGCCGGCGCCATTCAACAGCTGGTACACCGCCAGTGGTTATGAGACGACTCAGGACGGCCCGACCGGCTCGCTGAACATTAGCGTGGGGGCGAAAATTCTGTACGAAGCTCTGCAAGGGTCGAAAAGCCCGGTGCCGCAGGCGGTGGATCTGTTCGGCGGCAAGCCTTCGCAGCAGGTGATTCTGGCCGCGTTAGGGGAAAGCTGGCAGACGCTGTCGCAGCGCTACGGCACCGACATCACCCAATGGCAAACCCCGGCTATGCATTTAACCTTCCGCGCGAATAACTTCTTTGGCGTGCCACAGGCGTTGCCGAAAGAGGCGCGCCATCAGGCTGAGTATCAAAATCGGGGCACGGAGAATGACATGATTGTCTTCTCGCCGAAGGAAAAACCGGACAGCGTGCTGGCGTGGGATGTCGTTGCGCCCGGCCAGAGCGGTTTCATCGCTCCGGACGGCACGCCTGCGAAACACTACAACGATCAGCTGAGCCTGTATCAAACCTTTGGTCGCAAGCCGCTGTGGTTAAGTGCGCAGGAGGTCCATACGCACCGTGAATCTGAGGAGGTTATTCAGGTTCCTTAAGGCGAACTCAGCAACCGGCGGCGATATAGTCGCCGTTTGCGCTGATCGGAATCACGGTCAGGAACAGCACTACCGCGAACAGAATAATCAGCACTCCGCCGATGATTTTCACCGTCGGGACCAGCCAGCGCATCTGTTCGGAACCTTCACCAAACCACGCCACCGTCCGCTCGCGTGCGTAACGTACCGCCAGCGATAACCCGAGAATGGAGAGCGCGGTGCCGAGCGCCATCGACATTACCGCCGCAATTCCCCAACTGACGATACCGAGGGCGTTGGAGAACAGTAAAATCATGATCGCCCCGCTGCACGGCCGCGCCCCGATGGCAATCACAATGCCTGCGCGGGTTTTCCAGTCGGCATGGGTGATATCGGCCCCCACGCCGTGATGCCCGCAGCCGCAGTCGGCGCCATGGTCATGTCCGTCATTGGACAGGGGTTTAATGCGACGAATGCTGAAGGTTTTCGGCTTCAGGCTTTTCAGGGTCTGCCAAATCACAAACATGCCGAAGCTGCCTATCAGCACCGCACTGATTTTCTCAATGTACCAGCGGCTTTCACTGAGATCGCCCGACGCCAGATTCATCCCGACGGCGAGCACAAAGACGAACACTATGGCGCTGATGCCCTGCATCAGGCTACCGAGGAAAGGCACTACCCGTGAGGCCAGCTGACTTTCCTGATGCGTACTGAGATAGGTCGTGACAATAAATTTGCCATGACCCGGCCCGATGGCGTGCAGCACCCCGTAAAGAAACGCCCCGGCTAACAGCCACAGTCCACCGGTGTACTGATGGTTATTGAGCTGCAGCAGGTACATCACCAGATAGCGATGCAGCGTGATTTGCGTCGCGAGGCACCATTGCAGGAAGGCAGCCCAATGGGTGTGGAGCTGAAAGGTAAAGGCCAGTATCACCGCGACGAGGATAGCAGCGGCGGGAATTCGCCAGTCGCGTTTAAGAACGGATGTTGTCATGGGGAAATAATGTCGGTAAAGAACGCATGCAGACATTATAAGAGGCGCAGGCTAAGAAGGGTAACCGAAAGGGCCAGCCCGCAGGCTGGCTTTGTGTCAAATGATTACACCCGTCGATGTCTGGGGCTAGTTGATAAAGCGTTGTAGCCGCTGAAGCAGCAGCCTGTTTTCCTGTCTCAGGCGCTCGTTTTCATCGAGCAGGGTCAGCGTGACGGCGATACCAGGCCAGTCGAGCGCCAGTTCACGCCGAAGACGTAGCGCGCGATGGACGATGGTGACGGCACGATCGTCAAACAGCCAGTGCGCATCGGGGCTTTCGTCGGGCTGGATGACGCCCAGGCCGACTATCTCATCCAGCTCCTCTTCGGAGACGCCGGTATGCAGACAAAATTCGGTGACGGTCAGGGTGAAAGTGACATTAGCCATGATTTTTACCCCACTGTTGGCGAGGATTGAAGGTGGTTTGTGCCTCAGCTAACTGCTGCCACAGGGCGCTGGTTTTCTCATCTGTTTTCGGTGGCATGACGATTTTAATCACCGCAAACAGATCGCCGGTGTGCTGCTTATTCACCAGGCCTTTGCCTTTGATTCGCAGTCGTTGCCCGGCCTGACAGCCCGCCGGAATGGTCAGTAAAATCGGCTCTTTCAGCGTCGGGACCTTCACTTTTGCCCCCAGCGCGGCTTCCCATGGGGCGAGCGGCAGCACAATTTCCAGATGATGTCCGACGATATCAAACAGCGGATGTGGCGCGATGCGGATGATGAGCCACAGATCTCCCGCAGGCCCACCGTTCTCGCCCGGCGTGCCCTGGCCTTTCAGACGAATGCGCTGCCCGTCACCAACGCCGGCCGGGATTTTAACGTTGAGTGATTTGGGGATTTCTTTCTCAACCATCCCGAAAACGTTGTAAAGCGGCAGCGTGTAGTTGATAGGGCGGGTGTGGGCTTCGAGCGTTTCTTCGAGGAAAACGGCGACTTCAATTTCGACGTCATGGCCACGGGCAGAATGTTGCTGACGCGATTGCTGCGCGTGCTGGCCAAAAATGGAGGAAAAGATATCGTCGAACTCTTCCTGGCTGTAGGTTTGTTGTTGCGAATCAGACTGTGCCTGCTGACGGAACGGCGGGTCGTTGCGGTGTTGCCAGAGGGTGTCATATTCAGTGCGACGCTGTTCGTCGCTCAGCACTTCCCAGGCCTGCGCAATGTCTTTAAAGCGGGCTTCGGCATCGGGTTCTTTACTGACATCAGGATGGTACTTGCGGGCAAGACGACGATATGCGGTCTTAATGGTCTTGAGATCGTCCGTCGGCTTCACGCCCATAATGGCGTAATAATCCTTTAATTCCATAGCATTATCTCTTGTGAATCACACGAACAGAACGGGTTTCCCTAATAACTCACCTTTGTAAGTGTAGGGTAACCCCGGTGATTCGCCCGGAGAAAATGCAGCGGAATAAAGAACGCAGGACTTAATACTTGCGAGGGGCTTTCAATTCACCAAAGTCGTCGTTCAGGCTGAACTGATAATCACACAGTTCTGCCCGGCGCTTATCGGCGGCTTTCTGGAATGCAGCCATATATTCCGGTTCAATACTGTTTTCAATGCGGGCAACAATTTTTTCGAGCATCTGCTCTTCGTTCACATTTCGAAGTCGTTTCAGGTAGTTCTCAACGGTCATAGTGCAGCCTTCCGGTATCCGGTGGTTAATTTATCGACGCGTACAGCGTCAATAGTACACTGTTTAGACAATTATTGTTTGTGCAATTGCTACCTGAATGGGCTCAATTTGGATGAAATGTTCATGGAAAAGCCTGCAACCCCCTTAATCAGGACGGTTTCTGTTCATGATTGAATGGTGTCGAGGGAGTGCATTTTATTGTTTAGAGAGGGATGTCACGAAATATTGATACGCAGAAAAGCAAAAACCCGCCATAGGCGGGTTCTTTAGAATAGTGGTGCCCGGACTCGGAATCGAACCAAGGACACGGGGATTTTCAATCCCCTGCTCTACCGACTGAGCTATCCGGGCAACGGGGCGCATTAAACCTTAATCAGCGTTGTCCGTCAACCCAAATCACGGAAATCTGGTGCGTTTGCTTAACATTGCGGCAGCTTGCGCAAATTATCTACGATTGACGTGAACGACACGCATCAGGTCAGTGCGCCACCCGAACGGCACTGGGCAAAGCGTAAAATATCTTCGGCCAGTCGCTGCGCGGTATCGACATCCTGTTGGCTGCGTTTTACCAGTAAACGGCTCAGGCACCCTTCAAGCACCAGTTCCATTTGCTGCGCCACCATTGCAGGATCATCGACTTCCAGCTTCGTCAGTAGCTCATGGCTGAATTCGTAGGCAGCACGTTTTTGCAGATCCGCAAGCTGATGAATGGGGTGCTCGGGATCCGGATAAAATGTACACGCCGCGATGAACAGGCAGCCGGGATAGCGGTTATTGCTGACACACTCCGTCAATGCGCTGTAGCGGGCCAGCAGCTTTTGCTCGCTGCTGAGCTCCTCATTGAGCATTAACTGTCGGCGCCAGATATCCACCTGCTGGCTGAGATAGCGCAGCACGTCATACAACAGCGCTTCTTTGTCGGGCCAGAAACGTTGCAGATCATCAAGCGGGAGGTTCACCTCTTTGGCCACCATTTCCAGCGTTGTGTCGGCAATCCCTTTAATCTCAAGCAATTGCAGGGCTTTCCCCAATACGTCTTCGCGTTGCACGGCTTTATCCTCCGTTTATCCCTTTAAAAGTGTCGTTTACCGGACCAGATTCTGCAAATGCGCCTGAAACGCGGCGGCATCCATAAATCCGGCAACCCGCATGGCTGGGATCTCTTTACCTGCGGAATCAAAAAACAGAATGGTCGGCAGACCCGGAACTTGCAACTGTTTCAGCAGCTCCGCATCTTGCGCTGTGTTGCGCGTCACGTCGGCCTGCAGTAAAACGCTGTTTTTCAGCGCCTGCTGAACCTGCGGATCGCTAAAGGTGTATTTCTCGAACTCTTTGCAGGCAACGCACCAGTCGGCGTACAGGTCTAGCATAACCGGTTTGCCGTTAGCCTGCGCCAGCGCCTGATTCAGTTCATCCACGTTAGCGATACGCGTGAAGTTTAAATGCGCCTGCTGTTGCGTTGGCACTGCGCCAAATGCCCAATCCTGGAGCGGGCGCGCACTGACCAGCGCCGCGGCCAGCAGTATGATTTGTATCACTCGCATCCACGGTTTGCTCGTCGTCAGGCTGGCGATAAACGCCCAGCTGAAGAAGGCAACACCAAGTATCGACCACAGTCGAAGTCCCCATGTATCGCCAATAATACGTTCGAGCAGGAACACGGGCAGTGCGAGGATCACGAAGCCAAAGGCGATTTTAACCTGCGCCATCCACGGCCCACTTTTCGGTAGCAGCCGGTTGCCAAAGACGGTGACCAGAATCAGCGGTAATCCCATTCCCAATGCGTACAGGTACAGCGTGCCGCCGCCCAACCACAGATTTCCGCTTTGGGCGATGTACAGCAGAATGGCGCTCAGTGGCGCAGTAGTGCAGGGGGAACAAATCAGCCCGGCGATGGCACCCATCGCAAATACGCCGCCCGCAGAGCCGCCCTGTTGGCGATTACTCATCAGCGTCAGGCGCGTTTGCAGCGAAGAGGGGAGCTGCAGACTGAACAGGCCGAACATCGACAACGCCAGCAGAATAAACACCGCTGACAGGCCAATCAGCACGTAAGGATGCTGGAGCGCAGCCTGAAACTTCAGCCCGGCAGCCGCAACTACCAGGCCCAGTGCGGTATAGGTCAGCGCCATGCCCTGTACATAGATAAACGCCAGCAACAACGCGCGGCCCGTGGACAGACGCTGTTGTCCGCCAAGCACGATACCGGAAATCAGCGGATACATCGGCAACACGCAGGGCGTAAAGGCGATACCAATGCCAATCAACAGCGCCCACAGTGCCGAGAACGGCAATGTAGAGGGCGGCTCGCTGGCGGGGGGATTCACCTGCGCTGCAGGCGGGGTCACTGATTCAGACGTAGTCTTGGCCGGGGCGATAACCTCACTCAGAGGCAACACTTTAGTTTCAGGTGGATAACAGAATCCAGCTTCGGCGCAGCCCTGATAGGTGACCGTTAACGTCGCGCCTTTACTGGCCTGGTTGATAGTGACCGGAAGCGTGAGCTGATGGCGGTAGATTTCACTTTTGCCAAAGAACTCATCTTCATGCCATTCGCCCTTGGGCAGCTGTAGTGGATCGACGGAGGCCTGCGCGGGCGTGATGCTCACCTGTTTTCGGTACAGGTAATAGCCGTCTTTTATCTGCCAGCTCAGATTTAGGTCGTGGGCGTTCTGCTGGAAATCAAACGCAAATGCCTGATCAGCAGGAATGAAATTGGAGCGGCCGGGAGCGTCAAATAACCCGGCAAAGACCGATGTGCTGCACAGCAGCAGGATCAGCGTAATGAATCGTTGAGCCATGAGAGGTAAGCATTGTCTCCGTGGGACACGGGTAAAACCAGCAATTCTGGCGTTTGATACGGGTGATGTGACTTCAGGCAGTCCAGGAGTTCCTGCTGATGCGCCGTGTCTGATTTCAGCAGCATCTGCACCTCGTACTCCTGTTCGAGCTTGCCTTCCCAGTAGTAGAGCGACGTGGCATTGGGCATGAGCGTGACACATGCTGCGAGCTTTTCAGCCAGCACTTTGGCGGCCAGGTCCTGGGCCGTAGCTTCATCCGGGGCGGTACAGAGCACAACAACTGCGGTGGGCAGGGTCATCGTCAACCTCGTATCGGCGAAAAAAGGCACTATAGCACGATGCGGGGCGGGGGGATGAAGGAGTCAGGCCGCGAGCGGCCTGACTTTAAGCATTTTTACACCTGGTGAGGGTCAGAGAATGAAACTGCCGAGCAGGAAACCGAAGCATACGGAGAAAATCACGCCCATGGTGCCAGGGATAAAGAACGGATGGTTAAACACGAAGCGGCCAATGCGCGTGGTGCCGGTGTCATCCATCTGCACGGCGGCAACCAGCGTCGGGTAGGTCGGCAGGATAAACAGGCCCGACACGGCGGCAAACGAGGCGACGGCGGTCAGCGGAGAGACATTCAACGCCAGCGCCATTGGCATCAGTGCTTTGGCGGTCGCAGCCTGAGAATAAAGCAGCGCCGATGCGAAGAAGAAAATCACCGCCAGCAGCCACGGATGGCCCTGAATCACGCTGCCCGCCGTCTCTTTGATCCAGTCAATATTGGCGGACACGAAGGTGTCGCCGAGCCACGCTACGCCCAAAATACAGATACAGGCGCTCATCCCGGCTTTAAAGGTGCTGGAACTGAGAATGCTGTCGGTTTCAACGCGGCACAGAATGGTGGTCAGCGTCGCGACGCTCAGCATGATAATCAGGATGGCGTTGGTGGTGTTCATCAACGGGGCGGCTACCAGGCCAAGGCTTGGGCTGTTGACGATGGCATAAACCACCACGCAAACCACGCCGAGCAGGAACATCAGTACCGACAGTTTCGCCCGGGGTTTGATCTCCATCTGACGTTCGCCGCGCAGTTCCACCAGGCCCTCTTCCAGGCGCTTGAGGTATACCGGGTCGTCGGACAGTTTAGAGTTAAACAGCATGGTGACGAGGAAAGACATCAGTAGTACCGCCATCAACGTGGAAGGGATAACCACGGAAAGCAGGTGAATGTAGCTGATACCGTGGCCTTCCAGCACCGACGACATGTACACCACGGCTGCGGA
Organism: Citrobacter sp. 18056; assembly: GCA_902706235.1. Classification (GTDB taxonomy): domain Bacteria; phylum Pseudomonadota; class Gammaproteobacteria; order Enterobacterales; family Enterobacteriaceae; genus Scandinavium; species Scandinavium manionii. The sequence continues at coordinate 182,894 of CACSJR010000011.1, read as the reverse complement.
AATGGGTGAGGCGGTAATCGCAATCTGCGCGGCAACAACGGCTGTGGACAGCGGGCGGCAAGGTTTAACACCTTGTTCTTTCGCCACTTCGGCGATAACCGGCAGCGTGGCCAGCGAGATGTTGCCGGTACCGGCAAAAATGGTCAGGAAGTAGGTGACGATCGGCGCGAGAATGGTGATGTATTTTGGATTTCTGCGCAGCAGTTTCTCGGTTTGATTCACGAGATAGTCCAGACCACCGGCAATCTGCATCGCTGAGATAGCAGCAATCACCGCCATGATGATGGAGATAACGTCAAACGGGATGTGTCCCGGCTTCACGCCGATCGCCGCGAGAACGAGAACGCCCAGGCCACCCGCATAACCGATGCCAATTCCCCCTAGTCTGGCGCCGATAAATATCGCCGCTAATACAATGATAAGTTCGATGACTATCATGGCCGCTTCCTTGATTGTTAGATGTTGGATACGTAAATGTTATTTTTTTGATGTTCCAGAAATGAAAAAAGGCACGTCACCCCTGACGTGCCTTGTATGATTTTAACCAGAATTATTACTGTTCGCTTTCATCTGTAAAGCGCCTGGCTTTGTAGGCCGGGTGCATCAGGTTCTGTGGCGAGAAGATATCGTCCAGCTCCGCTTCGGTAAGCAGGCCGCGCTCCAGTACCACTTCGCGTACGCTCTTCCCGGTTTCAGCACAGATTTTACCGACGATATCGCCGTTGTGGTGGCCGATGAACGGGTTGAGATAGGTAACAATCCCGATGGAGTTGTAGACGTAGCTCTCGCACACGGCTTTGTTGGCGGTAATGCCGTTGATGCATTTTTCCAGCAGGTTGTAGCAGGCGTTGGTCAGAATGTGGATGGACTCAAACATTGCCTGGCCAATCACAGGTTCCATCACGTTCAGCTGCAGCTGGCCCGCTTCAGACGCCATGGTAACAGTGGTGTCGTTGCCAATGACTTTGAAGCACACCTGGTTCACGACTTCTGGCACCACCGGGTTCACTTTTGCTGGCATGATGGACGAGCCCGCCTGCAGTTCTGGCAGATTGATTTCGTTCAGGCCAGCGCGCGGGCCAGAGGACAGCAGGCGCAGGTCATTACAGATTTTAGACATTTTCACCGCCAGACGTTTCAGGGCACTGTGCACCATCACGTATGCGCCGCAGTCGGAGGTGGCTTCAATCAGGTCTTCTGCAGGCACTACCGGCATGTTGGCAACTTCGGCCAGCTTCTGTACCGCCAGCTGCTGATAGCCATCTGGCGTATTCAGGCGCGTACCGATGGCGGTTGCGCCGAGGTTCACTTCCAGCAGCAGTTCAGCCGTGCGCAGCAGGTTTTTCGTTTCTTCGTTCAGCAGCACGTTAAATGCGTGGAATTCCTGGCCGAGCGTCATCGGAACCGCATCCTGCAGCTGGGTGCGACCCATCTTCAGAATATCCTGGAATTCAACGGATTTACGCTGGAAGCCATCACCCAGTTGGTTAATGGCGTCCATCAGTTTGACGATGGAGGCATACACAGCGATGCGGAAACCGGTCGGATAGGCGTCGTTCGTGGACTGGCACTTGTTGACGTGATCGTTAGGGTTCAGGAACTGATATTCCCCTTTCTGATGTCCCATCAGCTCAAGGCCGATGTTGGCCAGCACTTCGTTGGTATTCATGTTCACGGAGGTGCCCGCGCCGCCCTGATAGACGTCAACCGGGAATTGATCCATGCATTTGCCGTTGTTCAGCACTTCATCACAGGCGGCAACAATGGCGTCGGCAACACCTTTAGGAATGGTGTGTAGCTCTTTGTTCGCCAGCGCGGCGGCTTTCTTCACCATCACCATCCCGCGAACAAACTCCGGGATGTCGCTGATTTTGTTGTTGCTGATGTAGAAATTTTCAATCGCTCTCAGAGTGTGGACACCGTAATAAGCGTCCGCTGGAACTTCCCTGGTGCCCAACAAGTCTTCTTCGATACGAATGTTGTTTAACATGTGAACCTTCTTGATTAAGCTGCTAATGATTTCACCCTACACACAGGATGAGTGGGGTCATGTGTGTTTTTTAGCCGACGATTATTTCCTTAATCGGCCCGGTACCCATGATCATATGCTGATGATAGCGAATTGCCGTAATCTGGATCACTTATTATGCGCCGATCCATATCAGATTTATTAATCTGTGAAATGAATCACCGCAATAACGTCAGGGTGAAAAAGAGTGCCACCGCCGATTGAAAATGCGGTTTTTGCCTCCATCTCCTGAACACGCGAATCGCAAACTCATTCAAACAGCCGCCGGAAGCGGCTGTTGCTCAACAGGAGAAACCAGTGCGCTGGATACCTTTAATTGCCGTTTTTTTATATGTCTACATCGAGATCTCGATATTCATTCAGGTCGCGCATGTGTTCGGTGTATTGATGACCCTGATTCTGGTGATTTTCACTTCGGTCATCGGGATGTCTTTGGTGCGTAACCAGGGCTTTAAAAACTTTATGCTGATGCAGCAGAAGATGCAGGCGGGTGAAAGCCCTGCGGCGGAAATGATCAAAAGCGTATCGCTGATCATCGCGGGCCTGCTGCTGGTGCTGCCGGGCTTCTTTACCGATTTCCTCGGTATGCTGCTGCTGTTACCGCCGGTGCAAAAACACCTGACGCTCAAGCTGATGCCGCATCTGCGCTTTGCCCGCACGCCGGGCGGTGGCTTTAACGCAGGCAGTGGCGGCGGAGAGACCTTTGACGGGGAATATCAGCGTAAGGATGACGAACGCGACCGACTGGAAAACAAAGACGACCGCTAATGAGATGAGCCCGGAAGCACAACGCCCCGGGCTTTTTTAGGGTGTAACCACCGCCCCGCGCTTGGGCAAAAACAGCCACAGCGCCGCCAGCATGATAATGGCATACAGGCTTTTCAGGCCGACCATCGCCAGCAGCAGCAAACACAGAACCCCGCCAATCACCGCCAGCACTTTGAATCGCCCTTTCAGCAAACGACACCCTGCCAGCATGCACAGCAGATAAATCATGATGAAAATGCCGTTGGCATAAATGATTAACGCCTCCAGATTGATATTCAGCGCATAGATGCACAGCGTGCTCAACACGCAGCAGCCGAGGACCATGTTCAGGGCATTCAGCGGAATACGTCGCGGGGAAAGCTGTGCCAGCCGGCTATTTGGCCGGTATTGCGCCTGGGACCACACCAGCCGGGCGAAGCTCTGGATGTAAATATTCAGGCTGGCGAAGCATGCCAGAAAGCCGATCACGCTCGCCACCCACAGGGCTTTAACGCCAAACAGCGTGACCACAATACTCGGCAACGAGGCCGCTGCGGCTTTATCGGCGCCGAACGTGTGGAAATGCAGTACCAGCACCGTGCAGGCCCAATAGACGGCACCCGCCAACAGCAGGCCAATCATCAGCGCGCGCGGGAAATCGCGTTCCGGTTGTTTGAATTCGGATGCCATATGCGCAAAGGCTTCGAGACCGACAAAGCACCAGAACATCACCGACAGCGCGGCGAAAAGCTGCGAGTGGTCGACGCGGGTTATCGGCGGGAAAGGGATGGCGGAAAAGGTGATGTTGCCTGCCCACCACAGCACCGCGATGAGCGCGACAATCAGGGCCGCGACCAGCGTTTGCAGATTGGCGCTGGTACTGGCGCCGCGCGAGCCGACCCACCAGATGATGCCCAGCGTGCCGAGTTCGGCCAGCAGCAGCTGTTCATCATGCCAGCCAAACAACGCCTGGCTAAAACCGGTGGCAATATGTAACGCTGCCGGTAAACCAACCGGAATCACTGACAAAAACAGCCAACCGGTGACGCGCTCCAGTCGCGGGCCAAACGCCATGCCGACAAAGTGTGCCACGCCGCCTGCGCTTGGGAAATGGCGGCCCAGTACGGCAAAGACAATCGCAATCGGGAAGACTAACAGGATGAGCGCAGGCCACGCCCAAAGGCTGGTGTCACCGGCAACCAGCGCACCCAGCGCCGGAACGGCAAAAACGCCAGTGCCGAGCAGCGAAGTGGACAGTAATCCCACGCCTTGCGCCAGACCGAGCTCTTGTTTTAAACCACTCATCACTTCAACCTGTTACGGGAAAGCCCGCATCGTAGCACTGAAGCGCGTTAAATCGTTTTGTGACGAATGCCCATTTCAAAATTTTTTTTTGATTTTCCCCTTGAAGGGGTAGCAAGCCATCCCCATCTCTCAGGTCACTAGCCGGTAAACCGACTGTGTCCCGGCGCCATCCATAAGTGATAAAGACTTTCTCAAAGGAGAGCTATCAATGAGTATTCGTCCGTTACATGATCGTGTGATCGTCAAACGTAAAGAAGTTGAATCCAAATCTGCGGGCGGCATCGTTCTGACCGGTTCAGCAGCAGGCAAATCAACTCGTGGCGAAATCATCGCTGTCGGTAAAGGCCGCATCCTGGAAAACGGTACTGTGCAGCCACTGGACGTTAAAGTCGGCGACATCGTTATTTTCAACGACGGTTACGGCGTGAAGTCCGAGAAGATCGACAACGAAGAAGTGCTGATCATGTCTGAAAGCGACATTCTGGCAATTGTTGAAGCGTAATCCACTCGCGAACCTGAACGAATTTAAGGGAAAAGAAAATGGCAGCTAAAGACGTAAAATTCGGTAACGACGCCCGTGTGAAAATGCTGCGCGGCGTGAACGTACTGGCAGATGCAGTGAAAGTAACCCTGGGCCCTAAAGGCCGTAACGTGGTTCTGGATAAATCTTTCGGTGCACCGACCATCACTAAAGACGGTGTTTCTGTAGCACGTGAAATCGAGCTGGAAGACAAGTTCGAAAACATGGGTGCACAGATGGTAAAAGAAGTTGCCTCTAAAGCGAACGACGCTGCAGGCGACGGTACCACCACCGCAACCGTACTGGCTCAGTCCATCATCACCGAAGGTCTGAAAGCCGTTGCTGCGGGCATGAACCCAATGGATCTGAAACGTGGTATCGACAAAGCTGTCGCTGCGGCCGTTGAAGAACTGAAAACCCTGTCCGTACCATGCTCTGATTCTAAAGCCATTGCTCAGGTCGGCACTATCTCTGCTAACTCCGACGAAACCGTGGGTAAACTCATCGCTGAAGCGATGGACAAAGTGGGCAAAGAAGGTGTTATCACCGTTGAAGACGGTACCGGTCTGCAGGACGAACTGGACGTGGTTGAAGGTATGCAGTTTGATCGTGGCTACCTGTCACCATACTTCATCAACAAGCCAGAAACTGGCGCAGTAGAACTGGAAAGCCCGTTCATCCTGCTTGCTGATAAAAAAATCTCCAACATCCGTGAAATGCTGCCAGTTCTGGAAGCCGTTGCGAAAGCAGGCAAGCCACTGGTAATCGTTGCTGAAGATGTTGAAGGCGAAGCGCTGGCGACGCTGGTGGTTAACACCATGCGTGGCATCGTGAAAGTAGCTGCGGTTAAAGCGCCTGGCTTCGGCGACCGTCGTAAAGCCATGCTGCAGGATATCGCAACGCTGACTGGCGGTACCGTCATCTCTGAAGAGATCGGTATGGAGCTGGAAAAAGCAACTCTGGAAGACCTGGGTCAGGCGAAACGCGTTGTTATCAACAAAGACACCACCACCATCATCGATGGCGTGGGTGAAGAAGCTGCAATTCAGGGTCGTGTGACTCAGATTCGTCAGCAGATCGAAGAAGCGACTTCCGACTACGATCGTGAAAAACTGCAGGAACGTGTAGCGAAACTGGCTGGCGGCGTTGCCGTTATCAAAGTAGGCGCTGCGACTGAAGTTGAAATGAAAGAGAAGAAAGCCCGCGTTGAAGATGCCCTGCACGCAACCCGTGCTGCGGTAGAAGAAGGCGTGGTTGCAGGCGGCGGCGTTGCGCTGATCCGTGTTGCAAGCAAGCTGGGCGAACTGCGTGGCGTGAACGAAGACCAGAACGTGGGTATCAAAGTTGCGCTGCGCGCGATGGAATCCCCACTGCGTCAGATCGTGCTGAACTGCGGCGAAGAACCATCCGTTGTGGCTAACATCGTTAAAGCGGGCGACGGTAACTACGGTTACAACGCGGCGACCGAAGAATACGGCAACATGATCGACATGGGTATTCTGGACCCAACCAAAGTCACCCGTTCTGCACTGCAGTACGCAGCATCCGTTGCTGGCCTGATGATCACCACCGAATGTATGGTGACTGACCTGCCTAAAGGCGACGCGCCTGACTTAGGTGCTGGCGGTATGGGCGGTATGGGTGGCATGGGCGGCATGATGTAATTCGTCCCCCCCAAATCTTACACTAAATAATTTGAGTCGCAGGAAGGCGGCCAGCTCGAGGATCCCCAGGAGCTTACATTAAGTAAGTGACTGGGGTGAGCGAGTGCAGACAACGCACCTGCGGATTGAATTATGACGTGTAAAAATAAACCCCTGTGGCAGATAATGTCGCAGGGGTTTTTCTTTTGGTCATCTTTTTAGTATAACGTTCACACGGACAAGTTGTGTCCAGCCCATTTATAACGAGGAATAAGATGCGCGTAAACGTCTGTGCAGGGATCGTCGGTGCCGCTTTATTATTGGCAGGCTGCAGTTCCAGCAATGAACTGACCGCAGGCGGGCAAAATGTTCGCTTTGTTGAAGATAAGCCGGGCGCTGAATGCCACCTGGTCGGCACCGCAACAGGCAAGCAGAGCAACTGGCTCTCTGGCCAGCATGGTGAAGAGGGTGGTTCAATGCGTGGCGCGGCGAATGCGCTGCGTAATCAAGCGGCAGACTTGGGCGGCAACGTTATTTATGGCGTGAGCAGTCCAACCCAGGGCATGCTTTCCAGCTTTGTTCCGACGGACAGCGAAATGATCGGCCAGGTTTATAAGTGCCCTAACTGATTGTTTCCCGCCGTAAAGACGCCCTCTCTTCGAGGGCGTTTTCTTATGTGGATTTCCCTGATTTCTGCCATAACGCATGCAACGCGCGTAAACAGCGCTCGCGGGGAACATGTTCCGTGCCTGACGCCAAAGTAAAGACCGAAATCTGACCCTTTTTCCCTTCGCACTTTTTCAGCCGTGGGCTAAACGCCAAAAGCCGCTGTGCAAGGGCCTGCGTTTCTTTCATCTCACTGCGAAGCCGGGTTTTAATCACCGTGCCGTATGCCTGCTGTTCTCCGTGTTCATCGGTGGAGTGGTACACCAGCGCCAGCGTTTCGCTAAAGAGCGCGAGTTTCCAGGCCGGATGCGAATAAGAATCATATTCCAGCTCGCCGTTATTTTTTATCGTGGCATCGTACAGCGGTAAAAAGTCCAACAGCGATGACAGGCGCAACGACAGCGTATGCATACCCGCGTTATTGATGGCGTGGGATATAGCGCTGACGAACAACGCGATTTGTGCGTCATCAATCAACAGCGATAACGTGTTTCCGCCCTGAAGCGTAATCGTGAGCTGCAGTTCATTTTTGCGTTTGTTGTTCGGCTCAATTTGAGTGATGCGCTGATAGAGCCCCGCTTCCAGTAATTCACTTTGGGTTAGAGAAGGAATATTTTTGTGCATCGCCGCCGTAGCGATTTCCTGCCGTTTTTTGAATGCCGCTTTTTCTTTCACATTGCGCAGGCTTTGCAGGTGCAGCCGATATTCGAAACAGATAAAAAGATCGCGCAGTGGTAACGCCGGGATGAGCAGCAGGTGCTGTTCGTGTTGTTGATTAATTTTCAGTGCCAGCGCCGTAAACTGTTCGCCGTGGCGAATGACGCCGGTATTAATGCCGGTGAGGATTGAGCTCATCTTATTCTCCCTGTTTTTTCGGGGGCTAAAATAGCACTCGTCGGGAGTTGGGAAGAGTCGGTTTCCGGACTTGCAGCCTGCGCGAAGGGCTCCGCGCAGGCAAGTATGATCTAAAATTGGATTAGCTTTGGCGTAGCTGTAAGTCGAGCGGCGTTTTACTTGGCTCACCGCCAATTTCACGGGCCAGTTTGGGCACCATGTAGCCTGACACCAGCGTCAGCAGTTCACGCATGATGGCGCGGGCTTCGTCATCGCTTACCAGGAAATGCGCGGCGCCCTGTACTTTATCCAGCACGTGCAGGTAATAGGGCATGATGCCTGCGTCAAACAGGGCATTGCTGAGGTCCGCCAGCGTTCGTGCGTTATTGTTCACGTCACGGAGCAACACGCTCTGGTTGAGTAGCGTCACCCCGGCTAATTTCAGTTTTCGCATCGCCTGACGGAATTCATCATCAATTTCCTGAGCGTGGTTGATGTGATTCACCAGCAGAATTTGCAGCGATGAACGGGCGAAGCGTTCCGCCAGACCCTCGGTGATGCGTGCCGGAATGACTATCGGCAAACGGCTGTGAATGCGCAGGCGTTTGAGGTGAGGAATGGCTTCGAGCGCATCCAGCAGCCGGGTGAGCTCGTGATCTTTCGCCATTAGCGGGTCGCCGCCGGAAAAGATGATTTCGTCGAGCTCAGGATGGGCGGCAATGTAATCCAGCGCCACCTGCCAGTTCCGCTTGTTTCCCTGGTTGTCGGCATACGGGAAATGACGACGGAAGCAGTAGCGACAGTTCACGGCGCAGCCACCTTTCACCAGCAGCAGCGCGCGGTTGCGGTACTTATGCAGCAGCCCCGGTACAACGCTGTGCTGTTCTTCCAGCGGGTCGGTACTGAAACCGGGGGCCGTGGCGAACTCTTGCTGTGAGGTCAGAACCTGAAGCAGCAAAGGGTCGTTGGGGTTACCTTTTTCCATGCGTGCGACAAACGCCCGCGGGACTCTCAGCGGGAATAGACGTTTTGCCTCACGGCCAGCGAGCAAATTTTCATCAGCGTCTACATTTAAGAGACGTAACAGTTCGTCAGGATCGGTGATTACATCGGCAAGTTGCGATAACCAATCTTCTCTGGACGGGGTGTTTAGGGTTACAATATGCGCCATTTTGTGGCTTAGCTACCAGTTAACAAATTTAGAGGGCCTTATGGCGACTTATTCTAGCAACGATTTCCGTGCCGGTCTTAAAATCATGATGGATGGAGAACCGTATTCGGTTGAATCCAGCGAATTCGTAAAACCAGGCAAAGGCCAGGCGTTCGCACGCGTTAAGCTGCGTCGCCTGCTGACCGGTACTCGCGTAGAGAAAACCTTCAAATCGACCGACTCTGCAGAAGGCGCAGACGTTATCGATATGAACCTGACTTACCTGTACAACGACGGTGAGTTCTACCACTTCATGAACAACGAAACCTTCGAGCAGCTGGCTGCCGACGAGAAAGCGGTTGGCGAAAACGCTAAATGGCTGCTGGACCAGGCTGAGTGCATCGTGACTCTGTGGAACGGTCGTCCAATCTCTGTGACTCCACCGAACTTCGTTGAACTGGAAATTGTTGATACCGATCCAGGCCTGAAAGGGGATACCGCAGGTACCGGCGGCAAGCCAGCAACGCTGACGACTGGCGCTGTGGTTAAAGTTCCTCTGTTCGTGCAGATTGGTGAAGTCATCAAAATTGACACCCGCTCTGGCGAATACGTTTCTCGCGTGAAGTAATTCATGCTATAAAAAAGTCGGCACCGCTTTCGTCGTGCCGACTTTTTCTTAGAGCGCAGGGATGATGAACCGTTTACTCAAACTCTTCTTTATACTTCTGTTCACCGGTACGCTGCTATCGGGCTGCAACACCTTCCGCGGCTTCGGCCAGGACGTCCAGCATCTGGGCAACTCCATTTCGCACGCTGCCAGCTAATCACTTCACATCGTCTTAAAATTGCGCTGTTTTCGTCCATGATGGGCGATCTTGTCTATGCTTATGTTGCTACATAATGAATATTAACTGGCAATTAAAGGATGACATTATGCTTAAGAAAACCATTGCTGCGTTTTTTACTCTCCTGGTGCTCTCTTCTGTGCTTTCGGGCTGTAATACGACGAAAGGGATGGGGGAGGATATTTCTGATGGCGGTAACGCTATTTCAGGTGCAGCAACCAAAGCCCAGAACTAATGATGTTCGGTACGGCTTTCATGCCGTACCGTTATTCCGCACATTCGGTTGAGGGAATGAACGGCGAAAATCGATTTTCGACTTTCAGTTTCATGCGAATGTTGCGCTTGTAGGTGTAAACCGTTTTGCCGGTAATCTGCATTTCCTTGGCAATTGTCTGATTGCTGGCACCGTCCATCCATAACGACAATACTTTCTCTTCCTGACGCGTTAAGAGCGGCGTGACTATGCGCACTGGATTAATTGCGGGACCGTTGCGCAGCACTGTCAAAATACGCTGGCCGAGCGTTTCCAGCGGTGCTTTTTTAGCGAGCGTTTCTCCCACGTTTTTAAAGACAAAGGGCTCGTTTTGCAGCCGAATCAGGCGCGTGCGTTGTTCACAAACGGCCAGAAGGGCGGGCAGAAAATGTGACTGCTGAAGATCGTGCTGAAAGCAGGTGAAATCAGCGATAACCAGATGCGGTTGCCAGCTTTCTACATGCGCTTTTGCCAACAATAAACTGTTCAGATGGGTAATCAGAAACGGCGATTTACCGCCATTGACCGCTTGCAGCCACGTTTCCAGTCCGAGACGACTGAAACAACAGCGATCAATAATCAGGATTTTATACATACAGGCCAGGTAAGCGCTTCATAGTTTGCGAATGCAAGGGGAACAGAAGGCCATCATAATGAAAGTATCGGTAACATAAAAAGGCGATCTCCGCATTGAAATGCGCCTAATTCACTTAATCATCGCAGAAAACTACCTTAAGCCAAATTACTTGCATCCCCGAAAACAGGGGTTAAAATAAGCACTCTCAAAGACCTTACAGGACGACCTGTAAGCGTATCTACAATACCGGGGACGGCCCCAATCTGGAGTCAAAAATGTCCTGGTTAATTCTTGTTGTTGCAGGTCTGCTGGAAGTTGTTTGGGCTGTCGGTCTGAAATATACCCACGGTTTTACGCGCCTTGTGCCGAGCGTCATTACGGCAACGGCGATGATCGCCAGCATCGCCTTGCTGTCATGGGCAATGAAAACCCTGCCAGTCGGCACGGCTTATGCTATCTGGACCGGTATCGGTGCAGTGGGTGCGGCGATAACCGGTATCCTTCTGCTCGGTGAATCCGCCAGTGCCGCCCGTATATTCAGCCTGGGGCTGATCGTCTGTGGCATCATTGGCCTGAAACTCAGCGCGCATTAATAGGTCTGATTCACCCAAATCAATTTCTGAACGGGGAAACCCTGTCGGGTCGCGATATCCAGCATCTGCTGCTTCATTTCATTGGAAATGGTTGGCGTGCGGGCGAGGATCCATAAATAATTCCGATCCGGTCCACAGACCAGCGCGTGCTGATACTCTTTATCCACCGCGATAACGTTATAACTGCCATAGAACGGGCCGATGAAGGACACCTTCAGTGCGGCCCGTTCTGATGAGCCAGTAAAATACGCCACGCCGTCGACTTTTTGCCACATCCCGCGATCCGGGTTGTAGCCTTTGTTCAGCACGTTAATACCGTTATCACTGCGCAAGCTATAAGTGGCGGTGACCCTCTGCAGTCCTTTTTCAAAATTGTGGTCCAGACGGGCGATTTCATACCAGGTGCCAAGGTAGCGATTGGCATCAAAAGGGGCGACGACGGTCACGCCGGGAGGGGGAACAGGATTACTACAGGCAACAACCAAAAATGCAGCAGCAACAGTCGCAATGATGGACAGCAGACGCATGGTAATGTCCTTGCATGTTTTCTTGTAAGTGTAGAACCGGGCGGGGGAAAAGTACGAGACAGGACAAGAAATATGCCCGGCATGTGCCGGGCATCTCAGCTTTAAATGAAAATCACACCGACGAGGGTAATGACGGTCAAAATAGCCGCCAGTCCGTAGAACACCCATTTGCCATTCGGCACATGAATTTTCAGATCATGCATTGCGTGATGAATGCGGTGCAAACCACACCACAGTGGCAGAACAATCATCAGGAACAGGAACGCGCGACCAATAAAACTTTGAGCAAAGGACAGCACGCGTTCATAGCTGAAGGCGTCATGTGGTGCCAGGCCGAGCGGCAGCAGAACACCGACCAACAGCACCATCACTGGCGCAATGATCGCCCCCCACATTCCGCCTGCGCCAAACAGGCCCCAGAAAACGGGCTCGTCTGAACGTTTTGGATTTGGATTAATCATCTTGGTCTCCTTACCAGAACAGTGCGACAAACAGGATCACCACGGTGGCCACAATCGTCACCCCCCACAACGCTTTAATGACCGGCTCTGGCCCTAGCTTTTCGCCTTTGATAATCACATTGGCGGCTTTTGGCGCTAATTCGAACCAGGTTTTGGTATGCAGTAACGCGGCTGCCAGCGTAATGAGATTGAGGATAACCACAATCGGGTTTTGCAAAAAGTCCACGTATCCGGCCCAGGATTCAGCGCCGTGCTTCAGTGCGAACAGTCCGTAAATCAACACGATGCTGAACCATACTGTTGGAATCGCGGTTCCTTCGCGAATCATATAAAAGCGATAAAAAGGCAGTTTCTTCCACCACGTGGAGGTCATCGGCTGCACGTAGGGTTTGCGTTTTGTCGTCATGATGCACTCCTTAGCGTGGTTTCAGGGTGGCGATAAGAAAGTCTTTCGAGCTTTCCACTTTGCCCTGCTGAATGGCGGCGGCCGGGTCGACGTGCTTCGGACACACTTCCGAGCAGTAGCCGACAAAGGTGCAGCTCCAGACGCCATTTTTGCCGTTCAGTTGCGCCATGCGCTCCTTTTTCCCGTGGTCGCGGCTGTCTTCGTTATAACGATGCGCCAGCGTAATGGCCGCCGGACCAATAAACTCTTTGTTGAGACCAAACTGCGGGCAGGCGGCGTAGCACAGACCGCAGTTGATGCAGCCGGAGAACTGATGGTATTTCGCCATTTGCGCCGGGGTTTGGGTGTTTGGCCCCTGATCCGGCGTACGCGGGTTGCCGATGATGTACGGCTTAATGGCTTCCAGACTTTCGATAAAGTGGGTCATATCGACCACCAAGTCGCGTTCAATCGGGAAGTTGGCCAGCGCTTCGACTTTCAGGCCCTTTTCGTATTCGCGCAGGAAAGTCTTACAGGCGAGTTTCGGCACCTTGTTAACCATCATGCCGCAGGAACCGCAGATAGCCATACGGCAGGACCAGCGATAGCTGAGGTCTGGCGCAAGGTTATCTTTGATATAGCCCAGCGCGTCCAGCAACGACGTTTGCTCGTCGTAAGGCACTTCATAGAACGCACTGTGCGGGGCCGTGTCTGATTCCGGGTTGTAGCGCACGATCTCGATTTTCAAATTCTTCATCTCAGCCATTTGCCGTCTCCTTCTTATCGGCAGCTTCCGCTTCTCCGCCGTAAACGCGTTTCGCAGGCGGCAGCGTGGTAATCTTCACGTCGCTGTACTCGAGGCGCGTAGTGCCATCGGCATCGCGGAAAGCAAGGGTATGCTTGAGGAAGTTAACGTCATCACGCTCGGTGCAGCCTTCGTCCAGACGCTGATGCGCCCCACGGGACTCTTTACGCGCTAGGGCGGAGTGCGCCATACATTCGGCAACGTTCAGGCCGTGGCTCAACTCGATGGTGTACAGCAAATCGGTGTTGAACACGCTCGAGGTGTCGGTGATACGCACGCGTTTGAAGCGTTCCTGCAGCTCAGCCAGCTTATCGATGGTTTTCTGCATCAGCTCTGGCGTACGGTAGATACCGCAACCTTCTTCCATCGACAGGCCCATTTCGTCGCGGATCTTCGACCAGTTCTCATTACCTTCCTGATTAACCAGCGCTTTCAGGCGTTTTTCGACATCTACCACCTGTGCATCCAGCGCCGCGCTGTTGGCTTCACCTGCCGTCGAAGCACGTTCCATCGCGCGTTCACCGGCCATACGGCCAAAGACAACCAGTTCTGCTAATGAGTTAGAACCCAGACGGTTTGCACCGTGCAGGCCGACGGAAGAACATTCACCCACGGCAAAAAGGCCCTTGATGCGGCTTTCGCACTGCTGATCGGTTTCAATTCCGCCCATGGTGTAATGCGCGGTTGGACGCACCGGAATTGGTTCTTTCACCGGGTCGACGCCGACATAGGCTTTGGCCAGTTCGCAGATAAACGGCAGGCGTTCCAGCAGTTTTTTCTCGCCGAGATGGCGCAGGTCGAGGTAAACCACGTCCCCACGTGGCGTGGAGATGGTGTTGCCTTTGCGCCATTCGTGCCAGAAAGCCTGTGACACTTTGTCGCGTGGGCCCAGTTCCATGTATTTATTTTTCGGCTCGCCGAGCGGCGTTTCTGGTCCCATGCCGTAATCCTGCAGGTAACGGTAGCCGTCTTTGTTGACCAGAATACCGCCTTCGCCGCGACAGCCTTCCGTCATCAGAATGCCGGACCCTGGCAGGCCGGTTGGGTGATACTGGACGAACTCCATATCACGCAGCGGCACGCCGTGGGTCAGCGCCATGCCCATACCGTCACCGGTGACAATACCGCCGTTGGTGTTGTAGCGATAAACGCGACCCGCACCACCCGTCGCCATGACAACCGCGTTGGCGCGAATCTGGATCAGTTCGCCTTCCATCATGTTCATTGCCACGAGGCCACGCGCCTGACCGTCATCGACCAGAATATCCAGTACGAAGTGTTCGTCAAAACGTTGAATTTGAGGGAATTGCAGGGAAGTCTGGAAGAGGGTGTGCAGCATATGGAAGCCGGTTTTATCTGCGGCAAACCAGGTACGCTCAATTTTCATTCCGCCGAAGCGACGCACGTTAACGGAACCATCTTCACGGCGGCTCCACGGACATCCCCATTGCTCAAGCTGGGTCATCTCGGTCGGGCAATGGTGAACAAAGTAGTCCACGACATCCTGCTCACAGAGCCAATCGCCACCGGAAACGGTATCGTTGAAATGGTACTCAAAGCTGTCATGATCCTGAGCGACCGCCGCAGAACCGCCTTCAGCGGCAACGGTATGGCTACGCATAGGATAGACTTTTGAAATCAGTGCGATTTTTGCGTTGGGATTGGCTTGTGCTGCGGCAATTGCAGCCCGTAATCCCGCCCCGCCAGCGCCTATAACGGCCAGATCGGCATGAAAGGTTTGCACGACATTCCTCCAGAATTGTTGTTATTTCGCAACACACCTAACCAAAGGTAGTTCACTCCGTCGGCACGGCAATTGCGAACGTGATTCCACTGCTCCTTTATGGGTAGCTCAGTATATCCATATGGTTGCGAGGGAAATTTGACGCGTTCGATTTTTTTGTTGTTCTGTTCAGCCATTTATCATCGAAATTGATGAATTACCTCACGGAAACGTATTTACGCCGTAAACGGACGTTTTCGCCGGGCAAAATTTGTCTCGTGCAGCGCTTGCGAGTAGACTTCGGGCCTTTGTTTGTCTTCGGAGAGTTTTACCATGAGCGAAACGGCCACCTGGCAGCCGAGCGCCTCCATCCCCAATCTGTTGAAACGCGCGGCCATTATGGCGGAAATCCGCCGCTTCTTTACCGACCGCGGTGTGCTGGAGGTGGAAACGCCGTGCATGAGTCAGGCGACGGTGACGGATATTCATCTGGTCCCGTTTGAGACGCGTTTCGTCGGCCCTGGCCATTCTCAGGGTATCAATCTTTACATGATGACCAGCCCGGAATATCACATGAAGCGCCTGCTGGCGGCGGGATGTGGCCCGGTGTTCCAGCTGTGCCGAAGCTTTCGTAATGAAGAGATGGGGCGTCATCACAACCCAGAGTTCACCATGCTCGAGTGGTATCGTCCGCATTACGACATGTACCGCCTGATCAACGAAGTGGACGATTTATTGCAGCAGGTACTGGAATGCCAGCCGGCTGAGAGCCTCTCCTATCAGCAGGCGTTTCAGCGTCATCTGGAAATTGACCCGCTGTCGGCGGATAAGGCGCAACTGCGTGAAGTGGCGGCGAAACTCGATCTCAGCAATATTGCCGACACGGAAGAAGACCGCGATACGCTGTTACAGCTGCTGTTCGCCATGGGCGTTGAGCCGCATATTGGAAAAGACCGTCCAACTTTCGTCTATCATTTCCCGGCAAGCCAGGCGTCACTGGCGCAGATCAGCACCGAAGATCACCGCGTGGCGGAACGTTTCGAGGTGTATTACAAAGGTATTGAGCTGGCGAATGGTTTCCACGAACTGACCGACGCGCGTGAACAGCAGCAACGTTTTGAACAGGACAACCGTAAACGTGCTGCCCGCGGCCTGCCGCAGCAGCCGATTGACGTTAATCTGCTGGACGCGCTCAATGCAGGACTGCCGGACAGCTCCGGTGTCGCACTGGGTGTCGATCGCCTGGTGATGCTGGCCCTGGGTGCCCAAAACATTGGCGACGTGATCGCTTTTACGGTAGATCGCGCCTGATGTGACTGATACTCGCCGTCGGGTTTCTCCGGCGGCGAAAGCCTGAAATCTCCCCTCACTCTCTTTTCGAGTTTACATCTGTAACATCCTTGTTACTTAGATGATAATTTCACTTTCGCTCTAAAAGTCACATTTTTTCTCTGGTTTTGCCTTATTATCCTGACATCATGTCCGTTTATCTCACCTTACCGCGCCGCCATTTCTGTTCGGCTCGACGGGCATCACTTTGAAAGTATTCTCGTTTTCGCCAGGATTCAGGAGGGTTAATGACCCAAAATATAAAAAGGATGAGTCTGACAGGTCTCATTCTCATGATTTTCACGTCGGTGTTTGGCTTCGCTAACAGTCCGTCGGCGTTTTATTTGATGGGCTACAGCGCCACGCCGTTTTACCTGCTTTCAGCGCTGTTCTTCTTCATCCCTTTCGCGCTAATGATGGCGGAAATGGGATCCGCATTTCGTAAAGAAGAGGGCGGGATTTACTCCTGGATGAACAATAGCGTCGGACCACGCTATGCGTTTATCGGCACTTTCATGTGGTTTTCTTCCTACGTGGTGTGGATGGTCAGCACGGCGGCGAAGATTTGGGTACCGCTGTCGACTTTTCTGTTCGGAGCCGATAAAACCCAGACCTGGTCATTCATCGGCCTGAGTTCAACTCAGATGGTCGGGATCCTGGCCGTTCTGTGGATGGTGGCGGTGACGTTCGTGGCCGCAAAAGGTATCAATAAAATTGCCAAAATCACCGCCGTGGGTGGGATTGCGGTGATGTGCCTGAACCTGGTTTTGCTGGCAGTGAGTATTGCCATCTTCGCGCTGAACGGCGGGCATTTTGCTGAGCCGGTTGCGTTTACCGCCTCGCCTAACCCAGGTTATCAGACCGGTTTGTCGATGCTCTCGTTTGTGGTATTTGCCATTTTTGCCTACGGCGGGATTGAAGCCGTCGGCGGCCTGGTCGATAAAACCGAGAACCCGGAGAAGAACTTCGCCAAAGGCATCATCATCGCGGCTATCGTGATTTCCATCGGCTATTCGCTGGCAATCTTCCTGTGGGGCGTAAGCACTAACTGGCAGGCGGTGCTGAGTAACAGTTCTACCAACCTCGGTAACATTACCTATGTGTTGATGACCAGTCTCGGGGCAAACTTTGGCCATGCGCTGAATTTGTCGCAGGAAGGGGCTATCACGATGGGCGTATGGTTTGCCCGCATCACCGGCTTGTCGATGTTCCTGGCCTACACCGGCGCCTTTTTCACGCTGATTTACTCTCCGCTGAAGGCGATTATCCAGGGGACGCCGAAGGCGCTGTGGCCAGCCAAAATGACTCGCCTGAATGCAGTCGGTATGCCCGGGAATGCCATGTGGATGCAGTGTCTGCTGGTATGCTTGTTCATTCTGCTGGTGTCGTTCGGCGGGGATACCGCGTCGGCGTTTTATAACAAACTGACGCTGATGGCGAACGTCTCGATGACGCTGCCGTACCTGTTCTTGTCCATCGCTTTCCCGTTCTTCAAAGCGAAAGCCGGTCTGGATCGCCCGTTCGTTATCTTTAAATCGCGCCTGTCGACTCTGCTGGCTACCACCGTCGTTGTGCTGATTGTGGCCTTCGCCAATATCTTTACGGTGATTCAGCCGGTGATTGAAGCAGGGGATTACAGCAGTGCGCTGTGGATGATTGGTGGGCCGATATTCTTCTCACTGCTGGCGTCCGCCATTTATGAGAACTACCGCCGTCGCATGACGACGCTTGTCGTAGAGCCGGCATAACGGCAAGCCCGGCAGCCAACCTGCGCTGCCGGGCTTATCTTCAGATTACAAACTTCCCGCCGGGCGATTACGCCCTGTTGACGTCAACGTTCTGCCGGTTTTCCGCCCGTCCAGCGTTTCCAGACGCATCTGGAACGGTGGGAATGGCATATCGATTCCGTGTTCGCGGAATCCGGCCAGGATCAGCTGGTGGATTTCATGGCGCAGCGGCATACGGTGACCCATTTCAGCGGCGTAGATACGCAGCTCGAAAATCTGAATACCCTGCTGCAAATCAACCAGGAACACTTCAGGAGCCGGGGTATCAATCACCAGCGAGCAGCGCTCTGCGGCGGTCATCAGGATTTGCGTCACTTCTTCGCTGTTAGCATCCGACGGCGCCGGCACGGTCAGCACCACGCGGGTGACGGAGTCCGACAGCGACCAGTTGATGAACTGCTCGGTAATAAACGCCTTATTCGGCACGATAATCTCTTTGCGGTCCCAGTCACTTATGGTGGTCGCACGGGTGTTGATCTTCGTTACGCTGCCGGTTAAATCGCGGATCGTGACGGTATCGCCGATTCGAATCGGTTTTTCGAACAGGATAATCAGGCCAGAAATAAAGTTGGCGAATATCTCCTGCAAACCAAAGCCGAGCCCGACACCCAGGGCAGCAACCAGCCATTGTAGTTTCGCCCACTCGATACCGATCATTGAGAAGCCGACCAGCCCGCCAATCAGCATCAGCAAATATTTAGTGATAGTGGTGATGGCATAACCGGTGCCCGGCGTCAGGCTGAGGTGCTGGAGCACCGCCAGTTCGAGCAGGGCAGGGAGATTGCGCACCAGCTGAGTGGTGATGATAAACACCAGAATCGCAATCAGCACTGCGCCAAGGGTAATCGGCTCCAGGCTTTCCACGCCCTGCGCCGTAGACGTCACATCCCACAGCGAGATGTTCTCGAGGAAGCCAAACGCCGAATGAATTTCGGACCACAGCACAATCACCGACACCAGCGCGATAAGCATCAGGATGGAGCGCACCAGTCGCAGCGACTGAGCGCTGAGGGTGTCGAGATCCACTTCGCTGATATCCACTTCCGGCGAGCCTTCCAGGCTGGTGTTGTTATGGGCCTCGTCTTCGCCACGGGCGCGCTGCGCCAGCATTTCTGCCCGGCGATGCTTCGCGCGGTCGAAGGCGATACGACGACGCTGAATCAGCATCCAGCGGCGGATCACGTGATAAATCACCAGCAGCAAGAACCAGATGGCCACCGAGGTTTCAAGGCGTGCCAGCAGGGCTTCGGCCGTCGCCAGGTAACCCACTAACGCCGCAAAAATCGCAATCAGCGGCGCGCCTATCAGCAGGCTCCACAGCATGCGGTTAACCATGTTCTCACCGCTGCCCTCTTTGTCGAGGAACAGCGGAATGCCTGCCCGCTTGAGGCTAAGCGTCACAATCCCCAGCGCCCCGCAGATTAGGACGAAGCACAGTCTGCCGAGGGAAGAGGAGAATTCGCGGTCGTGCAGGTTATCGAACATGAACAGCGCCATGATCAGCGGCACGATAAGCCCGATGCTCATCAGGTAGTAACGCATCGCACGTGCGACACGGTTATGCGGCCAGCCAAAGTGCGCCACGAACAGGCCATTCGGGCGGGCAAAAGCGGCGCAAATCATCACCACCCATAGCAGCGGCACGGTAGCAGTGACGCCGTTGCCAATCGCCACGGCCAGTGGGTATGGCCACGCTTCCTGCAATCCGAAGCCGAGCGTCATCCACAATACCGGCAGCGGTGAGGCCACCAGAATCGACCAGAACACCGTGCGCAGCGTGAGCCAGAAGTGGTCCTGCGTCACTTTGCCGACGCGGTTGCTGGAACGCTCCAGGAAGCGCGTGAAGTGCTTACGCGAGCTGATGCTGAACCCAACCAGAATCAGCGCGGCAAACAGCGGGATCAGCGTCTCTTTGCTGGTCAGCATCATGATCGAGGCTTTACCGAGCTGGCTGAAGGTATCGAGCGAAATCAGACGGCGCAGATCCTGCACGATTTCCAGCGGCCAGGCGAAGGTTATCGGGCTGACGTCGGAGGTCCAGAACAGGTAGCGGTGGGTGGCTTCGTTGATCTCCTTCAGTGCATCTTCCAGCTGTCCGTTGGCGACTTTCAGCTTGGTGAGTTCGAGGATCAGCGTATCACCGCCCTGCAGCAGCGAATTGAGCAACTCGCGCTGGGTGCGCAGCTGGGCTTCCAGAATCCGTGATTCATTGTTGGCCAGCGGTTCGCCGTCGGTCTGGCGGCTTTCCCGCAGCTGCGTTTGCTTGCTGAGCAAGTCTTCGTAGCGCAGGCGATGGACGCGCAGCTGCGCCATTTCGGTATCGAGCTGCTGCGGCTTAGGCATCTCCGGCAGACGGGCAACCTGGGCGCGCAGGGCTTCGCCTAACAGGTTGGATGAGCCTAGCCACTGAGACTGTTCGCGCAGGGTGTTCAGGGCCTGACGGACCTGCAGCGTCTGATTGGTTGCCTGACGCTGTTGAGAAGCGACCAAATCCATACGCTGCGCTTGTTGGTTGAGCGCCTGCGACAGTTCGCGGTTAATGGCGAACTGCTGGACGATACTCGGCGGCAGGTTAGCGCTGTTCTCGGCTAATAATTCGGTGCTTTCCAGCGCTTTTTCAGCTTCCCGCTGACGTTGGCTATTGAGCTGGTTACGCAGGGCCTGGAGATAGGCATCCAGTTGCTCGCTCTGTTTCTGCGCCAGCTCCGAGCGCATCCGCGCCAGTTCCTGGCGGTTGTTTGCCGAAAGCTGTGCCAGCTCCAGTTCATCAACCAGGGCTTTTAGCTTGGCGGATTCCGCCTGCAAGCTGAGGTTTTGTGCCAGCGCGGTTTTACCCGTGGCGGTGCCGACCCGGCGTTCGACGTCATTCAGCTGGCGGCGCGCGTCGGTTTGCTGTTGCGGCAGCTGGCTGAGTGAATCGGCGATTTCCCGGGCGCGTTCCTGCTCCTGCTGGGCCTGACGGCTTTTTTCCAGCAGCTGGCTACTGACCTGCAGGATTTCCTGATTCAACGCATCGGTAGTGAGGTTTTCAGGGGCTGGACGAGGCTCGTCGCGCAGGTTAGTGAGCTGAGTGCGTAGCGATTGGGAAAGTTTGGGGAAGTTATCAATAACTTGTTGATATTGCTGAACGCGCTCGAGCGAACCTTTACGCTCTTCGAGCGCGTTCAGCGCGGACTGGAGCGCCTCGACGGCTTCAGGCTGAGCGGGCTTTGCCGCTTTCGCCTGTTCCAGTTCCTGAGTGATTTGTTTGGCGTCGGGGGCGCTTGCTGCGTACGCCCCCATGCTGAGGCACCAGGCCATCAGAAAAGTGATAATCAGGCGCACGTCAGCGATCCTTGTGGTTAGCCCTGGTCGTTTTTATCATCAACCGGCGGAATGATTTCATCCGCGGTCACAACGTCTTCTGCTACAGGAGTGACAACGTCTGTTTCCTGGGCGGCAAAGATTTCAGTGGACACCGCCAGCGGCAGACCAATCCTGGTTGCAGAGAGGCTGGCGAGTTGTTCTGCCAGCTGAACTTTACCCGGCGCAAACAGGTTGATAACCGTTGAACCCAGCTTGAAGCGACCCATTTCCTGGCCTTTCAGCAGAGCAACAGAACCTTCGCTTTCACCGGCAGGCCAGGTCCAGCGCTTGATGACGCCTTCGCGCGGCGGGGTAATGGTGCCAGCCCAAACGGTTTCAATGCTACCGACGATAGTCGCACCGACCAGAATCTGTGCCATCGGGCCAAATTCGGTATCAAACAGGCAGATGACGCGTTCGTTACGTGCGAACAGGTTTGGCACATTCTGCGCGGTCAAATGGTTAACGGAGAACAGATCGCCCGGCACGTAAATCATTTCGCGCAGGATACCGTTGCACGGCATGTGCACGCGGTGATAGTCGCGCGGCGAAAGATAGGTAGTGGCAAAAGAACCGTTACGGAACAGGTCCGCCATCTGGTAGTTGCCTGCCAGTAGTGCTTCAAGGCTGTAGTTATGGCCTTTCGCCTGTAGGATTTTGTCGTCTTCGATTTTGCCAAGCTGGCTAATCACGCCATCGGCTGGCATGACCAGCACGCTTGGATCGGTGTCAATTGGACGCACTTCGTCACGCAGCGGGCGAACGAAGAAGTCGTTGAAGGTGCGATAGCTGGCGGTATCCGGCTTTTGCGCCTCTTTCATGTCGACTTTGTAGCATTTCACGAACAGGTCAATGACCAGCTTCGTCAGCCAGCCTGCTCGTTTGCTTGCGCCCCAGCCTGCGAGGCGGGTGAGCCACAGTTTAGGCAGAATGTATTGAAGCGAAAGTTTAAATGAGTTTAGCAAGGTAGCCTCCAGGCCAATGGTTATGCCATTTCAGGCTCAATTGCGAGCCTGTTAAAAAAAGGGGCTGATTCTATCGGCGTTCAGCTTAAATGTCAGTTGCCACTTTCAGAAAAGGTTTTACGCGATTTTACCTCTGACATACTTTCGAGGATGCGATGATAATTTTCAAAGCGCGTTTCGGCGATGTCACCTTTTTCAACAGCTTCACGAATTGCGCAGCCCGGATCGTTGTCGTGCTTGCAGTCGCGGTATTTACAGGCGCCTAAATACTCGTGGAATTCGACAAAGCCGTTGAAGATTTGTTCTGCTTCCAGATGCCAAAGGCCAAACTCACGCACGCCTGGCGAGTCAATCACATCTCCACCGTGAGGGAAATGATACAAACGCGAGGCGGTGGTGGTGTGCTGGCCGAGGCCTGAGTTGTCAGAGACATCATTGGTGAGGATCTCTGTTTGCAGGCCAAGCAGGTTGTTCAGCAGGCTGGATTTACCCACGCCAGACTGACCCGCAAAGATGCTGATACGCCCGGTCAACGCCTCTTCTAGCGGCTTCAGGCCATCTTTCTTATGACTGGAAACCATCAGTACGGTGTAGCCAATTTTGCGATAGATATCCATCTGCGCATTAACAAACGCCAGGCCTTCGTTATCAAGAAGATCGATTTTGTTCAGAACGAGAAGCGGCTCAACGTCGAGCGTTTCGCAGGCAACAAGATAACGGTCGATAATGTTCAGTGAGAGTTCAGGCAGAATGGCTGACACGATAACTATCTGATCGATATTCGCGGCAATCGGTTTTACGCCGTCGTAAAAGTCCGGACGCGTCAGAACCGATGTGCGCTCGTGAACGGCTTCCACGATGCCTTTGACGTTAACGCCTTCTGCGGCAGATTTTCCTGGGCGCCAGACGACGCGGTCACCCGTGACCAGCGAACGAATGGTGCGGCGAATGTTACAACGGTGGGTCGTGCCTTCGGTGGATTCCACATCGGCATGCATGCCGAAGCGGCTGATAACGATGCCTTCAGCTTTTTCGCCAAACAGGTTGTCATCGAGATCGGGCTTCTCCGAAGTCGTTTTAAGACGGCGCTCGTGGTTGGCTTTAACCCGGCGCTGCTGACCTTTGGAGAGTTTATTTTTACTCAATCGTGCTGACTCCTGGTCGCCCCTGAGGGGCAAAACCTCTATGATACACGCTATTTTAGATGAATATAGTCACTGTCGTTGTGACGCGAGAAGGGTGGAAAATAGCATGAGTGCAAATGAAAACAACCTCATTTGGATCGATCTTGAGATGACGGGTCTGGATCCCGAGCGCGATCGCATTATTGAAATCGCAACCCTGGTGACCGATGCAAATCTGAATATTTTGGCAGAAGGGCCGACCATTGCGGTGCATCAGTCCGATGAACAGCTGGCGTTAATGGACGACTGGAACGTTCGCACGCACACCGGCAGCGGTCTGGTTGAGCGTGTGAAAGCAAGCTCCGAAGACGATCGCGCGGCAGAACTGGCGACGATTGAATTCCTCAAACAGTGGGTGCCAGAAGGAAAATCACCTATCTGCGGCAACAGCATCGGCCAGGATCGCCGTTTCCTGGTTAAGTATATGCCGGAACTGGAAGCGTATTTCCATTACCGCGCTCTGGACGTCAGTACGCTGAAGGAGCTGGCGCGTCGCTGGAAGCCAGAAATACTCGATGGCTTCAAAAAGCAGGGTACGCATCAGGCGATGGATGACATCCGCGAGTCGGTCGCTGAACTGGCGTATTACCGCGAGAATTTCATTAAGCTGTAAACGTTTTGCCCGGCGCTGAAGGCTCGCCGGGCCTGATTTCTGGGTGATTTGGTGTAAAAACAGTCGATGTGACGAATATTCCATCACTTGAACTGAATTTCAAAAAAATCGCTTACAGGGGGGTTGCAGCTCATTCGATTTCTCGTATAATGCGCCTCCCGTAACGACAGGAATTTCCGTGTTACGGCAGCACCAAATTTGCGGGAATAGCTCAGTTGGTAGAGCACGACCTTGCCAAGGTCGGGGTCGCGAGTTCGAGTCTCGTTTCCCGCTCCAAAATTTGAAAAGTATCGCAAGATATACGCACCACCCAATCGCAGGATTTCAGGTTGCGACAAGGCGGCAAGTGAACGAATCCTTATGAGCTTACTCAAGTAAGTGATTAAGGTGAGTGAAAGCAGCCAACGCAGTAGCAGCGTGAAAGACAAAGATTAAGCGGGAATAGCTCAGTTGGTAGAGCACGACCTTGCCAAGGTCGGGGTCGCGAGTTCGAGTCTCGTTTCCCGCTCCAAAATTTGAAAGTATCGCAAGATATACGCACCACCCAATCGCAGGATTTCAGGTTGCGACAAGGCGGCAAGTGAACGAATCCTTATGAGCTTACTCAAGTAAGTGATTAAGGTGAGTGAAAGCAGCCAACGCAGTAGCAGCGTGAAAGACAAAGATTAAGCGGGAATAGCTCAGTTGGTAGAGCACGACCTTGCCAAGGTCGGGGTCGCGAGTTCGAGTCTCGTTTCCCGCTCCAAATTTTCTTCAATCAAACCCTCTTATCCACAGCGTTTAATGACGTTGGGGACGATTTTTATTTTCTCTGAAATATTCTTGTAAACAGACTTATCCACAGCCATGCGATTTTGTCTGGAAATTCAAAATGCTTCGAAGTGTGAATAGTAAACTTTCAATTTGTTGATATATAACAATAAAAATAGATTTCAAATTGTTATCACGATCACTTGACGAATTTTGCACCCTTGAATTTCAATGTGTTTTTATTTTTATTCACACCCTGTGAATGAATCAGGCATCCCTCGGCAGACCCTTTTCAATCACTCTCACCAGACGTTGTTTTTGCGGTAACTGAACTTCAACCACGCAGGCATTTCGCTTGTCTATTTGCTGCGTAACCGCCCACTGTATGTGTTCATCGAGAAGTGGGTGCTCACCTCTGCGACTCTCCAGAGCTTCAATATTGTGTTCATCCCACGGAGCATTTCCCAGGGCGACAGCAATATTACGCAGCCAACGCAAATGACCGATTCGCCGAATAGGCGACCCTTCGGTGACCTTCAGGAAATGGGCTTCGCTCCAGCTAAACAGCGTAATAAGCTCTGGCGCATGCAGCGCTTTACGCGGGCTGAAATCCTCTTCGTCGGTGAGTTGCGAGTAACGATTCCACGGACAAATTAGCTGGCAGTCATCGCAACCGTAGATGCGATTGCCCATCAGTGGGCGAAACTCTACCGGGATGGCGCCTTCCAGTTCGATAGTCAGATAGGAAATGCAGCGGCGGGCGTCGACGGTGTAAGGCTCAACGATGGCGCCAGTAGGGCAGATGGTCATGCAGGCTACGCAGCGGCCACAATTTTCTTCCACTGGTTTATCAATGGGTAAGGCCAGATCGATAAGCAGCTCGCCGAGGAAAAAGAACGAACCCGCATCGCGGCTGAGAATAAGTGAGTGCTTACCTGTCCAGCCGAGCCCGGCTTTTTCAGCGATTGGACGCTCCAGAATAGGCGCGGAATCAACAAAAGGTCTAAAATTCAGCGAGGCACACTGTTCCTGAATTTTTTCGCCGAGCTTTTTAAGGCGGTTACGTAACAGCTTATGATAATCACGCCCAAGGGCATAACGGCTGACGTAGCCAAGTGACGGGTTTTTCAGGGTGCTGGCAAACGCCGCGTTGGCGGGCAGATAGTTCATCCGCACGCTTATCACGCGCAGCGTACCGGGCAGAAGTTCATGAGGGCGGGCACGCATCATGCCGTGGCGTGCCATCCACTCCATTTCGCCATGGTATTGTTTGTCCAGCCATGCCTGCAGTTTGGGTTCACTGGCGCTGAGATCGGTATCGGTAATACCGACGTGCTGAAAGCCCAGCTCGGTGCCCCACTGTTTAATATCTTGCGCTAATTGGTTGAGATCGAGGGGCTGTGACATGACGGACCATACAATGACGAGTAACCCCGAAAGTATACCACACACCATCTGGTCTGCGGATGACCTGCGTCGCGCTGAAAAAGAGGCCGCCGATGCGCTCGGTCTGACGCTCTACGAATTGATGCAACGCGCAGGCGAGGCCGCTTTCAACGTTGCGCGCCGCTATCATTCTGCGACAACACATTGGCTTATCCTCTGCGGTCACGGTAATAACGGCGGCGATGGCTACGTCGTGGCGCGACTGGCACAGGCGGCGGGCATTCAGGTGACGTTGTTGGCGCAAGAGAGTGATAAACCGCTTCCTGAAGAAGCCACTGAAGCCCGGACCGCGTGGCTCAACGCCGGTGGCGTGATTCACGCCCACGATATCGCCTGGCCTGACGGCGTCGATTTAATTGTTGATGCCCTGTTGGGGACCGGGTTAACCAGCGCCCCGCGTGCGCCCATTGCCGCGCTGATAGTGCACGCCAACGCCCATCCTGCACCTGTTATTTCGCTCGATATCCCTTCTGGCCTGCTTGCCCAAACGGGGACGACGCCGGGAGAGGTTATCCGCGCCGCCCGCACCGTCACGTTTATCGCCCTGAAACCGGGATTGTTAACCGGCAAAGCCCGGGATGTGACGGGGGCGTTGCATCATCATGCGCTGGGTCTTGAAGTATGGCTGAATGCGCAAACCACTCAGTTTCAACGCGTGGATGCCAGCCAGCTGGCGCAGTGGTTACTGCCGCGCCGTCCGACGTCGCACAAAGGCTCTCATGGCAAGCTGGTGATTATTGGCGGCGATCATGGCACGGCGGGTGCCATTCGCATGGCTGGCGAGGCGGCGCTGCGTACCGGGGCCGGGCTGGTGCGGGTGCTGACTCGCGTCGAAAATATCGCGCCGATTGTGACTGCGCGCCCGGAATTGATGGTGCATGAACTCACTGCTCAAAGTCTGGATGATGGCCTGGAATGGGCTGACGTGGTGGTGATTGGCCCCGGCCTTGGGCAACAGTCGTGGGGCAAACAAGCGTTACGCAAAGTGGAGAACGTTCGCAAGCCAATGCTCTGGGACGCCGATGCGCTGAACCTTCTGGCAATCAACCCCGATAAACGTCACAATCGCGTACTGACGCCGCACCCCGGCGAGGCCGCCCGATTGCTGAATTGCAGCGTGGCAGAAATTGAAAGCGATCGCTTACTTTCTGCACAACGTCTGGTAAAAAGGTACGGCGGGGTCGCCGTGCTGAAAGGCGCAGGCACGATCGTTGCTGATAATGAACACGGTATTGCGATTGTCGATGCCGGAAATGCAGGCATGGCCAGCGGTGGGATGGGTGATGTGCTATCGGGTATTATCGGCGCGTTGCTAGGCCAGCATCTCTCACCGTATGATGCTGCCTGCGCAGGCTGTGTCGCGCATGGCGCAGCGGCTGACGTACTGGCCGCGCAGTCTGGAACCCGCGGCATGCTTGCCACCGATCTTTTTTCCACGCTCAGGCGTGTTGTTAACCCGGATGTGATTGACGTAAACCATGATAAATCGAGTGATTCCCTTACCCAATGAGCAGGCAACATTAGATCTCGGCAACCGCATTGCCGGGGCCTGCACAGGCGCAACCGTCATTTATCTCTACGGCGATTTGGGCGCCGGGAAAACCACTTTCAGCCGTGGATTTTTGCAGGCGCTGGGCCACAAAGGCAACGTCAAAAGCCCGACTTACACGCTGGTTGAGCCGTATACCCTCGAAAATTTGATGGTGTATCACTTTGATTTATATCGCCTTGCGGATCCTGAGGAGCTTGAATTCATGGGGATCCGCGATTACTTCGCTGACAATGCCATTTGCCTGGTGGAATGGCCGCAACAGGGCGCGGGTGTGTTGCCTGAACCGGATGTCGAAATTCACCTGGAGTACCAGGCACAAGGGCGAGAGGCGCGCGTGACGGCAGTCTCCTCACTGGGTGAGTCTTTACTGGCACAATTGGCCAGTTAACCTGAGGGATGACGGGATGATGCATCGCGTTAAAAATTGGTGGGTTGTTGGCATGATGCTGTTTAGTTTGCAGGCAATGGCGGCAAGTTTATCCGATATTCAGGTATCCAATGGCGATAAACAAGCCCGTATTACGTTCAGTTTTATGGGCGATCCTGATTACTCCTTCTCGCAGGAAGGAAAACGCAGTGTCGCGCTCGATATCAAACAAACCGGTGTTATCCAGGGTTTACCGCTCAATTTCAGCGGTAACAATCTGGTCAAAAGCATTCGTTCCGGCACGCCGAAGGACGCACAGTCCCTACGCCTGGTGGTTGATTTAACCGGCGATGGCAAGACACGCGCGGTGAAACAACAAAGCGGCGGAAATTACACCGTCGTCTTCACCATTAACGCAGATGCACCGCCACCTCCGCCGCCGCCTCCGGTCGTCGTGAAACGTGTGGAAGCGCCAGTCGTTACAGCCGCTCCACGTCAGATCGAGCCGGCACGAAACCCGTTTAAACCGCAAAACGACAGAATGACCAGCGTGACCAGCAGCAACACGGCAACGCGTCCCGCACGGTCCCGCACAACCAGTGTCAGCGGTGATAAAGTGATCATCGCCATCGACGCCGGTCATGGTGGTCAGGATCCTGGTGCCATCGGGCCGGGCGGAACCAAAGAGAAAAACGTCACCATTTCGATTGCCCGTAAACTACGTACCTTGCTGAACGACGACCCGATGTTTAAAGGCGTGTTGACCCGCGATGGTGATTACTTCATTTCGGTAATGGGCCGTTCGGATGTGGCGCGTAAGCAGAATGCCAACTTCCTTGTCTCTATTCATGCGGACGCCGCGCCAAACCGCGACGCCACGGGTGCGTCGGTGTGGGTGCTGTCCAACCGTCGTGCGAACAGCGAAATGGCGGGCTGGCTTGAGCAGCATGAGAAACAGTCTGAACTGCTCGGTGGGGCTGGGGATGTGCTGGCTAACAGCCAGTCTGACCCGTATCTGAGCCAGGCGGTGCTGGATTTACAATTCGGCCATTCCCAGCGCGTCGGGTATGATGTGGCGGTTGATGTCCTGGGGCAGCTCCAGCGCGTCGGAAACATTCATAAGCGCCGTCCTGAGCACGCCAGCCTTGGCGTTTTACGCTCGCCGGACATCCCGTCTATCCTCGTCGAAACCGGTTTTATCAGTAACGGTGGCGAGGAGCGTTTGCTGGGTAGCAACGATTATCAGCAGCAGATCGCCGAGGCGATTTATAACGGGCTGCGCAACTATTTTAACGCGCATCCGCTGCAGAGTGGGCCGCGCGGCGAAGCCTCGCAAACGGCCAGCGCGTCTGGGCCTGGCGGGACGTTAATTAATTAAGGAGCGCTTCATGCCGATTCAGGTTCTGCCACCGCAGCTTGCGAACCAGATTGCCGCTGGCGAAGTGGTGGAACGACCTGCGTCGGTGGTGAAAGAGCTGGTAGAAAACAGTCTGGATGCGGGCGCGACCCGTATCGATATCGACATCGAACGCGGCGGGGCGAAGCTCATCCGCATTCGTGATAACGGCTGTGGCATTAAAAAAGATGAACTGGCGCTGGCGTTAGCGCGTCACGCGACCAGCAAGATTGCCTCGCTCGATGATCTGGAAGCCATTATCAGTCTCGGTTTCCGTGGCGAAGCGCTGGCGAGTATCAGCTCAGTTTCGCGTCTGACGCTGACCTCTCGCATTGCCGAGCAGCCGGAAGCCTGGCAGGCCTACGCTGAAGGGCGCGACATGGACGTGACGGTGAAACCGGCCGCGCATCCTGTGGGCACCACGCTTGAAGTGCTGGACCTGTTCTATAATACCCCGGCGCGCCGCAAATTCATGCGCACAGAAAAAACGGAGTTTAGCCATATCGACGAAGTGATTCGTCGAATCGCGCTGGCCCGTTTTGACGTCACTATCAATCTCAACCACAACGGCAAAATGGTGCGTCAGTATCGCGCTGTAGCCCAGGACGGGCAGAAAGAACGCCGTCTGGCCGCTATCTGCGGCACGCCGTTTGTGGAGCAGGCACTGGCTATCGAGTGGCAGCATGGCGATTTAGCGCTGCGCGGCTGGGTGGCAGACCCACAGCACACCAACGCCCAGCTCGCGGAAATCCAGTATTGCTACGTTAACGGCCGCATGATGCGCGACCGCTTGATCAACCACGCCATCCGTCAGGCCTGTGAAGACAAGCTGGGCGCGGGCGAGCAGCCAGCGTTCGTGCTTTATCTGACTATCGATCCGCATCAGGTAGATGTGAACGTGCATCCGGCCAAACATGAAGTGCGTTTCCATCAGTCGCGGCTGGTGCATGATTTTATCTATCAGGGCGTGGTGAGCGTGCTGCAACAGCAGATGGACGCGCCGCTGCCGCTGGCAGACGAAGATGAACAACCCGCGCCGCGTGCACTGCCGGAAAACCGTGTCGCAGCGGGGCGCAATCACTTCGCGGAACCGGTAGCCGCCCGGGAACCTGCGGCTCCACGCTACAGCGCCTCTTCTTCTGGCGGTAATGCGCGGGCAGAAGGCGGTGCAACATGGCCAAATGCGCAGCCGGGCTATCAGAAACAGCAGGGCGCGCTGTATAAGCAGCTGCTGGATACGCCTGTTGCTGAACGCAAACCCGTTTCCGCGCCCATGACTGAAAGCCTGGCGGGCCATAGCAGCAGCTTTGGCCGGGTGCTGACTATCGTGGCGGGTGACCGGGCGCTGCTGGAACGTGATGGAAAAGTGAGCTTACTGGCATTGCCGGTGGCCGAGCGCTGGTTACGTCAGGCGCAGCTTTCGCCGGACAGTACCGCAGTTTGCGCACAGCCGCTGCTTATTCCTCTGCGGTTAAAAATTTCCGCAGACGAACAGGCGGCGCTGAAAAAGTCCCTGACGGTACTAGGGCAATTAGGCATTGATATTCAATCAGAAAGCCAGCATGTGACCGTGCGTGCGGTGCCTTTACCCTTAAGACAACAAAATTTACAAATCTTGATTCCTGAACTGATAGGCTACCTCGCGCAGCAATCAATCTTCGATGCGGGAACGCTGGCACAGTGGCTGGCGCGTAACCTCGCAAGCGAACATGCGCAATGGAATATGGCGCAGGCAATTGCCGTGCTGACAGATGTCGAACGTCTCTGTCCGCAGCTGGTAAAAGCTCCGCCGGGTGGCCTGTTACAACCCGTTGATCTGATTACGGCGATGAATGCCCTTAAAAATGAGTGATGTAACCGAGGCAAGCCTGCCAAAGGCCATATTTTTGATGGGGCCAACGGCCTCCGGTAAAACCGCGTTAGCCATTGAGCTGCGTAAAGTTTTACCCGTAGAGTTGATTAGCGTGGATTCCGCCCTCATCTATCGAGAGATGGATATCGGAACCGCGAAACCGGATGCGACGGAGCTTGCCGCTGCACCGCACCGGTTGCTGGATATTCTCGACCCGGCCCAGGCGTATTCTGCCGCGGATTTTCGCCGCGATGCGCTGGCCGAGATGGCGGAGATCACCGCAGCAGGAAAA
Source organism: Citrobacter sp. 18056 (assembly GCA_902706235.1). GTDB lineage: Bacteria > Pseudomonadota > Gammaproteobacteria > Enterobacterales > Enterobacteriaceae > Scandinavium > Scandinavium manionii. The sequence goes on along the minus strand of CACSJR010000011.1, from coordinate 150,953 downwards.
ATCCCGCTGTTAGTGGGCGGTACGATGTTGTATTTCAAGGCGTTGTTGGAAGGATTGTCGCCGTTACCGTCGGCAGATCCGGACGTCAGAGCCAGAATTGAGCAGCAGGCAGCAGAGCAGGGATGGAATGCGCTGCATCAGCAACTTCAGGAGATTGATCCGGTTGCTGGCGCGCGTATTCATCCAAATGATCCGCAAAGACTTTCCCGGGCACTGGAAGTTTTTTTCATTTCGGGTAAAACTTTAACGGAACTGACGCAAACGTCAGGAGAAGCTCTGCCGTACACGGTGCATCAGTTCGCCATCGCCCCGGCGAGCCGTGAACTGCTCCATCAACGCATCGAGCAGCGTTTTCATCAGATGTTGGCTTCAGGTTTTGAAGCAGAAGTTCGGGCGCTTTTTGCCCGTGGAGATTTGCATACGGACATGCCTTCCGTTCGTTGTGTGGGATACCGCCAGATGTGGTCATATCTTGAAGGCGAAATTTCATATGATGAAATGGTTTATAGAGGTATTTGCGCCACGAGACAGTTGGCTAAGCGCCAGGTAACCTGGTTGCGCGGTTGGGAGGGCGTTCATTGGTTAGACAGTGAACAACCTGAACAGGCGTTCAACGATGTGTTAAAGGTTGTTGGTGCGGGTCTTGGCTGAACGTGTAAAATTAAGACGTATCGTGCGCAATTTTCAGGATCGCAAGGTTCTAAGTACAAGCCCGAAGTTTGTGGGTAACTCCCTGAAAACCGTGGGTAAAACAAGCATATAAGGAAAAGAGAATGGCTAAGGGGCAATCTTTACAAGATCCGTTTCTGAACGCACTGCGTCGGGAACGTGTTCCAGTTTCTATTTATTTGGTGAATGGTATTAAGCTGCAAGGTCAAATTGAGTCTTTCGATCAGTTCGTGATCCTGTTGAAAAACACGGTCAGCCAGATGGTCTATAAGCACGCAATTTCTACGGTGGTTCCGTCTCGTCCGGTCTCTCATCATAGCAACAACGCCGCGGGCGGCAGCACTGGTAGTAACTACCATCACGGTAGCAACGCGCAGCCAACTTCTGCGCCGCAAGACAGCGACGAAACCGAATAAGGTTGGTGGCTGTTTTTCCATGTCGGGGAGCCAGCTTGTTCGGTTCCCCGCTGGTCTTTTAGGAGATATTACGCTTGTTTGACCGTTATGACGCCGGTGAGCAGGCGGTGCTGGTACACATCTATTTTTCGCAAGACAAAGATATGGAAGACCTTCAGGAGTTCGAAGCCCTGGTCTCTTCCGCCGGTGTCGAAGCAATGCAGGTGATTACCGGTAGCCGTAAAGCGCCGCACCCAAAGTATTATGTTGGTGAAGGTAAAGCTGTCGAAATTGCGGAAGCCGTGAAAGCAACGGGGGCATCCGTTGTCTTATTCGACCATGCATTAAGTCCGGCCCAGGAGCGAAACCTGGAGCGTTTGTGCGAGTGCAGGGTTATCGATCGTACCGGTCTTATTCTCGATATTTTTGCTCAGCGTGCACGTACCCATGAAGGGAAACTGCAGGTTGAGCTGGCGCAGCTGCGCCATCTGGCGACGCGTCTGGTGCGTGGCTGGACCCACCTTGAAAGACAGAAAGGCGGGATTGGTTTGCGCGGCCCGGGTGAAACCCAGCTCGAAACTGACCGTCGTTTGCTGCGTAATCGTATTATGCAAATCCTCTCCCGTCTGGAGAGAGTAGAAAAGCAGCGTGAACAAGGACGCCGTTCGCGTACCAAAGCCGATGTTCCAACCGTGTCGCTGGTGGGCTACACCAACGCCGGAAAATCGACGTTATTTAATCAGATAACTCAAGCGCAGGTATATGCCGCGGACCAGCTGTTCGCGACGCTCGACCCCACTCTGCGCCGGATTAACGTCGCTGATGTCGGTGAAACCGTACTGGCGGACACCGTTGGGTTTATTCGCCATTTGCCACACGATTTAGTGGCCGCGTTTAAAGCAACATTGCAGGAGACGCGTCAGGCGACGCTGTTACTGCATGTGATCGACGCCGCGGATGTGCGTGTGCAGGAAAACATTGATGCAGTGAATGTTGTACTCGAGGAAATCGAGGCCGACGAGATCCCAATGCTGCTGGTGATGAACAAGATAGATATGCTGGAAGATTTTGAGCCGCGTATCGACCGGGATGAAGAAAATAAACCGATTCGGGTCTGGCTCTCAGCGCAGACCGGGGTGGGTGTACCACTGCTTTTCCAGGCTTTAACTGAACGACTTTCCGGTGAAGTGGCACAGCACACGCTGCGTTTACCTCCACAGGAAGGGCGTTTACGAAGCCGTTTTTATCAGCTTCAGGCGATAGAAAAAGAGTGGATGGAGGAGGACGGTAGCGTCGGTCTGGAAGTTCGACTGCCGATCGTGGACTGGCGTCGCCTCTGTAAGCAAGAACCTGCGCTGGTGGACTACGTAGTCTGACAGCCAGCTAGCCTGAAGATTATTCGCCTTTATACCCGGCAATATGGGTATATACACAAAATAATTCGAGTTGTATTGAGGCGGCAAGTGAATGAATCCCGATGAGCTTAGTCAACTAAGCGATTCGGGTGAGTGAACACAGCCAACAAAGATGCGGCTCGAAGTATGACGGGTATCACCGCATAACAAATATGGAGCATATACATGGCGTGGAATCAGCCCGGTAATAACGGACAAGACCGCGACCCGTGGGGAAGCAGCAATAATCAAGGCGGCAACTCTGGGGGAAATGGAAACAAAGGTGGTCGCGATCAGGGGCCCCCTGATCTGGATGATATCTTCCGCAAGCTGAGTAAAAAGCTCGGTGGTTTAGGCGGCGGTAAAGGTGGTTCAGGCGGCGGCAGTAATAATTCTTCTCAAGGGCCGCGCGCGCCAATGGGTGGACGCATCGTGGGCATCGCTGCCGCGGCTGTGGTCATCATCTGGGCGGCGAGCGGTTTCTACACCATTAAAGAAGCAGAACGCGGCGTTGTGACGCGCTTCGGTAAGTTCAGTCATCTGGTTGAGCCAGGTCTGAACTGGAAGCCGACATTTGTCGATGAAGTCACTCCGGTCAACGTGGAAGCCGTTCGTGAACTCGCGGCTTCCGGTGTGATGCTGACCTCGGATGAAAACGTGGTGCGCGTTGAAATGAACGTGCAGTACCGCATCACCGATCCACAGAAATATCTGTACAGCGTCACCAGCCCGGATGACAGCCTGCGTCAGGCAACCGACAGCGCCCTGCGTGGGGTTATCGGTAAATACACCATGGACCGTATTCTGACGGAAGGTCGTACCGTTATTCGTAGCGATACCCAGCGTGAGCTGGAAGAGACCATCAAGCCGTACAACATGGGTATCACCCTTCTGGACGTCAACTTCCAGGCCGCACGTCCGCCGGAAGAAGTGAAAGCCGCATTTGATGATGCGATTTCTGCCCGTGAGAACGAGCAGCAGTACATCCGTGAAGCCGAAGCGTACACCAACGAAGTTCAGCCACGTGCGAACGGTCAGGCGCAGCGTATTCTCGAAGAAGCGCGTGCGTATAAAACGCAGACTGTCCTGGAAGCACAGGGTGAAGTGGCTCGCTTCTCAAAACTGCTCCCTGAGTATAAAGCTGCACCGGAAATTACCCGTGAACGTCTGTATATCGAAACCATGGAAAAAGTGCTGAGCCATACCCGTAAAGTGCTGGTCAATGATAAAGGGGGCAACCTGATGGTTCTGCCGCTTGACCAGATGCTGAAAGGTGGCAGTGCCGCACCTGCAAAAAAGAATGACAGCAGTGGCGCCAACAGCCTGTTGCGCCTGCCACCTGCCTCCAGTTCGAGCAGCAGCGCCAGCAGCAATAGCAATGCACCGGCATCAAGCGATGACAATATCATGGACCAACGCCGTGCGAATGCGCAGCGTAACGACTACCAGCGTCAGGGGGAATAACGATGCGTAAATCAGTAATTGCGTTAATTATCATCGTGCTGGTAGGCCTCTACACGTCAGTATTTGTGGTGAAAGAGGGTGAGCGCGGTATCACGCTGCGATTTGGTAAAGTCGTTCGTGACGATGAAAATAAACCGCTGGTGTACGCGCCAGGTCTGCACTTTAAAGTGCCGTTTATTGAATCCGTTAAAACGTTGGATGCGCGCATTCAGACCATGGACAACCAGGCCGATCGCTTCGTCACCAAAGAGAAGAAAGACCTGATCGTTGATTCCTACATCAAATGGCGTATCAGCGATTTCAGCCGTTACTATCTGGCGACTGGCGGCGGTGACGTCTCCCAGGCAGAGGTGCTGCTGAAACGTAAGTTCTCTGACCGTCTACGTTCTGAAATTGGTCGTCTGGATGTGAAAGACATCGTGACCGATTCCCGTGGTCGTCTGACCATCGAAGTGCGTGACGCGCTGAACTCCGGTTCTTCCGGCGGTGATGACGAAGTGGCCACGCCTGCAGCAGACAGCGCTATCGCTGAAGCAGCAGAACGTGTAGTTGCGGAAACCAACGGCAAAGTGCCGGTGATCAACCCGAACAGCATGGCGGCATTAGGGATTGAAGTGGTTGATGTTCGCATCAAGCAAATCAACCTGCCGGCGGAAGTGTCGGAAGCGATTTACAACCGTATGCGCGCTGAGCGTGAAGCGGTTGCCCGTCGCCACCGTTCACAAGGTCAGGAAGAAGCAGAAAAACTGCGTGCAGCAGCCGATTATGAAGTGACGAAAACGCTGGCAGAATCTGAGCGTCAGGGGCGCATCACCCGCGGTGAAGGCGATGCAGAAGCAGCGAAACTCTTTGCTGATGCCTTCAGTCAGGATCCGGATTTCTACGCCTTTATCCGTAGCCTGCGTGCGTATGAGGCGAGCTTCAATTCTGGACAAGACGTGATGGTGCTCAGTCCGGAAAGCGATTTCTTCCGTTACATGAAGACGCCGAGCAGCGCAACGCGTTAAACTCTCGGGCAGTCGATTTAGTAAAAAAACCACCGCATTGACGGTGGTTTTCTTTTATCAGGATGAATCATGAACTCAACGATTTGGCTGGCGCTTGCGCTGGTGTTAGTCCTTGAAGGCCTCGGCCCGATGCTCTATCCACAGGCCTGGCGGAAAATGGTCGCGGCGTTATCGCAACTTCCGGATCATATTTTACGTCGTTTTGGTGGGGGTCTTGTGGTTGCAGGCGTCGTCATCTACTACATGTTGACGAAAGCGATGGCCTGACAGGGTCTTAGTCGCTCTTGTCAGATTTTGCCTGGAAAAAGTGCTGTATCTCTGAAAAAGCGATGGTAGAATCCTTTTTTAAGCAAACGGTGATTTTGAAAAATGGGTAACAACGTCGTCGTACTGGGCACCCAATGGGGTGACGAAGGTAAAGGGAAGATCGTTGATCTTCTGACTGAACGGGCTAAATATGTTGTACGCTACCAGGGCGGTCACAACGCAGGCCATACTCTCGTAATCAACGGTGAAAAAACCGTCCTCCATCTTATTCCATCAGGCATTCTTCGCGACAATGTGACCAGCATCATCGGTAACGGTGTTGTGCTGTCTCCTGCTGCGCTGATGAAAGAGATGAAAGAACTGGAAGACCGTGGTATCCCGGTTCGCGAACGTCTGCTGCTCTCTGAAGCATGCCCGTTGATCCTTGATTATCATGTTGCGCTGGACGTTGCTCGTGAAAAAGCGCGCGGTGCGAAAGCTATCGGTACTACCGGTCGTGGTATCGGCCCTGCGTATGAAGATAAAGTGGCCCGTCGTGGCCTACGCGTTGGCGACCTGTTCGACAAAGCGACCTTCGCCGATAAACTGAAAGAAGTAATGGAATATCACAACTTCCAGCTGGTGAATTACTACAAAGCTGAAGCCGTTGATTTCCAGAAAGTGCTGGATGATGTCATGGCTGTGGCCGACATCCTGACCGCGATGGTTGTTGACGTTTCTGATCTGCTGGATCAGGCGCGCAAGCGTGGTGATTTCGTGATGTTCGAAGGTGCCCAGGGCACCTTGCTGGACATCGACCACGGTACCTATCCGTACGTGACTTCCTCCAACACCACCGCAGGTGGCGTGGCGACAGGTTCCGGTCTGGGTCCGCGTTACGTTGATTACGTGCTGGGCATCATCAAAGCTTACTCTACCCGTGTAGGTGCAGGTCCGTTCCCAACCGAGCTGTTCGACGAAACCGGCGAGTTCCTCTGCAAGCAGGGTAACGAGTTTGGTGCGACCACCGGTCGCCGTCGTCGTTGTGGCTGGCTGGATGCGGTTGCCGTACGCCGTGCCGTACAGATCAACTCCCTTTCTGGCTTCTGCCTGACCAAACTGGACGTTCTGGATGGTCTGAAAGAAGTGAAAATCTGTATTGGCTACCGTATGCCGGATGGCCGCGAAGTGACGACCACTCCGCTGGCAGCCGACGACTGGGAAGGTATCGAGCCGATTTATGAGTCCATGCCGGGCTGGTCTGAGACCACCTTTGGCGTGAAAGAGCGCAGCGGCTTACCGCAGGCAGCGCTGGACTACATCAAACGTATCGAAGAACTGACCGACGTTCCTGTTGATATCATTTCAACCGGTCCGGACCGTAATGAAACCATGATCCTGCGCGACCCGTTCGACGCATAATCATGTCAGGGGCGCTTTCAAGGCGCCCCTTGTTCTTGCTTTCCACCTTCTCCCGCTTAAATAAATTAACCGCTGCATGGCTGGCTGGTTTATCATCAATGTAAATACGCGTCATCATTCAAGCTGCCTCTTTGTTGGCTGCCTTCGTTCACCCCGGTCACTTACTTGTGTAAGCTCCCTGGGCTCACTCAGTTGCCGCCGCGATGCAACCTGAATGATTTAGCGTATTTCTGTCTTTATTCCCTGCGTTGAGGTTGATGTGCAGTTAACGAGTTTCACCGATTACGGATTGCGTGCGCTAATCTATATGGCATCGCTGCCGGACGGTCGAATGACCAATATCTCTGAGGTAACAGAGGTCTATGGTGTGTCCCGTAATCATATGGTTAAAATTATCAACCAGCTAAGCCGTGCAGGCTTCGTCGACGCCGTACGCGGAAAAAACGGTGGCATTCGTCTGGGGAAACCGGCACGCACGATTATTATTGGTGACGTGGTTCGCGAACTCGAACCCTTGTCGCTGGTGAACTGCAGCAGCGACTTTTGCCACATTACGCCCGCCTGTCGTTTGAAACAGGCACTGTCTGAGGCCGTAAACAGTTTTCTCAAGGAACTGGATAACTACACCCTGGCCGATTTGGTTGAAGAGAATCAACCGCTTTATAAATTATTGCTGGTGGAGTGATCTATACCCTAAATAATTCGCGTCGCAGGAAGGCGGCAAGTCCGGGAATCCCTCAGGAGCTCACTCAGGTAAGTGACTGGGGTGAGCGGACGTAGCCAACGCACATGCAACGCGAAGTATGACGGGTATATTACTTCACCGGAGCTGACAACGGAGGAACCGCTATGTCACACGATCCTTTCCAGGAACGCGAAGCTGAAAAATACGCGAACCCTATCCCTAGCCGGGAATTCATCCTCGATTTCATTACTAAACGCGAAAAACCGGTCAGCCGAGACGAACTGGCAACAGAGCTGAAAATCGAAGGTGAAGAACAGCAGGAAGCCCTGCGTCGACGCCTGCGCGCCATGGAGCGCGACGGGCAACTCGTTTTCACTCGCCGTCAGTGCTACGCGCTGCCGGAACGCCTTGATCTGCTGAAAGGTAAAGTCATCGGTCACCGTGATGGTTTTGGCTTCCTGCGCGTCGAAGGGCGTAAAGACGATCTCTATCTTTCATCTGAACAGATGAAAATGTGTATGCACGGCGATCAGGTCCTGGCGCAGCCGCTGGGGGCCGATCGTAAAGGCCGTCGTGAAGCGCGCATCGTTCGCGTGCTTGAGCCAAGAACCGGGCAAATCGTTGGTCGCTACTTTACCGATGCAGGCATCGGCTTTGTGGTGCCGGACGACAGCCGTCTGAGCTTTGATATCCTCATCCCGCCTGAAGAACTGATGGGCGCGCGGATGGGCTTTGTGGTGGTGGTTGAGCTGACTCAGCGCCCGACCCGCCGCACGAAAGCCATCGGTAAAATTGTCGAAGTGCTGGGCGATAACATGGGCACCAGCATGGCCGTGGACATGGCGCTGCGTACCCATGAAATTCCGTACGTCTGGCCGCCAGAAGTTGAAAAACAGATTGCGAACCAGAAAGAACAGGTACCGGAAGAAGCGAAAATAGGCCGTGTAGATTTGCGTGATCTGCCGCTGATGACCATTGATGGTGAAGATGCCCGTGACTTCGATGACGCCGTGTTCTGTGAGAAGAAACGCGGTGGCGGCTGGCGCCTGTGGGTGGCGATTGCTGACGTAAGCTATTACGTGCGTCCGCCAACTGCGCTGGACACCGAAGCCCGCAACCGCGGCACCTCGGTGTACTTCCCGTCGCAGGTTGTCCCTATGCTGCCGGAAGTACTGTCCAACGGTCTGTGCTCCCTGAACCCGCAGGTTGACCGACTGTGCATGGTCTGTGAAATGACCATTTCAGCAAAAGGGCGCCTGACGAGTTATACATTCTACGAAGCGGTAATGAGCTCCCATGCGCGCCTGACCTATAACAAGGTCTGGCACATTTTGCAGGGCGATCAGGAGCTACGTGAGCAGTACTCCCCGCTGGTGAAGCATATCGAAGAACTGCACAACCTCTACAAAGTGCTGGATGTCTCCCGTGCTGAACGTGGCGGGATCTCGTTTGAAAGCGAAGAAGCGAAGTTTATCTTCAACGCCGAGCGCCGCATTGAGCGCATTGAACAAACTCAGCGTAACGATGCCCATAAACTGATCGAAGAGTGCATGATCCTCGCGAATATTTCGGCGGCGCGTTTCGTCGAGAAAGAATCAGAGCCTGCGCTGTTCCGTATTCACGATAAGCCAACCGAAGAGGCGATCACCTCTTTCCGCACCGTTCTGGCAGAGCTGGGCCTGGAGCTGCCGGGTGGCAATAAGCCTGAGCCGCGCGATTATGCCGAGCTGCTGACTTCCATCGCAGATCGCCCGGATCACGAGATGCTGCAAACGATGCTGCTGCGCTCGATGAAACAGGCGGTATATGACCCGGAAAACCGCGGTCACTTCGGTCTGGCGCTGCAATCTTACGCGCACTTCACCTCGCCGATTCGTCGTTATCCTGATCTTTCGCTGCACCGTGCCATTAAATATCTGCTGGCGAAAGATGAGGGGCATCAAGGCAATTCTACCGACACCGGCGGCTGGCACTACAGCATGGAAGAGATGCTGCAACTGGGCCAGCACTGTTCGATGACTGAACGCCGTGCCGATGAAGCGACCCGTGAAGTCTCCGACTGGCTGAAGTGTGACTTCATGCAGGATCAGGTCGGCAACGTGTTCCCTGGCGTTATCGCCAGCGTGACAGGCTTCGGCTTCTTCGTACGTCTAAGCGACTTGTTCATCGACGGCCTGGTGCACGTGTCTTCCCTCGACAACGATTACTACCGTTTCGACCAGGTTGGCCAGCGTCTGATTGGCGAATCCGGCGGCCAGACTTACCGTCTGGGCGACCGCGTGGAAGTTCGCGTGGAAGCGGTCAACATGGACGAGCGCAAAATTGACTTCTCGCTGATCTCCAGCGAACGTGGTCCGCGTAACGTCGGTAAAACCGAGCGTGAAAAAGCGAAGAAACCGGGCGGCGCGAAGCCTGGAAACCGTCGCCGCCAGGCGGGTAAAAAGGTGAACTTCGAGCCGGATAGCGCATTCCGCGGCGATAAAGGCCAGGCGAAACCGAAGCCAAAAGCGAAGAAAGACGCGGCGGGTAAGAAAGCCAAAAAACCGTCTGAAAAAACGCTTAAAATCGCCACCGCGACCAAAGCTAAACGCGCGTCGAAAAAGAAAGTCGCCGAGTAATTTTTACCCTCACGCTGTCCTTCTCCTTAAAAGGGCGAGGAGAATGCCCGGAGCAATCTGGGTTTTCTCTCTTGCCACTTTGGGGAGCGGGCCGGGGTGAGGGGATCAACGATTAACCATTTACGAGTACCATTCATGAGTGAAATGATTTACGGCATCCACGCGGTGCAGGCCCTTCTCGAGCGTGCACCCGAGCGTTTTCAGGAAGTCTTTATCCTGAAAGGCCGCGAAGATAAACGCCTTCTGCCGCTTATCCATGCGCTGGAAGCCCAGGGTGTGGTGATTCAGGTCGCGAACCGCCAGTATCTTGACGAGAAGAGCGAAGGTGCTGTGCATCAGGGGATCATCGCGCGCGTAAAAGAGGGTCGACAGTATCAGGAAAACGATCTGCCGGATCTGCTGAGCCAGTTCGAGAACCCATTCCTGCTGATCCTCGATGGCGTGACCGATCCGCACAACCTCGGTGCTTGTCTGCGTAGCGCAGACGCTGCGGGTGTGCACGCGGTGATTGTTCCGCGCGATCGTTCTGCACAGCTCAATGCGACGGCGAAGAAAGTGGCCTGTGGTGCTGCAGAAAATGTGCCGTTGATCCGGGTGACCAACCTGGCACGTACCATGCGTCTGTTGCAAGAAGAGAACATCTGGATTGTGGGTACCGCTGGTGAAGCCGACCACACGCTGTATCAGAGCAAGCTGGCTGGCCGTATGGCGCTGGTGATGGGTGCGGAAGGTGAAGGCATGCGTCGCCTGACTCGTGAGCACTGCGATGAGCTGATCAGCATTCCGATGGCGGGCAGTGTGTCTTCACTGAATGTGTCTGTCGCCACCGGTATTTGCCTGTTTGAAGCCGTGCGCCAGAGAAGTTGATATTGAATGCCTGGCGGCACTACGTTTACCCGGCCTACAATCCGTAGGCCTGGCAAGCGTAGTTCCGCCGGGCAGTTTGTTTACTCATCCAGTGACCGCAGATGGTCATCCTTTCTCAGCGTCATCAATGCCACAATACTCACCACTGCCGTAGCCATCACGTAATACGCCGGAATATCGAGATTACCCGTCTGCTTAATCAGCCCGGTAATAATCAGCCCAGCGCAGCCAGAGAAAATGGCATTGGAAAGTGAATACGCCAGCCCAAGTCCGGTATAACGCACTTTGGTTGGGAACATCTCCGACAGCATGGCAGGCCCAGGCCCGGCCAACATCCCTACCAGACCACCCGCAATAAACACGACCAGTCCTTTGACCAATAGCGTGCTGGATTCCGCCTGCAAAATTTTCAGCAACGGCAGGGCGAGAACCAGCAGTAATACCGCGGCGAGCACCATCAGCGTGCGGCGCCCAATTTTATCGCTCAGCATGCCCGACGGAAGAATGGTCACCGCAAAACCAATATTAGAAATCACCGCAATCAGCAGCGCCTGGTTAAACCCGGTATGCAGCGCAGATTGTAGGTAGGACGGCATGATTACCAGATAGGTGTAACCCGCAGCAGACCACACCATCAGACGGCCAATGCCGATAACAATCGCTTTAAAGGTACCAGAGGTGCTGGCTTTGACTGGAACCGCATCCGTTTTCTGCTGACGGACGAAACTTGGCGTTTCTTCCATATTCATCCGCAGCCAAAGCGCCACACCGCCCATCGGCAGCGCTAAAAAGAACGGCACGCGCCAGCCCCAGTCGAGCATTGCTTCAGGGCTGAGGATGGCAGACATCAGTGCCACGATACCCGCGCCCGCTAGCAAACCCAGCGCAACGGTGAAGGATTGCCACGCGCCGTACAACCCGCGTTTACCTTTTGGCGCAAACTCGGTCATCAACGACACGGCCCCACCGTATTCTCCGCCTGCGAAAAGGCCCTGCAAAATGCGCAGCACGGTTAAGAGTAACGGCGCGGTGACGCCGATTGTGGCGTACACCGGCACGAGGCCAATCGCGGTGGTTGCCAGCGTCATCATTACCAGTACCAGAATCAACGTCGGTTTACGCCCGATGCGGTCGCCCAGACGGCCGAAAACGACGGCGCCCAGCGGGCGGAAGAAAAAGGCTACGGCGAATGCCGCATAGGTGAGGATAAGCCCGGTAATCGGCGCCTCTCCTTCGAGCTGAAAGAAGTTTTTGGCAATTACCGTCGCCAGAAAGCCGTAAACGGCAAACTCATACCATTCGATGAAATTGCCAATTGAACCGGCGATCAACGCACGTTTGTGCGCCCCTGCTGCCACTGATCCTGTTTGCATAGCCTGTCCTGAGGTTGCACATCGTATTAACCATTGAATAAATTATTCCATACAAAACAGATAAGAAAATTTAAAATTCTTGTGGCTGTGATGAGCCTCACGAAGCCGGGCATGATTCTTTTTTGTCACCCTTTTTATGGGCAGACCCTCAGAGTGCTGACCATACTTACGGCTGATGCTCATGAAGGAAGGAGGCGCTATGTCCTGGCAAACGCATACCGTGTTCAACCAGCCAATGCCGCTCAATAACAGCAACTTGTTCCTTTCCGACACCGCGCTGCACGAGGCGGTGATGCGAGAAGGCGCAGGCTGGGATCTCGATTTGCTGGCCAGCATCGGGCAACAGTTAGGGGCCGCAGAATCGCTGGAACTCGGGCGACTCGCCAACGTGAATTCGCCGGAACTGCTGCGATACGACGCCACGGGTGAACGGCTGGATGATGTGCGCTTTCATCCGGCCTGGCACCTGCTGATGCAGGGCCTGTGTGCCAACCGGGTGCATAATCTGGCCTGGGAAGAGGACGCGAGGTCTGGCTCGTTTGTTGCCCGCGCAGCGCGTTTTTTGCTGCATGCGCAGGTCGAGGCCGGCACGCTTTGCCCGGTGACAATGACCTTTGCCGCCACGTCGTTGTTACAGCAATTCCTGCCTAAGCCCTTTGCCGACTGGGCCACACCCTTACTGAGCGATCGCTACGATTCCCATTTGCTGCCCGGCGGCCAAAAGCGCGGGCTGCTGATTGGCATGGGGATGACCGAAAAGCAGGGTGGTTCTGATGTGCTGAGTAATTCCACCCGGGCCGAGAAAATCGACGGTGTAATGTACCGACTGGTGGGGCATAAATGGTTCTTCTCCGTGCCGCAAAGCGATGCGCATCTGATTCTGGCGCAAGCCAGCGGCGGATTGTCGTGCTTTTTCGTCCCGCGCTTCTTGCCTGATGGACAACGTAATGCGGTGCGGCTCGAGCGCCTGAAAGATAAGCTCGGCAACCGCTCCAACGCCAGCAGCGAAGTAGAGTTTACCGATGCAACCGGCTGGCTGCTGGGCGAAGAAGGCGAAGGGATCCGCCTGATCCTCAAAATGGGCGGCCTGACCCGCTTCGATTGCGCGCTGGGCAGCCACGGCCTGATGCGCCGGGCGCTGTCAGTGGCGCTGTATCACGCGCATCAACGCCAGGCGTTTGGCAAAACGCTTGTCGAGCAGCCGTTAATGCGCCAGGTATTGAGCCGGATGACGTTGCAACTGGAAGGGCAAACCGCCTTTCTGTTTCGTCTGGCACGGGCGTGGGATAACCGGACTTCCACCGAGAGCGCGCTATGGGCCAGACTCTTTACGCCGACGGCGAAATTCGCCATCTGCAAGGCGGGCATTCCGTTTGTCGCTGAGGCGATGGAGGTGCTCGGCGGGGTCGGCTACTGCGAAGACAGCGAGCTGCCTCGTCTGTACCGTGAAATGCCGGTGAACAGCATCTGGGAAGGCTCGGGGAATATCATGTGCCTCGATGTGCTGCGGGTGCTGGCGAAACAGCCGGGCGTACTGGAACTGCTCAGCGCCGAATGCAATGAAGTCAAAGGGCAGGACCGGCATTTCGACCGCGCCTGGCGTCAGCTTCAGCAGCGGCTGCGTAAACCGCTGGAAGCGCAGGGGCGTGAAATCACGCAGCAGCTCTATCTGCTGGGTTGCGGGGCACAAATGCTGCAAACGGCGTCACCACCGATGGCGCAGGCGTGGTGTCGGATGATGCTGGATCCGCGCGGCGGAATGCTGCTGGATGAGCGTTTACAGAGTGATTTACTGCTGCGGGCGACAGGCGGGATGGGGTAAAGCAGGGGCAGGCGCTCAGCGTCTGCCCATCATCTCAGGCGTACAGAATGGCCTGTACGCGCCAGTTGTCTGGATTCTGTTCTTCATACATCTGGATAATACGGTACCACGACGCCCCTTGCTCATCGGCTTTGAGGGCGATCACGCGTTCGACGTCCTGAAGGCTGCCAGAAATATTATTGACGGAAATTTGACCGATTTCATTCAGTCCAGTCACACAATCGGCGCTGGCAAACTCTGCAGATTGCGCCGTGGTGTTCGAAAATCCTAATGTGTAGGCAAAGGCGTGTTTCATCGTCGTCAGCTCCATTTCACGTAACCCGAGGTTAGCCTTGGGCAATCCATCGCAGACATACATCCTTAGGGGATGGCATGACGTCATTGTGCATCGGGAAACGTGAACGGCTGAAAAGCAATGTAAAGCTGGCTAAATTATGCCCGCTTATGGTTTGCGATATAATATGGCCTGTGAATACCATTGTCCTGGAACCATAGTGTCATCAATCATGATGATCACGTAGTAATCTGCTTTGGCAGCGGTCACTTTCGCCTTGATGGCTGATTCCACATCCATCGGTGAACCGTATACCATGGCACTGACCGTACCCATCTTTTGCAGACCTTCCGTCTGATTCCGTTGGATTTCCTGCGGGTGACTGGTGAGTGGCGGCGGGGCTTCAGGGGTTCCCTGAAGTACGCTACATCCACACAGCAAAAGCACCAGCAGCATTGGCGCAAAACGTCGCATAGCCATATCCCGTTTCCTGATAATCATTAGTGTAGTGATTAATAAATTGCGTTTAGGGGGAATGTTCCCGAACTGTTATCTCTGGCGCGATTTTCGAATGAAATAATCGTAAAACCGTAATCCACCTCTCAACATTAGCAGCCGTGAGGAAAGGATAAACTTGCGCGGGAAATCTCAGCGTGTCATACCAGCATAAAAGAAGAGGAAGATAAATGATTGAACTTGAAATGCGTAAGCTGGCGGGCAGCGAAGTTTTACACGCTTTTCCGCACGGCAAAGCAGATTCGGCATTGCCGTGTATCGTTTTTTATCATGGGTTTACCTCGTCAAAACAGGTCTACAGCTATTTTGCCGTAACGCTGGCACTGGCCGGCTTTCGGGTGATCATGCCCGATGCGCTCGATCATGGCTCGCGTTTTAGCGGTGATGGCGCGAGGCGAATGCAGCGCTTCTGGCCCATTCTGCTCAACAGCTGTCACGAATTTGCCGTGCTGAAAGAGGCTATCGTGGAAAAAGGATGGCTGGAAGAAGACCGACTGGCGGTGGCGGGCGCATCTATGGGCGGCATGACGGCGCTGGGGATAATGACGCATCATCCGGAAGTAAAATGCGTCGCCAGTCTGATGGGGTCAGGCTACCTTACATCACTTTCTCGCTCGCTGTTCCCTTCACTGGAAATGCCAGCGGAATTGACCGAATGGGACGTTGGGCATCAGCTGGAAAAACTCGCTGCCAGGCCTCTGCTGCTGTGGCACGGCGAAGATGATGACGTCGTCCCTGCCGCTGAGACGTTCCGTCTACAGCAGGCGATGCAACGGCAGGGACTGGACCACAAGCTCACCTGCCACTGGCAAGCAGGCGTTCGTCACCGCATCACGCCGGAAGCGCTGGACGTGACGGTGGCGTTCTTTAAGCAGTTCCTCTAAACGCGCAGAACCTGGACGCCCTGAGCTTCAAGCTGTTTGAGGATTTCAGGGTTAGCGTCTTTGCCGGTGATTAAAATATCGATATCTTCCGCACGGCTGAACAGCATGCCCGCGCGCTCACCGACTTTGGTGCTGTCGACCAGCACTACCAGTTTCCCGACGCCGTTCAGCATTTTTTGTTCTGCCATCGCAGTCAGCATATCGGTTTTATATAACCCGTCGGCGGTGAGGCCCTTGCCGCTGGTGAACATCCAGTGCCCGGCATAAAGCGAGTTTTCACTTCCCTGCGGGCTCAGCGTGATGGACTGACTCTTATCGTACTGGCCACCCATGATGATCACACTGTCGTGCTCCTGGTCGATCAGGAAATTCGCCAGCGGCAGATAGTTGGTGATGATTTGTACTGGCTTGCCGCACATTTCCCGGCCAAGTAGAAATGCGGTTGAACCACAATTGATCACCACGCTTTCCCCTGGATTCACCAGCTGCGACGCGGCGCGGGCGATACGCACCTTTTCATCATGATTCAGCGCTTCGTGGATGTTCATCGGCGTCCAGCGTGGGCGATGTTGGCTGATGGCTTCGGCGCCGTTCCGTACTTTTTTCAGCCTGCCGCTTTCATCCAGTTTATTGATGTCCCGACGAGCGGTGGCAGGGGAAATCCCCAGTTTTTCAATCACCTGTTCGACAGTGACAAAACCCGTCTGCGCCAGCAGTTCGAGTAAGATTTGGTGCCGTTGTGCTTCGGTCATGAGCTATTCCGCAGATCCTTGATTTTTAATGATGATATTTGAAATAGCCTGAAATTACTAAGTAAACGTCGGATTAAAAGGCCAGCGCAGCGGTCATCCCCCGGATCGGTGCCGCGCCAGCGCGGTCTTACAGGAAGGATTTAAACGGCAGATCCGGTTCCGTGGTGAAGCAATCATCGAAGCCACGCGGGTAGTGGTATTCCAGATTGTCTTTATCCTGCGGCCAGGTGAATTTGCCGCCAACCTGCCAGATAAACGGTTTGAAGCCATATTTCAGGCGGTCTTTCTTCATTTCCCACAGCACGCGGATTTCCTGCGGGTCGGCCTGGAAATTGGACCAGATGTCGTGATGGAACGGGATGACCACTTTGGTGTTCAGCGCTTCCGCCATGCGCAGCATATCGGCGCTGGTCATTTTGTCGGTTATGCCACGTGGGTTTTCACCGTACGACCCGAGCGCAACGTCGATCTGGTGCTCATTGCCGTGTTTGGCGTAGTAGTTGGAATAGTGAGAGTCGCCGCTGTGATAGAGATTACCGCCCGGTGTTTTGAACAGGTAGTTGACTGCGCGTTCGTCCATGCCATCCGGCAGAATGCCTGCCGCTTTTTGTTCAGCAGGTAAGGTTATCAACGCTGTGCGGTCAAAAGCATCGAGGGCGTGGATTTCAATGTCTTTCACTTTTACCACGTCGCCCGGTTTTACCACGATGCAGCGTTCACGCGGCACGCCCCAGCCAATCCACAGATCGACACAGGTTTGCGGCCCGATGAACGGGATATCGTCGGGGCAGTTTTGCATCACGGCGGCAGCGACGTTCACGTCGATATGATCGTTGTGATCATGCGTCGAAAGCACTGCGTCAATTTCTCTGATCGCAAAAGGATCCAACACAAACGGCGTGGTACGCAGGTTAGGCTGGAGCTTCTTCACACCCGCCATTCGCTGCATCTGGTGGCCCTGTTTCATCAGCGGGTTGCCGTGACTTTGCTTGCCGGTACCGCACCAGAAGTCGATGCAAAGGTTGGTGCCACCCTGAGATTTCAACCAGATGCCGGTGCAGCCCAGCCACCACATGGCGAAGGTTCCCGAGGCCACCTGCTCTTGCTCAATTTCCTCATTCAGCCAGCTTCCCCACTCCGGAAAAGTATTCAGGATCCAGGATTCGCGGGTAATGCTCTTCACTTTGCTCATGGTTATCGTCCTTATCAGTTGTCAAAATAAATCACATTGTGATTATTGTTGATTGATACTGACACCACTTTTGCGTCAGCGCAACTCTGCTTTTTGCCAAACATCGCTAACGCCATAGACCGGTTTGTGAGCAGGATATGTGTCAGTTATGGTTTAAATGTGTTTTTTATTATTGAGTTACGTTGATTTGTTTGGTGTCGGAAACGATGTGATGAAAGCCATGTAACAACCAGGGATATATTTTGCGATCGGACTCTCAATAAATCAAATTCAATCTTGTGGTGATTACTTATGATTACTAAAGTGAGCGACACAATACCGGGCGGTGTCAATTCGCCCGATGATTCCAACCATGGAGATCATTATGGCGTTCCTCTACACCGCCTTTACCGTGTTCTTTAATCAGGTCATGACTAACGCCCCGTTGCTGCTGGGGATAGTGACGTGTCTGGGCTACATCCTGCTGCGTAAGAGCGTGAGCGTAATCATTAAAGGCACCATCAAAACCATTATCGGTTTCATGCTGCTGCAGGCAGGGTCGGGGATTTTAACCGGCACGTTCAAGCCGGTGGTGGCGAAAATGTCGGAAGTGTATGGCATTAATGGCGCTATTTCAGACACCTACGCGTCGATGATGGCGACTATCGAGCGTATGGGAGATGCCTATAGCTGGGTGGGATACGCGGTACTTATGGCGCTGGCGCTGAATATTATTTATGTCCTGCTTCGGCGCATCACCGGTATCCGTACCATCATGCTGACCGGGCACATCATGTTTCAGCAGGCAGGGCTGATTGCCGTGTTCTTTTACATACTCGGTTACCCGATGTGGACCACCATTATTTGTACTGCGGTACTGGTGTCACTCTACTGGGGCATCACTTCCAACATGATGTACAAGCCGACGCAAGAGGTCACCGACAACTGCGGTTTCTCTATCGGCCACCAACAGCAGTTTGCCTCCTGGATTGCCTACAAAATTGCGCCGTACCTCGGTAAGAAAGAGGAGAGCGTTGAAGATCTGAAGCTGCCTGGCTGGCTGAATATTTTCCACGACAATATCGTGTCTACGGCAATTGTTATGACCGTATTCTTCGGTGCCATCTTGCTTTCCTTCGGCATCGATGTGGTGCAGGCGATGGCGGGCAAAGTGCACTGGACTGTCTACATCCTGCAAACCGGTTTCCAGTTTGCGGTGGCAATATTCATCATCGTGCAGGGCGTGCGCATGTTTGTGGCTGAACTGTCCGAAGCCTTCAACGGAATATCGCAGCGCCTGATCCCTGGCGCCGTGCTGGCCATCGACTGCGCTGCAATCTACAGCTTCGCGCCGAACGCTGTGGTCTGGGGCTTCATCTGGGGCACTGTTGGCCAGCTGATTGCCGTTGGCATCCTCATCGGCTGCGGATCGTCGATCATGATTATTCCAGGTTTCATCCCAATGTTCTTCTCTAACGCCACCATTGGCGTCTTTGCTAACCACTTTGGCGGCTGGCGCGCTGCGCTCAAAATTTGTCTGGTGATGGGCATGATTGAGATTTTCGGCTGCGTCTGGGCTATCAAACTCACTGGCATGAGCGCATGGATGGGCATGGCGGACTGGTCGATTCTGGCTCCGCCGATGATGCAGGGCTTCGTCTCTATTGGCATCGTCTTTATGGCGGTCATTATCTTGATTTCGCTGGCTTATATGGTCTTCGCTGGCCGCACATTGCGTGCCGAAGAAGACGCAGAAAAACAACTGGCAGAGTCTTCTGCCCACTAAAAGGATCTGGATTATGACGGTACGAATTCTGGCGGTATGCGGTAACGGGCAGGGCAGTTCCATGATTATGAAGATGAAAGTGGATCAGTTCCTGACGCAGCAGGGGGTCGATCACTCAGTGAACAGCTGTGCGGTGGGCGAATACAAAAGTGAGCTGAGCGGGGCTGACGTCATTATTGCTTCAACGCACATCGCCGGTGAAATCACGGTAACGGGCAACAAACATGTGGTCGGCGTGCGCAACATGCTGTCAGCGGCGGATTTTGGACCAAAGCTGATGGAAGTGATTACCGCGCATTTTCCTCAGGATCTGAAATAAGGACGCGGTATGAAACTACGTGATTCGCTGGCCGATAACCGCTCGATTCTGCTTCAGGCTCAGGCTAACACCTGGCAGGAGGCGGTAAAGCTGGGCGTCGATTTACTGGTCAAGGCCGACGTTGTCGAGCCGCGATATTACCAGGCCATTTTGGATGGCGTGGCGCAGCACGGCCCGTATTTTGTCATCGCACCAGGCCTCGCCATGCCGCATGGTCGTCCGGAAGAGGGCGTGAAGAAAACGGGTTTTGCCCTGGTCACGCTGCGGGAGCCGCTGGTGTTTAACCATGAAGATAACGACCCGGTGGATATCCTCATCACCATGGCGGCGGTGGATGCCAACACCCATCAGGAAGTGGGCATCATGCAAATCGTTAATCTGTTTGAAGACGAAGCCAACTTCGACCGTTTACGCGCCTGCCGTACCGAGCAGGACGTGCTGGACCTCATTGATAGCGCCACTGCGGCGTGTGCTTAACAAGGAAATACTATGAGCTCTTCATTACCGATGTTGCAGGTTGCGCTGGATAACCAGAGCATGGCCGATGCGTATGCCACTACGCGATTGATCGCCGGAGAAGTCGATATCATTGAGGTCGGCACCATCCTTTGCGTGGCCGAAGGCGTTCGTGCTGTGCGTGATTTGAAAGCGCTGTATCCGCACAAGATTGTGCTCGCGGATGCCAAGATTGCCGACGCCGGAAAAATCCTCTCGCGGATGTGTTTTGAAGCCAATGCCGACTGGATAACGGTGATTTGCTGCGCGGATATCAACACCACCAAAGGTGCGCTGGACGTAGCAAAAGAATTTAACGGCGACGTACAGATAGAACTGACGGGATTCTGGACATGGGAACAGGCACAGGAGTGG
Organism: Citrobacter sp. 18056; assembly: GCA_902706235.1. Classification (GTDB taxonomy): domain Bacteria; phylum Pseudomonadota; class Gammaproteobacteria; order Enterobacterales; family Enterobacteriaceae; genus Scandinavium; species Scandinavium manionii. The sequence continues at coordinate 130,419 of CACSJR010000011.1, read as the reverse complement.
CATCAGGCGGGTATTCAGCAGGTGGTTTATCACCGTAGCCGTGATGCACAGGCGGCGGGAGTGGCGTGGAGTGACGCGGATATTACCGCCATCAAACGCCTTGCAGATATGGGTTTTAAGGTTACTGTGACCGGTGGTCTGGCCCTGGACGATTTACCGCTGTTTAAAGGTATTCCCATCCATGTATTTATCGCCGGGCGTAGCATCCGTGATGCAAAAGATCCTGTCGAGGCCGCGCGTCAGTTTAAGCGGTCTATCGCCCAGCTGTGGGGCTAAGGAGCGGCTATGTTGTCGAAACAGGTTCCACTCGGTATCTATGAGAAAGCGCTCCCCGCCGGGGAGTGCTGGCTGGAGCGTCTGGGCCTCGCCAAAACGCTGGGTTTTGATTTCGTCGAAATGTCGATTGATGAGACCGATGCGCGCCTTTCGCGACTTGACTGGAGCCGTGAGCAAAAGCTCGCGTTAATTAACGCCGTCGCCGAAACCGGCGTGCGGGTGCCGTCGATGTGCCTGAGCGCTCATCGTCGTTTTCCGCTCGGCAGTGAGGACGATGCGGTGCGCCAGCAGGGCCTGACGATCATGCGCCAGGCGATTCAGTTCGCGCAGGATGTCGGTATTCGGGTGATTCAACTGGCAGGTTATGACGTCTATTACCAGCAGGCGAATAATGAAACGCGTCGCCGCTTTCGCGAAGGGCTGAAAGAATGCGTTGAAATGGCGAGTCGGGCGCAGGTGACGCTGGCAATGGAAATCATGGATTACCCGCTGATGAACTCCATCAGCAAAGCATTGGGGTACGCCCATTATCTCAATAACCCGTGGTTCCAGATTTACCCAGATATTGGCAACTTGTCGGCATGGGAAAACGATGTGCAAATGGAGCTACAGGCGGGCATAGGGCATATCGTGGCGGTTCACGTCAAAGATACACAACCGGGCGTCTTCAAAAATGTGCCGTTTGGCGCGGGTGTCGTGGAATTTGAACAATGCTTCAGTACCTTAAAACAGAGCGGCTATCACGGGCCATATCTGATTGAAATGTGGAGCGAAACGGCGGAGGACCCTCTGGCTGAAGTGATTAAAGCCCGCGACTGGGTGCTCACGCGCATGGCAAATGCTGGATTGGTGGAGGTCGCGTGATGGAACAGCTTAAGCAGCAGGTTTTCGCCGCTAACATGGCTTTACCGCAGTTTGGTCTGGTGACATTTACCTGGGGAAACGTCAGCGCTATTGATCGCAAACACGGATGGGTAGCCATTAAGCCGAGCGGCGTGGCATATGAAGCCATGACTGCCGATGACATCGTCGTTGTCGACTTCCAGGGCAATGTACTGGCAGGCCGCTATCGTCCCTCCTCTGATACTGCCACACATCTGGCGCTGTACCGTCAGTATCCCGACATCGGCGGCGTGGTGCATACACACTCAACGCATGCTACTGCGTGGGCGCAGGCAGGCTTTTCTATCCCGGCATTGGGCACAACGCATGCGGATTACTTCTTTGGCGATATTCCCTGCACTCGCCCGTTAAGTGAGCCGGAAGTGCAGGGGGATTACGAGCTCAACACCGGCAAGGTGATTATCGAAACACTCGGTGAAGCCCCACCTTTGCATACGCCTGGCGTAGTCGTCTGGCAGCATGGCCCTTTTGCGTGGGGCAAAGATGCAGAAGAAGCGGTCCATAATGCGGTAGTCATGGAAGAAGTCGCGAAAATGGCGTGGCTGGCGCAGGGGATTAATCCACAGCTCAAGCCTATCGATGGCTGGTTGATGGAGAAACATTTCAATCGCAAGCATGGGCCGAACGCCTACTATGGGCAAAAAGAGACTGGCCAGAAGTAAGTTTTCAGTACCTGCCGTACAAAAAAAGCCCCCGAAAAACGGGGGCAGCGTTGAGTCAGGGCAAATACGCTCTGTGGTTTTCCTGGTGCTAGCGGTAAACGTCAGCACTGGCGTGAATAAGGCCATTGCTGCCGGGTTCATGGATAAGGATTGGGTGATAGTATTTGGCGCCACGGGCGTCACTCTCTTCACTCAAGGCTTGATCTGCTTCACTTTCGGTGGCGATGTTATGATTAATATAAATGACGCCTAAGCTCTGCACATCGTCCATATTTCTGGCCTGTCGGCCGTCTATCTTGATGGCTGCCATCGCGTTTGCACTGAGCAAAACTGCAGCCATTACGGCGATTGCGATGTTTTTCATGATAGTGACTCCATACAGCCTGCGCGTTACGGTGAAGTCTCCTCGTGGCTTCGGTCCTGGTATGATTTAAGTGTAATCCCTCCGGGTTGATTAAATAGTGACCATTTCTGATGCAGTTGTTCAAAAAAATGGCGCATTCGGTGTTGGTTGATTTTAAGCCACTGACTTTCTTCCTCTTTGCGCTTCGTGCGAATTATTTGCGCAATCACCTTGAGTTATTCAGGGCCTGCAAGTATGATTACGCGTCAATTTTTCAGCCGCCCTTTAACCACGTTCCTTGCCTCCATGGGCCGCGGCTGACCCAGACAGGAGGCTGAATAATCCGTAAGGAGCAATTCGATGCGTCATTACGAAATCGTTTTTATGGTCCATCCTGACCAGAGCGAACAGGTTCCGGGTATGATCGAGCGTTACACTGGTGCAATCACTGCAGCAGAAGGTACGATCCACCGTCTGGAAGACTGGGGCCGCCGTCAGCTGGCTTACCCGATCAACAAACTGCACAAAGCTCACTACGTTCTGCTGAACGTTGAAGCGCCGCAGGAAGTTATCGATGAGCTGGAAACAAACTTCCGCTTCAACGATGCCGTTATCCGCAGCATGGTTATGCGTACTAAACACGCTGAGACTGAAGCATCTCCGATGGTAAAAGCGAAAGACGAGCGCCGTGAGCGTCGCGATGATTTCGCAAATGAAACCACAGATGATGCTGAAGCTGGGGATTCTGAAGAGTAATCGCTGATGGCCAACCGTCTGGCGTTGTCCGGCACAGTGTGCAGGGCGCCACTTAGAAAGGTTAGCCCCTCAGGAATTCCTCACTGCCAGTTCGTGCTTGAGCACCGATCTATGCAGGAGGAAGCCGGTTTTCACCGGCAGGCATGGTGTCAAATGCCCGTTATTATTAGCGGACACGAGAACCAGGCCATTACTCACAGTATAACGGTCGGCACGCAAATCACCGTTCAGGGCTTTATCAGTTGCCACAAGGCACGAAATGGTCTGAGCAAAATGGTGTTGCATGCCGAGCAGATTGAATTGATAGATTCTGGAGACTAGCCAAATGGCACGTTATTTCCGTCGTCGCAAGTTCTGCCGTTTCACCGCGGAAGGCGTTGTAGAGATTGATTACAAAGACATCGCTACGCTGAAAAACTACATTACCGAAAGCGGTAAAATTGTCCCGAGCCGTATCACCGGTACTCGTGCAAAATACCAGCGTCAGCTCGCTCGTTGCATCAAGCGCGCTCGCTACCTGTCCCTGCTGCCGTACACTGATCGTCATCAGTAATCGGCCACAGTCCATTAACACGACTTTGAGAGGATAAGGTAATGCAAGTTATTCTGCTTGATAAAGTAGCAAACCTGGGCAGCCTGGGTGATCAGGTAAACGTTAAAGCGGGCTACGCTCGTAACTTCCTGGTTCCACAGGGTAAAGCTGTTCCAGCTACCAAGAAAAACGTTGAATTCTTCGAAGCACGCCGTGCTGAACTGGAAGCCAAACTGGCTGACGTTCAGTCTGCTGCTGAAGCTCGCGCTGAGAAAATCAACGCACTGGGCACCGTTACCATCGCGTCTAAAGCAGGCGACGAAGGTAAACTGTTCGGTTCTATCGGTACTCGCGACATCGCTGATGCAGTTACTGCTGCTGGCGTGGCTGTTGCTAAGAGCGAAGTTCGCATGCCGAACGGCGTTCTGCGTACCACTGGTGAGCACGAAGTGGACTTCCAGGTTCACAGCGAAGTGTTCGCTAAACTGGTAGTAAACGTAGTTTCAGCGTAATTTGATTACTCTGTAACAACGATGAAACGCCGGCCTTGTGCCGGCGTTTTGCTTTTCTGCATTTGCTCAATTCTCGCCACTGTAGATATTCCCTACACATTTCCGGATAATGAATTAAAACGCTATTTTAATTCAGGTGTCGGTAATGGAAATAGTTACACCCGCTCCGCTCTTTACCCGTAAAAACGTGGTCTACGCCGGGGCAACGCTATGCTGTTTGTTGTGGGGGAGCTCTTACCCCGCTATCAAAAATGGCTATGAAATCTTTCAGATAGCCACCGACGACATCCCTTCAAAAATCATCTTTGCAGGCTACCGTTTCCTCTTTGCAGGTTTGCTACTGCTGCTGTTCGCGCTGGCGCAGCGTAAACCCATTGCCCGACTTAACGCCCGGCAGTTCGGCCAGCTTACGATCCTGGGTCTGACCCAAACCTCGATTCAGTACGCCATTTTCTATATCGGCCTGTCGTTCACCACGGGGGTGAAAGGCTCAATCATGAACGCCACGGGCACGTTCTTTAGCGTACTATTGGCGCACTTTATCTATCAGAACGACAAACTGAGCTATAACAAAACCCTGGGCTGTATCCTCGGGTTTGCCGGAGTGATGTTGGTGAACTTCAGCCATTCACTGACCGATTTCAGCTTCGTCTGGCGCGGTGACGGTTTTGTGGTTCTGGCAGCATTCATTCTTTCCGCGGCAACGCTGTACGGGAAGCGCATTTCGCAGACTGTCGACCCGACGGTGATGACCGGCTGGCAGTTGGCGATCGGTGGGCTGGCGCTGGTGGTGGGCGGATATCTGTCCGGTGGCACGCTGACATTCCACGGTGGAGAGTCCGTGGCGGTGCTGGGCTATCTGACCTTGCTCTCATCGGTGGCGTTTGCGCTGTGGAGCACGCTGCTGAAGTACAACCGTGTCAGCATGATTGCGCCGTTCAATTTCGTTATTCCGGTGGCGGGCACGGTGCTGTCAGGCATTTTCCTCGGCGAGAACATTATGGAATGGAAATACGCGCTGGCGCTGGTGTTGGTGTGTACGGGGATCCGGTGGGTGAACAAGCAGAAAGGGTGAAACTGGCCCGGTAAGCGCTGCGTTACCGGGCAAAAGCGTTAGCGAACGCGGATATAGCTGCCGTCAGATTGACGGGTAAACAGCACCTGCTGTCCGCCGCCGCTATCGATGGCGAGCCCTGTCACCACGCCGTTAGCATTCTGGCGAACCTGAACCATTTGCCCGGCCTGCAGCGAACTCAACGGCTTTCCGGCACCTTCCACTTTTGACATCGCATAGACATCAGTCGGCGGCAGATTATGGTCGCGGAACAGCTGTGCCAGGGTTTTGCCTGACTCTACGCGATAGCTGCGCCATTGCTGCTCGATGCCTGGAGCGGACTGCGATTGCGTCTGCACAGGTGCGGTTTGCGCCTGAGGCTCAGATTGTGGCTGTGATTGCACCGTCTGCGGCTGCTCGTCAGGCTGTTCTTCCTGAACCACTTCCGGCGCAGCAGGCGCAGCCTGGCCTGGATCGTTTACCGGTGGCGCGGAAACCAGCGGTGGCAGCGGCTGCTGTAGATTCCCCTGTTGCGGCTGAGACTGCGACTGGATGTCGAGCTGCGCATTCCGGCTCACCGGCTGTTGGACAGGCGCATTATCATCAGAGGGAAGCAGAAAGCCGATGATGACCAGCAGAAAACCCGCAATAATACCGCGACGGTGCAGCGGTGGCAGCGGGTCCATCAGTGTGAAATTATCCGGTGCATGCCAGATTTTTAACAACGTAGGTTGTAGTGCGAATCGCCCGGGCATGGGTCACCTCCTGCTCCGCGTTTCCCTGTTTTGTCCCTCAGTATATACATAATTCTGCCGAGACAAAGTTTTACCCGATGCGGCCTGGCTGTTATGCTGCCCGCTGATTTTCATCCGATGAAAGGAAAGACCATGGCAACCCCGACTTTTGACACCATTGAAGCCCAGGCTAGTTACGGAATCGGCCTCCAGGTAGGACAACAGCTTAGCGAATCCGGGCTGCAGGGCCTGCTGCCAGAAGCACTCGTTGCTGGTATTGCTGATGCGCTGGAAGGCAAACAGCCGCAGGTTCCAGTGGATGTGGTTCACCGTGCGCTGCGTGAAATTCACGAACGTGCTGATGCAGTGCGTCGCGAACAATTCGAAGCCATGGCTGAAGAAGGCGTGAAATACCTGGAAGAAAACCGTGAGAAAGACGGCGTGAGCAGCACCGAATCCGGCCTGCAGTTCCGCGTTCTCAATCAGGGCGAAGGCGCAATCCCTGCACGTACCGACCGCGTACGCGTTCACTACACCGGCAAACTGATTGACGGCTCCGTGTTTGACAGTTCCGTCGCACGCGGCGAACCTGCGGAATTCCCGGTTAACGGCGTGATCCCAGGCTGGATCGAAGCCCTGACCCTGATGCCAGTTGGCTCCAAATGGGAACTGACTATCCCGCAAAACCTCGCTTACGGTGAGCGTGGCGCTGGCGCGTCCATCCCACCATTCAGCACTCTGGTTTTCGAAGTAGAACTGCTCGAAATCCTGTAAGTCAGCTGATCCTCTCCCGTTCGCGGGAGAGGATGTTAAAAAGTAGTGTAAAACCCTTTATTTTGAATTTTTTTTAGCATTTAATCTTGCATTGTCGTGAGGTTAGTGTGTTTTTGTGAGATGTTTCGCATAAGTAGAGTGATATAACACTCACTTCAAACATCTTATTAACATTATATTCATTTCTTAGTATTCAACCCGCCGATTCTTTCCTACTATCGATCCGTCTTAAAACTGAAACATCGACAGATGTATTCAATGGCCGCAGAGCCAGCACAACACAACAGGAACAACAGGAAGAAATCACATGGTAGATCAGATAAAAGTCGCTGCCGACGAAGAGGCATCGACCGAACAGTCGCTACGGCGCAATCTCTCCAACCGGCACATTCAGCTCATCGCTATCGGCGGCGCCATCGGCACCGGGCTGTTTATGGGATCGGGTAAAACCATCAGTCTGGCCGGGCCGTCGATAATCTTCGTTTATATGATTATCGGCTTCATGCTCTTCTTCGTCATGCGCGCAATGGGTGAGTTGCTGCTGTCGAATCTCGAATACAAGTCCTTTAGCGATTTCGCCGCCGATCTGCTCGGACCGTGGGCGGGATACTTCACCGGCTGGACTTACTGGTTCTGCTGGGTGGTGACCGGAATGGCTGATGTCGTCGCGATTACCTCCTATGCGCAATTCTGGTTCCCCGGATTGTCAGACTGGGTCGCGTCACTGGCGGTTATCCTTCTGCTGCTGGGCCTGAATCTCGCCACCGTGAAAATGTTCGGCGAGATGGAGTTCTGGTTCGCGATGATCAAAATCGTTGCCATCGTCGGGCTGGTGATTGTCGGTCTGGTCATGGTGATGACGCACTTCACCTCCCCAAGCGGTGTACAGGCTTCATTCGACCACCTGTGGAATGATGGCGGCTGGTTCCCGAAAGGGATTAGCGGCTTTTTCGCCGGGTTCCAGATAGCGGTGTTTGCCTTCGTCGGTATTGAGCTGGTGGGCACCACGGCTGCCGAAACGAAAGACCCGGAGAAATCCCTGCCGCGTGCGATCAACTCGATTCCCATCCGTATCATCATGTTCTACGTGTTCGCGTTGGTGGTGATTATGTCCGTCACACCATGGGGTTCCGTAGTACCGGATAAGAGCCCGTTTGTTGAATTGTTCGTACTGGTTGGCCTGCCAGCGGCAGCGAGCATCATCAATTTCGTGGTGCTGACCTCTGCGGCATCGTCCGCGAACAGCGGCGTATTCTCGACCAGCCGTATGCTGTTTGGGCTGGCGCAAGACGGCGTAGCGCCAAAAGCGTTTGCCAAGCTCTCTAAGCGCGCAGTTCCGGCGAAAGGGCTGACCTTCTCCTGCATCTGCCTGCTGGGCGGGGTGGTGATGCTGTACGTGAATCCAAGCGCAATCGCCGCGTTCACGATGATCACTACCGTGTCGGCCATTCTGTTTATGTTCGTGTGGACCATTATTCTGTGTTCGTATCTGGTCTACCGCAAACAGCGTCCGCAGTTGCATGAAGCGTCAAAATACAAAATGCCGCTCGGCAAAATGATGTGCTGGGTATGTATGGCGTTCTTTGTGTTCGTGCTGGTGTTGTTGACGCTGCAGGAAGATACCCGTCAGGCGCTGATCGTTACGCCGCTATGGTTCGTGGTGCTGGGCTTAGGCTGGATATACGTCGGTAAAAAACGGATGGCGAAGTAACGACTTTTTCCCTCTCCTTCCCGGGAGAGGGAAACGACAGAACTATTCCCCTGCTAACGCCCGCGGGAAAAGCACATTATTTTCCAGACTGATGTGCTCCATCAAATCATCAATCAGTTCGTTAATGCCGTTATACATCGCCTTCCAGGTGGTGCAGGCTTCCGGAGGTGGCGTCACGTTGTGAGTCACGTGTTTAATCACTTCCAGCAGTTCTCCGGCATCATCATGCTCGCTTTCCATTACGCTGATGGGCCCCATCGCCTGGCTGCCCATGCCTCGTTTGATCATCGGGAACAGGATCTGTTCTTCTTTCATCATATGGCTGGAAAGCTCCTGATGCAGGGCGGTCAGGTATTTCGCCAGGCCTTTTGGCACGTTGGGTTTATCCGCATGCACGCGCTCCACTTTAGTGGCCTGTAAAATCAGCTCTGGCAACTGTTCGCGGTGACGGTCGTGATAGCGCACCAGAATGTGGTCGATAATTTCAGCCAGCGGTGCCTCGCGCCACTCTTTCTCGACGGGCTGCAGCGCGAGTGTTGCCAGCTCTGCTTCGATCAGCGCCACGTCCAGCGCTTTGCGTTCCGCAGCCCTGGCCAGGGTTTGCTTGCCACCGCAGCAGTAATCCATATCGTATTGACGAAACAGGGCAGACGCACGCGGGATTGTGAGCGCCAGTTCACCTAAAGGTTGATCGCGAAATGCCATAGCCGTTACCTCATCTTGAAATATAAGATGCATTTTAAATGCATCTTTACGGTAAAGAAATACCCCTTAGGAATAACGGATTATTTTACCGGGTCTTCATGCAGTTCCTGGAGTCGCGGAGGCTGTGGTTTGGCGCGCACGGCGATCATCACGCCCACGACCAGTAGCGCAATGCCGGTGAACGTCAGTAGTGGCGGAAAACTCTGGCGCAGGAGGAAGGTATACAGCAGGCCCGCCAACGTTTCGAACACAATTAAAGGCCCGACGATAACCGTTGGCAGGCGCTGACTGGCGATATTCCAGCACAGTGCGCCCACCCACGAGCAGAACACGGCGATGGCTATCATCAGCGTGATAAACACCTCTGGTCGTGGACCAAACGGCAGCGGGAAGGATTGTTCCTGGCCGCTGAGCCACAAACAGGCAAGCACGTAACCCAGCAGCGACACGGGCAGTGTGACGAGCGCCTGTGCGGTCGCCCACATCATCGGGTGCTTATCCGGATTTTCACGCAGCCAGCGCGCGTTGCGCAGTGCGTACCACGCCCAGCATACGACGGATATTAACGCCAGACCGATCCCGCTCCCGTAACGCCACCAGCTGAAATTTACGAGGCCGTGGCGCAGCTCGGCGATATTCACGCATACCAATCCCAACGCGATGCAGGCCAGGGCGGGCGCCATGCTCAGCCAGGAGAGCTTGCCGTCGCGATGGCTGTACAGCAGATTGGCAAATACCGGAAGCACCACCGGCAGCGTACCGATGATCATCGTTGAAACCGGCGCGCCCGCGCGCTGAATGGCGCTAGCCAGGCAGACGTAATAAATGAGGTTGCCCATCATGGTCAGGCCCAGCGCCGTAAGCCAGTCACTTTTGCTAAGCTGTTTAAGCTTCGCGCGTCCGAGCCACGCCAGCGGCAGGGCAATTAATCCCAGTGCCAGATAGCGCCCCATCGACTGCAACACCGCCGGGTATTCCGGCACCAGTAGCGGCCCGACGAAAATCAACCCCCACATCAACCCCGCCAGCAGGGCGTACAACACACCACTCATCATTTTCTGCCCCTTCATGGTCAACAGACGCAGTGTAGGAAGGACGGTGGCGGGACGTATTGTATGAGGTTGCGCATTAGCGCATGAAGACCTGTTTCTGGTAGCGAACGGGCGTGATGCCGTAGCGATGGGTAAAAGCTCGAGTAAGGTGTGACTGATCGGTCAGGCCGGTAGCGGCAGCCACTTCGGCGGCAGGCATGCCGCGGGTCAGAAAATCTTTGGCACGCCACAGGCGAATTGCCATCAGCATCTGGTGTGGCGAAACGTGATAACGGGCTTTGAACTGACGCTGAAAATGGTACGGGCTCAGCGACACCACTGCGGCCAGATCGTCGAGGGTCACGGTATGCATATAGTTATCGTGCAAATAGTCGCGAACGCGCTCGAAACGGTGGGGCGCTTCATGCAAATGCGGAGCATGGTGGGCGAAGGGGCGGAAGGTCTCGATAAGATCGAGCAACATCCCTTTTTGTGCCAGTGGGTCGTCGGTATTCCACAGGTTATAAATTTGCTGGCAAAGCAGGGCGGAGCGTTGGGCGTCGTGACGGACCACATCGCTGAACCACCAATGGCGAACGCCGGTCACTTCTTCAAGTAAATCCGGCTCCAGATACACCATCCGATAGCGCCAGCCGTCGGCGGTTTCTGCTTCGCCCGTGTGCAGCTCGTCCGGGTTCATGGTGACAACGGAATTGACCGGAGCCACATACTGGGTGCCGCGATAGCGAAAACGTTCGGCGCCCAGTTCAATGGCGCCGATACCAAAGGCTTCGTGGGTATGCGGTTCAAAGGCATAGCGCGAGATATGGGCGTGATAAAGCTCCACCCCGGGCACTTGGGCCAGATGGCGGAAGCTGGCACTGTCTCGCTCGTCTGTGAATTGCTGAGGAACACCCTGCATGCTGACCTCCCACGGAATATCCCGTCATTATCGAAGATACCCCGTGGGCGCGCCACAAAAATAGCCGCTTGTTAACTTTTACAGGAGTCTTTTGACGCTTTCAGACAACGGGGTAGTTGGGCGCTGGATAAGTTTGCTGAGGGTGCGGCTGTCATCAAACAGGCCGCCTTTTGAGGCACCAACGTCAGAGTCCGCCAGCATATCTGCCAGCCCAGCTGGCAGGCCGACACCTTTCAGTGCGGCGGCAAAATCTGCTTCGCTCAGGTTCTGGTAACTCACTGGCTTACCGCTCTGTTTGCTCAGTTCGGCGACCAGTTCGCTGAGTGTCCAGGCACTGTCACCCGCCAGCTCATACACTTTTCCTGCGTGCCCCTCTTCGCTCATCACCTTTGCCGCGGCGGCAGCGTAATCGGCGCGGGTCGCCGAGGCAATTTTGCCGTCACCCGCAGCCCCGATAAACACGCCATGCTCAATGGCCTGAGGCGCGCTGGCGAGATAGTTTTCGGTGTACCAGCCGTTACGCAGCAGGGTGTACGCGATACCGGGTTCAGCGAGCATTTTCTCGGTTTCGACGTGCTCAACGTGCAGGCCCAATGGGGATTTGTCAGCATGGAGGAGGCTGGTGTATGCAATGAATTTCACGTCCGCGGTTTTCGCAGCGTTGATGACGTTGCGGTGCTGCACAGCGCGCTGGCCCACTTCGCTGCCGGAAATCAGCAGCAGTTTGTCTACGCCCTGGAATGCGGATTTAAGCCCGGCTTCGTCGGTGTAATCGCCCTGACGGACGACGATGCCTTTGTCGCTCAGTGCCTGGGCTTTCGCCGGGTTACGCACAATGGCGACCAGCTGGTTGGCGGGAACAGTTTCCAGCAGGTTGTCGATAACAAGTTGGCCCAGTTGGCCGGTAGCGCCGGTAATTGCGATCATCAGGTGACTCCTTCGTCTTTGTCTTCAGTTGTGATACGCTAACACCGAAACTAACTTTTAGTAAGTACGCACAAAAAGGTAAGTATAAAAATGGCAAATCCTACCCTCAGTGAACAGCTGCGCGATGGCAATTTGTTTGCCGAACAGTGTCCGTCCCGGGACGTGCTCAAGCATGTGACCAGCCGCTGGGGCGTGCTTATTCTGGTGGCGCTGCGAGATGGAACCCATCGCTTCAGCGACCTGCGTCGGAAAATGGGCGGCGTCAGCGAGAAGATGCTGGCACAGTCCTTACAGGCGCTGGAGATGGATGGCTTTATCGACAGAGTGTCGTATCCGGTGGTGCCCCCGCATGTGGAATATAGCCTGACGCCGCTCGGCGTGCAGGTGAGTGAGAAAGTGGAAGCGCTGGCGGACTGGATTGAGCTGAACCTGCCGCAGGTGATGGCACACTGGGATGAGCGTGCCGCGTGATTGCCCGGCGGCGCTGAGGCTCGCCGGTTCTACAAATAGCCTACAGTTACTTGCTTAAATCAAGCTGATACACCGCAAAACCAATATCGTCGGTGCCGACTTTTTTCATCGGATACTGCGCGTGGTCTTTGATAAACGCCGCGGCTTTCTCCGTCGGTGACGTCTCAAAACGAATATCCAGCGGTGTGGCCGAATGAATCGGCGCTAAGCGCCAGTTGTTGTCCGCTGCCGGATGGATTTCGCCCTGTTTTTTCGACTCCGCCCCGATCCACGCCGCCAGCACCGAACGGTTTTCATCTGGTGAGGCGAAAGCGATATGGCTATCGCCGGTTCCGGCAAACTTGCCGCCGTAAGCGCGGTAATTATTGGTCGCCACCAGGAAGGTTGCGGTTGGGTCAATAGGCTTGCCGTTAAAGGTCAGGTTTTTGATGCGTTCTGCTTTCGGGTTAATGCTCTGGCATTCGCCGTCGTAGCGCGCGGGTTGGCTGACATCAATCTGATAATCCACGCCGTCGATAACGTCGAAGTTATAGGTGCGGAAACCGTCCCAGTTGATCAGTGACTGCGGTTTGCTGCTGGTCACGTCAATCTGGTTGAACTGCCCGGCAGAGCACTCCAGCCACTCTTTCACCTCTTTGCCGCTGACTTTCATCACCACCAGCGTATTCGGGTAGAGATACAAATCGGCGGCGTTACGGAAGGTGAGCTGGCCTTTTTCCACTTCCACAAAGCTGGCCGGATCGTTTTTACGTCCACCGGCTTTAAACGGTGCGGCGGCGGAAAGCACTGGCAGTTTCGCCAGGTCCGGGTCGCCCTGAATAAAGTGCTCCACGTAGGCTTTCTGTGCCATATTCACCACCTGAACGGTGGGATCGTCCTGCACAAGCGACAAATAGCTGTACATATTGTCGGACGATTTACCGATAGGCTTGCTGACGAAAGCGCGAGTTGCGTCGTGATCGGCCTTCAGCACCTTCACCATATTCTGATCTTCAGCGGCGAGGGATTTTTTGGCGACGGCATCATAAATCGGCCGCGCTTCGGCTTTGGCCTGCGACACCTGCCATTTACCGCCATCATTGTTCAGCACCAAATCCACCACTCCGAGGTGATCGCCCCACATGCCAGGCATCACCGCCGGAACGCCGTTAAGTAAACCTTTGTCGATATCCGCCCCTTTGATGTTGGCGAAATCCTTCGACGGGAACACCGCATGGGCGTGGCCAAACATGATCGCATCCACGCCTGGAACCTGGCTGAGATAGTAAACGGAGTTTTCCGCCATCGCCTGATACGGGTCGGCGGAGAGGCCTGAGTGGGCGATAACCACGACCACGTCGGCACCTTTTTCACGCATTTCAGGCACATACTTGCGGGCAGTTTCGGTAATGTCATTCACCGTCACTTTGCCGCTAAGATTGGCTTTATCCCAAATCATTATCTGCGGCGGCACAAAACCGATATAGCCAATTTTCAGAGTCTGCGGCTTGCCGTCTTTGTCGACAACCTGGGTCTCTTTAATCAGATACGGTGTAAATAGCGGCTTTTTGGTCTTAACGTCGATGATATTGGCATTAACGTACGGGAATTTCGCGCCATTGATTGCTTTGTGCAGGTAATCCAGTCCGTAGTTAAATTCGTGGTTACCAAGATTACCCACCGCGTAATCCAGCGTATTCATCGCCTTGTAAACCGGATGGACATCGCCCGATTTGAGCCCTTTCGCCGCCATGTAATCGCCGAGCGGACTCCCCTGAATCACATCACCGTTATCCACCAGCACGCTGTTTTGCACTTCACCCCGCGCGGCATTGATCAGGCTGGCGGTGCGCACCAGACCAAACTTCTCCGTGGCGGAATCTTTGTAGTAGTCAAAATCCATCATGTTGCTGTGCAGGTCAGTGGTTTCCATGATCCGCAAATCCACGGTCGAAGCCTGAACACTTGCGGCAATCAGCGTGGCAAGGAGCGTTGCGCTAAACTTAATCATCAGAGGGGTCCTTTTATTGATCGAGGGCACAAAAGACAAAAGGGTATACATCCTGTTGCTTACAGAAGTGTGAAGGTTGCCAGAAAATTGCGCGAGGAAACGGGTAACGCTTCACAGATAGCGCAATCGGTCGCGATAGGATATAAATAAAACAACGAGTTAACACCACTCTACTTAACACGAGGTGGAAAATGCTGGAACAAGTATGTCAGCTTGCACGGAAAGCAGGTGATGCCATTATGCAGGTTTACGATGGGGCACAGCCGATGGACGTCGTCAGCAAAGCTGATGACTCTCCGGTGACGGCAGCGGATATTGCGGCCCATAGAGTGATAGTCAGCGGGCTGAACGCCCTGACGCCGGAAATTCCGGTGCTGTCAGAAGAAGACCCGCCGGGGTGGGACGTGCGCCAGCACTGGCAGCGCTACTGGCTGGTGGATCCGCTCGATGGCACCAAAGAGTTTATCAAGCGCAACGGAGAATTCACGGTCAATATCGCCCTGATTGAACAGGGGAAACCGGTGCTCGGCGTGGTCTATGCGCCCGTGATGAAAGTGATGTACAGCGCACATGAAGGCAAGGCCTGGAAAGAAGAGTGCGGCGTGCGCAACCAGATTCACGTGCGCGATGCCCGGCCGCCGCTGGTGGTGATCAGCCGTTCGCACGCCGATGGCGAGCTGACGGAGTATCTGCAGCAGCTTGGCGAGCATCAGACCACATCGATTGGCTCGTCGCTTAAATTCTGCCTGGTGGCAGAAGGGCAGGCGCAGCTTTATCCGCGCTTCGGGCCGACCAACGTCTGGGACACCGCCGCGGGCCACGCGGTTGCGGTGGCCGCCGGGGCGCACGTTCACGACTGGCAGGGAAAAACCCTCGATTACACCCCGCGTGAAGCGTTTCTCAACCCCGGCTTCCGGGTCTCAATCTACTGACCGAGTAGCTTATGCAGCAGGGCGATAACCTGCTGCACATCCTCTCGTGTCAGCGCCCCGTCTTTCGCCCATTCCACGCGGCCTTCTTTATTCAGCACCACAATGGCCGAACTGCCTTCTTCAAGCTGCCAGGCGCTGCGTGCCAGTCCGTTGCTGTCGACAATAAACTGTGACCACGGATAGAGCTTTTTATTGCTCTCAATGCTGCTGCGCACGAACATCCCCGAGCCTGGAATGGCGTCATCAGTGTTTACAATGGTGGTGGTCTGGTATTTATCGTGCGGAAATTTTTCGGACTTAATCGCTTCGATAAGCGTGGCGTTCTTCTCTTTGGCAGATGTACGACCGGCAATATGTTGTACAACTCTCACTTTGCCAGGAAGCTGCGAGCTATTCCAATTTTTATAGCTAAAATCATCATTATCAAGAATGAGTTCGCCACGGTCCGCGATGCCCACAGCGGGCACCCGTTGACCGTTCTGGAAATTATGCGCAGAGGCCATCAGCGGCATTAACAGGCATGAAATCGCCATCAGCTTACGTAGAGTCATGGTGTTTTCCTTATTTTATGCAGGTGATCCGACCACTTGGTTCTAAGCTTTAATGATAAGTGCGAATGATGAGGTTTTCCCGCAATCATGATGCCAGTTTGCGGGTGACCGCACATAACCGTGGAAAAATGAAGGCTTATACTGCCTTATTCACCAATCTGAATAGATCATTCTTAATTACTGTCATCAAACGGTAAATAAACTTCTACAGACTGGGTGTCCCGGTTGATATGGACTATAGTTTTAGAGCATTAATTTTGCGCCCCGGAACGCGGACCCGATTATGGAGTCGCAAGGGCGTAAGACTCAGCAGGAGATAACAATGAAAATTTTCCAACGGTACAACCCACTTCAGGTGGCTAAGTACGTGAAGATCCTGTTTCGTGGACGGTTGTACATCAAGGACGTGGGCGCTTTCGAATTTGATAAGGGTAAGATTCTTATCCCGAAAGTGAAGGACAAGCAGCATCTTTCTGTCATGTCCGAGATCAACCGTCAGGTTACGCGTCTGCAAACTGAGATGGCGTAATCAACCAACGTGCTATGCAGTAATTAAGCAGTAAAAAAAACGGCTCCTCGAAAGGGAGCCGTTAGTGTTTCTATGGGCCGTAAACTTATGCCGCGCCTTTCTCTTCGGCATCAGGCAGTTTCGGCGTCAGAACCGTGGGCTTGCTGTCGACGCGGGTCACCAGCAGCTGATCGATGCGGTAGTTATCGATATCCACCACCTCGAACTTATAACCCGAGAACTTAACGAAATCAGTGCGTTTCGGGATTTTGCGCAGGGTAAACATCATGAAGCCGCCGATGGTTTCATAGTTGCCCGATTGCGGGAAATCGTCGATATCCAGCACGCGCATCACATCTTCAATCGGCGTACCGCCGTCGATGAGCCATGAGTTTTCATCACGCGCTACAATCTGCTCTTCCTGACCCTGACCGACCAGGTCGCCCATCAGCGTGGTCATCACGTCGTTGAGGGTGATAATGCCCACCACCAGCGCGTATTCGTTCATGATAACTGCGAAGTCTTCACCGGCGGCTTTGAAACTTTCCAGCGCTTCTGAGAGCGTCAGGGTATCCGGCACAATCAGCGTATTGCGTAACTGCACGCCACCCGCCAGCGCCAGACTCTGGTTCGCCAGCACGCGGTTCAACAGGTCTTTTGAGTCAACATAGCCGATGATGTGATCGATATCTTCTTTACACACCAGGAACTTAGAGTGTGGATGCTGCGCGACTTTGTTTTTCAGGCTTTGTTCGTCTTCGTTCAAATCGAACCAGATAACATTTTCGCGCGACGTCATCGACGATGGCACGGTACGCGATTCCAGTTCAAACACGTTCTCAATCAGTTCGTGTTCCTGCTTACGCAGCACGCCAGCCAGCGCACCGGCTTCCACCACCGCATAAATATCGTCGGAGGTGATGTCGTCTTTACGCACCATTGGCAGCTTGAACAGGCGGAAAATCATGTTTGCCATACCGTTGAAGAACCACACCAACGGGCGGAATACTGAGAGGCAGAAGCGCATCGGGTTGATGATCCGCAAAGCCACGGCTTCGGGCGAAATCATACCGATGCGTTTCGGAGTCAGGTCAGCTATCAGGATGAACAAACTGGTGACCAGCACGAACGACAGAATGAAACTTATCTGCTCAGCAAGCTCAGCTGAAACGTACTTAATAAGAATGCTGTGGAAGGCCGGGGAAAAGGCTGCATCACCGACGATACCACCAAGAATGGCGACGGCGTTAAGACCGATTTGCACCACGGTAAAGAACATACCGGGGTTTTCCTGCATTTTGAGAACACGGTGTGCATTAATATTGCCCTCATCGGCGAGCAGCTTCAGTTTGATTTTGCGGGAAGCTGCAAGCGAAATCTCGGAAATCGAGAAAAACGCACTGACGCCGATGAGGCAGAGTATGATTAATATACTGTTTAACATAGTTTTTCTAACCGTTAAGGTCAGAACCTCGGAAGGATGGTTGAGTCGTTGATTGAATTGGATGAACGCTTAAAAAACCGGTCCGAAGGCTCTGGACCGGCAATATCGGGGATAGTATAGCGTAAGGGACTGTAAATTCGCCAGAGGTTAACTTCCGGGCACGAAAGCGGCACCGTTTTTGCTTTTATCCGGCGTAGCGTCCCACACTTCGTTGTAGGCCCGACCGGTCAAATCTTTAATGACCTGGCGTGTCTCTTCATCGCAATCCTCGCAAGCGCCGCCAAGTTTGCGACGGGCTATCTCTTTTATCAGCGTTCTGTGCGATGCCTGGGTGAGTTTGAATTTGAAAGTCATCCAGAAGCTTATCGCCAACAGCCCGGAGGTGGCGAAAATCATCAGCCCAATAATCGCGTGCAGGGCGCTTTCCGGCTGAGCGCCGCCGCCTTTCACAAAGCCGCTTTCCTGCAACACAATCCCGATAAGCATAATGGCCAGCGCCACCGTACTTTTGCGGGTCAGCACCATCACGCCAGCGAAAATACCTTCGCGACGCTGGCGAGTGACTATCTCATCCACATCGGGAATGAAGCTGTAAATGTTCCATGGAATGTAATACAGCCCCGCACGGGCCGCGCCGAGTACCACAAACACGGCGGAGAACAGCAACGTTGGCACCTGGAGATCGTTGATATACACCACAAACAAGAACGCCAGCACCGCGAAAATACAGCTGTAGGCGAGTCGCAGCGCGCCGGATGGCGTCATGTTGAGCTTATTCATCAGCATCATAAAGCCGAAGGTGCCCGGCACAGACACAAAGGCAGCGATAGTCAGCAGGCCCGATACCGCCCCGGCATCGCGGCCTAGTGCGTACACGACGTAATAGGTGAAGACCGACCCGAAGACATCCATCGCGGTGAACGAGCAGATGTAAATCATAATGTGCTGGCGAAAGGCTTTGATTTTGAACGATGAAAAAAGGTCGATAACCAGATATTTCAGGTGATTGAACAACCCTGATTGCCGGTTATTCTCGGGCTTAAACTCATACTCTTCGCGCACATCTTTGGCTTCCCAGGTACAGGCCCAAGTGGTAAAGACCGCAATACAGAAGATCAGGGCAAAGATGCTGCCGGTCAGGGTGTAGGTAAACGAGTTGTCCTTACCGGTAAACTGCATAATCACGCCGGGGATGGAAACCGCCAGAAAGCCGCCAAACTGGGAGCACATCATGCGCACGCCGGAAAGCCGGGTACGTTCGCTGAAGCGGTTGGTCATTTCAGCGGCCAGCGTTTCCCACGGAACCAGGACCATCGCTGAAAGCAACTCGATGGAAAGATAAGTGCCGAGGTAATACCAGTAGCTCATGTCGGTGAGCCAGACCAGCGCATACAGGAACATCAGCGGGGCGCTTAACAACAGGAAAAAGCGGCGGCGGCCGAATTTACGGCCCAGCCATGTATCGCCAAAGTTATCCGTCACGTAGCCCATGACCGGGCTTAAAATGGCGTCGATAACGCGGGCAATCGCGAAGATAGAGCCCGCCTCTAAAACCGACAGGCCACAGTAGGTGGTGTAAAAAAAGAGTAACCAGGTGCCGATTACGGCAAAAGCACCCCCGCCAAAAAGATCGGTTACGCCGTAGCCAATTGCCACGCCGTAGCCCACTCTGCGTTCAGTAGGTTTAGCCATATTATTATTCTCGTGCTGATTTGTTTGGTTATGGCACACGCCTCATCAGTGCGTACCGCATCTTATTACAGCCTCAAGTGCATTGTTATTCGGGCAACGTGACCCATTGTCGTAATTGTGACGAACGATAAATTGCCTCAACCAGATGCAGCGATTTCGCCGCGTCGTTGAGGCCGGTAACGCCGCTGTGACTGTCACTGCGCACGGCGTCGTAAAACTGGCGAATGGCGTTGATATGGCCGTTTCCCCAGTAGCGTTTACTGTGGCCGTAGGGTGCTTCGTCGCTGGCAATCTCCACTCGTTTGCCGTCGTCGACGTGCCACAGCGTGTTATTGCGCAGCTGCAACTCGCCGTTTTCGCCGTGGATATCCAGCTGCAACGGCGCGTCCTGGGTGTGATTGTTGCTGGCGAAAAATAGCCCGCGCGCGCCGCCGGTAAAATCGAGCGTAGCCATGGCGGTGTCTTCGGTGTCGATGGTGTCGGCGAGCCGCGCGCAGTCCACCACGGCTTTCAGGCGCGTCACGCCGCCGCCCAGCCACTGCATCAAGTCCAGGGTGTGAATGGCCTGATTGATCAGCAGGCTGCCGCCCTCGGTGGCGTAATGCCCGCGCCACGGGCTGTTGGCGTAATACGGCGCAGTGCGCGACCAGGTAAGAAGGGCGTTGATGCTGAGCACGCGCCCGATGGCGTTCTCATTCAGCAGTTGATGTAGCGCCAGGCTGGTGGGGTTCAGGCGATTTTGATAGCAAACGTCGAGCCGCCCCGAAGCCTGTATTTCTGCTTCCCGTATTTCCGTCACTTCGGCCATGTTCATCGCCACCGGCTTCTCGCAGAACACCTGTTTTCCTGCCGCCAACGCGGCGAGAATCATCGGTTTATGGAGGTAATGCGGCGTGCAGATGTGCACCGCGTCGATGGCCACATCACAGAGCATCTCCCGGTAGTCCTGATAAAAATGGCAGCCATACCCGGCGGACAGCGCGAGTCCTTTGTCTTTGTCGACGTCCACCACCGCCCGCAATGCCACGCCAGGCGTCTGGCGTAGTGCTTCAACGTGGCAGGTGTGAATGGCTCCGCAACCGATAATGGCGGCATTCAGCGTTTTCATCGCAGCCTCCTCATCGTCCGGCGTTGGCCAGCATTTGCGCCTTCACGCACAGCTCGGCGGCCTTAAAGGTGTGCGCCTGGCTCATGGCGTTTTCGGTGCGGTTCAGGCAATCCTTAATCAGCTCGCCGAAATAAGGGAAACCTACCTGGCCCGCCACCGGATAGCGATGCTCGCCGTCTTTATTCACCAGATACACCACGTCCTGTTCGCCGCGCGTCAGGTCAATGTATTTGCGGATTTCGATATAACCTTCGGTGCCGAGCAGCGTCAGGCGGCCGTCACCCCAGGTTGGCAAGCCTGCTGGCGTGAACCAGTCGCAGCGGAAATAGCCCGTTGCGCCGTTAGCCCCGGCCAGCATTGCATCGCCGAAATCTTCGAATTGCGGATACTGTGGATGCGTGACGTTGCGCACCTGGCTGGCGACGATGTGCGCCTCTTCATTGCCGGTGTAAAACAGGAATTGCTCAATCTGATGGCTGCCGATGTCGCACAGAATGCCGCCGAAGTAGCGCCGCTCGTAAAACCAGTCCGGGCGGCCTTCGCCTTCGCGGTGTGGCCCGGTGCCAAGCGTCTGAATGACCTGACCAATCGCGCCCTGTTTCACCAGTTGCCCGGCGAAGACTGCGCTTTCCACGTGCAGGCGTTCGCTGTAGTAAACCGCGTATTTACGCCCGGTTTTCGCCACCATTGCTTTGGCATCTTCCAGCTGTTCCAGGGTGGTCAACGGCGCTTTATCGACGAAGTAATCCTTGCCTGCCGCCATCACTTTCAGCCCCAGTGCGCAACGTTCAGACGGCACGCCCGCGCCTGCGATAAGCTGCACCTGTGGGTCGTTAAGCAACGTTTCCAGCGAGGTGGCAACCTGGGCCTGCGGATACTGCTGCACAAACTTATCGACTTTCGCCGGGTCCGGATCCCACACCCATTTCAGCTGCGCTCCGGCTTCAACCAGCCCGTTGCACATGCCGTAGATATGCCCGTGATCGAGGGCGGCGGCGGCAAAAACAAACTCGCCAGGCTTCACCACCGGCTGAGGTTTGCCGGTCGGGGCGTAATTCATACCGTCGTTCTTGTTCATCATGCTGCTCCTGTATCGAAATTTTTGCCGAGCGGGATGGCGCCCACTTCGCTGAAGTTGGCGACTGAGGCGGATTTTTCATAAAAATGTGGCGCGCGCGCGGTCAGGCCGCCGGTCCGATAAAAGACGTCGTCAGGCGTAATTGGCAGCGTCACCACCGTGCGGGTAATCGCTGATTTATAAATGGCGGTGATGATTTCCAGCGAACGCTTGCCCTGCACGCCGTCCACTAACGGCGACGTCTGCTGTTCAAGTGCGGTGAGGACGTTGTCTATTTGCCCGGTGTGCAACGTCCACCGTAGCCTTGGCGTCGTCTGAAACAGCGTGGCGAGCTGGTCTTCCAGCGCCGTGTTATGAGTCTCTTGTGGGAAACCGTTGTCTGCTGACTGACTGGCGAAAACGTCCCATGGCGCGGAGATTCGCGCTTTTTCACCCTGAATCACCATTTTCTGATCTTCGCCGTGATGCACCACCGAGGCAGTAAGCTGGGTCAGCGCGCCGGAAGGGTATTTGAAAATGGCGGCGCTCAGGTCCTCCACTTCGGCATTGTCGTGGGCGACGTTGCTCATCATTGCCACCACTTCGCTTGGGAAGCCGAGCATCCACTGAATGGCGTCGATGTGGTGTACGGCGTGGTTCAGCGTGCAGCCGCCGCCTTCTTTTTCCCAGGTGCCGCGCCACCACAAATCGTAATAGCAATGGCCGCGCCACCAGAAGGAATCGACCTGTGCGTGGCAGATTTTCCCCGCAAGGCCGGAGTCCACCGCCGCTTTCAGGCGCCAGAAGGCGTCGGTAAATCGGTTCTGGGCGATAATCGACAGCGTTTTACCGCTTGCCTGCTGGGCGGCAATCATCGCGTCGCACTCTTCCAGTGATGCGGCCATGGGTTTTTCGCACAGCACGTGTTTCCCTGCGTGCAGCGCGTCGATGCTGATTTCTGCGTGAACGTACGGCGGGGTGCAGACGTCGACGATATCAACGTCCGGTTCGTCATCAAGCATCTGCTGATGGCTGCTGTAAACCCGGGCGTCCTGCAAGCCGTAGCGCGTTTTTTTCTCCTGTGCTTTTTCCGGGTAGATATCGACCAGCGCGACAATTTGGCAGCGCGCGCCCATTTCCAGATAGCCCTGAATGTGGTTGTGCGAAATGTTCCCTGTTCCGACAATTGCGACACGTAACATGCTGGCTCCTTGTTACCAGGTTCCGGATGCGTCGAGGGTGCGGCTCTCGACCTGTTTTTCCACCGAGGCGGCGATGCGTTCGTCGAGCAGTTGCTTGAAGCACTGCTCATCAAACGGCAAATCGACCCAGCCGTCGGTCCACGTGGAAAGGTGCATGGCGTTGGAAAGGGTCAGGCCGCGAATGCCTTCGAGGCCCGGAGCGATAAGGGGTTCGCCGCGCAGAATGGCGGCACAGAAATTGGCGGTTATCACGTGATGTTCGCTGCATTCGGCGGCGACGGGGAGGATGACTTCCCAGCACTCCGGCTCGCCAAAGCCGTTTTGCCAGCGCGCATTGAAGGCGTCTTCAGATTCGCGCAGTCGCCAGAAACGCAGCCTGCCCTCTTCGACAACAATTTTGCCCCGGGTACCTGCGATTTCCAGGCGGTTGGTGCCCGGTGTTTCCGCCACGGTGGTAATGAACACGCCGGTCGCGCCGTTGGCATATTCGGCGTAGGCGGTGACTTCGTCTTCCACCTCAATCTGACGGTGCTTGCCGAACTGGCAGAAGGCGCGCAGTCGTACCGGCATACCGACCAGCCACTGCCAGAGATCGAGCTGATGTGGGTCCTGATTGAGCAGCACGCCGCCACCTTCACCTTTCCATGTGGCGCGCCAGCCTCCAGAGTTGTAGTAGCTCTGCGAGCGATACCAGTTGGTGATAATCCAGTTAGAGCGGCGGATGTCGCCAAGTTCGCCGCTGTCGATCAGGTCTTTGACCTTCTGATACAGCGGGTTAGGGCGCTGGTTGTACATGATGCCGAACACCACATCGCACTCGCGGGCGCAGGCGTTCATCTCCTGAACCTGCGCGGTGTAAACCCCGGCGGGTTTTTCGCACAGCGTATGAATGCCGTTTTGCATCGCCAGGATCGAGAGGCTCGGGTGATCGTAATGCGGCGTGGCGACGATCACCGCGTCGATAAGCCCACTGCGCAGCATGTCATGGGCGTTGCTGAAGATGTCGACCTTCTCACCCACAATTTGACGGATGGCGTCGTGCTTTTTCTCGTCAATATCGCACACCGCGGTCAGTTGCGCGTCTTTCACCGTGCCTGCCAGCAAATAGCGGGCGTGAACTGTGCCGATATTACCCACACCAATAATGCCGAATCTTACGCTTTCCATGTCATACCTTATTCAGAGTTGATGGCTGATAAAGCGAAAATAGGTAAGGGGATACGGACAGACAAAAGGAATTTGTGAGAATGCTCGCAGGCTAATTATCAATTTTCCCTGCAATGGGAAATTCTGTTTTAAAATCAGTTGACTGTATCTGCAAAAATTTGCAGATATTGATTGCGAGCGAGGTCACATAATGTCCGGCAAGCTGAAAATGGACCAAATTGCGGCGGCAACGGGATATTCCGTCAGTACAGTTTCGCGAGTGCTAAGCGGAAAATCGTATACCAGCGAACAGGCGCGGGAGGCGATTGTTCGCTGTGCCAGAAAGCTTGGCGTGCTGGATGAACTCGCCAGCGGGCGGTTATTGATTAATGGCATTGCCGTATTTGCGCCGTCGAGAACCTTTACCGCGCGTGGGGATATTTTCTATCAGGAAGTGACCCGTGGGATTGCCGATGCCATTGAACCGCATGATGTGTATCTGACATTTTGTGGCCTGGAAGAACAGGACGCGGATATTAAGGTCTTCCTGGATAAAGCCAATAATAAGAATATTAACGCGATAATTATTATCGGCACCGATGATTCCACCGTCTTTAAGCTGGCGCAGACCCTGAATAAACCCTGCGTATTAATTAATACCAACGACAAAGAACGTATTCTTGATGCAGTTTCTCCCGATCATCGTGCCATTGGTTTTAGCGCCATGCGTTACCTGTTCGAGCAAGGCCATCGGCGCGTGCTGTGCATGACTACCCTTCGACGTGAAACGCTGTATGCCCGGCTGGATGGCATAAAAGAGGCCTATCGCCGCTATCACGTGCCGTTCAACGCGCAAAAGGATGTGATTATCACCGAAGGCTTTACCGCCGAGGAATCCGAGCAGGCACTGATGCAGTGGCTGGCAAAAACCCCGCGTGAAGAGTGGCCACAGGTGATTTTCCCCGGCAGCACCAGCATGACTACCGGTGTGCAGCGCGTGCTGGCGCATCACGGCCTGCGAGTGCCGGAAGATATTTCGCTGATAACCACTGATTTTCACTGGCGGCTCGATAACGAACTGGCGAAGCCCATCACCAGCGTGACGGTGCCGTGTCGCGAACTGGGCGTGGAAGCGGTGCATTTACTGCAAAACCGGCTGAACCGGCAGGGCGCCTCAGTGCTGAATGTGCTGCTACAGGGGAAATTACAGGATGCGGGAACGGTGAGTAATGCAACGCGGCATGCGGCCCGCGTTGCGATAGAGAGCTAACGGTCAGGCGAGCTGGGGCGGTAAGCACACGCCAATGCCGCCGATGCCGCAGTAGCCGTACGGATTTTTATGCAGGTACTGCTGGTGGTCGTCTTCCGCGTAGTAGAACGGTTTAGCGGTGTCGATTTCAGTGGTAATGGTTCGGGAGTCATTGGCCTCGTTCATCGCCGCCTGGAAACGCGCCAGACTGGCGTGGGCCGCTTTCTCTTGCTCAGGCGTCAGCGGGTAAATTGCCGAGCGGTACTGGGTGCCTTTATCGTTGCCCTGACGCATGCCCTGGGCTGGATCGTGATTTTCCCAGAACACATGTAACAACTGCTCATAGCTGATAACGGACGGGTCATAGACCACGCGAACCGCTTCGGCGTGACCGGTTTCGCCGGAGCACACTTCGCGATAGGTCGGGTTCGGTGTGTAACCGCCGCTGTAGCCCGCGGCGGTGCTGTAGACGCCAGGCAGCTGCCAGAACAGGCGTTCAACGCCCCAGAAGCAACCCATGGCGAACAGCGCGACTTCCATCCCTTGCGGAATATTGGTCATGGAATGCTCGTTAACGGCATGCAGCGCGGCGACAGGCATCGGCGTATTGCGACCGGGCAGCGCATCCGCTTGAGCGACAACGTGTTTTTTATCGAATAAACTCACGGTTTGGCCTCCGGATAAAGGAAATTGGGGTTAAGGTTGTCACAGCGCCTCTCTTTGATGACAATAAAGGCGATGAATACGTCTAGATTTAAACATAAGAAATATTGAGGTGGATGTCTTTTTTTCAACCGGTAGTGTTGAACTTTTGTTAAGCCGTGGATCGGCTATTGCGTTTCCTGACGGGGTGGAAACAAGGATATTTGGGAGAAAACGTGCCACAAATTCGCCAGTTATGTTGGGCCAGTCTGTTACTGGTCAGTGGTGTTGCCGGGGCGGCAAACATACGTTTACAGGTAGATGGACTTTCTGGAGAGCTGCTCAAAAACGTGCGCGCGCAGCTGTCGACGATTGAAAGCGACGAGGTGACTCCGGATCGCCGCTTCCGTGCGCGTGTGGATGACTCCATCCGTGCAGGGCTTAAAGCTCTGGGCTATTACGAACCGCAGATTGATTTCGAACTGAAGCCTGCACCGGCCAAAGGCCGTCAGATTCTGCTGGCGCACGTCAAACCGGGTGAACCGGTACGCATTGGCGGCACCGACGTGATTTTGCGCGGCGGCGCACGTAATGACAGAGACTATCTGGATTTACTGAATAAACGCCCGGCGATAGGGACGATTCTGGACCACGCCGATTACGACGGCTTCAAAAAATCTCTCACCGGCGTCTCGTTGCGTAAGGGCTACTTCGACAGCGAGTTTAAAAAGAGCCAGCTCGGCGTGTCGCTTGACCGTCATCAGGCATTTTGGGATATCGATTATGACAGCGGCGAACGTTATCGCTTTGGCGCCGTCACGTTCCAGGGATCGCAGATCCAGGACCGTTATTTGCAAAATCTGGTGCCGTTCAAAGAGGGAGATTATTACACCTCCGATGATTTGGCGGAGCTGAACCGCCGCCTTTCCGCGACCGGCTGGTTTAACTCGGTTGTCGTGGCGCCAGAATTTGATAAAGCGCGGAAAACAAAAGTGCTGCCGTTAAGCGGCGTGGTGTCTCCGCGTACCAAAAACACCCTCGAAACCGGTGTCGGTTACTCCACCGACGTGGGGCCGCGAGTCAAAGCCTCGTGGAACAAGCCGTGGATGAACTCCTACGGACACAGCCTGACCACCGACCTCAGCCTGTCTGCACCTGAGCAGCAGCTTGATTTCTCCTACAAAATTCCGCTGTTGAAGAACCCGCTGGAGCAGTATTACCTGCTGCAGGGCGGCTTCAAACGCACCGATTTGAACGATACCGAATCCGACTCGACGACGCTCGGCGTGTCGCGTTACTGGGATCTCTCCAGCGGCTGGCAGCGCGCCATCAACCTGCGCTGGAGCCTTGACCACTTTACGCAGGCTAACGTCACCAACACCACCATGCTGCTTTATCCGGGCGTGATGATCAGCCGTACCCGTTCACGCGGTGGCCTGATGCCAACCTGGGGCGATTCGCAGCGCTACTCGGTGGATGTCTCCAACGGCGCGTGGGGCTCTGACGTCGATTTCGTCGTTGCTCAGGCGCAAAATACCTGGATTCGCACAATTTACGATCGCCATCGCTTCGTGGTGCGCGGCAACATTGGCTGGATTGAAACCGGCGACTTCGACCGGGTGCCGCCCGATCTGCGCTTCTTCGCCGGGGGCGACCGCAGCATTCGCGGCTATAAATACGAATCCATCTCGCCAAAAAATGCCGACGGCAAACTCACCGGCGCCTCGCGTCTGGCCACCGGTTCACTGGAATATCAGTACAACGTGACCGGTAAATGGTGGGGCGCGGTATTCGTCGATAGCGGCGAAGCGGTGAACGACTTCCGCGACAATGATTTCAAAACCGGTGCTGGCGTCGGCGTGCGCTGGCAGTCGCCAGTCGGCCCGGTCAAACTCGATATTGCCGCTCCGGTGGGTGATAAAGAAGAGCACGGTTTACAGTTCTACATCGGTCTGGGGCCAGAATTATGAGTTTATGGAAGAAGATTAGCCTCGGCGTCCTGGTGTTTATCATCCTGCTGCTGGGGACCGTGGCGTTCCTGGTCGGCACGACTACCGGTTTGCATCTGGTATTTAAAGCGGCTGACCGCTGGGTGCCTGGCCTTTCTATCGGCCAGGTGGTTGGCGGCTGGAAAGATTTGACCGTTAAAAACCTGCGTTACGAGCAGCCAGGCGTGGCGGTCGATGCCGGGCAATTTCATCTGGCGGTGAACACGTCCTGCCTGTGGGACAGCAGTCTGTGCGTGAGTGACCTTTCGCTTGCCAACGTGAACGTGGCTATCGACAGCAAAAAGATGCCGCCGTCGGCACCAGCGGTGGAAGAGGACAGCGGGCCGCTGAACCTCTCGACGCCGTATCCTATTACGCTCAGTCGGGTCGCGCTGAACAACATCAATATCAAAATCGACGATACCACGGTGTCGGTGATGGATTTCACCTCCGGCCTGAACTGGCAGGAGAAAAACCTGACGCTGATGCCAACGTCACTGCAAGGGCTGCTGATTGCGCTGCCGAAAGTAGCGAAAGTGGCGCAGGAACAGGTGGTTGAGCCTAAAATCGACAAGCCGAAGCCGGATGAAAAACCGCTCGGCGAAACGATGAAAGACCTGTTCTCGAAGCCTGTTTTGCCTGAAATGACCGATGTGCATCTGCCGCTGAACCTGAACATTCAGGAATTCCGCGGCGAGCAGCTGCGTCTGACCGGCGACACCGATTTAACGGTCTACAAACTGTTGCTGAAAGTCAGCAGCATCGACGGCAACATGAAGCTCGACGCGCTGGACGTGGATTCGAGCCAGGGTACGGTCAACGCCACCGGTACCGCGAAGTTGCAGGATGACTGGCCGGTGGATTTAACCCTCAACAGCACCCTGAATATCGACCCGGTGAAGGGCGAAAAAATCAAAATGAAGATTGGCGGCGACGTGCGCAAGCAGCTCGACGTCGGGATTAATCTTTCCGGGCCGGTGGACGTGGGCATTCGCGCTCAGGCGCAGCTGGCCGAAGCCGGGCTGCCGCTGAATCTCGAGGTGCTCAGCAAACAGCTTTACTGGCCGTTTACCGGTGAAAAGCAATATCAGGCCGACAACGTAAAACTCAAGCTTAGTGGCAAGATGACCGACTATACGATGTCATTCGCGGCTGCGGTAAAAGGGCAAGGTCTACCGCCAGCCACGATTACGCTGGACGCGAAGGGCAACGAGCAGCAGGTCAATCTCGATAAACTGACCATCGCGGCGCTGGAAGGGAAAACCGAGCTGAAGGCACTGCTCGACTGGCAGCAGGCGATCAGCTGGCGCGGCGAGCTGAAGCTTGACGGCATCAACACCGCCAAAGAAGTGCCGGACTGGCCGGCGAAGCTGAACGGTCTGATTAAAACCAGTGGCAGCCTGTACGGCGGCAGCTGGCAGGTCGACGTGCCGGAACTGAAACTCACCGGTAACGTGAAGCAGAACAAGGTCAATGTCGACGGGAAGCTTTCCGGTAACAGCTATCTGCAATGGAAAATTCCCGGCCTGCACCTCGAACTGGGGCGTAACAACGCTGACGTGAAAGGCGAACTGGGGGTGAAAGATTTGAATCTTGATGCCACCATCGACGCGCCAGGGCTGGATAACGCGCTGCCAGGACTTGGCGGTACGGCGAAAGGATTACTGAAAGTGCGTGGCACCATCGATGCGCCACAGCTGCTGGCAGATATTACCGCCCGCAACCTGCGCTGGCAGGAAATCTCTGTCGCTCAGGCTACCATCAAAGGTGACGTCAAATCGAGCGATCAGATTGGCGGCAATCTCGACGTGCGCGTGAACGGTATTGCGCAGCCGGGTGTGAACATCAGCCAGGTGCTGCTCACCGCCAAAGGTGATGAAAAGCAGCACAAGCTGGAGCTCAAAATGCAGGGCGATCCGGTTTCCGGTCAGCTTGAACTGGCGGGCAGCTTCGACAGGAAAGAGCAACGCTGGAAAGGTACGCTGAGTAATACGCGCTTCCAGACGCCGGTCGGCCCGGTGTCGCTCTCGCGGGCGATTGCGCTCGATTACCGCAATCAGGAACAGAAAATCAGCATCGGGCCACACTGCTGGACCAACCCGAACGCCGAACTGTGCGTGCCGCAAACCATTGATGCGGGTGCTGCCGGACATGCGGTGGTGAATCTCAATCGCTTCGACCTGGCAATGCTCAAACCGTTTATGCCAGACGCCACGCAGGCCAGCGGTGTGTTCACGGGGAACGCCGACGTCAGCTGGGATGCCACCAAAGAAGGGCTGCCGCAGGGCAAAGTGAGCCTGTCCGGGCGCAATGTGAAAGTTACCCAGACGGTGAACGATGCGGCGCTGCCAGTGGCGTTTGATACGCTCAAGCTGAATGCCGATTTGCACAACAACCGCGCGCAGCTGGGCTGGATGATTCGCCTGACTAACAACGGCCAGCTCGACGGGCAGATTGACATCACCGACCCGCAAGGGCGGCGCAATCTCGGCGGTAACGTCAATATCCGCAACTTCTCGCTGGCAATGATTAACCCTGTCTTCGCGCGCGGTGAAAAAGCAGCGGGTACCCTGAATGCGAATCTGCGTTTGGGCGGCGATCTACAAAGCCCACAGTTGTTCGGCCAATTGCAGCTCACCGGCCTGGATATCGACGGCAACTTTATGCCGTTCGACATGCAGCCGAGTCGGGTGGCGATGAACTTCAACGGCACGCGCTCGACGCTGGACGGCGTGATTGCCACGCAGCAGGGGCAGATTAGCCTCAGCGGCAGCGCCGACTGGACGCAAATTGACAACTGGCGGGCGCAGGTGGCTGCGAAAGGCAGCCGGGTGCGCATCACCGTGCCGCCGATGGTGCGCCTCGATGTGTCGCCGGACGTGGTCTTTACCGCCACGCCAAGCCTGTTCACGCTCGACGGTAACGTAGACGTGCCGTGGGCGCGCATCGTGGTCCACGACGTGCCGGAAAGCGCCGTGGGCGTGTCCAGCGACGAAGTGATGCTCGACAAAGATCTCAAACCGGTGAATCCGAAATCTGCGGGTATTCCTATCAACAGCAACCTGACGATTCACGTGGGCAATAACGTGCGTCTGGATGCGTTTGGTCTGAAGGCGCGTCTGACCGGTGACCTGAAAGTGGCGCAGGACAGTCACGGTCTCGGCCTCAACGGACAGATCAACATTCCGGAAGGGCGTTTCCATGCCTATGGTCAGGACCTGATCGTGCGCAAAGGGATCTTGTTGTTCTCTGGCCCGCCAGATCAGCCTATGCTCAATATTGAAGCCATTCGTAACCCTGATGCCACCGAAGATAACGTGACTGCCGGGGTGCGCGTGACCGGAATGGCGGACCAGCCGAAGGCCGAAATCTTCTCTGACCCGGCGATGTCTCAACAGGCCGCGCTCTCGTACCTGTTACGCGGACAGGGGCTCGACAGCGAACAGGGCGACGGCGCTGCAATGACTTCCGCACTGGTTGGCCTGGGGGTTGCACAAAGTGGGCAGATTGTGGGTAAAATCGGCGAGACGTTTGGCGTCAGCAATCTGGCACTGGATACCGCTGGAGTAGGGGATTCCTCTCAGGTGGTGGTCAGCGGCTATATCGCGCCAGGTCTGCAGGTAAAATATGGTGTGGGAATTTTTGACTCTCTGGCAACACTCACGTTACGCTATCGCCTGATGCCTAAGCTTTATGTTGAAGCGGTGTCTGGCATAGACCAGGCACTTGATCTGCTCTATCAGTTTGAGTTTTAGCAATGCGAATATTTGTTTACGGCAGTTTACGGCGCAAACAAGGCAACAGCCACTGGATGACCAACGCGCAGTGGCTGGGCGATCATAGCGTCGATAACTATCAGCTCTACAGCCTGGGCCACTATCCAGGCGCTGTTCCCGGCGACGGGACTGTAGTAGGTGAAGTGTATCGTATCGACGCCTCGACCCTCGCCGAGCTTGATGCGCTGCGCACAAAAGGCGGTGAGTACGCACGCCATTTAATCCAGACACCGTACGGTAGCGCGTGGATGTACGTCTATCAGCGTCCGGTGACCGGATTTACACAGATTGAAAGCGGCAACTGGATAGACCGGTAGCTGTCCTGAGATCGTTTTCATCCGCCTGTCAGCGGAAAGATATTTGCTGGCAGGCGGGTGAATTCTCCTCTTAACGCATAATGCGTTTTAATATTCTGTTTATCTGCTGTTCAAACTCTGTCGCGGCTTGATCGACGCTTTTCTTACCATAATCAATCCTTTCTCTGGCGTTGCTAAACAGGCTGATAACCTGCTCATCTTCCAGCTGTGGCAAGGTGGCTGAAGTGTTCGGCAGTTTTGCCGCTTGTGTCAGCCCCTGAATGACAGGATCGGCATCCTGCCATATCCCGGCGTCGCGCAGTACTTTTTCTCCGGCTTTACTCAAGGGGGCGCCACGTTCCAGGCCAACAGGTAGCACGCCCTCTTTTTCATTAAGCAGGAAATTCAGCAGCATAGCGGCTTCTTTCGGATGCTTTGTGTGACTACTTATCGAATACATCAGCGCAGTTTTACGAAACTGTCCGGCATCTTTCGCCCCAGAGCGCATTAAATAGGGGCCCATCACCAGGTTATTCGGCGGCAACAGATTCCCGGCTTCAGCGGTATATAACGCGTTCCAGTTATAAATGCCGCCCCACTCGCCGTTGATCCAGGGCTTCATTTCATAGTTGATACCTTTGCCGAACGAGGCGACTTGCTTCATCGTCGGGGCGACATGCGCATCCATCAGGCTTTTGTAGAAGGTGAGTCCTTCAACCAGTTCCTCATGGCTCCAGGCAAATGTCTTGTGCTTAACGTCTATCATCTCTTTCTGGTATTTCTGGTACATGTAAGATCGGACCAGCAGCAGTGCATCTTGCTCTGATAAGACGAGAGGAAAGTAGTTGTCGCCGAGTTTTTCTTTAAACTGCGGACCCGCTGCGCGTAATTCATCCCAGGTAGTGGGCAGTGGCACGCCGGCTTTTTCCCAGGTATGCGCGTTGTAGTAGAACAGCATGACATTACTGGAAATGGGCATCGCGTTCACTTTGCCGTTAACCGTGGTGGTGGCGAGGGACTCAGGAGAGTAATGCGCTAACCCGATCTCTTTACTGACGTTATTGAGATCGTAAAAACCGTCTCCACTGCGGGAAAGCAACGTCAGCCAGTTCCAGTTAGTCTGGATAACGTCCGCTTCTGTACCGCTGTTGAGCTGGGTGGTGACGCGAGAGAAATAACCATCCCAGCCGGTGTACTCTGCTTTGACTTTGATATTCGGGTAGCGCGCTTCGAACGCCTTCAGCGCTTCCAGGGTGGCGATGTTACGGGCTTTGCCGCCCCACCAGGAGAAGCGCAGCTCCACTTGTTCGCTACTGAAAGCCTGCGATGCCGTGCCGAGCGTGCAACAGATAAGCAAAAAAAGAAGTGCTTTTTTCATGGTTCCATCCTCAATATGATTAACCGCGATCTCTCTTCTGTCGGTAAGCCGTTAAGTGGCTAACCAGGCGCATCTCTTCTTCATTCCATGGATTTCCCCGCTCAGTCAGCACATCGTGAAACCATAACGACTGCGGATCGGGATGCGTTCGGTTGACGCTGGTCCAGGGGATCCAGGTCTGGGTTTTGCCCTGAACCAATCCCCAGTGGTAACAGCCCGCGTCATAAGCGGCGAACAACGGCAGTTGCTCACTGAAGAGGCTGTCGAGATGTCGTGCCAGCCACTCAGTGCAAAGCACCGGGCGATTGAGTTGCGACAGACGGTGCAATGCGGTGAGTTGGTAGTTTGCGGGAACGTAGGCGTGATAACTGATGATATCTGAGAGCTGAAGTGCGGTACGGTCAATCGGATGTTCGAACAACGTATTGTTTTCTATGTCGACATGCCATGCGGCAACCGTCAGTGGCTGGCTGGGACCAACGTCGCGGGCCCAGCGAAAAGCGTTAATCATCAATTGCAGCGCGAACTCTTCAATCCTGATATCGGCCTCCCGGGATTCGGTGGCGCTGACGTTGATACCCCGGTTACCTGGTTCGTTGTACAGATCCCAGATGGCGACGCGTTCATCTTGTTGAAAGCGCCCAATGACATCACAGACATAGTCTTCCACCGCTAGCCAGCGACTGGGGTCCATCACAATTTCACGCCCGGGGCTGGCCGCGGCCTGGCTGTTATGCACCCCCGGGCGAGGCGGTTTTTGTGGGCCGAGGAACGGTTCATCGCCGGAAAAGGCGCAATCGTCCATCAGCGTCAGCATCACCTGAATCTGATGTTTCGCCGCCAGTCCGAGAAAGGTGTCGATGCGATTGAGCAGCCCATTGCGATCATGTTGCCAGACGATAAACGGCAGGTTGGTGCGCAGGGCGTTATAGCCATGACGTCGCGCCCAGCCCAGTTCCTGGTCGATGGTTGGCGGAT
The DNA here is from genome assembly GCA_902706235.1 of Citrobacter sp. 18056. Taxonomy (GTDB): domain Bacteria; phylum Pseudomonadota; class Gammaproteobacteria; order Enterobacterales; family Enterobacteriaceae; genus Scandinavium; species Scandinavium manionii. The sequence goes on along the minus strand of CACSJR010000011.1, from coordinate 96,169 downwards.
CGAACGTGTCGGCTTGCCACATTTCCGTCCAGTTCACGCTGGTGCGCGGCAGATAGTTGAACCCACACGACCAGCCGTGCTGCCGGTGCCAGGCCCGCGCCTGTGAAGGCGTCCACTGTGAATGCATACGATGCTCCTTTTAGTCAGAAGACTGCGTGCGGCGCTATCCCCGAAGGAATGCGATATCGCCCTGTATTACAAATAAATGTTCCTCTCACTTTCGGCGTCAAAGAGATGGCATTTTTCCATGTTGAAGCGAAACCAGACCGGACAATTCAACCCGCCCGCGATAATCGGCTTTGCCTCATCGGCAGGAACGCGGGCGGTCAGTTCAATGTCGGCGACGGCCAGGTAGAGAAAGAATTCGTGCCCCATATTTTCTGTACGGATCAGTGTTCCCTGCGCACCATCGACGGTAAGCGGCTGCGCTGACACGAGCACCTCTTCAGGACGAATGCCGAAAAAGACGTTTTTATCAACAAACCGGGCGACTTTCTCCTGCTGGCTAGCATTCAGTGGCAGGGTGTCCTGGCCAATCGTGATGTGAAGCGCTCCCGCTTTATGAATGATAGTGGTGGGTCTGATGTTCATTTCCGGCGCGCCGATAAAGCCCGCCACAAACATATTCTGTGGGGCGTGATAGAGGTTATCCGGGGTATCAACCTGCATGATATGACCCTGTTTCATCACGCAGATTCTGTCGCCCATGGTCATCGCTTCCGTCTGATCGTGGGTCACATAAACAGTGGTAGCCGGGCAGCCTGAGCGTTTCAGCTGCTTATGGAGATCGGAAATTCGGATCCGCATCGAGGCGCGCAGCTTTGCATCAAGATTGGACAGCGGCTCATCGAACAGAAATACATCCGGCTTTTTGACGATGGCACGGCCTACGGCGACGCGCTGGGCCTGACCACCGGAAAGCTGGCGCGGCAGGCTATCGAGAAGCGCTTCCAGTTCGAGTATTTTCGCAGCCTCATTGACCTGTTGAGCGATGTAATCTTTCGGCATTTTGCCGAGCTTCAGGCCGAAGGCCAGATTTTCGCGCACTGTCATATGCGGATAGAGCGCATAGTTCTGGAACACCATCGCGATGCCCCGCGCTTTAGGTGCGAGGTTATTGACGATTTTATCCCCAATATAAATTTCCCCTCCGCTGACGGTTTCCAGCCCGGCCAGCATTCGCAAGGTTGTTGATTTCGCACAGCCGGATGGCCCGACAATCACCATAAACTCACCGTCTGCGATATGCAGGTCGATGCCGTTGACGGCTTTGAAGCCGTTGGAATAAACTTTTTCCACCTTCCTGAAAGTTACTTCAGCCACAATAGTTTCCTCTTATCCTTTAATCCCGCTGCTGGTCACGCCCTGGACGAAGTACCGCTGTGCCAGGAAGAAGACGATAATCGAGGGCAGGACCGCGATACTCGACATCGCGAGTATTTCGTTCCACGGCGCCCCTTCGCTGACGTCTATCGACATTTTGAGCGCCAGGGAGATAGGGTATTTGTCAACGCTGTAGACGTAGATCAGCGGCCCCAGGAAGTCGTTCATCGACCACATGAACTGGAATAGCGCGACAGAGATAATGGCGGGTTTAAGAATCGGCACTAACACATACCAGAGAACCTGCGCTGAGTTGCAGCCATCGATCAGCGCCGCTTCTTCCATATCGCGCGGCACGCCGCGCAAAAACTGGATGAGCATGAATACGAAAAACCCTTGGGTAGCGAAAGCTGTCGGTAGATACAGCGGTAGATAGCTGTTGAGCATCCCCATTTCCCGAAACATAAGGTACTGCGGGATAAGCAATACAGTGCCGGGTAGCAGCATGGTGGCGATCAGGGCAGAGAACCAGAATGTTTTCCATGGGATCTCGAATCGGGCGAAGCCATAGGCCACCACCGTGGAGGAGATAATGGTGAGGATCACTTTTGGGATCACATACTTAAAGGTATTCAGCATGTAATGACCAAAGCGATATTCGGTGCCGGTTTTCCAGCCGTTAATAAAACCATCCCAGGTCAGGTGTGAGGGCCACAGACTGAGGCTGGTAAATATTTCCTGGTTGGGTTTGAGTGAGGCGGCAAACATCCACGCCAACGGATAGAGCATTAACAGCCCAATTATCAGCAAGATAAAGTAGCGCACCGCGCGGCTGAGTTTCTCACGGCGTAATGTTCGTGCGACCTCACGGTCTGCAGGACGACTGCCTGTTACCTCAGCCATTTTTGCCTCCCTTATCGGCGGAATAGAACACCCAATATTTCGACGATTTGAATGCACAGGAGGCAAAAAGCGCAACCAGCAAAAATAGCACCCAGGCCAGCGCTGTACCGTAACCAATATCGAAATATTTAAATGCAGTTTCGTAGATATAGAGCGAGAACAGATAGGTGTAATAGGTTGGTCCGCCGTCGGTAATAACGTAAGGCGCGGTAAACTCCTGGAAAGTATTGGTGGTCTGCATGATGAAGTTAAAGAAAATCACCGGGGTAATCAGAGGGATCGTCACTTTCGTGAACATCTGCCAGCGAGTGGCGCCATCAATCATGGCCGCTTCATATTGCGATTGCGGGACGTTCTGCAGTGCTGCGAGGAAGATAACCATTGAGGAACCGAACTGCCACACCTGCAACAGCGTCACCGAGAGTAAAGCCAGTGGGGGTTCGCCAAACCAGTTGATCGGCGTGGTGCCAAACAGACTGAGAAAGCTATTCAGCAGGCCATCGATGGAAAAAAGCGCCCGCCACAGCACCGCAATGGCAATGGAGCTACCCAGAATGGAGGGGATGTAAAAAGCGGTGCGGAAAAAGCCGATCCCCCGCAGTTTAAAATTCAGAACAAATGCGACACCTAAGGCAAAAGCCAGCTTTAAGGGAACGGTTAAAAATACATAGGCTATAGTGACCGCCGCGGATTTCCAGAACAGCGTATCCTCAGTCAGCATATAGCGATAATTTTCGAGCCCGTTAATTCTGGGAGGACTCATTAAGTCATATTCGGTGAAGCTCAGCAGAAAGGAAGAGACAAACGGAAAAAGGGTAAAGACAAATAATCCGATGATATAGGGTGAGATCCAGGCAAGACCTAATAATTTGTTTTCATTCATAAGAGCCTCAAAATGATAATTATTTTATATGGATCATTCTCCGGACAAGGGTGAGGAAGAGGTCATCAATCGATAGCATGATAAATACTGCAACTTGCCAGATCGTCTCGTGATACCCAGGCTCAGGGCGCTGATAAAAATGTACAGTCATGGATGGAAGCTGAGAATTTTGCAAATAATGAACAAGAGATGTCACGAACTAATATTTATTAGCTCACATTGTTTTTCCCGAGTAAATAACAAAGGCGTCTGTTTTGTGAACAGCTTAACATTGTGAATTAATCAAATGGAGGAATATAAATATTTAGTATTGATAACTTTAATTAATAATCTAGAAATATAATAGATAAAATAATTAATTCTCGCGTTTATTTATTGCACCAATGGTTCAGAAAAAAAACAGCACCCGGTTTGGGTGCTGTTGCGCTGCTGACGGAGATTCCGCCGCAGGATGTATTACTTCTTAGCGCGTTCGAAGGAGGCGATGATTTCTGCTTTCGCAGCTTCAGCGTTATCCCAGCCTTCAACTTTAACCCATTTGCCTTTCTCGAGCGCTTTGTACTGCTCGAAGAAGTGGGAGATCTGCGCTTTCAGTAGTTCTGGCAGGTCGTTCACATCTTTGATGTGATCGTATTCTTTGCTCAGTTTGGTGTGCGGTACCGCAACCAGTTTCGCATCTTCACCGGCTTCGTCGGTCATTTTCAGAACGCCAACTGGACGGCAACGGATCACAGAACCCGGCTGCAGTGGGTATGGCGTTGGGACCAGCACGTCAACCGGGTCACCGTCCAGAGACAGGGTGTGGTTGATGTAACCGTAGTTGCACGGATAGAACATTGCGGTAGACATGAAACGGTCAACGAACAGCGCGCCGGTGTCTTTATCAATTTCATATTTGATAGGGTCAGCGTTGGCTGGGATTTCGATAACAACGTAGATGTCTTCTGGCAAGTCTTTGCCCGCAGGGACGTTGAGTAAGCTCATGTCTTTTTCCTTTAATCTGGTGTCATTCAAGTGCCCGGTATTATAGCCAACTCAAGGTAAATGTCTCCGCTTCTTTTCAGCCGCAGAAGGCCTTCAGACCGTTTTTCAGAGCCTTTAACCAGGCGATAAATCCATAAACCCAGCCACTTCATGAATAACTTTGTGGAAGCGCTTACAAATCACACTTTCTCTTTTTGGAAGTGTGATGTAACGCATCACGTAACATTTTTGATTGTCTATAGTTTTTCGGCGGATGACGCTTTTTTACCCAAGATAGTTCGAGTTGCAGGAAGGCGGCAAGTGAGTGAAGCCCAAGAGCTTACTAAAGTAAGTGACTGGGGTGAGGGAGTGCAGCCAACGCGCATGCAGCTCGAAATATGACGGGTAAACCGATAATAACCCGAAGAGGATACCTTTATGTGGAAGCGCTTACTTCTTGTCTCGGCTGTTTCTGCAACCATGTCGTCTATGGCGATGGCTGCCCCTTTAACCGTAGGATTTTCACAGGTCGGGTCGGAATCCGGCTGGCGTGCTGCTGAAACCAGCGTGGCGAAAAGTGAGGCTGAAAAACGCGGCATCACTCTGAAAATTGCTGATGGTCAGCAAAAACAAGAGAACCAAATCAAGGCAGTACGTTCATTTATCGCCCAGGGCGTGGATGCGATTTTCATCGCGCCAGTGGTGGCAACGGGCTGGGAGCCGGTGCTGAAAGAAGCGAAACAGGCAAAAATCCCGGTGTTCCTGCTCGACCGTTCCATTGATGTGAAAGACAAATCGCTCTACATGACCACCGTGACCGCTGACAACGTGCTGGAAGGCAAGCTGATTGGCGACTGGCTGGTGAAAACCGAAGCCGGTAAACCGTGTAACGTCGTAGAGCTACAGGGTACGGTCGGGGCGAGCGTGGCTATCGATCGTAAGAAAGGCTTTGCAGAAGCCGTGGCGAAAGCGCCAAACATCAAAATCATTCGTTCTCAGTCCGGCGACTTTACCCGCAGTAAAGGTAAAGAAGTCATGGAAAGTTTCATCAAAGCGGAAAACAACGGCAAAAACATCTGCATGGTTTACGCCCATAACGATGACATGGCGATCGGTGCCATTCAGGCCATCAAAGAAGCGGGCCTGAAACCGGGCAAAGATATCCTGACCGGCTCTATTGACGGCGTGCCGGATATCTATAAAGCGATGCTGGCTGACGAAGCTAACGCCAACGTAGAGCTGACGCCAAACATGGCTGGCCCGGCGTTTGATGCACTTGAGAAGTTCAAGAAAGACGGCACCATGCCGCCGAAATTGACGCTGACCCACTCGCAGCTTTACCTGAAAGATAGCGCTCAAGCGCAGCTGGATAAGAAAAAAGACATGGGCTATTGAGTTGTATTAGCCCTCGCCATCGCTGCTCTGTGCAGTTTGTTGTTCGCCCTCTCCCCGTGGGAGAGGGCAGGGTGAGGGTGCAGTCGACACCGTAGTTCGTTTTCCTTCGCCCTAACCCTTTCCCCTGAGGGGAGATGAAACCGGTTAACACCGCGTGTTTCCTCTCCTTTTTCGGGAGCGGGTTGGGGTGAAGGGCATTTTCAGGGGGCTGATAATGACTGACGTAACCCACAATCAGGATATTTTGCGCACGGAAGGCCTGAGCAAATTTTTCCCCGGCGTGAAAGCGCTGGATAACGTGGATTTCAGCCTGCGTCGCGGCGAAATCATGGCCCTTCTCGGCGAAAACGGCGCCGGAAAATCGACCCTTATTAAAGCGCTGACCGGTGTGTATCACGCCGATCGCGGCACTATCTGGCTGGAAGGCGACACTATCTCGCCAAAAAACACGGCCCACGCCCAACAGCTGGGCATCGGCACGGTGTACCAGGAAGTAAACCTGCTGCCCAACATGTCGGTGGCGGACAACCTGTTTATTGGCCGTGAACCACGCCGATTTGGTTTCCTGCAACGCAAAGAGATGGAAAAACGCGCCACCGCGTTGATGGCTTCTTACGGCTTTTCCCTCGACGTACGCGAACCGCTGAACCGCTTTTCGGTGGCGATGCAGCAAATCGTCGCGATTTGCCGCGCCATCGATTTATCGGCCAAAGTGCTTATCCTCGATGAACCCACCGCCAGCCTGGATACCCAGGAAGTGGAGATGCTGTTCACCCTGATGCGCCAGCTGCGTGATCAGGGCGTCAGCCTGATTTTCGTCACCCATTTTCTCGATCAGGTTTATCAGGTCAGTGACCGCATCACGGTGCTGCGCAACGGCAGTTTTGTCGGCTGCAAAGAAACCAAAGCGTTGCCGCAAATTGAGCTGATCAAAATGATGCTCGGCCGTGAGCTGGATAACAACGCCCTGCAACGTGCGGGCCGTACCTTGCTGAGCGACAAACCGGTGGCGGCGTTTAAAGGCTACGGCAAAAAAGGCATCATTGAACCGTTCGATTTACAGGTACGCCCTGGTGAAATTGTCGGCCTGGCGGGGCTGCTCGGCTCCGGGCGCACCGAAACCGCAGAAGTCATATTCGGCATCAGACCGTCCGACAGCGGCAGCGCAGAAATCAAAGGCAAACCGCAAACGCTGCGATCCCCACATCAGGCCTCGTGTCTTGGCATCGGTTTTTGCCCGGAAGACAGGAAAACCGACGGCATCATCGCTGCCGCTTCGGTGCGAGAAAACATCATTCTGGCGCTCCAGGCCCAGCGCGGCTGGCTGCGGCCAATTCCGCGTCGTGAACAAAATGAGATTGCCGAACGCTTCATTCGTCAACTGGGGATCCGCACGCCCAGCGCGGAGCAGCCGATCGAGTTTCTTTCTGGCGGCAACCAGCAAAAAGTCCTGCTGTCACGCTGGCTGCTGACGCGTCCGCAGTTCCTGATCCTCGATGAACCCACGCGCGGGATCGACGTTGGCGCGCACGCGGAGATCATTCGTCTGATCGAAACGCTGTGTGCCGATGGCCTCGCGCTGTTGGTCATTTCGTCGGAGCTGGAAGAGCTGGTGGGCTATGCGGATCGGGTTATCATTTTACGCGATCGGAAACAGGTGGCAGAGATCCCGCTGGATGCGCTGTCGGTTCCGGCGATCATGAATGCAATTGCGGCATAAGGAGTACGACGTGATGCCACAATCTCTCCCTCAAACTGAACGGCCAAAACGCCGTTTCCGTTGGCCCACGGGGATGCCGCAAATCGCGGCATTGATCCTGGTATTGGTGGTCGACAGCATTGTTTCACCGCATTTTTTCCAGGTGGTATTACAGGACGGTCGTCTGTTCGGCAGCCCGATAGACATTCTTAACCGCGCGGCTCCGGTGGCGCTGTTGGCCATCGGCATGACGCTGGTGATTGCCACCGGCGGCATAGACTTGTCGGTCGGCGCAGTGATGGCGATTGCCGGCGCTACGGCGGCGTCGATGGAAGTCGCCGGGCACAGTTTGCCGATGGTGCTGCTGGCGGCGCTGGCGACGGGCGTGCTGGCCGGGCTGTGGAATGGCATTCTGGTGGCCATTCTTAAGATCCAGCCGTTTGTCGCGACGCTGATTTTAATGGTGGCCGGGCGTGGCGTGGCGCAGCTGATCACCGCCGGGCAAATCGTGACTTTTGATTCGGACTCCCTCGCCTGGTTTGGTAGCGGCAAATTGTTGCTGTTCCCAACACCGGTGCTTATCGCGCTGATGACCCTAGTGATTTTCTGGCTGTTCACCCGGAAAACGGCGCTGGGAATGTTTATCGAAGCGGTGGGGATTAACATCCGCGCGGCGAAAAACGCCGGGGTGAATACCCGAATCGTGGTGATGCTGACCTACGTCCTGAGCGGCGTGTGTGCCGCCATTGCCGGGGTGATTGTCGCGGCGGATATTCGCGGCGCAGATGCCAACAACGCCGGGTTGTGGCTGGAACTGGACGCCATTCTGGCGGTGGTAATCGGCGGCGGTTCGCTGATGGGCGGGCGTTTCAACCTGCTGCTGTCGGTGATTGGCGCGCTGATTATCCAGGGCATGAATACCGGGATTTTACTGTCGGGCTTCCAGCCGGAGCTCAATCAGGTGGTGAAAGCGGTGGTGGTGCTGTGCGTGCTGGTGGTCCAGTCACCGCGCTTTATCAGCTTACTGAAAGGAGTGCGCGGCCATGATAAAACGTAATTTGCCGCTGATGATCACCCTCGGGGTGTTTATCCTCGGCTATCTCTATTGTCTGACCCAGTTCCCGGGCTTCGCGTCGACACGCGTGATTTGCAACATCCTCACCGATAACGCGTTTCTTGGGATCATCGCCGTCGGCATGACCTTTGTGATCCTCTCCGGTGGGATCGATCTGTCGGTCGGCTCAGTGATCGCCTTTACCGGGGTGTTTCTCGCCAAGGCGATCGGCTTCTGGGGATTATCACCGCTGGTGGCGTTCCCACTGGTGCTGCTGATGGGCTGCGCATTCGGCGCGTTTATGGGCCTGCTGATTGACGCTCTGAAAATCCCGGCGTTTATCATCACCCTGGCCGGGATGTTCTTCCTGCGTGGCGTCAGTTATCTGGTGTCAGAAGAGTCGATCCCGATTAACCATCCCATTTACGATTCGCTGTCGGACATGGCGTGGATGATTCCCGGCGGTGGGCGCCTGAGCGCCATGGGCGTACTGATGCTGCTGGTAGTCGTCGCGGGAATGTTCGTTGCGCACCGCACGCGTTTTGGTAATCAGGTTTACGCTATCGGCGGCAGCGCGGTGTCGGCCAACCTGATGGGCATTTCCACCCGCAGTACCACTATCCGCATTTACATGCTGTCGACGGGCCTGGCTACGCTGGCCGGGATCGTCTTCTCCGTTTACACCCAGGCCGGTTACGCGCTGGCGGGAATGGGCGTGGAGCTGGATGCGATTGCCTCGGTGGTGATTGGCGGCACGCTGCTCAGCGGCGGTGTGGGCACGGTGCTCGGTACGCTGTTTGGCGTCGGCATTCAGGGGCTGATTCAGACCTATATCAACTTCGACGGCACGCTCAGTTCGTGGTGGACCAAAATCGCCATCGGCATTTTGCTGTTCATCTTTATCGCTCTGCAACGCGGCCTGACTGTGCTGTGGGAAAGCCGCCAAAGCTCGACGGTGACCCGCGTCCCGGTGGCGATAACCAAGCAATAACGTCCTGAACCCTAATGTTTACCCGGTAGCAGCCGATACTGTCTGTTTACGCCCAAAAGTCTCTTTGCTACCGGGAATGACATCATGCTGAACAAGCTTTCAATCCGTACCGGCCTGCTTTCTTTACTGGCCGTGATGACCCTTCTTCTGCTGCTGGTCAGCGGCATTGGTATTTACGCACTCACCAAAAGTTCGTCTTCTCTCACGCGCATTAATCACCTGCAGGGTGAGCAACTTGTCCAGCTCAACAAGGGCTATACGCTTATTCTGCGCGCGCGGAACGAAGCGGGTCAGGCGGTCCGATTGATGGAAATCGGGATGCTCGACGACGCGGCAAAATCGGTACAGAACATCAATCGTGAAGTCACGACGGCGCAAAAAACGCTGACCGACGTGATTGCCTCGACGATCGATGATGAGCAGGGCGCGCAGTTGCTGGCGAAGGTGGCAAAAAGCTACGCCGCCTATAACCAACAGGGCATCACGCCGATGCTGGCGGCGCTGAATCAGCAAAGTGCAGACAGCTATTACGATCTGCTGGAAAATCATCTGATCCCGATTTCCCGCCAGTTTGATAACGATATGCAGGCGTTTCAGACGTGGGTCGACAGCCGCGGGCAGGCCGAAGTGAAAGTGGTCCAAAAAAACAAAAACCGGGTGATGACGCTGATGGTTATCGCCATTCTGCTGACTGCCGGCGTGATTGTGCTGGCCTGGCTGGCGCTGCGCAACATGCTGCTCAAGCCGCTGAACACGGCGATTGAACAACTCGAACAGGTGGCGGCGGGCAATCTGACCCACAGTGACAATGCGCCGGTCAGCCGGGAGATCAACCGTTTGAACGCGGCGATAAGCGAAATGCGTGAATCGCTGATGGGCTCGGTGCTGCGGGTGCGTGACGCCAGTTCGCAGATTGATATCGGCAGCCGCGAACTGACCGCTGGCAACAATAATCTGGCGCAGCGCACTGAATCCACGGCGACCTCGCTGGAGCAAACGGCGGCGAGCATGGAGCAGATAACTGCGACGGTGAAACAGAACGCCGACAACGCCGAGCAGGCACACCAGCTGGCGAAAACGGTGTCGGATACCGCCGATCGCGGCAGCGAAATGGTGTGTTATGTCATTGAGAAAATGCGCGATATTTCCGGCAGTTCCAGCCGCATCGGCGACATCCTCAGTGTAATTGACGGGATTGCCTTCCAGACTAATATTCTGGCGCTGAATGCCTCTGTCGAAGCGGCACGCGCCGGTGAACAAGGGCGCGGTTTTGCCGTGGTCGCCGGTGAAGTGCGTAATCTGGCGAGCCGCAGCGCTGACGCAGCGAAAGAAATCCGCACCCTGATCAGTGATTCACAAACGCACGTCAGCGAAGGCAGCGAACTCGCGCAGCAGGCCGGGGAAACGATGGACGAAATCGCGTCTGAAGTGATGCGGATGACTAAACTGATGCGCGAAATTGCCAGCGCGTCGCAGGAGCAGAGCCGTGGCATTGAGCAGGTGAATATTGCTGTGATTCAGATGGATGAAACCGCGCAGCAGAATGCGGCGCTGGTTCAGCAGTCTTCCGCCGCAACGCGCTCACTGGAAGAGCAGTCCCGCGAACTGATGGAAGCCATGGCGTCGTTCAGATTGCAGAATCAGGCGGCGTAAACGGGAGCCGCTCAGCTCGGTGGAATCGTTCCGTTTAGTGGAATCGTTCCGTTCAGGTTCTGTACGGTTTACGGAACCTGCGGAACATTTGGTGAGCGGAACGGTTCCACCGAATTCAGAAGGCCATTAAGGACCAGGGCGAATTACGCCTCAGGGAACTCGCGAATTAAGCGTTCCACATCATCGACCATATGCTCGTTACCAACGAAGAATGGACGGCGCTGGTGCAGCGTATCCGGAACGATATCCAGAATGCGGTCTTTACCGTCGCTGGCTTTACCGCCCGCCTGCTCGGCAAGGAAGGCCATCGGGTTGCATTCGTACAGCAGACGCAGTTTCCCTTCCGGGTGGCTGGCGGTGCTTGGGTACAAATAAATCCCACCCTTCAGTAGGTTACGGTGGAAATCCGCCACCAGAGAACCGATATAGCGAGAGGTATACGGGCGCTGGGTGTTCTTATCTTCTTCCTGACAGAACTTCAGATACTTTTTCACACCCATCGGGAATTTGATGTAGTTGCCTTCGTTGATCGAATAGGTGTTGCCTTTGTCCGGGAAGCGCATGCGCTCCTGGCACAGGCAGAACACGCCGAGCGAAGGGTCGTAGGTGAAGGCGTGCACGCCGCAGCCGGTGGTGTACACCAGCATGGTCGAGGAGCCGTAAACTACGTAACCGGCCGCGACCTGTTTGTTGCCGGGTTGCAGGAAATCTTCTTCAGTTACCGGTGTGCCGACAGGCGTCACGCGACGGTAGATGGAGAAGATAGTGCCGACGGAGACGTTAACATCGATGTTGGACGAGCCATCCAGCGGGTCCATCAACACCACGTACTTGGCGTGCTCGCAGCCGTCGAAAACGACAATTTCGTCTTCTTCTTCGGAGGCAATCCCGGCCACGATATCACGGGCTCTCAGTGCGGCTTTCAGCTTTTCATTGGCGAACAGGTCCAGCTTCTGCTGCGTTTCGCCCTGAATATTTTCAGCCCCGCTGGCACCCAGGATATCGACCAGACCGGCCTTGTTGATATCGCGGTGGATGATCTTGGCGCCGAGTTTTATTGCCGACAGCAAAGCAGTGAGCTCCCCGGTCGCATGAGAGAACTCGTGCTGCTTTTCGACAATAAATTCACCTAACGTTTTCATAACACTTTCCCTGCATTTGATGTTGAGTAAAGCGGTTAATGTCCAACAATCTTAACAAACATTCAAAATCCCGCGTAATGGTGAATCGCGCCAGCAAATTACGGAATTAACCGAAATGCGTTTCTCAGCCCGCTCACATGAGGGTAAAATACGCGGCTGATGAAAAAGGGATAATGACGTATGCGCATTCATATTTTGGGGATTTGTGGCACTTTTATGGGCGGGCTGGCGATGCTGGCACGCTCCCTGGGCCATGAAGTGACGGGTTCGGACGCCAATGTGTATCCACCGATGAGCACGCTGCTGGAAGAGCAGGGTATCTCCCTGATTCAGGGCTATGACGTGAGCCAACTCGAGCCTCAGCCGGATCTGGTCATCATTGGCAACGCGATGACTCGTGGCAATCCGTGCGTTGAAGCGGTGCTCGAGAAAAACATTCCGTACATGTCCGGCCCGCAGTGGCTGCATGACTTTGTACTGCGCGACCGCTGGGTCGTGGCCGTTGCCGGTACCCACGGAAAAACCACCACTGCCGGGATGGCGACGTGGATCCTCGAAGCCTGCGGGTATAAACCAGGTTTTGTGATAGGCGGCGTACCGGGCAACTTCGACGTATCCGCGCGTCTGGGCGACAGCCCGTTCTTCGTGATTGAAGCCGATGAATATGACTGCGCGTTCTTCGATAAGCGTTCCAAGTTCGTGCATTACTGCCCGCGCACACTGATCCTCAACAACCTTGAGTTCGATCACGCGGATATTTTTGACGATCTGAAAGCGATCCAGAAGCAGTTCCACCACCTGGTGCGCATCGTGCCGGGCCAGGGCCGTATTATCGCGCCGGAAAACGACATCAACCTGAAGCAAACCCTGGCGATGGGCTGCTGGAGCGAGCAGGAACTGGTGGGCGAACAGGGTCACTGGCAGGCGAAGAAAATCACCACCGATGCCGCCGAATGGGAAGTGTTCCTCGACGGTGAAAAAGTCGGTCAGGTGAAATGGGGCCTGGTGGGCGAGCACAACATGCACAATGGTCTGATGGCGATTGCTGCCGCGCGCCACGTGGGCGTAAAGCCTGCCGATGCGGCAGAGGCGCTGGGCTCGTTCGTCAATGCCCGTCGTCGTCTGGAACTGCGCGGCGAAGCCAACGGCGTCACCGTGTACGACGATTTCGCGCATCATCCGACCGCAATCCTCGCGACGTTGCAGGCGCTGCGTGGCAAAGTCGGCGGAACGGCACGTATTCTTGCCGTGCTGGAGCCGCGTTCTAACACCATGAAAATGGGCATCTGCAAAGACGATCTTGCACCGTCTCTTGGCCGTGCCGATGAAGTGTTCCTGTTACAGCCGCAGCACATTCCGTGGCAGGTCGCGGAAGTGGCGGAAGCCTGCATTCAGCCTGCGCATTTCAGCGCTGACGTGGATACGCTGGTCGACATGATCGCGAAATCCGCACAGCCGGGCGATCACATTCTGGTGATGAGTAATGGGGGTTTCGGTGGCATCCACCAGAAACTGCTGGATATGCTGACTAAAAAAGCGGAAGCGGCAGAGTAATCAACACGCCCGGTGGCGCTTTGCTTACCGGGCCTACAGATTGCTGATTTTTTGCCGGGTGGCAGCTTCGTCTTACCCGGCCTGCACGGCGTGTATCCGTAGCCCGGATAAGCGCAGTGCCATCCGGCAATAACTTAGCCGGCGTTTTCGGCCAGTTCGCGCAGATACTGGAAAATCAGGCGCGAAGATTTCGGCGGTTTGTTGCCTTCTTTCTCTTTCTTCGCGTTACGGATAAGCGAACGCAGCTGCTGACGATCGGCATCTGGCCACAGATTCAGCACTTCCGCTACCGCGTCATCCCCTTCATCCACCAGACGATCACGTAGTTGTTCCAGTTTGTGGAACAGAGCAACCTGCTGGTTGTGGCGGTTTTTCAGCTTATCGAGCGCCTGACGGATTGGGTCTACGTCACGGCTTCGCAGCATTTTGCCGATCAGCTGCATCTGACGGCGGCGGCCTTCTTTCTTGATACGCTGCGCCAGTTCAATGGCGGCACGCAGGTCGTCATCGAGCGGGATTTTGTCCAGCGCGTTTTTACCCAGCTCTACGATTTCGGCCCCAAGGTCTTTTAACTCCTCGGCGTCGCGTTTAATTTCACTTTTACTGACCCAGATGATTTCATTATCTTCATCTTCGATCTCGTCATCACCGGGCACGTCGTCGAGCCAGTCTTCGGGCTGCTTTGTCATCTCAGGCTCCTAAAAAAAGAGACACATGTTATCAGTTAAGGAGCGCACTGAAAAACGGTTCTCTGTTAGACTTCAATAAACTCCTTTCTACATTATGGCATTAGCGATGAAAGTAATCACACAGGTTGCAGAACAGCGTAAAGCACTGGAAAAAGCCGTCTCCACCGCCCTCGAGCTGGCGGCAGGCAAGTCTGATAGTGCAGAGGTCGGAGTCAGTAAATCGACCGGGATCAGCGTCAGCACGCGCTACGGCGAAGTGGAAAACGTCGAATTTAACAGCGACGGCGCCCTGGGGATTACGGTTTACCATCAGAATCGCAAAGGCAGCGCGTCCACCACGGATTTAAGCCCGGACGCCGTCGCGCGTACTGTGCAGGCCGCACTGGATATCGCACGTTACACCTCGCCAGACCCGTACGCGGGCGTGGCGGAAAGGGAGTTACTGGCCTTTGACGCGCCGGACCTCGACCTGTTCCACCCGGCAGAAGTGACGCCGGACGAAGCTATTGAGCTGGCCGCGCGCGCTGAACAAGCGGCGTTGAAGGCAGACAAACGCATCACCAATACCGAAGGCGGCAGCTTCAACAGCCACTACGGCGTAAAAGTGTTCGGCAACAGCCACGGTATGCTGCAGAGTTATTGCTCGACCCGCCATTCGCTGTCGAGCTGCGTCATTGCCGAAGAAAATGGTGATATGGAGCGTGATTACGCCTACACCATTGGCCGTGCGATGGGCGATCTGCTCGATCCGGAATCTGTCGGCGAAGACTGCGCGCGACGCACGTTGTCTCGCCTTTCGCCGCGTAAACTGTCGACCATGAAAGCGCCGGTGATTTTTGCCAATGAAGTGGCCACCGGGCTGTTTGGTCATCTGGTTGGTGCCATTGCCGGTGGTGCGGTATACCGCAAATCCACGTTCCTGCTGGACTCACTCGGTCAGCAAATTCTACCGGAATGGCTGACTATCGAAGAGCATCCGCACCTGCTGAAAGGCCTGGCGTCGACGCCGTTCGACAGCGAAGGCGTGCGCACCTCCCGTCGCGACATCATTAAAGACGGCATCCTGACGCAATGGCTGCTGACTAACTACTCTGCCCGCAAACTGGGGCTGAAAAGCACCGGCCATGCTGGCGGCATTCATAACTGGCGCATTCAGGGCCAGGGTTTGAGTTTTGAAAAGTTGCTTAAAGAGATGGGCACCGGCCTTGTCGTCACCGAATTGATGGGGCAGGGTGTGAGTGGCGTAACGGGAGATTACTCTCGTGGTGCATCAGGCTTCTGGGTTGAAAACGGTGAAATCCAGTATCCGGTGAGTGAAATCACCATCGCTGGCAACCTGAAAGAGATGTGGCGTAATATCGTGACCGTGGCCGACGATATCGAAACGCGTAGCAACATTCAGTGCGGTTCCGTACTGCTGCCGGAAATGAAGATCGCGGGCCAATAAAAGTGTTCTCATGGTGGCGCGACCTGCCGCGCCACGTCTGTTCAATAATAAAAATGAAGGAAGTGAGCAATGCGTAAACACCTGCTGGCAATGCTGGCTGTCTCGACCCTGATGATGGGCGCAGCACCGGCGTTTGCCGACCTCGGCGATGATATGGACACGCTGTCTGAGAACCTGAAAGTGGTGCAGAAAACCGACGATGCGGCTGAAATGAAAGCGGCGCTCGGCAAAATGCGCACAGCGGCGCTGGATGCTCAGAAGCAAACGCCACCGAAGCTGGAAGACAAAGCGCCAGACAGCGCTGAAATGAAAGATTTTCGCCACGGTTTTGATATTCTGATTGGCCAGATTGACAGCGCCACCAAATTTGCCAATGAAGGCAAAATTAAGGAAGCGCAGGGCGTGGCGCTTGATCTCGCCGGAACGCGCAATACGTACCACAAAAAATACCGTTAATTTCATTGTTACCCTGCCGGGGAAAAAACGTTCCCTGGCAGCCATCCCCTCATTCTCCCGCATCGTCATCATAAAAGCTTATCGACATCACAGTTTTACGCGAAAGCTCGCAACGTTTTTCCACTTTCTCCTGCTCTCTTTTCAGCCGTTTCCCGTGATATTCATCACGCTTATCTAGCATTTAATCCGCATTCAGTGAAATTATGTGGGACAGATCACTCCCGCCTCTCCCCTTTCCACTTTGAAGTGGAAAACAACTCGCTACAAACCCAACACCGCCCACGTTAGTTTTAAGTCAGACGCAACAAACGGGGTCAGAAGAGTGAACAACGGAGCAGTCATTACCGACGTTGGGAGTCAGACAGAAGAGCTTGCGACACGCATGCTGAGCCAGGTTTACAGCCTGCTGAAAGGTCATGGCATCATCCCGAACGCCGTCCAGGAGCAAATGCTGACATCTCATGTCCGTGCGATGGCACACCGGTCAATCACCGGCGAGCCGCTGCCAGAAGTAGAAGCCAGCTTGTTTGAAGAAATTTCACCCGATTCAATGTCGCTTGCCCGTGAAGTGGTAGCACAGTTCGGCAACCTTCCGGATGAAGAAGCCTGGCTGTTGTCGGTGCACTTCGAAGTGGCAAAAGAAAACCTTTAAGGAGCAAAACATGGAACAAATTACCGTAGTGATTGGCGATCGTCTGGGCAAAGGTCAGAAAGTTGCAGCAGGTGTGGAAAAGGCCGGTGGCCGTGCGGTAGTCGTACCGGGCGTTGCTGCTGATATGAAACTGGGCGATGTGATGAAAGCAGAAAATGCCACCTTCGGCATCTCCTTCTGCGGCAGCGGTGGCGCAGGTGCGATTACCGCACAGACCAAGCACGGTTACAAAGCAAAATACGGCATGCGCTCAGTGGATGAAGGCGTTACCGCAATTAACGAAGGTGCGAACGTACTGGGCTTCGGCTTTATGGATAAAGAAGAGTTGGGCGAGCGTCTGGTGCTGGCCTGGCAGAAGAAATACGGCGCATAAGATGAAAGAACAATTCACCACCACGGTGAGGGTCAAGGGCAAAGGTGAGGCCAAATCACGCGCCTTCGCCGATGCTCTCAACCAGGTACAGGGTGCGGTGATGAAAGCGTCACCGCATATTTTACTGCGCATCGAACCACAGGACGTGGCGGTTGTTCATGCGCAGGAATCGGTCCGGAAAGAGGCATTTCTGTTTATCTTTCTGCGCCGGGAGCGACGCACGTTCAGCGTTGAGCTGGATGTCACCGTCAACGTGACAGCGTTAAATCTCGACAAAGTAGATTTCGTCACGACAACATAACCATTAGAAAAGGACAGACTCATGTTCCTGATTATTCTCTTTAAATCACTCATTATCGGCGGCCTGGTCGGCGTCGGTGTGGGTGCCGGAGCTGCACGCATGTTTCATGCGCCCACCACACAAGGGATGGGTGCTTTTCGTACATTGGGCGAGCTGAACTCCTGTGAAGGTGACCCGGCCTCCCACTTCTCCTTTGGCCTGGGCTTCTTCTTTAACGCCTGGGCATCCTCAGTGGCGGCGGGGGCCTTCACTCAGGACGTTGACCACCGCATCATCCCGAACTGGGGTGCCGCGGCGCTGATGATCAAAAACCGCAACGTGGCAGAAACCCTGCACGACCCGAGAAAGATGGCGATCGCCTGTGGCGTGATTGGCATGATCGTGGTGGCATTCCTGAACTCTACCGCTTCGGCAGTACCGGAAGCGCTGCAGGTGACTGCGGTGAAAGTGCTGGTCCCTGCGGCTAACCTGCTGGTTAACACCGTGATGCCGGTTATCTTCTGGCTGGCAGCGATTGATGCCGGTAAGAAATCCGGTTTCTGGGCGACCATTTTCGGCGGCGCAGCGCAGCTGATTATGGGTAACGCCGTACCGGGCCTGGTACTGGGTATTCTGATCGGTAAAGGCGTTGAAGAGAGCGGCTGGCATCGTGTCACCAAAGTGATGATGGGCGCGATTGTGGCTCTGTTTGTGCTGAGTGCCTTCTTCCGTGGCTTCGACATGAAGATGATTGAATCCTTCCACATGACGGTGCCGAACTGGCTGGATCTGATTCACAACGCCATGAGCGGGAAATAAGGGGATAACGCATGGAACAGAATAAAGGTTTTTGGTACGCGGACTGGTCATTCCCGATCTTTGTCGGCCTGCTGTCCGCCGGCGTGTTCGCCGGGACACACATGTATTACCTGTACGGCATTGGCGCATTTAACGAAGTGGCCTTCGTCGCGATGCTGAAAGCAGGTATCGACACCGGCGCGTACGGTGCGGTTGCCGCGTTTGGCGCAAGCTTCCTGTTCGCCCGAATCATTGAAGGCTCGCTGGTGGGGATTCTGGATATCGGTGGTGCCATCCAGACCGGTATTGGTCTTGGGGTTCCGGCACTGTTACTGGGCGCAGGCATTGTTTTCCCGGTCGCTAACTTTGCGGCTTCTCTGGCGACCGGTCTGATTCTGGGCCTGGCGGTGGGCTACATCATTATCCTGGCGCGTAAATTCACCATCAATCAGAGCGACTCCACCTACGGTGCCGACGTGATGATGGGCGCGGGTAACGCCTCTGGCCGCTTCCTCGGTCCTTTGATTATCCTCAGTGCGATGACCGCCTCCATTCCTATCGGAATCGGTTCTCTGGTTGGCGCGTTACTGTTCTACATCTGGCAGAAACCGATCACCGGCGGGGCTATCCTCGGCGCGATGGTCCTCGGGTCTATCTTCCCGGTCGCGATCGGCTAAGTCTGCAAGGAGAAAGCGATGTTTGATTTACTGCTTAAGCGCGCACGACTGGTTGACGATACGGTAACGGATATCGCCATCAAAGACGGCAAGATTGCAGCGTTGGGCGAGATTAACGGTGAGGCGACGAAAGTCGTCTCTCTCAACGGCGAGCACTACGTCAGCGCGGGCTGGATTGATTTACACGTTCATTGCTACCCGAAATCGCCCATTTATAACGACGAGCCGGACAGCGTGGGCGTGGCGACTGGCGTCACCACCGTCATCGACGCAGGCAGTACCGGGGCAGACGATGTGGATACCTTCCACGAACTGACCCGCGCCTGTGCCACCGACGTGTATGCGCTGCTGAACATCTCTCGCGTAGGCCTTATTGCGCAAAACGAATTAGCCAATATGGCGAACATTGATGCTGACGCCGCGACGGCCGCCATCAAGCGCCACCCGAATTTCATCGTCGGCCTGAAGGCGCGCATGAGCAGTAGCGTGGTCGGTGAAAACGGCATCACGCCGCTGGAAAAAGCGAAAGACATTCAGAAAGCGAACGGCGACCTGCCGCTGATGGTGCATATCGGCAATAACCCGCCGAATCTTGATGAAATCACTGAACTGCTGACTTCTGGCGACATCATTACTCACTGCTATAACGGTAAACCGAACCGTATTCTGACCCCTGCGGGTGAGTTGCGGGCCTCGGTTTCCGGCGCCCTGAAACGCGGCATTAAGCTGGATGTGGGTCATGGTACCGCCAGCTTCAGCTTTGAGGTGGCGAAGCAGGCGATTGCGATGGGCATTCTGCCGCACACCATCAGTTCTGATATTTATTGCCGCAACCGCATCGACGGACCTGTTCATTCGCTGGCCCGCGTGATGGCGAAATTCCTCGCGATCGGAATGTCGTTGCCGCAGGTGATCGACTGCGTCACCGCCAATGCCGCTGAGGCCATTCGCCTGAAGAACAAAGGCCAACTGGCGGTGGGTTTCGATGCCGACCTCACCATATTCACCCTGAAACGCCAGCCGGTCACGCTGGTGGATGCTGAAAACAACGCCCTGCAGGCGGACCAGGATCTGGTGCCGCTGGCCGCCATTCGCGCAGGCAAGGGCTATATGACCGAACAAGGGAGTGCAGAACATGTCTTCGATTTATGAGAAATACCAGCTTAAACAAGTGATTAACGCCTCTGGCCGTATGACGGCGCTCGGTGTGTCGACCCCGCGCCCGGAAGTGGTTGAGGCGGTCCTGACAGGTATGAATCACTACTTCGAAATGAAAGACCTGGTCAACAAAACCGGTGAGTACATCGCGAAGTTGCTGGATGTGGAAGGCGCGACCGTGGTGTCCTGCGCCTCCGCCGGGATTGCTCAGTCTGTTGCTGCGGTACTGGTAAAAGACAGCGACTGGCTGCTGGAAAACCTGCACAACACGCCGGTTGAGAATAATGAAATCGTTCTGCCGCGCGGGCACAACGTCAACTTTGGCGCACCGGTCAGCACCATGATCGCCCTTGGCGGCGGCAAAATGGTGGAAGCGGGCTACGCCAACGAGTGTTCCGCCGATCAGTTGGCGGCGGCGATTACGCCACGTACCGCGGCAATTCTCTATATCAAATCTCACCACTGCGTACAGAAAAGTATGCTCAGCGTAGAGCAGGCGGTCGTGGTGGCGCGTAAACACAATCTGCCGCTGATTGTGGATGCTGCCGCAGAGGAAGATTTGCAGTGTTACTACCGTGCGGGCGCTGACCTCGTGATTTACAGCGGTGCAAAAGCAATTGAAGGGCCAACCAGCGGTCTGGTTATCGGTAAAACGCAGTATGTTGAATGGGTTAAACGCCAGTCAGCCGGTATTGGTCGTGCGATGAAAGTCGGCAAGGAAGGCATTCTCGGCCTGACCTGCGCCATCGAACATTACCTGACCGCAGAGAAAGAGAGCGGGGCGCAGATGGTCGAAAAAATGACGCCGTTTATTGCTGCTCTCAACGCCCTGAATGGCGTAACATCCCGCGTGGTGTGGGATGCGGCGGGTCGTGATATCGCCCGTACCGAAATCAAGTTTGATGAAGCCGTCACCCGCATCGCCACAGGCGAACTGGTGTCCGAGCTGAAAAAAGGCGAATACGCCATCTACTTCCGTGGCTACAAGGCCAACGAAGGCATTATTGAAGCTGATGTGCGCAGTGTGAATGCGCAGCAGTTGGAGATTGTCGCAAGCCGTATTGCCGAAGTGCTGAACAAGGAAAAAAACGCATGAAACTGACCCCGAATTTTTACCGTGACCGTGTCTGTCTGAATGTCCTCGCCGGGTCGAAAGCGAATGCCAGCGAAGTGTATGAGGCCGCAGAGGGCCATGTGCTGGTCGGCGTGCTCTCCAAAAATTATCCGGACGTCGCGACCGCGGTTGCCGATATGCGTGAATACGCGGCGCTGATTGATAACGCGCTCTCCGTCGGCCTTGGCGCCGGCGATCCGAACCAGTCCGAGATGGTTAGCCAGATTTCCCGTGAAGTGCAGCCACAGCACGTGAACCAGGTGTTCACCGGCGTGGCCACCAGTCGTGCGCTGTTGGGGCAGAATGAGACCGTGGTTAACGGTCTGGTGTCGCCAACCGGTACGCCGGGTATGGTCAAAATCTCCACCGGTCCCTTGAGCAGCAAAGAGCAGGACGGCATTGTGCCGGTCGATACCGCGATTGCGCTGCTGAAAGATATGGGCTGTAGCTCCATCAAATACTTCCCGATGGGTGGCCTTAAGTGTCGTGATGAATATCAGGCCGTGGCGGAAGCTTGCGCCCGCCACGATTTCTGGCTGGAGCCGACCGGTGGTATCGATCTGGAAAACTACAGCGAAATCCTTAAGATAGCCCTCGATGCGGGCGTCAAAAAGGTGATCCCACACATTTACAGTTCGATCATCGACAAAGACAGCGGCAACACCCGCCCGGCGGATGTGCGCACGCTGCTGGAGATGACGAAAAAGCTGGTAGGGTAATTTCCCGCCCTCACCCCGCCTTTTCCTAAAGGAGAGAGGCGGGGAGAGGGCATCAGACCACTCATCAACTGACCGTCAAGGAGTTCCCATGCTGTCCGCACGTCATCTGCTTGTCGCTTCATTATCACTTCTCGCCACCGCTGCCAACGCACAGACACAGTTCGCCTGGGTCGGCACCTACAATCCGAACGGTGAAGGTCTGTACCGTTTCGCGGTCGATCCTTCCACCGGCGAACTGCATGACAAAACCCTGGTCAGCTCGCTGCCTAACGCTGCGCAGCTGACCGTCTCTCACGACGGTAAAACGCTGTACGCCGCCAGTGAAGCGGAAAAGGGCGTGGTGCAGGCCTGGAAAGTGGCTGCCGACGGCAGTCTGACGGAGTTGAATCAGGTGTCTTCCGGCGGCGCGGGCCCGGTGTATCTGTCCCTGACGCCGAACGGTCGCCACTTGCTGGTAGCGAACTACGTCAGCGGTACGATTGCGGTATTACCGGTGAAAGAGGACGGCAGCCTCGGTGAGGCTACGGACACGCATCAGGATGAAGGCCCGGCGGGCGCGAGCAAACCAGAAGCCGCCGTTGAAGGAAGCTTTGCCGCCAGCGATCATAACGGACCACACGCGCACATGATCGCCGCCGATCCGCAGGGAAAATACGTTTTCTCAACCGATCTGGGTCTCGATCGGATCTACCAGTATCAGCTGGATGATGCCACCGGCAAGCTGACGCCAAACACGCCGCCGTTTATTGCTGCATCTTCCAAAGGTGCCGGGCCGCGTCACTTTGTCTTCACGCCGAAGGGAGATGGGCTATGGTTAATCAACGAAGAGGCCTCGACGCTGACGCACTACCGCCTCGATTCGGCGAAGGGCACGCTGACCGAAGGAAAAACCGTCTCATCGCTGCCAAAAGACTATAAAGGCACCAATTTTGCTGCCGGTTTGACGCTGAGTCACGATGGGAAACAGTTATATGTCGCCAATCGTTTGCATAACAGCGTCGCACACTTTACGGTATCCGCCGACGGTGAGCTCATTCATCAGGATGATGTGTGGACGCGTGGGGATTACCCGCGCACCGTCACGCTGGACCCGAAAGGCCAGTGGCTGTACGTCATGAACCAGCGCAGTGACAACATCACTCGCTTTAAGGTCGCCCCGCACACCGGCAAATTGACCTTCGAGCCTGGCTACACTGCGGTAGGCAGCCCATCGCAAATGGTGATATCACCCAAAAATTAAGCTGGATGTCGGGCGTTCATCGCCCGTTTTGAAAAGAGGACACCCGAGTGCGATTTCCGAACCAACGCTTAGCGCAACTGTTTGATATGTTGCAAAACGAAACGCTGCCGCAGGACGAGCTCGCCCAGCGGTTGTCCGTTTCTACGCGTACGGTTCGGGCAGATATCACCGCGCTCAATGCCCTGCTACTTCAGCACGGCGCGCAGTTTGTGCTTAGCCGGGGTAACGGTTATCAGCTGCGTGTGGATGACCCGACGCTGTTCCAGTCTTTGCAGGATTCCCGCCCGCGCCTGCTGCGTATTCCGCGAACCGGTAGCGAGCGGGTGCATTATTTGATGGTGCGTTTTCTGACGTCAGCCTTTTCTCTGAAGCTGGAAGATTTGGCCGATGAATGGTTTGTCAGTCGCGCCACCTTGCAGGGTGATATGGCAGAAGTGCGTGAATGGCTGGCTCGTTATCAGCTGACGCTGGAAACCCGGCCGCGGCACGGCGTGAAGCTGTTCGGCAGCGAAATGACCATCCGTGCCTGCCTGACAGACCTGCTGTGGCAACTGGCGCAGCAGGACAGCACCAATCCGCTGCTGACCCAGGAAGCCCTCAATGCGGGCGTGCCTGAGCAACTGACATCCGTGTTGCAGGACGCGTTTAGCCGCTGGCATATTCGCCTCACCGACGAAGGTGAGCTGTTCGTGCGGCTGTATTGCGCGGTGGCGGTACGTCGCGTTAGCGAGGGGTATCCGCTGCCGGAATTCAGCGCCGATGATGTCGATGACGCGGTGCGCAACGCGGCCCGTGATATCGCCGTCGCGATTCAACAGTTGGCGGGCAAAACCCTGGCCCCTTCGGAAGAGAACTGGTTACGAGTGCATATTGCGGCGCGCCAGGTACAGGATATCGCCCCGAGTCAGATTAACGCCGACGACGATGAAGCGCTGGTGAATTACATTCTGCAGTACATCAACAGCCACTATAACTACAACATGCTCAGCGATGAGCAGCTGCACGCAGACCTGCTGACCCACATCAAGACCATGATCACCCGCGTGCGCTACCAGATTATGATCCCTAATCCGCTGCTTGATAACATCAAACAGCACTATCCGATGGCCTGGGATATGACTCTGGCGGCGGTGTCCGGCTGGAGCAAATACACGCCGTGGACTATCAGCGAAAATGAAATTGGTTTCCTGGTGCTGCATATCGGCGTCGGGCTTGAGCGCCATTACAACATCGGTTATCAGCGTCAGCCGCGCGTGCTGCTGGTGTGCGATGCGGGCAACGCGATGGTGCGGATGATTGAAGCGGTACTGCAGCGCAAGTATCCGCAGCTGGTGATGACCGAAACCATCACCCTGCGCGATTACGAACAGCGGGATGGCATCAGCGAAGACTTCGTGGTTTCGACGGTACGCATCACTGAGAAAGACAAACCGGTGGTGGTGATGTCGCCTTTCCCAACCGACTATCAACTGGAGCAAATCGGCAAGCTGGTGCTGGTGGACCGAACCCGTCCGTGGATGCTGGAGAAGTTCTTTGATGCTCGCCATTTCCGTATCATCAACGAGCCGGTCGATCAGCAGACGTTGTTTGCCGAACTGTGTGAGCAGTTACACGATGAAGGGTTCGTTGATGACGACTTTGTTGAGTCGGTTATTGAACGTGAGGCGATTGTCAGCACCATGCTCGGCGATGGCATTGCCTTGCCGCACGCATTGGGGTTAATGGCCAAGAAAACGGTGGTGTACACGGTGCTGGCCCCGAAGGGAATTGCCTGGGGCGATGAAACCGCGCAGGTGATTTTCCTGCTCGCCATCAGCAAAAGCGAATACGAAGAGGCGATGGCGATTTACGATATTTTCGTCACTTTCCTGCGCGAACGCGCCATGGCCCGACTCTGTATCTGCAAAAACTTCAGTGAGTTTAAAACCGTGGCGATGGAGTGCGTGAGCCGGTTTTGATACAAAAAAGCGGAGCCAGAGCTCCGCGTTTTCTAACGCAGGTGATGAACCACCTGATTGCTGCTGCCGCGCCAGATAAGCGCCGGATCTTTGAGGTCCTGCACAAACTTGCCATCGATCAGCACGTTGATGAGGTTCACCACTTCCAGCTGTTCCGGACTTAGCTCATCAAGCTTGTAGCCCGTCCACACCCAGACATCTTTCCCCGGGCATTCCGCCTGAATGCGTTTCACCAGCCGCAGGATCTCCGCCACATTTTGCGGATGCAGCGGATCGCCACCCGAGAGCGAAATCCCCTGTCGTTTGACGCGCGTATCATTGAGGTCAGCGATGATGCGGTCCGCCATCTCATCGGTAAACGGCAGGCCGGAGTTCACCCGCCAGGTGCTTTTGTTGTAGCAGCCAGGGCATTCATGCACGCAGCCGGAGACGAACAGGGTACAACGCGTACCCGGTCCGTTGACGATGTCGACCGGATAATATTGGTGGTAATTCATCAGCCTAACTGCCCATTCCCCAAATGCTTCACGCGGCGCTTCACTTCTTCTTGCTTGCCGGCGTTGAACGGACGTGCGTCCGGGCTGCCGAGATAGCCGCACACGCGGCGAGTCACTGATACGCGCGCGGCGTCGTGGTTACCGCATTTCGGACAGGTGAAGCCTTTGCTGGTGCATTCAAACTCACCGGTAAAGCCGCACTCGTAGCATTCGTCGATAGGTGTGTTGGTCCCGTAATACGGCACGTGCTGATAGCTATAATCCCACACGTCTTCCAGCGCTTTCAGGTTGTGCTGAATGTTCGGGTATTCGCCATAGCAAATGAAACCACCGTTAGCGATTGGCGGATAGGCCGCTTCGAAATCAATCTTGTCGTACGGGTTCACCTTTTTCTCCACGTCGAGGTGGAAGCTGTTGGTGTAATACCCTTTGTCGGTCACGCCATCGACCAGGCCAAACTCGGCGGTGTCGAGACGGCAGAAGCGGTCGCACAGGTTTTCGCTTGGCGTGCTGTACAGGCTGAATCCGTAGCCGGTCTCGTCTTTCCACTGGTCCACGGCGTCACGCAGACGCTGCACAATGGCCACGCCTTTTTCGCGCAGCGCCTCGCTGTCGTACATGTGCGAATCGCCAAACAGCGCGTTAATGGTTTCGTGAATGCCGATATACCCCAGAGAAATGGATGCGCGACCGTCTTTGAAAATTTCTGATACGTCATCGTCAGCGTTCAGACGCACGCCGCAGGCACCTTCCATATACAGGATGGGGGCCACGCGCGCTTTCACGCCTTCCAGACGGGCGATGCGAGTCATCAGCGCCTTACGGGAGAGCTGTAAACGTTCGTCCAGTAAGGTCCAGAACGCGGCTTCGTCGCCTTTGGCTTCCAGTGCAATGCGCGGCAGGTTGAGGCTGATAACGCCGATGTTGTTGCGGCCTTCGTGGATTTGCTCGCCGTTTTCGTTTTCCCACACGCCGAGGAAACTGCGACAGCCCATCGGAGTCTTGAACGAACCGGTCACTTTCACCACCTGGTCGTAGTTCAGGATGTCCGGATACATACGCTTGCTCGCGCACTCCAGCGCCAGCTGCTTGATGTCGTAGTTAGCGTCACCGGCTTTGTGGTTCAGACCATCGCGAATCGCAAACACCAGTTTTGGAAACACCGCGGTTTTGCGGTTTTTGCCCAGACCGGCAATACGATTACGCAGGATAGACTGCTGGATCATCCGCGATTCCCAGCGGGTGCCCAGGCCAAAGCCGAAGGTCACGAATGGCGTTTGGCCGTTGGCGGTGTGCAGCGTGTTCACTTCATATTCCAGAGACTGGAACGCGTCGTAGCACTCTTTCTCGGTACGGGCGTGGGCGTAACCGTCGGCATCAGGAATTTGCCATTCTTCTGCCGTTTTACGATGTTTTTCAAAACTTAAGGTGACGAACGGGGCCAGCACTTCATCGATGCGGTTGATGGTGGTACCGCCATAGATGTGGCTCGCCACCTGGGCGATTATCTGCGCGGTGACGGCGGTGGCCGTAGAGATGGACTTCGGCGGCGCAATTTCCGCATTACCCATCTTAAAGCCCTGGGTCAGCATGCCATTCAGATCGATAAGCATGCAGTTGAACATCGGGAAGAACGGCGAGTAATCGAGGTCGTGATAATGAATTTCACCGCGCTCGTGCGCCTGCACCACGTCATAAGGCAGCAAATGCTGGCGCGCGTAGTGTTTGGCCACGATACCCGCCAGCAGGTCGCGCTGGGTCGGGATCACTTTGCTGTCTTTATTGGCATTTTCGTTGAGCAGTGCGGAGTTGGTCTGCTCAACCAGACCACGAATTTCCTGATTCAGACGACCGCGCTTTTCACGTTGTACGTCACGGTCGTGACGGTACTCAATGTACGCGCGCGCCAGCTGTTTGTACGGGCCAGACATCAGCTGGTTTTCGACCGCTGTCTGGATTTCGTTGATATCAACGTGGTCGCGGCCCTGCATTTGTTCGCTTACGACTGCTGCGACGGTGGCGCAATAGTCTGCGTCATCGACTCCCGCTGCTTTGGCCGCACGCAGGATAGCTTCCTGGATGCGTGCTGACTTGAAAGGCGCTTTACAGCCGTCTCGTTTCATCACATGCGGTGTCATGATCACTCCATAATTATAAGAACAGGTTATCCACAGAGGGGGAATGCGCACCTGAGACGCCAATGGGCTTATGCACCAATAGCTTCCTCAGGTTCCGGCCCTTTTTATCCACAAAACTCATCACTCGTGTCCTTGGGGGATTGGTGTGAGAATAGGTGATTAATACAATATGTAGGGTCGGTGTGCATTCTAAGTTCTATATATAGTGATATGCATCAAACATGTTTGCGATTTTTTTGATTCAGAACAAAGTAAAAACGGGACAGTACAGCAGACGGGCAA
This sequence comes from Citrobacter sp. 18056, assembly GCA_902706235.1. Lineage (GTDB taxonomy): Bacteria > Pseudomonadota > Gammaproteobacteria > Enterobacterales > Enterobacteriaceae > Scandinavium > Scandinavium manionii. Next base: position 68,131 of record CACSJR010000011.1, on the reverse strand, counting down.
CGCGGCTTAAAATGAAATTTCTGATAATTTGAGCTGTGTAAAAAAGTAGCGAAATCAGTTGGTCACCGTGCAACCCATGTTGTGAAAAAGATCACGCAATGAGGGTGTCGTTCAGCAAGTCGACCAGCATCAGCAGAGCGTAACGCGCAGCCTGGGCGGAAGGGGCCAGCGGCAGCACTTCTGCGGCCATATTGCTCAGCGCGTGGGTATCCGGCGTGAGAGCAAAGATAGTCGCGCCCTGCATTCTGGCCTGTAGTGTGGCGCTTTGCAGCAGGTTATCCGCCGGGCCGGTGGCTAACACCAGCAGAACGTGATCGTCGCTGAGGGTGCTGGCAATCATGCGCATCAGGTTGCCGTCCTGGCACAGATTGATGGCGATGCCGAGCGGCAGTAGCTGGTGTTGTAGCAGGGTTGCGAGCGGGATGTCCTGCTCGCCGAGGGCAAAACAGTGAACCGCGCGGGCAGTTTGTAGCCGCGCTTTCAGCTTTTCCACCGCGCTTTCGCTGGTGTGCTGCAGTTGGTGGGTCAGGGTCAGATTGACGGTATCAAAGCGGTCGTGCCAGCTGGATGGCAGGGCGGCGCTGTTGCCTGACACCCAGGTCGAGCGGCGTTCGCTGGCCTGCGCCAGTTGTTTACGCAGGTCACGAATATCATCGCAGCCCACAGAACGGGCAAAACGGGTGATGGTCGCCGGACTGACGCCCGCTTTCGCCGCCAGTTCGTCAATCGAAGCACTGGCGGTAAAACTCATGTTTTCCAGAATAAACGCCGCCACCCGGGATTCCTGGGTGCTGAAACGGCTCATCCCATCCTTCAGTTGACCAACGATATCCATCCGGTTGTGTCCTTTGCGCGAAGTCACGACTTGAAAATATTTTTCACTTATTGATAACTCACTTTATACCATTAATTCCCAATGACGCCTACGTGTTCGCGTGATCTTCCCGCTGCACAGACGTAAATAATGGCTGAAAACTATGCATTGATCACATCCATGAAAATAAATTTCATATAGCCTTCCCCATTACATAATCTTAACAAATAGTCATTCGTATCCAGATTGACCGTATGAATCACTGAAGGGGAAAGTCATGCAACGAATTGTTTTATGCTGTGCCGCTGGAATGTCGACCAGCATGCTGGTGAATAAAATGAAAGCCGAAGCGCAGCTGCGTGCGCTGGAGCTGGATATCTACGCCGTGCCCGTCGCTGAATTCGAACGCGAGCTGCCGGGTGCCGATGTGGTGCTGCTGGGCCCACAGGTCAAATATGAAATTGCCCGCCTGTCCGCCATCGCTGAGCCGCAGGGCAAAGCCGTCGCGGTTATCGACATGGCCGACTACGGCATGATGCGCGGCGCGGCGGTGCTCGACAAAGCGCTGGCCCTGATCGCTCACTAATTTTCTTTATATCCTGACTGGCACTTCCGCGTGGCGTTCGCGTCCACGCGTGGGCTTTCGTGTGCCGAAAACGAGGTCATCATGCAATCCTTAAAAATCGCCGTGATCGGCGGCGGCAGCAGCTACACCCCGGAACTGATTGAAGGGATTATTGTGCGTTACGACCAGCTTCCCGTAACGGAACTGGCGCTGGTGGACGTGGAATCAGGCCGCGAAAAAGTCGATGTTATCGCCGCGTTGACCCAGCGAATGCTCAAACACAAAGGACTCGAACACGTCAAAGTCAGCGTGCATTTCACGCTGGATGATGCAATTCGCGGGGCCAATTTCGTGCTGACGCAACTGCGCGTCGGGCAACTGGCGGCGCGTGCCCAGGATGAGCGGTTAGGACTGAAATACAACCTGCTGGGCCAGGAAACCACCGGCGTGGGCGGCTTCGCCAAAGCGCTACGTACCATTCCGGTGATTCTCGAGGTGGCGCGAAAAGTGGAAGAGCTGGCCCCCGACGCCTTTATTCTCAACTTCACCAACCCGGCGGGGATCGTCACCGAAGCGGTCAGCCGCTACAGCAAGGCGAAAATCATCGGCCTGTGCAACGTGCCCATCAACATGCAGCACATGATTGGCAAAATGCTTAACGCCGATGAAGCCACGCTGAACCTGCGCTTCGCCGGGCTGAACCACATGGTGTGGATCCACAAAGTAATGCAGGACCATCAGGACGTCACCGCGAAAGTGATTGAGATGCTGTGCGACGGCAATGCGCTGTCGATGAACAACATCAAAGAGCTGCCGTGGCCTGCCGATTTTCTGCGTGCGCTGAAAGCCATTCCGTGCCCGTACCATCGCTATTTCTGGCTGACGCCAGCAATGCTCGCCGATGAGATTGAAGCGGCGAAAAGTAAAGGCACCCGCGCAGAGCAGGTGATGAAGGTCGAGCAGGAGCTGTTTGCGCTGTATGCCGATCCGAATCTGGACGAAAAGCCGGAGCAGCTGAGCTTCCGCGGCGGTGCCTATTACTCCGAAGTGGCGGTGGAGCTGATCAACGCTATTCACAACAATTTGGGCAAAGAGATGGTGGTGAACACCCGTAATAACGGGGCGATCCACGGCCTGGAGGACGATGCGGTGGTGGAAACCAACAGCATTATCGATGCGCAGGGCGCGCGGCCGCTGGCGTTTGGCCCGCTGCCACCGGCGATGAACGGACTCACTCAGCAGGTCAAAGCGTTCGAACACTTAACGATTGAGGCGGCGGTTCACGGCTGTCGGGAAAGTGCGCTGCTGGCGCTGGTGACCAACCCGCTGGTGGGCAACGTCACCGATGCACAGGCGCTGCTTGAGGAAGTGTTAACCCTGAATCGTCAGTGGTTACCGCAATTTAACTGAGTTCGGCTTTTTAACGTAAGAGACGGGGTTTCACCATGTCAAAAACTACGCTTATTGAACGCTATGTCATGCCCGTCGCGCTGAAAATCGCCGGGCAGAAGCATGTATTGTCGGTGCGTGACGGCATCATTCTGAATATGCCGTTTATGCTGATCGGCTCATTTTTCCTGATTTTTGCCTACCTGCCGGTGCCGGGTTATGCCGACATGATGACCCATCTTTTTGGCGACGTCTGGCGTGACAAAATGCTGTATCCGGTGAAAGCCACCTACGACATCATGGCGCTGATTTCGAGCTTCGGCATTGCGTATCGTCTGGCGGAAAAATACCGTACGCTCGATCCGCTCACCGCCGGAGCGATGTCGCTGGTGGCGTTCGTGATGACCATCCCGCAGAACACGTTGTTCACGCCAGTGCACGGCGCGGCAGAAGTGGTGAAAGGGGTGATCCCGGTGAGTATGGTGGGCAGCCAGGGACTGTTTGTCGCGATTGTGATTTCGCTGCTTTCCACTGAGATTTACCGCTTTGTCGCCAACCGTAACCTGGTGATTCGTATGCCGGACGGCGTGCCGCCTGCGGTGGCAAAATCGTTCCTCGCGCTGGTGCCGGGTTTCTGCGTGCTGGCGGTGGTGCTGGCGCTGCGTCTGGCGGTGGAAGCTTCACCGTTCGGCGACATCAACAGCATGATTGCAACGTTGATCGGCATTCCGATGCATCACGTTGGCGGCACGTTGCCGGGGATGATTATCTCGGTGATTCTGATTGGGATCCTGTGGACGCTCGGCCTGCACGGCGATGCGATTGTGCTGGTGTTCATTCAGCCGGTGTGGCTGTCGAACATGGCGGAAAACCTGACCGCCTTCCAGAGCGGTTTACCTATTCCGCACATTATCACTCAGCAGTTCTACGATCTGTGGATTGCGCCGGGCGGGACGGGGGCGCTGTTAGGGCTGGTGATTTTCATGGTGTTCCGCAGCCGCAGTGCACAGATGAAGCAGCTGGGTAAAATCGCCGCGCCGGCCGCGCTGTTCAACATCAGCGAACCGATGGTGTTTGGTATTCCGCTGGTAATGAACCCGTATTTCTTCCTGCCGTTTATCCTGACGCCGGTGCTGCTGGTGATAGTTACCTACACCTCGATGGCGACCGGGCTGGTGGCGCCGCCTGCGGGGATTGCGCTGCCGTTCACCACGCCGATTTTCATCAGCGGCTATCTGGCGACCGGCGGGCATATTTCCGGCACCGTGTTGCAGGCGGTAAACCTCGGGATTTCGCTGGTGATTTACTATCCGTTCTTCCGCGCCTGGGACAAGCTGAAGGCGAAAGAGGAACATGCGTCGCAGCAGAACGAAACGGCGGTGACCGCAGAAGGCGTGCCAAACGCGTAACGCGATTGCCCGGCGGCACAAGCTTGCCGGGCGATTCAACACATTACTTCTGTATCCACCACACCGCTTCAAACGGGCGCAACGTCATCGCGCCCGGCTGGGCATCGACGTCCGGATAGTTGCTCATCGCCACGTCCCATTCACCGCCCACATTTTCCGGCTGCCACGGCTGGCTTTCGCGGCTGAGGTTCGCCACCACCAACAATTGCTGGCCCTGCCATTCGCGGCGATAGCACCACAGCGACGGATGTTCCGGCAGCAAGTCCTGATAGCTCCCCCACGTCAGCAGCGGCTCGGCTTTACGCAGGGTAATCAGCTGTTGATAGGCACAGAACACCGAATCCGGGTCTTTCATCGCCGCCTGAACGTTAATTTCCTGCACGTTGTCGGCCAGGCCAATCCACGGCTCGCCGGTGGTAAAACCACCGTGTGTTTCCGTGCTCCACTGCATCGGCGTGCGGCTGTTGTCGCGCGATTTACTGGCCAGAATCGCCAGCAACTCATCGGCATCGCGGCCCTGTGCGTGTAATTCTGCGTACATATTGTGGCTTTCCACGTCGCGATAATCGGCGATCGTCGCGAAATGGGGGTTAGTCATGCCAATTTCTTCGCCCTGATAAATGTACGGTGTCCCCTGCATACCGTGCAGCACCATCGCCAGCATTTTCGCCGCCGGGATACGGTATTCCCCTTCATCACCAAAGCGCGACACGATGCGCGGCTGATCGTGGTTACACCAGAACAGCGCGTTCCACGCCCGGTTGTGCATCCCTTGTTGCCAGTGACTGAACAGCGCTTTCAACGCCACGTAATCGGGTTTGGCGAGCGTCCATTTTTCACCGCCGGGGTAGTCGACTTTAAGGTGATGGAAGTTGAACGTCATCGACAGTTCGTGGCCCGCCAGGGAAGCGTACTGCTGACAGTTACCGAGCGTGGTGGAGGACATTTCGCCGACCGTCATTAAGTCGCGCGGCATAAACACGTCGCGGCTCATTTCCTGCAAGAATTCGTGTACGCGCGGGCCATCGGTGTAGAAACAGCGCCCGTCGCCGGCCGGATCGTTCGGGAATGCCTGGTCTTTAGAAATCAGATTCACCACGTCGAGACGCAGACCATCGACGCCGCGATCGGCCCAAAATTCACAGACCTTTTTCAGCTCATCGCGCACTACCGGGTTTTCCCAGTTGAGGTCCGCCTGTTCCGGGGCGAAAAGGTGCAGATAATACTGTTCGCTTTCGGCGTGCCACTGCCATGCATTGCCGCCAAACTTCGAACGCCAGTTGTTCGGCAGTTCGCCGGATTTACCGTCGCGCCAGATGTAGAACTCGCGGTGCGGGCTTTCCGGGTCGAGCGATGCCTGGAACCACGGATGCTGCGTGGAGGTGTGGTTGAGGACCATATCCAGCACGATGCGAATACCGCGTGATTTGGCTTCGGCTACCAGTTCGTCAAAATCATCCAGCGTGCCGTAAGCCGGGTCGATGGCGGTGTAGTTCGCCACGTCGTAGCCGTTATCCACCTGCGGCGAAACATAAAACGGCGTCAGCCAGATGGCATCCACGCCGAGGGTTTTCAGGTATTCCAGCCGCAACGTCACGCCGCGTAAATCGCCGGTGCCGCTGCCGGTGGTGTCCTGAAAACTTTTTGGATAGATCTGGTAGATAACGCCGTTTTGCCACCAGTGGGGGAGGTTGTTCATAAGACTTTCCTGGTTAAAACAGAACGGGGCGCAAACGCGCCCCAAAAGGATTTATACAATTTGCAGCGTGCCCTGACGGAACTTACGCTGGTACATCGCGGTGGTGAGGACAATCGGGATAATCACCGCAATTGCCATCGCGACGGCATAGACCTGCCAGAAGGTGGGCTGAATGGAGAGGATGCCCGGCAGGCCACCGACACCAATGCCGTTTGCCATCACGCCGTTCAGACCACACAGCAGGCCCGCGAGGCCTGAGCCGACCATTGCACACAGCATCGGGAAGCGGTATTTGAGGTTGATGCCGTACATCGCCGGTTCGGTCACGCCGAGGAAGGCGGAAATGGCGGCGGGTACGGAAATCTCACGCTCGTTGTGTTTCTTGCTACAGATAATGATGCCGACCACCGCCGAGGCTTGCGCAATATTCGACAGCGCAATCAGTGGCCACACCGGCGTGCCGCCCATGCTCTGAATCATCTGCATGTCGATGGCGAGCGTGGTCTGATGCACGCCGGTAATCACCAGCGGCGCATACAGGAAGCCGAACAATGCGGCACCAATCGGTGCGAAGCTACCGGTCATCAGGTGACGTACCGCGAAGGCGACGCCGTCACCAATCATGCGGCCAAACGGGCCGATAAGCGCGTGGGCCAGGAACACCGCGAGGATCAGCGAGCACACGGGTACCACAACCAGATACAGGTAATCCGGGACGATGCGTTTGAGGCGTGTTTCAATCATGCCGAGCGCCAGACCCGCCAGTAATGCCGGGATCACCTGCGCCTGATAGCCGACTTTTTCAATCGCAAACAGGCCGAAGTTCCATACGTCCGGGATTTTGCTGCCGAGTTCGTAAGCGTTCATCAACTGCGGAGAAACCAGCGTGACGCCCAGTACGATGCCGAGGATCGGCGTGCCGCCCATTTTCTTGACCGCAGACCAGCAGATGCCGACCGGCAGATAGAAGAAGATGGCTTCGCCAATCAGCCACAGGAAGTCATACAGGGTTTTCAGGCCCGGATACATCTGCGCCAGCGTCTGGCCGTTGCTCATTGGTACATCACCGATGACGTTTCGGAAACCGAGGATCAGGCCCCCGCTGATCAGCGCCGGCAGCAGTGGGAAGAAAATCTCCGCAAAGTGCGAAATCATCCGCTCGTGCCATTTCATATTCTGGCGCGCCGCCAGTTTGGCCTGCTCTTTGTCGGCCGACGCCTGGCCGGTGCTGGCGATCAGCACTTTGTAGTAATCGCCCACTTCGGTGCCGATAACCACCTGGAACTGCCCGGCGTTAGTGAAGCAACCTTTGACCATCGGCAATTCGTCGATGGCTTTCGGGTTGGCTTTGGCCGGGGAGTTCAGCACAAAACGCAGCCGGGTAATGCAGTGGCTGACGGTGGCGATGTTGTCGCGACCGCCGACCAATTCGATCAGCTGATCGATATCCTGTTGTCTGACTTTGCTCATCATGGAGTCCCATCGAATGATTTCGTGTTGGAAGTTGGATTGAGTGTTATATGACCTGGACGCAAGCCTATCCGTTTCGCTTATTTTGCAAAATGGGAACGTTCCCGAAACAGGGCGGCGATCACAATAAATCGCGTTTCACCGGCGTTGAAGGATCAGGTCAGGGCGGCGGGGATCACCAGCTGCTGTGGCTGTGCGCGGCCGTTGATCTGTTCGATCAGCTGATGCGCGGCCTGGCGTCCGGCCTCGCCGTAGCCGGGATCAACGGTCACGATTTCTGGGTGCAGGAACTTCATCAACGGCGTGTTGCCGACGCTGGCGAGTTGCAGGGGGTTGTTGCGCTGTTCTTGCAGATATTTGCTGGCGCCGAGCGCCAGGGTATCGGTGGCACACACCAGCGCGGTGGTATCGCTGTGGGTCACGCTGGCGACGGCGTCGTAGCCCTGTTTCATCGCCAGACCGGGCAGCGCGGCGACCGGGTGCAGTTTGTATTGTTTGCAGAAGGTGAGGTACGCATCGTGACGGCGCTTTCCGGTGGTCACATCGCTGTGCGGTACACCGAGATAGCTGATCTGGCGGTGGCCTTTATCGAACAGCGACTGCATCAGCAGCGTGATGGCCCCTTCATCGTCGTAGCATACCGAGGCAATGCCTTTGGCATCGCGCGCCAGCATCACCAGGGTTTCTCGCCACGGCGCAAGCATCGCGTCGGAAATTCCGGTAAAACCAAACAGCACCACGCCGTCGATATTTCGACGTCGCAACATGCCGAGATGCTCCGTCACCTTCTCTGCAGAGAACTGGCTTTCCATCATGATCGGGTCGTAACCCTGTTCGTAGAAGGCCGGGAGCATGGTCTGCACCGCGAGGTTTTCCGACAGCGAATCCAGGCGGCTCATGATGATCGCCACCACTTTATCGCTCTGACCGCGCATCGCCCGGGCTGAACGGGAAGGGGAAAAGTCATGCTGATTCATCACCGCCTCCACCCGTTCACGGGTGCGCTGACTGACGCCGCTTTCGTTATTCAGAACGCGAGAGACGGTCGATTTACCGACGCCGCTTAAGCGCGCAATGTCTTTGATAGTCAGCCGGTTTTGCATCCTTTTTTCCCGTGTCAGTAAAGGCGAAGTGATTATAAGCGTAAACGCGTCGAGAAACAGTTCAATGAGTAAAGTCTGGTATACGTTTCGTTTAGTGTCGGGCATGTATGATAATGACATTATCGCTACGCATTGTAGGGTTAAAGGCGTATAGTACGCGCCGTTTATTTCACTTACCGGAGGCTGTATGGATCCCGATCCCACTCCCCATCATCGATGGAGCAATATTTTTTCCCGGTAAGCCACTCTTTCGCTGCCTTGCCGGACAACGCGTGAGGCAGTGACGTCACTTCTTTGATGTCCCTGTTTTAACTCTTAAAGTACCCTTCAGGTGCGGCTTTGTTGTGCCTGTAAGAAACCCGCGATCGCCGAACGGTGAGCGCAGAGGGACGTATTATGCTGAAAAACTTCACCCGGCAGCTGTTCGCGCAGCTCACCCGCCACCTGCCACATCGTCTTGTTAGCCGCGATCCGCTGCCTGATGGTAAAAATCTGGCTGCCACTCCGATCCCGGATTCGTTAAGCAAACAGTGTCTTAACGTGGCGGCGATGGATGAAAATGAAATCTGGCGCGCCTTTAACAGTCATCCTGAAGGGCTGAATCCGTCGGAAGTGGAAGATGCGCGCGAACAACACGGCAGCAATGTGATCCCGGCGCAGAAGCCGTCGCCGTGGTGGGTGCATCTGTGGCTGTGCTATCGCAACCCGTTCAACCTGCTGCTGACCATCCTCGGGGTCATTTCGTACTCCACCGAAGACGTATTCGCCGCCGGGGTGATCGCGCTGATGGTGGGGATCTCCACACTGCTGAATTTCGCGCAGGAAGCCCGCTCCACCAAAGCGGCAGATGCGCTGAAAGCGATGGTCAGCAACACCGCCACGGTGCTGCGCGTGATTAACGAGCAGGGCGAAAGCCGTTGGCTGGAGATCCCCATCGATCGGCTGGTGCAGGGCGATATCGTGAAACTGTCTGCCGGCGATATGATCCCGGCAGATCTTCGCGTGTTTCAGGCCCGCGATCTGTTCGTGGCTCAGGCCTCGCTCACCGGAGAATCGTTGCCGGTAGAGAAAGTGGCGCGCACCCGTGTGCCGCAGCAAAATAACCCGCTTGAAAGCGACACTGTCTGCTTTATGGGCACCAACGTGGTGAGCGGCACGGCACAGGCAATTGTCTTCGCGACCGGCGGTAATACCTGGTTTGGTCAATTGGCCGGGCGGGTGAGCGAACAGGAAAACGAGCCAAACGCTTTCCAGAAAGGCATCAGCCGCGTCAGCATGTTGTTGATTCGTTTTATGCTGGTGATGGCGCCCGTGGTGTTGCTGATCAACGGCTACACCAAAGGCGACTGGTGGGAAGCGGCGCTGTTTGCACTGTCCGTGGCGGTCGGCCTGACCCCGGAAATGCTGCCGATGATCGTCACCTCGACGCTGGCGCGCGGGGCGGTGAAGCTGTCAAAACAGAAAGTTATCGTTAAACACCTCGACGCCATCCAGAACTTTGGCGCGATGGATATTCTTTGTACGGACAAAACCGGGACGCTGACGCAGGACAAAATCGTACTGGAGAATCACACCGACATCTCCGGCAAAACCAGCGAGCGCGTGCTGTATAATGCCTGGCTGAACAGCCATTATCAGACCGGGCTAAAAAACCTGCTGGATACCGCAGTGCTGGAAGGTGTCGATGAAAACTCGGCGCGTGGGCTGTCCGAACGCTGGCAAAAAATTGACGAGATCCCATTCGACTTTGAACGCCGCCGAATGTCAGTCGTGGTGGCCGAGCAGGACGACGTGCATCAGCTGATTTGCAAAGGCGCGTTGCAGGAAATCCTCAACGTGTGCACCCAGGTGCGCTACAACGGTGACATTGTGCCGCTGGACGATACCATGCTGCGCCGTATCAAACGCGTGACCGACACTCTCAATCGTCAGGGCCTGCGCGTGGTGGCGGTGGCGACGAAATATCTGCCAGCGCGCGAAGGGGATTATCAGCGTGTTGATGAATCGGATCTGATCCTCGAAGGCTACATTGCGTTCCTCGATCCGCCGAAAGAAACCACAGCACCGGCGCTGAAAGCGCTGAAAGCGAGCGGCATCAGCGTCAAAATCCTCACCGGCGACAGCGAATTAGTGGCGGCGAAAGTGTGTCACGAAGTCGGGCTGGATGTGGGCGAGGTAGTGATAGGCAGCAGCCTGGATGCGATGAGCGACGACGCGCTGGCGGCGTTGGCAAAACGCACCACCCTGTTCGCGCGCCTGACGCCGATGCATAAAGAACGCATTGTCACGCTACTGAAACGCGAAGGTCACGTGGTCGGCTTTATGGGTGATGGCATCAACGATGCGCCCGCGCTGCGTGCAGCCGATATCGGGATTTCCGTCGACGGTGCGGTGGATATCGCCCGTGAAGCGGCAGACATCATTCTGCTGGAAAAAAGCCTGATGGTGCTGGAAGAAGGGGTGATTGAAGGCCGTCGGACCTTCGCCAACATGCTGAAATACATCAAAATGACCGCCAGTTCTAATTTCGGTAACGTCTTCAGCGTGCTGGTGGCGAGCGCCTTCCTGCCGTTCCTGCCGATGTTGCCGTTGCACTTACTGATTCAGAACCTGCTGTACGATGTATCCCAGGTGGCAATCCCGTTTGATAACGTCGACGACGAGCAAATTCAGAAGCCGCAGCGCTGGAACCCGGCAGATTTGGGACGCTTTATGGTGTTCTTCGGGCCAATCAGCTCCATTTTCGACATTCTGACGTTTTGCCTGATGTGGTTTGTGTTCCACGCGAATACGCCTGAACACCAGACGCTGTTCCAGTCCGGCTGGTTCGTGGTGGGGCTACTGTCGCAGACCCTGATTGTGCATATGATCCGCACCCGTCGCATTCCGTTCATCCAGAGTCGTGCTGCCTGGCCGCTGATTGTGATGACCCTGGTGGTGATGGTGGTGGGTATTGCGCTGCCGTTCTCGCCGCTGGCGTCGTATCTGTCGTTGCAGGCGCTGCCGCTTTCCTATTTCCCATGGCTGGTGGCGATTCTGGTGGGGTATATGACCCTGACGCAGCTGGTGAAAGGGTTCTATACCCGGCGTTATGGCTGGCAATAATCCTTCTCCTCACCCTGACTCTCTTTGAGAAGAGAGGCGGGGTGAGGGTCCTGGTATTTTACTGAATTACCAATAAGTTGTGACCCAGGTCGCGCCTCGCTCTTGACCCCTTCAACCCCCGCATGGTACCTCATTGGATTGCCTTTTTTTGGCCCGTCATAAAGGAACCCCTTATGCTTAAAACTGTGCGCTACAGCTTGTTGACGACCGGACTCTTATTGAGCGGATTCGCGCTGGCAACCCCCGCCGGCGATTTACCTTTAATGCCCTGGCCTGCCCAGGTTGAACGTCCGGCCGCGCAAGGGGCGCTGGTGCTGAATAATCAGCTCACCATCAATCTTTCCGGTGATGATTTAGGGGACGCGGTAAACCGTCTGCGCGAGCGTATTGGCCGTCAGACTGGCTGGGAAATGGTGCCGCAAAGTGCGCCTGCAAAATTACCGACGATTGATATCGTCATCGCGCGTAAAGTTCCGGCCATCCCGCGCCCGGATAGCGATGAAAGCTATAAACTGGTGGTTGATGAAAGCGGCGTGAAGCTCACCGCCAACACCCGGTTTGGCGCGATGCATGGCATTGAAACGCTGCTGCAACTGCTGCAAAACGGTCCGGACAATACCGCTATTCCTTACGTCACCATTGAGGATGCGCCTCGCTTCCCATGGCGTGGCGTACTGTTGGATTCCGCGCGTCACTTCCTGCCGATTGAAGATATCAAACGTCAACTCGACGGTATGGCGGCGGCCAAACTCAACGTCTTCCACTGGCATCTGACCGACGATCAGGGCTGGCGTTTTGCATCGACCCGTTACCCGAAACTGCAACAGCTCGCCAGCGACGGCAAGTTTTATACCCCGGCGCAGATGAAGGACATCGTGCGTTACGCCGCCGATCGCGGCATTCGTGTGGTGCCGGAAATCGATATGCCGGGACACGCTTCGGCAATTGCGGTGGCGTATCCGGAGCTGATGAGCGCGCCGGGCCCGTATGAAATGGAGCGCCACTGGGGCGTGCTGAAGCCGGTGCTTGACCCGACCAAAGAAGCGACTTACGCCTTTGCGGACGCGATGGTCGGCGAGCTGTCGGCTATCTTCCCGGATCCGTATCTGCACATTGGCGGCGATGAAGTGGATGATACCCAGTGGAAAAACAATCCGGCTATTCAGAAATTTATGCAGGAGAACAAGCTGGCGGACAGTCACGCGTTGCAGGCGTACTTCAACCGCAAGCTGGAAACTATCCTCGAAAAACACCATCGCCAGATGGTCGGCTGGGATGAAATTTATCACCCGGACCTGCCGAAAAGCATTCTGATCCAGTCCTGGCAAGGGCAGGACGCGCTGGGCGAAGTGACGAAAAATGGCTACAAGGGCATTCTGTCGACCGGGTTCTACCTCGATCAGCCGCAAAGTGCCGCCTATCACTATCGCAATGAAATCGTGCCGCCGGGTCTGAACGGCGTGGACAAAATCAGCGACGCCGACAGCGCTCAGAGCTGGACTTTCACCATGCCGCGCCTGAAAGGCAGCGCCGTGGAAGGCACCTTTACGTTGGTCAAAGGTGACCAGGAGTGGCGCGGGTTTATTGATTTTAAAGGCAAATCCCGCCGCGCGGTGGATGATATCGAATGGCTGAGCCCGGATCAGGTGACCTTCACGGTCGATACCTGGATGGGTGAAACCCGCCCGGTGCTGAGCATTCACGATGACCAACTGAAAGGTTATTTCCTGGTGGGCAATGTCCGCTATCCGATCAGCGGCGAGCGTCTGGATGAGGTGCCGAAAGGCATTCAACCGGTGGTGCCGGATGAAGCGCAGCAGAAGAATCTGCTGGGTGGCGAAGCCGCACTGTGGGCGGAAAACATCGTTGCTCCGGTACTGGATATTCGCCTGTGGCCGCGCGGATTCGTGGTGGCAGAACGCCTGTGGTCGGCGAAGGATGTGACCGATACCGACAACATGTATCAGCGCTTGCAGGCAATTGATAGCTGGTCAACGGTGTCCGTCGGGCTGCAGCAGCACACGCAGCAGCTGGTGCAATTCACGCGGCTGGCAAACGGCGGCAGCACGCTACCGCTGATGATCCTCGCTCAGGCGATTGAGCCTGCACAGTATTACACCCGCCAGCACCTGAAATTCCAGGCCGGGAATTATCACGCCTTTGAGCCGCTGAACCGCGTGGCCGACGTGCTCCCGGCGGAGAGCAATACCGTGCGTCATCTCAATGAGTGGGCAGATAATCTGATAAGCGACGCCGAAGATAATGAGAGCGCCGATGCGCTGCGTCATGTCTTCACCCGCTGGCAGAACAATACCGCGGATGTGCTGGTGCTGACCGACGGTAACCATCAGCTGGCGAGTATGAAACCGGTGGCGTTGCAGGTCGATAAACTGGCGGCGTTAGGGCTGCGTTTAACCGATTTGGTGGCGCGACAAGGCACACTGGATGACAAAGAGTATGCGTCGATTCAGTCGCAACTGGATGAAGCAGCGAAAACGCAGGATGAAGTGGTGATTGCGGCGGTGTATCCGCTGGAAACGCTGCTGCGTGCAACGCGGATAGAGTAAAACGGTTGCCCGGTGGCGCTTGGCTTACACGGGCCTACAAAACCCGGTGGCGTAATGCCGCCGGGCATGTGTGGCGATTAACGACGAACAGCAATCGCTTCGATTTCAATTTTCACATCTTTCGGCAGACGCGCGACTTCCACACAAGAACGTGCCGGGAAGGTGGCATTATGCTCCGTGAAGAATGATTCATAAGTGGCGTTAACGGTGGCGAAATCATTGAGATCTTTCACGAAAACGGTGGTTTTCACGATATCGCCCACTTTCAGGCCCGCAGCTTCAACGATAGCCTGCACGTTTTCCAGCGACTGGCGCGCCTGCGCGGAAACGTCTTCTGCTACGGTGCCGGTTTTCGGGCACACCGGGATCTGACCGGACGTGATAATCATACTGCCTAAATCAACGCCCTGAACGTATGGGCCGATGGCTGCGGGTGCATTTTCCGTCGCGATAACTTTAGTCATGTTGTCTCCATTTGTGACAGCGGGATTAGGTTCTGGCGTAACCGGGCCATTATAGGCAGCCCGGCTTCTGATACCAACCTCAATTAGTTGGCCAACACCACAGTATGAGAGAACTCTTTTTCACAGTATTTGCACTTCAGGGCGATATCGTCGGCGCGCTTTTTGACGCTAAAGCTCGATGAAACCGGTTCCGCGTGGCTGATGCAATTGCTGTTTGGGCACACCAGCACGTTTTCGATACGCTCCGGCAGGCTGGGGCGTGACTTGCCCACCACTTCATATTCGTCGATGCGGTTCACCGTGGCCTGCGGTGCATACAGCGACAGCTGGTTGACCTGCTCGTCGGTCAGGAAAGTGTTCTCAATCTTAATCAAATCTTTACGGCCCATTTCGCCGGATGGCAGGTTCAGGCCGATGGTGATGCGCTGGTCGGTTTCGGTCAGTTTGAACAGCGTCAGCAGCTTAAAGCCTATTTGTGCCGGGATATGGTCAATCACCGTGCCACGTTTGATGGCTTCTACCTGAAGTTTATTATCGTGTGTCATCGTCATTCCCCTTACAGTGCCAGGTCGCTGTTCAAAACCAGCGCCAGTAACGCCTGGCGCGCGAAGATGCCGTTACCGGCCTGCTGGAAGTACCAGGCGTGCGGCGTTTTATCGACATCGGTAGTGATTTCATCAATGCGTGGCAGCGGGTGCAGCACCTTCATGTTGCTGCGCGCGCCTTCAAGATCTGCCGCCCGCAGGACAAACTGTGCTTTCACGTTGGCGTATTCGGACGGGTCCAGACGCTCTTTCTGCACGCGAGTCATATACAGAATATCCACGTCCGCCATCACCTCTTCAATGGTGCCGTGCAGGCTCCAGGCAATGCCTTTATCATCGAGCATATCGAGAATGTACTGCGGCATCGCCAGCGCGTCCGGGGCGATAAAGTAGAAACGGTTACCGTTAAACTTCGCCAGCGCCTGGGTCAGAGAATGCACGGTACGGCCATATTTCAGGTCGCCGACCATCGCGATGCTTAAGTTTTCCAGACGGCCCTGAGTTTCCTGAATGGTGAACAGGTCGAGCAGGGTTTGCGTCGGATGCTGGTTGGCACCGTCACCGGCGTTGAGGATGGGCACGTTGCCGGAAAACTCGGTCGCCAGACGCGCCGCGCCTTCTTGCGGGTGGCGCATCACAATCGCGTCCACGTAGGTACTGATAACGGAAATGGTGTCGGCGAGGGTTTCGCCTTTTTTGCCCAGCGAGGTGTTGGCGCTGTCCGAGAAGCCCACCACGCTCGCGCCCAGACGGTGCATCGAGGTTTCAAACGACAGGCGGGTGCGGGTAGAGGCCTCAAAGAAGCAGCTGGCGATAACCTTATGCTTCAGCAACTCCGGCTGTGGGTGCGCTTTCAGTTTGGCGGCAGTCGCCAGCACCAGTTCGAGGTCTTCGCGGCTGAGATCGTTTATGGAAATGATATGTTTTTGATATAGCGGATTAGCCATGGTTATCTCCTGACGCCTGGGCAAAAAAAAAGCCCCTTAAAAAGGGGCTTCTTGAATGGGGTGATGCAACGGGAGAAAAACGGCAGGCCAGCGTCTGTTTTCAGACGCGGTAAGACAGAATGTCGAACGCAGTTGACCATGCTTCCTCCCGGCAAATCGGCTGGCATTATACGCAGCTAAGCGCGGGATTCAAGCGATTCGTTCACAGACAGGAAAACGTTTGCCTCAAAAGAACCTGCGGCAGTGCAAATATCCCTAAAAAAGGAGTGGTGTGGCCCGGTGATTGCGCGTATAAAAATTTAAAATGAAACGTTGTTTTATATTTGGAGGTTTGAATGATCGCCGGAAATATTCACCATTTGCATAGCTGGCTGCCGCTGGAACTGCGTCAGGCCATCGAATACGTTAAGTCACACGTGACTGACGCCACGCCGCTTGGGAAACATGATATCGACGGTAACCGACTGTTTTATCTGATTTCCGAAGACAGCACTGAGCCGTTTGCGGAGCGTCGCGCGGAATATCATGCGAAATATCTCGATATTCAAATCATTCTCAAAGGCCAGGAAGGGATGACGTTTAGCACCCAGCCCGCGGGCAAGCCGGACACCGACTGGCTGGCCGATAAAGACATCGCGTTTCTGCCGGAAGGCGTGCAGGAAAAAACCGTGGTGCTGAGCGAAGGCGATTTCGTGGTGTTTTACCCCGGCGAAGTGCATAAACCGCTGTGCGCCGTGGGCACGCCTGCGAAAGTGCGCAAAGCGGTGGTGAAGATGTTGGTTGAATGATCGTGAGTTTGATATGCCCGGTGGCACTGCGCTGACCGGGCCTGCGACCGTTTTGTATGCCCGGCAAGCAACGCGCCGCCGGGCATATCCAGGGGATCAAGCCTGTGCCAGCGTCGCCACCATCACCGCTTTAATGGTATGCATCCGGTTTTCGGCTTGATCGAATACAATGCTCGCTTCCGACTCAAATACCTCGTCCGTGACCTCCATCCCACCGTGTAAACCGTACTCTTCGGCCATCTGTTTTCCGAGCGTGGTCTCATCATCATGGAATGCTGGCAGACAGTGCAGGAACTTCACCTGCGGGTTACCGGTCAGCGCCAGCATGTTTTTATTCACCTGGTAGTCACGCAGCAGCCCGATACGTTCGGCCCATTTTGACTTCGCTTCGCCCATCGACACCCACACATCGGTATAGATGAAATCGGCGTCTTTCACGCCAGCAGTGACATCTTCCGTCAGGGTGATATCGCCGCCATTTTTTTGCGCCAGCGCTTTGCATTCCGCAACCAGGCTCGCTTCTGGCCAGCAGCTTTGCGGGGCCACGAGGCGTAAATCCAGCCCCGTCAACGCCGCTGCTTCGAGCATCGAATTTCCCATGTTGTTGCGTGCATCGCCCGCATATACCAGCGTCATCTCATTGAACGCTTTGCCCGGCAGGTGTTCCTGCATGGTCAGCAAATCGGCCAGCAGTTGGGTTGGGTGGAACTCGTTGGTCAGCCCATTCCACACCGGAACGCCTGCATATTGCGCCAGGGTTTCAACGACTTCCTGACCGTGGCCGCGATACTGAATGCCGTCATACATCCGGCCCAGCACCCGGGCGGTGTCTTTAATCGATTCTTTATGGCCAATCTGGCTGCCGCTTGGGCCGAGGTAAGTGACGCGTGCCCCCTGATCGTATGCGGCAACTTCGAAAGAGCATCGGGTACGGGTCGAGTCTTTTTCGAAGATGAGCGCGATGTTTTTGCCGGTCAGTTTTGGCACTTCGTTGCCGCTTTTTTTATCGGCTTTCAGCTGTGCGGCCAGCGCCAGCAGGTGAGTGAGTTGCGCAGGGGTAAAATCCAGTAATTTCAAAAAATGGTTCTGGTATAACGCAGACATATTTTCCTCTCATGGCTTAAGCCACTTATTGAATTAAAATTCAATTTATATGTATGAATATTCATTTGCAACCCCGTTTCACAATTCTTTCTCGGAAAGGTGGAGGCATTGACTGCGGTATGTGAAAATAGAAGTATCTGCCGCACATCATGAGGAACGAGCTATGGCAAACCCGGAGCACCTGGAAGAGCAGCGTGAAGAGACGCGTCTGATTATTGAAGAGTTACTGGATGATGGCAGCGATCCGGACGCGCTGTACACCATCGAGCACCATTTCTCTGCGGACGATTTTGAAACGCTTGAGAAAGTGGCGGTTGAAGTCTTCAAACTGGGTTACGAAGTGACCGAGCCGGAAGAGCTGGAAGTGGAAGAGGGCGGCGAAGTGGTTATCTGCTGCGACGCACTCAGCGAATGTGCCCTGAACCCAGAGCTCATCGATTCACAGGTTGAACAGCTGATGAACCTCGCTGAGAAGTTTGGCGTGGAATATGACGGCTGGGGAACCTACTTCGAAGATCCGAACGGTGAAGGCGAAGAAGGTGATGACGAAGACGAGATCGACGAAGACGACGATGGCGTTCGCCACTAAGTCATGACGGATGCGGCAGCGCGAGCTGCCGCATTTTATTCAGAGTTTATCCACGAGACCGCGCAAGACTCATGCATTACCCGCAAATACTCGCTCCTGTTTTAACCTTTCTGCAGTGCCCTACGCCGCAGGCGTGGATAGACCAGGCCCGTTCTCCTGAACACCTTCCTCTGTTGCTGACTGACCATCTGGTGTGCGAGCTGAAAGCCGCGCAGACCGCCATGCTATTGGTACGCAAATACGTGGCCGACAAAGACGGGGCCGACGCGTTGCTGGCGTGGCTACAGCCGTACGAAGCCTTTGCGTTTCGTGGTGGCCCGGAGCCTGATTTTGCCGCCCTGCAAAAGCAGATTGGCAAAAGCGTGATGCCGCAGACCGATGATGTCTGGGGCCGACAACTCATCGACAGTATGGTGCTGCTCATCAAAGAGGAGCTGCATCACTTCTGGCAGGTGCGGGAAATCATGACTGCGCGAGACATTCCGTACGTGAAGATAACCGCCAGCCGCTACGCCAAAGGTATGCTCAAGGAAGTGCGCACTCACGAACCGCTGACGCTTATCGACAAGCTGATTTGCGGAGCGTACATCGAGGCGCGTTCCTGCGAGCGTTTTGCTGCGCTGGCGTCGTATCTGGATGAGGATTTGCAGAAGTTTTATCTGTCGCTGCTGCGCTCCGAGGCGCGGCATTATCAGGATTATCTGGCGCTGGCTCAGCAGGTGTCAGACGACGATATCACCCCGCGCGTGCGACATTTTGGAGAAGTGGAAGCGGCGCTGATTTTGACGCCAGATGCAGAGTTTCGTTTTCATAGCGGGATACCCACTCCCTGAGGGAGTGTACAGAGAGAGGGCAGAGGTGAGGGGGAAGAACCCCGCACCAAACCGCATTACAGCGTTTTCAACATCCGCACTTCACAGTCCACATGGCCGGTACAGCCCAGTGGCTCATCAATATGCTCAAAACCGAGGCGTTCATACAGCGCGATGGCGTCCGTCAGAAACGCTGTCGTTTCCAGATAGCAGCGGGTAAACCCCTGCTCCCGGGCGTAGTCCATCGCCATCAGCGCTAGCTTCTTCGCCAGGCCTTTCCCGCGAGCCGTCGGCAGAAAGTACATTTTTTGCAGTTCACAAATACCGATTTCACTGCATTTTAACGGCGCAACCCCGCCGCCGCCCACAACCTGGCCGTCTTGCTCAATCACCCAGTAGGCGTGGTCCGGTTGACTGTAAACCTGGTACAACTCGTCCAGATTAGGATCGGCTACGGTGTAGCCTTTATCAGCCGTGAGGCCGTATTCAGCGGAGACTGTGCGGATGACGCGCGCGATGGCGGCATTATCTTCAGGTGCGAGGGCGCGTAACGCGAACGGTTGTGCGGAGACTGCATTCATTTAATTACTCAATATAAATACTTCAATCATTTTTTTATTTAATACCACTCTCATTAAATCTGTGCAAGGTCCATTTCCACGCCGTCACCGACTTGCCGTTGGGATTGCATAAGGCTCATACTATCGTGGGATGTTTCTCAAAGTATTTTATTCAGTGGATTTATATTTTTAAATAAAATGGAGTTTTATTTGTATGGTTGGGACTGAGCATGATGTTCGCAATACGCAACATGGATTTGTATTTCATGGTAGTGCCGGACGGTTTTTTGTAATTTTTCTGGTGAATTTTTTACTGACAATAATTACCCTGGGTATTTATTTCCCATGGGCAAAGGTGAAGTCTCGGCGTTATATCTATGAAAACATGGAATTGAATGGGGCTCGTTTTAAATACAGCGCAACCGGTGGGGCAATATTTTGCAGTTTTATTCTGTTATTTGGCAGTCTTCTGGTGACGACGCTGATCTTTAGTTTTATCAGCCCGGTATTGAATTGGCTTCCGATGATTGTTCTGATATTGGTTATGCCATTAATGATAGTGAAGGGCCTGCGTTATGAGGCGATGATGACCTCGCTGAATAATGTGCGCTTTGGTTTTAACTGTCGTAATGGTCAGGCTATGTGGGTGTTACTGGGATTGCCGGTAGTGATCACGATTGCAGGTGTGGTAGTCCTCTTTCTTTTGAATAAAATATCAGGAGAGGTTTCAGATATAACTGATCTGATTATCCGCGTAGTTGTCCTGGCAGTGGCGGTGTTAATACTTATCGGGATTGTGAATGGTGTTTGCTATGGCAAATGGATGCAGCTGCTGAGTAAAAATGCCCGCTTTGGTACGCATGCTTTTGACATTAATGTTTCCATTAAAAAATGCGTGATCGCCTGTACGCTGGCGATGCTCATTCTTCTGCCTTTCATTATTGTCATTGGGAAATTAATGATACCCACTTACATGGCATTCGTCTTTGCGTCGATGAGCGGTAAAATGGATGCCATGACCCAACAGGCGCTATTAGCCGAACATATGCCGCAGATAATGATGGGCTACTTGCTGTACTTTGTCGGCGGTATGTTATGCGGAACGTTTTTCGTGACGTCTTTGCGCAATATCTTCATTAATGGCCTGACGTTAGCTAACACACTGCGCTTTCAGTCTTCCATCACCTTTATCGGGATGCTGGCGCAAATCGTGCGACTGGTGCTTGCCACAATGTTGACGTGTGGCCTCGCCTACCCATGGGCGAAAATATGTTTTATCCGCTATCTGGCCAACAACACCAACGTTGTGGGTGACCTTGATGCACTGGCACTGGCAGATACTGATGAGCAGGAAGATAAAGGCTTTTTGGCCGCCGTCTCCCGAGGCATGTTCCCGGCATTACCGTTTATTTGATATAAAAAAGCCGGGGAGATATCCCCGGCTTGAGAGTGCTGACAAAGAAGGAAAAAGCGTGGTTTTTCCTTCTTTGTGGTGATCAGCCGAAAATCAATGAATTGATTTTCCTTGTTTTTTATCTGGTGCGATCGGTTCGACTCTCAAACGTTTTAGGTTTGTCATCAGTCTGAAGCCGGGGAAGCATCCCCCGGCTTTGTATTTCACCAACTGAGAGGATTACAGCGCAGCGATAACAGCCTGCTGCTCAATCAGCTTGGTTTTCGCTTCTGCGTAACCGTCCAGCTTCTCGCGCTCTTTGGCAATAACGGCTTCCGGGGCACGCGCCACGAAACCTTCATTGGCCAGCTTGCCTTCGATGCGGCCAATCTCACCTTCGATTTTCGCCACTTCTTTCGCCAGACGCGCCAGCTCATCTTCTTTGTTGATGAGGCCAGCCATTGGGATCAGCAGCTCAGCGCCGTCGATAATTTTGGTCACGGATACCGGACCTTTGTCATCGGCTGGCAGCACGGTGATGCTTTCCAGACGCGCCAGATTTTGCAGGAAGCCGAGGTTGTCGTTGACGCGACGCTGCGCATCCTGACTGCAACCACGCAGCAGCAGCGCCAGCGGTTTGCCCGGTGCGATGTTCATTTCAGCGCGAACGTTACGCACCGCGATGATTGCCTGCTTCAGCCATTCGGTATCAGAAGCCGCAGCTTCATCCACCTGAGCGGCATCGAACGCCGGGAACGGCTGCAGCATGATGGTGTCGGCGGAGATCCCGGCGATAACCTTCACGCGCTGCCAGATGGTTTCGGTGATGAATGGAATGATTGGGTGCGCAATACGCAGCAGACCTTCCAGCACCGTCACCAGTGTATGGCGAGTGCCGCGCAGTTCAGCTTCTGAGCCACCGGTCATCACCGGTTTGGTCAGCTCCAGATACCAGTCGCAGAACTGGTTCCAGGTGAACTCGTACAGGATGCCTGCGGCGATATCGAAGCGGAAGTTGTCCAGCGCGTCACGGTACGCTTTGATGGTCTGGTTGAATTCGGCGAGGATCCAGCGATCTGCCAACGACAGCGTCATTTCACCGCCGTTGAAGCCGCAATCCTGGTCTTCGGTGTTCATCAGCACAAAGCGGCTGGCGTTCCACAGCTTGTTACAGAAGTTACGGTAACCTTCCAGGCGCTTCATGTCCCAGTTGATGTCGCGGCCGGTAGAAGCCAACGCTGCCAGGGTGAAACGCAGGGCGTCGGTGCCGTGCGGCTCAATGCCGTCCGGGAATTGCTTCTCGGTGCGCTTGGCGATTTTCTCTGCCAGCTGCGGCTGCATCATGTTACCGGTACGTTTCTCCAGCAGGTCTGCCAGCGAAATCCCGTCGACCATATCCAGTGGGTCAATAACGTTGCCCTTGGATTTGGACATCTTCTGGCCTTCGTCATCACGGATCAGACCGGTCATGTAGATGGTCTTGAACGGGATCTGCGGCTTGCCGTCTTCATCTTTGATGAAGTGCATGGTCATCATGATCATGCGGGCAATCCAGAAGAAGATGATGTCGAAGCCGGAAACCATCACGCTGGTCGGGTGGAACTGACGCAGCGCGTCGGTGTTTTCCGGCCAACCGAGGGTGGAGAAGGTCCACAGCGCGGAGGAGAACCAGGTGTCGAGCACATCTTCGTCCTGGCGCAACGCAACGTCGGCGCTCAGGTTGTAATCCTTACGCACTTCGTCTTCGGTGCGGCCCACATAGACGTTGCCGTCGTTGTCGTACCATGCCGGGATACGGTGACCCCACCACAGCTGACGGGAGATACACCAGTCCTGAATGTCGCGCATCCAGGAGAAATACATGTTTTCGTACTGCTTCGGTACGAACTGAATGTCACCGTTTTCAACGGCTTCCACCGCCGGTTTGGCCAGCACGTCAGCACGCACGTACCACTGGTCGGTCAGCATCGGTTCGATAACCACACCGCCACGGTCACCGTACGGCACGGTCAGGTCGTGAGGTTTGATTTCTTCGAGCAGGCCGAGAGCGTCGATAGCCGCAACCACCGCTTTACGCGCGGCAAAACGCTCCAGCTTCTGGAATGCCGCCGGGATGTCTGCGGCGTATACGTCAGACTCTTCGCCTTTGGTGTCGAATACCTGCGCGCTTTCACGGATATCGCCGTCGAAGGTCAGGATGTTGATCATCGGCAGGGCGTGACGTTTACCGACTTCGTAGTCGTTAAAGTCGTGGGCCGGGGTGATTTTCACGCAGCCGGTGCCTTTGTCCATGTCGGCGTGTTCATCGCCCACAATCGGAATGCGGCGGTTAACCAGCGGCAGCACCAGGAATTTGCCAATCAGATCTTTATAACGCGGATCGGATGGGTTTACGGCAACGCCAGTATCGCCCAACAGAGTTTCCGGACGGGTGGTCGCAACCACCAGGTAATCTTTACCGTCGGCCGTTTTTGCGCCGTCGGCCAGCGGATAGCGGATGTGCCACATCGAGCCTTTAGACTCGCGGTTTTCCACTTCCAGGTCAGAAATCGCGGTACGCAGTTTCGGGTCCCAGTTGACCAGACGCTTACCACGATAAATCAAATCTTCTTTGTACAGGCGAACGAAGACTTCTTTCACGGCATTGGAAAGACCTTCGTCCATAGTGAAACGCTCGCGCTCCCAGTCTACGGAGTTGCCGAGACGGCGCATCTGGCGGGTAATGGTGCCGCCAGATTCTGCTTTCCACTGCCAGATTTTGTCGATAAAGGCATCGCGACCGTAGTCGTGACGGGTTTTACCTTCTTCAGCGGCAATCTTACGTTCAACCACCATCTGGGTAGCAATACCCGCATGGTCAGTACCCGCCTGCCACAGGGTGTTTTTGCCCTGCATGCGCTGGTAGCGAATCATGGTGTCCATGATGGTTTGCTGGAAGGCATGACCCATATGCAAACTGCCGGTGACGTTCGGCGGCGGGATCATGATGCAGAAGCTTTCCTGGCTTTCATCACCATTCGGTTTGAAATAGCCCTGCTTTTCCCAGTGCTCGTAAAGCGGCTGTTCGATATCTTGTGGGTTGTATGTCTTTTCCATTATTTCCAGGTTGCCGTATTCAGGTTAAATCCAGCCATGCGGTACGCTTTGTAGCGATCGCGCGCCAGTTGTTTTAAAGAATCTTCGTGAGGAACGAAGTCTATCACTTCTGTGAAAGCGGTGGCAAAATCTGCAAAGCCCACTCGCAGGCTAATCAGTATATCTCGCGGGCTGCTGTTACGTTTTTGCGGCCAGGCGATTTCCACCGGCGCGCCGCCGCGTGGACCTTCACCGGACAAATTGTGTGGCACAAAGCTTTCCGGCGGCCGTGACCACAGCGCCTCATCGAGGCGAATGGCCTGCTTTTCATCTTCACAGGCAATCAGAATGCGCTTCCCCGCCCGCCAGCGGTCTGCCGCCAGTTCGCACACCAGTTGCTCTACGGCGCTTAATCCGTCGGCGGTGTCTTCGTTGTCGAGCAGGTAAAACGTCGCATTCTTATTCATATGGGGCTTCTTGTGGTGGATTTAAACGTATCGCCGGGCAGGCCCGGCTTACGTAAATCTTGTAGGCCCGGCAAGCATTACGCCGCCGGGCAATCATTGACTTACTCTTCGCCGCTAAATCCTGCGCGGTTCAGCAGGAACTGAGACAGCAGCGCAACCGGACGACCGGTAGCACCTTTGGCTTTACCGGAGCGCCATGCGGTACCGGCGATATCCAGGTGCGCCCAGTTGTACTTGCGGGCAAAGCGCGACAGGAAGCAGCCTGCGGTGATGGCGCCGCCAGGACGACCACCGATGTTGGCCATATCCGCGAAGTTGGTTTCCAGCTGTTCCTGGTATTCGTCGCCAAGCGGCAGTCGCCACGCGCGGTCGCCAGCCTGTTCGGACGCGCCGATAAGCTCATGCGCCAGCGGGTTATGGTTCGACATCAGGCCGGTGATGTGATGGCCCAGCGCAATCACGCAGGCGCCGGTCAGGGTCGCCACGTCGATAACTGCTTCAGGTTCGAAAC
The DNA here is from genome assembly GCA_902706235.1 of Citrobacter sp. 18056. GTDB lineage: Bacteria > Pseudomonadota > Gammaproteobacteria > Enterobacterales > Enterobacteriaceae > Scandinavium > Scandinavium manionii. The sequence goes on along the minus strand of CACSJR010000011.1, from coordinate 42,755 downwards.
GCTCAACGTAGGTCAGCACATCGCACAGCACCAGGCGGCCTTCGGCATCGGTGTTCAGCACTTCAACCGTCTGCCCGGACATGGTGGTCAGCACGTCGCCTGGACGATACGCCCGCCCGCCCGGCATGTTTTCACAGCCCGCGAGTACGCCGACCACGTTCAGCGGCAGCTGAAGCTCGGCCACCATGCGCATCACGCCGTAAACCGCCGCCGCGCCGCACATGTCGTACTTCATCTCGTCCATGCCTTCGGCCGGCTTGATGGAGATACCGCCGGAGTCGAAGGTCAGACCTTTACCGACCAGTACGATAGGACGCGCATCTTCTGACGGATTGCCTTTGTATTCAATGACCGACATCAGGGACTCGTTCTGTGAGCCGTTGCCGACCGCCAGATAAGAGTGCATACCCAGCTCGCGCATCTGCTGTTCACCGATAACGCGGGTGATGACGTTCTTGCTGTAGGAATCAGCCAGCTGACGCGCCTGCGACGCGAGGTACGCGGCGTTACAGATGTTCGGCGGCATATTGCCGAGATCTTTCGCGGCTTTGATACCGGAGGCAATCGCCAGACCGTGCTGAATCGCGCGCTCGCCGCTGGTTAATTCGCGACGGGTTGGCACGTTGAACACCATTTTACGCAGCGGGCGACGTGGCTCGCTTTTGTTGGTTTTCAACTGGTCGAAGCTGTAAAGCGTTTCTTTAGCCGTTTCAACCGCCTGGCGTACTTTCCAGTAGTTATTGCGGCCTTTAACGTGCAGCTCAGTCAGGAAGCAAACCGCTTCCATCGAGCCGGTGTCATTCAGCGTATTGATCGTTTTCTGAATAACTTGCTTATACTGACGCTCATCAAGCTCGCGTTCTTTGCCGCAACCAATCAGCAGAATGCGCTCGGAGAGCACGTTCGGCACGTGGTGCAGCAGCAGAGTCTGGCCTGGTTTGCCTTCCAGCTCGCCACGACGCAGCAGGGCGCTGATATAGCCGTCGCTGATTTTATCGAGTTGCTCGGCTATCGGGGAGAGACGGCGTGGTTCAAAGACGCCAACAACGATGCAGGCGCTCCGCTGTTTCTCCGGGCTACCGCTTTTTACACTGAACTCCATGCACTACGCTCCTGAATCTTAAAGACAACGGCGGTGGCTACGGGATAGAATTGCAAGCTTTCGTAACTCATGTCCGCTGTTGCGGTGACTTCGTGTTAATCTTAACGATATCGCGATGTTGGCTCGTCAGAACCGGGTCTGAAACGTAAAGCCGCTGAGTCATATAATCTTAGCGATGTTTTCGACGACTCAAGAGAATAAATGACGTTTAAGCCATGAAACAAGCAATTTTCCTGTAATAAGACGGGTTTTAACGGGCGTATTTATAGTGATAATCATAAGATATCTCGTGCGGGAGACGCTGAAAAGCCAGCTGGCGATCCTCTTCATCCTGCTTCTGATCTTTTTCTGCCAGAAATTGGTCAGGATCCTCGGCGCAGCGGTAGATGGTGACATCCCGACAAACCTCGTGCTTTCCCTGTTGGGTCTCGGGGTGCCAGAAATGGCGCAACTTATTCTGCCCCTCAGTCTGTTCCTTGGCCTGTTGATGACGCTGGGCAAACTCTACACCGAAAGTGAAATCACGGTGATGCACGCGTGCGGCCTGAGTAAAGCCGTGCTGGTGAAAGCCGCGATGATCCTCGCCCTGTTTACTGCCATCGTGGCCGCCGTTAACGTGATGTGGGCCGGACCGTGGTCTTCGCGTCATCAGGACGAAGTGCTGGCGGAAGCCAAAGCCAACCCAGGCATGGCGGCACTGGCTAAGGGGCAGTTCCAGCAGGCCAGTGATGGCAATTCGGTGCTGTTTATTGAAGACGTTAACGGAAGCAATTTCCAGAACGTATTCCTGGCGCAGATCCGTACCAAGGGTAACGCGCGTCCGTCGGTGGTTGTGGCCGATTCCGGACACCTCTCGCAGCAGAAAGACGGCTCTCAGGTGGTCAACCTGAACAAAGGCACCCGCTTTGAAGGCACCGCGATGCTGCGTGATTTCCGTATTACTGATTTCCAGGATTACCAGGCCATTATCGGTCATCAGGCGGTTGCGCTTGATCCTAACGACACCGAACAGATGGGCATGAGTGCGCTTTGGCACGCGGATACGCCACGAGCTAATGCAGAGCTACACTGGCGTTTAACGCTGATAGCGACGGTGTTTATCATGGCGTTGATGGTGGTTCCGCTGAGCGTGGTGAACCCGCGTCAGGGGCGCGTGCTGTCGATGCTGCCCGCGATGCTGCTGTATCTGGTGTTCTTCCTGGTGCAAACCTCACTAAAATCCAACGGTGGTAAGGGCAAAATTGACCCGACCGTCTGGATGTGGGCGATTAACTTGCTGTACTTCGGCCTGGCTGTACTGCTGAACGTCTGGGATACGGTGCCGATGCGTCGCGTACGTGCGCGGTTTAGCAGGAAAGGAGCGGTATAATGCAGTTATTTGGCGTACTCGACCGCTATATCGGTAGAACTATTTTCACCACCATCATGATGACGTTGTTCATGCTGGTGTCGCTCTCGGGCATCATCAAGTTCGTTGACCAGCTGAAAAAAGCCGGGCAGGGCACCTATGACGCGCTCGGCGCGGGCATGTATACCCTGCTCAGCGTGCCGAAAGATGTGCAAATCTTCTTCCCGATGGCCGCGCTTCTGGGCGCGCTGTTGGGCCTGGGGATGCTGGCGCAGCGCAGTGAACTGGTGGTCATGCAGGCGTCGGGTTTTACCCGTATGCAGGTGGCGATGTCGGTGATGAAAACCGCGATTCCGCTGGTGCTGCTGACCATGGCGATCGGCGAATGGGTGGCTCCGCAGGGCGAGCAAATGGCGCGTAACCTGCGTGCGCAGGCGATGTACGGCGGTTCGCTGCTGTCCACGCAGCAGGGCATGTGGGCGAAAGACGGCAACAACTACATCTACATCGAACGCATCAAAGGCGATGACGAACTGGGTGCCATCAGCATTTACAGTTTCAACGATCAGCGTCGTTTGCAGTCGGTGCGCTACGCCGCATCGGCGAAATTTGATAAAGACGCTAAGGCCTGGCGCCTGTCGCAGGTGGATGAATCCAACCTGAGCAATCCGAAGCAGGTGACCGGTTCGCAGACCGTAAGCGGGACCTGGAAAACCAACCTCACGCCGGACAAACTCGGCGTCGTGGCGCTGGATCCGGATGCGCTGTCGATAAGCGGCCTGCACAATTACGTGAAGTACCTGGAATCGAGTGGCCAGGATGCCGGGCGCTACCAGCTGAATATGTGGAGTAAAATCTTCCAGCCGATGTCAGTGGCGGTCATGATGCTGATGGCGCTGTCGTTTATCTTCGGCCCGCTGCGAAGCGTGGCGATGGGCGTGCGTGTGGTGACAGGGATAAGCTTCGGCTTTGTGTTCTACGTCCTTGACCAGATATTCGGCCCGCTAACGCTGGTGTACGGCATACCACCGATTGTCGGTGCGCTGTTGCCAAGTGCTAGCTTCTTCCTGATTAGCCTGTGGTTGATGACGCGTAAAGCGTAATACTCCGCGAGCGCCCGGCGGCGCTACGCTTGCACGTGCCTACGGTTTGTAGGCCTGGTAAGCGTAGCGCCACCGGGCAATACTCACTACCGCTTTCTTCCCCCAAGCAAACTACCCAACATTCCACGTACTATCTGATTGGTTATCTGTCGGGTGGCACTCTTCGCCATCGTCTGCACGACCCCATCGCGCTTACCACCGCGTGGGCCGGTGGTGCCGAACAGAATATCCTTCAGGCCGCCGAGAATACCCTCATCGACGTCAGCCGATGCTCCCTTCGCCGGAGGCGCATTCTGTTGTTCAGTGGTGGCCTGTACGCCTTGTTGCAGCTTTTCAAACGCCGACTCCCTGTCGACCTCATCTTCATATTTGCCGTACAGCGGCGAGTTGTTGATAAGCCCGTTGCGTTCATCATCGGTCACCGGCCCCATCCGGGAACACGGCGCAATCACCATCACCCGTTCGACAACCGACGGGCTGCCTTTTTCATCGAGGAACGACACCAGTGCCTCACCGGTGCCAAGCTCCTGAATCGCTTTTTCAGTATCAAATGCCGGATTGGCGCGCATGGTTTGCGCCGCCGTTTTCACCGCTTTCTGATCTTTGGGCGTAAAGGCTCTCAGAGCATGCTGCACACGATTCCCGAGCTGACCAAGCACGTTATCGGGAATATCTGATGGGTTCTGCGAGACAAAATACACCCCGACCGCTTTGGAGCGAATCAGGCGGATCACCTGCTCGATTTTATCCAACAGCACCTGCGGTGCGTCGCTGAACAGCAGGTGCGCTTCGTCAAAGAAGAACACCAGTTTGGGTTTCTCTAAATCGCCCGCTTCCGGCAGCTGTTCGTACAGCTCTGACAGCATCCACAGCAGGCTGGCGGCGTACAGTTTTGGCATCTGGTAGAGCTTTTCGGCGCTGAGAATGTTGATCACACCTTTGCCGTTGCTGTCGGTCCGCATCCAGTCTTTGATGTCGAGCATCGGCTCGCCAAAGAAATGCTCCGCGCCCTGCTGTTCGAGCGTCAACAGCCCGCGCTGGATGGCACCCACCGAGGCGCCGCTGATATTCCCGTACTGATTCTGGAACGATTTGGCGTTATCACCGATGTACTGCGTGATGGCGCGCAGATCTTTAAAATCGAGTAGCAGTAGGCCCTGATCGTCGGCGATACGGAAGATAATATTCAGCACGCCCGACTGTACATCATTCAGATTAAGCAGGCGGGCGAGCAGCAATGGCCCAAGGTCTGATACCGTGGCGCGAACCGGATGCCCTTTCTCACCGAAGATATCCCACACCACCACAGGATTACTGTGCGGCTGCCAGTCAGTCACACCGATTTTTTTCAACCTTTCCAGCAGCTTTTCAGAGGCCTGGCCATCCTTCGCCACACCGGTTAAGTCACCTTTTACGTCGGCCATAAATACTGGCACGCCAATCTCTGAAAACGACTCGGCCATTTTTTGCAGGGTGACGGTTTTCCCCGTCCCCGTCGCACCGGTGATAAGCCCATGGCGGTTGGCCATGCCAGGCAGCAAATACAGTTGTTGTTCCGTCGTTCGGGCAATCAGCAGGGGTGAGCTCATGTTGTTTCCTCCGTTTCTCCTGCGTCGAGTATAGGTCAAAGCCGGGGAAAAAATGCCCAGTCAGTTTTCGACTTTGCGGCGTAAACCGCAGTGCCGACTATGCTTTTCATACCTGTTTCAAAAGAGTGGAAGGTAATGTCCAGATTCTTCTTTAATGACCGCAAACAGCTGGTCAACGACGCCATCGAAGGCATAGTGTTATCCGCACCGCACGGCAACCTGGTGCGCCTGGATATCGATCCGGCCATTCGGGTGATTGCCCGTAGCGATTGGGATAAAAGCCGCGTGGCGGTCATTTCGGGCGGCGGTTCCGGGCATGAACCGGCCCATGCCGGGTTTGTCGGCAAAGGGATGCTTACCGCCGCGGTGTGCGGCGACCTGTTCGCCTCGCCGAGCGTGGATGCGGTGCTCAACGCCATCGTGGCGGTGACCGGCGATAGCGGCTGCCTGCTGATCGTCAAAAATTACACCGGCGATCGCCTGAACTTTGGCCTGGCGGCGGAAAAAGCCAAACGCCACGGCCTGAAAGTTGAAATGGTGATCGTCGCCGACGACATTGCGCTGCCGGACAACAAACAGCCGCGCGGTATCGCAGGCACGGCGCTGGTGCATAAAATCGCAGGCTACGCCGCTGAGCAGGGGAAAACCCTCAGCGAAGTGCGCCACATCACGCAGCAGGCCTGCGACAGCGTGTTCAGCCTCGGCGTGGCGATGGAGAGCGGTAACTTGCCGGGTAGCGATGACGAAGAAGGGCGCATCAAGCCTGGCCACGTCGAGCTTGGGCTGGGGATTCACGGTGAGCCGGGCGCGTCCGTGGTCGACAGCCACAACAGCAAAAAGCTCATCGAGACGCTGGTGCAACCGCTGCAGGCGAAAGTCGGCGACGGCAAAGTGGCAGTGCTGATCAACAACCTCGGCGGCGTGTCGGCGCTGGAGATGGCGCTGCTGACTAAAGAGCTGGCCCATTCGGCGCTGAAGAACCAGATAAGCTGGCTGATTGGCCCCGCGACGCTGGTGAGTTCGCTCGACATGAAGGGTTTTTCGCTCTCGCTGCTGACGCTGACGCCTGAGTTTGAACAAGCGCTACAGGCTGACGTAGAGACCCTCGGCTGGCAAAAACCGGTGGCTTTCGCGCCACTCAAAACCATCGCGCACGACAAAATTCATGACAGCGTCGAAGCCACGCCGTCTGACAATCCGCAGGTGAAAGCGATTCTGCTGGCCGCCACGCAGAGGCTCATCGACCTGGAGAGCCGCCTCAACGCGCTGGATGCAAAAGTGGGCGACGGCGATACCGGCTCGACGTTTGCTGAAGGTGCGCGGGATATCGCCGGGCAGCTCAACGCGGGCAAATTGCCGCTGAAAGACAGCGCGCAGCTGTTACAGGTTATTGGCGAACGGCTGGCGACGGTAATGGGCGGCTCCAGCGGCGTATTGATGTCTATCTTCTTTACCGCCGCCGGGCAGGCCGTGCATGACGGCAAAAAACTCCCGGATGCGCTGTTAACCGGTCTGCAGCAGATGAAACAGTATGGCGGGGCCGATCTCGGCGACCGGACGCTGATCGATGCGCTGCAACCTGCGCTCGAAAGCTTGCGCGATCAGAACCTGCAAGCCGCCGTCAGCGCGGCCAAAACCGGCGCAGAAAGCACGGCCAGAATGCAAAAGGCGGGAGCAGGGCGCTCATCGTATGTGAATAAAGAGAACCTGGATGGCGTCAGCGACCCGGGGGCGGTGGCGATTGCGGAGGTGTTTGCCGCTGTCGTGACGGGATAATCCTCCAGGCCCGGCAAGGCGTAGCCGCTGCCGGGCACTCATATTCAACTCGCGATGCTTAAAAATCCGCTTTCAACACCACGCGATAACGGGCTTTGCCCTCACGCACATGCTTCAACGCTTCATTGATTTGCGACATCGGGAACATCTCGGTGGTTGGCGCCACTTTGGTGCGACCGGCAAACTTCATCAGCTTACGCAGTTCCGCCGGGTTACCGGTAGCAGAACCTGAAATGCTGCGGTCGCCGCCAATCAGCGTAAAGGCCGGAACCTGCAACGGTTTCATCACCGCGCCGACGGTATGGAAGTTGCCGCCGTAGGCCAGCGCTTCAAAGTACGGCTGCCAGTCCAGGTCCACGCTCACGGTGTTGATGATCAGGTCAAACTGACCGGCTAACGTTTTCAGCGCTTCCGGGTCGCGGCTATTCACCACGCGGTCAGCGCCCATCGCCAGCACTTCTTTTTCCTTCGCCGGATTAGAGCTAAACGCCGTCACTTCCGCACCCATAGCGTGCAGCAGTTTAATGGCGATATGCCCCAGGCCGCCAATACCAATTACGCCCACGCGGCTGGTGGCGGTCACGTTATTGAGCAGCAGTGGTTTAAAGACCGTAATGCCGCCACACAGCATAGGGCCTGCGGTTTCAATATCAATGCTTTCCGGCAGCGGAATAACCCATTGCCAGTCGGCGCGAAGCTTATCGGCGAAGCCACCGCGGTTCATGATGGTCGGCAGAGAGCCTTCCAGACAGTTAATCTGATTGCCGCTGATGCAGGCGTCGCAATGACCGCAGCTGCGTGCCGTCCAGCCCACACCCACGCGCTGGCCCACTTTCAGACCTTTGTTCTGTGCGGCTTCGCCTAATGCAGCCACGCGGCCAATGATTTCATGGCCCGCAACCAGCGGATAGCTCGACATGCCCCATTCGTTGTCGATCATCGACAGGTCGGAGTGGCAAATCCCGCAGTAATCTACCTGGACTTCCACATCTTCCGGCTTCAGCTCACCGGCATCGTATTCCCACACTTCCAGGTCGGCACCCGCCTGCTTCGCGGCGTAGCTTTTTATGATGGACATCGCACTTCCCCTATTATGGCGTTGAACTGAGAGTGTAGAGCATGGGGTCAGGTGGTGCTTAGCAGAAGGGGGCAGGAAAAGGGCTGTGGCAGAAGGGATTGTCTGATTTTTCAGGCAATTCCTTTGCCCGTTGAGCATAAATACTACGCCTTACGCAAAAGAGCGTTCAGCCAGGTTTCATTCCGGTCCGGCCGCTTATCTTCCGTCAGCCATGTCGACTGGATGTGAATGCCAGGTAGTTGCTGAATCAGGTTGCTGAATGTCTGTTCATTGAGATCGGTAAAATGCCGACCCTCTTTTACGCGTTCGCTGTCACCGTATTTGAACGAGACATACCAGATGCCGCCAGGCGTCAGAGCCCGTGCAAGCTTTTGCATCGCATCCGGCAGTTGTGATGCGGGCAGGTGCAACAGCGAAGCACAACACCAGATTCCCTGATAGCGCCCGGTGTCCGTGAGTTCATGAAACGACAACTGACGAACTGGAACGGCGGCATGCTGGGAAGCCAGCGTCACCATTTCAGATGATGCGTCGAAGGCTTCAACCTGATATCCCATTTCGCGAAAAGCTTTGCTGTCCCGGCCCGAGCCGCAACCGGCGTCCAGCACGCGGGCATTAGGTGCAAGCTGTTCGGTGAATGCGGCATACAGCGAAGACATATCCACGTTGACGGTGCTCTCAAAAAACTGTCGGGCGTTGGTCTGGTAAAAGTTGATAGTCATCAGAGGATCAGTGTCTCCCGAACGGGTGGCTTCCAGGTTTGCAGCCGCAGGCTAAATGCCGCGTTCCAGCTGGCGTTTAAAAATGTCCGACGTTGAGATTCATTTTTGCCGGTCTGATTAATAATCGCCTCATGCAGCGGCAGCCTGCTGTTAATAAAATACTCATTGCGGGCATGAAGACGATACAGTAAATCCAGCACAGGCACACGATCCGACTTCCCCTCAATGCCGCGATTACAGGGCTGGCAGGCCAGAACCAGATTCCAGACACCATTCAGGTTCACGCCCGGCAGCGACGATTGAATTTTCAGCGGCAGAAAATGATCGACATCCGCCAACTGCACATGGCCAGCCTCAAGGCTGATGGGCGCGTGGCAGTAGAAACAGTGACCTTTCTGATAGCCATTCAGACTGTTGCGGCAACTGGTGAGCGTAATGCGTGACGATTTCGCCAGGGTGAACAGCGTTTCCTGATTCGGATCGTAATGGACATCCAGCAGTTCCGGCGGGAGGTTCATCTCCCAGGCTTTCTCCACCAGACGCCAACGGGCATCCGTTTCATGCGTCAGGTTATGAAACTGTACGCTCTGGGTGAGATGATAAAAATCATCCGTCAAGCGGATGCTTTTATTTGCGCGCTGTTCATTGATGAAAAACTGCTTAGCGATGGGGCCGCCACCGACGTTGTGAAACGCGTCCAGCACAATGCCGAACCCGTGCTTCACGGTCTGTTGAATGAGTTGGTCGTCAGAGATTGTGCCATCGTTAAACTGCATGCACGCTTTCAGTAATGGCCCGGGTTTGCTCATGTTGAGCGTTTGTTTGGTTGCATCCCGCAGATGTGCGCAGAGATGTCGGCTGAATGGAACCGCCAGGTCTTCAAGACGGATGACTTCATGGGCATGAGAGACGTCATACAGCGCATGTGCCAGCGCAAACTTATAGGTCGCGAAGTTCTTGCCAAAAAGGATAACCCCGCGCCAGTAGCTTTCAAGCGTGGGATCGACCTGATAAAACCGCATACGTTGTCCTGATTGATTCGGATGGTGAATAGTAAAACCCGTAACAGGATCAGATAACAATGGGAGAAGAATGTAAACCACCCTCGTCACGTTGCAGCGTTTTGCGAGCGCGGTTCCAGAGTGGTAGGTAAGATGAGAGGAGTGTCGATTTTTTCGGCGTTCAGAAGGGCTTACGCTGAGCAAGGCTTGCACAGGGATGAGCAACAGGTATAATGCCACCCGCTATCAGCAGTTCCCCTTCCGTGCCGGAGTGGCGAAATCGGTAGACGCAGTTGATTCAAAATCAACCGTAGAAATACGTGCCGGTTCGAGTCCGGCCTTCGGCACCAAAAGCGATTGTGATAATCGGAAAACCTACAACAATCAATACGTTGTACAATGAAGCTGGACGTTGACGGCAACTACAAAATGGCCGCATCTCCGGCTTTTTTTGTTTATAAAGCCTCGGGCCGGATCTTTTCACTCACTCCCTGTTTTGTCAATCTCTCTCCACGCAACTTCTGAGCATCTCGACATTGTGTTCAATATAGCTGAGCGTCACCTTAATATCGCGGTGTCCGAGTAGTTTCTGCGTGACATACAAATTTTGCTCCGGTTTCTGCATCAATTCTGTGGCAACGGTATGACGGTAGCGATGTGATGAAAAACGGCTGTGGCAGGCATCGCTGAGTTTGGCAAAGAAATAACTCACCTGATTTTCTGTCATCGGTTTACCCTGGCGCAGCGTCCGCCGACTGAAACGATTGATGTTGAACAACTGATCGTCAGCTCGCATTCCCTTTGTTTTCGCTTCTTCAAGCATCTGCTCCAGATAGGGCCGTAACCGGGAGGCGATAGGAACTATATGTTCATCATGGCTTTTGCTGCCTTCGCTCTGAATAAACAGCGTGTCATGGACCAGATCGATATCCCTGACCCGCAGGTGAATAAGCTGATTCAGCCGGATAGCGGTGTAGTTGAAGGTTTCGACCACGGTCAGCCAAAACCATGCCGGATATAAAGGCGAGCGATAGCCGCGCTGCATTTTCTCCCGTTCGATAAATTGGTTCAGCACTTTTCGGGAAGCGAGGATTTGCTCGCGGGTCAGGGTTTTCTTTTTCTTACGAGATTCCCGCAGCGATGTTTTCTGGAATGGATTGATGAACTGCTCCAGTAATCCTTGTTCAATCGCGAAGTTATACAAAGCCCTCATATGGCGCATATAGTGATTCCAGCTCACCGGCTTGATACAGCGCACATTTAGCAGGTAATGACGCCACTCCAGCACCATATGCGACGTCACTTCGGCGGGTAACACGTTGCGCCAGTGAGTGAACTGGTTTACTGCCGTGCGATAACAGCTCTGGGTGTCAGGTCGCAATAAGCGGGCAAAAAAATACTCTTCCAGGATCTGTTCAAAGGTCATTTGAGTGACTTCCTTCATTGAGCAAGAGATGAGGGTTATTAAAGGGAACGTCATCTCCAAAAAGCGGCGTGGGATCGTCAAGCAGATATCCCTTCAGACGTGAACAACGGCGTGGACCGACAACGGCGCAGTGCCAGATGTTGAGGCCGTTTTTTTGTTTTCGGTGAAGATTCAGGTTCTGGAACTTCTTCTGTACTTCCCGCCAGTATTCTTCAGGGACATTCTGACCACAGGTGCTAAGCCAGAGTTTGAAAATACCGGGCGTCACCAGAAACACCGATCCGGCGACGGTATGGATCCGGGCGTTAGGTTCATTGACTTCCAGATGTTGAGCCTGAACATTACGCACCAGCCACTGCCAGAAGGCTTCTCCTGAAAGTGGGATATCGTCCTGTTCGGGTAGGGGGGATGGTTGTTCTACTACGCAGTCCGGTGCAATCACTGTTTCTGTTGCATTCTGGACCTCCGCTATCGGTGTGACGGTTCCACTAAAGGTTGCGGGCCGCTGTTGTGGATCTTCCCAAATTAGCGAAGGGGAAAAGCGTAACAGCGTGAGTTCACTGCTCCAGCCGCCGCTGGCCTCAATCCGGCAATGCCAGATGGCTTTATCCTCACAGGGAATGAGCAACTGGTGTGCCTGCATCTCATCGAATAGCCGCACGTTATGCTGCGGTACGGCGTCAATACCCTGGCGCAGCAACCAGCCACGCACGGCATCGGCAGCGTTCTTGCTGACCAGCCACAGCGCCTCTTCCGTCAGCCAGCCATCAGAGCCACCGTTCGGGTTGTTAAGTCGGAACTCATTTACCAGCAGGTCGCGCAGGGCGGTGATGATTTGCTGCGGCAGCGAGGTTTGTGGGCGGTGGATAGCCTTGACCGGATCGCCGCCGAGATTAAACGCTACCGACGCCCGGTCGGCTTTCTGCACCAGTTCACCCGCCAGCCCGGCATACTGATACTGTCCGTTCAGGCAGTGCAACAGGGTGGATAAGGCAGCAGAATCAGCGGCGAGCCAGTCGAGACTTTCCGATGGGAGTAGTTGGGTGAGCAGAAGAGCTGCCGCAGCCGGATGGCGCAGGTAATCACGTTGCGGCAGATAGCGGAACCGATAAGGTTGGATCAGCGGACCATGCCATGGAAACCAGCGTTTCCCGCAAATATCTTCGACTTCAATATCGGTGATGAGTTTGCCCAGATCGTGCAGCAACGCAGCGTAGATGATGACCGTTGTCCAGCGTTCGGACTGAGCAGCCTGATCTTCCGGTGCGGCATCAGGCGGGAAAAGATAACTCTGCCGCAGCCGTGCGGCATAACAGGCGGCTTCGAGACTGTGATCGAGCAGGCCACCTGCGTGGGAATGGTGGTGGTTTTCCGAGGCTGGGAACAACTGCGCCAGTTCTGCGAAGCGGTGGATTGGTATCAGCCAGAAGCGTTCAAACAGTGAGGCAGGGAGTGCGGTGCTTTGGCGAATAAACTGGATAAGCTGCTGGCGCGATGAGACTGCCAGTAGTGTTTGTGCGGATTCAGGATGCAGCCATCCCTCCGTGACGTCTGGCTCGCCAGTGGATGGTGGGGTGTTTTGCTTTGTGCGCGTCAGCCATATCCGCATAATGGCCCTTTATTCCCAATGGATTTTGAGGTGCAGGAAGGCGGCGACGCAGTGAATCCCCAGGAGCTTACATAAGTAAGTGACTGGGGTGAGCGAGGAAAGCCAACGCACCTGCAACTCGAAAGACGAAGGGGAGACCCTTTTTCGGGTAAGCCCGTTCCCCCTTCACTCTCTTCCCCTTAACCTTTTAGATTTTGCCTTTTGGTGCCGTCAGATTTGGGCCGAAATTGTTTATTGGGTTGCGCAAATTTATTGGAGTGGAGAAAAACGGCAGAGCAGGATGCTCCGCCGTTGATATGAAGGTCATGCGCTCAGCGCTAACGGCTGCTGCGCCCGTTCAAGCAGATATTCGCAGGCATTACGCGCTAATCCACTGGCGCGGAAAATCGCTTTTTTGTCCTGCTGCAACACCTTCAGCCACGATGCGATGTAGCTGTCATGTTGTAGCTTCGACTGGATGCCAACATGAGCACACAGGAAAGCTGCTCCCATTTCGGCGACGAGCTCTTCAAAACTGTACGCCGGATCGCCAAAAGCGTGCTTTCCAGCGGTGATGCCTTCCCGGTTCAGCCGCGAAGCATGTCCGGTAGCGTGCGTCAGTTCATGCAGCAGCGTGCCGTAATAATCCTCACGCGAAGTGAACTGCTCAGGATGCGGCATGATGATGCAGTCGCGCCCTGGTGAGTAATACGCCCGATTCTGGCGTCGGTGAGTGATCACCACCGCACTTTGCCGGGCAACCTGCTCAGCGGCGGCGATGGGATCATCGACCATCACGACAGGCTGTGAAAACGCCTCCGGCAGTCCTTCACATTGTCGGATGTTGAACAGCCGGAACTCGCGTACTACAGCGTAAGACGTCACTTTAGGGTTGCCGTCAGCATCAAGAACCGTATTTCCGTTGCCGTCCACAACCTCACGCTGCTGGGGCAGATAGAGCACGGCCAGTGTGGATTTTTCGCCTTTGCGGATATTACCGCCCGCATTGCGAATTTGTGTGAAGGTCAGCCAGCGATCGCTTTCATATCCCTGTCGTTCTGCGCTGTTCCAGAGCAGAGGAATATTGATGCCGTGATAAAACCGCCCGGATAAGGCATTCATCGGCACCACCGGTTCCCCTTCCCGCCATGGGCGAACCCAGGGGATCACGCCTTTCTCCAGCGCGGCGATAATTTCATCGGTGACTTTCTGGTAAAGATCGTTGCTTCTGTTCATAAGCGTAACCTCATGATAAAGAAGCCGGGTACAGCGCTCCCGGTCGGGAGTCGCCCGGCACGGGGAGTAAAGGATGCTGAGGTAATCAGCTGGTGTGAAGGGCAGTAACCAACAGGTGGTCATCTTCAAGGGTTAAGCGCAGCGGCGTCATCAGCGGGACATTGCTGCTGCCGTCTGCGGGCAAACAGTACAGACCGAAATTAATGCTCTTACGGTCTGGGCCTGCGCTTTTGAATGTCAGTATGGTCGCGACAATCAGGTTTTCGAGACGGTCGTCTTCCTGAGAGGGATCGGGTGGAAAACTAACTACCTTTTCCCAGGCCTCAGATGAGATAGACAATGATAAGGATGTTGCTTCAGTGATGGATGAAGTTGGCATAGTATTTCTCCAGTGATGAAAGCAGAGAAACACCGCCCGACAGGGAGGAATTCCCTGCATGGTGGGGTAGAGGATGTATCAGGCGCTAAGCGCTGTCCGCGAGGATGATACGGAGCGGACGAAAAGGCGAGCCTCACCGGGAAGGGTGGCAACCTGAAGGCTCTGGTTGCGGGTCAAACTTCGTACAGATTAATACGGGATTAATAATAATCAAGAGTCAGGCTGTTCAGTAAGAGAGTTCGGGAGTCGTTATTCTGGAATCCACTTTGGTGCGCAGGGTTTTATCCGCTATAGGGGTTAAAGGCAATTTATCCTCTGGAGGGGATAAAGCATATTGGGCAATCGATGATACCTGCGAAGCTCACAGTCTCAGGCTTTGAAGATCTGCTTACGATGCCAGCCGACGTATTGTTCAGTGGGCCACAGCGATTTGTCATGGGGAAGGTGTAACGGCTGGCCGTTCCGTTGCCAGAACAGGTTGTCTACCACCGGGCTACGACTGACGCCGCCGGAGATGCGGATAGTCAGGCTTTCATCCAGCCCGAATGCGCCCATATCAAAAGCATCGTGGTGCAGCGAACACAGCGCCAGACCGTTGTTTACCACACACGGTCCGCCATAGGTTTTCCAGTGTATATGGGCTGCTTCAATACCAACTAGCGCACCATCCAGCCGTAGATCGTAACCGCAGAAAGCACATCGCGAATGGTAAGCCCGGAGCACGACATCCCTGAAGCGCGGATCGCGGTTCTTTGATCGGTCGATAAAATCCAGACCCAGTTGGTTGGCGAGGATCCTCTGAATA
The DNA here is from genome assembly GCA_902706235.1 of Citrobacter sp. 18056. GTDB lineage: Bacteria > Pseudomonadota > Gammaproteobacteria > Enterobacterales > Enterobacteriaceae > Scandinavium > Scandinavium manionii. The sequence goes on along the minus strand of CACSJR010000011.1, from coordinate 27,602 downwards.
CTTTCGGGGAAGCGATCTATCAGGATCTGCTGGGCCAGTTGGTCGATCATCTCTGGATGCGCCAGAAACTGCTGGTAAGCCGCTTCATCAAAGCCGCCTGCTACCTGGTTATCAATCAGTTCTTTTTTTGTCGGCTGGGTGTTGCCTTTACGGGGTTTACAGCCTTCTGCGTTGGTGATTTCCCAGAAGCCGTCAGTTCTGAGTCGCCAGAAGGGCATATTGGGATAGTCAGTGCGTCGCTTGGGGCCAAACTCTTTGAGCAGACGAGTGAGCGGTTCGTGGATCTCCAGGCCGTAATTAAACAGACGCGAGTGACCTGCTTTGTACTGCGACAACACATACAGCAGCAACAACGGCTTATGCGGCGCGCATACATCACCCTGACGCCACACAGAGACGTTGGAGATGGCTGATTGCAGCGTTTCGACAGATATCATAGGAATACCGGGTAACAGGCTGATGTTATTGCGATCATGCTCGCAAAAGCGGTGAAATTCAATTGTTGCTCGTCACGTTCATGAGAGAGAAATCGATGCTTTAAGTCTGTAACTCTGAAAGGTAAACTGGGCCCATCCACAGGAGTTGTAAACCACGCATCGCTTAAAAGCCGATACGCAAAGCCGTGCGTACAAACGCAGGAAGGCATATGACTAGTCGTCCCCAGATGATAATCAACGTGTTACAGGCTAATCCCGGCCAGCAGTTTACTGCACGCCAACTGGCGCAGAAAATCATCGAGCACTACAGCGCAGAACTGGCTGAAAAACGTAAAAATCCACGTTTTGCCAGCGATGAGGCTTTTTTAAGCCAAATTACCGCTGAAGTTGGTGGCAGTCGGACTGTTAAAGCGAAAGCTATGTGTCCGCAGGTGATGACGCGTGATAAGCCAAGACCACGATTATTCTATTGGGGGGAGTCTGTGGTTGAACAGGCGGATGCTAATGTAGCCCCCGAACCAACGGTTGAAACCGTTAGCTTTACCGAGCATTCGTTGTATCCGATCCTGATTGATTATCTCTCTCAGGAAGAAGGGCTATTGTGCCGTCGTATTGACGAAAAGCGTTCCAGTAACAACAAAGGGTTGGGTGGCAACCATTGGCTTTATCCCGATATTGTCGCATTGGAGCCTCTTGATAAAGAGTGGGATGATGTAGTGCAAAACTGCGTTCGCCATAGTGAAGGTCGTTTAACGCGGCTGTGGTCCTTTGAGGTTAAAAAGCAGCTCAATCGCAGCAACGTGCGTGAATGTTTCTTCCAGGCGGTCAGCAATTCCAGTTGGGCACATTTCGGCTATCTGGTGGCGACTGAAATTAACGAAGACAAGCAACGTAGTGTTGAACGTGAGCTTCAGATGCTCTGTGCGTTGCATGGTATTGGTGTGATCCTACTGGATCCACATGATTTCTCTAATAGCCAGACGTTGATCCCGGCGCGTGAACGTACCAGTGTGGACTGGCAGTCAGTGAACCGTCTGGTGGAAGAAAATCGGGATTTTAAAGATTTTATTGAACTGGTGGGTGAGTACCATCAGACAGGAAAAATACACAAATCGTTGTGGAACAAATAATCCATAACAATTATGCGAACAATTGATAAAACTATGGTTTACAAAAAGATAGAACCGTAGTTGACGAGGCAGTTTTCTGAGAAACACATGAAATTAACTCTTACCCAGCTTGAAACGTTGTTGCTCCGCGCATGTGATGACTTACGTGGCAGCATGGATGCCAGTGAATACAAAGAATACATTTTTGGTATGTTGTTCCTTAAGCGTGCCAGCGACCTGTTCGATCAGCGTCAGGTTGAACTACGCAAGCAGTTTAAAGAACAGGGGATGTCTGAACTGGACATCGAGCTGGCGCTTGAAGATCCCGACAACTACTCAGGTAAGTATTTCTATGTTCCTCCGCGTGCACGCTGGAACGAAGAGTGGGAAGAGATTGTAGAAGAGAAGGATGGCACTAAAAAAGCGGTCATCCGACCGGCCCTGAAGCATGTGAAAGTTGGGGTTGGCAGCGCGTTGAATAAAGCGCTGGAAGCGATCGAAGAAGCCAATATCGATGTTTTACAGGACGTACTGAAAGGTATTAACTTTAACCGTAAGATTGGCCAGCGTACTTTGGACGACGATACCTTGGCTGATTTTGTACAGAACTTCGAGAAAATTCCGCTTAAAGATGAGGACTTTGAGTTCCCCGATCTGCTTGGTGCGGCATATGAATGGTTGATTAAATTCTTTGCTGACTCTGCGGGTAAAAAGGCTGGAGAGTTTTATACCCCGGCGGAAGTTGTGCGGATCTGTGTTGAGATCTGCGATCCTGAAGAGGGCATGAGTGTTTATGACCCGACCGTTGGCTCGGGAGGCATGCTGATTCAGATGCGTGACTACCTGCGTGAAAAAGGCGGTGATGCGGATGAAATCGCGCTCTATGGTCAGGAAAAAATCGGCACCACTTGGTCTATCTGCAAAATGAACATGCTACTGCATGGAATTTCGCATGCTGATATTCGTCAAGAAGATACTCTGCGTGAACCACAGCATTACGATGAAAAGAATGATTTAAGACGTTTTGATCGTGTGGTGGCTAACCCGCCGTTCAGCCAGAACTATATCAAGAAGGATATTAAACACCCCGGGCGTTTTGCTGTTTGGCTGCCAGAGAAAGGCAAGAAAGCGGACCTGATGTTTGTTCAGCATATGTTGTCTGTGCTGAAACATGATGGGCGTATGGCGACCGTTATGCCTCATGGTGTGTTGTTCCGTAGCGGTGATGAACGCGAAGCGCTATTGATCACGGTTATCTGGAAGCCATCATTGGCTTACCCAGCAACCTGTTCTACGGTACGGGGATACCAGCCTGTATTTTAGTGATGAATAAAAAAGGTGCTGCAAAACGTAAGTCAGTTCTGTTTATCAACGCCGATCGTGAATACAGCGAAGACAAAGCACAGAATCATCTGCGTCCGGAAGATATTGATAAAATTATCAACGCATATCGCAAGGGAAAAACGATCCCGGGCTATGCGCGCGTTGTTCCAACTGATGAGATTATCAAAGAAGATTACAACTGTAATATTCGTCGCTACGTGGACAATGCGCCGCCGCCGGAACCCCACGATGTTCGTGCGCATTTACATGGCGGTATTCCGCTGGCGGAAATCGAAAGTCTTGGCCATTTCTGGCAAAACTATGCCGGGTTACGCGCAGATATTTTTGCGCCCCGTGATGCGGAATATATGAATTTTTCCCCGTATCTGGCGGAGAAGCGTGATATTGCTGAGTTTGTTAACCGACATGCGGGTGTACTGCAAGCGAATCAGACGTTCATGACGCAACTGGAAGCGTGGTGGGAGCAGAATCTCCCGATTGTGGAAGCGCTAGCCCCTGATGCAGCCAATCAACAGGCCCGGCCACGTAATGTTTATGTAATGCGCAGCCAGTTGATGGACAGCATTCATGACGCATTTACGCAGCAAAATTTGTTAACTTCCTTCCAGGTGCGCGGCGCTTTTGCCAGCTATGTGAACTACCTGAAGGCGGACTTCAAATCTATTGCTGCCAGTGGCTGGGGGGCTGAACTGATCCCGGATGAGGATATTCTGCAAAGCCAGTTCCCTGAGGTACTGGCAGAGCAAACTAATGCACAGGCCCGTTTAGCCGCGCTGCAGGCGTTATTTGCCGCAGCGGATGACGAGGACTTTGAGGATACAGATGATACTGGTGTGATGACCTCTGAACAGGTGAAAGACCTGAAAGCGAAGCTGAAAGATGCGAAAGGCATGGTGAAGCAGTGCAAGCGCGATCCGGGATTGGGAAGTTCCGAAGAGTACCAGGAAAAAGTTGCACAAATCGAAGCACAGTTGAAGCGTCATAAAGTACTGGAAGACGAAGCTAAAGAGCTGAAAAAAGTTATTAAGGCAATCGAAAATAAGCGCGATGAGCTTGTTTTAAGCGCTCGTGAAAAAATCTCACAAGATGAGGCTCGCGTGGTTATTGTTGCCCGACTAAAGCAGCTATTACTAAATACCTACAATCGCTATTTACGAGCAGAGCAGCGGGCTTGCATTACTGCCATTGAAAATCTGTGGGGTAAATATGCGGTAACGACTAAAGAAATTGAGGTTGAAAGAGAACATGCATCTAAGCAGTTGCAAAATTTTTTAGCGGAATTGGGTTATGAGTAATAAAAAAGAAGGTCCATCTAAGCTATCGTATGTTCAATTAGGGCAACTTGCTGATATTACTATGGGGCAATCTCCTGATTCATCCGGTTACAATACTAACCAAAAAGGGCTTCCTTTTCTTCAGGGATGTGCCGAGTTTGGACGCCTATCTCCAATTGCAAAGGTATACTGTAATCCTCCATTACGAGTTTCAAGGCCAGAGTCCATTTTAATAAGCGTTCGAGCTCCGGTTGGTACTCAAAATTGGGGGGATGAAAGTTATTGTATTGGAAGAGGCTTAAGTGCAATTAAAGCTCGAGAAGGTATCGCTGACACTAAATTCTTAAGTTATGTCATTGCAAATAATGTTTCTTTTTTGCATCGACGCAGTCAAGGATCAACTTTCTTAGCAATTAGTGCAAATGATCTTCGTGTTTTTCCGATTCCTCATTTTGATTTTCCATCACAATTGAGAATAAGTGCTGTTTTACAGTCTATTGATGATATTATAGAAAAGACCGCGATTCTAATTGAAAAATATCAGAAAATTAGAGCTGGGATGATGTTTGATTTTTTCACTCGTGGTATAACTCCCGATGGTAAACTACGCCCAAATCCAAATCAATCTATGCAGCTGTACAAAAACACACCTCTCGGTCTAATTCCTAAAGAATGGGAAGTGGTAAAAATAACAGAAATCCTAGATTCTCTTGTCGATGGACCCTTTGGATCAAACCTTAAAACTGAACATTATGTCGTAGAGCCTGGTGTAAGGGTTGTCAGACTACAGAATATTGATGAGTATAAATATGATGATAGTGATAAATCTTATATATCGGATAAGCATGCAGGGATATTAATTCGAAATAAAGTGTTAGGTGATGATGTTTTAATCGCAGGGTTAGGCGATGAACGTTATCCCGTAGGACGTTCATGTTCTTACCCTATGCACCTGCCTACTGCTGTGAATAAAGCAGATTGCTTCCGTGCAAGATGTAATTCTAGTATGAAGAATAAATTCCTCATGCTTTATTTGAATAATGAGAAAGCAAGAGCTCAAATTAGATGCTATGAACAAGGGGTTACTAGGCCGAGAATTAATACGAGTAATCTAAAGAAATTGTTGATAGTTAAGCCTTGTTTAAGTGAACAAGAAGCTATTGTTTCAAGATTTGAAAATATACAGGATACTTTAGATAAAGAAATTAATTATCTAATCAAGTTGAAAGAATATAGAAAAGGTTTAATGACCGACCTCCTTGCTGGTAAAGTTTCTGTACAACTAACTCCAAGAGAAAAAGACACCGAGGTTCCCCATGTCTGAATACACGGAAGTTGAACAGCCCTTTTTGCAGCAATTGCAATTACTGGGCTGGACGATTATTGACCAGGGACAGGATATTCCCTCCGATCCGGCCAAAAGTATGCGTAGCAGCTTCCGACAGTGGCTGCTGCCGCAGATTTTTACTAACGCAGTAGCGCACTTAAATGCCGGATCAGACGGAAAAACATGGTTAACTGACAAACAGTTACAGGATCTGCAAGAGCAGATCCTGCGACAACCCAACCGTACTTTACTGGAAGCTAATGAGGCGATCCAAAAGCTACTGTTTAAAACACAGGTGGATATTAATAATGCCACCGGTGAGTCTGACCCGATAGTAAAATTAATCGATTTCGAACACCCGGGAAATAATTACTTTCTGGCGATAAACCAGTTCCGGATTGATACCCCGGGTTGCGTAAAACAATTTATCATTCCCGATATTGTTTTATTTATCAATGGTATTCCGCTGATTGTTGTGGAGTGTAAAAAGGGTGGTCCAACCTGTTCTAATCCTATGGCTGAGGCATATATTCAGCTCCAGCGTTATATGAACGACCGTAAAGCAACAGCGCTGCAGGGGTTAAAGGAGGGAGAGCCGCGTTTATTCCACAGTAATTTATTTTCGGTCAGAACGACAGGCGTTGAAGCGGATTACGGCACGATTACTTCTGGAGAGGAGCATTTTTATCCCTGGAAGACGCAATGGCCACAGGAGGACAATGTTGCCTGCGATATGAATGCGCAACAACAGCTAATCAATGGCATGTTAAATAAAGCGAATCTGTTATCCATCCTGCGTACATGCTCTGTATTTATGGATACCGATGCTGGCCCGCGCATCAAGGTTGTCTGCCGTTATCAGCAATTTCGCGCCGCTAATAAGATCTTACAGCGTTTACGTGAAGGTAAAACCACAGAAGAAAAAAGTGGTGTAGTCTGGCATACCCAGGGGTCGGGTAAGAGCCTGACGATGGTTTTTGTTGCCCGAATGCTGCGCGTTTCAAACGATCTTCACGATTATAAAATCATACTGATCAACGATCGTCTCGATCTGGAGGAGCAGTTAACAGCGACGGCACAACTGATCGGTGGACGAGTCAATGTTATTGAAAGCAACAATACGCTACGAAAAGAATTAGCCACCAACACTTCCGATATCAATATGGTGATGGCCCATAAGTTTCTGGTCACGCAGGAAAGCCTCCCCGTATCCGTTGCTAAAGCGCTGGGAACCTACCAGGCTATTCCAACGGGCAAAACATTTGGCGTAGTGAATACCTCTTCGCGAATTGTGTTAATGATCGATGAAGCACACCGTACTCAGAGTTCAGATCTGGGAAGTAATATTTTTGAGGCCTTCCCCAATGCGGCCCGCATTGCCTTTACCGGAACGCCACTGATTACAGAACGCCACGGTGAGAAACGTACCGTCAAACGCTTTGGCGAATATATCGATAAGTACAAATTGATGGATGCCGTTGAAGATGGCACCACATTGCAGATCCTTTATGAAGGCAGGACTGCTGATGCCGCGTTGAACGATAAATATGGCTTTGAAACGCAGTTTGAGAATCTCTTTAAAGACAGAACGGAAGAAGAATTAGACGCTATTAAGAAAAAGTATGGCGCCACCGGCGACATTCTGGAAGCAGAGCAACGTATTGCCGCTATCGCGCGCGATATGGTGAAACACTATCTGGAGCATATTTTTCCTAATGGCTTTAAAGCTCAGGTGGTATGTCACTCCAAACTGGCGGCAGTCCGTTACCAGAAGGCGATCCATCAGGCATTAAAAGAGAAAGTGGATGAGCTTGAATCTGTAGACGTACCTGACCACGCATTAATTAATCGGATCAAGTTCCTCAAAGCTGCGGTAGTGATATCCAGTGATGGCACCAACGAAGCGGCATTTATTACCGAGACACGTAAACAAGCCCGTGCCTGGAATGCAGTAGAAAATTTCTGTAAGCCATTTGCATTTGATGATCCTGATAAACCTTTTTCAGGAATCGCCTTCCTGGTTGTCTGTGACATGTTATTAACCGGTTTTGATGTACCTATTGAGCAGGTCATGTACCTGGATAAAAAAATCCGCGAGCATACGTTATTACAGGCAATTGCCCGTACAAACCGGGTAAAAAAAGGGAAACAACGGGGTTTTGTTGTGGATTATATCGGCCTTACTCATCATCTTACCGAGGCCTTAACCCTCTATGCAGCCAGCGATGAGCACCAAGAGCTAGCCGAAGGATTAAAAAATATCAATTCAGAAGTCCCGGTGCTGCAGGAGCGCTATCAGCGCTTGTTGAGTTTGTTCTCGTACCATCAAGTTAATGGCATCCATGATTTCCTTGAGGGACGATTACCCGACATAGCAGCAGAAGCAACCGCGGTGAACGATGCTGTTCGTTTGCTAAAAGACGAGAAACTGCGTGCGGATTTTGATGTGTACCTGAAAAAATTCCTCAGCAGTCTGGATATCATCCTGCCGCATAGTGCGGGCCAAGTTTATCGTATTCCGGCAAAGCGTCTGGGATATATCCAGCGAGTGACCAGAGAGCGTTATAAAGACGATTCGCTGGATTTGGGAGATGCCGGCCAGAAGGTACGCGATCTGATTAATCAGCACCTAATCAGTCTGGGGATTAACCCTACGGTTCCTCCCGTTGAATTGCTCTCAGATAATTTCATTGAACAGCTAAACCAGCATACCAACGGCAATGATGAGGCGAAAGCCAGCGAAATGGAGCATGCAATTCGTAAGCATTGCACTGTTCACCATGATGAAGATCCAGCTTTTTATAAGAGCCTTTCGGAAAAAGTGGAACAATTGATCGACCTGTATCAGGATCAATGGAAGAAGCTGGCGGAAGAGTTAGAGAAACTGCGTAACGTTGCGATTGCCGGGCGCCAGGATGGGGAAGAGGGGATGAACCGGGAGGCCACCACGTTTTATGAACATATTGCTCATGAAGCGTTCCCGGGCGGAGAGATACCCGTGTCAGTAAAACCCAAAATTAAAGCGCTGATGGAAGCTATTGTTGAACTTTTGCAACAAAGCATCGGCAGCATCGATTACTGGCATAACAGCAGCAAACAAAAGAAAACGCGTAGTGAGATTAAAACAGCTCTGACGCTAACCGGAGTTCCTGAATTAAAACAGGCAAGAGAACGAATTGCGGTAGAAATTATGAAACTGGCAAAAAACCGACATAGTGCGTTACTCCAGAACTCAGCGGAGAGCAAAAAACCATGATGTACAGACGGGTGAAGGACATCGACTATCATCTCGCGCCAGGTACCACCCGGCGTACAACGGATATCGTTATCGAAAGAGACGGTCAGGTCATTGTTCGCCCGCCAGTACACTTTACTCCTGAACAGGCGGATACCGTTGTTTTTCAGAAACGCATGTGGATTTATCGTAACCTGGCAGAGTGGAAAGATCTTAATGCTACTACGGTGGCGCGCGAATGGGTAAACGGCGAGACCTTTCTCTATCTGGGAAGCATGTATCGCTTATCTCTAGTTTCCGATCAGCATCTGCCGTTAATCCTGAAAGACGGACGCTTTTGCCTTAATCGGCAGCTTATTGAAAAAGGCGGCATAGCCGCAGCGAAAGGCGCGTTTGAAGACTTTTATATAACTAAAGGCCAGCAGCGCATCAGAGAGCGCACTCTGTTTTTTGCGCCTAAAGTCGGAGTGAAGGCAGAAAAAATCCGGGTGAAGGAAATGGGATATCGCTGGGCCAGTTGCGGTCATAGCGGTACGCTGAATTTCCACTGGAAATGTATGATGGCCCCAGCGAAGATCATAGATTACATCGTGGTCCACGAACTATGTCATTTTCACCATCGTAATCATACAGACGCTTTCTGGAATGAAGTTGACAAGGTGATGCCTGACTGGAGAGAGCGTAAGGAGTGGCTGCGTAAAAATGGCGCTAGTCTGGATCTATAGTTTGACTGGGTGAGGGCAAATTCATAACAACTTTCCCCTAGCCTTCCCCCCACTATCATGTGCCACTTTAACCCCACCCGCTAGCGCCCCATTCACTGCCACACCAACTCTCACCCCAGCCCACGCCATTGCCCCCAGCCAGAAAGTCGGCAGCACCAGAAACATCGACCCCATCACCAGATTAATAATCACGTCATCCTGCGTATTCTGGAGCCCGGCCAGATTCCAGCTACTGTGGGTATCGCTGTTGTAGAGCACATCCAGTAGCCAGCTATCGAGCCACCGCGCCAGTTCCCACCAGAAGGTAAGGAAGAACAGTGCGAACTGCACAAACGTCAGCGTCATCACCACCTTCACGTCCCATGCTGAACAAAGCGTTACCAGCGGAATACAGATCACCAGTGCCATTTGCAGCAGCGCCTGCACCATGGGCAGCGCCTGGCGCACGCTGTCGAATGCCGGGAACGCCGCTATGCTACCGAGGATATTCCCCGCGCTGGATGCCAGCCGGGTGGCGGCATTGGCGACGGTGCCATCGACATTGCCACCATAACCGGGATAAACACGTCCGTTTTGTGATACCTGCATATTGCGTTCACTGACCAGCGAGCGCAGCACGGCCTCTTCATATACAGCCTGTGACTGGCCGATCTTTTTAAACGCTGTCCAGATATCCGGGGTCGGGAGTTGCAAAAGCCGGGTCTTCAGCCCAACCGTATCGTCGGCCCACCACTGCTTACACGTAGGGTAGCCACCGGCACCTGTATCGGCCAGCCCGGCATCGCGTGATGCGCTATACGACCAGTCGCTATGTGGTGAAAGCGCATGGTCGGTATCGTAGTAACCAGCCGTGTTGAGAAAATACGATGATCCCAGCCAGGCGGTATCATCACTGGTGTCATCGTCCAGCTCTCCGGCGCGGAATTTCAGGCGGGCGCGGGAAGGGGCGTAACACTCCTCAACGAAATCCCGCAACTCCTGTGCCAGTGCTGGATCCTTGATTCGGGTGTGCTGCACCTCAAAGCGGATCTGACGCAGGTCAGGCTGGCAGGGAAGGGTGGCAACCGTTGCGCTGGTGATGCCTTTGCTGATCACATGAATAAAGTACCACCAGACCGGGACGGCGGCGGTTTTACCGCCCAGCGAGTTTATAATCGGTTGATAGCCGGTATCGGCGGGCTGCGGCACCGACATGCCGCACTGCTTTGAGCGCGTGGTGTCATATTTGATGGTATCGAGGTCGATGTTCAACATTGGCACGCAGGTGAACATAATCACCAGCAACGAGGTGTACATCAGGTGCTCGGTCCAAATCAGGGACAACGCAGCTTTGTTGCCCTCATCCGCTCCCTGACTTCTGGCCTGTAACCACAGCGACAGCAGCTTAATCAGCAGCGGCAGGGCGAATAATCCGGTGGCGCTGATCGCGTTCCACAGTCCGTTATTGACCACCCAGCCGAGCAGTGTCAGAAAGTATTCCAGATAGCTGTTAGTTGTCACCGGAATACCTCCGGCACGATTTCGTTGAGTACAATCAGTACGATAAATATCAGCGCGATACGGCGGATTGCCGGACGATGTGGCGGCAAGCGGTCATACAGATGCCAGCCCACACTACAAATCACACCGTACAGCATTATGCGCCAGGGTAGCAGGTCGCTGCGGTTAATCTGCGGTGTATTGTCAGCAGCCAGATAAAACATCACTGCCATGCAGACCAGAAGCAGGGAGCCGGACAGTATCAGCCGCTTCATTGCGCATCCCCACCTGTGGGTTTGCTGAGATCGTCCACCCGTTTGTCAGTGTCGTCCTCTACGCCGACAGCCTGGCCTTTGGTCTTCGCCCGCGTTGTCTGGCGTTCAAGGATGGTGAGCGCCGCGTTATCCGCCAGCGCCTGACGCATATCCAGCTCCAGCTTGAGCTGAGACAGTTCCTGGTCGAGCTGGGCAGTGGTCTGGGTCAGCGCGGTTTGCGCCTCTTTTTCTCCGGAGACATTGGGTTCGCGCATTCCTGCCAGCAGCGTGCGCCGGGCCATCAGCGCCTGTTCCATCACGCGGGAGAGCGCCAGTTCGCCGGAGAGCCGCTGGATAAGTACCGCTGCATCGGGATCGTCACGCAGCGCCTCGATAACGCCGCGCGTCAGATGCAGTTCGCCGCCGCTGGCTTGCGCCAGTGTGTCATCGTTAACGGGCTGGCTGCGGTTCACCATATCGATAATCAGCGGCTGGATCTTATCCTGCTCTTCCTGAATCAGTGGCGTCAGCCCGACGCCCGATTGTGCGCCACTTTGCTGGTCAGTGTCGCCGGATTGATCGTTATCCGGGGCGACGTTAATGGTTTGCTCGCCAACTACCCGAGTCAGCCATTGCGCAGCGTCGTCGGGTTTGCTCCATACTTGGCAAAGTTCACCCTGACAGTCGTTGCTGGATACCGAACTGGTACTGGTCGCGCTGCGATTATTGAGGATGTTGTAGCCTGCGACCGTCGTATCGCGAACCAGTTTGATGGGCGATTGACCTTTGCCGCCGCGATGTTCGCCACCAACCCAGCGTTTGCCTTTCTCTGCCGCTTCTTCAGCCGCTCGCTGGTCGGCGCGAACGGCGTCTTTTTCGCTGGCCGCAATGCCCTGATAGTTCTCCGCCTGAGCGCTCTGCGTCCATGCCGGACCGAGCGCATAATCGGTCATCTTGCCCGCCATCTTCTGGCAGCTTAACAGTGACTTATCGAAGTCGAGGCGTCCCTGAAGCACACCGTTGGTTAGCAGATCGTAGAGCTGGGGATTGGCTCGCTGGATCACCATTGCGGGCAGGCTGGCGACCGCGCTGGTCGCGCTTTCGATAACCTCTCCCATCAGCTGCTGGAAGCCGTCCGTCACGCCGTTGAGCTGATTACGGACTGTGGTGTCGATATCGAAATTGCCGCACATCATATCGCTGTTCCAGCTTACGCCTGCCGTCAGTGGGAAGGTGTTACGTCGGGTTGCAGAGGGGGGAATGGCCGCACCGCCGCCGATACGGTAATACATCCAGTCGCTGATCGCCCCCTGCTGCTGATACTGGTATTTATCAGCCGCCGGAGCGAGAAAGGCGACGAATAAAAGACAGAATACCGGGCGCATGGTTAACCTCCGCTACTGCCAAGAAAGGTCTGCCCACGACGCGGGCAGCATTTGTAGGGCCGCCACAGCGTCCAGACATACGCGCCATCTTCCGCCAGTTTATCGGCGTAAGAATCGGTGGTGGAGCCATCCGGAAAGATCGCGCAGGCGGCGGATTTTTTTGGAACCAGCATCTGCCACTGATGGTTACTGCTGTCGCCTTCCGTAACAGGGTCTGGAGGCCAGTAGCCGTCGTGTGAGGTGGCCGTCAGCGGAATATAAACATGCGGCTGACCACTGCGCGTTACCAGATCGGCAGCGCGTTGGGCGATGACCGCTCCGGTCTTGTAGTCATGCGTCTGGCTGAGCGCCCCGGCTCGCGGGTAGATATTGCCCCACATATCGCCGTCTTTACTCACCTCACGCAGTCCGGGAGTTAATGCCTCCGGGTAAAACATTTCCGGTACGCCGCTGCGCCAGGCGAGCGCATCCAGGGTGCTGAGAAAGTAGGGGAGAAGAGGCTGTGACGATGGAGCGCAGACGTAGCCAAACTGGGCGAAGAAGTTCGCCAGCGCATCACCGGCAGGGAAGCCAATCGCATCAGCGTTTTTAAACCGGATTTTGCTGTGCTGGCCGACTGCTCGGGGGTTAGTATCGCCACCGGCTTCAGCGATACCGGGCAACGGCGAGCTGAGTGGCGACATCTCAGCCCACGGATTTTGTCCGGTTACGCTGTAGGCCGATACCACCAGATCCGGGCGGAAATGGCGTACTTTTACTGAGGTACGCACCGAGCAGCCAAATGGCGTGCAGAACAACCAGTAGCAGACGCCCACAATCTGGTATTGCACGCATTCCGGCGATAGCGCAGAGGCGGCGATTTCAGGCGTGGTGATAGCCTGCGCGGTAGGCACAGCCAGTGAGATTAATGAAGACAGGACAACGTGGCGAACAGGCATATGGCACTCCGGATGAGACGGATGCCGTGGGTTTATCGCACTCTATGAAGGTTTTCCCGTCGAAACTCAATATCCAGATGGGAAAATTAACGGCGGCAGGGGATGCCGCCGTGGAGAATTATTTAAAGCGGGTAGTGGCGTTAATTTGTGTGCCGATTTCAATTTCGCTCAACGCGTAGCTTTCCGGCGCGGTATTGATGACGATACGGGCGTGTTGATTCTGCTGCAATGGCGTATCCAGCGTAATTTTCAGCCCTTCGGCAATACCCGGATCATCCGTTTGCCAGTCCAGATCGAAATCAGGCTTCACAACTGCCCAGTCGCCGTAGCCATCGGTGGAAACCTCAATACGGATATTCTGCGGCGCGGTGGATTGTGCCTGTGTGGCATAGAGGACCAGTGTGTCGAAATCCACCGGCTGATGCCATTCAATATAGATATAGCGGAACTGATTGTTGTACCAGCGCTCATTCTCCTCTTCGGTGCCGCTACCTTTAGGATAGGTGTCCGCAACGCTGAAGTGATCGCCGTCGTTCAGCTTACCTTCCCTTGAGGTAGAGTTATCGCCGTCATAACCATAGATATTAATAAAGGCGCGTTCGGCAATATTGTATCCGGGCAGTAGCGGGTTCTGATAATTCGGCCACGGGTCGGCTGGAGTGTCCGCTTTTTTAAATACCCGGTAATAGTCGATAGTGAAGGTTTCGTCGTTTGGAAGCGGCGGGTCGTTATCGTAGATATTGCCCACTTCGGCGTTATTGGTCTCATGGTGATTGAGGGAAATTAATGGGAACATGCGGTAGCCAATCTCAGTTTCAATCGTTGAAACCAGTTGTCCGTCGATATAGAGCTTCAGATATTCTGGATCCCATTCCAGGCCGTAAATATGGTAGCCATCTTCTAAGTCCGGTAATTCTGTTCAGTTTCCGTTTCCGTAGTCGTAGGGCCATGACTGTGAACTTTCTCCTTGTCGCGGCAGCAGATTAAATTTTACGACGTTTTCGAGAGTGAAGACTTCCGGTGAATCGACCTCCATATTTTCGGTGTACACCGTATCCTGCATCCCCAGGAACCAGAAGGCCGGAGCCAGCCCGCTGCCGCTCAGAAAGCGGGTGCGGATTTCAAAATAGCCGTAGCGGGTGGCAAAGGCATCGTAATACGGCATATGGTTTGTGATAGGAAAACCACCGCTCGGCCACATGTTCATATAGTCCCGCGTACCGCCAGTGATACCCGCCACCTTGTAGGTGTTGTTGCTGGCTCGCCAGGGTTGCCAGTATCCCTGCCCGGCATTATCAACATACAGTTCGAGGCTGACGGTGCCGTCGGATTCGGTAATAAAGCGATAGCGGGCGCGGGAAGCATCCAGATCGCCCCAGCTTGCCTGGTAATACGGGCACCAGCGCGGATCGAGGTCCGGACCGTTAAATTCGTCGCTGAGATTGGGCTGGTAGATCCAGTCGGCGTTGTCGGGCAGGAAGGGCAGTATTGGTGTGTTCATGATGGTCATCCTCTTTCAGAAGCTATAGATAAAACCGAGGCCGGTTTTGTGGAACTTCACGATGGGTTTGTCGCCGGGAGATAAATCATGCCGGGCCTGCACTTCATAGGCGTAATCCTGCGTCATGGAGAGATGGGGCGACAGCTTTTGCTCGATAAAGATGCCGGTACGGGTTTCCGTGGTGTGCATCCGCTGATTTCGCGAGGCATTTTGTGACCAGACATCCAGCGTCCAGCGCCCGTAAGGGGTGATGGTGGTGGGGCCTGCGTCAAACAGCGAGAAAGTGACCGGGATATAGGGGCGCAGCTGCGAGCGGCAGAACTCGCCGGTCTGGTCGTCGCTGTTGGTATTCCAGCCCCGATCGATAAAGTAATTCAGTCGCACTGCGATGGTCGGGTTAAAGCGATATTCAAAACCGCCTTCGCCTTTTAATTCCCGGTTCGCCAGACCATTTTCATGCAGATTGTTGTACCAGTTGTAGACGGTCACCCAGCCGGTGGATTTGAATTTATCGGTGAAGTTAATTCGCCAGTCAGGCTGGAACGACCAGCGCTGGGAGTTATAGCCGCCGGACTGCGTTTTTTCCGGGTTATCCTGATAGATGAAGGTGTAATTTCTGAAGTGGAAGGTCATGCCTAGCGCCAGATCTTTTTGGTCTACCATCAGATAGCGGGCGTCAAATTCGTATTGGTTAAACCAGTTGTCGCGGCTGAATCCATCGCTGTAATTGGTGCCGTGGGTTTCCTGATAATACGAGCCATAAAACGTCCAGCGATCGCGGGAAAATTCCATCCACAGGGTGGGTTCAAAAAAGCCGTCTTTATCGAAAGACTGTCCTTCTTTGTTTTCGGTTTCGATCAGCAGGCCCGCGCGGACTTTCCAGGGCTTTGATGCCGGAGCCTGGTCGAGGCCAGTATCCACTTTTTGCTGAATATCGTCGGTATCAATATCAGCCGCCATCACGGGCAGGCCGATGCCGGAAGCCAGCAGCGGTAGAGCGCAGAGCAGGGTATTTCTGTTCATAAAGTTTCTCGCAGACAGGGAGAATGCCGCAGAACGGGCATTCTCCAGGGCATCAGGATGGGGTTATTGGGGTGCCGCCAGTACGCGAACCTCCGCCAGCTGTGGCTTCAGATTCGGGCGCAGTTTGAAATCTGCACCAGTTAGCGTGACCCTGACTTTCTGCGCTTCGCCTTTATACGGCACGGCATTCACCACCTGCTTTTGCGAGAAGTCTTTTGATTTATCCTGAATGGTGTGCCAGTTACCCTGTGCGTCCTGAATCTCTACCGTCCAGCCGGAGACCACCGGATTCCGCATATCCTCCGCCGTCTGCTCAAACTCCAGCTCGATACCGTCTACCTTCTGCGCGCCCTGAAGATCGATAATCAGATCCGCAGGCCAGGTTTTATTGCCCCAAAGCGTTGAGGATTTACCGTCCACCACGCGTTCGGTCGAGAATTCGGCGTTGATAATATCGCCGTGGGTAAAGACCGGCTTGTTCAGCGCCAGATTGCGCTTATCCTTACTTTCCCGGTACGGGCGTAAGTCTTCGCTGGTAACGGAGAACTCTGCCAGCGCCTGCTGCGCCAGTTGTTGGATATCGTGCCGGGAAGGCTGTGTCGGATAGCCGTTACCGGTCTGATTGACCCAGCGATATTCCAGCGGGAACCACTTCACCTTGATGGCGTCCTGTTTCTGCCCGGTCGTCGCCGCAGTTTTCAGCGCCTGGATCCAGGTTGCCCAGCGCTGGTAGTAGAAATCACCGGTCAGTCCCTGCCATTGGCGGTTGGAATAATCGCGCAGCCCGGCGTCGGCGGCCTGTTCGGTTCCCCATGTCGTGACCATTGCCCGTGCGTTAAACTCGAACTGGTCGCGGGTCCAGTCGTCCATGCCATCCAGCATCGTGCGGGCGCTGTTGATCCAGGTGCCGAGCATAAATTCCGGGCGGGTACTCAGCACCTTGTCCTGAAGTTTGATAAGACGCAGGAACTTGCCGGAAAGCTGGTTGAAAGCGCTGTAATCTTTCGCTATCCAGGCATCTTCAAATGCACGGTAATACTCATATGAGGCGTTCGCCAGCACCTGACGGGTGATATCCACCAGATCGTGCTGATATGCCGGGTTATCCTTAAAGCGGTCGTAAACGCTCAGATAGAGCGGCAGGATTTTTTCAAACTCGGCCTTGTCGTAATCGATAAGCGCGGTGTAGTAGGTGCAGGCGCGGGTGACACCGAAGCCGGGCTTGGCATCGATGATCGAGTCTTCCGCCCGCTGGCGGTCTTTGCGGCGATGGTAGGCGGTTTTCACCATAATATCCCATGCCTGCTCAATTTCCGGCGATTGCACACCGTAGCGGCTGGTAAGCCAACTGTGGATATACGCCGTTGAAGAGATGGGTGATTTTTCCCATGCCATGTCATAGAGCATTTCGTACAGCATCGGGTTGGTGCCGAGCGATTCGGCGGTGACGCCCACGCCTTTCATATTTTTCGATTCTGCCAGCGATTGCGGGATCTCCTGCGCCAGCACTTCCGGCATTCCGGAGAAGCCCATCCGCCCGCCAAAGGCGTGCAGCATGTTCCAGATCCACGGCGTGTTGCTGAACTCGTGGCGAATAGCATGGTTGGGCTTGTTATCGGCGTAGAGATCGAGGATCAGCGCGTGATCCTTTTTCAGGCCGTTCAGGAAATCGTCGGTGGGGTTTTCCTGCCAGTTCTGGATAATCCATACCGCATCTTTATCGTGCTCCAGCATCTTGTTTTGCACGGTCTGCGCCACTTTCACCATGTCCAGATCGGCGCGGTTGCCGCCTTCATGGAATGGATCGACGGCGTAGTAGTGGCTGATATCGCCGAAGGTCGTTTTCAGCGTCTGGTAATAAACGTCGGCGACTTTGCTGAAATAGTCCTCGCCCTGCTTAACGTAGGTGCGCAGCATCGGCGGGCGGACAAAGCCGACCCAGTCGCCCTGATCGATAACCTGCGCCTGCGGGTTTTTGGCGGCGAAAGTATCCGGCACCTGCCCGGCAAAACCGGGGAACACTGGCGTGATGCCGTACACTTCCATGCGGTCGTGAATTTTACGCGCCAGCTCGGTACGCTGGGCGAACCAGCTTTGTGGCAGCGGGCCGCCAAAGCTCTGCATATTCGCCATGTAGAACCAGCCAAAGTAAGCCGGGCCGGGCAGATACTGGCGCACATCATTATCACTGTAGCCGAACTGGTGCAGCATCCGCCGTTGAACCTCTTCCTGACCGACAACATCCAGCATCAGGTTGACGCCATTCATCGCCGCCCAGTCGAGGAATTTCTCGTAATCGTGCCAGCGCCAGAAGGCCATGGTGTAGGACGGCGTGCAGAAATTAAGGGCATATTTGTACTGATAGGGAGTGTCTTTCTCTGTTACGCCTCTCGGCATCGGCCAGTTTGTCGGTATGGTCAGATTGGACACATTCAGCGGGTCATAATTGACGTGCAGATAATTTTTCAGATACCAGTTCAGCCCGGAGGCCAGTGAAATACCGTTTGGTCCGCTGATGCTGATTTTGCCGTCAGCCGCTTTTACGGTGAAGCTATCTTTGCCAGTGGTGGAGGGAGCAATCGCGAAGATAAAGTGGTTCTGGTACTGCGCACCGAGCACCCGCTCAACCAGCGCCTGCGCTTCGCTGATGACTTCCTGCTGGCGATACGCCGTGTTCTGACGGCGCTCATGGCGTTTTGCCCACTCGGTGGTTGCGTAATCGGCGACCTGAATTGCAGGCGGCGTCGGCGCGGTATCGCTGATTTTATCCCCCGTCAGAGAGACATCGTTAACCACGCCCTTTGTACCCGCCGAGTAGTCGGTGATGTTGATGCGCAGGCGGCTGGCGCGAACGTTGAGCGGCAGTCGTTCGTTCGGCTTGCCAGTCTTTGCGGAGGCGATTTTGCGGTAAGTCACACCATCATCGCTGCTGTAGACGTCGAAGCGCGTTAGTGTATTGAGTGGGGTAGATAGCTGTAGCTCGCTAAGCTGGTACGTGCCTTTTAAGTCCATCTCCAGCCAGCGGTTGTAATCCAGCTTCGACTGCCATTGGGTGGCCGGATTATTGTCCAGCAGAGGCTGGCTGACGTTGTTGCCCTGCGCATCCATCACACGAATTGCCGAAGCGGTCAAACGGCTGCTTGCCGCCGTCTGGTGGCAGACCAGAGAAATTGACAGCGCCAGTAAAGAGAGCCATCCGGTTGTTTTTTTCATACTTGCCATCCTGTTTGTTGAAATTCAAAAAACGATGACAGGAAACAAACGGGAGGCTTATGACCATTATCATATACGACAGTCCGTTATTTATGATCCGCTTCACTTCATTTGTTCCATGCGGAAAAAGAGTTTGCCGCTGCGAATAAATAAATCAGCCATAAACTGTGTATCCGTTCACGCTAATTTCCTGTGGCGTTATGACAACGGTTATAAGCAGGTTTTTAGGTGCTCTTTATTCTGAATCTGATGAAATTCCGACTCTGAGGGCATTATGGCTATTCAACGCGATACAAAATGGAATGTGATCCTCTGGGGATTCTTTTTCCTGTTCTATTACTACAACTGGTCTTCCTGCTTCTTGTTTTTACCCATGTGGCTAACCCGGATGGTGGGGCTGGATAAAACGCATATAGGTATGGTGTTTTCCTCCTTTGCCGTGGCGGCTATCTGTCTGCAACCGCTGCTGGGCTGGGTAACGGATAAGCTTGGGCCGAAGAAATACTTGCTGTGGCTGATCGTTATCCTGATGGTGCTCTTCGCGCCGTTCTTTATTTACGTGTATACCCCGCTGCTGCAAAGCCACTTTGCGATTGGGCTGGTGGTGGGCGGGCTGTATCTGGGATTTATCTTCCACGCGGGCTATGGCGCGGTGGAGGCGTTTGTCGAGAAAGTTAGCCGTAATCGGGGCTTTGAGTACGGACGTCCACGGCTGTTTGGCTGCTTTGGGTCGGCGGCCTGCGCGACTATTTCCGGTATTCTTTATGGTTTCGATCCGACATGGATTTACTGGATTGGTTCGGCGCTGGCTTTATTGCTGGTGGTGATCCTGCTGGTTGCCCGTTCTGAGCCGCTGCCGGGTATTGAGGCGGAGCAGGTCCGCCAGCAAAAGGTGAGCGTGTGGGAGCTATTTAAACTTCGCCAGTTCTGGTATTTCACATTATATGTATTAGGTGTTGCCTGTATTTACGATGTTTTCGACCAGCAGTTTATTAATTTCTTTACCCGCTTCTTCGACCATCAGGAACAGGCGGCAAGAGCATTCGGTTATATCACTACCGCCGGGAATCTCGGTGATGCTGTGGTGATGTTTTTTATTCCACTGCTGATTAATAAATATATTGGTAGCAAGAATGCATTATTAATTACTGGTACCATTATGACGATTCGGATCGTTGGTTCCTCCTTTGCTACCGGACCGATTGAAGTGCTCTTCTTACGGATGCTGCATAATTTTGAAGTGCCTTTCCTGCTGATTGGTATTTTCAAATATATTGCTGACGTTTTTGATACTCGTCTGTCCGGGACCATCTATCTGGTGGGCGTGATGTTTATCAAGCAATCCGCCGCTATTATTTTATCGACCGTCGCGGGTCATCTCTACGACACCATTGGATTCCATAGTGCCTACCTGATCCTCGGCAGTATCACTGCCGTGTTCACTCTGCTGTCCGCTTTCCTGCTGACTTCAACCCCACACCAGAAAACGGCGGACGCCCGCACACCCGCCACACTTTAATGGAGAGAACCTTATGCAACCGAATATTCTGGTCTTTTTCACCGATCAACAGCGCTGGGACACGGTGGGCTGCTACAACCCTGCCGTCAGTACTACCCCTGTGCTGGACCAGCTTGCCCGCGAGGGCGTGAAGTTCGAAAACGCCTTTACCGTCCAGCCGGTCTGCGGCCCGGCGCGTTCCTGCCTGCAAACCGGGCGTTACCCGACGCAGAACGGCTGTTACCGCAACAATATCGCCATGCGACAGGATGAGGTGACGCTGGCGAAGCTGTTCAATCAGGCGGGATATGACACTGCCTATATCGGGAAGTGGCACCTGGCGGATCTGGATGAAAAACCCGTACCGGAAGAACTGCGCGGCGGCTGGCAATACTGGCTGGCGGCAGATGCGCTGGAACATACATCGCACCCTTACGGCGGTCACTTTTTCGATAACGATAACCAGCCGGTGCATTTCGACGGCTACCGGGTGGATGGCCAGACTACGTTCGCACTCGATTACCTGAAACAACGCCCACGGGATAACCCATTCCTGCTGTTTCTCTCTTACCTGGAGCCACACTTTCAGAACGATATGGCGCGTTTTGTCGCCCCGGATGGCTATGCCGAACGCTTCCAGACCGCATCGGTGCCGCCGGATCTGATTAACCGCCCCGGCGACTGGCCGCAGAACCTCCCTGATTATTACGGCATGTGTCAGAACCTGGACGAAAACCTTGGGCGTATCGTCGATTACCTGAAGGCCAGCGGCGAATACGACAACACGATTATTTTGTTCTTCAGCGATCACGGCTGTCATTTCCGCACCCGCAACGATGAATACAAACGCTCGTGCCATGAGTCCAGTATTCGTATTCCCTGCGTGGCGCGGGGTGGGCCATTTAGCGGTGGCAGGACGGTGGAGCATCTTGCGACGCTGCTGGATATTCCGGTCACGATGTTGAGCGCCGCAGGTATCAAGGTACCGGATGCCATGGTAGGCCGTGATTTGCAAACGGCTCTGGATACTGATGATTGGGACGAGGAGGTGCTGATCCAGATAAGTGAGTCGGAAGTCGGGCGGGCGCTGCGCACCACGCGCTGGAAATATGAAATTGTCGCGCCCGGCAGCGATCCGTGGAATGAGTCTGCCGCGATGATTTACGTGGAGAGCCAGCTTTATGACCTGCTGAACGACCCGTGGGAGCGCCAGAATCTGATTGCCAGCCCTGAACATGCGCGGATCCGCGATAAATTACGTCAGGATATTGGCCGCAAAATGACAGAGATTGGTGAAGACCTACCCGTCATTGTTCCGGTGGAGTAAGTGATGACTGCATGGATGATTGCCGCACTCTGCGGCTGTGGTATGGCAACCAGCCTGCTCTCGGCGCTGTTCGGCGTCGGGGGCAGTATCCTGCTCGTGCCGGTGCTGCATTTGTTGTTTCCGCAATGTGCTGTGCAGGTGCTGGCCGCGACGTCCCTGACGGTGGTGATGCTGAGTGCGTTGATTAACATCTGCGCCTTCTGGCGTCAGGGTATCCGGTTAAATTCGCGGCTGCTGGTGCTCTGGTCGCTGGGTATGGCGACGGGAATGCAGGCAGGCGTGTACGCCAGCTTTTTGCTGTCGGATAAGGTGCTACTGATGTTGTTTGCACTAGTTCTCGTGGGGCTGGCATTACGCTGTGGATTTTCGCACCAGACAACCAGCGAAAACGTCCAACCAGACAACCGGACGTGCAGCGCCGGGATGTTGTTGTGTACCGCCGGTGGTGCCGTAGCCGGGTTAACCGGGCTGGGCGGTGGCTCTGTGCTTGCGCCGCTGATGTCGCAGCTCTCCGGGATCCCGCGCCAGCATATCGCTGTGTACTGCAACTGGATGATGCTGTTCGGTAGTGCCGGAACGGTAGTCAGCTATCTGTATCGTAACGCGCCGGATATCGGTGCTTTACCACCGGCGATGCAGTTTGGTTACGTCAATATGGCTATTGTGGCCGTGATTTTTCTTTGCACGCTGTTGTTCCAGCCGATCAGCATGAGGTTGCGCACTCTGCTACCTGAATGCTGGCTACAGCGCGTTTTCTCCGGAGTATTGCTGATGATTGCCACGTTGATTCTGGTGACGCTATGAAACACGCTTTCCATCTGATGGCAAAACCTGCGGGCTGGCGCTGCAATCTGGCCTGTGATTACTGTTTTTTCCTGGCAAAAGGGCAGGGTGTGCTGCGTGATACCTGCGGACAGCGGCACATGTCCGATAAGGTACTGGAAACGTACATTCGCCAGTACATCGCGGCATCGCCCGGCCCGGAGGTGAACTTTACCTGGCAGGGCGGCGAACCGACGCTGGCCGGACTGGATTTTTATCGCCGGGCCGTGGCGCTTCAGCAGCGCTATGCCGGGGATAAGCGTATTACCAACAGCCTTCAGACCAACGGCGTACTGATTAACGACAAATGGGCGGCATTTCTGGCTCAGCATCGGTTTCTGGTAGGGATATCGCTGGATGGTCCGGCGCATCTGCATAATCATTACCGCAAGACAAACAGCGGTCAGCCCGTGTTTGAGCAGGTGATGGCGGCGCTGGATATCCTGAAGCGTCATCGTGTGGACATCAATATCCTGACCGTGGTGAACAATGTGACGGCACAGGCTCCACTGGAAATTTACCGCTTTCTGACGCGTGAGGTGGGGGCTGAGTTTATCCAGTTCATTCCGGTAGTGGAGCATGACGTGCAGCGCGGGCTGTTGCCCTGGTCAGTGACGGGAGAGGATTACGGGCGGTTTATGATCGCCATCTTCGATGAGTGGATACGCCATGATGTCGGGCGGATATTCGTTCAACTTTTTGATAACGCACTGGCGGCGTGGTTGGGCGAACGCCCGGCGCTGTGCGTGATGCAGCCCACCTGTGGACGCGGACTGGTAGTTGAGCAGAACGGCGATATCTACAGCTGCGATCACTATGTGGATGCAGAACACTGGCTGGGTAATCTGCTACAGCAGCCGCTGGAAAAGTTGGTTGAGGGTAAAGCACAACGGCGGTTCGGCCAGCAGAAAGCGCAGCTACCGGATGATTGCCAGCGTTGTCCGTGGCGCTTTGCCTGCCAGGGCGGTTGCCCGAAGCATCGACTACACGATCGGTTGAACCATCTCTGCGCCGGGTATCGCATGATGTTCAGCCATATGGATCCGTATATGACCTATATGGCGCAGCAGATTCGTATGCAGCAGTCTCCGGCTGGGGTGATGGTGGTGTCGGACGATTTGTGTCGTAATGTTCTGATTCAATGAAGAAAATTATCGCTATCTAACATCTTTCGGATATTGAGGGTTACAATGTGATCGTACAGTACCCCAAAATAGCTGCGAATGAATGGTGCGATGATTATGAGTGATTTACAAGTAATTGAAGAATTAAAAAAACTGAAAGGCAGATTACGTAGCGAAGTTGTCCCTGCATATGACTCGCGAGGCCGGGAGTTTGGTCGAAATCGTTTTAGTGCTTTGAAAAGTAAGACCATTAATATACTTAATGAACTCCTACCAGGTGAAGCTCAGCGATTTGAAAAAGCTATGACTATCGGTGCATGGGCTATGAGGTGGGATGAATCTGAATCACAGTATTTCTGGAAGAATGAAGGAAGTCGATATGAAGCATACATTGATTCGCTACTGATCGACCTTCAAAACGGAGAATACTCATTACCTAATGAAATTAGCGATAATATGGAAAAGGGTAATAGTCTTTTAGCGAACAACAAAGTATTTATTATCCATGGGCATGATGGAGAGGCAAAAGAGAAAACTGCTCGATTTATAGAAAAATTAGGACTTGAAGCAATTATTCTTAGCGAGCAAGCAAATCAGGGAAAAACAATTATTGAAAAGCTAGAGCATTATACAGATGTTGGCTTCGCAATAGTTCTATATACCGGTGATGATGCTGGCAATACGGAAGCAGAGGCTGGGATAGGTAATCTGAATGCGCGAGCAAGGCAGAATGTGGTATTTGAACATGGACTGCTAATGGGGCGACTAGGAAGAAATAAAGTTACTCCTCTTGTTTCAGGAACGCTTGAACTACCCAGTGATATTCAGGGCGTTGTGTATATTGATAGCAGAAGCTGGCAGTTAGAAGTGGCTAGGGAAATGAAAGCAGCAGGCTATAATATTGACATGAATAAGGTCCTTTAACTGTTAAGCTAAAAACATACAACCAGCAAAAATAGCCAGTTCAGTGATTAGATATCATTTCTGGCTATTTAATTTTCAATATTGCAGTTAGCCGCTCCGGATCACGAATGTGCAAGCGGCGCAGTGAGTCATCCAGTATCCCGGCCAGTCTTAATTCCTTACTGAATCGCAACGCGGTTTCTGTCTCACACCCGGCAAATTCAGCCACTTCACGCCACGTCCAGTCATAGCCGGGAAAATACCGCGTCAGATACCAGAGGCTGCTCAGAACCCGGTGACGGGTGCGGTAACGAGCTATCCAGGTCATGCGATGCTCCGAATCAGACAGACTTGCCACCACTTGATTTAACAGAAATTGGGCGAACTGCGGGTGATAGCGCAGGAACTCGCTGTTGGAGTGAGGAATGACGTGACACAGCGATGCCGTTTGCAAAATGCTGGCGTGGCAATGGTAGAACTCCGAGCCAAATAACCCCAGATAGCCAAACCAGTCGCCCCGTTGGCAGGCGCGGACCAGCATTTCTTTGCCGTTTTCCAGCGTGTGGTGTAAACCGACGACGCCATGGTTGAGATACCAGAAACCACAGATGGGTTCTTCTTGTAGATAGATTTTACTTCCTGCTTCACGAGCGATAGGGCGTAGCAGGGCATGGCGGGAAAAGTGGGCGTAGTGGAAGGCGGAGAGGTTGCGCACTGGAGCTGCGAGAAACGGCATCTCCACCGGCGGTGGTATGGCGGCCTGCTGAACCTGAACTGGCGTAGAGATACTGTGGAGGTTGGTGTCTGGAATAATCATAGCCTGCACCTGACGGGGAGCGGATTTTTTGGTTGCCGCTGTTCGCCTTCTTCCTCGTAACGGCTGGGCCAGATTTTTGCCGGGTGAATGTTGAGTGCGCGAGCAATCAGCCACTCGCCTTTCGGCCAAGGACGTGAAAGCGCATTCGCTAGGGTGGAGGAGGCCAGCCCCGCTTCCCGCGAGACCGCTGCCATACTGGTGCCTCGCTTGTGCAGAGCGGCGATGATATCGGCTGGGTGCCAGTCTTGTTTAGTCATTCCTGTTACCTCTTTGAATCTGGATGCTACGTTTTTCGTAGTATCCAGGTCGTTAAAAAACTACGAATCTCGTAGTTATGAAAAAACGACTAAGACAGAGAGATGTCTTCACTCAACGATTGAAAGAAGCTCGGCAGCGATTAGGTATTTCACAAGCTGCTGTAGGGATTGCCGCGGCGGTTAACCACTCTGGTGCGAGCACTCGTTTTAATCGTTATGAGAAAGGGGTTTACGAACCCGATATG
The DNA here is from genome assembly GCA_902706235.1 of Citrobacter sp. 18056. Classification (GTDB taxonomy): domain Bacteria; phylum Pseudomonadota; class Gammaproteobacteria; order Enterobacterales; family Enterobacteriaceae; genus Scandinavium; species Scandinavium manionii. Next base: position 1,365 of record CACSJR010000011.1, on the reverse strand, counting down.
GAAACTATGGCGCGGATTGCGGATGCGCTGAATGTTCCTCTGCCATGGTTATTCACTTCAGATGAGAATCTTGCTGAATTGATCCTCAACTTTGCCACGCTTTCATCAGACTCGCAGTTGCGATTACTGGACGTGTCTCGGCAGATGCTAAGCATCTTACCCGATGAAAATGCCTGACCCCTCTCTATCTACAACTCAATACTACGTTAATCGTAGTATCTGCGACAAGCGAAAACTACGATTCTCGTAGTTATGAAAACGACTAATCATTACAACGATATTTTTTGCCGACGCTTGAAACAGGCCCGGTTAGCCAGCGGGCTGTCTCAGAAACGTTTGGGGGTTGCGGCAGGTATAGATGAATTTGTTGCGAGTACGCGCATCAATCGGTATGAAAAGGGAGTTCATGAGCCTAATACTGAGATTGTGCAGAAGTTATCAGAGGTTTTACGTGTTCCACTGGCCTATTTCTATGCCGAAGATGATGATTTAGCTGATTTAATGCTGATATTTTGGTCATTATCAAGCAAAGCGCGGGAGGAGCTTATGGAGTATGTGAGGCACAACGTAGCTAGTTAAAAAATCTAGCATTGAATCGGTACTATATTCTTACAAACTTCTCATCGAAAAAGGTGATTTAATTCAATCATCTGCCATTCAGATTCTCTGATAATGTCTCCCGCAAAGGGAGAATGCCATGTCAGAAAGTCTGCACACTAATGCCACTCAAACGTTACCTGACGACAGGGAAGAATTTTATCATCTTGTCTGGCGCGAGCCAGCGGAGAAAATCACCTCTCTCTATAGCATCAGTAAAGAACAACTGACAAAACGATGCGCTGAATTACGAATACCGAGACCGCTCGCCGGATACTGGAAGGCGCTAGCGAAAGGAACTGCACCGGCGGTACCTGCTTTGCCTGATTTGAAGAGTGGCAAGGTAGAAAAATTCCCCAGAAAAACCAGCCAGGCTACTCCTCCTCCCACAAAAATATCATCGAAAGTAGCAGCGCCAGCACCGCGAAAGCGAGCAAGGACAGCGGGTAGTGGCTATGCATTGATCGATGATCTCAAAACTTACCTTCCCGTATCTTCCGTCACAAAAGACGGCTACTACAAACCAACGAAAAAGAAGTTACTCGATCTGAATGTTTCAGAAACGGCATTCAACAGTGCTATCGATTTTCTGAGTCGGTTTGTAGTGGTCAACAAAAACTGGCCACCACTTTAGAGTTTTCCCAGTATCGATTTTCCGATTCGTTGGGGGGTAACCCGCCGTTATATTCATGCGGCCTGAGCGCGCTGTAATACCCAACGATATAATCTGTTATTTCATGGGCAGCATCGCTGAAGCTTACGTAACCA
>CACSJR010000010.1 GCA_902706235.1 Citrobacter sp. 18056 | reverse complement strand
CAACCAACTGGGCTGACTCACGTCTGAATTCAGGACTAAAATTTTTTCTTTTCATTGGTGCACCTGTGTTGTTCTGAGGTGAGCATATCACCTCTGTTCAGGTGGCCAAATTCAGTGTGCCACTACACTGTTACATCCCTGGGTCTATAGCCGCATCATGGAACCACCTATTAAAGTGAGCTGGCATCAGACACAGAAAAGCGTATGAATCCCGTCATACTTTTGCATGCTGGGCTTTGAGCGCCGGAGCTAACCCTAGCTTCATAGCTAATCAGATGGGCCATACAAATGCGCAGATGGTTTTCAATGTATACGGGAAATGGATGTCCGAGCAAAACGGTGATCAGATAGCCCTGCTAAACAACAATTTTAACTTCAATGCCCCACAGATGCCCCAGAAGAAAGTGGCCGGAATACAATAAACATATATTTCAGCCACTTAATCACGCCTTAGTGTTTTATCATGACATGCCGAACCACGGTGTAATCCTCCAGCCCGTAAACCGACATATCTTTGCCGTAGCCCGACAGTTTCTGTCCACCGTGTGGCATTTCGCTGACCAGCATAAAGTGAGTGTTAACCCAGGTGCAGCCGTATTGCAGGCGCGCGCTCATGCGGTGGGCGCGGCCCACGTCTTTAGTCCACACCGATGATGCCAGGCCATATTGTGAATCGTTGGCCCAGCCAAGCACCTGTTCTTCATCGTCAAACTCAGTGACGCTGACCACCGGGCCGAATACTTCGCGTTGCACGATATCGTCTTCCTGCTTCGCCCCCGCCAATACGGTCGGCTGGAAGTGATAGCCTTTACCCGGTGCTTTTTCGCCGCCGGTCACGACGTTGATGTGGCTCAGGGCGCGGGCTTTTTCCACCGCCTGGCTGACGCGGTCCAGATGCGCTTTAGAGCTCAACGGCCCAAGTTCAGTGGACTCATCGCTCGGACAGCCCATTTTCAGCGTGGAAACCGCCGCGCCGAGCTTTTCGACCAGAGCAGCATAAACGCCCTTCTGCACGTACAGGCGACACGCGGCGGTGCAGTCCTGCCCGGCGTTGTAGAAGCCAAATGTCCGCACACCTTCCACCACCGACTCCAGATCCGCATCGTCAAACACGATGACCGGCGCTTTGCCGCCCAGCTCCATGTGGGTGCGTTTGATGGACGGTGCGGTGTGGGAAATGATGTGCTCGCCGGTAGCAATCGACCCGGTGAGCGACACCATGCGTATTTTTTCGTGGCCGGTCAGCGGGTCGCCGACGGTTTTGCCGCGCCCGAACAGCACGTTAATCACGCCCGCCGGGAAGATATCTTTCGCCAGTGCCGCCAGTTTCAGCGCCGTCAGTGGGGTGATTTCGGACGGTTTGATAACGACGCAGTTGCCCGCCGCCAGCGCCGGAGCGAGTTTCCACGCTGCCATCATCAGCGGATAGTTCCACGGCGCAATTGAGGCCACTACGCCTACCGGGTCACGGCGGATCATCGAGGTGTGCCCTTCCAGATATTCACCCGCTGCCAGCCCGTTCAGGCAACGCGCCGCGCCCGCAAAGAAGCGGAACACGTCGACCACCGCAGGCAGTTCATCGTTGATAACACAGTGCAGCGGTTTGCCGCAGTTAAGGGATTCAAGTTTCGCCAAATCTTCGGCGTTTTGTTCAATCACATCCGCCAGTTTCAACAGGCATTCGGCGCGCGTTTTCGGTGTGGTCTGGCCCCATTGGGAAAACGCCCGATCGGCAGCCTGCACCGCGTCATCGACCTGCGCCGCCGTGGCTTCGGCAATTTCCAGAATGATTTCACCCGTTGCCGGGTTATATACCGGCTGCATTTCCCCTGCACCTGCGACCAGTTCACCGTTAATCAATAAGTTGTGTTGCATATCCCGCTCCGTACTTTTCAATTATTTACCGCTACCGGCGACCGTTTCGCCATCGCGGGTCAGCCACCAGGCACCCAAAATCGGAAGCATCGTCACCAGCATTACCAGCAGCGCGACCACGTTAGTCACCGGCACATCGCGCGGTCGGCCTAACTGGTTCAGTAGCCACAGCGGCAGTGTGCGCTCGTGGCCTGCGGTAAATGTGGTGACAATGATTTCATCAAAAGACAGCGCAAACGCCAGCATTCCTCCCGCCAGCAGCGCCGAACCGAGATTCGGCAGCACGACGTAGCGGAAGGTTTGCCAGGTGCTCGCACCTAAATCCATCGACGCTTCCACCAGGCTCCATGAGGTGCGGCGAAAACGTGCGATCACGTTGTTAAAGACCACCACTACGCAAAACGTGGCATGCCCAATGACTATTGTTAAAAAACCCGGTTCAAGGTTGATGGCCTTGAATGCCGTCAACAGCGCCAGCCCGGTGATGATCCCCGGCAGCGCAATCGGTAATAACAGCAGCAGCGAAATGGCGTTCTTGCCAAAAAACTCACTGCGCCATAACGCCGCTGCAGCAAGCGTGCCAAGCACCAGCGCAATGGTGGTAGAGAGTGCTGCGATTTGAAGTGACAACGTCACTGACTCCAGAATATCCCTGCGGCCTGCTGCCACGCTGAACCAGTGCAGCGTCAGGCCTTTCGGCGGAAAGCTAAACGCGGCATCTTCCGTATTGAAAGCATAGATGGCGATGATGGCGAGTGGGAAATGCAGGAAGATAACTCCGCCCCAGGCCGCCAGTTTCAGGAACCACGGTGCTCTTTCAGAGTGCATCGAATGCTCCCAGACGTTTCACGAACGCCAGATAAAGCGCGATTAACACAATCGGCACGATGGTGAACGCCGCCGCCATCGGCATGTTGCCGATCGCCCCCTGCTGCGCGTACACCATGTTGCCGATGAAATACCCCGGCGGGCCGACCAGCTGCGGCACGATGAAATCACCGAGCGTCAGCGAGAAGGTAAAAATTGACCCGGCCGCAATCCCCGGGATCGCCAGCGGCAAAACCACGTAACGGAACGTCTGGCGCGGATAGGCTCCTAAATCCGCCGATGCCTGTAACAGCGACGGTGGTAAACGCTCAAGCGCGGCCTGAACCGGCAAAATCATGAACGGCAGCCAGATGTAGACAAACACCAGAAAGCGACCAAAGCCGGACGTCGACAGCGTGTTACCACCGACTGCGGGCAACAGCAGAAATTCGTTGAGCAGCCCTTCCAGCCCCATGTGACCCAGAAACCACTGGGCCACGCCGTCTTTCGCCAGCAGCAGCGTCCAGGCGTAGGCTTTGACGATGTAACTCGCCCACATCGGCAGCATCACCGCAATGTAAAAGAAGGCTTTCCATTTGCCACGGGTGTAGCGTGCCATGTACCACGCCATCGGAAATGCCAGAATCGCGCTGGCGATGGTGACGGAAATCGCCATCACCAGCGTGCGCACGATGATGTCGTAGTTGGCAGGGTTAAACAGCGCTTTAAGATTGGCGAGCGTCAGGTCTGGCGTCACCGACATGGTGAAGTCGTCGAAGGTGTAGAACCCCTGCCACAGCAAGGTCAGCAGCGAGCCGAGATACACCACGCCGAACCACATCAGCGGCCCGAGCAGCAGCAAAAACAGCGCCAGCGACGGCTTACGCCAGAACAAACCGGACAGCCGACCGGCGCGGATGGCAGAAGGTAACGGGGCAATGCTCATGGTCATCTCACCCCTCCGTCCAGCGGGACCATGGCCTCCCGCGACCACGATGCCAGCACGTTCTGGCCCGGCGTCGGGCCATCGGGCACGATGCCACCGGTGAAATTCCCCTGACTCACCAGCAGCTTTTCACCGCCGGATAAGCGAATTTCATAGCGAGTCGCCGCGCCCTGATACTGCACTGCCTGCACCACGCCGTTGACCTGAATGTCGCCTCCCGCATCAAGTCGAATATGCTCCGGGCGCAGCGACCATTGTCCGGTCATGCCGCACAGCTTCAGGGTTTGCGCGGAATCAAATACGTTTGAGGTGCCGACAAAACTGGCGACGAACGGCGTGCGCGGGCGCAGATACAGCTCGCGCGGGGTGTCGATCTGTTCAATGCGACCGTTGTTAAACACCGCCACGCGGTCAGACATCGACAGCGCTTCGCCCTGATCATGGGTGACGAAAATAAAGGTGATACCCAAATCCTGTTGCAGTTTTTTTAGCTCGAACTGCATCTGTTCGCGCAGCTTGAGATCCAGCGCACCCAGCGGTTCATCGAGCAGCAGCACGCGTGGTTGATTGACCAGCGCCCGGGCAATGGCCACCCGCTGGCGCTGGCCGCCGGAAAGCTGAGACGGTTTACGGGTGTGAACAAAACCGAGTGCCACTTTTTCCAGCGCTTGCTGGGCCATCGCGTGACGCTGTTTTTTGCCGATGCCTTTCACCATCAGCCCGTAGGCGACGTTATCGAGAATCGACATGTGCGGAAACAGCGCGTAGTCCTGGAACACGGTGTTGACGTCGCGCTGCCACGGGGGCAGAACGCTGGCTTCTTTACCGAAGATTTTGATGGTGCCGCCGGAAAGCTGTTCGAACCCGGCGATCAGCCGCAGGCAAGTGGTTTTACCGGAGCCTGACGGCCCCAGCATTGAAAAAAACTCCCCATCTTCGATGGCGATACTGACGCCATCCACCGCACGAACATCACCATACAGACGCGAGACATCCTGAAATTCAACTGCGTAAGTCATGTTCAAACTCCCGGGTGTTAACGACCACCCATAATGGCGATGTAGTCTTGCGTCCAGCGACTGTAAGGCACGAACTTACCGCCTTCGGCGATAGGTGTTTTCCAGAAAGCGATTTTGTCGAAGAAGGTGTAGCCGTTGGTGTCACAGCCCTTTTCGCCGAGCAGCGTGCTGGCTTTACAGCCTTCCGGCACCACTGGCAGCGAGCCGAACCAGGCGGAAACATCGCCCTGTACTTTTGGCTCTAGCGACCAGTTCATCCATTTATAAGCGCACACCGGGTGTTTGGCTTCCGCGTGTAGCATGGTGGTGTCAGCCCAGCCGGTGACGCCCTCCTTCGGGAACACGGTCGCAATCGGCTGGTTATCCGCTTTCAGACCGTTAGCCTGATACGGCCAGGAACTCGATGCCACCACACCTTCGTTTTTGAAGTCGCTCATTTGCACGGTCGCATCGTGCCAGTAGCGGTGAATCAACGCGTGCTGATCGCGCAACACTTTCAGCACCGCGGCGTACTGGGTTTCGGTAAGCTGATACGGGTCAGAAATACCGAGCTGCGGCTGGGTGGCTTTCACGAACAGCGCCGCATCGGCGATGTAAATCGGGCCGTCATAGGCCTGCACGCGCCCTTTGTTGGTTTTGCCGTCCGGCAGATTTTGTTCGACGAACACTACTTTCCAGCTGTCCGGTGGCGTCGGGAAGGTTTTGGTGTTGTACATCAGCAGGTTCGGGCCCCACTGATAGGGTGTACCGTAAACTTTTCCGCCAACGTTAAACCAGGCGCCTTTTTCCAGACGTGGGTCGAGGGTTTTCCAGTTAGGGATAAGCGCGGTGTTAATCGGTTGCACGCGTTTGCCCATGATCAGGCGCAGCGAGGCATCGCCGGACGCGGTGACCAGGTCGTAACCGCCTTTGGCCATCAGGCTGACCATTTCATCAGAGGTGGCGGCAGTTTTCACGTTGACCGCGCAGCCGGTGTCTTTTTCAAACTGAGTCACCCAGTCGTAGTTTTTATCGCTCTGGCCGCGTTCGACGTAGCCCGGCCAGGCAATAATATCGAGGCGACCTTCTGCTTTTCCCAGCGTCGTCGGTGGTTCGGCGGCGTGTGCTGTCATGATAGTCATACCCAGCGCGCACAGGCTGCTGCGGGCAAATTGCTTGCTCATCGTGTTTTACTCCTGTCGGAATTAATCAGGCGGCAGCCGTGCCGTAAAAATATGTCCCTTAATAACCGTAGACGGCGGAATGCACGGCGACCTGCCTGCGCCGGGAATTTTCACCAGGTTGTGACAAAGGGCGCATTCCGCTGAAAACCCCGTGAGTTATCTGAACTAAATGCAGTATAGACAAGGTGTTAGGCAACACTATCAGATATGCATATTTCCTATGGCAAGCTAAAAAATAACCCGGTAAATAATTATTAAATTATCGCCGGGTTATTTTTGTTTCGAGAAAAAGATATTCAGGAAATAAGAATGGCTATTCGTTAAGCATTTCAATAATAAGCTGACCGAGCATTTTTACGCCCTGCTCTTCGCGATCGCTCCAGCCCCAGGCGGTGTTAAAGCGGAAGAACGACGCCCAGCTGTCGGTGGTTGAAAACATTTTGCCCGGCGCGATGCTGATTTTGTGCGCCAGCGCCCGGGCGCCAAGCTCTCCGGCGTCGAGACCGGCGGGCAGTTCCAGCCATAAAAAGTAGCCGCTGTCATTATGGTGGATTTTCACTTCGGCGGGTAAATGGCGCAGCAGTGCCTGCCACGCCTGATGCTTGCGCTCGGCCAGCTGACGACGCAGACGGCGAAGATGGGCGTCATAGCGCTTGGTACCGAGATAATCGACTAGCGCCATTTGCATCGGCGAACTGGTCGACAGCGTGCTCATCAACTGCAAATGCTGGATGCGCTGCGCGTGTTTGCCCGCCGCCACCCAGCCAATGCGAAAGCCTGGCACCAGGCATTTTGAAAATGAACTGCAATGCAGTGTCATGTCGTCGCGATCCCAGGCTTTGGCCGGAAGCGGTTTATCGCGGCCAAACCACAGTTCGCTGTAGACGTCGTCCTCAATCAGTACCACGTTATGCGCACTGAGCAACGTGACCAGCTGCGCTTTTTTCTCCGGGCTTAGGGTGAAACCGAGCGGGTTTTGGCTGTTGGTCATCAGCCAACAGGCTTTCACCGGATACTCTTTCAGCGCCTGCTCCAGGGCGACCATGTCGATGCCCTCTTTCACATCTGATACCACCGACAGCGCCTTTAATCGCAAGCGTTCCAGCGCCTGCAATGCGCCATAGAAACAGGGGTTTTCGACGATCACCCAATCACCCGGCTCCGTCACCGCCTGCAGGCTGAGGTTCAGCGCTTCAAGGGCTCCGGCGGTAATCACAATTTCATCCGGCGAAATGTTCATGCCCTGCAATGCATAACGGCGTGCGATGGCGTGACGCAGTTCGGTATTCCCCGGCGGCAGATTTTCAATCACGCTCATGGCGGTGGCGGTTTTGCTCACCTGCGCCAGGGAACGGTTGAGCTGCTGGAGCGGAAACAGGCGCGGATCGGGGAACGCCGAGGCAAACGGCAGCACCGCCGCATCGCGACTGGCCTGAAGAACGCCGAAAATATAGGTATTAATGTCCACCGCTTCGTCGCGCATCACCTGCGCTGGCGGCGCGGCTTTCAGCTGTTTCACCGGACGCGGCGCAACGTAATAGCCGGACTGCGGGCGGGCAATGATTCGGCCCTGGCTTTCCAGCAGTTGATAGGCGTGGCCGACAGTCATAAAGCTCATGCCGCTGATGGTGACCTGCTCGCGCAGGGACGGCAGACGATCGCCCGGTTGCCATACACCAAGGCCAATCTGTTCGGTTATTTGCTGCGCCAGTTGCTGGTATTTTTTCATCGTCAATTTTGCCGCCATTTTCATAACAGTAATAAAAAATATCATGATTTATGTAACTGTTATAGACAAATAAGCCTCGACTGTTTCTGCTACTCCAGGGCCGTAATCCTTACCATGACTGCGATCGCTGTTTTATATCGAGGTTGTCCATGTTTGGTCTTGATGCTTTTCATCTGGCGCGAATTCAATTCGCGTTCACGGTCTCTTTTCACATTATTTTTCCAGCCATTACCATCGGGCTTGCCAGTTATCTGGCGGTACTCGAAGGATTATGGCTGAAAACCAAAAAACCGGTCTGGCGCTCGCTATGGGCGTTCTGGTCGAAAATTTTCGCCGTTAACTTTGGCATGGGCGTGGTGTCCGGGCTGGTGATGGCCTATCAGTTCGGCACCAACTGGAGCGGATTCTCACAGTTCGCGGGCAGCATTACCGGCCCGCTGCTGACCTACGAAGTGCTGACCGCCTTCTTCCTCGAAGCCGGTTTTCTCGGCGTGATGCTGTTCGGCTGGAATAAAGTCGGCCCGGGCCTGCACTTTTTCGCCACCTGCATGGTGGCGCTGGGCACGTTGATGTCAACGTTTTGGATCCTGGCGTCGAACAGCTGGATGCAAACCCCGCAGGGCTTTGAAATCGTCAATGGCCAGGTGGTGCCGGTCGACTGGTTCGCGGTGGTGTTTAACCCGTCGTTCCCGTATCGCCTGCTGCACATGACCATCGCCGCGTTTCTCAGCAGTGCGCTGTTCATCGGCGCATCTGCCGCCTGGCATTTGCTGAAAGGTAATAACACCCCCGCTATTCGCGCGATGTTTTCGATGGCGCTGTGGATGACACTGATTGTCGCGCCGATCCAGGCGCTGGTCGGCGATATGCACGGCCTGAATACGTTGAAGCATCAGCCGGCGAAAATCGCCGCCATCGAAGGACACTGGGAAAATGTGCCAGGTGAACCGACGCCGCTGCTGATTTTCGGCTGGCCCGATATGCAACAGGAACGCACCCGCTACGGGCTGGAAATCCCGGCGCTCGGCAGCCTGATCCTGACGCACAGTCTTGATAAACAGGTCCCGGCGCTGAAAGAGTTTGCCAAAGAAGACAGGCCCAATTCGACCATCGTGTTCTGGTCATTCCGCATGATGGCCGGGCTCGGGGTGCTAATGCTGCTGCTCGGCGGGCTATCGCTGTGGCTGCGTAAAGGCGAGCGCCTGTATACCAGTAAACCGTTCCTGCGATTTGCGCTGTGGATGGGACCGTCCGGGCTGATTGCCATTCTTGCGGGCTGGGTAACGACCGAAGTTGGCCGCCAGCCGTGGGTAGTGTACGGCCTGCAACGCACCAAAGATGCGGTCTCGGCGCACGGTGATTTGCATATGAGCGTTAGCCTGCTGGCGTTCTTTATCATCTATTCGTCGGTATTTGGCGTGGGCTACAGCTACATGATTCGGCTGATCCGCAAAGGGCCGAAAGTCTGGGAACCCGACCCCCACGGCACACCGGCTCGCCCACTTTCTGCTGCAATCGACGGTTATCAACATAAGGAGACCCGCTAATGGGCATCGACTTATCGGTTATCTGGTTTGTGATCATCGTTTTCGCCACTCTGATGTATATCGTGATGGACGGCTTTGATTTGGGCATCGGCATTCTGTTCCCGTTCGTGCGCGGTATCGACGAGCGCGACGTGATGGTCAACAGCGTCGCCCCGGTGTGGGACGGGAACGAAACCTGGCTGGTGCTTGGCGGTGCGGCGCTGTTCGGCGCATTTCCGCTGGCCTACGCGGTGATCATCGACGCCTTAACCATCCCACTGACGTTAATGCTGATCGGCCTTATTTTTCGCGGCGTGGCCTTTGAATTTCGCTTCAACGCCACACCCTCACACCGCCCGTTCTGGGACCGCGCTTTTCTGAGCGGCTCGATTCTCGCCACGTTCTGTCAGGGTGTAGTGGTTGGCGCGGTGCTTAACGGCTTTCCCGTTCAAAACCGGGCGTTCGCCGGAGGCGCTTTCGACTGGCTGACGCCGTTCACCCTGTTCTGCGGCGTCGGTTTGGTGGTGGCGTATGCCCTGCTCGGCGCGACGTGGCTGGTGATGAAAAGTGAGTATCCATTACAGGGCAAGATGCGGCGCGTGTCGCAGGGATTAACGCTGACGATGCTGGCGGTGATAGCCGTTATCAGCTTGTGGACGCCGCTGGCGCACCCGGCGATTGCCGAACGCTGGTTCAGCTTGCCGAATCTGTGGTACCTGCTGCCGGTACCGGGTCTGACACTAATTGTCGCATTTGGGCTGTGGCGCACGTTGGCGAATGATGCGTGTCATGCAGCACCGTTTTTACTGACGCTGGGGCTGATTTTTTTAGGCTTTAGCGGGCTGGGCGTCAGCATCTGGCCGAATCTTATTCCGCCGGATATCAGCCTGTGGCAGGCCGCGGCGCCGCCACAAAGTCAGGGCTTCATGCTGGTCGGCGCGTTGATTATCATCCCGATAATTCTGGTGTATACCTTCTGGAGTTATTACGTGTTTCGCGGAAAAGTACAGACTGGCGAGGGGTATCACTGATGCAACAACCTTTATACAAACAGCTGTTGTGGATGGTGATTTTGTGGGGCGGCAGCGTGCTGATGCTGGCGGCGGTAGGGATGTTTTTCCGACTGCTGATGAGCGCGGCGGGGTTTACGTCATAAACAGGTTGCCCGGTGGCGCTCGCGCTTACCGGGCCTGCAAACCATCAGGCATTAGCCTTTGCGCTTCGGCAAGGTCTTCATCAATTCATCCGGGCTGACCGAGGCCACAATGCTGCCCGGATGCGGCATCTTGAGGATGTGATTTTTCATTTTACCGATGACGTGCATTTCGCACGGACGGCAGTCAAATTTCAGGGTCAACACTTCGTCGCCGTTGATCAGCTGCATCGGCGTGGCTTTCCAGCTCTTAATGTTACCTTTCGCCTGTTTCGGACACAGGTTAAATGCAAAACGAAGGCAGTGTTTGGTGATCATCACCGGCACGTCGCCCTTCTCTTCGTGCGCTTCATACGCGGCGTCAATCAGCTGCACGCCGTAGAGATGATAAAACTCACGCGCTTTATGGTTGTAAACATTGCTTAAGAACGACAGATGCGTTTCCGGGTACACCGGCGCAGGCGTAGAAACAGCTTTGCGGCTGCCGCGCTGATATGCGGCCAGACGCGCCACGTCGAGCATCTCCACCGTTTCACGACGCAGCTGGTTCAGCAGGCTGTTGGGCACAAACAGCGCGCCCGGCAGGTTCACCTGCACGTCACGCGGGTAGTAAATGGTCTGGCCGAGTTTCGCCACGCCGTCCTGTAAATTACTCATCGCTTTTTCGGCATTCGACGCTTCTTCAAAATTGCCGTCCAGCGTATGGGTCACGGTCACGCCGTCTTCGCTGGTTAAGGTCAGGATCAACTGTTCCTGCCAGCCGCCCATTTCGATATCCACCGCAATGCGGCGTTCGCTGGAGGTTTTGGTCAGCGCCTGCGACCAGTTGTGGTCGAGGTTACGGTTAAGCGCGGCATTCGGACGCGCTTTATACAAATCCGCAGGCATTTCGTTCGGCCACACGCGATAGCGACTTTCGCCAATTTTCTCCACTGTATTGGCGCGGAAACCGACTATTTCACGTTTGATCATCACATTCAGGCCGTCACCGTTCGCCAGCGGTTCGGTCACCTGGACGTCGAGATGATCTTTGCTGACTTTCAGCACTTCACCCACCGGCAGGCCGATAAACTTCGGCGAGTCGAACGCGCCGATGTCGCCTTTACGCGCATTCACGAAATAGTCGGTGCTGCCGCGATGGAAGGTTTTGTCGGTCGACGGAATGAAGAAATGCTCGGTGCGCCCGGCGGAAGCACGCGCCAGGTCGCCGCGGTCTTCGATAATCGCATCCAGCATCTGGCGATAATGCGCGGTGATGTTCTTCACGTAGCTCATGTCTTTGTAGCGCCCTTCAATCTTGAAGGAGCGCACGCCCGCGTCGATCAGTGCCGCCAGGTTAGCGGTCTGGTCGTTGTCTTTCATCGACAGCAGGTGTTTATCGTACGCCACCACGCGGCCCTGATCATCTTTCAGGGTGTATGGCAGACGGCACGCCTGGGAGCAGTCGCCGCGGTTGGCGCTGCGTCCGGTATGGGCGTGAGAAATGTTGCACTGGCCGGAATACGCCACGCACAGCGCGCCGTGAATGAAGAATTCGATGTTGGCGTCGGTAGCCTGGTGAATGGCTTTGATCTGCTGCAAGTCCAGCTCACGCGCCAGCACGATTTGACTGAATCCAACGTCGGAAAGGAATTTGGCTTTCTCGACGGTGCGAATGTCGCACTGGGTGCTGGCGTGCAGTTCAATCGGCGGAATATCGAGCTGCATGACACCCATGTCCTGCACGATCAGCGCATCCACGCCGGTCTGATACAGGTCGGTAATCAGCTTTTGCGCAGGCTCCAGCTCATCATCATGAAGAATGGTGTTCAGCGTCACGAAAATTTTTGCGCCATAGCGATGGGCAAACGGCACCAGCTCGGCGATGTCGCTCAGGCTGTTGCTGGCATTGTGACGGGCACCAAAGCCAGGACCGCCGATGTACACCGCATCCGCGCCGTGAAGAATCGCTTCACGGGCAATACTGGCGTCACGGGCCGGGCTCAGGAGTTCAAGATGATGGTTTTGCAGGCGCATCGTTATTATCCGTTGGGTCAAAATGGCGGCTATTGTAGTCAGAAGTGAGGCGCGGCGAAATCATTTTCCACGCCATAAGAATGGCCTTTTTCCAGATAGCGGCAACGCATTGAAGAAATTGCTATTTCCGGGCGCAGCGACAACGCCGTACAGTGGCTGCGTATTCCGGATTTTTCCTCGTCACGTTGTGAACTGTCACTTTTGCCGCAGCTTAGAGCCTGGCCCAGTAGGCGTTATTGTTGCAGGCAGTTTGAACACGGACTGCGCGCAAAAACCGGAGCGTACACGTAGTACGTGAGGATTTTGAGCACGGCCCAGGTTCAAAATGACAAATAAAATAGCCCTAATGGGCCAGGCTCTTAGTCTGCGGCTTTTTCTTTTGGGTAATGGATTAACGAATGGAACAACACAGTGCTGTCGGTGCTGTTGCGGTACGCATGCGGTTTATCCCCGGCGAAGCGTAATCCCTGGCCCTGTTGCACCGACTGCCACTCCCCGTCGAGACACATATCCAGGGTGCCGTTAATCGCCACCACGTGCTCAATCACCCCGGTTTCATGCGGCGTGGATTCGCTTATTGCACCCGGTGCGAGGGTAATGGCGAAATGATCGTAGTGCAAAACCGGGTCCCACGGGAAAATGGGGGTGACGACCATCGCCTGCTGCTGCGGATCGTAGGCCGTGACCTCGCTTTCCGGCGGGCTGATAAACAGCGAAAACGGCACATTCAGCCCGGTGGCAATTTTCCACAGCGTGGCCACCGTCGGGCTGGATTCGTTGCGTTCGATTTGCCCGAGCATCGCCTTCGACACGCCGGTTTCTTCCGCAAGCTTTGACAGGCTCCACTCGCGCTGCTGACGCAGGGTTTTCAGCGTGGTGGCCAGGTGTTGTGCAATGTTCATGGCGGCTCCTTTTTGCCAAAGTTTACCACTTGTGCGCTATAACGCCCAATGCTACATTTCTTCCGGACGTTATAACGCACAGGGGGTTTTATGCGCTCATTTCCTTTCTCTACTCTGCTGGCCGGTTTTGTCGCGGTTCTGGTGGGGTATGCCAGTTCCGCCGCCATCATCTGGCAGGCCGCGGCCGCCGCCGGGGCCGATGCGCACACTATTGCGGGCTGGATGACGGCGCTCGGCCTGGCGATGGGCGTCAGCACGCTGGCCCTGACGCTGTGGCGCAAAGTCCCGGTGCTGACGGCCTGGTCGACGCCTGGCGCGGCGCTGCTGGTAACGGGATTACAAGGCGTGACGCTGAATCAGGCGGTGGGCATTTTCATTTTCGCCAACGCGCTGATTGTGCTGTGCGGGCTGACCGGGCTATTTGCGCGGCTGATGAAAATCATCCCGCATTCACTGGCGGCGGCGATGCTCGCCGGGATATTGCTACGTTTTGGTTTGCAGGCTTTCACCAGCCTGCAAACCAATATTCTGCTGTGCGGCAGTATGATGGCGGCGTGGCTGGTATTTAAAGCCCTCGCCCCGCGCTATGCGGTGGTTGCCGCACTGCTGGCGGGCAGCGCGGTCGCCATTTACTCCGGCGAACTGCACAGCGACACGCTGCATCTGGCGTTTGTGATGCCGCGCTACATCGCGCCGGAATTTACCCCTTCGCTGCTGCTGAGCGTCGGCCTGCCGTTCTTTCTGGTGACGATGGCGTCGCAGAACGCGCCGGGCATCGCCACCCTGAAAGCCTCCGGATATTCAGCCCCAGTGTCATTGTTAATCGTCATAACCGGCGGTATCGCGTTAGCCTTTTCGCCGTTTGGCGTTTATTCGATTTGTATTGCGGCGATCACTGCCGCGATTTGCCAAAGTCCGGAAGCGCATCCGCAGGCCGATCAGCGATGGAAAGCCGCCGCGACGGCAGGCGGTTTTTATCTTCTGGCAGGCATTTTCGGCGGGTCGATTACGTCATTAATGGCGGCGTTGCCCGTCGCCTGGATCCAAATGCTGGCGGGCCTGGCGCTGCTCGGCACCATCAGCGGCAGCCTGGTGCAGGCGTTGGCGAAAGAAAACGAACGGGATGCGGCGATTGTCACCTTCCTGGTCACCGCCAGCGGATTAACACTGTCCGGAGTCGGATCGGCATTTTGGGGACTCGTGGCGGGCGGAATGTGTTTTAGCCTGCTGTCACTTGCCCGCCGCGCGTAGCTGGGATGGTGTCATCCCCAGCGCGCTTTTGAAGCGGTTGCTGAAGTGGCTGGCGGAGCTAAAGCCGCAGGCCAGCGCGATGTCGGTCAATGGCAGCGCGGTGTGACGCACCAGCTCCTGCGCCCGCGCCATCCGGCGCTGCATCACGTACTGATGCGGCGCCATTTTCATCGACAGCGAAAACATGCGCGCAAAGTGATATTCGCTGAGCGCCGCTTCCTGCGCCAAATCCGCCAGCGTCAGCGGCTGAGCAAGGTTCGCTTCCATGTAGGCCAGCACGTTGCGCAGCACAAACGGTGCCAGCCCGCCGGTCACTTTCGGCAACTGCCACTGCGCGCTGGTGTAATGCTGGATTAAATGCGTTAACAACAGCGTGGTCGCCGAGCTGAGGGCCAGATGATTGGCCTGCTGCTGCCAGTCGGCGTCGAGCAGAAAATGGCGGTACAGCGCGGTGATTTTGTCATCGGTGGCGAAGGTTTTTTCGTCAAGACGAAACGACGTCGGGCTGCGATCCCAGATTTTCTCTCCGGTTTCGCGCAGGTGTGCATCCGTGCAATACAGATGCACAAACGACAGGTTATCGCGGATATCCCAGCTCGATTCACTGTCTTTCGGCATCAGACAAAAACGGTCCGGCCCCCCGCCATTTTTCCAGCCGTAAGGCGTTTTGTGATAGCTCTCATAGCCATCGGCTACGTACAGGCTGAGCGTGTGATGGTCGCTCTGCACCGTCACGGTATCGTTTTGATTGAACCAGGCCGCCAGCTGAATGCCGGAATTCAATGCCACCGTGTCCCGCAGGACGGCGTTTTGTTGGCGCAGGGTTTCAAACGTACCGTAGGTTTCAGACATCGTTGTCGTTGTGGCAGTGAATCAGAGTGACAGTCTATGAATTGTCGCCCGCCCTTGCCAGCTTTACTCCGTCTGCGATTGAAAAAAATGCGCAAGAATATGCAACTCGCCCGCAATCTCCTGCAAGCACGCTTTTGCGCCGTCGGTCACACTTCGGACTATTACTGACTGAACAGAGAAAAAAATAATGAATGTGCTGCTCTATTTTCTGGTGGTGGTTATCTGGGGAACCACCTGGATTGCGATTTTCCTGCAACAGGGGCCGGTCGCCGCGCCGGTATCGATTTTCTGGCGCTTTGCCGTCGCCAGCGTCACCCTGATGGTGGTGCTGAAAGTGATGGGTCGATTGCGTAAATTGCAAGTGCGCGATCATCTGTTCTGCATCATCCAGGGCTGCTGCGTGTTCTGCTTTAACTTCTGGTGTTTTTACACCGCGGCGAAGTGGATCAACACCGGGCTGGAATCGGTGATTTTCTCAATGGCGGTGCTGTTTAACGCCATCAACAGCTTCCTGTTTTACCGCCAGCAGCCGCCGGGCCGTTTTTACCTCGCCGCCCTGCTCGGGTTAATCGGCATCGTGACGCTGTTCTGGGATGATTTGCAGGCCAGCGGCCTGAGCACCGAACTACTGATGGGCATCGGCCTGAGCGCATTGGGCACGTACGGCTTCTCGCTGGGCAACATGCTGAGTATTCGCCACCAGCGCCGAGGACTGGAAACGCTGACCACCAACAGTTGGGCGATGCTGTACGGCACGATAGTTATGGGCGTGATTGCACTGATCCGCGGCGATAATTTCATGCCTGAGTTCACCTTCAGTTACATGGGGGCGCTGCTGTATCTGGCGATTTTCGGTTCAGTTATCGCTTTCGGGGCCTATTTTACCCTCGTCGGACGCATCGGCCCGTCCAACGCGGCGTACAGCACCCTGCTGTTCCCATTGGTGGCGCTGACCATTTCTACGTTCTATGAGGGTTACGTCTGGCACGCCAATGCGGTGTTTGGCCTGGGGCTGATTCTGGTGGGTAATCTGGTGATGTTTGCGAAACCGGAAACCTGGTTTAAACGCGGCGTGATGCGTAAAAGCGCGGCATAAAAAAACCGGCGGTTTGCGCCGCCGGTTCTCAGAATGACTTCAAATTCACGACTGATTCGGCGTAAATTTCACGGCATCAATCGCCATCTCATCAATTACCGCTTTCAGCGTTTCCGCCGTCAGGGGAGTGTTCTCGTTCGCGAGGTCCTGGCCCTCACCTTTACGTACCACTTTGATCACTGGCTTATTGGTTTTCGGATCGATAAGCTCGCCTTCAAAATAGAGATTGGTGTCCATGGTGCGGTGCCCTGTCGCCATTTGCGTTCCCGCTACCACTAACGCGACCGGGATGACCTCGTAGAACTGCAGCCCTTCTTTGCTTGAATCCACTCCGGTAATGGCACCACGGAAAATCAGGCTGCGCGGGCCTGCGGTGGTGACCAGCGGTTTCCTTTCAGAAATCGCTTTTTTCATTTCCTGGTTGGTGTAATTCAGTATCTCAGCCATTGCCTGTTCGCCAAACTGGGTCGTCGGTTTAGGCACCGGATAATATACA
This sequence comes from Citrobacter sp. 18056, assembly GCA_902706235.1. GTDB lineage: Bacteria > Pseudomonadota > Gammaproteobacteria > Enterobacterales > Enterobacteriaceae > Scandinavium > Scandinavium manionii. The sequence continues at coordinate 195,105 of CACSJR010000010.1, read as the reverse complement.
ATTGGGTTATAAACAATATTATCCCAATCAGCCGGATTATAATTCGGGTCAATCCAGCGGAGTTCCGGCTTCCCAGACGCAGAAGTCGTTTCCTTAAGGTCAGAATAGTTTTTCAGAAAGCCAGAATACTTCTCCGGCTGAGCGATTTTAGATGCACATCCTGTTAACGCTAATGTGACAGCAATGGCGGCCACTTTAAAAATAGTTTTGCTACGCATAAATGAGTCCCTGTAAAAGTACAAATGCGCCCTCTTTATAGCAAAACGTCACGGAGAATGTTGTAGGAAAAAAAGCGAAGGTGAATATATTCGTAAAATAATGATCACCTGCCGAAATGACAGGTGATATGTAGGGGTTATTTTACATCTACCTGATAGAACAGATGCTTACCAAACGGGTCGATTTCATAACCGCTGACGTTTTTGCGCACCGGTTCGAAAATGGTCGAATGGGCAATCATTACCGCGGGCATCTGGTCGTGCATCATCTGCTGCGCCTGCTGATACAGCGCGGTGCGTTTCTGCTGATCGGTAATCGATTTCGCTTCAGCGATAAGCTTATCGAACGGCGCATAGCACCACTTCGCCGAGTTCGAACCGCCGTTGGCTGACTGGCAGGTAAACAGCGGGCCGAAGAAGTTATCCGGATCGCCCGTCGCCGTTGTCCAGCCCATCAGCGCGGCTTGATGCTCACCGTCTTTCACCCGTTTCAGATATTCGCCCCACTCATAGGTCGTGATGGTGGTTTTGACGCCGATTTTCGCCCAGTCAGCCTGGACCATTTCTGCCATGCGCTTGGCGTTCGGGTTATACGGTCGCTGCACCGGCATCGCCCATAAATCGACGCTTAAACCGTCGGGATAACCCGCCTCTTTCAGCAGCGCTTTAGCTTTCTCCGGGTCGAAATCGTAATCCTTCAGCGCGCTGTCGGCGCTCCACACGCCCGGCGGCAGCAGATTTTTCGCGACCGTACCGGTACCGTGGAATACCGCATCAATGATCGCCGGTTTATTAATGGCCATCGCCAGCGCCTGACGCACTTTCACGTTATCAAACGGCGGCTTTTGGGTATTGAACGACAGGAAACCGGTATTCAGCCCGGCCTTGCTCATCAGGTTAATGTCTTTGTTTTCTTTCATGCGCGGCAAATCGGCCGGATTGGGGAACGGCATTACCTGACACTCGTTTTTCTCGAGCTTGGCATAACGCACCGAGGCATCCGGCGTGATGCTGAACACCAGTCGGTCAATTTTAGCCTTGCCCTGCCAGTAATCCGGGAAGGCAGTGTACAGAATGCGGGAGTCTTTCTGGTACTGCGCCAGCTTAAATGGTCCGGTCCCTACCGGGTTCATGTCGACGCGCTCCGGCGTGCCCGCTTTCATCATCGCATCGGCATATTCACTGGAGAGAATCGAGGCGAAATACCAGGCCAGATCCGCCACAAACGGCGCTTCCGGGTGCGCCAGGGTGAAACGTACCGTATGGTCATCCACTTTGTCGATTTGGGTAATCAGCTTGCCAAATTCGAGGCTTTCGAAGTTGGAATAACTGCCGCCGGACACCTTATGATATGGGTTGTTTTCATCCTTTTGACGCATGAACGAGAAGATAACGTCATCGGCGTTGAAATCCCGCGTCGGGGTAAAGTATTTGTTGCTCTGGAACTTCACGCCCTTGCGCAGATGGAAGGTGTAGACCTTCCCGTCGTCGCTCACGTCCCAGCTTTCCGCGAGGCTTGGCACCAGTACCGTAGTACCCGGTGTGAAATCCACAAGCCGGTTATACACCGGCACAGCGCTGGCATCGACGCTGGTCCCCGAGGTGTAGAGCTGCGGGTTAAAGTTCTCCGGTGATCCTTCCGAACAGTACACCAGCGTCTTCGCCGCCACGGTGGAACTTACCGTCAGGGCCGCTATCGCCAGTGCCAGCGTTGTCAGTTTGCTTTTCATGTCCTTTTCCTGTTCTTATTGATTTAGACTTCAATTGATACCATCAAACACAAATTGCAAACACCTGATAACTAGAATAAAGAAGGAATCACTATGTCTTCTCCGCTTGCCAGTCAATTAACCCAACGCTTCTTCCGCTACCTGGCTATCACCAGTCAAAGCGATGCCAGCGCCACCACGCTGCCGACCACTGTCGGTCAGCATGAAATGGCGCGCGAGCTCGCCCACGAGCTGGCACAGCTGGGTCTGGAGAGCATTGAAATTGACGAATACGCCACCGTCACCGCGGTGAAAAAAGGGAACGTCGACGGTGCGCCACGCGTCGGTTTTATCACCCATATTGATACCGTAGACGTCGGTTTAGCACCGGATATTCATCCACAAATCCTGCATTTTACTGGTCAGGATCTCTGTCTGAACGCCGAACAAAACGTCTGGCTGCGCGTCAATGAGCATCCTGAAATCCTCGCCTATCCCGGTGAAGAGATTATTTTCGGCGACGGCACCAGCGTGCTCGGGGCGGATAACAAAGCGGCGGTCACCGTGGTGATGACTCTGCTGGAGAATTTGACGGAGCAACATCGTCACGGCGATATCGTGGTGGCGTTCGTGCCGGATGAAGAAGTGGGCCTGCGCGGGGCCAAAGCGCTGGATCTGGAGCGTCGCTTCAATGTCGATTTCGCCTGGACGATCGATTGCTGCGAGCTTGGCGAAATTGTTTACGAGAACTTTAACGCCGCCGCCGCGGAAATCCGCTTCACCGGCGTAACCGCCCACCCAATGTCATCCAAAGACGTGCTGGTGAACCCATTACTGATGGCCACGGATTTCATCAGTCATTTTGACCGTCAGCAAACGCCGGAACACACCGAGGGCCGCGAAGGCTACGTCTGGTTTAACGGCATGGACGCGGTGCAGAGCCAGGCGATTCTGCGCGCCAATATTCGTGATTTTGACCTGCACAGTTTTGAGCGCCGTAAACAGCAAATTGCCGACGTCGCCGCAAAGATTGCCGCACAGTATCCGACGGGTAAAGTGGAATTTCAGATTAGCGATACCTACAGCAACATCAGCAATGCCGTGGGTGAAGATCGTCGCGCTATCGACCTGATGTTTGAGGCAATGGAAAGCCTGGGGATTACGCCGAAACCAACGCCGATGCGCGGGGGCACCGATGGCGCAGCGCTGTCAGCCAAAGGGCTGCTGACCCCGAACTTCTTCACCGGCGCACACAACTTCCACTCGAAGTTTGAGTTTTTGCCGCTGAAATCGTTCGAGGCCTCGTACAACGTTGCCCTTCAGCTGTGTCTGCTGGCTGCGCGTTAAGCGGGTTTGCGCGCGAGCATAGTGGCGAAACGCAGTTTAATGCGATTGCCGTTGGCGTCGGTGCGGTGTAACTCACCGACGTCCTCGTTATAACGGTCAAACTCCCAGCCTGCGTAGTAATCCTTCAGCTCGCCCTGCTTAAAGGCAAACGGGAAACCGACGTTACATGGATAGTCGTCGGTATCCATCGCCGCTACGATCAGGTTCCAGCCGCCCGGTTTGGTGCAGCGCTGCATGTTGGCGATCAACCCCGGAATGGTGTCGGCCTGGAGGAACATCATCACTACGGTCGACAGAATAAAGTCATAGTCGTCCTCGAACGTCAGCGTATTGAGGTCGACCTCTTTAGATCGCAGGTTCTCGAGCCCTTCCGCCTGACGAACCGTTTCCAGATGATTAATGCCCGCCGGGTTCTTATCCCACGCCGTCACATCAAAGCCGTTCGCCGCCAGATACAGGCTGTTACGCCCGTTGCCACAGCCTAAATCGAGGGTTTTACCCGGCGCAATTTTCGTTGCCGCATGCAGCACTTCCGAGTGGGTGCGCGTCATGCCGTATTTATCAGTGAAGTAATTTTCATCGCAGCGGGTCATCGGGAGTCCTTATCGGCTATCGGTTTATGCTTTAAAGATGCATTTTAAAAGAATCTTATGGGTCGCGTCACTGAGATTCTTTGCTACGTTTATGTTAAGCCCCCGTTACGAGAAGAGTGATGAACAAGTACCGTCTCAGCGAAATTTCACGCGTATACAGCTATCAGCAAGATGGCGAAAAGAAAAGCGTCACCTTGTGGCAGATTATTGCCCTGCGTGATTTCGCTGACGTGCTGCAGGGCACCGCGGGCGGCTGGATCGACGCTGAAACAGCGCTCAGTCACGACGGTGACTGCTGGATTTACGACGAAAATAGCGTGGTGTTTGCCGACGCGAAGATAACGGGCAATGCGCGCATTACGCAGGCCTGTACTCTGTCGCACGGCGTGGTGATTGAAGATAACGCCTGGATAGACGGCGCGATTATCAGCCATCAGGCACAGATAAGTGACAACGTCACGGTTCAACATTCGCGGGTGCGTGGAAAATGCCATATTTTCGGCGAGGCGCGCATTCTCAACGAGTGCGACATTATCGCCGCCATGGGTTTAACGCCCGACAGCACGCAACATCTGCAAATCTACGATCACGCCACCGTTAGCCGCTCCCGGGTGGTGCATCAGGCGCAAATCTACGGTGAGGCGATGGTCGATCAAGCGTTTATTGAACATCGGGCCGAAGTGTTCGACGCCGCGCTGTTGCAGGGCAACGAAGAAAACAACGTCTGGGTGTGTGACTGCGCGAAAGTTTACGGCAATGCACGGGTGGTGGCGGGCAACGGCGAAGACGCGATCCCCACGTTGCGATACAGCTCACAGGTGGCGGAAAACGCTGTGGTCGAAGGCAACTGCGTGCTCAAGCATCACGTGCTGATCGGCGGTCACGCCTGGCTGCGCGGCGGGCCGATTCTGCTCGACGACAAAATCCTGATTGAGGGCAACGCGCGGGTCATCGGCGATGTGGTTATCGAGCATCGCGTCGAAATCTGCGGCAACGCCATTATCGAAGCCTATGCCGGCGACCGCATTCACATTCGCGGACGCAAGGTTATCAACGGCGACGAACGCGTGACTCGCACGCCGCTGCTCGGCTCACTCTAAAACCTCGTCGATTATCCGGCCGTAAATGTTCTGGTCGTGATAATGGCCGTTGAGAAACTCCGCCTGTTTCAGGCAACCTTCCAGTAAAAACCCGTTGCGCAGCGCCACCTGGTTGCTGCGCTCATTCTCAACCCGACACTTAATCACAAACCGCCGCACTTCACCCTGCTGCGCGTAATAATGCATAAACGCCTGCAAGCAGCGGCTGATAATCCCCTCTCCTTGATGCGCTTCATCTAACCAGTAGCCGATGTAGCCCGTCTTGTTCAGCGGTTCGATTGCGTTAAACGACAGCACCCCCACCACGTCATCACCCTGCACAATCATGAAAACCTTGGCGTAACCGCGCTGGTGCAACATCCGGTTACTGAGCAGGTTTTGCCGGGTATCGTCTTCCCCACCGACAAACTGCGGCCAATTCAGCGAATGCTGTAGCCAGTGGCGATTGCTAAGAACCAGTTGGTGCAGCGGTGAAACAAAACGCTCATGCGCTGCATGCAGCGAAAGCCCCTTTGAAACCGGGATTGTCTCGTCCTGCAGTGGAAGTTCTTCGATCATGATGACTCCTTTTTGCCAGCGAAAACGCACTAAAACAATGCACACCTTCATCACAACTGTGCGCCATGGCTGGGTATAGTGCGCAAAACCCGCGCTGACGCGGCACGCCCGGCTGGCACGTCTCTTGCTTTACTCGTTTGTAACCCAAAGGAGAGACAACAAGATGAAAGCAATCGTGATTGGTGGTGGCATTGGTGGCCTCTCTGCGGCCATCGCCCTGAAGCAGTGCGGCATTGAAACCGAGGTTTATGAAGCTGTTAAACAGATTAAACCGGTTGGGGCCGCCATTTCAATCTGGCCAAACGGCGTTAAGTGCCTGAATTGGCTGGGTATGAAAGAGCAACTGCGAAAATTAGGGGGACCACTGGAGTATATGTCCTATCGCGATTTCCGCCATAACCAGACCATGACGCGTTTCAGCCTCGACCCGCTGGTGCAAAGCGTCGGCGAACGCCCGTGGCCGGTGGCCCGCGCCGGCCTGCAGGACATGCTGCTCGACACCTACGGCCGCTACGACGTGCAGTTCGGCAAACGGGTGGTGAGCGTGGAATCTTTTGCGGACGGCGTGCGCGCCACCTTTGAAGACGGACACACCGCCGAAGCGGATCTGCTGGTCGCCGCCGACGGTGCGCATTCGGCGATCCGCTCATGGGTGATTGGCTATCAGACAGAGCGCCGCTACGCCGGGTACGTCAACTGGAACGGACTGGTCGCTATCGACGACTCTCTCGCGCCCGCCAACCAGTGGACGACCTGGGTCGGTGAAGGCAAACGCGTGTCGTTGATGCCGGTCGCCGGGAATCGCTTCTACTTTTTCTTCGACGTGCCGCTACCAACCGGACTGGCAGAAGACCGGGACACCGCGCGCGCAGATTTACAGCGCTATTTCAGCGGCTGGGCTGACCCGGTGCAGCAGCTGATTGCGCAGATTGATCCGCAGACCACCAACCGCATTGAAATACACGACATCGAACCGCTGGAAACGCTGGTGCGCGGGCGCGTGGCGCTGCTCGGCGACGCCGGGCACAGCACCACGCCGGATATTGGCCAGGGCGGCTGTGCGGCGATGGAAGACGCGGTGGTACTGGCGATGACCCTGCAAACGCACTCGCTGGGCATTGAAGACGCCCTGCTGCGCTATCAGGAAAAACGCGCCTGGCGGGTGAAGGATTTGGTGCTCAAAGCGCGTAAACGCTGCGACGTGACCCACGGCAAAGATATGCAGGAAACCAAAGCCTGGTACGCCGATTTGTACCACGAAACCGGCGACCGCATTTTGGCCGGGATGCGCGAGACCATCGTCGGCGGCCCGTTAGGTTGAGTGGCTTTGCCCGGCGGCATTGCCTTTGCCGGGCCTACAACGTCTCAATCGTAGGCCCGGTAAGCGCGAGCGCCACCGGGCTTGACGCGCCTTACTTCATTACGCGGTCATCAACGTACTGACGTTTATCCGCTGCCGGCGGGAAATACTGGTACAGCCAGGTTTCGCTGACCGCATCGCCCTGACAGCGCAGGAACATGCGCATTTCAACCGGGTCGGTAGAGTCGTTGGTCGGATACCAATCGAACAGGATCCGATAGCCGTCGAACGGTTCGACGTACAGAATCTCCACCTGCTTCGCTTCACCGTTAGACAGGGTGATCACCGGCTCAATGCCTTTCGGTGCCGCTGCTTTCAGGTCGCCGCCGACAAAATCGATAGCGAAACGACGTGCCCATTTCTCAGGGTAATGCTCGCCCGGCGCCCAGCCTTCCGGGAAACCACCCATACCGGTACGGGTTGCCATCACGCGCGCTAACGGGGAACGTACCGGCGGCTGTGCGGCCCAGTACAGACGATATTTGAAGTCCAGCTCGTCGCCCGCCTTCACCGCTTTCTTCGGCTGCCAGAAGCAGACGATATTATCCAGGGTTTCACCGGTCGTCGGGATTTCCATCAGCGATACGGCGCCTTCGCCCCACTGGTTACGCGGCTCGACCCACAGGCTTGGGCGTTTGTCGTACCAGCCCATGACGTCCTGATAGTGTGAGAAATCGCGGTCAAGCTGCAGCAGACCAAACCCACGCGGGTTTTTGTCCTGGAAGGCGTTGAACTGCAGTTTCTGCGGGTTGTTCAGCGGGCGGCAAACCCACTCGCCGTTACCACGCCACATCGCCAGGCGATCGGAGTCGTGGATTTGCGGGTGAATGGTGTCGCAGGTGCGGCGTTCGTTGTTGCCGCAGCTGAACATGCTGGTCATCGGGGAAATGCCGAGCTGTTTGATGTCTTTACGCGCAAAGATGTGGTTTTCCACATCCATGATCACCTGCGTTTCCTGGCAGTTGACGGTGAACTTGTAGGCCCCGGTGACGCTTGGGCTGTCGAGCAGCGCATACACGGTGAAGACCGTGGCGCCCGGTTTGACGGTTTCAAACCAGAACGAGGTGAAGTCCGGGAACTCTTCCGGCGTGTCGGTGAAGGTATCCACCGCCAGGCCACGGGCGGACAGGCCGTACTGCCAGGTGTTGTCGACCGCGCGGAAGTAGCTCGCGCCGAGGAACGACACGATATCGCGGCGCGCCAGTTCAGGGGCTTTAAAGGTACGGAATCCGGCGAAACCGAGATCGGTCTGCCCTTCCAGTTGTTTGGTGTCGACGCCCGCGTCGTTGTATTTGAACAGCTCCGGGCGGAAGTGAATTTCACGCGCCTGCTGTGAAACGGTATCGAGGGAGAACATGCGCACGCGGCGGCGGAAGCCCATCCCGACGTGGAAGAACTGGATATCCAGCTTGCGATCTTCGATGTTATTCCACAACGACTGAGAGGCGTCGTACTGAATGCTGTTGTAAGCCTGCGGCGTCAGCTCTGCCAGGGTTTTTGGCAGGTCTTTCGGTGCGCCGCCCCACGGCTGGCTCGCCAGATCGCGCGCCATGGATTGCAGAACGGAGTAGTCAAAGCGGCGGGTTTGTCCATCGGCAATCGACGAGTCGTCGGCCAGTGCGGCTTTGGAGAATAGTGACGCGATTCCAGTTGTAGCGCTCACCGCGGCTACAGCCATTGAAGATTTGATAAAGTGTCTGCGGTTCATGCCTGAGTCAGCGTCCTTCTGTGATAATCGACTTCGCTAAGAATCGCCCACTCTAGACAAAAAACGCTGATAATCCAATTGCTGGCGGTACAAAATGCGCCTAAACCGGGAAATAAATAATTGCGATCGGAAGACCCTGAATCCTGCTGTAAATTTTGGTCAATCCATAAAAAGCAAAAGCCCCGGGAGCGATAACGCTGCCGGAGCCTTATATCCGCGGGTTTACTTAACGCTAACGTCGATGCCCGGGAAATATTTCGCGGCGAGTTTGGTGATAGTGCCGTCGGCGCGCACTTTATCGATAGCCGCATCCAGCTGTTTCTTCTCAGCGGCGTCACCTTTGCGCAGGCCAAAGCCAATGCCGCTGCCCAGAATGGTGTCATCAGCTACTGGCTTGCCGATAAAGCCAAAACCTTTGCCCTGCGGCTTGCTGAGGAACCCGGCCTGCCCGGCAGCAGACATCACCAGCGAGGCGTCGATGCGACCGTTGAGCAAGTCTGCCCATGCCATGTTCTGATCTTTATAGGACACCACGGTCACGCCGTGCTTTTCCCAATGCTCTTTGGCGTAGGTTTCCTGGATAGAACCCTGCAACACGCCGATAGTTTTACCGTTCAGCCCTTCCGGCGTGGCCTGCATCCCGCTGCCTTCTTTACCGACTAACTGCGATGGAATGCGGTAAATCGGCTGGGTGAAAGCGATACTTTTGCGCCGCTGCTCGGTGATGTTCATCGCCGAGTTAATGGCATCGAATTTCTTGGCCACCAGGCCTGGGATCAGCGAATCAAACGAACTTTCTACCCAACTGCATTTCAGCTCGGCCGCTTTACAGATGGCATTACCCAAATCGATATCAAAACCCTGCAGTTCGCCCGCAGCATTCCGGCTTTCAAACGGCGGATATTCCGCTTCCACGCCGAAACGCAGCTCGCCTGCCGCAAAGGAAGAGACCGAACAGAACAGGCCCATGCCCACAATCAATGCTTTCAGTTTCATCGCCAACGCCCCTTAACGTGATTTAACCTGACACAGGGCCGCAGCGCCTGCCCGTAATGTGGCCTCATCTTTAGCAAAAGAGAGGCGAATCAATTTGTTGTCTGTCCCGTCGGTATAAAACGCCGACAGCGGAATGGTCGCCACACCGTGATCAACTATCAGGCGTTTCACCATTTCACTGTCGCTTTCATCACTGAAATGGCTGTAATCAGCCAACAGGAAGAACGAGCCCTGGCTTGGCAGCAGCTTAAACGGAGACTCCGCCAGCAGGGTTTGCAGCAGGTCGCGCTTGCGCTGATAAAACGCCGCCAGCGACAGCCAGGTTTGCGGATCATTCATATGTTCCGCGAATGCATACTGCATTGGCGTATCGGCGGAGAACATCAAAAACTGATGCACTTTGCAGATTTCATCCATCAGTTCCGCCGGAGCCACGCAATAACCCACACGCCAGCCGGTGACATGATAAGTCTTACCAAACGACGAAATAATTACGCTGCGCTCTGCCAGCTGCGGGTGCGTCGCCATACCGTGATGCGGCTGACCGTCGAACACCACATGCTCGTACACTTCGTCAGACAGGACCACAATATCGGTGTTACGCGTCAAGGCCGCAAGCTGTTGTAAATCGTTGGCATCGAACACTTTCCCGCTTGGGTTATGCGGCGTGTTGATAATGATCATCCGCGTACGCGGCGTGATTGCCGCGCGCACCTCGTCCCAGTTGACGGTGAAATCCGGCACCGTCAGCTTGATGGCCACCGGTGTGGCGCCCTGTAAACGGACAATCGGCGCATAGCTATCGAATGACGGTTCAAAATAAATGACTTCATCGCCCGGATGAACCAGTCCGCTAATCGCGGAATAAAGTCCTTCGCTGGCACTGGCGGTGATCAGCACTTCGCTGTCAACGTCGTACTGCGTACCGTACAAATCGGCAATTTTCTCCGCGATACGCGTTTTTAGGGCATGCAGCCCGGTCATCGGCGCATACTGGTTATGCCCCTCTTCCATCGCCCGCGTCACGCCCTGCACCAGTCGCGTATCGCAGGCAAAATTTGGCGCGCCCTGGGATAAATTAATGGCGTTATGCTGAGAAGAAAGCTGGCCAATCACGGTAAAGATGGTGGTGCCCACATCGGGCAGCTTGGTACGGGTTTTCACCGGCGAACGCAGAGTCATTGCCAATCCTTTCTCAGTAAATATGCATAACTATTCAATACAAAGCCTCAGAAGGCGACAATCGAATTGTTGTCATAGTAGCCATGAGAAAATTGCATAGCTGGCAGCAGAGTCTAGACTTACAGCAGTCAAATTCAGGTGAGCAACAATGAAAAGAATCGCGATAGTCGGCAGTGGCCCAACCGGCATTTATACCTTTTTCTCGATACTGAAGAACCCGATCCCGGTCGCCATTACGGTGTATGAACGCGCCGAGGAAGCGGGCGTCGGGATGCCTTACGCGGATGAAGACAACTCCCGCCTGATGCTGGCGAACATAGCCAGCATTGAAATTCCACCGATATTTAGCCGCTATCTGGAATGGCTCAAAAGTCAGAGTCCGGCGCATCTGGCGCGCTATGGCGTGCAGACCGACACCTTACACGAGCGCCAGTTTTTGCCGCGGATTTTACTCGGGGAATACTACCGCGACCAGTTCTTGCAGTTAGTCGACCAGGCAAAACGCCAGGGTTTTGAGGTTACGGTGAACGAGTCCTGCGAAGTCACGGACCTCAAGGTTACGGACGCGGGCGTGACCCTGTGGGCTGAAGGTGAAGCCGTTGCAGCGCCCTTTGATTTAGCGGTGATCGCCACCGGGCACGTCTGGCCGGACGACGACACGGCGACGCGTACGTATTTTCCCAGCCCGTGGTCCGGCTTGATTGAAGCCAAAATCGACGCGGGCAACATCGGCATTATGGGGGCCTCGTTAAGCGCCATTGACGCCGCGATGGCCGTTGTCGTGCAGCACGGCAAGTTTACAGAGACCGACGACCAGCCCACGCAATTCACGCTCGACGATGCCAGTCAGGCCTTGCAGATTACGCTGCTCTCCCGCTCGGGGATTTTACCCGAGGCTGACTTTTACTGCCCACTTCCCTATGAGCCACTCGCCATAGTGACGGAATCGGCGCTTCAGCGGGAAATTGCCGCCGGAAGCGACGGATTACTCGACCGCGTATTTGCGCTGATCGTTAAGGAACTTGAACATGCCGACCCGGCGTGGAGCGCGAAAATCGCCCTTCACACCTTAAATGCAGAGACCTTCGCGAAAGCATGGTTTGCCGACCGTCATCAGCACGGGCCATTCCACTGGGCGGAAGCGAATTTGCAGGAGGTCGAACGTAATAAACGTGACAAACACACCGTGCCCTGGCGCTACACCATTCTGAGACTTCACGAGCCGGTAGAAGATATCGTGCCGTCGCTGACTGACGCAGACCGGGAACGCTTTAAGCACGGGCTGGCGAAGGTGTTTATCGATAACTACACCGCTATTCCGCCGCAGTCTATTCGCCGCCTGCTGGCCCTGCGTGAGGCCGGGATCCTCAGTCTGCATGCCCTCGGCGAGGATTACACCATGACGGTGAAAGACAACGGCACCGTTATTTCGGGTCAGGATGGCACTTACGAATTCGATACTTTTATCGATGCCCGCGGGCAGAAATCGATGAAGATAAAAGATTTGCCGTTTCCCTCTTTACGCCAGCAGCTTGAGACCACCGGAGAGGATTTTCCTGACGTCGCCGATGACTACACCTTGCTGGAGCCGCCCTGCATGCGCGGGCGTATCGCCTTTGGCGCCCTGCCGTATTTGATGCATGACAGGCCGTTTGTACAAGGCCTGACGGTCAGTGCTGAAATCGGGGAAAACATCGCCAGTGCGGTGTCAAAACCGGCCGATCGTTGCCGTAGGCGATTGCCGTTTATCGAGTTGTAGCGCTATGTCATACTCGCCATGAATAAATTGCATAGCTGGAGCCAGCATGTCACGTAGCCAGTTGCCCCTGAACGCCATCGAAACCTTTCTGGTGACCGCCCGTCATCTCAACCTGACGCACGCGGCGAAGGAGCTGTGCCTGACTCAGGGCGCGGTGAGTCGGAAGATTGCCACACTGGAAGCCTGGTTTGGTTTTCCGCTGTTTGAGCGGCTGGCGCGCGGCCTGCGTTTATCACCTCAGGGCAGCGCGCTCTATCCGGAGCTAATGACCTCGTTTAACCAGATGGTGATGGTGGCGGAACAGGCACGCCAACAGCAAACGGTGGTGCGTCTGAAAGCGCCGACCTGCGCCATGCGCTGGCTGGTGCCGCGGCTGGTGGACATCGAGCAGCGTTTCCCCGACATGCAGATTGCGCTCACCACCACCACTGAACATTCGGTGAATTTCAAAACCGAACCCTTTGATGCGGCGATTGTTTTTGGCACCCATATGAATGCAGGCGATTTGCTGTTTGAGGAGTCACTGACGCCGGTGGTCAGCCATCGGCTAGCGGATAATACTCAGTTTTCAGGTATGACATTTTTGCATCCCACTCGCGATAAAACCGACTGGTCATTGTGGCTGGCCCAGCTTCCCGTGCCGTTAACCTCGGCGATGCAAAAGAATCAACATTTCGACACCATGGACCTGGCGATCACCGCCGCGATCCAGGGATTTGGCGTGGCGATTGCCGATGAAACGCTGGTGGAAGAGGATTTGCTCAGCGGACGGTTGGTGCGACCCTACGCGCTGAGCGTCAAAACCGGGGCCAGCTATCGGCTGGTGGTGAGAGAAGTCTCCGCCAAAGCTATCGGGCTGACCCAGTTCCGTAGCGGGCTGCTCAATCCAGCGTCACGTGATGACGCATCACTCGCCGAAACAGCGCCAGACGCGCACGCATAAATCGGTTTTCCACTTTGAATCCGGCCCGTTTGTTCAGCCCGATCCGCAGCAGACGGTCGCGCCCTTTGATTGATGCGGGCCAGCGCACCGGACCGTGTAGCGTGTCACACGCCACGCTCGCATTGCGGGCAAAATTTACCCAGTAATCGGCCACCTGTGCCGAAAATGCCACATCCCGCGCGTTGACGTAATTACGCGAAGGCTCCGCCAGAGTTAACGTGTCGAACACATACGGTACTTCGTTGCCGTGCCATGTCCCATTTTTATAGATGTGATGCTCCGCCTCCGCGACATAATCGAACCAGTAACGCCAGCACGGCTGGCCGACGCGCTGCTGCGCCTGCATCACCACATATCCAAGCGTGGTAAACGCCATATCGCGACACACCTGACGGCCCAGTTCGATATCGCCCTTCACGCCCGGATACAACAGCTTAATCAGCCCCAGTCCCAGGCGGCGCTCCTGCCGAAGCTTCTGGATTTGCCCGGCGAGGTCAACACCAAACACCGCCATCACGCTGGCCTCATCGCTGTTCGACCCCACCATAATGGGCACCGGATGCTGGCGCGCGGTGAAGAACATCTCCAGCATCGACTCCGGTAAAACCGCATCGCCGCACACCGGAACCGGGCCGGGTTTTAGCGCGCCTTCCAGCGGCCAGAAAGCCTCTGGAGGGATCGCACGCAGCTGTTCTGCGCTGGCATTCTGCAAGCCGAAATGGGCAGCGACGGCTTCGCCCTGGGCCATCGCTTTATCGAGCGGGGTGTCTGGCAGCGTATATCCGCTCTGAATAATCGCTTTATGAAACAATCCGTTGGCTTTTGGCGAAGCTAACAACGACAGCACGCTGCGCGCCCCGGCAGATTCACCAAACAATGTGACGTTGTCACTATCCCCACCGAAGGACGCAATATTTTCCTGCACCCATTTCAGCGCCGCGATTTGATCTAACAGACTGAAATTGCAGACCCGCTCGCCCTCTTCACCGTCCAGCGCCGGATGCGAAAAACAGCCCAAATGACCGAGCCGATAGTTAACGGTGACCACCACCACGTCGCGCTTCGCCAGCGCGTGCCCGTCATATGGCGGCAAACTGCCCGCGCCAATGGTAAACCCGCCGCCGTGTAGCCAGACCATCACCGGCAATAGCTTCGCCGGTGACGCGGGCGCCCAGACGTTAAGATATAGGCAATCTTCGGAGAATCGACCGGGGTCACCGCCGCCCAGTTCGCGACAGTATTCGATGTTTTGCCAGCTGGCAGGTGAAAATGTCTGCGCTTCACGCACCCCGTGCCACGACGTAACAGGCTGAGGAGAACGCCAGCGCAGCGGCCCGACAGGAGGCGCCGCAAACGGAATGCCGCGCCAGATGTGGATGTTGTTGTCTGTCAGCCCCAGCAGAGAGCCCTGCCGGGTGTGCACCAGCGGCGCGGAGGGATTATGCATCGCGTACTTCCTTTATCAGCAATGCACCCAGTTTATGCGGGTTTTAGCCTGATTCGCAACGCCGCAAGTGCGTGGTTTACAGCAACCCGCACCGCCGTTTGCTGCGGTCTTCGGCTTCCTGATAGAGCTGAAATTCGTCAAGCACCGGGCAGCCAAGCGCAGCTTCAAACGCGGCTTTGCTGGAATTGCCGTGGCTCCGGGCCTGAGTGTCATTCCCGAGATTGGACTGGAAAATACCCGCGGCGCTAACCGGCAGGAAATCTTCGTAGGTGATGGGCTGCGCCACCAGCCAGCCACGCTCAATCAATGGCTGCGGGTCGTCGCCGGGGCGAAACGCCTGACGATGAGATTCTCCGGTCGGCGTCAGACGGTAGCGGAAATAGGCCAGCTCCTGACGGCGCAGGAACATTTCGCTGTCCGGGAACGCTTTGAACATCTCCGATAAATGCTGCTGATGGCTGAGATTGTCTTTGCCGGTTCCGGCTTCTGTAAGCAATGCATCGTACAGCGCGCGTCCTTTCGGGGTCAGCGCCACGCCGCGTTGTTCGATTTCACCGAAACGCGCAGTGTGGGTGCCGCGATGTTCTCCGGCGAACAGCACTGGCTCCTCCAGCGCTTTAAAGCTGGTCTGGCGCAGCAGAATCGGCACTTCACGTCGCGGCGGACCTTCAATCAGGACCTTCGGCTCAATACCATATTCCGGCATCAGCTGCTGCACGCGGTCGATATCGAGCGTGCGCGGCGTGAGGTGATTGATGTGACAGCCGGGGAAGCACACCACGTCGGCAATCAGGCGATGTTCATTGTGCAGCACGAGGTATGTGTCCTGCTCCACCGTGGCGTGGCTGTGCCAGCGGAAGGTTTCGAGCGCCTCTTTGACGAACTCTTTCGCCTCGGCCGCCGTGAACTGGCCCTGAGTCTCGAAGTGGCTGATTAATTCGCGGCAGCGCGGCGTGAAGATGTCGCGCTTCGCCAAAATTTCTGCGGCTTTGTCACGCAGCGCAACGTTGTCGATGAGTTCAAGGCGCAGCAGCGAGGTAAACACGCGAAACGGATTACGCGCCAGTGCGGCATCTTCCACCGGGCGAAACGCCGTCGAGTGCACCGGAACGCCCGCCTGGGAGAGATCGTAATAACTGACCGGCTTCATTCCCATGATTGCAAACATGCGGCGCAGAGTCGCCAGCTCATCAGCAGAACCTACGCGAATCGCGCCGTGGCGTTCAACGTTGAGTCGCGCCAGCTCGTCAGCGTTCGCCAGCTGTTCATGTAAGTGCGGATTATGTTCCAGCACCGCCAGGTTTACATCCGCCACAAGTTCCAGCAACGTGCCGTACTGCGGAACTTCCTGCTGGTACATCGCTGACATTGCCTGCGAAAAGTTTTCCCGAATCTCATCAGCCGTGATGGTGTTCGCCATGATGTCATGTCTCCAGTGAATATTACCTGGAGTGTACATAAGCCATTTGCTGCCGGGAGGAAGAATTTCTGAATTGTGATCGCGGATAACCTCTCGCTTTACGCCCTGCTTTTGTGCGGTTTATAACCTGGCGTTATGCAAAAAGCCGTATAAATTCACTTTAAATTAACAATATGATTACACACACTCCGAGTGACGATATCACAACAATAAAGAATTCCTCTGACCCGGAGCGCCCTATGAACGATAAATGGACACCACGCGAAGTGGTGCATCGTGATTACAATAATCACCCGCCTGCCTTTGCACCCGGCTATAAAACCAGCGTGCTGCGTTCACCGCGCAATGCGCTGATCTCCCTGCAAAACTCGCTGTCGGAAATCACCGGCCCGATATTTAGCAGTGACGATCTTGGCCCGCAGGATAACGACCTTATTCTTAACTACGCCAAAGATGGGCTGCCGATTGGCGAGCGCATTATCGTCCACGGCTACGTACGTGACGGCTTTGGTCGTCCGATGAAAAACACCCTGGTCGAAGTGTGGCAGGCCAATGCGGGCGGCCGTTACCGGCACAAGAAAGATCAGTATCTGGCCCCCGTTGACCCAAATTTTGGCGGCTGTGGCCGCGTTCTGACCGACGAAAATGGCTATTACTTCTTCCGTACTATCAAGCCCGGCCCGTATCCGTGGCGTAATCAGGCCAGCGACTGGCGCCCTTCGCACATCCACTTTTCACTGTCCGGCGAAGCCTTCGCCCAGCGGCTGATTACGCAGATGTATTTCGAGGGTGACCCGCTTATCAAACAGTGTCCGATTGTGAAGACCATCAATAATGATGATGCCATTCGCACCCTGATTGCCGAACTCGACACCCACGCCGCCGTGCCGCTCGATTGCCTGGCCTATCGCTTCGATTTGGTGCTGCGCGGCAGTCGTGCCACGCTGTTTGAAAACCGTACTCAGGGAGCCGCACGATGAAAGACTATTTAGCTGAAACCGCCTCGCAAACCGCCGGGCCGTATGTGCACATCGGTCTGGCGCCGGAAGCCGCCGGTTTTCATATCTTCGAGAAAAACTTCGGCCCGGTGCTGACCAACAGCCATACCGAAGGCGAGCGCATTACCCTTGAAGGCCGGGTGTTCGACGGCTCCGGCACACCGGTGCGTGATGTCCTGCTCGAAATCTGGCAGGCCAACGCCGCCGGGCGTTATAACCACCCTGCCGATCACCAGCAGGAAAAACGCCTCGATAATGATTTTCGCGGCTGGGGACGCGGCTGCTCTGATTTCGACTCCGGCGTCTGGCGCTTTGAAACCATCAAACCCGGGGCGGTCGTCGGGCGTGATGGTCGCCTGATGGCCCCGCATGTGAACCTGTGGATTGTGGCCCGCGGGATCAACATCGGTCTGAATACCCGAATGTATTTCTCTGATGAGCAGGATGCCAATCAGCGCGACCCGGTGCTGAACCTGATTGAGTGGGAAGTCCGCCGCAATACGCTGATAGGCCAACGCGAACAGCGCGGCAACGAGGTTGTTTACCGCTTTGATATTCACCTCCAGGGTGAAGCTGAAACGGTTTTCTTCGATCTCTAAGCGCAAAATTAGCCCGGCAAAGACAAAATGCCGGGCTTTTTATCGGCTATTCCATAACCACATGTAACGCAATTGACCATTATGTTAATAATATTTTGCTAGCAAGTTATCAAATTCAAACAAGTTACCTTGATACCCGCCCTGCACTCTCTTTAACATCCGGTTATGGAAAAAAATGGTCTCTTCAGTCAGCGCATTCGTTTGCGCCATTTGCATACGTTTGTCGCCGTCGCTCAACAGGGCACGTTGGGCCGGGCGGCGGAAACGCTTAACCTCAGTCAGCCCGCGCTGTCGAAAACCCTCAACGAACTGGAACAACTTACCGGCACGCGTCTTTTTGACCGCGGTCGTATGGGCGCGCAGCTAACGCTGGTCGGGGAACAGTTTCTGACTCACGCGGTAAAAGTGCTTGATGCGCTGAATACAGCCGGTCAGGCGTTGAACCGCAAAGAAGGGATCGGTGGTGACGTGGTGCGTATCGGCGCCCTGCCGACCGCCGCGCTCGGCATTCTTCCGGCAGTGATTGGTGAATTCCACAAGCAGCAAAAAGACATAACGCTGCAGGTCGCCACCATGAATAACACCATGTTGCTGGCCGGGCTGAAATCCGCTGAAATCGATTTAGGCATTGGCCGCATGTCGGACCCGGACCTGATGAGTGGCCTGAATTACGAGCTGCTGTTTCTGGAATCACTGAAACTGGTGGTGCGTCCGAATCACCCACTGTTGCAGGAAACGGTCACGCTCAGCAAAGTGATGGAGTGGCCGGTTGTGGTGTCGCCTAAAGGCACGGTGCCACGGCAAAACGCCGAAGCGCTGGTACTGAGCCAGGGCTGTAAAATTCCGCCCGGCTGTATTGAAACGCTGTCAGCGTCGCTGTCGCGCCAGCTGACGGTAGATTTTGACTATGTGTGGTTTGTGCCGTCCGGCGCGGTGAAAGATGATTTACGCCATGGCACGCTGGTCGCGCTGCCGGTGCCAACGCAGGGTACAGGCGAACCGATTGGAATATTGACGCGGGTGGATTCGCCGCTGTCGACCGGCGCCCAGACGCTATTGAGCGCCATTCGTAAATCCATGCCGGGGCATTAATACGTTCCCGGCGGCACTTCGTTTGCGCGGGCCTACGAGAAAGACGGGGAATTCGGGAAAGACGGGAAAAGGTAGGCCGGGTAAGCGCTGCGCCACCCGGCACATCATGTTACTTTTTACGCGGCATCATGCGCAGCAGCGTGTTGTCCTTCCAGAAATAATGATGCATCAGCGCCGCCAGCGCGTGCAGACCAATCACGTAATAGCCGAAATTCGCCAGCCACACGTGGTATTCCTTCAGGTTATCCGCCAAATCAAAATTCGCTTCTGCGGCGTGCGGCATGGTGATGCCAAACGCAATCCACGGGTTGCCGCGGTTGTACATCATCACCAGCCCAATAATCGGCAGAATAGTGAACAGCAGATAAATAACCAGGTGCCCCAGATGCGCCATCCCCGTCATCCACGGTTTGGGTTTCGGCACAATCGGCGGCGCTTTATGCTTCAGGCGCACCAATAGTCGCGCCACCATTAACACCAGAATTGAAATCCCGCAGGAGACATGCACCATATTGAAATACGGGCGATAGGTGCGTGGAAAGAAGCCGCGCAGCTCCATCGCGCAGTACGCACCAATCACCAGCAGAAACACCAGCCAGTGAATGCCAATTTGCAGGCTCGAGTATTTATCTCGCATCGTTATTATTCCCGGAAAACTGTGAGAGAGCTAACATAGCGGCCCCGCCTCAAAAATTCATTAACTTTTCTGTATAGATTTTCAAACCGTTAGCGCTGCCTGAAAGATGTTCAGTTGCCCAAATGGACCGACTGGTCTAAGCCTGGATGAGTTTTACTCGCATCGTGAGATAACCCTCGAAGGAGAAGGTCAATGAGCAAAATAGGCATTAATGGTTTTGGACGCATTGGACGCCTGGTGTTACGCCGCATGCTTGAAGTGAAAAGCGCACAGGAAGTGGTGGCAATAAACGATCTGACATCGCCACACGTGCTGGCGTATCTGTTGAAGCACGACTCTAACTACGGCCCGTTCCCATGGAGCGTCGATCACACCGACGACGCGCTGATTGTCGACGGTAAAAAAATCGCCGTCTACGCCGAGAAAGACGCCAAAAATATCCCCTGGAAATCAGCAGGCGTTGAATACGTCGTCGAATGTACCGGTTTCTATACCGCTACCGATAAAGCCCAGGCGCACATTCAGGCCGGAGCCAAAAAAGTGCTGATTTCCGCCCCGGCCGGCGACATGAAAACCATCGTTTTTAACGTCAACGACGATACGCTGGACGGTAACGACACCATTATCTCCGTAGCGTCCTGTACCACCAACTGCCTCGCGCCGATGGCGAAAGCGCTGCATGACGCGTTTGAAATCAAAGTCGGCACCATGACCACCATTCATGCCTACACTGGCACCCAGGCGCTGGTTGATGGCCCGCGCGGCAAAGATTTACGCGCCTCGCGGGCTGCGGCAGAAAACATCATCCCACACACCACCGGTGCGGCGAAGGCTATCGGGCTGGTTATTCCTGAACTGAAAGGGAAACTCAAAGGTCATGCACAGCGCGTCCCGGTGAAAACCGGTTCCGTCACCGAACTGGTGTCGATTCTGGGTAAAAACGTCACCGATGATGAAGTAAACGCGGCGCTGAAAAAAGCGACCCAAGGCAATGATTCGTTCGGCTATACCGACGAAGAAATTGTGTCGTCCGATGTCATTGGCAGCCACTTTGGCTCGGTGTTCGACGCAACCCAGACCGAAATCACCGAAGTCGGCGATTTACAGCTGGTGAAAACCGTCTCCTGGTACGATAACGAATATGGATTCGTCACCCAGCTTATTCGCGTGCTGGAAAAATTCGTTAAGCTGTAAGCCCTACGGCGGATGGCTCGCCCATCCGCCTCACACATTTTCCCCTTCGCGCTGACCGCTTTCCCACCTTGTGCTAAAACGTTGTTTTACCCTAAGCGAGAGTGGACATGACGACATTCAATCCGGATGAGCTGCTGCAACTGATGGCAGAAGCCTCACGCAAGGCGGCCAGTTTTCCCGTTTGGCCGCAGGGAGATGCGCCCGGCGCGCATCAGAGCCCTGTTCATTTCGTGCTCGAAGAGCAACATACTGGCCCGTCAGCCTGGGACCGCTCGGTTACCGGCGTACGCGCCCCGCAGATAACGGTGTATGCCCCGGCGGAACCGAACGGCGTTGGGATCCTGGTCACGCCGGGTGGGTCTTATCGACGCGTGGTATTAGATAAAGAAGGCAGCGCGCTGGCGCCGTTTTTCAACGCGCGCGGCTATACGCTATTTGTGATGACCTACCGCCTTCCGGGAGATGGTCATGTGGAAGGTGCCAACGCGCCGCTGGCAGACGTGCAGCGCGCGATGCGAGTGCTGCGAGCCAATGCGCATCGCTGGCAGCTGGATGCCGATAAGCTCGGGGTGATGGGTTTTTCTGCCGGAGGTCATGCCGCTGCCAGTCTCGGTACCCGTTACGATGAAACAGTGTACGAACCGAAGGATGAGATTGATGCCCTTTCCGCTCGCCCGGCGTTTATGGCGCTGGTGTATCCGGTTATCACCATGGTGGCGGATATTGATCATCCCGGCTCGCGTGAAGAATTAATTGGCAACAACCCCGACGAACAGCAAATCCGGTATTATTCCCTCGAACAGCGCGCCAGCGCGCAAACGCCGCCGACGTTTCTGCTGCACGCGGTAGACGACCCGTCGGTCAAAGTCGAAAACAGCGTGGTGATGTTCAGCGCCCTGCGCCGACTCGGCGTACCGGTGGAAATGCATCTGTTCGAGCAAGGGAAACACGGGTTCGGCATTCGTGACGCTCAGGGCCTGCCGGTGTCGGTCTGGCCCGAATTGATGATGACCTGGATAGAAACGAAGGTGTAATTTTCAGGGCATGAGTATCGCCTCATGCCCTGTTATTTCACGGCAGATTAATCGCTTTTTCGCGCACTGCCTTGTTTTAACTCATTCGCTTACCGAGTGTGATCCCTTTAATTTTTAGCCGTCGGGGTATACGTCAGGATCCCCGCGACGCCGCCCCCGCCGTCGGACGGATGATGTATCCCATTCGATACCGTCACGTCGGTAAAATCAAACGGCGAAACGCCTTCGATGCAGGCCACGTTAACCCCGTACTGTTGCGGGTTAGAACGCCGCTGATGAAAGGTGTAAATGCCGCACACCGAGCAAAAATAGTGCGCTGCGGTGCGGGTATTGAAGCGGTACTCCGTCAGCTTATCTTTCCCTTCCGTCACCTGAATGCCGGATAACGGCGCCGATACCACCACCGCGCCGCGCATTCGACAAAACGAACAGTTACAGCGCCTGATGGTGTTAAACCCGTCCGACAGGTCGACCGTAAACTTCACTGCACCACAGTGACATTGTGCATTCACTTTCTCTGACACAGACACCTCACCGCCAAGGAATAGAGTGAAAATATGTAGCACAGAAGCCATTATGCTGCACAGGCCCCCTCGTACAAAAGGGCCCGCATCGGGCCCTTTTGTCTCGCATCCGCAATCAGGATTGCAGATACACCACCTGGGTCTGCAGATATTCTTCCAGCCCGTGACGCCCATCGGCGCCGCCAATCCCGGATTTACGCCAGCCTGCGTGGAAGCCCTGCATCGCTTCAAAGTTTTCGCGGTTGATGTAGGTTTCGCCGAATTTAAGCCCTTTGATAGCTTTCATCGCTTTATTTAAATCCTGGGTGTAGACCGATGACGTCAGGCCGTATTCACTGTCGTTGGCCATCGTCAGTGCATCTTCCAGCGTATCGAACGCCACCACTGGCAGCACCGGACCGAAGGTTTCTTCATGCATGATGGTCATGTCCTGACGCACGTCGAGCAGCAGTGTCGGCGGGTAGAAATAGCCTTTGCCTTCCACCGCTTTACCGCCAATGACCACTTTCGCGCCCTGTTCAACCGCTTTCGCCACCTTCTGCTCCACGCGATCCAGCGCGGCGGCGTTGATCAGCGGCCCCATCGCGATATCGGTGCGCTGCGCCGGGTCACCAAACTGCACCGCTTTCATCGCTTCACCCAGACGGTTAACGAAACGGTCGTAAATGCCTTTCTGCACGTACACGCGCTCAGCGCAGTTACAGACCTGCCCGGTATTAATGACGCGTGAATCGACAATCGCTTTCACCGCCAGCTCCATATCGGCATCATCCAGCACAATCGCCGGGGCTTTGCCGCCCAGTTCCAGGCACACTTTGGTGATATTTTTCGCCGCGGCGGTCATGATTTTTTCGCCCGCGCCGACGCTGCCAGTCATGCTGACCATCGCCACTTTCGGGTTGCCAGCCAGCTCCTGACCGACGGTTTCGCCACGGCCCAGGACCAGGTTAAAGACGCCTTTTGGCAGGCCAATCTCATGAACAATTTTTGCGAACGCAATGGCATTGTTCGGGGTAAATTCGCTCGGTTTAATAACGATGGTATTACCGGTGATCAGCGCCGGAGCCAGCTTGCGGGCAATCAGGAAGAACGGGAAGTTCCACGGCAGAATGCCGGTGGTGACGCCCAGCGCACGTTTGAACACGAAGATGTTTTCGCCCGGACGGTCGCTTTGCAGAATTTCACCTTCGTAACGGCGCGCCCACTCTGACATGTACTCGAGATAGTCAGCGGTGAATGCCACTTCAACATCCGCCAGCTGCTGAATTTTGCCGCCTTCCGCGACTATCAGCGCACTGATTTCTTCAGCACGTTCGCGAATGCCCGCCGCAATTTTACGCAGCCAGCCCGCACGCTGAATGGCCGGGAGTGCTTCCCAGGCAGGCTGCGCTCGTTCGGCGGCGTCGATAGCCTGCTGCGCCTCTTTGGCGGAACCGTCAGGAATGCGCGAAATCAGCGCCTCGGTTGAGGGATTGACCACGTCAATCCAGGCGTCGCCCTGCCAGGACACAAACTGACCGTCGATATACATAGGGTGTTGTACGGGTGCTGTCATGTGCTGCTCCTGTGAATACATCGTTTTTAACAAGTGAATATATTGTTAAATATCGAGAATTCACGGTACAAATCCCAACCCTATCATCCTGTTTTTGTGAGACATCTCATAAAAGTAAGCCAGTGAACGCGATTCAGCGTCAACAACTCGATAACAACGAATGCCCGTTTGCGGATATTTTGTCGCAAACGGGCATTAACGGGAGGGAATTACAACAGGGAACGGCTCGACAACGCCTCGCGCAGCAGCACGTCTTCACTCAGAACGCGCCATGCGTCCAGCACGTCATCAGGCATATCGACGTGCGCGATAAAACCTTTCCCGCGCGGCCCATAGCCGTTTTCATCATCATGAATACGCGGCAGTTCGCCCAGTAATAAGGAGAGATAACGCTCCACCGGCCAGACGTTATGCGCTTCTTCGGCGAAGGTCAGGCCATGATTTCCATTACGCAGCACCGGTAAATAGCCCGGATAGCTGCGCCACTGTGGGGCATTCGCATCGTCCTGCCAGACGTGTGCGAACGTCGCCATGGTGCGGCGCTGCATGGTCGGGTCCTGCACCACAATCCCGGAATGGCAGCGGATCCCACGATCTTCCATTATGTCGCGCGTGAAACGGGCATTCTCCCCACAGTTAGTGGAGCGCGGTTCCACCACAATGCGCTCCTGCGGAATATTCCAGTACTGATGCGCAATTTCCGCGAGAATGGACGCTTCGGCACATCCGGTGGTACGCAGAGCATTATAACGCGGGTGACGGGCCACGGCGGCATACAGGAAAGTGGTGGAATGGCCAATGCCCCCGCTTATCAACAACGTGCGGTTTTCTGCCGCCAGACGGCAGGCGGCGTCAATGGTTGGCATCACCGCATTGCCCGCCAGCACCACCAGATCGGCGTCGACATTGACCGGTGGCGTGGGAAAATCATTTTGCGCCAGCCATTCACCTACGCGGTTGGCGGCTTGCAAAGTCGTTTCGTTCAGATGTGGAAAGGTGGTCAGCATAATACTCCCTACTTTCGTGAGTCGTACCACAGGGTAACGTCCTGTGCGGAGGATGACAGGAGATCACTCCGAAAGCGAGTTATTGCCCAGCAGACGCTATTCTTTAACCCGTTAAGGGTGGTTGCTGGTGAAAAACAATCTGCTGTTGGCACAAATCTCCCTTTACCCGTCGCTGGGAGGCGGCGGGTTTTCTCTGTCAGGCTGACGCATAACATGAGGTTCAGGAATGCAAAAATTGTGGTCTGAAGTCGATAATTATCTGATTGAGAAATTACTTCCGCCAGATCTTGTGCTTGAAAAAGTACTGGAAAATAACCAGCGAGAAGGTTTGCCCGCCATCGATGTGGCGGCGAATCAGGGGCAGCTGCTGGCACTGTTTGTGCGCATGACGGGCGCCAAACGGGTGCTGGAGATTGGCACACTCGGCGGCTACAGCACCGTGTGGATGGCGCGGGAATTGCCTGCCGACGGTAAGCTAATTACGCTGGAATTCAGTCCGCTTCACGTGCAGGTTGCCCGGCAAAATCTGCAACTGGCAAGCGTGGCGAATAAGGTGGAGGTCATCGAAGGTCCGGCGCTGGATTCGCTGGCGGCGTTTGAGCCGGATACAGTTTTTGACCTGGTATTTATCGATGCGGATAAACCGAATAACCCAAATTATCTGGAATGGGTGCTGAAGTTTGCCCGCCCAGGAACGCTGATTATCGGCGATAACGTGGTCCGGGAGGGCGAAGTGACGCATCCGCAGAGCACAGACAAAAGCGTTCAGGGCATGCGGAAGTTTATTGAGATGATGGGGAACAACCCGCGTTTGACCTGCACGGCGTTGCAAACCGTGGGCCAGAAAGGCTGGGATGGTTTTACGCTGGCGTGGGTGAAGAATTGAGCGTTTACGCTTTACCCCTTTGCCCTCTCCCATCGGGAGAGGGCAACATGCAGCCAGGCGTTATGCCGTAATCTGTTCCATCGCCTGCAATATCCGCTTGTCAGAAATCGGATACGGCGTGCCCAACTGTTGCGCAAAATAGCTCACCCGCAGTTCCTCAATCATCCAGCGAATCTCCTGCACGTCGTCATCATTACGACGCGACGGCGGCAGCTTATTCAACCACTGCTGCCAGGCCTGCTGCACGCTTTCGACTTTCAGCATCTGCGCGCGATCCCGGTGTGGATCGATGGCTAATTTTTCCAGTCGTTTCTCAATCGCGTTGAGGTAACGCAGCGTATCACCGAGACGCTTAAATCCATTGCCGGTGACAAACCCTCGATACACCAGCCCGGTCATCTGCGCTTTCACGTCAGACAGGCCCAGCGCCATCGTCATATCCACGCGCCCTTTCAGACGTTTGTTGATATTGAATACCGCCGTCAGGATCTGCTCGACCTGTTTGGCAATCTCCACCACCGTATCGTTGAGCTCCGCGCGGACTTTCTCATGCAAGGCCGCGTAGGTCTCTTCGGTCCACACCGGGCCACCGGCCTCGTGGATAAGCTTGTCGACGCCGCAGGAAATGCAGTCGTCAATCAAATCGAGCACTTTGCCGTACGGGTTAAAGTACAAGCCCAGCTTGGCTTTGTTTGGCAGCTTTTCGTGTAGATATTTAATCGGTGACGGAATATTCAGCAGCAATAAACGGCGCAGACCACGCCACATCGCCTGCTGCTGTTCCAGCGGATTATCAAACAGTTTGATGGCCACGCTGTCGCGTTCATCCACCAGCGCTGGCCAGGCCTTCATTTTGTAATTGCCGCGCTTCTGCTCATAGCTTTCAGGCAGCGAACCAAAACTCCAGAGATGCAACCCGCTCTGCTCGATACCGTCGTCCGCCACCGCAGACAGCGTTTCCTGAACTTTGCCTTTCAACGCATCTTTCAGCGCAGTCAGGTCGCGGCCTTCCTGAAGCTTCTTGTTTTTGTCATCAATGACGCGGAAGGTCATCTTCAGGTGATCGGGCACCTGATCCCAGTGCCAGTCGTCACGGTCAATTGTCACCCCGCTCATCCGGCGTAGCTCGCGCTCCATCGAATCCAGCAACGGCAACTCCAACGGCGTCATGCGGCCTAACAGCGCTTCGGCGTAATTCGGCGCGGGCACAAAGTTGCGGCGCACCGGTTTCGGCAGTGATTTAATCAGCGCGATTAACAGCTCACGACGCAGGCCAGGGATTTGCCACTCAAACCCAGATTCTTCGACCTGATTGAGTAACGGCAACGGAATATGCACCGTCACGCCGTCGGCGTCTGCGCCCGGCTCAAACTGGTAACTCAGGCGCAGCTTAAGATTGCCCTGGTGCCAGAAGTTCGGATAGTCGAGTTTGCTGACGTCATCGGCCCCTTCCTTAATCAGCATACTTTTTTCAAAGTTGAGCAAATCAGGCGTTTCGCGGCTGGCGGTTTTCCACCAGTTATCGAAATGGCGAGCGGAAATCACGTCGTGGCTGATGCGCTGGTCGTAAAACTCGAACAGTGATTCATCATCTACCAAAATATCGCGGCGACGGGATTTGTGCTCAAGTTCTTCAATTTCGTTGCGCAGTTTCAAATTATCGCGGAAGAAGGCGTGACGCGTTTGCCAGTCGCCCTCCACCATCGCATGGCGAATAAACAGCTCGCGGCACAGCGCCGGGTCAATCTGGCTGTAGTTGACCTTGCGGGCGGCGACAATCGGCAAGCCGTAAACGGTCACTTTTTCAGTGGCCATTACTGCGCCCTGCGCGCGCTCCCAGTGCGGCTCGCTGTACGAACGTTTGATCAAATGCTGGGCGGCAGGCTCGACCCATTCCGGATCGATACGTGCAGCAATGCGCCCCCACAGACGGCTGGTTTCAACCAGCTCGGCGACCATTGTCCATTTCGGCGGTTTTTTGAATAAGCCGGAACCCGGAAAAATCGAGAAACGGGCGTTGCGCGCGCCGGTAAACTCCTGTTTATCCGCATCTTTCATGCCGATATGCGAAAGCAGACCGGTCAGCAAGGCAACGTGAATTTCGCGGTATTCAGCAGGTTCGCTGTTGACCGGAATACCAAGCTCTTTCACCACCTGACGCAGTTGGGTGTAAATATCCTGCCATTCGCGCACGCGCAAATAGTTGAGGTATTCGGTGCGGCACAGGCGGCGGAACTGGTTCGACGACAGCGCTTTTTGCTGCTCGCCAAGGTAATTCCACAGATTAACGAACGCCAGGAAGTCGGACTCTTTGTCATGGAAACGGCGGTGTTTTTCGTCAGAGGCCTGCTGTTTGTCCATTGGACGTTCGCGCGGATCCTGAATCGACAACGCCGAGGTGATGATCATCGCCTCACGTACACAGCCGTGTTTTTGCGCTTCCAGTACCATGCGCGCCAGACGCGGGTCCACCGGTAGTTGCGAAAGCTGGCGTCCCATTGGCGTGAGTTTGTACACGGACTGCTGCTCGTCGGTGGTTATCGCGCCCAGCTCTTCCAGCAGGCGTACACCGTCCTGAATATTGCGTTTATCTGGCGCTTCCACGAACGGGAATGCACCAATATCGCCGAGCCCCAGCGCGGTCATCTGCAAGATAACGGACGCCAGGTTGGTACGCAGAATTTCCGGATCGGTAAATTCAGGACGCGACAGGAAATCGTCTTCCGAATAGAGACGAATACAGATCCCTTCCGAGACACGTCCGCAGCGGCCCTTACGCTGATTCGCCGAGGCCTGAGAAACCGGCTCAATCGGCAAGCGCTGCACTTTGGTGCGGTAGCTGTAGCGGCTGATACGCGCGGTGCCCGGGTCAATAACGTACTTAATCCCCGGCACCGTCAGCGAGGTTTCCGCCACGTTGGTTGCGAGCACGATGCGGCGTCCGCTATGCGACTGGAATACGCGGTTTTGCTCACTGTTTGACAGGCGGGCGTACAGCGGAAGAATTTCGGTATGGCGCAGGTCGCGCTTGCTGAGCGCATCGGCGGTATCGCGGATTTCGCGCTCGCCGCTCATGAAAATCAGGATATCGCCCGGACTCTCCTGCCCCAGTTCGTCAACCGCATCGAAAATTGCCTGTAACTGATCGCGTTCGGTATCGTCGGCATCTTCGACAATCGGACGATAGCGGACGTCGACCGGGAAGGTGCGGCCAGAAACTTCGATTATCGGAGCGTTATTGAAATGTTTTGAGAAACGTTCCGGATCGATGGTCGCCGAAGTGATGATGATTTTCAGATCCGGACGCTTAGGCAGCAGTTCGCGGAAATAGCCGAGCAGAAAATCGATGTTCAGGCTGCGTTCGTGCGCTTCATCGATAATGATGGTGTCGTATTGCATCAGCAGCCGGTCCTGCTGGATTTCTGCCAGCAAAATACCGTCGGTCATCAGCTTGACCATGGTGTTGTCGCTGACGTGATCGCTAAAGCGGACTTTATAACCGATGCAACCGCCCGGCTCCGTTTGCAGCTCTTCGGCAATACGGTTGGCCACGGTGCGCGCGGCCAGACGGCGCGGCTGAGTATGACCAATCAGCCCTTTAACGCCACGCCCCAGCTCCATGCAGATTTTCGGCAGCTGGGTGGTTTTCCCCGAACCGGTTTCCCCCGCCACAATCACCACCTGATGGTCGCGGATGGCGTTGTAGATATCCTGCTTTTTCTGACTGACGGGCAGGTTTTCCGGGTAGGTTATCGCCGGGCGCGCCGCTTCGCGCAGCAGGACTTTACCCGCTGCCTGCGAAATCTCTTTCGCCATCTCCAGCATAATAGCTTGTTGTGATTCAGGATTTTTAACCTTATTCACGCCATGCAGACGACGGGCAAAGCGGGTTTTATCGCGCAGCATCAGGCCATCGAGCTGTTGATGGAGCTGCGAAAAGGTCATTTTATGTTGTTCTGTCATAGCGTTAACGGGCAGCGCACTGCCGGAAAAATGTCTCTGTTTTCATTGGTGTTAGAGTACCACATCGCAGTCGCCCTTTCCTTCATCAATAAATTTGAACGAAGGCTTCGATATATTGCGCTATCCCTGCGACAGGATTGTGAATAGCATGTCATCAAGCATCTGGGCACAGGCCCGTCAATCTCATAAAAGGAAACACCCATGAGCAAAGTTTTAGTTCTCAAATCCAGTATTCTGGCAGGGTACTCTCAGTCTGGTCAGCTGACTGACTATTTTGTTGATCAGTGGGCTGAAAAACATCCGGCAGACCAAATCACCGTTCGTGACCTGGCTGCACAGCCAATCCCGGTGCTGGATGGCGAACTGGTTGGCGCGCTGCGTCCGAGCGACGCCCCGCTGTCTCCACGTCAGCAAGAAGCGCTGGCGCTGTCTGATGAGCTTATCGCTGAGTTGCAGGCGCACGACGTTATTGTTATCGCCGCCCCAATGTATAACTTCAACATCCCAACTCAGCTGAAAAACTATTTTGACCTGGTTGCGCGTGCCGGTGTGACCTTCCGTTACACCGAAAACGGTCCAGAAGGCCTGGTCACGGGTAAACGTGCAGTCGTCGTTTCCAGCCGTGGCGGTATCCATAAAGATACCCCAACCGACCTGCTGGCGCCGTACATGAAGCTGTTCCTGGGCTTCATCGGCATCACCGACGTGAATTTCGTGTTCGCTGAAGGCGTGGCTTACGGTCCAGAAGTGGCGGCCAAAGCGCAGTCTGATGCCAAAGCCGCAATCAACAGCCTGGTTGCTGCATAAAGATTTCCCCCTCTCGCCGCCCGGTGAGAGGGATTTTCCGTTTCCTCATACAGTAAACGGCCTCTTATTTTCCGTTATCTTTTTGCCAGAGGTCATGTGCAAAAGGGTTCTGACGCTGTTCCCGGTTAAGGAGCTCCGTGAAAACTGACAAAGCTCACCGGGAGGCACCCGGCACCGTAACGAACCACATTTTATGCAGAAGGCGCAGGGTAAAACCCACAGTTCTCCTGGCGAAATTAATTGAGGAATTGCAGATTAAGTCCGGCAAAAATCTGCCAGCGAGGTTGTCCTGGCCCGTGATCAGCGACTGACCCTTGTGGTTCGATGAAGAAGTTATACACCGTTTTCTGCTGCTTAATCACTTGCCCAATACCCAGCCCCATCGGAACACTGTAACTGTCATTCTGGAAGTTATAGACCCAGATAGGTGCAGCACGAAGGTAGGTACCTCCGCCTAACTGATAAAACAAGAATGGCTGGAATGTGCCGAGATTCACGTCGCTTCGGTCATCTTCCCCGGCAAAACTATGCTGCCAGGAAGCCAGATAGCCGTACTGGAATTTCTTCGAGCTGGCATCAAACAGCACGTTGACCAGCCCCGCTGACCATTTTTCTGTTCCCAGCGCATCATCGGTTGCAGTCGGGGCTGTAATTTGTGGACCAAAACCAAAACTCACAGCCGGATTACCGGTATCAATCAGCCATGATGCGAAGAGGTTCAGGTCACCCAGACCGGTTTTATGCCCACCATTAGGAGGGGTCGGATACGTGTTGACCGGAAGTGATCCACGTAATAACCAGTTACTGTCGCCCAGAGCAAACGGCTGTGCATAACGAAACCAGAACTGGTTGGCATCTTTATCTGTGCCGCTGACATCACCGATGTAATAGTTCTGCATATTAAATGCAGTCATATTCGCCAGTGGGTTGTTCGCCTGGGCCGCATCCGGCGCATGGTCTTCTACGGCAAACGCAGCTGCAGAGGCCAGGCAAAAAAGAGACGGCAGAAGTGAGTATGAAGACAAACGCATAACTGTTTACCTTAAGAAAATCCCCTGCAACGCAGGCGCCGCAGGGGAATTATTTTATGGTGTGACGATGTTGAACCAGAATTCAAACTTGTCCATATAGCTCAGCATCTCATCCAGCTTCGCACCATTACCCGTGACCTTAACATCACCGTTATCTTCAGCCTGTTTCAGGGTTTCTTCTTTCAGGATGATTTTATTCAGTGTGTCGCGGTTGAGTGTAATAGTCGCGTCCGCATCTTTCGCTTCGGCATTTGCGGTGTGGTTCAGTACCCCGTTTTCCAGCTCCAGCTTGTATTTACCGCCGTCGCTGCCCAAATCGATATTAAATACCGCTTTGGCATTAGCCGCTTTTTCACCGTTGATATGCACCCCGAGGTAATCGAAGAACATTTCCGGCGTCATTGCTTTCACCGTATCCGGGCTGGCCGTATTCGGCGTTGGCAGTTTCTGCACGCCATTACGCAGCTCCTGTGCACCGGTCAGGTAGAAGTTACGCCACGGACCGGATTCAGCCTGATAACCCATCTGTTCAAGCGCATCCGCTTCCAGATTACGTGCCGCCTGGTTATTGGGATCGGCAAAGACAACTTTACTGACAACCTGTGCGACCCAGCGGAAGTTGCCCTGATCATAATCTT
This sequence comes from Citrobacter sp. 18056, assembly GCA_902706235.1. Taxonomy (GTDB): domain Bacteria; phylum Pseudomonadota; class Gammaproteobacteria; order Enterobacterales; family Enterobacteriaceae; genus Scandinavium; species Scandinavium manionii. Next base: position 162,800 of record CACSJR010000010.1, on the reverse strand, counting down.
CTTTGGCTTTTTTCAGGATGTTATCCGCACCGCCCATGTAATCGACATATTTCTTTGCCGCTTCATCGGGTGGCAACTCATCCAGCGTTGCCGGGTTGCCATCGAACCAGCCGAGATAGAACACATAAGTGGCTTTCACGTCATGGCTGACGGAACCGTAATAACCCCGACTGGCCCAGGTTTTCGCCAGGCCATCTGGCAGCTTAAAGTTTGCCGCAATTTCGTCACGCGTCAGACCAGTATTGGCCATGCGTAAGGTCTGGTCGTTGATATAGCGATAGAGGTCGCGCTGTCCCTTCATCAGCTTAACGACGTTCTCGTTACCCCAGGTCGGCCAGTGGTGCTGCGCCATGATAATTTCGGCTTTATCTCCCCAGAGGTTGATAGCATCGTTGATGTATTTCGACCATGCCAGTGGATCGCGAATTTTGGCGCCGCGCAACGAGTAGGTGTTATGGAGAGTATGGGTGACGTCTTCTGCCGCTTCGATGAGTTTCTTCTCTTCGATAAACCACAGCATTTCTGATGGGGCTTCAGAACCTGGCGCCATCATGAAATCATAGGTCAGACCGTCAATCGTCTCTTTTTGTCCGGTTTTGGTGATGTAATTTGTCGGGGCAATTAATGTCACTGTCCCTGCAGAGGTGGTCGTACCAAGACCCGCACCAACCTGACCTTTTACGTCTGGTTTCAGCAGGTTACCGTACATGTAACTAGCACGGCGGCTCATAGCGTTACCCGCCATGATGTTCTCGGATACCGCTTCCTCCATAAAGCCTGCAGGGGCGTAAATCTTCACTTTGCCAGATTTTACGTCAGCCTCATCAACCACACCGCGTACCCCACCGTAGTGGTCAACGTGGCTATGGGTATAAATCACCGCAACCACCGGCTTTTTACCACGGTTTTTGTAATACAGCTCAAGGCCCACTTTCGCGGTTTCTGCTGAAATCAGGGGGTCAACGATGGTAATCCCTTCGTTACCCTCAATGATGGTCATATTTGAGAGGTCAAGATTACGAATCTGATAAACCCCTTCCGTCACTTCAAACAGACCGCTGATGTTGATCAACTGAGACTGGCGCCACAGGCTCGGGTTGACGCTGTCAGGCGATTTTTCGCCTTCTTTAATAAAGGCGTATTTCTGCGGATCCCAGATAACATTACCTTGCTCACCTTTGATGACATCCGTCGGTAAAGCGGCAATAAAGCCTTTATGGGCATTGGTAAAGTCAGTGTTATCAGAAAAAGGAAGCTGATTATAAAGTGCATCATTAGCTTGTTTTGTCGCTGAGGTTGCCTCTTTAGGCGCTTCCTGCGCGAACAAAGGCGTCAGTGCCGTAGAGGTGAATAACCCTGCCAGGACAAGGCTTTTGACTAGTAGCGTAAGTCTCATAAATGATCCTCTATTGTACATCCTGTCTACCGCTCGCTTTTTACAAACAGCAACCTTAAGAAACTATTGGGCAACATGAATAATGATAGCTTACATATCTAAGCTACCCGCTTTCCAAATATATCCAAATAGTTACATTTATCCATTTTTGACTACATTTGTAAGTACGTGCAGAATTCAGGGGGGAAGAGCTGGGTTATGCATCCTATGTACAGTGGGAGCGCGTAATACTCGCTTCACGCCCTGGGGCATTGTAGTGATGTGATGGACGTCCCTCCCTCAGTGCACGTCCTGCCGCATTTATGCTGAGAACGCGAGGACCGTTACGTCCGTCCTTTTATGAGCGATATTCGGCTGTGGAATACAGGGAGAGACAGAAAATAATTTGATTTTGTTTTCTGAATTATTTCGCCGATTTCGGGCGCAGATTTTCATCAAAAACCAACCGCTGGCGCCCTTCTTCCACTTCGCGCAACGGCTCCACCTGGTGCATAGTCAGTTTGCAGCGTTCCACCAGTACCTGATATTCCCGCGTGCCACGTTTTTTCCACTCCATTTCATCGGTACTCAGCGCACGAATGGCCTTTGCCGGACTGCCAACAATCAAATAATTCGCCGGCATTTCAGCCTTCGCTTTCACAAACGCCGCTGCGCCGACAATGCTGTTTTCGCCAATGACTGCACCGTCCATAATCACCGCGTTCATTCCGATCAGCGCATTACGGCGGATAACACAGCCGTGCAGTATCGCACTGTGCCCAATATGCCCGTCTTCTTCGACCACGGTGTCCTGCTCCGGGAAGCCGTGCATGACGCAGTTATCCTGAATATTGGCCCCGTCTTTCACCACGATTCGCCCGAAATCGCCGCGAAGGCTGGCATTCGGACCGACGTAAACGCCTTTTCCGAGAATAACGTCGCCAATCAACACCGCCGTGGGATGGACGTAACTTTCTTCAGGTACCACGGGCGTTAAGCCATCAATTTGATAAACCGGCATGGTCACACTCCTTATTTAAGATTCAGACCACCAAAGCGTTGATAAAACGGCGACGCGGGCTGCGGCAACGGGCCGACCGAGGTTTCGCCCTTCTCGCTCACCCACGCCAGTGCACCAGCCGCCACGCTCTGATAAATATTAATGCACAGCTGACGAGCGGCCTGTCCGGCCCAGTGCGCAGGCAACAGTTCTTCAGGCAGCAGCGGGTCTTTGAGGATCACCCGGCGGTAAAGGTGAATAGCCAACAGCTGAATTGCGAAGCAGCGCTCCGGCGTCAGCTCAGCAGGGGCAGCATCCCGCAGCAGCGGCAGCAACGGTCTGAAGGTATTGATGAAATTTTCATACATCTGATTTTGTTCGGTGAGCTGCCAGCACTCTTCCACGCGCGCGCGCAATGCACTGACGGAGGTCGCCAGCGGAGAGCGGGCCTCAAAACAGATGACGTTTTCCGCCACGCCCGCTTCATGCAGCAGCGCCTGAACGTCCGCCAGCTTTTGCGACGGCGACGCCATCAGGCTCGGGGCCAGCGTGCCGAAGCCCTGCCAAATCAGCTGTTTTTTCACATCGGTGAGCGTATTTTTATCCAGCCCTTCCGACAGCAACAGCAGCCAGGTGCCGTCCCACGCGGGCGGTTCAGCGCGGTAAATTTTGCTCTCAGCACGTCGGGTCAGACGCAGCCCTTTGTCACTCAGACGGTAAAAACTGCGCCGCCCGATACGCGAGACGTCCAGCCAGCCCTCTTTATTGAGTCGGAATAACGAGGTGCGAACAAAGCGATCGCCAAAACCAAGGCCTTCAAGCAGCGCCGTCAGGCTCCCAAGCCAGATTTCGCCGCCACGATGGGATAACGCATCCCCGTAAAGGGAGGAGATTAAAGAGGTTCCGCTGACTGGCACGGCCGCGACGGCCTGCTGGATAAAGAGATCAAGTTTACTCATCTGATTCATTCTGTTGTGATTTTTTCCCTGACTGAATCATAGCACAGATTATTTTACCCTCACCCCGACCAGAACGGTTGCCAGGTAAGCTTGCGCCACCGGGCACGCAATAATTAACCGTTCGCCGCCAGTTTACGCAGGTCAAACACGCGACACGCTTTACCTTCGGAGCGCGGAATACTGCCGCAGTTGACGATGGTCACGTCGGTAGAAATCCCGACCATCGATTTGATCCGATGGCGCAGCTGATGACACACCTGACAGCGCTGCTCATGCGACAGGGCCAGGCTGCTCTCTTTCAGCTCGACTTTGATCGACAGCGAATCCAGATGCCCGCGACGATTCACTTCCAGCTGATAGTGCGGCGACAAATGCTCAAACTTAACGATTTCCTCTTCCAGCTGTGACGGGAAGACATTTACGCCACGAATGATCAGCATATCGTCGCTGCGCCCGCTGATGCGGTCCATCCGGCGCATCGTACGCGCAGTGCCCGGCAGCAATCGGGTCAGGTCTCGGGTACGATAGCGAATCACCGGCAGCGCTTCTTTAGTCAGCGTGGTGAACAGCAGCTCGCCCTGCTGACCGTCGTCCAGCGGCGTGCCGTCGTTCGGATTAACGATTTCCGGGTAGAAGTGATCTTCCCAGATAGTCGGGCCGTCGGAGGTTTCCAGACATTCCATCGCTACGCCCGGCCCCATGACTTCTGACAGACCGTAGATATCCAGCGCGGTAATGCCCAGACGTCGTTCAATTTCTTTGCGCATCGCCATGGTCCACGGCTCTGCGCCAAACACGCCAACCCGCAGGCTGCATGTACTGGCATCACCGCCCATCTGGCGCTCCAGTTCTTCAATCAGATTGAGACAGTAGGACGGTGTGACCATAATCATGTCAGGCTTGAAATCACGGATAAGCTGCGCCTGTTTTTCGGTTTGACCGCCGGACATCGGGATAACCGTCGCGCCCAGACGTTCTGCGCCGTAGTGCGCACCCAGCCCGCCGGTAAACAGGCCGTAGCCGTACGCCACGTGAATTTTGTCCTTCGCGCTGCCACCTGCCGCACGCAAAGAGCGGGCAACCAGATTGGCCCAGGTATCAATATCGTTTTGGGTATAACCGACCACCGTCGGTTTACCCGTGGTACCAGACGAGGCGTGAATACGCACCACCTGTTCCATCGGCACAGCAAATGTGTCGAACGGATAGTTATCGCGTAAATCCTGTTTAGTGGTGCACGGGAATTTACGGATATCGCTTAAGCTTTTGAAATCGTCAGGGTGAACCCCCGCCGCGTCAAATTTACGGCGGTACATCGGCACATTGTCGTAAGCATGTTTCAGCGTCCACTTCAGGCGTTGGGTCTGTAAAGCCTGCAGTTCATCAACGGATGCGGTTTCAATCGATTCTAATTTTGTCGTTGTCATTGTAGGGTACTCGCAGGTTAATCAGCTCACACGCGCTCCAGGATCATGGCAATGCCCTGACCCACACCGATACACATCGTGCACAGGGCGTAACGCCCTCCGCGACGGTGCAGTTCATTGCTGGCAGCCAGCGCCAGTCGGGCACCACTCATGCCTAACGGATGGCCTAATGCAATGGCGCCACCGTTGGGATTGACATGCGGGGCATCGTCCGGGAGCCCCAACTGTCTCATCACACCGAGCGCCTGGGCGGCAAATGCCTCATTCAGCTCGATGACGTCCATATCGTTGATACAGAGCCCCGCACGCTCCAGCACTTTGCGGGTGGCAGGCGCCGGCCCAAGGCCCATAAGACGCGGCTCAACGCCCGAGGTGGCCATCGCCACAATGCGCGCTCGTGGCGTTAACCCCTGACGTGCGGCCATTTCCGCGCTGGCGATTAGCAGCGCCGCCGCCCCATCGTTTACCCCAGAGGCGTTACCGGCGGTGATCGCCCCATTCTTGCGGAACGGCGTTTTCAGGGCGGCGAGCTGTTCGAGCGTTGTTTCCGCCCGGGGATGCTCATCCTGCGTCACTTCGGTCAACGCGCCCTTTTTGCCCTTCACGCTGACCGGGACAATTTCTTCAGCCAGAATGCCGTTTTGCTGGGCAATTGCGGTGCGCTGCTGGCTGCGCCAGGCGAACGCATCCTGATCGGCACGGCTAATTTTTAACAATTCAGCTACATTCTCTGCCGTTTCGGGCATGCTGTCAGTACCAAAATGCTGCTGCATGAGCGGGTTCACAAAACGCCAGCCGATTGTGGTGTCGAATATTTCAGCCTGACGCTGGAACGGCGTAGTGGCTTTGCCCATCACAAACGGCGCACGGGACATGGATTCCACGCCGCCTGCAATCAGTAAATCCGCATCGCCGGAACGGATTGCGCGGGCAGCAAAGCCAATCGCATCCAGTCCAGAACCGCATAAACGGTTGATAGTGGTGCCGGAGACCGTCTGCGGCAGGCCCGCCAGTAACGATGCCATGCGTGCCACGTTGCGGTTATCTTCCCCCGCCTGGTTGGCACAGCCGAAAATCACATCGTCGATACGTTCAGCATCCAGCTGCGGATGCCTGTCGAGCAGCGCCCGCAGTGGCACCGCGCCCAAATCGTCGGCGCGAATCCCGGAAAGTCCACCGCCGTAGCGCCCCACTGGCGTTCTCACTCCGTCACAGATAAATGCGTCACGCATCAGGCTTCTCCCGTTACGCTGCCGCCGATGCGGTGTGATTTACCGCGAAACAGGGCCACAGCTTTTTGTTGTTGGTTAACAATTTCAATGTCATACACCCCGGTCAATTTGCCCTGATGCATCACGCGCGCGGTGGCGGTGAGTTTGTCTCCGGCAAAGCCCGGACGCAGAAAGTCGATGTTGCAGCCCGATGCCACCGCCGCCAGCCCCTGGCTGTTGCAGGCGTAGGCAAATGCCGTATCCGCCAGCGAAAAAAGCTGTCCGCCGTGGCAGGTTTGATGGCCGTTAAGCATGTTGGCGGTGACGGTCATGGTCAGCACCGCGAAGCCTTCACCCATCTCGATAATGTCAATCCCCAGCGCCTGGGCGCAGGTGTCGCGTTCGTACATCACGCGGGCGTTATGCCAGGCGTCGTTATGACTCATAGCTACTCTCCAGAAGCGCACGCTGGCGCAGCAAGGAACAGGGGCGATAGCGTTCTTCGCCGTAATGACGTTGCAGGTTTTCCAGCAGCGCCAGCACGCGCTGCCAGCCGAGCTGTTCGCCCCACTGGAGCGGACCGCGCGGATAATTCACACCCAGACGCATGGCGGTGTTGATATCCTCTTCGCTGGCGACGCCTTTTTGCAGGGCGTCCAGCGCTTCGTTGACCAGCATCGCCACGGTGCGCCACACCAGCAGCCCCGGATAATCGGCGACCAGTAGCACTTTTTTGCCCTGCTGCTGCAACCAGTAAATGGCTTTCTCCGTCGACTCCAGACGGTTGCCCGGTGCGGCGGCAATCACCACCACCGCGCCTTCGCTGCGGTCCATCATCACCACCGGCTGGCGAGTGCGTGTAGCCGCCGCCTGAGCAGTTTCACCCGTGGTTTCTATCAGAAGCACCTCATCAAGAGTGACAACGTCACGTTCTTTTTGCACACTGGATGCCTGACGATGCGCAGGCACAGCCGGATAAAACGCCGGCTCGGCGGCCCCCTGCGGCCAGGGATAAACACCCTGCCCACTTTTTTTACCGTAGCGCCCCGCCAGCACCAGTTCCTGCTGCACCAGCGACGGCAGAAAACGACGTTCCTGCCAGAAGGCGTTAAATACGGAACAGGTGACGGCGAAATTCACGTCCTGACCAATCAAATCTGTCAGCGCCAGCGGTCCCATCGGGAAACCACCCGCTTCACGTAGCGCCGTATCAATCGCTTCCGGGGCGGCAACCTGCTCTTCCAACGCGCGCCAGGCTTCGGCATAGAACGGACGCGCCACTCGGTTGACGATAAAACCCGGTGTGGAGTGGCACTGAACCGGCTGTTTGCCCCAGGCCAGCACGCACTGGCTGAGTTGCGTCACCACTTCGGTGGACGTCGCCACACCACTCACCACTTCCACCAGTTTCATTACCGGCGCCGGGTTGAAGAAATGCAGCCCCGCCACGCGCTCCGGGTGCTTCACGCCCGCCGCAATCGCGGTAATCGATATGGATGAAGTGTTGCTGGTCAGCAGCGTGTGCGGTGGGCAGATTTCACCCAGCTGCGCAAACAACGCTTTTTTGACGTCAAGATTTTCAGCTGCCGCTTCAATCACTAAATCGGCAGCAGCGAGTGCGGCGATGTCAGTCACCGGCAAAATGCGCGCCAGACCGCGTTCGCAGGCGTCGGCGCTGAGTTTGCCACGCGCAACCCGGGATTCCAGACGCTGACGCAGCGCGTCAATAGCGCGAGACATGGCGTCGGCTGAGATGTCATGCAACAGCACCTGCTGCCCGGCCATCGCCGCCACTTCCGCAATACCCGCGCCCATGGTGCCGCTGCCAATGACCGCTACGGTTCGAATCTGTTGGCTCATGGTCATTTCCCGCTGAATTGTGGTTGACGTTTGGCGAGGAAGGCGCTGACGCCTTCGCGGTAATCCACGCTGCGCCCCGCCAAGCGCTGGTAGTCACGCTCGAGGTCGAGCTGTGCGTCCAGGTCGTTGGTTTCCGCCGCGTTGATCGCCTGTTTGATAAGCCCGAGGCCATATGTCGGCTGCGTAGCGAAATGGCGCGCCAGCTGGTTGGCGGCGTCGCTGAGCTGCGCGTCATCCACCACTTGCCAGATCATGCCCCACTGCTGAGCCTGTTCGGCGCTGAGTTTGTCTCCCAGCAGCGCCAGGCCCATGGCCCGAGCACGCCCCGCCACTCGCGGTAAAACCCAGGTTCCGCCGCAGTCCGGAATCAGTCCCAACTTGCTGAACGCCATCACGAAATTCGCAGAACGCGCAGCAATGACTATGTCGCAGCCAAGGGCAAGCGTCGCACCCGCACCTGCCGCCACGCCGTTTACCGCACAGATAACCGGTTTTGGCAGCGTTGCCAGACGGCGAACCAGCGGGTTCCAGAACGTTTCTACCGAGTAACCGAGATCCGGCGGCGGACCGCTCGGGTCAACGTTGCGGTCGTTCAGATCTTGTCCGGCGCAGAATCCGCGTCCGGCGCCGGTGATAACCAGACACCGAATCGTTTCATCGCGTTCGGCCTGCTTCAGGCACTCGGCGAGCTGCCCGTGCATCACCTCGTTAAAGCTGTTCAGTCGATCCGGACGATTCAGCGTTAGCGTCATCACCCCATGCTCAACGTGACTGAGAATAAAAGCGTCCATCGTTAGCGTCCTTTGAATTCGGGTTGGCGTTTGGCAAGAAACGCAGCGATACCTTCGCGACGATCGTCGGTGGCGCTGAGCAGCGTAAACAGCTGGCGCTCCTGCGCGAGTCCGGCACCGAGCATCACTTCCTGCGACTGACGAAGCGCCTGCTTCGCAGCCTGCAACGCTAGCGGGGAGTGTTTCGCCATTGCAGCCGCCAGGCTGATGGCATATTCCGTGGTCAGCCCAACGGGGTAAATCTCACTCACCAGCCCCGCCTGCTGCGCGCGCGGGGCATCAATGCTGCGTCCGGTCAGCACCATTTGTGTCGCTAATGATTTGCCCACGCAGCGGATCAGACGCTGCGTGCCGCCTGCGCCCGGCATCAGGCCGAGGGTGATTTCCGGCAGACCAAATGTGGCGTTGTCGCCCGCCACCACCACATCGCACAGCAGCGCCAGTTCACAACCGGCGCCCAGCGCGTAGCCGTTCACGGCGGCAATCAGAGGTTTGCTGAAGGCATCGATGCGCGCCCAAATGCGTGGGCGAATATCGTTCAGGGTCGCGGCTAAATCCTTTTCCGCCATCTCCTGTAAATCAGCCCCGGCGGCAAACACGCGCTCGCTGCCGGTAATGATGACCGCGCCGATGCTGCTGTCCTGCTGGGCTGATTCCAGCGCGTCGGCAATTTGGGTCAATAACGCGTTGTTCAGGGCGTTGCGCGCCTGCGGACGGTTGAGCGTCAGCTGCAATACGCGGTCGTGGCGGCTAATCAGTAATTCGCTCATGCCATCCCCTTCGCATCAAAATCGACGATCACATCGGCAGTGAGCGGCAGCGACTGGCAGCTCAGAACATATCCTGCTGCGAGTTCATCCGGCTCGAGGCTGTAATTGGTTGCCATCGACACTTCACCGCGCAGTACTTTGCATTTGCAGGTGGCGCACACCCCGCCTTTGCAGGCGTAAGGTAAGTCCGCGCCCTGACGCAGGGCGGCGTCGAGAATGCTTTCGTCGTCAGCGGAAAGGACTATCGCGCGGTCACGCCCGTCCTGGCGCAGGGTGACCGTCTGGCCGTCGGCCTGCACGCTTGACGCGTGGCGCACGGTGCTGCCCGGCGTATTGAAGCGCTCGAGATGAATGGCATTTTGCGACATTCCAAGCGCTACAAGTGCAGTTTCAGCGTCGTCCATCATCGCCGCCGGGCCGCAGATAAAGGCCTCATCAAACTGACTGAAATTCAGCAGAGAGCGGGAAAGCGCATGCAATTTTTCACCGTCAATGCGGCCATGCAGCAGCGCGCTGTCGAGGGTTTCCTGACTGAAAATACTCAGCAATTGCAGGCGCGTCGGATACGTGTCTTTCAGGTCGGCCAGCTGTTGGCGGAACATCATGCTCTGGCTGCTGCGGTTGCCGTAAATCACGGTGAACACGCTGTCCGGCTCGGCCTGTAATGTGGTTTCCACAATCGCCAGCATCGGGGTTATCCCGGAGCCTGCGGCGATCGCCAGATAGTGTCCGCTGCGCTCAGGCTGCGGCTGATAGCCGAAATTACCCTGAGGGATCATCACCTCGAGGGTCATGCCAGCTTTGATTTCATCCCTGGCATAGCGGGAGAAGCGCCCGCCTTCGATGGCCTTCACCGCCACGCTGATTTCGCCCGGCACGGCGCGGCGACAAATCGAATAACAGCGGCGGAGTTCTTCGCCTGCCAGTTTGGCCTTCAGGGTCAGATGCTGACCGGGGCGAAACGCGTAGGCAGTTTGCAGCGTTTGCGGTACGGCGAACGTAATGGTCACCGCATCGCGGGTTTCCGGCTCGACCTTTGCCACCGTAAGCGAATGAAACGTCGTCATGGCAACCTCAAATACATTTAAAGTAATCAAAGGGTTCCCGGCAGCTGTCGCAGCGGTATAACGCTTTACAGGCCGTGGAACCGAATTCACTGATCATCGTGGTTTGGGTGCTGGCGCAGCGCGGACAGGCCACATCCGTCGGCATTCCCGCGTGGCAGGCATGGGCCTGTGGCGGGCTGATGCCGTACTGACGCAGGCGTTCACGGGCGTCCGGCGTCATCCAGTCCGTGGTCCACGGCGGGTCAAGCTGCAGGACGATATGCACCGGCGTGTAGCCGTGCGCGGTCATCGCGGTGCGGATCTCACCGAGCAGATGCTCCGTTGCCGGGCAGCCAGAATAGGTTGGCGTGAAGCCCACCACCCAACCATCGCCCTGCGGCGTCACGCTGCGCACCATCCCGAGATCGGTGATGGTCAGCACCGGCACTTCCGGGTCTGAAATCTGACTTAACAGCGTCCAAATCTCATGGACTTCAGCGGGAGCAATACTGGCGAGACGTTGCATAGCGACCTCCGTTACCACTGCTGACCGGGATACGAACGCTGCAGATACTGCATTTCTGCCAGCATCGGCCCCAGATGTTCGGTGTGTAGCCCCTGTTTACCGCCGGTGCGGTACGGCGGCTCTGGCGGAACCTTGAGTTCTGCGGCTGCCAGTACGCTGGAAATTTCCGCCAGCCAGCCGGCTTTCAGTTCACGCGGGTCGACGGCGACGCCTTCAGCAATCAGCGTTTCTTCCAGCGCATCGGCCTGGAACAGTTCGGCGGTGAAGCGCCACAGATTGTCGATGGCGGCCTGCATCCGCGCGCTCGAAAGCTCGGTCCCTGCGCCCAGACGCTCAACCCAGCCACGGCTGAAGCGCAGGTGATAACGCGCTTCTTTAATGGCTTTGGCGGCGATGGCGGCAATCTGTGCGTCTTTGCTGCTCGTAAGGCGACCGAACAACGCCACGTGCCAGGCATCAATAAACAGCTGGCGCGCCAGAGTGTCAGCAAAATTACCGTTCGGCTGCTCTACCAGCAGAATGTTGCAGAACTGACGTTCGTCGCGGCCAAACGCCAGCGTGTCTTCATCGCCTGCGCCCTGACGTTCAGCGGCGTAGGTCAGAAAATTGCGCGCCTGGCCCATCAGGTCGAGGCCGATATTCGCCAGCGCCAGATCGATTTCCAGCTCCGGGGCGTGACCGCACCAGGCTGAAAGGCGCTGAGAAAGCACCAGACAGTTATCGCCGAGGCGCAGAGCGTAAGTCGCGATAGGATCGTGATTCTTCATGACTGCCTCACATGTGCTCGATGCCGTCAGGCAGGGTGTAGAACGTCGGGTGGCGATAGATTTTGCTCTCCGCCGGGTCGAAAAATTCGCCGCGTTCTTCCGGCTGTGAGGCTACGATTTCGCTCGCTTTTACCACCCAGATTGAGCAACCTTCGCTGCGGCGGGTGTAGGCATCACGGGCATTTTCCAGCGCCATGCGATCGTCGGCGGCGTGCAGGCTGCCCACATGACGGTGCGATAAACCCTGTTTGCTGCGAACGAACACTTCATATAACGGCCAGTAGACATTGCTCATTGTTGTTCTCCTTACGCCACGTTGCGGGCCTGCTGTTTTTCGGCATGCGCCAGCGCGGCTTCCCGCACCCATGCGCCCTCTTCCCAGGCTTTACGCTTGGCGGCCAGACGTTCGTGGTTGCAAATACCACGCCCGTTAATCACGTCATTAAATTCATTCCAGTCGATAGCGCCGAAGCGGTACTCACCGGTGGTTTCGTCGAGCGTTAGGTCCGGGTCCGGTACGGTCATGCCCAACATTTCCACCTGCGGAACGGTGTTGTCGACAAAGCGCTGACGCAGTTCATCATTACCGAAGCGTTTGATTTTCCACGCCAGGCTCTGGGCGCTGTTCGGCGAGCTGTCATCGTTCGGCCCGAACATCATCAGCGCAGGCCACCAGAAGCGGTTGATTGCATCCTGCAACATCGCGCGCTGCTCTTCGCTGCCGTTCGCCAGCGCCATGCAGGCTTCGAATCCTTGACGCTGATGAAAACTCTCTTCTTTACAGATTTTCACCATCGCACGGGCATACGGTCCGTAAGACGTGCGACACAACGCCACCTGATTGACAATGGCTGCCCCATCGACCAGCCAGCCAATCACACCGATATCGGCCCAGTTCAGCGTCGGGTAATTAAAGATGGAGGAGTACTTCATTCGTCCGTCGAGCATCTTCTGATAGATGTCTTCACGGGCGCAGCCGAGGGTTTCCGCCGCGCTGTAGAGATAAAGGCCGTGCCCGGCTTCGTCCTGCACTTTTGCCAGCAGAATGGCTTTTCGGCGCAGTGTCGGCGCACGGGTTATCCAGTTACCTTCCGGCAGCATACCGACAATCTCAGAGTGCGCGTGCTGGCCAATCTGGCGGATCAGCGTTTTGCGGTACGCCTCGGGCATCCAGTCCTGCGGCTCAATGGCCGTCTCTTCGGCGATGCGCGCTTCAAAGCGTTGTTCTTCAGTCACATTGTCACCTTTATGATTCCCATTTGATTCATTAAGTGCATTTTTATGAATCACATTGTTTATGTGAAGTTACATAAAGGTTAACTAAAACCCCAAGAATGGTTTGTGTATTCTGTGACGCCCTTCGCAGAGTAAATCGCAACATCGTTACATAACAATGAAGTAACAAATAAACAGATGCAGACAAAGATCGCATTGTTAATAAATTATTAAAATCATCATTGATTTTTATGATTCATAATCAAACTATGTATGACGAAACGACGTAACATTTACGGAGAGACACAATGCAGCAGTTAACCAGTTTCTTATCCGGTAGCTGGCAGTCAGGCCGGGGCCGAGCGCGGACAATCCATCATGCGATTACCGGCGAACCACTTTGGGAAGTGACCAGCGAAGGGCTGGATCTGGCGCAGGCGCGCCGTTACGCCATTGAGAATGGCGGTGAAGCGCTCAGTAAAATGACCTTTGTTGAACGTGCCGCCATGCTGAAAGCGGTGGCAAAACATTTGCTGGAGCAAAAAGAGGGGTTCTATGCCCTTTCCGCACAAACCGGGGCAACCCAGGCTGATAGCTGGGTGGATATCGAAGGCGGAATTGGCACGCTGTTTACCTACGCGGGACTCGGCGCACGCGAGTTGCCTGACGACGTATTATGGCCGGAAGATGAACTGATTCCGCTGTCGAAAAATGGCGGTTTCGCCGCTCGCCATGTGCTGACTGCAAAATCAGGCGTTGCGGTGCACATAAACGCGTTCAATTTCCCGTGCTGGGGAATGCTGGAAAAACTGGCACCAACGTGGCTCGCCGGGATGCCCGCCATCATCAAACCCGCCACCGCCAGCGCGCAGGTGACCCAGGCAATGGTCAAAGCCATCGTCGACAGTGGGCTGGTACCGGACGGTGCGATCAGCCTGATTTGCGGCGGCGCGGGCGACCTGCTGGATCAACTCGATTTCCAGGATGTCGTGACCTTTACCGGCTCGGCGCAAACCGGGCAGTCGCTGCGTATTCATCCGAACATCGTCAAAAACTCTATTCCATTCACCATGGAAGCCGACTCGCTGAACTGCTGCGTGCTGGGTGAAGACGTCACGCCGGAGCAGCCAGAATTCGCACTGTTTATCCGCGAAGTGGTACGTGAGATGACCGCCAAAGCGGGACAAAAATGCACCGCTATTCGCCGCATCATCGTGCCACAGGTGCAGATTCAGGCGGTGAGCGACGCGCTGGTAGCCCGTTTGCAGGGCGTTAAAATGGGCGACCCGGCCGTAGAAGGCGTGAAAATGGGATCGCTGGTCAACGCCGATCAGCGAACTGACGTGCAGGAAAAAGTTGATGCGCTGGTGGCCGCTGGCTGCGAAGTGCGTCTGGGTGGCAAAGCGGATATGCAGGCGGCAGGCGCATTCTTCCCGCCGACACTGCTGTTCTGTCCGCATCCGGATGAAAGCCCGGCGGTTCACGCCATTGAAGCCTTTGGTCCGGTCGCCACGCTGATGCCGTATCAGACCCGCGCGCAAAGTCTGGCACTGGCCCGCGCCGGTCAGGGCAGCCTGGCTGGCACGCTAGTCACCATGGATCCGGCGATTGCCCGCGAATTTATTCTCGGTGCGGCCCGCGCTCACGGCCGTATTCAAATTCTCAATGAAGAGTCGTCGAAAGAATCCACCGGACACGGTTCTCCGCTGCCGCAGCTGCTGCACGGCGGCCCGGGCCGCGCGGGCGGCGGCGAGGAGCTGGGCGGTCTGCGAGCGGTGAAGCACTACCTGCAACGCACCGCTGTTCAGGGCAGCCCAACGATGCTGGCCAGCGTCAGTCAGCAATGGGTTCGCGGCGCGCAGGTGCAGGAAGACCGCGTGCATCCATTCCGTAAATATTTTGAAGAATTGCAGCCGGGCGACAGCCTGTTGACCCCGCGCCGTACCCTGACCGAAACGGATATCGTGAATTTTGCCTGCCTGAGCGGCGATCATTTCTACGCGCATATGGACAAAATCGGCGCCGCGGAATCGATGTTTGGCGAACGTGTGGTGCACGGCTATTTCGTGATTTCTGCTGCTGCAGGTCTGTTTGTCGATGCGGGCGTCGGCCCGGTTATCGCCAACTACGGCATGGAAAACCTGCGCTTTATCGAACCGGTGAAACCGGGCGATACCATTCAGGTACGTCTGACCGTGAAACGTAAAACCGTTAAGCGTCAGAAAACCGCCGACGATAAACCTACCGGCGTGGTGGAATGGGCGGTGGAAGTGTTTAACCAGCATCAGCAGCCGGTCGCGCTCTATTCGATCCTGACGCTGGTGGCCCGTCAGCAAAGCGATTTCTAACCTTCCTGTTGCCCGGTGGCGCGTCGCTCACCGGGCTAACAGTTCAATTCTCCTAATCTGGCAAATCTGACAAAACACCTGGCAGGTGCAGGCAAACGTCGTGCGTCTGCTCGCTGTTAGGGTGAGCGTGTCGTGACTCTAAGAACATAACTATACGAGGTTAACAAATGGGAAGCTTTTCTCCTTTTTCCGCCCGTAAAACGGCGTTGGCCCTTGCGGTCGCCCTGATGTGCAGTTGGCAAGCCCCTGTTTTCGCGCACGGCGGCGAAGCCCATATGGTTCCGATGGACAAGACCTTGCAGGAGTTTGGGGCCGACGTGCAGTGGGATGATTACGCCCAGATGTTCACCATCGCCAAAGACGGCGCATTTGTGAAGGTGAAACCGGGCGCCAAAACCGCCATCGTCAACGGCAAAACCCTGACATTGCAGGTGCCGGTGGTGATGAAAAATAACAAAGCCTGGATTTCGGATACCTTCATCAACGACGTGTTCCAGTCCGGACTGGATCAGACTTTCCAGGTCGAGAAGCGCCCACACCCGCTGAATGCGCTGACCGCCAACGAAATCAAAGAAGCGGTTGAGATTGTTAAAGCCTCGCCGGACTTCAAACCGAATACGCGCTTTACGCAGATTGCCCTCGCCGAGCCTGAAAAAGGGAAAGTCTGGAACTTCGTCATGAGCGGCACCGCGGTCGATGAAGATCGTCTGGCAAATGTGACGATGCTCGACGGCAAACACGTGATTGAAAGCCAGGTCGATTTAAAGAATAAAAAAGTGCTGCACTGGGCGCCAATCAAGGACGCGCACGGCATGGTGCTGCTGGACGATTTCTCCTCCGTGCAAAACATCATCAACGCCAGCAAAGAATTTGCTGACGTGCTGAAAAAACACGGCATTACTGACCCGACCAACGTTATCACCACCCCACTGACCGTCGGCTATTTTGACGGCAAAGACGGCCTGAAGCAGGAAGATCGTCTGCTAAAAGTGGTGAGTTATCTGGACGTCGGCGACGGCAACTACTGGGCGCACCCGATTGAAAACCTGGTGGCGGTTGTCGACCTTGAGCAGAAGAAAATCATTAAGATTGAAGAAGGCCCGGTCATTCCTGTGCCGATGGCACCGCGCCCGTATGATGGACGTGACCGTATCGCTAAACAGCTTAAACCGTTGGATATCATCGAACCAGAAGGCAAGAACTACACTATCACTGGCGATATGATTCACTGGCAGAACTGGGATTTCCACCTGCGCCTGGATTCTCGCGTAGGACCGATTTTGTCGACCGTGACCTATAACGACAACGGCACCAAACGCAAAATCATGTACGAAGGTTCACTTGGCGGGATGATCGTCCCTTATGGTGACCCGGACGTGGGCTGGTACTTCAAAGCATATCTGGACTCCGGCGACTACGGCATGGGCACCCTGACCTCGCCTATCGCCCGCGGTAAAGATGCACCGTCGAACGCCGTGCTGCTGGACGAAACCATCGCCGATTATACCGGTGCACCCATGAACATCCCGCACGCGATCGCAGTCTTTGAACGCTACGCCGGGCCGGAATATAAGCATCAGGAAATGGGTAAGCCGAACGTCAGTACCGAGCGCCGTGAGCTGGTTATCCGCTGGATAAGCACGGTCGGCAACTACGACTACATCTTTGACTGGGTGTTCCACGAAAACGGCACTATTGGCATTGATGCCGGTGCGACGGGCATCGAAGCGGTGAAAGGCGTGCAGTCCAAAACCATGCACGACGCGACTGCCAAAGCTGACACCAAATACGGCACGCTTATCGACCACAACATCGTAGGCACCACCCACCAGCACATCTACAACTTCCGTCTCGACCTGGACGTAGATGGCGAAAACAACCGCCTGGTAGCGATGGATCCGGATGTGAAGCCAAACACCGCCGGTGGCCCGCGGACCAGTACCATGCAGATTGACCAGCATACGATCGACACCGAGCAGCAGGCGGCGCAGAAATTCGATCCGGGTACCATTCGTCTGCTGAGCAATACCAGCAAAGAGAACCGTATGGGCAATCCGGTTTCGTACCAGATAATCCCGTACGCCGGTGGCACTCATCCGGTGGCGACCGGGGCGAAATTCTCACCTGACGAGTGGATTTATCATCGCCTGAGCTTTATGGATAAACAGCTGTGGGTGACCCGCTACAAAGCGGATGAACGTTATCCTGAAGGCAAATACCCTAACCGTTCCACCCATGACACCGGTCTTGGCCAGTACACCAAAGACAATGAATCGGTGGATAACCAGGATGACGTGGTGTGGATCACTACCGGCACCACGCATGTGGCCCGCGCCGAAGAGTGGCCGATTATGCCAACCGAATGGGTTCACGCGCTGCTGAAACCGTGGAACTTCTTCAATGAAACGCCGACGCTAGGCGAACAGAAGAAGTAAATCAGAGGGGCTTCGGCCCCTTTTTTGATCTCAGGCTTCGTGAAAGAGAAACAGGGATGCTATATTTCCCGCGCTATACTGGAAGCGTGGACAGGCTTGAGAAAGGATCGAGGTATCTTGGTTAAAAAAAAGCGGACATTCACCCTTACGGCGATTGTCATTCTCACTACCGCTGTCTTCGCCGGTTTACTGTTCCGGGAGTACCGCAATTTATCCAGCTATATGGGATATATTGCTGAAAATGGCAAGTCTGCACTGTTTCATGAAGAATATATTAATCAGCGCATTGCTTATAATATCTCCACCGCATTATCTTCCCCCCTGGTCTCTGAACCGGGTAAAAACGATCCGGCGGCCGTTTGCCAGCACATGGAGCGGATCAACGGCATTTATGGCCTGAACCTTATCTCGCACACCTTGCCCGCACTTGCCGGAACATTGCAAACGCGCTCTCGAGAATGCCACTCCTGGGCCGCAGACGTGCCCGCCCTTGCCGGGCTGTTAAACTATCGTGTGAGTCCGTTGCCGCGCTATAGCTTTTCGAATTATACCGGCTACACCTTTAACAATATGCGTTACTATATCGATCTGGATAAGCATTATATTTATATCAATCGCCTGATCGACTCGCGAAAATACGTTTTCCAGAACTGGCTGATGTCTGACGGGAAAAATATCAGACTCGATAACGATGCTATTTCACTCGACATCGGTAAAAAAGCACTCGAAGATTTACAGCTCGGGAATAATATTGTTTCGCATATTTACAAAGACAGCATTACTGGCAAAAACATTATCAGCACCCTGAACCCGGTGTTTGTATCCGGCAGAGTGGAAGGCGTACTGATAACCGATTTTACTATTTCTGACCTGGCCACCTCATTTTATACCACTGAACGCCCGATTTTATGGTCCTTTTTGACCATCTACGTTGCGGATAATCGAAGCGGAAAAATCATTCAGTTCCATCAGCCGTCCTGGACTTCGTTCCCAATGATCAATTATCAGGCTCCCATTACCCGTTACTACACTTTGCATATTTTCCTTGATTTTCAGTTCTTCGTCCTGAGCCAGCTGTGGATGATTGTGATGTATATTCTGACCACACTGCTGCTCTGCCAGTACGTACGCTATCACCTTGATCGCAACGCCTCACTGGCCCGCGATAACGTGACCGATCCGCTGACCGGCCTGTTTAATCGCAAAATTGTCTCTGCGCAACTGGACGAAAAAATATGTAGTTTGCTGAACCGACAAATAGCCGTGACAATTATTGCCATCGACTGCGATGGACTCAAATGTATTAACGACACGCTGGGGCACCACATGGGGGATGAGGCCATTAAACTGCTTGGTAGCGCCATTGCCGCGTCCCTGCGTAAAAGCGACTACGGCATTCGTCCTGGCGGTGATGAATTCAACATAATTCTGCTGGATTCCAGTCTGGATAAATCGCGTGAAGTTATTCAACGCATCACCGATAAACTTTTGCAAACTGATGAGCGTCGGCTGGTGGCATTTTCGTGGGGCAGCTATCAGATGTTGAAACAGGACACGCTGGAAACCGCGTTTATTAAAGCAGATGAATTACTGTATCAGCATAAAGAGCAGAAATACTCGCCGCACCGCCGCATCGTCGATTAATAGAAATGTAGACTTTTAATTTTCAATATTGGAATGCCCTCCGAATCTTTCCAAGCACGTACGCACATTTCACTCTCCATCCAGCGAAACGCCTGGCGCGGGAATAGTATGCACAGCAACTACCCGTCTTTATCGTAATTAATGGTGTAAATAGTACCCAATTCAGGTGTACATTGTACCCACACAAGGAGAGTGTGCTCGTGCCCCTATCCAGTTCCCCACCCGGGGCGATGTCATACAGCAAACCGGGGGTTTGCGGAAAATCAGAATGGCGACGGGGTCACAGGGAAAAAGCGGAAGCGCCAGAGTTATCTACTTTCTGGCCACCGAAGAGATTGTCTGGCTGGTGCTGGCTTACCCCAAAAACGTCAAAGATTCCCTGACGGATTCAGAAAAATCAGCCCTCAAGAAACTGACTAAATTATTGAAAGACGAGGTGTGATATGACTTTTTTTAACGAGTTGAAAGCGTCCCTGGAAGAAGCGGTCGACATCAAAAACGGCGACAAAGCCCCCGGCCGTGTTACCTGCTATGAAATTGCCGACGTGAAAGCCATCAGAGAGCAGCTCAACGTTTCTCAAAGCGAAATGGCGAAAGCACTGGGCACCAGCCTCGATACCATTAAAAGCTGGGAAGCGAAAAGACGTAACCCGACAGGACTGGCAGCCAAAGTTCTGGCCGTGATTCAGGCGGACCCTGCTTTCTTTCACGTGCTAGCGGCCCATTGATCGGGATAGGGCTGATCTCACGACCAGCCTCCTCCCACACCACCGCACGATGCGCTCAGTTCTGAATGCAGAACGCCGGACAGGCCTCCCGAACGGAGAGCTAATGGCTTCGTTAATAACGCACGCACACTGATTTGGTTTCACACCAGCCGTCGAGCCAGTCCGGGCCGAAATCGCGTCCGGTACCGGACTGCTTCATGCCACCAAACGGCAGATTTGGGTCAATCAGCGTATGGCTATTGACCCACACCGTACCCGCCTGTAAGCGGTCGCTGTAGCCCAGCGCCTGAGAGAGATTTTGCGTCCAGACACTGGCGGTCAGGCCGTATTCACTTTCATTTGCCAGACGCAGCGCTTCGTCGCCGTCCGCGACGCGCACCAGGTTCACCACCGGGCCAAAGACTTCTTCGCGCGTTAAACGCAGACGCGCATCCGGGTTGACCACCAGCGTCGGTCGAACGTAATAACCCTGGCCTTCTGGCCCGGTGTTACCGCTAATCAACTCGGCTTTGTTTTGCTCGGCTTCATGCAGGAACGCCGCGACTTTGTCGCAGTGTGCGCGTGAGGCCAGCGGGTTAATCTGTGCGCTTTCGGACATACCCGGCCCGACGCTCAGGGATTTCACCGCCTGCTCAAAACCAGTGACAAGGGTGTCAAACAGCGGCGCTTCAATGTAAATGCGCGAGCTGGCCGCGCACACCTGGCCCTGATTAAGGAAACTGCCCATCATCAGGCCTTCAATTACCCACTGCGGATCGGCGTCTTTCAGTACAATTGCCGGGTTTTTACCGCCCAGTTCCAGGGTGACGCGCGTCAGACGGTCTGCCGCCGTGCGGGCGATCTGTTTGCCCGTCGCTGTTGAGCCGGTAAAGCTCACCTTGGCGACATGCGGATGCGACGTCAGCGCTGAGCCACATTCGGCACCGCTGCCGGTTACCACATTAAATACGCCTTCTGGCACACCCGCTTCGGTCGCCAGCTCCGCCACGCGCAGCAGCGTCAACGGTGTGGTTTCGGACGGTTTGATAACGATAGAACAGCCTGCCGCCAGCGCGGGCATTACTTTCCACATGCCAATCATCAGCGGGAAGTTCCATGGCACAATCCCGGCTACCACGCCCACCGGCTCTTTACGCGTCCACGCCTGATAGCGTGCACCCGCAGGCAGCGGAATAGAAACATCCAGCGTTTGCCCGGTGATTTTGGTCGCCAGCCCGGCGGTGTAACGCATCCAGTTCAGCGTACAGGCCACCTCAAACATGCGGGAAATGTTGATCGACTTGCCCTGCTCCAGCGTTTCCAGCTGCGCCAGTTCTTCTGAATGTTTTTCCACTAAATCAGCAAAACGCAGCAAGATACGTTCGCGCTCCGCAGGCATCCGCCCGGCCCAACGGCGGTCAACGAACGCGCGCCAGGCAGACATTACCGCGGCATCAACATCCGCGCTGTCCGCATCTGCAGTGGTGGCGATGGCTTTGCCCGTCGCCGGGTCCCAGACGGTCAGGCGCTTGTCACTGCGTGAGGCCTGTTGCTTTCCGTCAATATAGAGCCCGTGCTGGCGCGCCAGAAATTGTTGTACGCTCTCAAGCAACGCGACCTGTGAATCAGACATATCAGCTCCTTATTACCTTTCACGGTTTTAACCAGTGTAGAAGCCGCGCGCCTTTTCCGTTTTTGTCTCTGTGTCATTCGCTTTGTCGCCTGTGACAGCCCTCGCAAACAGTGACAATAGTCATGCTGCCTCCTGTCGCCAGTGATAGTTCTTTCGTATAGTCACCAGGATAAGCTTGTTTATGCAACATAAATGCAACAATGTGTTGGCACTTCAATGACCGAGGCAGGACATGGCGCAGATCTCAGGCAATGAGCAATTCCAGCAGTGGCTGGCCCAGATAAACCAGGAGTGTGGCAACTTTGCCGCTCGCCCACTGGAAGGCGAGTTTTCGGGGCATCTGGAAACCGGCTATGCGCAGGGGCTAAAACTTAGCACCGTCACCACCGCCAACGTTAATCTCTACCGCACCAAAAACGAGATCAGTAAACAAAACGACAGCTGGTTCTACACCGTTTTCCAGCTGGAAGGCCAGGCAATAATTGAGCAAAACGAACGTCAGACGGTTATCCACCCCGGCGACATTACGCTGGTCGATGCCTCCCGTCCGTGTTCTATCATCTGGCAACAACGCTCCCGTCAGACTTCGCTGTTGTTGCCAAGAAGCTTGCTGGAACAACAGCTGCGCGTGGGCGAAAGCCATTGCGTTCAGCGTTTAGGGAAAAACTTGCCGATGGTGCAAATGAGTCATCGCTTGTTGCAGGAAAGCATGAATAACCGCGAGCTGTCCGGCAAAGAAAGCGAAGCCGCGCTGGAGGCGATTGTGTGCCTGCTGCGCCCAGTGTTGCAGCAGCAAGAAGTGACACCGTCACGCCGCGACAAGCAGTTCGATAAGGTTGTGCAACTGATAGACAGCCATTTGCAGTCAGAAATGCTGCGCCCAGAATGGCTGGCCAATGAAACGGGGATGTCGGTAAGAAGTCTGTACCGGATGTTCGCTAATAAAGGTCTGGTGGTGGCGCAATACATTAAAAACCGGCGGCTGGATCTTTGCGCCAAAGCGATACGCAGCGCCGCCGATGACGAAAAGCTGGCGGGAATCGGGTTCAGCTGGGGCTTTACCGATCACAGCCATTTTTCTACCGCCTTTCGCCAGCGCTTTGGCGTGTCGCCCGGCGAGTACCGCAAACGCAATCGCTGATCACTTCTTCAGCCATTTTCCGTTCAGGCCCTTCACGTATTCTCCCGGCTGCGCTCGCGCAACCAGCTTTTTCCCGGCCATCTTTGCGACTTCATCCACCGGCAAATTGTTGCTGTCTGCCAGCTGCTGATAGCTTTCGCTGCGCGCGTCGTTGATTTGCTTCACCAGCGCCACCGTTTCTTTATCCTGTGCCACTGGCGCCAGATAGCCGGTCAGGGTTTCCCCGACACGCCCCTGTGCTCGGGCTTCGTCAAGTGTCAGCGCAAACACGCTCTGGCTGATTAGCCCAACACTCAGAACCGCCATTAACAGTAATTTTTTCATCGCTGCGGCCTCAGAATAAATCGCTGCGAGATTTCAGCAAGTTTTCGACGTCTTTATCGACCTTGATGTGGATCTCATGTTCGATTTTGACATTCATATTGATGGTTATCGGCTCCTTGGGGGCCGCGACCTCAATGCGCGGCGTACAGCCGCTGAGGCTAAAGGCCGCCAGCCCGCTCAGCATGGCGATTTTCACTTTCATTATTGCTCCTTACAGTCCTTGCCTGCCCGGCAGCGCGGGTCGGGAAGGACCGCGTTTTGCTCAAGCCATGCCTGAAGATTGTCGCCAAAGCGCAAACTGCGCCAAAGATCGAACACATTCTCTTCATGGGTATAGTTTAAATTCACGGTGCTACTTTTGCCGTCCACCCGGCTGATGCCGGTCACAGTAGATTTCAGCGTCAGCAGGCCGAGATTATCGAGATTGATTTTGGTCCATGAACGGGAGATTTCCATATAGCGCAGCCAGTTAATCGCCACACCCGCGACCATATTATCTTCCACCACCGCATCGGCGGTGTCTTTATCAATACGCAGCGTCATCGGGCCGGGGTTAGTCAGCCAGCCATCTTTGATTATCCATTTTTCATTGTCGAGCCACAGCGGCAGCGCCCCGCTCACCGGGCCTGACATCGTAAACTGCTTTGGATTCACCGCGCTGATAAGCTCGCTGGAGGAGATATTCTGCACTCGCAGCAGCGCCGGGTCGTGCTGCGGCATTCGCAGCTGTAGCATCGAAAGCTTGCCGCCCAGAACGTCGACGTTCACGTCACTGAGCATCAGCGGGTTGCGTTCGTCCCACGGATAGCTGCCCTGTAAATCAGCCGTAAAATTGCTGGCCGTCACCTGGTTGACGATTTCACCAATGCGCAGAGACACCGGACCGCGTGTGCCCAGCTCCCAGTCACCTTCGCTGAAGCGAAACGGCAGAACAAAGTCGATGCCGTTGAATTGGTTGTCCGTCATCCAGGCGCTTCCGCCTTTCAAAACGCCATGCCCACCGGCTTCAAATCCCTGCCCGGCTGCAGCGGAAAACGCCACCTGGGCGTACAACGTGCCGTCGCGCAGATTCATTTTCCAGTCGGGTGGAACCAGCGGCTGGAACACTTTCAGCGACTGTTTCGGCCACCAGGCCTCGCCGCGCAGACGTTCGCCGTCCCAGCGCCCGTTAAGGCGGATCGGGCCAATGTCCGCCGCGTGAAGATCGCCCTTAAACTGGAACCAGGTCGGGTCGCGCCCGTCTACGCTGAATTTGAGCGTTGACGGCGGTAAAACGCTGCCGCCGCTGAACAGTGTTTCGCCCGCATCAAGGGAAAGCGCCCCGGTCAGCGACGGGTGTTGCTCGTTGCGGATCCAGTGAATCGGCTTTTCGAGCACCAGCCGCGGCTGGCTGACATTCATGGTGCCGTACTGCAGTTTGTCGAAGCCCGTCGACAGGCTGTTAAGCACGATAGAGCTGTCGCGCCATTCCCCGTCGCCTTTCATATCCCAGCGCGCCTGCATTGGCGTGAAATGTCCGTCGCCCCAGTAATGCCAGCGCCAGCTGCCTTTATCGGGCAGAAAATTATTAGCCTGACCATCGAGGTGCAGGACAAAATCACCCATTTCCTGCTCGTGGGCGCGCAGGATCGCCTGTAGACGCCCATCAACGCCCTGACTGCTGATATGCACGCCCGCCAATGGCCAGCGGATTTCATCAATATTCAGGGAATCTATAATACGACCGCGCGAGCGCAGTAATGAGCCAGGCGCAAAGCTGAGTGTTGGGTCGGTTAGCGGGCCGCTGAGCTGGGCCGAAAGAATCGCGTACAGCACCAGATCGTCGTATTTCGCTTCACCGGTCAGCTGCAACGGCATGGCGCTATGGTCCATACTCAATGTGCCCGGCCCGATGGTCAGCACGGCGTTACCCTTCCCGGCATCGCCTTGCGTCAGCACGTTGAGCCGCCCTGAAATCTGCATCTTATCGATGCCCTGCTGCCAGTTATCGATTTTTAAGCCGACGCGTCCGCTCAGCGGAACGCCATCCTGCCACGGCCAGTTCCAGCGGCCATCGCTGATCGTCAGCCGTTCGCGGGTCAGCTCCCATGGCAAATCAAGCAGTGGCTCTGTATTACCGCGCTCCATCATGACCAGTTGGCCCTGGTTTTCATGCCACTCAAGTTCGGCATCTACCAGCGCGGAGGGATTTGGCATCTGGAAGGTGGTGACCGCATGGCCGCTTACGGGCAAACCGTCCGGCACCAGCGGCATGGTGAATTCGCCAACCAGTTTAATCGGGGGTTCGTCAGCCTGAACTTTTGCTTCAAAGCGGTTGACGGTCAGCTGCTGTCCTTTCAGGTTGGCCTGTAAATGCACCCCATCTCCGTTGTAGGCCAGCGTTTGCATTGATGGTGCCAATGATATCGCCAGTGTCCCCTGCCATTTTTCCCATGGCGACAGGCGTAACTGATCGATAGTCAGCCAACTGTTCGGCAGCATGGATTGCCACTCGGCAAGACTGCGCGGCGCGCCAGGCGTCGGCGTGCTTTCGGGAAGCTTACTCAGGCAGGTGGAATTCATGTCGAGTTGGCCCACGTGCACGCGCCAACGACCAGGGTGTGACAGCTCGAGATCGTGAACCTCTGCAAGTTGGCAGTCCCCCACCAGATAACGCAATTCAGGTACAAGCACCGAATTGCGGGTTAAACGGGGGCTTTTCTCTATGGCGATTCGCGTACCGGCCGGAAGCCAGATACCCGCGAGCCTCGGCACCCAGTGCGTCAACGTCAGCAGAAGTGTCAGCGGCAGGAGGATCAGTAACAGCAGTAGCGCAATCGTGGCTTTCCAGATACCCTTCATGGGCTGTTAACATCCTGATTCTGTGTAATTAAAAGCCGAAGTGGCGCATATTGTGGCATGTTTAGCCCACCTGTTAAAGTCACCGTCAGGTTTAAGCATAGATGGTGTGTTTTGCACCTTCCTGAAAATCCATCAAACCTCTGCACGTTATGCTCTACACTCTTTGTTATAACCTGATGATTAAACTAAATTTTAAAATTTGTATGATTATTTTAAATATGCTACCGTGACGTTAATATCACTGGAGAAAAGTCTTATGAAAATCGCAGTTTACAGCACAAAGCAGTACGATAAAAAGTACATGCTAGATGTTAATGATGCATTTGGCTTTGAACTTGAATTTTTCGACTTCCTTTTAAACGAAAAGACCGCCAAAACGGCGCACGGCTGTGAAGCCGTCTGCATTTTCGTCAATGACGACGGCAGCCGCCCGGTTCTGGAAGAGCTGAAAAAACAAGGCGTGAAGTATATCGCCCTGCGCTGTGCGGGCTTTAATAACGTCGATCTCGATGCGGCTAAAGAGCTGGGTCTGCATGTGGTTCGCGTGCCAGCCTATTCACCAGAAGCGGTCGCGGAACATGCCATCGGGCTGATGATGTCGCTGAATCGTCGTATTCACCGCGCCTATCAACGCACCCGCGATGCCAACTTCTCGCTGGAAGGCCTGTGCGGTTTCACCATGCACGGTAAAACGGCGGGCGTGATCGGTACCGGTAAAATCGGTGTCGCAACGCTGCGTATTCTGAAAGGCTTCGGCATGAAACTGCTGGCGTTCGACCCGTATCCAAGTGACGCAGCACTGGAACTCGGCGTGGAATATGTTGATCTGCCGACGCTGTTTTCACAGTCGGACGTCATTTCCCTGCACTGTCCACTGACCCCAGAAAACTACCACCTACTGGACCACAGCGCGTTCGAGCAGATGAAAGACGGCGTGATGGTCATTAACACCAGCCGCGGCGGGCTTATTGACTCGCAGGCCGCCATCGAAGCGCTGAAAAACCAGAAAATCGGCGCGCTGGGAATGGACGTATATGAGAATGAACGCGATCTGTTCTTTGAAGATAAATCTAACGATGTTATCCAGGATGACGTGTTCCGCCGCCTGTCGGCCTGTCACAACGTGCTGTTCACCGGCCACCAGGCATTCCTGACCGCCGAAGCGCTGACCAGCATTTCGCAGACCACGCTGGAAAACCTGCGTCAAATCGATAATGGCGAAAGCACACCGAACGCGCTGGTTTAACCATTCTTGCTCCCCGGCCACGGGGAGCACTTTCAGACAATCTCCACTCACCCCCACCGCAATAAAGTGTCATTCTGATTTTGTATTATTTATTTGGTGAATATTTAATGGGCACTATTAAAATGACCGTCGCGCTGCTTGCGGCCGGAATGATGTTGGCAGGCTGTGTATCGACCAGCGCTGTGACCACTCAACCGGAGCAACTACAGCATCATCGTTTTGTGCTGGAAAGCGTGAATGGGACGGATGTCACCAGCCAGAAGCTGCTGGAGCTGAGTTTTGGTGAGGATATGCATATCTCCGCCAACATGTGTAACCAGTTTACCGGTGAAGGAAAGCTTTCTGACGGCGATTTGACCGTGCAAAAGCTCGCGATAACACGAATGCTGTGCACAGATCCGCAGCTCAATAAGTTGGACAGTACACTCAAAACCATGCTGCGGGATGGCGTGCAGGTAGACTTGACCGAAGACCAGTTAACGCTGGCAACGTCTAATGATTCGCTGGTTTATAAGCTCGCCGACCTGATGAACTAATTAGTAGCTGGCGCAGGACCCGGTTGCAAGAGACTGCTCACTGCATCGCTTGCCGTTGGGTAATGCGCACATCCCAATAGCAGAACCGTCCAGCTGACGGGCAACCGATAATGCGCCGCCGACCATCGCACAGTTTGCCTGACCTGAGTCTGACATTGCTGCCCGCATACCCGGCGTGACGTGGGCCGCTGTGGCCTGTTGTTCTGGTTCACTGCTGCATGCTGATAATAACAGTGCTGCACACCCTACCCAAAAAGCTGCTCGCATTCTCTTCTTTCCCCTGTCAAATACGGTTCGCAAAACCTGTTCATAATAGGCAGCAAGCGCCCTGCCGTCGAGAGACGAGGCGCGCATTTCGGTGCTCTGAAACATTTTCTGCCAATTTAATGCCGTCAGAATTGATCTGCACAACGTCCAAACGCCCCCAAGGACACAAAAGCAAAAATGGCTTTCCCGGTGCTTTGCTAAAATGAAGAGATAACTACAGTGCGTTTTATTTTAAATGCAGCAAATCATGAAGTTACTTTAATATCATTGAGTTAAAAAAATCACCCATCGGACAATGGCGGTCAATATCGGACATTTTTCCACCCCAAAACACGCCCCAAAAGAGATTTTGCCCCCAAATTTGCCCCCAAAATACGGGCCGAATCGCCATTATTCGAGAGCCATATTCAGACTGAATTCCTGCTCAGAAAGTCGAAAATCCAGCGATGCAATTTTCCACTCCCGATCCTCCACACTACCGAAGCCGCTGGTGGTTATTTTCCCTTCTGCCGTCATTGGCATCATTTCTGGAGTAGCCGGGAGAACGAGGGACCCTGGTCCAAAATCAGTACAGTGCTAAATCAGAGAGAAGATCAGTAGAGGGATATCTTATGGTCGCAAAACATACCTGATTAAAAAAGCTTAATTCAATAATTTGAATTTGTTATTTTAATTTCCTCAAACAAACTACAACCATATGTAATTATTAAAACTTACACTACTCAATACTGCACCTTCTTAACATTAGCATAAGAAAACCTTACTAAATCTGTTTTTTTATGGTTAACTTTTCATAAATTAATGATTTTATTGGCTGGTAGCGCCGAGCCAATTTTAATTTATTAATGATAAATTAGAAGCCCTAGGGATATATGCAACCAATGAATATTAATAGATCCTATTTTTTTACTTAGCTATCATTTTAACCTTCTTCACCACAGCCCTATTATCTGAAAATGCAGCAGCTGAAACAAATCAATGTTACCGGTCATCCAGTAAAGATGCTAACTCATGGAGTTATGACTTCGGTTCAATTGTAATGTCTGCAACTGACAACACTGCTGGGATGATTAAAAATGACGTTGCTTCTTTTAATATGAAAGGTAGTGCATCTTTATGGTGCGACTGTTCGAGCAGCGGTAGGCTTTATTTTTCATCATCAATGAACATTCCTGATGATGGCGACGGATGGTTTAGACTTAACGATTATTTGGATATCAAGCTTGATATAAACTTTAATGGTACATATCGGAACATTCCGTTCCAGGATGCTAGTACTGGCAGTTCATCAGGTTCATATTGTCAAAAACAAAACGTTATTGGTGGAACACCCACTGGTGGCAGTGGTAAATTAAGTCTAAAAATCACACATCCTTTTGTGGGTCAGACATTCATCCCTTCCCAAATCATTGCCCAGGAATGTATTACCTCTGGTGTTACTGGTGTCAACTGTACTCAATCCAATGCCGCATATATATATAGTTTCAGTGGTTCCGTGACCGTACCTCAAAATTGCACCATAAATTCAGGAACCCAAGTTGTAGTTGATTTAGGACCATTATTTTCATCTGATTTTACAACTGCGGGTGAGAAACCAAAAAACTTCACGCCTAAAACATTTAATGTTCCTATCCAATGCAATGATATTTCCGCCTCAGCAAATCTCACAATCAGGCTTGAAGGAACACAAAGCACTGGGTTTAATGATGCAATTCAATCAGATAATAGGGATGTTGGTGTAGTGGTCCAGGATCAAGCTGGTAACACGTTGACGCCAAATGCACGAAATAGCGTGGTGCCTTTTACCCTTGATGGTAATGGCTACAGTAACGTAACCCTCACTGCTTATCCTATAAGTATAACCGGGCTTCCACCAAGCGAAGGTGTGTTTACAGCCCTGGCATATTTAATTGTTGACTTTTCATAACTGGGACGACTGATTTGTATAGCTTGGGTGATATTATTGCACAAGCTGTACAGGCTCAGAATTTATTAATTCGGTTTTTAGCATAAAACCGGATACCGATTGTAACTACGATATGAGAAGGTAATCCCCTCATTTTTAACGGGAGTGACAAGTAGGATCAGTTTTACCTACAGAGGGGTTCGTTGCCGGGAAGTGCTGCGGGGATGGGCTGCCACAAGTGGTAACATTAAGAAAGCGGGAAATCTGCGCGCCAGCATTGTCAGTGAAATTCAGCTCGGACAGTTCGACTATGCCGAGCGCTTTCCTGAATCGAAGGCGATTAAAAAATTCACGACAACTCAAAAAAATTAAGACGTTCAAAGAATTATGCACCTTATATTTAGCCGCTAAAAAATCGAAATGAGTCAGCTCTGCTCCATGCTAAAATTCGCGCACCGTTGCCAATTTATTAAGCATGCGGTGTATGAACATGTGCAGATGCTTAAGAAGACAAGAAAAGATCCCGATCCCATATTGCCCAGGGAGTACGCAGCTTTTATCCAGGCCTTTCCAGCTCATACAGCACTGCTCTGGACGGTAGCGATTAATTCAGGGATGCGCCACGGGGAAATTTGCGCTCTGGCCTGGGAGGACATTGATCTCGAAGCGGGAGAGATTCATGTCAGCCGAAACGTCACAAATAAAGGGATGTTTGTTCAACCTAAAACTGACGCAGGAGTCAGAACTTTAGCCCTCTTCAGTCCTGCGTTAATGGCTTTACGTGAACAATTTAAGATCACCGGTGCACTGGCGAAAACAACGATCACCTTTCATCACAGAGAGCATGGGAAAACGGAACAGCAGACTTTACGTTTCGTTTTCATTCCTCCTGGCTCCTCCAGAAAAAATGCCGGGCATTACTTCAAAACATCGCTGGAGTACAGCTGGGAACAAGGACTCAAACGAGCGGGCCTACGTTATTGGGTTCCCTACCAATCGAGACATACTTTTGCGTGTTGGGCTCTGACTGCTGGAGCCAATCCATCATTCATTGCAGCGCAGATGGGGCATGAGAATGCCAAGATGGTGTACGAGGTTTACTCGAAGTGGATCGGGGACAGCAACAGGAATCAGGTTGATATTATTGACGAAAAAATCAAAAACGAAATGTCCCCAATACGCCCCCTGTGTCATTTTGTGCAGTCGAAAGCCTCGTAACTTCAAGGGGATATTTATAAGTTCTATAATAAATACATAACTACAGGACACGTCGACGTATCACGGGTCCCTTTTTCTTGCGCAATGTAAGGGTGTCATAAATGATTACAACCGATGGTAATGGCGCGTGCGCCTCGGTGGCGTTTCGCACCAGTGAAGTTATCGCCATCTACCCCATCACGCCAAGCTCAACCATGGCGGAACAGGCCGATGCCTGGGCGGGAAATGGGCTGAAGAATGTGTGGGGCGACGTCCCACGTGTCGTGGAGATGCAGTCTGAGGCCGGGGCGATCGCCGCGGTTCACGGTGCTTTACAGACCGGTGCCCTCTCCACCTCGTTTACCTCATCCCAGGGATTGTTGCTGATGATCCCGACGTTGTACAAACTGGCCGGCCAATTGACGCCATTTGTGCTGCACGTCGCCGCGCGTACCGTCGCGACCCACGCGCTGTCTATTTTTGGCGATCATTCCGATGTGATGGCCGTGCGTCAGACCGGCTGTGCGATGCTCAGCGCGGCTAACGTACAGGAAGCGCAGGATTTTGCGCTGATTTCGCATATCGCGACCCTCAAAAGCCGGGTGCCATTCATTCATTTCTTTGATGGTTTCCGCACGTCGCATGAGATCAACAAAATCGTGCCGCTGGCCGACGACACCATTCGCAATCTGCTGCCGCAGGCCGAAATCGACGCACACCGCACCCGCGCACTGAACCCGGAGCATCCGGTGATTCGCGGCACGTCTGCTAATCCGGATACCTGGTTCCAGTCTCGCGAAGCGACCAACCCGTGGTATGACGCGGTTTACAGCCATGTTGAACAGGCGATGAATGATTTCGCGAACGCCACCGGCCGCCAGTATAAGCCGTTTGAATACTACGGCCATCCGCAGGCCGAACGCGTTATCGTACTTATGGGCTCGGCGATTGGCACCTGCGAAGAAGTGGTTGATGAACTGCTGACCCGCGGAGAAAAGGTCGGTGTGCTGAAAGTGCGTCTGTATCGCCCGTTCTCAGCCGCTCACCTGCTGGCAGAGATCCCGCAAAGCGTGAAAACGCTGGCGGTGATGGATCGCACCAAAGAGCCTGGCGCTCACGCCGAACCGCTGTATCTGGATGTAATGACCGCCCTGGCGGAAGCCTTTAACAGCGGCGAGCGCGAAACGCTGCCACGCGTCATTGGTGGCCGCTACGGTCTGTCCTCGAAAGAGTTTGGCCCAGACTGTGTGCTGGCTGTTTTTAATGAGCTGAGCGCCGCCAAGCCGAAGCCACGTTTTACCGTCGGTATTTACGACGACGTGACCAATTTATCCCTGCCGCTTCCGGAAAACACCCTGCCCTCGACCGCGAAGCTCGAAGCCCTGTTTTATGGGCTGGGCAGCGACGGCAGCGTGTCGGCGACTAAGAACAATATCAAGATCATTGGCAATTCCACGCCATGGTACGCCCAGGGCTATTTCGTGTATGACTCGAAAAAAGCCGGTGGTTTGACGGTGTCGCATCTGCGCGTTTCTGAGCAGCCGGTACGCTCGGCGTATCTGGTGTCACAAGCAGATTTTGTGGGCTGTCACCAGCTGCAGTTCATCGACAAATATCAGATGGCCGAGCGCCTGAAGCCGGGTGGGATTTTCCTGCTCAACACGCCTTACAGCGTTGAGGAAGTGTGGTCTCGCCTGCCGCGTGAAGTTCAGGCCGTTCTGAATCAGAAGCAGGCCCGTTTTTATATCGTCAATGCGGCGAAAATCGCCCGTGAATGCGGCCTGGCGGCGCGCATCAACACCGTGATGCAAATGGCGTTCTTCCAGCTGACGCAAATTCTGCCGGGCGACAGCGCGCTGATTGAACTGCAGGGCGCTATTGCCAAAAGCTACAGCAGCAAAGGTCAGGAGCTGGTCGAACGCAACTGGCAGGCGCTGGCGATGGCGCGCGAACTGTTGGCCGAAGTGGAGCTGCAGCCGGTCGATACCAACAGTCCAAATCGCCCACCGGTGGTTTCCGATGCCGCGCCCGATTTTGTCAAAACCGTGACCGCCGCGATGCTGGCCGGGCTTGGCGATGCGCTGCCAGTTTCCGCGTTGCCGCCAGACGGTACCTGGCCTGTCGGCACCACGCGCTGGGAAAAACGCAATATCGCCGAAGAAATTCCAATCTGGAAAGAAGACCTTTGCACCCAGTGTAACCACTGCGTCGCGGCTTGCCCGCATTCTGCCATTCGCGCCAAAGTGGTTTCACCAGAGGATATGGAAAACGCGCCAGCGAGCCTGCATTCCCTGGACGTAAAATCCCGCGATATGCGCGGCCAGAAATATGTGCTGCAAGTCGCACCGGAAGACTGCACCGGCTGTAACCTGTGCGTGGAAGTCTGCCCGGCGAAAGACCGTCAGGATCCAGGCATCAAAGCCATCAATATGATGTCGCGCCTGGATCACGTTGAAGAAGAGAAAGTGAATTATGACTTCTTCCTCGACCTGCCGGAAATCGACAGAACCAAACTGGAACGTATCGATATCCGTACTTCGCAGCTGATCACGCCGCTGTTTGAATACTCCGGTGCCTGCTCCGGTTGCGGTGAAACACCGTACATCAAGCTGCTGACTCAGCTGTATGGTGACCGAATGATGATCGCCAACGCCACCGGTTGTTCGTCTATTTATGGCGGCAACCTGCCCTCAACGCCATATACCACCGACATTAATGGTCGCGGCCCGGCATGGGCGAACTCACTGTTCGAAGACAACGCCGAATTCGGACTGGGCTTCCGTTTATCGGTCGATCAGCACCGCCAACGCGTGATGCGCCTGCTCGAAACGTTCACGGATAAACTACCGGCTGAGCTGAACGAGGCGCTGCACGCCGAAGCCACACCTGAAGAACGCCGTGAACAGGTCGCGTCGTTACGCCAGCATTTGCAGGACGTGGACGGCGCAACGGAACTGCTCACCGACGCTGACGCGCTGGTGGAGAAATCCATCTGGCTGATTGGTGGCGATGGCTGGGCCTACGATATCGGCTTTGGTGGTCTTGACCACGTTCTGAGTCTGACCGAAAACGTCAATATTCTGGTGCTGGATACGCAGTGTTATTCCAATACTGGCGGTCAGGCGTCGAAAGCAACGCCGCTCGGCGCAGTCACCAAATTCGGCGAGCACGGGAAGCGTAAATCGCGCAAAGATTTGGGCGTGAGCATGATGATGTACGGGCACGTCTACGTGGCGCAAATCTCGCTCGGCGCGCAGCTTAACCAGACGGTGAAAGCCATTCAGGAAGCAGAAGCGTATCCCGGACCGTCGCTTATCATTGCCTATAGTCCGTGTGAGGAACATGGCTACGATTTGGCTCTGAGCCATGATCAGATGCGTCAGCTCACCGCTACCGGCTTCTGGCCACTGTATCGCTTTGATCCGCGTCGTGCTTATGAAGGTAAACTGCCGCTGGCACTGGATTCGCGTCCACCGTCAGATGCCCTCGCCGACACGCTGATGAAAGAGCAGCGTTTCCGTCGTCTGAACGCGCAGCAGCCTGAGGTTGCCGAACAGCTGTGGAAAGACGCCGCAGCCGATTTGCAAAAACGCTACGATTTTCTTGCGCAAATGGCAGGCAAGGCGGAAAAGTCATCCAGTGATTAATTATCACCCGCAATCCAAAAATAAATAAAAAAAAGCCCGAACATCTGTTCGGGCTTGTCACTTTAATATTGACTAATATAGAAATCACATAACGACACACAGCAACGTCTCAATTTGTGTGGCAAATTAGGCATATAACAACGCCATAATAGATCGATTTACTTCCTCTGTATAATTCCCACCATCAATGACTCCACACCATTCATTCACCAAACGAATCAAGATTTCAGTCGTATTATTTTATTTAGATTTTACTCATATCGTAACAATTGAGGCTTACCTTCTTTAGATATCTCTACATTAGCATGGCCTTACTTCCCGTAAGGAAGGCAGAGTATAAAAACAGCTTAAAGGATTATTAAAATGAAAAGAAAAGTACTGGCACTCGTAATCCCTGCGTTATTAACTGCAGGCGCAGTTCACGCAGCAGAAATTTATAACAAAGATGGCAACAAACTTGATCTGTACGGCAAAGTTGATGGCCTGCACTACTTCTCCGATGACAGCAGTGCTGACGGCGATCAGACCTACATCCGTATGGGCTTCAAAGGCGAAACTCAGATTACCGACCAGTTGACCGGTTACGGCCAGTGGGAATATAACGTTCAGGCGAACAACACTGAAGGCTCCAGCGATCAGGCATGGACTCGTCTGGCGTTTGCAGGCCTGAAATTCGGCGACTACGGTTCATTCGACTACGGTCGTAACTACGGCGTACTGTACGACATTGAAGGCTGGACCGATATGCTGCCAGAGTTCGGCGGCGACTCTTACTCTAAAGCCGACAACTACATGACCAACCGTGCTAACGGCGTGGCAACCTACCGTAACAGCGATTTCTTCGGTCTGGTTGATGGTCTGAACTTCGCGCTGCAGTATCAGGGTAAAAACGAAAACCCAGGTTCTGGCGAAGGCACCAACAACGGTGACCGTAGCTATCGTAACGCGAACGGTGACGGTTTCGGTATCTCCACCACCTACGACATCGGCGCAGGCTTCAGCGCTGGTGCTGCGTACACCACTTCCGATCGTACCAACGACCAGGTTAACTATGGTCGTGGCGACACTATGGATGCAGGCGGCGAGAAAGCTGAAGCATGGACTGCCGGTCTGAAATATGATGCGAACAACATCTACCTGGCAACCATGTATTCTGAAACTCGTAACATGACTTCCTATGGTAGTGCTGGCAAGTCTTACGCTAATCGCCCAGACGAAGACGGGGGTATCGCAAACAAAACTCAGAACTTTGAAATCACCGCACAGTACCAGTTCGACTTCGGTCTGCGTCCGGCGGTTTCTTACCTGCAGTCTAAAGGTAAGGGTCTGAACTCTTCCTACGGCGACGACAAAGATCTGGTTAAATATGTTGATGTGGGCGCGACCTACTACTTCAACAAAAACATGTCCACCTATGTTGATTACAAAATCAACCTGCTGGATAACGACGACCAGTTCTACAAAGACAACGGCGTGAACACCGACGACGTTGTAGCATTGGGCCTGGTTTACCAGTTCTAATATAGTCGAAGCTTGTTGTAATAAACCCGCCATTATCGGCGGGTTTTTTTACGCCTGAAAAACACAATCAGAAATCACGTTGAGGCTGAGAATGAACTTAACCGGCCCCTATTCTTCCCGACAAATGACAGAAGTTTGTCTTGTGAGTTCACTTTATTATCCCATTGAGAAAGAAACGACCATCTAAAATGTAACAATGAGGGATAAGTTCAATCTTTTTTCTACCGCACAATATGGATAAAAATGATTGTCGTCCGGTTGTTTATTGCTCACTTTCAGCCTACTGCAACAAACCCGGAACTGATTTTTTAATGCCATCCGTTTTTCTTCCGGTTTTACTATTCTACAGTGAATTCATCACAACAGGAGATGAAATCATGAACAGTGTCCACACCTGGCTTCGCAATCTCAAAGCTGCCTGGCTGCAAGAACCGACGGGTAGCAATCACCTTGGTCCGTTGTATCTGACCCCAGCGCAACGCTACGCGCAGCTGAAAGAACTGATGATGCCCATCAGCGAAATCAAAAAACCCGGCAAGTAAACGCATTGCGACATAAATCACGCTGGTATTCGGCGCTGTAATCCGTACCATACACGCCAGACTTTCGCCAGGGCAGCCGCAGATTATTGCTACAATCCATCAATAATCCCGGTGTTCGTCAGTGCTCCTGACGCTGGCTGCCATTTACCTACGACCAGAGCCATCATTACATGTCGCAAAATCAAGAAACGAGCAAGAAAGACCAGTACAACCTGAACAAACTTCAAAAGCGCCTGCGTCGTAACGTGGGCGAAGCCATTGCCGACTACAACATGATTGAAGAAGGCGATCGCATTATGGTGTGCCTGTCCGGCGGCAAGGACAGCTACACGATGCTGGAAATTTTGCGCAATCTGCAGCAGAGCGCGCCGGTGAACTTCAGCCTGATCGTGGTTAACCTCGATCAGAAGCAGCCTGGCTTCCCGGAACACATTCTTCCGGCTTATCTCGCGACGCTCGGCGTTGAGTATAAGATTGTCGAAGAGAACACCTACGGCATCGTGAAAGAGAAGATCCCGGAAGGCAAAACCACCTGCTCGCTGTGCTCACGTCTGCGCCGCGGCATTCTTTACCGCACAGCCACGGAGCTTGGCGCGACTAAAATCGCCCTCGGCCATCACCGCGATGATATCCTGCAGACGCTGTTCCTGAACATGTTCTACGGCGGAAAAATGAAAGGGATGCCGCCGAAGCTGATGAGCGACGACGGAAAGCACATTGTCATTCGCCCGCTGGCCTATTGCCGCGAGAAAGACATCGAACGTTTCGCCGAAG
Organism: Citrobacter sp. 18056; assembly: GCA_902706235.1. GTDB lineage: Bacteria > Pseudomonadota > Gammaproteobacteria > Enterobacterales > Enterobacteriaceae > Scandinavium > Scandinavium manionii. The sequence goes on along the minus strand of CACSJR010000010.1, from coordinate 125,144 downwards.
CGAAAGCGTATCCGATCATTCCGTGCAACCTCTGTGGCTCCCAACCTAACCTGCAACGTCAGGTGATTGGCGATATGCTGCGCGACTGGGACAAACGTTATCCCGGCCGTATCGAAACCATGTTTAGCGCGATGCAAAACGTGGTGCCTTCGCATCTGTGCGATACCGACATGTTTGACTTTAAAGGTCTGAAACACGGCGCAGAAGTCGTGAACGGCGGCGATTTGGCGTTCGACAGAGAAGAAATCCCGTTACAGCCTGCTGGCTGGCAGCCGGAAGATGAAGAAACGGATATTCTCGCTAACCGTCTCGATATTGTCGAAATCAAGTAAGCGCCACACTCGATGATTAAGCCCTCTTCGCGAGGGCTTTTTTACGTCCGATGACTAGCCAAACGGCGGCGGATCGATAATCGGATGCGGATCTGGATCGCCTGGCGGATCGGGCAGCGGCTGTGGTCGTGGAATGGGGTCAGGCACCGGCACGGGATCGGTGGGAATCGGATCGCTGAGTCGCCACGTCATTTTTGCCTCCAGTTCTTTGGGTGTTCCTTAAGGGTAGTTGTTCTGGAGTGTGAGGCAAAAAAAAGCCGACTTATCTAAGTCGGCGTCGTACGAATCAATTTGTGCTATGCAGTAATTCAAAAAAGGAAGTAAGACAATATGGAGCGCAACGCCCATCGCTTGACGTTGCATTCACCTGCGAGAAAGATATTGCCCTGAATAGGTAGAGCGTTTATTGACCTCGCTCAAATTTGGCGGCGTTTTTAGGGGCATAAGTTGTCATAAAGCCTATTTTTTACAACCATTTACTGCGGTGTAACCACCACGTAACACCACCAATGAGCACCACCAGCCCGATACAGAACAGCGAAAAGCCGAAATGCCAACCTCCGCCCGGAATGCCGCCGAGGTTAACGCCAAACAACCCCGTCAGGAATGTGCTCGGCAGAAACACCATCGCCATCAGTGACATGGTATAGGTTCGGCGTGATAAAGATTCCTGCATCACCTGCGCGATTTCGTCGGTCATCACCCCTGTTCGGGCGATACAGGCGTCAATTTCATCCAGCCCACGGCCAAGTCGGTCAGAGATATCCTGCATTCTGCGGCGCTGATCATCATTCATCCACGGGAAACGCTCACTTGCTAAGCGCGCAAAGACGTCTCGCTGTGGCGCCATATAGCGGCGCATCACAATCAGTTGTTTGCGCAGCAGAGCCAGAAAGCCGCGCGGGGGAATTTGCTGATCGAGCAGATTATCTTCGAGGTCGATGATTTTGTCGTGCAGCTCCTCGATGAATTCACTGGCGTGATCGGTCAGGGCATCGCAGACATCTACCAGCCAGCCGCCGCAATCAGTGGGGCCGGTACCCTCTTCCAGATCTTTTACCACGTCGTCCAGCGCCAGCACTTTACGCTGGCGCGTCGACACAATCAGGCGCTCGTCCATATACAGACGCATCGCTACAAGCTGGTCCGGTCGCTCATCAGTGCTGCCGTTGATACAGCGCAGCGTAATCAGCGTTCCTTCGCCCATACGCGTCACGCGAGGGCGAAGGCTGTCGCCTGCCAGCGCATCGCGCACGCTGTTTGGCAGCAGCGGCGTGGTTGCCAGCCATTCTGCGCTATCGGGATGGGTGTAGTTGAGGTGCAGCCAGCACGGGTTTTCTTTATCAATAGTTCTGTCATCATCCAACGGGATAACCCCGCCTTTTCCGTCCAGCATCCAGGCAAAAACCGCATCAGGTACGTTCACTTCGGCTCCCTTAATGGCTTCCACAACGCCTCCATTAATCTTCTGAATGTGCAATGAAGTCTAGCCTCGCGAGGACAATACGCAAAATGCCGCCCCGGCATCGCACTGAATTCGTTCATGAAAGCCGAATTATCTGGCAGGCCGCTGCGCTGCGCAATGTGCAAATCGTTAACAAGAATGAAATATCGGGAGCGCGAAATAAAACGGGCCTGCCAGAGCAGACCCGTTAAGCGAGAATCATATGCGGTTAAAACGAGTGCCAGTAGTTCCGGTCATTGCCGGTTGCCGCCGCAGGCACTGGCTGTGGCGTTATCGCCGGAGCGACCGACGCTGGCGCATCGTTGCCAAGGCGGAAATTCCGTGTCCGGGTCTGCAATTCCACGACCTGATGTTTTAAGACATCTGACGAGCCGGCTAATTCCTCTACCACCGCAGCGTTACTCTGCGTCACTTTTTCCAGTTCAGATAAAGCCTGCGCTATTTGTTCAATTCCTTTTTCCTGTTGCAGCGTCGAGGAGGAAATTTGCTCCATCAGATTACTCAATAATCCGGAGCCAGAAACAATCTCCTGCATATTCTTCTCGGCTTCGGCAACAATACTGGCCCCCTGGGTCACGTTATCGCTGGTAACGCTGATCAGGGTTTTAATATTTTTCGCTGCCTCGGCGCTGCGATGAGCCAGATTTCGCACTTCACCGGCCACCACCGAGAATCCTTTTCCGTGGTCGCCCGCCCGTGCTGCTTCTACCGCTGCATTAAGTGCCAGAATATTGGTCTGGAACGCAATGCCGTCAATCAGGCTAATAATTTCCGTCATTTGACGGGCGCAGTCGGTAATAGACTGCATATTGGTCGCCACCTCCCCCATCAATTCGCCGCCTTTACGAGCATAGAGCGTAGCATCGCCCGCACGCCCGCTGGCAAGACGGGTATTTTCCGCATTGTTTTTGGTGCTGGCGGCGATCTCTTCCATGCTGGACGCGGTCTGCATCAGGGTTGCAGACTGTTGCTCTGATGTCACCGAGAGTTCTGCGCTGCGGTTCGCCAGTTGCTCAGATAAGGTCATTGCGGTTTGCGACGATGCTCGTATCTCCGATACCAGCGTTGAAATATTCGTCGACAGACTATTAATGCCTGGAATTAATCGCCCTGCACAGTTATTACCAAACTCAGGGATATACACCGATAAATTACCTGACGTGACTTCATCAATGCTGCGTTTTACCGCATTAATTGGCGTCACCAGATATTTAGTCATATAAAGCCACAATAGCGATATCGCCACCAGCCATGAAATATTAAATATGACCATTATCGCTACACTCGCGGACAACAGAACGAAAAAAATATCGATACTGAAGAAAACCACCAGTAAAAACATCAATATGAATGTTCTGACACTAATATTTCTTAACATAATCAGACTCACAGAGATACTCCGAGGGATGATATGGTTATAGCAGTTGCTTTCGCCATTTCAATATAATTCCCATTGTAAATTAATATTCACGGTTAAAGATGGTGAGTTTGACTTTGGCAAATGATTTATCTGACACGCAACCACCCTTCCAGGTTTTTATTCTGAAAACTAACATCTCACGTCAACAATGCGATGTTTTATCGCCCATACAGCCTCACAAATCGCACTTCATTTTACTGGCGCTATATGGCGTTTAAGTAATACTTAAGTCTTAGTCTGTTTTCTGCGCGATATTTTTTACCTTTCAGTAAAAAATCAAAAGCGCAGATTCAATCAAAAGAAATACGGCATTTCTTCTCCTTTATTTCATTGGCATCGCCTGAGGATTTGCTGTTACATTACTTTAACAATCTTAAAAAGAAGTGGATTGCATGATGCTGTACGTTTCGTGGGACCCGGTTCTGGTCGGTATTTCCTTTTTAGTCGCCTTTATTGCGTCATTTGTGGCGCTGGACAGTGCGGCAAAGATTGCCGCCTCCAATAAAAAAGCTGCCCTTTTCTGGCGACTTGCCGGCGGTTCAACGCTGGGAATTGGGATCTGGTCTATGCATTTTATCGGCATGCTGGCGATGAAAATGCCGATGATGATGCATTATGATTTTGCGATAACCGCAGTGTCATTACTGGTGGCAGTCGTTGCAGCGACTTTATCTATCAATATTGCCGTTAACAGCAATGTGTTATCTCTCAAACGCCTGTGCCTCGCCACCGCCATTCTCAGCAGTGGTGTGGTTGTCATGCACTACGTCGGCATGGCCGCGCTGATGATGCATGACAACATTCGCTGGAATTACGGCCTGGTGGCGCTCTCGATAATCATCGCCATTGTCGCCTCAGGAGTCGGCCTGTGGCTGGCGTTCAGCCTGCGCCTCAACAGCAAAGGTGCATTGATTAATCGTATGACCGCAGCAGTTGTGATGGGCATCGCCATCGCCGCCATGCACTACACCGGCATGAGTGCCGCAGAATTCGAAGATCAGGGCCACAATATGTCCATGGTCGGTGGCGTGAGCGAGCTCGGGCTGTCCATTTGGGTGTCGGCCACTACCCTGGCTATTCTTGGCGTGATGCTGATAATCTCGATGGTCGATTCGCAACTGCGAACTAATCGTCTTACTGAGAATCTGCAGCAGCTCAACCAACAGCTCGAGCAGCAGGCGCGTTTTGACGGACTGACGGGTCTGGCGAACCGCAGCCAGATTGATTTACGTCTCGAAGCCTGCCTGCAGCAATCACAGGTGACTCAGTCGCCGTTTGCTTTGATTTTTATGGATCTGGACCGTTTCAAACTGGTCAATGACGCATGGGGGCATCACGTCGGTGATCACCTTCTGGTGTCCGTCGCCAACCGCATCAGCGCCTGCCTTTCACCGAAAATGACCCTCGCCCGCCTGGGCGGAGATGAGTTTATTTTACTGGTTCCTGACGCCACACCGGGCGACGTCGAAGATTTAGTGGCGCGCATGGTGGAGTGCGTTCGCCGTCCGTTTTACGAGGCCGGGCAAATTCTGCAAGTGTCGCTGAGCGCCGGCGTCAGCCTGTTCCCTCAGCACGGTAAAACGTTGCAGGAGTTGAAGCTGCGTGCCGATACCGCGATGTACAACATTAAGCAGCAGGGCCGAAACGGCTGGGCGATTTACCATCCTGATATGGTGCAAAAAGCCTGGGAAGGCGCTGAGTTTCTGCAAGATCTCACTCAGGCGCTGGAGCGCGATCAGTTCGAGCTGTGGTATCAGCCAAAGTATCACGCAGGAAATAAAAGTATTCACGGCTTCGAAGCGCTGCTGCGCTGGCGTCATCCGGCGAAGGGCATCCTGCTGCCGGAAGTGTTCCTGTCAACCCTGGAAAATAGCGGGCTTATCATTCCTGTGGGCTATTGGGTTATTGACCAGGCCTGCATGCAGCTGCGCCAGTGGGACGATCAGGGCCATCAGGACTGGAGTCTGTCAATTAACCTTTCTGCGGCGCAGTTTGAGCAATTCGATATTTACGACACCATTTGCGGAGCGCTGGCACGGCACGCCGTGTCGCCGTCGCGCCTGACCATTGAGCTGACCGAAAGCACCGCCCTGCGCAATCTTGAGCGCAGCATCGACATTCTTAACGACTTCAACCGGATAGGCATCACCGTTTCAATCGATGATTTCGGCACCGGTTACTCGAACATGCTGACCCTGAAAAACCTGCCAGCGCGGGAGCTGAAAATAGATAAAAGTTTCGTGCGCGATATTCGCGACAACAGCAAGAACGTCAAAATTGTCGCCACTATTATTGATATCGCCCATTCGATGAACATGAATGTGGTGGCCGAAGGTATCGAAACGCAGGATCAGCAGCAACTATTAACCAGCCTCGGCTGTGGCTATTTACAAGGATTTTTATTCTCCCAAGCCCTGCCGGTAAAAGAGATCCCGCAGTTGCTTGCGAAAATCGACAGTGCGAAAAACATCACCGTCGCGCCCATCGTCACGGCGGTGCAAAAAAAACAGGCGTGAAACCGCAGATGCATTATGTTTAATACGTGCCGGTGGCGGAGTGACATTCGCCCAGGGAGATAATGCAATGTTGCCCGCCGGATTGTCCGCTTATTATCACCTGACCACGCCGCTTTGGGTGGTGGATCCGCTTTATGAGCGTTTAATTTTTGCCAACCACGCCACGCAAGCGCTGACGGGGGAAAGCTCTTTATCAGCCCTGCGATTCGGGCCGCTTTCTGCCTGTACGCAAACGCGGCTGTCGCTGTATCTCAATGACCTTCAGCATCAGCATGAAATCGTCGAAATCTGGACGCTGGCGGCCACTGCAGGTGAATTAGCGCGGCACTGTCGGCTGACGTTAGCCACTTTTCCTGGCCTGGCGCCTGTCATCCTGTTTGAAGGGGCGAACATTCCTCATGCGGCAACAGAAAATATCGATGAGCATTTTAAACGCGTCGATAAAGCGCTTTATCAGGCCAAACATCACGGCCGCAGCAGAGTTCTGGTGGCATAAAAAAACCGCCCATTGTGAAGTGAACCCCATTTGTGGGCACATTACTTCACGCAGACGGTTTTGTTGTACGTTGGCGTCAATGGTGCTTGTATTCACCGGCGCTATGCTGAGGCCCGATTCGCCCGGCTTCCACCAGGATCTCTTCTATTAATTCCTCAAGACACTCTCTCCCATGCTTATCGCACACCAGATGCACTTGCCTGAAAATTTCTTCTGCATTCATACCATCGCACAGTGCGGATTTCAGCATGATCGCGGCCCATCGTTTTGCTTCAGAATGCGTCAACATATCCCCTCCTGATACAGGATATCTACTAAGCATAGTTCGCGCACGCTGCGTTATCCATATTCAAAGAGTGGTTATTTATCCTGAAAAAAAGCCCGACATATTCACGCCGGGCTCGAAGCGATTCAGAGGTATCAATGCTTGATGATGTACATTGTGCGGCTGTACGCCACATCTTCCGGGTTATCGATTGGATAGCCCTTCAGCCACGGTTTAATCAGACGCCCGTTGGTGTACTGATAAATCGGCGCAATCGGAGCCTGAGCCGCAATGATTTTCTCGGCTTCGTTATAGTCGTCATTACGCGCTTTATCGGTCGTTTCCAGCGTCGCCTTGTTGATAACTTTGTCGTACGCCGGATCGTTAAAGCGAGAAATGTTCCCGCTGTGCGTGGAGGTCAGCAGCGACAGGAAGGTTGACGGTTCGTTGTAATCACCCACCCAGGACGCGCGGATCACGTCAAAGTTGCCGGTGTTGCGGCTATCGATGTAGGTTTTCCACTCCTGGTTTTGCAGCTTCACATCAACGCCCAGATTTTTCTTCCACATCGACGCTACCGCGATGGCGATTTTCTGGTGGTTTTCAGAGGTGTTGTACAGCAGTGTCAGTTTCAGCGGACGCCCCGGTCCATAGCCAGCGGCAGTTAGCAGCGTTTTAGCCTGCGCATTCAGCTCTTCCTGACTCATTTTTTCCGCGGCGGTTGGCTGCGGCGTAAAGCCCGACGTCACGTCCGGGGTAAAGTGCCAGGCGGGTTTCTCGCCGGTGCCGAGCACTTTATCCGCCATGATGCGACGGTCAATGGTCATGCTCAACGCCAGACGCACGCGAGAATCCGCGGTTGGCCCCTTTTGAGTGTTAAACGCGTAGTAGTACGTCCCCAACTGCGGCGGCGTATACACCTGGCCTGGAATGTCTTTCAGCAACTGCTTGTACTGATTTTTTGGGAACGATTCGGTGATATCAATATCGCCCGCCAGATAGCGTTTAGTGGCGTTCGATTCCTGATTAATCGGCACAAACGTCACCTGCTTGATGACGGTTTTAGCGTTATCCCAGTAGTTTGCGTTTGGCACAACCACCAGCTTTTCATTCACCACGCGCTCTTTCAGCACGTAGGCGCCGTTACCGATCAGCTTGCCAGGGCGGGTCCAGTTCGGATCGCTTTCGACGTTGGCTTTTTGCACTGGATAAAGAGAGAAGTTGGCGGTCAGGTTCACGAACCACGGCAACGGTTTATCCAGCTGAACACGCAGGGTTTTAGCATCGACTGCTGTCACGCCGAGCTTATCCGGCGTCGCTTTGCCATCGATAATATCCTGCGCATGGGTAATACCCGCCAGAGCGGCGAACCAGGCAAACGGCGACGTCGTTTTAGGGTCAACCAGACGCTGCCAGCTGTAAACAAAGTCTTGTGCGGTTACCGGCGTGCCATCGGACCATTTCGCGTCATCGCGCAAAGTGAATGTCCAGGTGCGGTTATCGTTGGTCTGCCATTTGGTCGCCACACCCGGAGTAATATTGCCCTTACCGTCCTGGTTCACCAGGCCTTCAAACAGGTCGCGGATCACCTGAATTTCCGGTAACCCTACCGCCTTCGCCGGATCCAGCGACGCAGGCTCATCTTTGATGTGACGAACCAGCACCTGCTGCTGCGCCAGAACGGTTCCCGGCGGAACGTCGGCCGCAAAGGAAAGAGAAGAAACGCCACTCAGCGCCAGCGCAAAACAGATAGACGATACAGGAAACTTCATGGGATCCCCTTGTTCCAATAAACTCAGCCAACTTAGTCGGGTAATTATTTGTTTCAACAGGAGGAATTGCAAACGACTTGTGGCAATAAATTGAAGGAGATGGCGAAAAGGTGTCAGAAACGCTGCCATTGCAGCCCTGAGAATGAATCCAACCTTGATGGTGATTGTTCGCATGTTATTCGATGACTTCGTGATAGGATAAAACTCCTTCATTCGAGACCACCGTCACTTCCCCTGATTGTGGCTTCAAATCAAAGCCGTCTGCCTCAAAAAATCGTCTCACGCACACGATGCTCTGCCCGGGATAGTTAGCCCTGTTTGTCTTCCCGCGTCGATCCCTGAAGTGCCTTCCGACTCAACGTCGGTGTTCTATACTTAAGTGTTATTCCGGCAGCTGTTAAATCCCCGATGCCTCACGCCCATCTTGAGAGAACGTTTCTGAACTGATTTCGCAACTGCTCCTGCGCGTTCATGTCGCATCAGAGCAACGCTATGAAAATGAATCCCAAAGGGTGGCTGAGCCGCTCTCTGCCCCTGACCAAAGCTCCCGATCTCGTCCCGCTCCTGGCCAACGATCCTGCCGGTGAAAATAGTCTTCGTGCTGAACTCTTTTCCTCAGCCCAAATGGAACGCTTTGGCAAAAAGCTCGCCCGCTCGCATAAATTATCGCCTGATAAATTGCCGTATTATCTTCTCAAGCGCCTGAGCGACAACGAAGCCATCATCACGCAAAACTGCTACACGCTGAATGCCGGCAAAAAGGCAAGCATCATGCCCGCCGGGGAATGGCTGCTGGACAATTATTACCTGATAGAGGAGCAAATCCGCCTCGTCCGGCAACACCTGCCGAAAAACTTCGGCAAAGGCCTGCCTGCGCTGGCTTCACCGCATAATTGCCCTCGCATTTATGATATTGCAGCCGAAGCGATCGCCCACGGAGACGGGCGCTGGGACGCCGCCAGCCTGACCATTTACATCCGCGCCTACCAGCAACACACACAGCTGACCTTAGGAGAAGTCTGGGCGCTCCCTGGCATGATGCGCCTGGCGTTAATTGAAAACCTGCGCCGCGTCAGCATCGATGTGGTGAAAGCGCAGCAGGAACGCAACCTGGCCGATAGCTGGGTGACGCGCATTTTTGACTGTGCAGAAGAGGCCCCTGCCGATGTGATTATGGTGATTGCCGATATGGCGCGCTCGCGCCCCCCGCTCAGCAGCGCGTTTGTCGCTGAAATGGTGCGTCGTCTTCAGGGACGCAGCAACATGCTGGCGCTACCGCTTACCTGGATTGAGCAACGTCTTGCAGAACAGGGCGTCACTACCGATGCGCTCATTCATCGTTTCAATCAACAGTTGGCGACCGGTCAGATTTCGGTGAGCAATAGCATTGCCGGATTGCGGTTATTAAGTGATACCAACTGGGCGGATTTCGCAGAAGCAATGAGCGTGGTGGAGCAAACGCTGCGCCTCGACCCGGCGGGAGTCTATCCGCTGATGCATTTTGATACCCGTGACCACTATCGCCATGTGATTGAAATTCTTGCCCGAGGTAGCCGCACCAGTGAGCCTGACGTCGCCCAACACGTTTTGACCCTCGCAACGCAAAACGCGCCGGAGACCCCAGGCCATCACATTGGCTATTGGCTGATGGGCGACGGACGTCAGCAGCTCGAAATGGAGCTGGCGGCGGACACGTCGCGCTTTATTCGCCTGCGTCATAGTTTCAACCAAATCCCTCTGCTTTCCTGGCTTGGCAGCCTGAGTCTTCTGACGACGGCGACAACGGCAGCTATCATGCACGAAATGGCGCTGTCAGGCATCAGCGGGCTGCTTATGCTCCTGACGGTGCCGCTGGTCGTGGCGGTCAGCCAGCTGGTGAGCGATTTGCTCAGTGAAACGACCACCCGTTTTCGTCACCCGCGCCCGCTGCCACGCATGGATTTTTCAGCTGGGATCCCGCCGGAATCGGCGACCCTGGTGGTGATTCCGTGTCTGCTGACCAGCCCTGAAAACATCACCAAACTGCTTACCAGCCTGGAAATCTGCTGGCTGGGCAATCAGCACGAACATCTGCGTTTTGCGCTGCTGACCGACCTCACCGATTCCATCAGCCAAAACTCACTGGATAACCGCACCCTACTCGATCAGGCCATTGCGCAAACTCAGGTACTGAACCGGCGTTATCCGGCGAGCCGTCCGCGGTTTTATCTGTTGCATCGCGCCCCAGAGTGGAACCCACCGCAGGGCGTCTGGATGGGATATGAGCGTAAACGTGGCAAACTGGCGCTACTGAACAGCTGGTTACGCCATCCCACAGCGCAGTTCTCCAGCGCAATGGACCTGACTGCTGAACAACTCCCTGAACGCATCAAATACGTTATAACCCTCGACAGTGATACCGTTCTGCCGCGCGAAACGGCGCACAAGCTGGTCGCTACGATGGCGCATCCGCTCAACCGGCCCGAATACGACCCCGCACGTCAGCGCGTGGTGAAAGGCTACGGTATTTTGCAGCCGGGGCTGGCGGAAGAAATGCCGCGCAACGGGCAAGGCCGCTATGCCGCCCTGTGCAGCAGCATTCCGGGTAACAACCCTTATTCGATGATGTCTTCCGATATCTATCAGGATTTGTTTGGCGAAGGATCATTCGTCGGCAAAGGGATTTATGACGTCGATGTCTTTGTACAGGCCACCGCCAACACCTGCCCCGAAAACCTGGTCCTCAGTCATGATTTATTGGAAGGATGCTATGCCCGATCCGGGTTATTGAGCGAAGTCTTATTGTATGAACAGTACCCAAATAACTATTTATCGGATGTGGCACGGCGTACGCGCTGGATCCGTGGCGATTGGCAATTGCTCAACTGGCTTAAACCGCGGGTGCGAAAAGCGGATGGCAGTCACGACAAAAACCCGTTATCCGCCCTCTCTTACTGGAAACTTCTGGATAACCTGCGCCGCAGCCTGGTAGCCCCGTCTTTATTGGCGCTACTGTTTTGTACCCTGCTATGGGTGCCAAACCCGCTGTACTGGCTGGGCGTGCTGGCGACGGTGTGGCTGATGCCCACGGCGCTGGCGGTCACTCACGACCTTCTGCGTAAACCTGCCCGTCGTCTGTTAACGCAGCACCTGCTGCTGGTGGTGGCTGGGGCGTTGAAACGTCTTTCCCGCGTCGGACTGAATTTCATCACCCTGCCGCACGAGGCCGGGTATTCGCTGTACGCCATAGCCGTAACACTGTGGCGGCTGGGCTTTAGTAAGCGCAATCTCAGCCAGTGGGTCAGTTTCAGCCCGGATAATACGCTATTCAAAACCTCCCCCATCCGTTTTTACCGGGCGATGTGGCTCAACGTCGTCGCCGGCGTGGCATTAACGGGGCTCACCGCGTACGTTGCGCCGTGGCTCTCGACCGTTGCACTGCCCATTGGCATTGTCTGGTGCCTGGCACCACTGCTGTTGAGCTGGCTGAGCCGCCAGCCTGCACGTAAAACGTTTTCACCTAACAAAGAACAAAAACAGCTGTTGCGCCAGACCAGCCGTGAAATCTGGGCCTTTTTTGAAACCTTTGCCAACGCCAAAGAAAACTGGCTACCGCCGGATAACTATCAGGAAATACCGCAGCCCACGATTGCGCACCGAACCTCACCGACCAATATTGGCTTGTCGCTGATGGCTAACCTGACCGCCTGGGATTTTGGCTATCTGCCGATTGGCGACGTGTTGCAACGCATCACGCTAACCCTCGATTCGCTCGATAAAATGGAGCATTTCCGCGGGCATTTGTATAACTGGTATGACACTCGCACCCTTGCCCCGCTAAGTCCGCGCTATGTCTCCAGCGTCGACAGCGGCAATATGGCTGGGCATTTACTGACCCTGCGCGAAGGGCTGTCGGCCATGCGTAATCAGCCAATATTAAACGCCGTACAGGTGCTGGCAGGGATAGACGATACGCTGGTTATTCTCGAGAAACACTGGGGCCAGAGCACTCCGACCGCGCTGCGATTGCTGCGTCAGCATTGCCACAGCGCCGCCCTTCTGCCACCGGATGAGCTGTTTACCGAACTCAAATGGATGCGCAGCCAAAGCAACCATTTGCACGCCTTGTGCAATCATGAAAACTCAGTGGTGGTGCGCTGGATTGAACATCTTCAGCATCAGCTGGTCCTGCTGTGCCACGAATGGACACATCTGCTCAGTTGGTTAACCTCAACGTATGACGCGCAGACGCTTCCGTCATTGTGCTGGCTGGCGCAGGCAAAGCATACCGGCGAAGGCTCACCTCCGGCCTCCGCCATCTCGCTGGCCCGTATGCGCCTGGACATCATTACCGAGCTCGAACAGCGCCTGAATGAGCATGCGCAAATGGATTTCACTTTCCTGTACAGCGAAGTGACTAATCTCCTCAGCATCGGCTACAACTGCGACAGCAATATGGCGGATAAAAGCCATTATGACCTGCTGCCGTCCGAAATTCGGCTGACCAGTTTCCTTGCCATCGCCACCAATCAACTGCCGCTCAAAAGCTGGTTCGCGCTCGGGCGTCTTTTCACCACTATTGATAACGAAACCGCGCTGATGTCGTGGAGTGGTTCGATGTTTGAATATCTGATGCCAAACCTGGTGATGCCAACCTGGCCGGGCTGTTTGCTGGATGAAATGAGTCAGTCGGCGGTCATGCGCCAGATAGACTGGGGCAAAGAGCGCGGGGTGCCGTGGGGCGTGTCCGAGTCGGGCTACCATGCATTTGATGTTCAGCAGAATTACCAGTATCAGGCCTTTGGCGTGCCCGGCCTCGGGCTGCGGCGCGGGCTGGCCGATGACATGGTGGTTGCACCGTACGCCACGCTGTTGGCGTTGATGATTTCACCGCAAAAAGCCTGTGAAAACCTGACCCGCCTGGAGAAAATCGGCGCGCGAGGTGAATACGGTTTTTATGAAGCGCTGGACTACACGCCGTCGCGTCTCGCCACCGGGCAGCTGTATGCTGTGGTGCAATCGTGGATGGCGCACCATCAGGGCATGGCGTTTCAGGCGCTGGCGCACGTGTTGCTCGACGCGCCAATGGTCGACAGATTTATGGCCAGCACCGCGTTTCAGTCGGCGAGTCTGCTGCTGCAAGAGCGTGTGCCGGATGCGGTCGATCTCTACAGCCCTCGTCGTCATTTTGAGTCCCATGAAGGCCGGGTTAAACCCGTGCGCTACGAGCCACGTATATTTACCGGGGCGGACAGCCTGGTGCCCGAAGTTCAGTTGCTGTCCAACAGCCATTATCACCTGATGATGACCCATACCGGCGGCAGCTATAGCCGCTGGAATGATCTGGCCCTTACCCGCTGGCGTAGCGATACCACCCGCGATAACTGGGGGGCATTCTGCTATATCCGCGATACGCAAACCGGCGAGCTGTGGAGCAACAGCTGGCAGCCGGTCGGCGATATCGACAGCAACGACGAAATTATCTTTACCGAATCGGGCGCAGAATACAGGCGCACTATCGGTAACCTGAGCATCAAAACGCAGATTGTGGTGTCGCCGGAAGATGATATTGAACTGCGCCGCATCACGCTGCTGCACCGTGGCCGTCAGCCTCGTCCCCTCGAACTGACGACCTATGCCGAAGTGGTGCTGGCCCCTGCCACCAGCGACCAGGCGCACCCGGCGTTCAGTAATCTATTTATCCAGACGGAGTTGATTGCCGCGCAGAATGCCATTTTGTGCCACCGTCGACCTCGCTCGCCGGATGAAAAAATCCCATGGCTGTTCCACATGATGGTGGTACATGGTGACAACCAGAGCGAAGCGTCGTTCGAAACCGATCGGGCGAATTTCCTCGGGCGCGGCAATGGCCCGGCGAATGCGCTGGCAGCCCATCAAAGCGGGCCGCTCAGCAACACCGCCGGTTCAGTGCTGGATCCAATGCTGGCTATCCGCCAGACCATCACCCTGCAACCGGGCCAGCCCGTCACCGTCGATATCGTCTATGGTGTGAGTGACAACCGCCAGCAAAGCCTGGCGCTTCTGGAAAAATACCGCGATCACCCGATCGCCGATCGCGTCTTCGAACTCGCCTGGTCGCACAGTCTGGTGGTATTGCGTCAAATCAACGCCAACGAAGATGACGCCGCGCTGTTTAACCGCCTTGCCAGCGCCATTGTCTACCCGTGTCAGGAACTGCGCGCCGACAGTCGCGATATCAGCCGCAACCGTCGCGGACAGTCCGGCCTTTGGGGCTGGTCAATTTCTGGCGATCTGCCGATCGTGTTGCTCACCATCACTAACGAGGAAAGTATTCTCTCCGTCACCACCCTGATTCAGGCGCACCGGTACTGGCGACTGAAAGGGCTGGCGGTGGATTTGGTTATCCTCAATAACAGCCCCGGTGGTTATCAGCAGGGACTGCAAAACACGATAATGGATTTGATTTACGCCGGGTCAGAAGCCAGCCAGCTGGATAAATCCGGCGGGATCTTTGTGCGTAACGGCGAGCACCTTTCGGCTGAAGACAAACTGCTGTTGATGAGCGTGGCGCATCTGTTTCTTGATGACCGATCGGGCGGTCTGAATGAACAGCTCGATCAACGTATTCACACTTTAAAAGCGCTACCGAGGCCGTTCGTGCCGCACGTTAGCCCGGGTGACAACCTGCATATTCCGTGGTCGCCCGACACCCGTCAGCTTCTGCATTTCAACGGTCACGGTGGTTTTTCGCAGGATGGTCGCGAATACCAGATTGTGCTCCGGGAGAATCAACCGACGCCCGCGCCGTGGTCAAACGTGCTGGCTAATGCCCGTTTCGGCAGCGTGTTGTCTGAGGCGGGCCAGGCCTATAGCTGGTATGAGAACGCGCATGAATACCGACTCACACCGTGGGAAAACGATCCGATCAGCGATCGCAGCGGCGAGGTATTTTATCTGCGTGACGAAGAGAGCGGTGCGTACTGGTCTCCGACTACGTTGCCGGTGCGCGGCGAGGGCGATTATCTCTCTCGCCATGGGTTTGGCTACAGCGTATTCGCCCATCGCGAGAGCGGCATCGACAGCGAACTGACCATTCTGGTGGCCGAAGAAGCCCCGGTCAAACTGGCTATTTTGACACTCAGTAACAACTCCGGTCGCCCGCGTAAACTCTCAGTCACCGGTTTTGTGGAATGGACCCTTGCTGAGTCGCGCGCGCGCTCTACCCTCCATATCGTCACCCATGAAGCCAGCGTGAGCGGCGGCTGCGCGGTCATGGCAAATAACTTTTACGGGGCGGATGGCGGCGGTCGCACGGCCTTTTTTTCCGTCAGCGGTGCGCATTGCTCGCTGACGGGCGATCGGCGTGAATTTATCGGACGGAACGGTTCTCTGGAAAAACCGGCCGCGATGAATTTGCGCTGGCTGTCGAATAAAACCGGGGCCGGACTCGATCCCTGTGGCGCGGTACAGTCTGCGACCACGCTCATCGATGGCGACCAGACGACGTTTATTTTTGTGCTCGGCGTGGGTGAAGATCAGGCCCAGGTTCAGGCGCTGCTTAGCCGCTATCTCAATGAAGATGCAGCTCGTAATGAACTGAACCAGGTCCACCGGATGTGGCACAACCTGCTGGATAAACTGGTCGTCAACACGCCGGATACCAGCGTGAATTTACTGGTCAACGGCTGGCTGCTGTATCAGACCATCGCCTGTCGCCTGCTGGCGCGCAGCGGCTACTACCAGTCCGGGGGGGCATTTGGCTTCCGCGATCAGCTACAGGATACGCTCGCCCTCAGCCATGCCGCGCCAGAACGGCTTCGCGAACAGATAGTGCTGTGCGCGTCCCGGCAGTTTATCGAGGGCGATGTCCAGCACTGGTGGCACCCGCCGCAGGGCAACGGCGTGCGCACCCGCTGTTCGGACGACTATCTCTGGCTGCCGCTGGCGGTCTGTCATTATGTGGAAACCACCGGCGACACCGGCATCCTCGAACAGCGTATTGCCTGGCTCGAGGGGCGTTCGCTGCAGGCAGGCGAAGAATCCGTGTACGAACAGCCGGTTATCAGCGCTCTCGAAGATACCCTGTGGCAACACTGCGTCAAAGCCCTTCAGCACGGCCTGCGTTTCGGTCAGCATGGCCTGCCGCTGATGGGCGCGGGGGACTGGAACGACGGCATGAATCGGGTGGGGATCGACGGCAAAGGTGAAAGCGTGTGGCTCGGATTCTTCCTGTTCGACGTATTAGAGCGCTTTGCCTCGTTGGCCGACAAGCGGCAGGACACCCGCATCAGCGAACTCTGCCGGACCGCAGCCACACGCTTGCAGAAGAGCCTGGAAACCTCTGGCTGGGATGGCGAATGGTACCGGCGCGGATATTTTGACGATGGCACTCCACTGGGTTCCAAAGCGTCGCAGGACTGCCGGATTGATGCAATTGCTCAAAGCTGGGCCGTGTTGTCTGGCGCCACGGGTCAGGAACGAAGCAGTCAGGCCATGAATGCGCTGGATAAACATCTGGTGGATGACGATGCGGGGCTGATTAAACTGCTTACTCCTCCGTTCGATGGGCATGGCCCGAACCCAGGCTACATTCAGGGGTATCTGCCGGGCGTGCGCGAAAACGGCGGGCAATACACCCACGGCGCCATCTGGGCGGTGATGGCTTTTGCACGCATGGGCAACACCGAGCGTGCCTGGCAGCTGTGGTCCCTGATCAACCCGGTGAATCACACGCTAACCACCAGCGCCATCGAGAAATATAAAGCCGAACCTTACGTGATGAGCGCCGATGTCTACAGCGTTGAGCCACATCGTGGGCGCGCGGGCTGGAGTTGGTATACAGGCTCCGCAGGTTGGGCTTACCGCTTGCTGACCGAGGAACTCCTGGGGATCAAACGTTACGCTTCAGCCTTCACGGTGCATGTCCAACTCCCGCAAGACTGGCCGAGGGTCAGCATGCGCTACCTGCAGGGCCAAAGTCAGTATCAGATAACCGTTTCACGTGATGGCGGACCGTATCGGGTTGTGCTGGATGGCGTTACGCTGCCAGACGACAGGATCCCACTCGTCGATGACGGGCAAAACCATACGCTGGAGATATTTCAGACATAACGCTGCTTCACCCGGGACACCGGTCATGTGAAGTGAGGCGGGGAAAAGGGAAACTATTTGATTCTCGGTGAGTTATGAACAACACTGCCAGAAACAACACAATAAAGCAGGATTGAGCATGTCTTCCACCCGACCACGCCAGCAGCGCGGCGCGTTTCCGCCTGGAACTCAACACTATGGCCGTTCATTGCTGGGCGCACCGCTGATCTGGTTCCCCGCCCCGCTCGCCGACCACAACAGCGGGCTGATTATTGCGGGCACCCACGGTGACGAAAACTCGTCCATCGTCACCCTTTCCTGCGCGCTGCGCACCCTAGCCCCTGACCTGCGACGTCATCACGTGGTGTTGACCGTTAACCCGGACGGTTGCCAGCTGGGGTTACGTGCCAACGCTAACGGGGTTGATCTCAACCGTAATTTTCCGGCCGCAAACTGGAAAGCCGGTGAAACGGTTTATCGCTGGAACAGTTCCGCAGAGAGCCGTGACGTGGTGCTGTTGACAGGGGATAACCCCGGCTCCGAACCGGAAACCGAAGCGCTGTGTCAACTGATCCACAAAATTCACCCGGCGTGGGTGGTGTCGTTCCACGATCCGCTGGCCTGTATTGAAGATCCGCAGCAAACGGTTCTGGGCCAATGGCTGGCAGACAGCTTTGAACTGCCGCTGGTGACAAGCGTTGGCTACGCGACGCCAGGCTCGTTTGGCAGCTGGTGTGCCGATCTCGGCCTGCACTGCATCACCGCGGAATTCCCACCGATTTCATCCGATGAAGCGAGCGAAAAATATCTGGCGGCAATGACCGGCCTGCTGCACTGGCATCCGGAATTATCATCAACGCGATGAGATTTTTTTGAGTCATTTGCGGCGACGGATCAGCCAATAAAAAACCCGCATGGCCGGAGCAATGCGGGTTTTTTTACAAATCATCTGGTACGTCAGGCAAAATACAACCCAGCTACCACGATGAGGACAAGCACGACGGCAGCCACGGTATCAATCATCCGTTTCATCAGCTCGTCCTGCGTTGCGACGCTTTCGTCTTCCCACTCAATCATCTCAGCACCCTCAAATTTGTGACGGCATATCCTAAACGCGCCTTGCGGATGCCGGATGATCGTTTTGTGCCGGATCCTGTTTATAAATAAATTAACGATTTCATAGGTAAAGCGTACCGGTGCCAAAGCGTAATGCGGGTTCGGCATCTATTGCCAGCCACGTCGGGCCATCGAGATCGGCAAAGCGCACCTTCGGCGTCAGCGGCAGTGCGGCGCTGATGGCGCGAGAGGTACACAACATACAGCCTAGCATCAGATCAAATCCCTGCAATTTGGCTTCCGTCGCCAGCGCCAGCGCTTCGGTTAAACCACCGGTTTTATCCAGTTTGATATTAATCATTTCATAGCGTCCGGCGAGTTTCGCCAGACTTTTACGGGTGTGACAGCTTTCATCAGCGCAAATCGGCAGCGGATGAATAAAGTTCGCCAGCGCACCATCCTCCCCTGCGGGTAACGGCTGTTCCAGCATCGCGACGTTCAAATCTGCCAGAAGCTGACAGCGTGAAGCCAGCCCATCGCTATGCCAGGACTCGTTGGCGTCGACAATCAGTGTGGCCTCCGGGACGGCTGCACGAATGGCGAACATTCTTTCGCTGATCAGATGGTCATCGAGCTTAACCTTTAACAACCGCGCGCCCTTATCCCACAGCGCCCTGGCGCTATTCGCCATCTGATCCGGTGTGCCAATCACCACGGTTTGCGCCGTTGTCACTTCGGAGGGTAATTCGCTGCCCGCTAAATCCGACAGCGAGCGCCCCGCTTTGCGCACGTCAATATCCCACAGCGCACAGTCTACGGCGTTGCGTGCCGCGCCCGCGGGCAGAAGCTGCTGCAAAGCGTCGCGCGTCAGTCCGAATTCAAGCTGTTCGCCAATACTGGCAATCTGCGCCATCACCGAGGCAATACTCTCGCCATAGCGCGGATAGGGAGTACATTCTCCTGTCCCTGTCACACCCTCTTCCTGGATTTCCACCACCACCACTTTCGCTTCGCTGCGGGCGCCGCGGGCGATGACGAATGGCGTATGCAGTGGCCAGGCTTCCTCGTACACTCTCAAACTTCTCATTTCCTGCCCCTCGATTTACCAGCACTAAAAGGATTTGCCGTGTTAACTGTTGATGTCATACACTAGCCGCGACGTTAACTATATGTAAACAGGAAGATAATCATGTCACAAACTGTGCATTTCCAGGGCAACCCCGTTTCCGTTCAGGGCTCCATTCCGCAGGCGGGCGCCAAAGCACCAGCATTCACTCTGGTCGCTAAGGATCTCTCCGACGTCGCACTGAGCCAGTTCGCTGGTAAACGTAAAGTGCTGAACATTTTCCCGAGCATTGATACCGGCGTATGCGCTGCATCCGTGCGTAAATTCAACCAGCTGGCAACCGAACTGAACAACACTGTCGTGCTGTGCATTTCTGCTGACCTGCCGTTCGCCCAGTCCCGCTTCTGCGGTGCAGAAGGCCTGAGCAACGTTGTTACCCTGTCCACCCTGCGTGCGCCAGAGTTCCTGCAGCAGTATGGTGTTGGCATCGCAGACGGCGCGTTGAAAGGCCTGTCTGCTCGCGCGGTCATCGTGCTTGATGAAAACGACAACGTGGTTCTGAGCGAGCTGGTGAACGAAATCACCAACGAGCCGGACTATGATGCTGCGCTGGAAGCACTGAAAGCCTGATAAAAAAATGCCGCCTTCATCACTGAAGGCGGCATCGCATTTACTCTTCGTTTTTCTTCTGACTTAAGCCATATTCCCGCAACTTATTCGCAATCGCCGTATGCGAAACGCCCAGGCGTTTGGCAAGCTTACGTGTGCTCGGATAGCTACGATAAAGCTGAGTCAGCACCGAACGCTCAAAGCGGCTGGTGATATCATCCAGCGAACCTTCCATCGCATCTTCTCCGACCGCCACCGTGGTGGTGTCGTAGTCCGGCAGTAAGATGTCCTGCGGGCGCAGCTCGTAACCGTCCAGCTGTGTCAGTGCACGGTATACGGCATTTTTCAACTGACGCACGTTGCCCGGCCAACCGTAGCGGGTCAGCACGGTGTTCAAATCAGCGGCCAGTTTCGGACGCGCAATCCCCTGCTCATCGGCAAAACGGGCCACAAACAGCTCCGTCAGCGGCATGATGTCCTGAGCCCGATCGCGCAGCGGCGGCAGGTTCAGGGTCAGCACGTTCAGACGATAATAGAGATCTTCGCGGAACAGCCCTTTCTGCACCAGTTCGACGAGGTTCTTCTGGGTGGCGCAAATCACCCGCACATCGACGTGAATTTCGTGGTCTTCACCGACGCGGCGGAACGTACCGTCATTCAGGAAACGCAACAGTTTGACCTGCATCCCCGGTGACATTTCACCGATTTCATCCAACAGCACCGAGCCGCCATTGGCCTGCTCAAAGAAGCCTTTTTTGCCTTCCGGCGCATGGCCGAACAGTTCGCTTTCGACCGCATCTTCCGGAATCGACGCGCAGTTCAGCGCCAGATACGGCTTCTGCGCACGCGGGCTTGCCAGATGACAGGCGTTCGCCAGCAAATCTTTCCCGGTGCCGGTGTCACCGACAATCAGCAGCGGCGCGCTCAACATCGCCAGCTTGCGGGCCTGCTCAACCACGTGACGCATTTTCGGGCTAACGGCGATAATCTGACTGAAGGCGCTGACGTCCTGGCTGGTCATGGTTTGCAGCTGACGGCCCATGCGTAATGTAGAACGCAGCATCACGACGGCCCCCATCAGAACGCGCGTGGCATTTTCGCCTTCCAGCGTGACCGGAGTAATTTCCAGCAGGAAGTTTTGCCCGTTGATCACCACGTGTTCTGCGTGGGACTCCATCGGGGTGTCATCCAACCAACGCTGGAAGTTAAAGCCGTTGATCAGTTGTGCGGCGTTGTGGCTGCGCAGTTTATCCTGCGACTGGCCGAACAACTGGCAGCTCGCCGGGTTCGCCAGCTCAACTTTAGTCTTCGTATCCAGCGACAGCACCGGTTCCGGCATCGCTTCCAGTAACGCACTCAGTGCCAGGTGTTCACGTTCCGACGGCATCCACGGCACGGTGCGCACGTCGGTTACTCCGGCAATACGACGGATTTCCGCCATCAGAGTTCGGAAGCTGTCAAATTCCAGCTCCGCGAAATTAAGGTAAATTCGGCCAATGGGGTCAATGTCGATCCCACGCAGGTCAATCCCACGCAGCACCAACAGATCGAGTAATTCACGGGTCAGACCAAGACGGTCCTCACAAAAGACTTCAAGACGCATGGGAGTATCACCCTCATAGCCAATAACGCATGGATGATAAGACAGTTCCCCGCCTGCGGGAAGATGGCTGTCAACAATTATTGACAGTATGGCGGAAAATCAGGCACTTTGCCGTAAACACGGCGAGTAAAGCACAAAGGGACAAGGTCAAATGTGATTTTTGCAGCGGCGGTTGAGTGACATATCCCTCTCCGTAAAGAGAGGGATAAATGGCAAACGAAACGTTAAGCCGGTTTCTTATTGAGGGTGTCTTTCAACTGCCCGATAAGTTCGCGGCGGAAATCGCCAAGCTTCGGCTTGTCGTTATCGATCCACGGCAGCGGACGGCACACTTCCATCGCTTTAATGCCCAGACGCGCGGTCAGCAGGCCAGCGCCTATTCCCTGCGCCGCACGGGCGGAAAGACGCGCGGCCAAATCCTGCGACATCCAGTCCATACCGACTTCGCGCACCAGTTCGCTGGCTCCAGCGAAGGCAATATTTAACAGCACCAGGCGGAACAGGCGCAAGCGGCTGTAATAACCTAATTCAATGCCATACAGCATGGCGATGCGGTTGATCAGGCGTAAGTTACGCCAGGCGATAAACGCCATATCCACCAGCGCCAGCGGGCTGACAGCAATCATCAGCGTTGATTCTGCCGCCGAGCGGCTGATTTCGCGCCGCGCCTGGGCGTCCAGTACCGGCTGCACGATATGGGAATACAACGTGACCACTTCCCGGTCGTTCTGCGTTTCGTGAATGGCCGCGTACCAACGCTGGAGTGCCGGGTGCGATTTGTCGATTCCGGCCTGCGCTGCAAGCTGTTCGCAGAACGCCCGCCCTTTGCCGGTGCCGTGACTGTGCAGCAGGTCACGCGCTTCATCACGCTCTTCCGCCCGCTGTCGCAAGCGCCACAGGCGCCGCCATTCGGTCACCACGGACCCCACGCCTGCACCAATAATCAACGCCCCGGCAGCATATCCACCGAGCGCCACCCAGTCCTGGGTTTGCCAGGCGTACATCGTCGACTGCACGCCCTGCGCCACCACGCTAATGCCGAAAATACCTAACCCTGCGGTCACCATCCGTCGCCACAGGCTGCGTTTCGGGCGCAGCGCCGCTTCGACCACGGCCTCGGCCTGCCCTTCGTCCTCCAGCGGATCGTCAATCACCGTCGGGGCAAAGTTGTCGGCCTGATTCTGTTCAAAGGTTTGAGCCCCACGCAGGTGCTCCGTTTTGTCCGCTTCCAGCGGCCCGGCGAAATCGATACGCGGTTTTAACGGTTCGCTCATCGCAATTTATCTCCAATTAAAAACTCCAGAGCTGCATCAAGGCGAATGTGCGGCAGCGGTTTATCGACGTCCATGGTCTGAGGGCGAAACGCCTCAAACTGGAAGCCCTGCTGTTCCCAGAACGCCTGCCCCGGCAAACGGGCGGGCACTTCGCCCGGATACACCGTCAGCGGTTCGCCGTCGCTCAGGCGGTTACCGCGCAGCGCGGGAATTTTCTCGCCATTGACGTCAATCAGTCCGCTTTGCGTAGCCTGCACTGACGCGAGCCCCAGACAATCCATGCTGATACCTTCAAAGGCCGCGTTCTGCCACGCATCCTGAATCAGCTGTTGCAGCAGGGAAACCATGTTCGCATGCTGATCGACGGTGACGTGGTCGGCTTTAGTTGCGGCAAACAGCAGTTTGTCGATGACCGGGGAAAACAGGCGGCGGAACAGCGTGCGCTGCCCATAATGGAAGCTTTGCATCAATTGCGTCAGCGCCAGACGCATGTCGTTGAACGCCTGCGGCCCGCTGTTCAGCGGCTGCAAACAATCGACCAGTACTATCTGGCGGTCAAAACGCAGGAAATGATTTTTATAGAAGTCTTTAACGACGTGTTCGCAGTAATAGTCAAAACGCGCCCGCAGCATCCCGGCGTTGGTATGTTTGTCAGCCTGCGCCAGTTTGGCCTCACCTGTGGCATCCACGTCCGGCCACGGGAAGAACTGTAAGGCCGGTGCGCCCGCCATTTCGCCCGGCAGCACAAAACGACCAGGCTGAATGAAGTGCAAACCTTCCTGTTTGCAGGCGTGCAGGTAGTCGGTCCACGCCTGGCTGATTTCCGCCAGACGGTTTTCGTCTGCCGGTGCCAGCGGGTCTAGCCCTTCGCAAAGCTGACGCCAGCGGGCAGACCACTCTGCTCGCTGCCCGGTCAGCAGGCCGGTCATCTGTCGCGACCAGCTCAGGTAGTCCTGCGCCAGCATCGGCAAATCCAGCAGCCATTCGCCCGGATAATCGACGATTTCCAGGTACAGCGTGGAGGTGTCTTTGAAGTGGCGAAGCAAGGAATCGTTAGAACGAAAACGCAGGGCCAGGCGAATCTCGCTCACGCCACGCGTCGGTGTCGGCCACGTCGGTGGCGTGCCGTACAGCTGCGCCAGGCCTTCGTCGTAGGTAAAACGGGGGATCCCGTAGTCGCGCTGCGGCACGCGCTTCACGCCGAGCAACCGCTCCTCACGTACCGCACTCAGCAGCGGTAAACGCGCGCCTGCGTGCAGATTCAGCAGTTGATTCACCATCGCGGTGATAAACGCGGTTTTGCCGCTACGGCTAAGCCCGGTCACCGCCAGGCGCAGATGTCGGTCCACACTGCGATTGAGCAGCGCATTAAATTCGGTTTTGAGTCGCTTCATCGCCATCCCGCTTTGTCCGATTCTTGCTTATCCTTCAGGATACATGACATGAGGTCCATGAAGAGAATTATCAACCGCACTTCGCTGTATTTCAGGCTTTTTCTCCAGTAAGATGCATCTGATTGACTCTACGATGGAGCTCGACAGGTGTATGTCACCGACCATATATGATATTGCCAGGGTTGCTGGTGTCTCAAAATCTACCGTCTCTCGCGTGCTGAATAATCAAACCAATATTTCGCCAGAGGCGCTGGAAAAAGTGCAGAAAGCGATTAAGGATCTTAATTATCAGCCGAATAAGCTTGCCCGGGCGCTAACGTCTTCTGGGTTTGACGCTATTATGGTCATTTCTACTCGCTCAACGAAAACCACGGCAGGCAATCCTTTCTTTGCTGAAGTGCTTCACGCCATTACTTCCCGGGCGGAGGAAGAAGGCTTTGATGTGATATTACAAACATCACGTAGCACCGAAGATGACCTGCTTAAATGCGAAAGCAAAATTCGGCAAAAGATGATCAAAGGGATCATTATGCTGAGCTCCCCGGCCGATGAATCCTTTTTCTCGCGCGTCGATGCGTATCAAATTCCGGTGGTGGTGATTGGTAAAGTTGAAGGGGATTATCAGCACGTCTATTCCGTCGACACCGATAATTATCAGGACAGTATTGCATTGACCCATGCACTTATTTCTCGTGGGCATAAAAATATCGCCTGCCTGCATGCCCCGCTGGATTATCACGTTTCCGTTGACCGCCTGGCGGGATATAAAGAGTGCCTCAGCCAGCACCATATTCCACTGCGTGAAGAATGGGTCATCGATAGCGGTTATACCCATGAAACCGCGCTGGTCGCGGCGAAGTCGTTGCTGGCAATGGAACCGCGTCCGGATGCCGTTTTCGCCACCGACAGCATGAAGCTGTTAAGCCTGTACCGGGCCGCATTTGAAGCAGGCATTCAAATACCGCAACAGCTTGCCGTGGTTGGCTACAGTAACGAAACGCTGTCGTTCATTTTGTCTCCCGCACCAGGCGGAATTGATGTGCCTACCTACGAGCTGGGTCTAAAAAGCTGCGATCAGCTTTTCAAATGCCTCGCCGGTAAACCAGGTCCACGACGGGTTATCGTTTCCACCCATATTTCGCTGACCGACTCACTGGCCTAACGCCGGAGGTTTGCCCTCCGGCCACAGGGCGTTAAAACGCGTAGTTGATGCCGACACCCGCATAATGGAAGCGATCGTCGTCGCCCTCATCGTGGTGTTCCCACTCGTAGGCGTATTCAAGAGAAACCGAAACACCGTTATCGAAGTCGTGGGCGTATTGTAAGCCCAGCCGGTTGAAGTCATGGCCTTCGCGAGTCGGATCGTCCTGCCAGTCCCAGTTTGTCCAACGGTCAAGACCGAGACGGGTATACGGCGTCAGCGTGGTGGAACCAAAAGAGATGGGGAGATATGCACGAATTTCCTGGGTTGAAAACTCACCGTTGTTCCGGCTCTTATCAAGGTTAAACCCGCGCTCCAGATAATAATTCGTCAGCAACGAGACCGTCTCTGTCAGCTTCCATGTAAACCCGGTTTCGGTTTCTACCCGGCTGTCGGAATACCCCGTTTGCTGAAGATCATTCACGAACTGATAAGCCGCCAGCCAACCGTTGAAATGCACGTCATCCGTCAGGCGTAAATTCCAGTCTGGCTGAAACTTATAACGCTGCATATTAGCGGTTCCCGCCTCTTTATTATGTTCATCTTTAAAGTGATAGCCATAATTACGAATACCGCCAGTCAGACCGAGAGTAAAGTCATCGTTATCCAGCACCTGATAACGAATTTCCAGTTCAGGCCGATTAAAATAGGTCCCGCGCGTGCCGGAACTGTAATCGACCGGGCCTTCCTGATACATCGCTAGCGATATTTTCCATGGTCCTGTTGAGGCATTAAACCATACCGACGGCTCGTATAACCCGTCCATATCATCGGCTTGCCCTTCAATGTTCTCGATTTCATACATCGCGCCAATATTAAATTTCCAGCCATCATTATTTTCTGCATAAGCTGTGAGAGTACACGCACCCAATAGCAGTGCTGCACACCGAGGTAGTGTGTTCATAATATTCATCCTGAAAATTAACAACGTAGAGATAATGGGAGGAATGACATCCTCCCAGGTTTTTAATTTCTGTTATTCGCGGATGGCTCGCTCACTTTCAATATCAAAGAAATGACTTTTCGCCATATCGAATGACAACATAATATTATCGCCGGCGAAATAATCATTGGTCGACGGCGCGCGAACCACCAGTTCATGCCCACCAATGGTGATATACAACATAAATTCCGCGCCGGTTAATTCCGCCACGCTAATCCGCGCCTCTACCGGGATAGTCGACTCCGCGCCGGTGACGATATCTTCCGGGCGAATGCCCAACACAATCGCTTTACGCTGATAGCCCGCCGCGTTGAGCACCGCCATCTTGTCCGGAGGGATCGGCAAGCGCAGGGTTTCGGTGACAAAATCATTCCCGTCGATGGCGCCGCGGATAAAATTCATCGCCGGAGAGCCAATAAACCCGGCGACAAACATGTTTGCGGGCTGGTTGTAGACCTGCTTCGGCGCCCCAACCTGCTGCACGATACCGTCTTTCATAATCACTATCCGTGTCGCCATGGTCATGGCTTCGGTCTGATCGTGCGTGACGTAAATCATAGTGGTGTTGAGCTTTTGATGCAGCTTGCAGATTTCAGCTCGCATCTGTACGCGCAGCTTGGCATCAAGGTTCGACAGCGGTTCATCCATCAAAAACACCCCCGCTTCACGCACAATTGCCCGCCCGAGCGCCACGCGCTGGCGCTGACCGCCGGACAACGCGCTCGGTTTGCGCTTCAGATACTCACGCAAACCCAAGATCTGGGCCGCCCAGCTGACACGTTCTTCAATGACCTCCGGCGCAATTTTTTGCATCTTGAGACCAAAGGCCATGTTGTCGTACACCGTCATGTGCGGATAGAGCGCGTAATTCTGGAAAACCATCGCGATATTGCGTGACTTCGCCGGAACATCGTTCATGCGTACGCCGTCGATCATTAACTCGCCATGGCTGATCGCCTCCAGCCCGGCAATCATTCTCAGGGTGGTTGATTTACCGCAGCCGGACGGCCCGACCAGAACGATGAACTCTTTGTCTTCAATGTCGAGATTGAAATCCTTCACCACGTGCACGTGGTTGTCATAAATTTTCTGAATATGTTGCAGTGATAATTGAGCCATGGGTTTATTCCTTTACAGGTGCAGAGGCTGGATGGAGGCGTTGCCAGTACGCATCCAACCGATGCCAGTTCAGTTCCCGTGTGGACGGTAATAACAGCCCCGCCCCCATCAAATCTTCGCCAATCCCGATTGATGCCATGCCGCTGGCGTTAATCGCCTGGATCCCGGCCAGGGAATCCTCTATCCCGATAGCGTGGCGCGCTGCCACACCTAATCCCCGGCAGGCCAGCAGGAAAATTTCCGGGTCGGGTTTGGAATGCACGATACGCGAGGCATCTGCGCAATAGTCAAAGAGATGCGAAATTCCCAGCGCATTCAGAATAACCGGAGCATTGAGCGACACCGAGGCCAGCCCGATGCGTATTCCTCTGCCACGTAGCGCCTGCAAAAGCGCAGTAATGCCTGGCAAAATCGACTCAGGGGTGAGCGACGCCAGCGTGGCGACGTAACGGTTGTTTTTACGCGCGCACAGCTCCTCGCAATCGGCGGGGGAAAAGTGCGCCGCTTTACCGCCGTGTTGCAAAATACGCTGCAACGACGCCATTCGGCTGATGCCCTTCAGCTGCTCGTTGAATGTTTCGTCAATGCTGATCCCAATTTCCTGCGCCACATCGCGCCAGGCGACGTAATGCAGATGCGCCGTGTCGGTCACGACCCCATCAAGATCGAAGATAACGGCATCCAGTTTCATCCGGCCTTCTCCATGGTAGCGGTCCCAACTTGAGTGCTAAAAAAATCAGACTGCTGATAGCGCTGCTGCCCATTCAGGCAAATTTCGCGGCCCCACAGCCAAAGATGAATTTCTGCGCTGGTGTTCAGGGTGACCGCTTCCGGCGTGATATCCAGGGTCAGGCTCGCGCCCTGCCAGCGAACCGGCACGCATAACCGCTGCCATTGCGCCGGGAGTGCCGGGGCCAGATGCAGTTCGCCATTGCAAATACTTAGCCCGCCAAAGCCTTGAACGGCCCCCAGCCAGATAGCCCCCGTCGCGGCGGCATGAATCCCGTCGTCGCTGCTGTGCGGCTCGTCGCCCAAATCGATTTCCGTCCCGTCTCGCCACTGGCGATATCCTTCCTCTACGCGGCCGCAGCGCGCGCTGACGATGCCGTGAATGGCTTTACTGAGCGAGGAATCGTGGATGGTTCGTGGCTCGTAGTACGCCAGATTCGCCAGGCATTCGGCATCAGAAAAACGATCCGGTAGCATGTAATTCAACATCACCACATCGGCCTGTTTAAGGATTTGCATCTCGTTGACTTCCGCCCGGGAGTAGTCGAGCAAAATGGTCTGCTTCCCGGCGTGGGCTTTATATTTGCTGAGATTAATGGTTGGCTTTTGCATGAACGTGTCGTCCTGCGCCAGCACGCCCTGTGCATCAGCGTCAGGTAGCCACAGACGTTGCAGAAAATCGGCGGCTCTGGCGGAAAACACAGGCTGAAGTTCGCCAAACTGCGGTACCAAATGCAGCGCCTGTGACACGTTGTGCCAGGCCATATAGTTGGTGAAAGCGTTGTTATTGACGTGCTCGGTGTATTCATCCGGACCGATAACATCGTGCAACTCCAGCCGCCCGTTGGCCTCCACCGCTCTGCTCATCCAGAACATCGCCGTTTCGGTCAATAAGCTGACCCCTTCGGTGCGCATGAACGCCTCATCATGGGTCGCGTGCCAGTAGTTCACCACCGCCCAGGCGATATCCGCGACCAGGTGATGTTCCGCCTGCGCGGAGGCGATTTTCTGCCGCAGGCCGGTGCGGATATTGATGGCGGCAAATTCCGGCGTTTCTTCCTCGCCGCTGCGCGCGCTCTCCCACGGGAACAGCGCCCCATGCCAGCCATTGCGTCGGGCTTTTTCCCGGGCGCCGGGCAGATTCAGGTAACGGTAGCGCAATAACGACCGCGCAGTAGATGGCTCGGTCAGCAGATGATAAGGGAGTAAAAAGACTTCGGTATCCCAGAACACATGCCCTTTGTAGCCTTCCCCCGTCAGCCCTTTGGCCGCAATACTGCTGCGGTCGTCATGCAGTGGCGTCATGGCCGCCAGATGATAATGGGCAAAATCGAGGGCGACCTGATCGGCCGCGATGCCGGAGTCTACGATAACCCGACGCGCCTGCCAGCCTTTCAGCCACTCCGCTCGCGAAGCGGCCAGTAGCGCGTCGTAGCCCTGCGCAGTACACGACTGCAAATCATTCAGACAGTGTCGGCTAAAGCTCTCCAGCGATAAGATTTCACGCCCGCGCTGCACTATCCAGCTGATTTTCTCGAGCGTGACGCTCTCGCCCGCCTTCAGGCACAGCGTACTGTTTTGCATCAGGCGGCGATTCTTCGCCGCAAAGCAGCTTTCCGCGTCTTTGGTCAACTGAATGCTACTGGTGATCACCACTTCAGCATCCGCCGACTGTGTCGCCCACGCGCCCTGCAACACCTGCTGACCAAAGACCCGCAGCGAAAGCTCATCCAGATGCTGACGACCACTGTTGGTTTGCGTCCCATCAATGCCGGTGGAAAATTCGAGGTTTACCTCTTTGTCCAGCGCGGTCACGGTGAATTGCATCGCCAACAGCGGCAACTCTGCCATTGAGGTGAAACGGCGGCTGGCAATGCGCACACGTGCGCCCGATGGAGAGCGCCAGATTAAATCCCTCCGCAGTTCGCCGTCGCTGAAATCCAGCTCGCGGTTCCAGCTTTCGGTCTCGCCGCTCAGTAGCGTAAAGGGTGCCCCGTTCACCTCAAGCTGAATGCCGACCACGTCAGGCAGATTAATCAGTTCATTCGTTTCGCCACGTCCGGCACAGTGATACAGCCCGGCGAGATACAGGCCGCGCACCTGCTGGGTGTAGTCCTCTTCATGGCTTGCGCGCACGCCCATATAACCGTTCGCGCAGGTCATCAGCGATGCGTATTTATTCAGGCTGTGCGGGCTGAAAGCCGGATCATTCAACGTAGAAATATTCAGCATATTGTCACCCATTTGCCTTTTTCCGCAGACTCATACAACGCCGCGACCAGTTGCTGAATAATGAAGCCCTGTTCACCGTCGGCAATCGTGACCGGCTCGCCCTGCACATGGCGTACGAACGCATCCATACTGCGAAAATGGCGATTGTCGTCGGCCTGATCGCGCTGGTATAGCGTGTTCAGTTCGCCATTCACATCGTTATAAACATGCGCCGGGAACAGCGTGGCACCGGCTTTATCCCCGCAAAAGGTGACGTTCATCCGTGACTGCTCGGTGATGTTAAGCACAAAGGAAGTCTCGATCCGCAGCAGGCCACCATTTTCAAACTCAATGGTACCAAACAGAGCATCTTCAACGGTGTACTGCGTCGGGTCCCATTCGCCAAACTGACCGCTGCTTTTCACAGTGCCGAGCTTCTCGAAGCTGTGGGCCATGACGCGTCGCACCGAGGGAAAACCCAGCACATACATTGCGGCGTCCAGCATATGAATGCCGATATCGATCAACGGCCCACCGCCCTGCATGGCTTTATTGGTAAATACACCCCAGCCTGGAACGCCGCTGCGTCGCAAGGCGGTGGCGGTGGTGAAATACACTTCGCCCAATGCCCCTACCTGCATTTGCTCGCGTAAAAGCTGGGCGTCGAGGGAGAAGCGATGATGGAAATCATACGCCAGCACTTTGCCCTGTTGACGCGCCATAGCGCGCATCTGGTTAGCCTGCTGCGGCGTCATAGCCGGAGGCTTTTCACACATCACGTGACAGCCCGCTTCCAGAGCGGCTAAAACATGCTCAAAATGAAAACGGTTAGGCGAGCAGACGCTCACAACGTCAGGCTGTACTTCCTGCAACATCAGGCGTACGTCGTCATAGCTGCCTGCAATCTCAAATTTCGCCGCAAACGCCTGCGCTTGTTCCAGGCGGCTATCACAGACAGCCACCATCTGGAGGTCACACCGCGTGGCGTAGTATGTAGCATGGACTTTGTCCGCCACCTGCCCCGCGCCGATGATGGCGACGCGCAACGGGACGACAGCTGTAGCATTGTTCACGCGATGTCCTCTTAGCACTCACGCAGGTAAACGAGGGAATCCTGATACGCTTTTGCCAGGTCGGCAGCACGCACGCGGCATTCATACACGACAAACCCGGAATAATTATCTGCTCGCAATTGGTCAAACAGCGCGGCGAAATTCAGACTGCCGCTACCCGGCTGATAACGGTGGTTATCGGCGATATGAACATGGCCGAGCAGATCGCGGTTCGCGTGCAGTGCACCCGCAATATCGTCCTCTTCAATGTTCATGTGATAGAAATCGCCAATAATTTGCGTGTGTTTGAGTTGATTGTCGCTGATATAGCCACGGGCATCCGCCAGGGTGTTGATCATGTGATCCTGATAGCGGTTCAGCGGTTCAAGCAGAACTGTCGTCCCGGTACGGCCTGCGACCTCGTCCAGGAAACGCAGCGAATCGCTGACCGCTTTGCGATCGCCATCGAGGCTGCGCGGCGAGGTCATCGGCGGCAAACGGAAGGTGAACATTCCCCATGCAGCAGGAACCACGATGCCTTTACCACCCACTTCCGCCAGCGCTTCGAGAATGCGAGCGATTTGCTGTAATCCGTTGAGTCGACGCTCTTCGATAAAATCACCGATCCAGCCATCATAGCCACCACAGGCGGTGGTCACCGGCAGCCCGGTTTCTTTGATGGCCGCTTTTACTTCGTCCAGATTATTCACCAACAAACGACCGTCGATTTCGTAGCCGTCAAAGCCCATCGCTTTGATGTAACGAAATTTCTCCAGAATATTTTCCGGGAAGAAGGCCTGATTCTGCGTTGCGATTTTCATGATGTTGCTTTCCTTGCGCTTAAAAAGTGACGCCCATTTTGATACTCAGCTCAGGCTGTTTATCGACGAATTTCATGTAGCTCTCCGGACTCTCGCTGAACGGCACCACCGGGTCGATCAGGTCGTCACAGTTCAGATAACCGTTCATCAGCAATTCCCAGCAGGTTTCCTCGATACGCTTACGACTCCAGCGCGGGTAATCCGGGTTAGGTTCGCTGCACGCGCGGGAGAAGACGATTTTTGCGTTGTTGAAATGCGCTTCACGCCCGAGGTTGAAACCTTCGGCAAACGGTTTGGCAAACGCGACGTAGGAAATGGTGCCGCCGTAGGCCAGGCCTCGCAGGGCGGATTGCAACGCATCCGCGTAACCGCTGGTCTCGATGATGATGTCGGCGCCTTGCTTACCGGTCAGTTTTTTGATTTCCAGCCCAACGTCGGTGCCGAACGGGTTGAGACACACATCGGCCCCATGGCGACGCGCTATCTCACAGCGATGGCCAATCGGGTCGATGCCAATCACGACCGATGCCCCCGCTTTTTTCGCCAACTGCACCGCAATTTGACCAATCGCGCCCAGGCCAATCACCACCACATAGTCACCTACGCGCACGTTGGCATCGCGCACGCCGCTCATCGCGAACTGCGCCGGGTCATAGCAGACGGCGTTTTTCCACGATGCACCGGCGGGCATTTTGCGCAGTTTGTAGTTATTGACTGCGTTAACGATGACGGTTTCTGCCAGCGGGCCGTAGCAGCAAACGCTGTCGCCTTCGCGATAGTCTGTCACGTCCGCACCACACTGAATGATATCGCCGACCACCATGTTGCCGAGCTGGAATTTGCCGAACTCAATGCCGCGCGGCGCGTTAGCGTCACGGGCGGTAAAAAGCTGCCATTCGGCGTCAAACTGCTCATCAATAAAAGGGCTCGCCGCACGAAAATCAACCACTTCGGTGCCGTGTTTTGGCGCGCCGTAACGCACACGAATTTTCACTTCATTTACCGCTACCGGCGCGTCCTGATACTCCACCAGCGCTGCGATGCGCGGGGCTGTTGCCACTAATTTTTTCATCACTTATTCCTTGTCAAACTGACTGCCTCAGCCTTTAACGCCGCCGGCGGTCAAACCACTCTTAATAAAGCGCTCGGAAAGCGCGTACATGATGATGACGGGCAGCGCGGTCACCAGCGATGCGGCCATCATTCGTCCCCAGATATAATCCGGCGTACTAAACAGCGTGTTCAGCCCCACTGGCAGCGTGAAGTTCTCTGCGCTGGAGAGGAAAATCGAGGCAAACAGATAGTCGTTCCACGCCACCATGAAACAGTACACAAACACCGATATCAGGCCCGACATCGCCAGCGGCACCGTGATACGAAAGATGATTTGCAGCCGGTTCAGCCCGTCCATCATCGCCGCTTCCTCGATTTCATCCGGGATGGTGTCGAAGTAGCTTTTCAGCATGAAAATGGCGGTCGGCAGCGTTTGCGTCACCATGGTGAGAATCAGCGCCAGCTCGGTGTCATAAATGCCCAGCGCGGTGATGATTTTGAACAACGGCACCACCAGCAAAATGCCGGAGAACATGTAGACGGTGTAAAAACTGGCGTTGATGGTTTCCCGTCCACGAAAGCGCAGTTTCGACAGCGCCCACGCACCGAGCGTGCCGAGGAACAGTGAGATAGCCGAAGAGACAATCGACACCACCAGGCTGTTACGGAAATAGCTGACGAACGGGAAAATCAGTGGATTAAAAATGTCGACGTAGTGCTCGAAGGTCCATTGCTGCGGCAGCAGCTTTGGATGCAGCGAGATAGCCTCCTTCGCGCTCTTGAACGAGGTCATCAGCATCACAAAGAACGGAAACAGCGTGAAGCCGAGGAACAGCGCCAGCCCGACGTAAAACAGCGCGGAACACCTAAGACGTTGTTTATTTGTTGCCATTGAAATTCACCCGTTTTCTGGTCAGCAGAATCACTGCGAAAATGATCACAAACAGCACCACGGAAATTGCCGCTGCCTTGCCCAAATCGTTAAAGGCAAACGCCGTCTTATACAGATAGACGCCAAGAATATTGACCTTGGTGGTCAGCAGATAGACATCGGCGAACATGTAGAACATCCAGATGGTGCGCAGCGTCACCACCGTCGCCAGCACCGGCATGATCGCCGGCAGCGTGACGATGCGAAAACGCTGCCACCCGTTCGCGCCGTCCATTTCCGCCGCTTCGTACAGCGATTTATCAATGGTCTGCAAAATGGCCAGAAATGAAATAAAGGCGTAAGGGAAATAGCGCCAAATGGCGAACAGCACTACCAGCACAAAGCTGCTGTTCGGATTGTCGAACCACAGTGGCGCCTGCTTATACAGCCCCAGCACATCGACACCGAGATAGTTCACGATCCCGTAGCCGTTGTTGAACATGTATTTCCACGCAAATACCAGTGAGATTGACGGTGTTACGTAGGACAACAGCACAAGCGAGCGCGCCGTTTTGCGCAGACGAAATTCGCGGTTGAAAAATATCGCCACCGCCAGCCCCAATCCGGTACTGCCCAGCACCACCAGCGCGGTATACCAGAAGGTCATCCACAATGAGTGCCAGAAACCCGGGTCGCTGAGAATGCGCGTGTAGTTTTCCAGCCCGACGAAGGTCGACGCGATGCGTGGGTTCAACGGCAGGTGTTGAAAACTGATTTCGATATTGGAGACCATCGGCCATGCCACCAGCCCAGCCAGCAGCAACAGGCTGGGACCGAGCAGCATCATGGCAAACGGTAAGTCGGAGCGGCCCGACATCAACTTCTTCATCATCCCGTTTCCTGCCTGTTTCATGGCTGTTGTACGAGAGCATCGAGGCGTTTTTGCCCCTCAGCCAACAGCGGTTCAATCGGTTTTTTACCTACCGTCGCGGCGTTGACCATGGCGCTGATGGTTCCGGAACCGGTGACATCGCCCATACGTGTGAAGTTTTTATCGCCGACAGCACCGAATACCTTCACGTTCGGGTATTGAGCGATCAACTCATACGGCAACTGACCGAAGGCTTTAATCACCGCGTTATCTTTCCAGGTGGCGGTTTCAACCACGCCTTTGGTCATTGGCAGCGCCGCCCCCGGCGACATCATCACCCAGTCGGCGGAGTTCTGTGGTTTCTCCATCCATGTGACAAACTTCTCTGCCGCCTCTGTCTGCTCTTTTTCCTGACCAGACGTAATGGTCAATGATGTCACCATTCCGTACGCCGCAGACGTGGCTTGTGTCGGCACCATAAAGCCCAGATTTTCAGGTTTACCTTCTTTGTACACCGCCGGGAGAATGTAGGTGGAGTACATCGCCATCGGCGCGGAGCCATTCATAAAGGCGTCTTTAATCTCCATCACGTCGTTGGAGCCCGGCATGGTGGTGGTAGCTAAATCGCGATAGAACGCCAGCGTGCTGCGCATTTCCGGGGTATCGAGTGAGATGCCACCCTGACTGTTAAACACGTTGGCGTTGTTCGACAGCGCAAACTGTGAGAACGCCTGCTCGGTCATCACGCTTTCTGCTGTTGGCAGCGCGATGCCATACTTTTTCATCGAAGGATTGCTCAGCGCCTTGCTGGCGGCTAACAACTCCTGCCAGTTGTGCGGTTCCGCGATCCCCGCTGCCGCTAACATGTCTTTGTGATACCAGACGCCTGAAAGCCACGCGCTGATTGGCGCCCCGGTCCAGGCTGTTCCGTCCTCAGTACGCACGATGCGTAATACGCCATCATAGAAATTATCTTCACCGGAATCAGCGATGGATTTAGCAATGGCGTTACGGTCGAGTAATTGCTCTTTATCCAGCACTTTGGCGTAGTCATGGCTGACTTCCATCACCGCAGGCAACGCCCCGGTTCGCGCCAGAGTAATAACTTTGGTATTAAACGCATCCTCTTCAACCGGGACCGGTTTAACGACAATGCCCGGATTCTCTTTTTCAAAGCGCTCAATTAATTTCGTGATCACCGCCTGGCGCTCTTGCTCCACCGACGAGTGCATAAATTCGATCGTGACGGTTTTATTATCATCCCGACACCCTGAAATTAGGGCGCAGGAAACCAGTGCTGTTACCAGCACAGTTTTTGCCATTTTCATTTATTCTTCCTTTTATTTAGAATCTATCCACATAACCTGCCAGGGCGCGAGATTCACTTCGCCCTCAGCTATATCACAACCGCTTATTAATTCCCGTGCTGAGCTATATTTTTGAAGAACACTCTGGGGGTGATCGCTGAAATTAAATAAACACGTAATACGTTGGTTATTTTCCGCCGTACGCGTAATTTGCAATACGCTGCGGTTGAGGGCGGTAAATTCGGCTTTCGCATTCGGATGAAAAGCGTGGTGTTCACGACGCAAAGCAATCAGATGCGACAGTCGATGATAGACGCGTTGACGCAGACTGCCCGACTGAGACATGGCCGTTTCGATTTCATCCATGTCGTATTTCTGGCGGTTGATAGCCCGGTTATAGCCTGCTTTTTCAACGCCAGCATAGTCATTACGCGAACCCAGAATGCTTTGAATGTAGATGGCTGGCACGCCAGGGAAACTGAGCAACACTGCGTGGGCCAGCACAAAACGGGCGAGTCTGTCGTCATCGCTGCTCTCTTTCGGACTGAGCGCATCCATATAGGTGACGTTGATTTCGTACGGACTGCGGCTGCCGTCCGGGTTATTTTTCCAGTTGACCAACGCGCCCTGCTGCTGCAATTTTTCAACCAGTTGCAGGATATCTTCTTCTGGCAGGATGCCGCGCAGCGGGTTGAGCCCAACCCCGTCATGAGAGGCAAGGAAGTTAAACCAGGTGGTGTCCGTCGATGGCAGCGCCAGACTCTGCGCCCAACCGCAAAGCGTTTCGACATTGGCGCTGTGCATGGCATGCAGCACCAGCGGCGGCAGAGAGAACTGGTACACCATCTGCGCTTCGTCATGACCATTGCCGAAATAGGCAATGTTGTCTTTGTGCGGAACGTTGGTTTCAGTGATGATCACCGTACCCGGCGCGACCTCTTCCGCGATGGCGCGGAAGAGTTTTATTAACGCGTGTGTTTGCGGCAGATGAATGCAGGAGGTGCCCGGCACTTTCCACATGAAACCGACGGCATCCAGACGCACGTAATCCGCCCCCTGCTCCAGGTAATGAAGCAGCACATTAACCATCGCAATCAGCACTTCCGGTTCGGCAAAATTGAGGTCGATTTGATCGTCGCTGAAGGTCGTCCACAAATGACGCACTGACGCATCGCTTAAGGTAAACGGCGTCAGCAATGGCAAGGCGCGCGGACGGGTCACGGCGGAAAGGTCGGTATCGGGGTCAACGGCGATAAAGAAGTTTTCGAAGCCAGGTTCCTGGCGCAGATAGCGGGCGAACCATTCACTTTTTGCGGACATATGGTTGCAGACAAAATCAAACATCAGCTTTGACGATCGCTTCAGGTCTGCAACGTCCTGCCAGTCTCCCGAAGCCGGTTCCACCTGATGATAATCAACCACCGAGAATCCATCGTCGGACGACCACGGATAAAAAGGTAAAAGATGAACGTGGGAAAAATGCTCTTTCAGCCAGCGATTAAAAAAACGGGTAAATATCGGCAGGCTTGTCTTTCCTTCAGAGCGAAATTGATCAGCGTAGGTGATTAATACCACATCCTGCTGATCCCAGTTCATTTTACGGCGTTCGATAATACGAGATTTTGCT
Source organism: Citrobacter sp. 18056 (assembly GCA_902706235.1). Classification (GTDB taxonomy): domain Bacteria; phylum Pseudomonadota; class Gammaproteobacteria; order Enterobacterales; family Enterobacteriaceae; genus Scandinavium; species Scandinavium manionii. The sequence continues at coordinate 87,020 of CACSJR010000010.1, read as the reverse complement.
TTTTCAATATCTGAAAAAAGCCTTACTTCCTGGTGCGTTAAAAACGAATTGCCATACACACTGTCAATCAGAGATTTTATTTTTGAGTTCACGTTTATTTTCCATGGTAGCGGTCCCACGGACTGAAATCTACTCCCCGAAAAATGCGATGTCAACGCGACGGGCATGGGAAAAAACGCAAAAAGAGGATCTGTAGCCGCTCGAATGCATTAATTGTGAGCTGCCGCAAAAAAATGAGATAAATGATGCAAAGAAAGGCGAGAAAAAAGGAAGGTAAGGAAAAGAAAGGGGAGCGCCCTCCCCGTCTGTCAGGAGAAATACTTGCGTGACATGCGGCTGGCAAGGCGTGCCAGCACCGGTTCAAGCGCCATCGCCAACAGCATTTTAATCGGACGGCGAGCGACGGATTTGATAGCCCAACCGGCAACGCCCGCCGGGCCGTAACGCAGTGCGGTCAGCAAAACCAGCTTGCCCGCGATTTTCAGACCGGGTTTCACTTTCTGCCCGGTACGTTGCCATGTTGAATTCATCAAATGCCTCTCTCAGTTACAGCTGGCGAAAACGGCTGCGTAGCGAAAACGTGTCGGAGGTGACGTAGCGTTCCATTTCACGCAGACGCTTTTCACCCGCCGCCAGTTCGGCATCCACCGCATTCAGCAGTTCGCCGCTGGACGGCATTTTTTCGCCGTACATTTCATTGTCAGGAATCGGGTCAAGGGCAAACGTCATGATGATGTAAGCCACAACCACGAAGAAAAACAGGCCAAAAATCATGGCCAGCACGGTAATCAGACGCACCAGTTTCACCGGAACGTCGAGCCAGTGCGCAATCCCGGCACACACGCCCTTCACCATGCCCTGCTGTGGAATACGCCACAGCTTCTTACTGAAATCTAATCCCGCCATTATTGTTCTCTCCAGTTCGGATGTTCCGCGTCGAGAATTTGTTCCAGCGCCTGAATGCGTTCCCGCATCCGTTTTGCCTCATCCGTCAGCTGCGATAAACGCTGCTGCTCGCTCTGCGACAAATCAGCGCCGGAGCGGTTGCTGTAATGCAGCCACAGCCAGACCGGCAGGACAAACAGCACAAACAACGTCAACGGTATGGCCAGAAAAAGCGCGCTCATGGGGTCTCCTTACAGATGATGAGCGGCGGTGCGTTCAGCACCGCCTGAAAATGATTATTCGTTATCCTGTTTCATTTTGGCGCGTAGCTCAGCGATTTGCGCGCTGATGTGGTCATCGGCCTTCAGTTCTGCAAACTGCTGATCCAGCGTTTTCTGTTTGCCGAAACCTTGGCTTTCCGCTTCGGCTTCCATGTGATCGATACGGCGTTCGAAGGACTCAAAACGCGCCATCGCTTCGTCAATTTTACCGCTGTCCAGCTGACGGCGCACATCGCGGGACGAACTCGCCGCCTGATGACGCAAGGTCAGCGCCTGCTGACGAGCGCGGGTTTCGCTGAGTTTATTTTCCAGCTCACCGATCTCTTTTTTCATGCGGGTCAGCGTTTCATCGACCAGCGTGATTTCAGCTTCCAGGGTGCCGATAATGTCGGTCAGCTTCTGTTTTTCGATCAGCGCCGCACGTGCCAGATCTTCTTTCTCTTTACGCAGCGCCAGCTCGGCTTTTTCCTGCCATTCAGCTTGCTGCGCGTTGGCCTGCTCTACGCGGCGCGTCAGCTGTTTCTTTTCAGCCAGCGCGCGGGCCGAAGTGGAACGCACTTCTACCAACGTGTCTTCCATTTCCTGAATCATCAGGCGGACCAGTTTTTGCGGATCTTCAGCCTTCTCCAGCAGTGAGTTGATGTTGGCGTTCACGATGTCGGCAAAACGAGAAAAAATACCCATAATTCAAATCCTCATACGTTCAGTTCTGTTATCGGGCATGGCCCTGCTGATGAGATAATACAAATGCCGTGCCAACTTTTTATGCTATTGATTTTACACACACTGGTTGAATTGTGTCTCTCTGACGGCTACAGTGAGATGGTGAATTACACCAACTAGTGGCGAATTTCATCATGGCAGAATACAAGGACAACCTGCTCGGCGAAGCGAACAGCTTTCTCGAGGTGCTGGAACAGGTTTCACGGCTGGCGCCGCTGGATAAGCCGGTGTTGGTTATCGGCGAACGCGGCACCGGGAAAGAGCTTATTGCCAACCGCCTGCACTTTCTTTCTTCACGCTGGCAAGGCCCGTTTATCTCGTTGAACTGCGCGGCGCTGAATGAAAACCTGCTCGACTCTGAGCTTTTCGGCCATGAAGCGGGCGCCTTTACCGGCGCGCAGAAACGCCATCCGGGGCGATTTGAACGCGCCGACGGCGGCACGCTATTCCTCGACGAACTGGCGACCGCGCCGATGCTGGTACAGGAGAAGTTGCTGCGGGTGATTGAGTACGGCGAACTGGAACGCGTGGGCGGCAGCCAGCCGTTGCAGGTCAACGTGCGTCTGGTGTGCGCCACCAATGCCGATTTGCCGCATATGGTCAGCGACGGAACCTTCCGCGCTGATCTCCTCGACCGTCTGGCATTTGACGTGGTGCAGCTTCCACCGCTGCGCGAACGGCAAACAGACATCATGCTGATGGCGGAACACTTTGCCATTCAGATGTGTCGCGAGCTCAGCCAGCCACTGTTTCCGGGCTTTACCGATCACGCGCGAGAAACCTTGCTCAACTACCGCTGGCCGGGAAATATTCGTGAACTGAAAAACGTGGTGGAACGTTCGGTCTATCGCCACGCCAGTTTTGAAGCGCCACTGGATAACATCATTCTCGATCCGTTCCAGCGCCCGGTCACGGTGGAAGACGTCGCTGAAACCAGCGCCCTTTCTCTACCGCTGGATTTACGGGAGTTTCAGCAGCAGCAAGAAAAAGGCCTGCTGCAGCAAGCGCTACAACAGGCCCGATTCAATCAGAAAAAAGCCGCTGAACTGTTGGGGTTAACGTATCACCAACTGCGAGCGTTATTGAAGAAGCATCAGCTCTGAGAATGCCTTTGCCCGGTGGCGCTACGCTTGCGCGGGCTTACTCAGCAGAACTGCACTCGCCAGCATCGAACCCAGACACAATGCGCTGTTGAACAGCAACGCATACTGCGCGGCGTGAGCCATGCCTAGCGGCAACAGCATGGCGTAAATCGATGCCGTCACCGCAATGCCCATCGCGCCGCCCAGCGAGCTGCCCATTTTGTAGATGCCGGAGGCAACGCCCACTTTCTCTTCCGGCGCGTTCACGACGGCGGTGTCAGTCGATGGCGTGGCGTAGCAGCCGAGGCCTAATCCCAGCAAAACGTTACTGAAGAACACGATGCCGATGTAAACTGACTTTTCAAGGAAGGTGCACGAAATCAGCGCCACGCCGACGCCGGCAATCACCGGGCCGAACATCATCGGCAGGCGCGCCCCATAGCGCTGAAGCAGCTTTTCACCGACGCGGATCATCACCAGCACCGTGACCAGATACCCCATGGTCATCATCCCGGTCTGGAACGCCGACATGTGATGCCCCTGCTGCAGCCAGATGCTGGTGATCATCAGCGTGCCGATGCAGCCGTTAAGCATAAAGTTCGACAGCACCGCCCCGCTGTAGGCGCGATTCTTAAACAGCGCGAAATCAATCAGCGCCTCATCGCCTTTGCGCAAGCCCGAACGAATGAACCACAGCGTCGCCAGCACCGCCCCGCTCAGCAGGGAAAGCGACAGGCCGCTGCTCCATCCCCAGCTGTGTCCTTTGGTGATAAACAGGTTCAGCATCACCAGCGCAGTAACAAAACTGAACAGACCGCCAAGATCCAGCTTCCGGTTTTGCGCACTTTCACTGCGGCTTTCCGGCGTCCCACGAATCAGCAAAAAGGACACCAACGCGGCCACCATCGAGAACACGAAAATCCAGCGCCAGCCCAGGCCGGTAGCGATTGCACCGCCCACAAACGAACACAGTCCACTGCCGCCCCAGGAACCAATCACCCAGAAGCTGATCGCCCGCTGACGGGCCTTGCCTTCATACCAGGTTTTGATCAGCGCCAGGGTCGCAGGCATGATGCACGCTGCCGATAATCCCTGTATCACCCTGCCCGCCAGAAATAGCACCGGGCCGTGCGACAACACCAGCAGCGCGCTGCCGACAATGCTGAGCACCAGGCCGATAAGCGTCAGGCGTACGCGACCAAACTTATCTGCCAGCCCGCCGCTGGCCACCACAAAGCAACCGCTGAATAAGGCGCTAAGGCTGACCGCCAGGGTCAGCGTTTCCAGTGAAATGTCGATACTGCTTTTCATCGCCGGAACCACGTTTATGACCGACTGGGCAAACAGCCAGAAGGTCAAAACGCTCAGAACAATGCCCATCAGCAGCCGGTCATTACCGGCAAACGGACGGGTTTCTGTCAGGGGAACGGTACTCATCGTGCGGCCCTCCTTCGTGTTCGGTCATCAACGCAGATAGTGTTCAGTCAGCCCGCTCCACAATGCCGCGCCGGTGATGAGGATCTGGTCGTTGAAGTCATATCCCGGGTTATGCACCATGCAGCGATCCGGCTCGTCGCCCGCGCCGATGGTGAAATAGCAGCCGTTCGGGTTCTTTTCGAGCATGAAGGCGAAATCTTCACTGCCCATAAACGAACCGATGGTGACCACTTCATCCTTACCAAACAGATCGCCCGCGACGCTGCGCACCATTTCATTTGCCGCCGGGTCGTTTTTCAGCACCGGGCTGCCGTTGACGTGCGTCAGAGTAGCCGTGGCGTTAAAGCTTTCCGCCTGAGCGATGGCGATATCATGAATGCGCTGCAATACGGTCTGGCGTACTTTTTCGCTGAGGGTGCGCACGGTGAGTTTCATCAGCACTTTTTCGTTGATGATGTTCGGCGCGTGTCCGGCCTGAATGCTGCCGACGGTGACAACCGCTGGCTCGAACGGCGTGATGTTGCGCGACACAATCGACTGCAGCGCCACGGTGATATGGCACGCCACGAGGGTGGCATCCACGGTGTGCTCCGGTACCGCCCCATGACCGCCCTTACCCGTCACTTCGATATGCAGCGTGTCGGATGACGCCATCATTGCACCATCGTGCAGGCCAATTTTGCCGATTTTTTGCGAAGGCATATTGTGCAGACCGAAAATATGGTCGCAGGGAAACTTATCGAATAAGCCGTCCTCGACCATGACGCGTCCGCCGTACAGTAGTTCTTCCGCAGGCTGGAAAATCACGTGCAGCGTGCCGCTGAAATTGCGTGTGCGCGCCAGATATTCCGCCGCATACAGCAGCGTTGTGGTGTGACCATCGTGGCCGCAGCCATGGAATTTACCGTCGGTTTTACTGGCCCACTCTTTGCCACTGCTCTCCTGCATCGGCAACGCATCCATGTCAGCGCGAATGCCGAGCCGTTTGCTGCCGTTGCCCACTTTCAGGGTGCCAACCACGCCGGTGCCTGCCAGGCCACGATGTACCTCGTATCCCCATTGGGTCAGTAGGCGAGCGACCTGCTCGCTGGTTTGATGTTCTTCGAAGCCGATTTCCGGATGCTGATGAAAGTGACGACGCAGTTCAATGAATTGCTCTTCGGTGTCCTGTAGCGCTTCAACAATTGGATGTGTCATTTTTGTTATCCCTTTATTGCTTCACAGTGATAATGTCGAGTTTATGCCGCCACAACCCCGGCAAAGTGCGTTTATTTGTTGTGAAGTAACGCATTCTTAATGACTGTTTTTCATACAATTCAGTTATGACAAAAAACAACAGGTTCTATTTTGTCTTGATGTGAGGTGAGTCATGGATCAAAGCGGCAGTGAGTTTGCAGTTACCGTTCTGGATGTGCGACAGCTCAGCCATGAAGAGAGCAATAGTCTGACGCTGCTGTGGATGCTGGAAGGCAGCGCGGAGCTGCAAACCCAGGAGCGGCGGCAAACGCTCGAGACCGATAGCCTGACCGTTATCAACCGTAATCAGCGCTGGCAGCTTTCGAGCGAGGCCCCTAACGCAACATTACAGGTCACGCTTTCCGGGCACTGGCTCACAAGGCTTTACAGCGATATTTTTACCCATGACTACCACATTCCCGATGAAACCAGCGGCAGTTGGCCGCAGTGCGACGAGCTCCGTCATTTATTACGTCAGCTCTTAGTGGTTACCCTGATTAATCACCAGAGCCGCTACCGGCTGGAGGCCAACCGCTGGCTCGGCGAAATCCTGCTGTTACTGACCACCCGTTTTCAGCAACCTGCGCGCATCAGCCAGCGGCTGGATAATCCGGGCTGGAGTAAGCGCATCACGCAGGTCGTGGAACGCATTGACGCCAGCTATACCCGGCGCATCACCCTGGCGGAAATTGCTGCGGCGGAATTTGTGTCCGAAGCCTGGCTTTCCAGGCTGTTTCGCAAGGAGGTCGGGGTCAGTTTTATGCAGTACATCACTACCCTGCGACTGGAAAAGGCGGCGGATGCGCTGCGCCTGACCAACCGCCCGCTGCACCAGATTGCCCTGGAGCAAGGATTCGCCAGCACCCGCATGATGAGTGATCTGTTTCGCCGCCATCACCATATGACGCCGCGTGAGTTCCGCCGCCTGCGACAAAATACGTCCGCTGTCGCTCGCCCACGGATGACCGCCAGCAACAGCCTTTTTCCGGTAGCGGTTGATAAATTGTTCAGCCTGCTGAATGAGCCAGAGACGCGAGGCTGGGAGCCGTCGCCGTTGACGCTGCATCAGCAGCAGGAACGCGTGGTGGATTTACGTGATTTTGATTCGCGCGTCGCCCCGCTGCGTCAAACGCGAGTGATGATTACCCTGCGCGAACTTGACGATTTGCTGCGCGAAGACGTGCGCCGGGAGCTGGAGACGCTTGACGGGCAGATCCCGATTTACGGGATCGATATCACTGAACCGTTCATGAGCAGCCGCCTGTTTGCCACCGGTTGGGACGACCCACTGATGGCGGGCTACGCGTGCTGGTATAACCTGCATCAGATTTTCATCTGGCTGGCGGAGAAAAAATGGACCGTGCTCCTGCACACTGGGCTGACAACGCGGGCTGATTTACTGCGTCATTTCCTGCAACAGTCGGTCAACCATTTTCCGGCAGAGGTGACCGCGGGCTGGCAGTTCGTTTGGCACTGGTCATCGCAGGCCAGCGAAGATACCCGGCAAAACGTCTGGCAGACCCAACGTTCGGCAATCAATGAATTTTTGCCGCGTGCCAAATTTGGCCTGTGGCACCGCTTTGCGGTGAACAGTTTGCCCGAGCACGACGAGGCGCTTTTTAACTCCTCAATTCTAAAACAGGCCGATTTTCTGGCCTGTCCGGCTGATGCCAATGAACTGCTGGATTTGGCGCAGCTCGATCCCGCCCGACTTGCCTCCACGGAAAACTACCCGGTACAAAAGATTCGACAAATTCAGACTGCGCTTCGCCAACAGCAGCGTACCCTGCCGTTGTGGCTGCTCTCCTGGAACACGCTGACCGGCAATACCCGCGCCACCAACGGCTGGTTTTTCCGCGGTGCGCTGCTGATGCACAATCTGCTGGGGCTGTCGGAACAGGTCTGGCTGGCGGGGTTCTGGCTCAATTCAGGTTTGCAGGGCGAAGCACGCGCCAACGACACGCTCGATACGTCAAGCCTGGCGTTGCAGTACAACCACGGCCTGCCGCGACCAATATATTGGGTGCTGTGGCTGTGGCAAAGGCTGCATGGCGAAGTGCTGGTTAACGACAAAAATCTGCTGCTGTTGCGCCACGAGGGACGTTACCAGCTGCTGCTGCGCAACACGGTGGTTTTCAACCCATGGCTCTCGAGCGAGGAAGCCTTTATTCAACGCTTTCGCCAGCAATATCGTATTCAGCTGCAAGGGCTCAGCGGAAAATGGCGCATCAAATCGCATCTTTACGACCAGCATAACGGCGCGCTCTACCCGCTGCTGGACGCGTTCACTGTTGCCAGCGGCCCTGATGAAGAAATCTGGCGCTGGGTCCGCCATAAAGCGCGCCCTACGCTCGACGTGCGTGACGAACAATTGCACGACAGCTGGCAAATCGCCGACTCGCTGGAAAGCAATGCGCTGGTGCTTTATGAGTTAACCCCACTAAATTGACGACTTTTACAGCGGTTGCTCGCAGAGTTTTGTACCAGGCCGCCTTAAGTGCGATACACTTTGCAGATCGCTCTGAATTATGAAGAACATATGCGCCTGAAATTATCATCCTTACTGGCAGTGATGGGGTTGCTGTGCGGCAACGCGATGGCGGCTCCGCCTTCCGCATTGGCACCGCATGGCGACATTCGCGACAGCGGTTTCGTCTACTGCGTTAGCGGCCAGGTGAATACCTTTAACCCGCAGAAAGCGGGCAGCGGCCTGATTGTCGACACCCTTGCGGCACAAATTTACGACCGCCTGTTAGACGTTGACCCGTATACCTACCGTCTGGTGCCGGAGCTCGCCGAGAGCTGGGAAGTGCTGGATAACGGCGCAACCTACCGCTTCCATTTGCGCAATGGTGTACAGTTCCAGAAAACGCCATGGTTCCAACCCACGCGCGCGCTGAATGCCGATGACGTAGTCTTTACCTTCGAACGCATTTTTAATCGCAATCATCCCTGGCATAACGTCAACGGACCGAATTTCCCCTACTTCGACAGCCTGCAGTTTGCCGATAGCGTCGAAAGTGTGCGCAAACTCGACGGTCGCACCGTTGAATTTCGTCTGAAACGCCCGGACGCCTCATTCCTGTGGCATTTAGCCACCCACTACGCCTCGGTGATGTCCGCCCAATACGCGGCGAATCTGACGAAAATCGGCAAGCAGGAGTTGATGGACCGCCAGCCCGTCGGCACCGGACCTTATCAGCTTGATGAATACCGCACCGGGCAGTACATTCGCCTGCAACGCCATCCGGGATTCTGGCGCGGTGAACCTTTGATGCCGCAAGTGGTGGTGGATTTAGGCTCCGGCGGCACCGGGCGTCTGTCCAAACTGCTGACCGGGGAATGCGACGTACTCGCCTGGCCTGCTGCCAGCCAGCTCACTATTCTGCGCGACGATCCGCGTTTACGTCTGACGCTGCGCCCTGGCATGAACATCGCCTATCTGGCGTTTAATACCGATAAGCCGCCGATGAACAATCCAGCGGTGCGACACGCGCTGGCGCTGGCCATCAATAACCAGCGTTTGATGCAGTCGATTTATTACGGCACCGCCGAAACCGCCGCCTCAATTCTGCCGCGCGCATCGTGGGCCTACGATAATGAAGCTAAAATTACCGAATACAATCCGGCGAAATCGCGTGAGCAGTTGAAAGCGCTGGGTCTGGAAAATCTGACGCTGCGCCTGTGGGTGCCGACTACCTCTCAGGCGTGGAACCCAAGTCCGCTGAAAACCGCCGAATTGATTCAGGCCGATATGGCTCAGGTGGGCGTGAAAGTCATCATCGTTCCGGTGGAAGGTCGCTTCCAGGAAGCGCGCCTGATGGACATGAATCACGACCTGACCCTCACCGGCTGGGCGACGGACAGTAATGACCCCGACAGCTTCTTCCGCCCACTGTTGAGCTGCGCGGCGATTGGCTCCCAGACTAACTTTGCGCACTGGTGTAACCGCGAGTTTGATACCGTGCTGCAAAAGGCGCTGGCCTCACAACAGCTGGCTTCGCGCATCGACGCGTACGACGAAGCACAGCAGATTCTGGCCAAAGAATTGCCGGTACTACCGCTGGCGTCATCGCTGCGGTTGCAGGCCTATCGCTACGACATCAAAGGCCTGGTACTGAGCCCGTTCGGCAACGCGTCCTTTGCCGGCGTGTCGCGTGAAAAACAGGAAGAGGTGAAAAAACCATGATCATTTTTACCCTTCGCCGCCTGCTTTTACTGATGGTGACGCTGTTTCTCCTGACCTTCGTTGGCTTCAGCCTGAGCTACTTCACCCCTCATGCGCCGTTACAGGGTGCATCGCTCTGGAACGCCTGGCGGTTCTGGTTCGAAGGTCTGCTGCACTGGGACTTCGGTGTGTCCAGCATCAACGGGCAGCTGATTTCTGAGCAGTTGAAAGACGTGTTCCCGGCGACCATGGAACTGTGCATTTTGGCGTTTGGTTTTGCACTGCTGGTCGGCATCCCGGTCGGGATGCTGGCGGGCATTATGCGCAACAAATGGCAGGACAACACCATCAGCGCCTTCGCCCTGCTCGGTTTCTCCATTCCCGTGTTCTGGCTGGCGCTGCTGCTGACGCTGTTCTTCTCATTAACGCTGGGCTGGCTGCCAGTTTCCGGGCGTTTCGACCTTTTGTATGAGGTGAAAAATGTCACCGGTTTTGCGCTGATCGATGCGTGGCTGTCGGATTCTCCCTGGCGCGATGAAATGATCATGAGCGCCCTGCGCCATATGGTGCTGCCGGTGCTGACGCTGGCCGTCGCGCCGACCACCGAAGTGATCCGTCTGATGCGCCTGAGCACCATTGACGTCTATGACACCAACTATGTGAAGGCGGCGGCAACGCGCGGCGTTTCTCGCTTTACGATTTTACGTCGCCACGTGCTGCACAACGCCCTGCCGCCGGTAATTCCGCGTCTCGGTCTGCAGTTTTCCACCATGCTGACGCTAGCGATGATCACCGAAATGGTGTTCAGCTGGCCGGGCCTTGGCCGTTGGATGATTAACGCCATTCGCCAGCAGGACTATGCGGCGATTTCCGCAGGCGTGATGGTGATTGGTGCACTGGTCATTATTGTGAACGTGATTTCTGACATTTTGGGCGCCATGGCTAACCCGTTGAAACATAAGGAATGGTATGCCTTACGATAGCGTCTATCTGGAAAAACGCCCACCCGGTGTGATGCGCACCGTCTGGCATAAATTCTACGGAGACACAACCGCGATGATTGGCCTGTATGGCTGCGCGGGTCTGGCGCTGTTGTGTATTTTCGGCACCTGGTTTGCGCCTTACGGTATCGATCAGCAGTTTTTAGGCTATCAGCTATTGCCGCCGTCGTGGTCCCGCTACGGTGAAGTGTCGTTCTTCCTCGGCACCGACGATCTTGGGCGCGATGTACTGAGCCGTCTGCTCAGCGGCGCGGCTCCGACCGTTGGCGGAGCCTTTGTCGTCACCCTCGGCGCCACGATTTTCGGGCTGGTGCTCGGTGCGTTTGCCGGTTCGACCCGCGGCCTGCGCTCTGCGGTGCTGAACCATATTCTCGACACCCTGCTCTCTATTCCGTCCCTGCTGCTGGCAATTATTGTCGTCGCTTTCTCGGGACCGCATTTGCTGCACGCAATGTTCGCCGTCTGGCTGGCGCTGCTGCCGCGCATGGTGCGCTCGGTTTACAGCATGGTGCATGACGAGCTGGAAAAAGATTACGTGGTTGCCGCCCGTCTGGACGGTGCCACCACGCGCAACATTCTGTGGTATGCGGTGCTGCCTAATATCGCCGCGGGCCTGGTGACTGAAATTACCCGCGCGCTGTCGATGGCGATCCTTGATATCGCCGCGCTGGGCTTTCTCGATTTGGGCGCACAGCTCCCTTCCCCGGAATGGGGCGCGATGTTGGGCGATGCGCTGGAATTGATTTATGTCGCGCCGTGGACCGTGATGCTACCAGGGGCGGCAATTATGATCAGCGTACTGCTGGTGAACCTGCTGGGCGACGGTGTTCGCCGCGCCATTAACGCGGGGGTGCGATAATGCCATTACTTGATATTCGCAATCTGACCATCGAATTTCGTACCAGCGAAGGCTGGGTGAAAGCGGTAGACCGTGTCAGCATGACCCTCGCTGAAGGCGAAATTCGTGGGCTGGTAGGTGAATCAGGCTCGGGCAAAAGCCTTATCGCCAAAGCGATTTGCGGGGTGACCAAAGAAAACTGGCGCGTGACTGCCGACCGTATGCGCTTTGATGATATCGACCTGCTCCGCCTGTCCAACCGTGAACGTCGTAAGCTCGTCGGCCATAACGTGTCGATGATTTTCCAGGAACCGCAGTCCTGTCTTGACCCGTCCGAGCGTATCGGGCGTCAGCTAATGCAAAACATCCCCAGTTGGACCTACAAAGGCCGCTGGTGGCAGCGCGTCGGCTGGCGTAAACGTCGTGCGATTGAACTGCTGCACCGGGTCGGTATTAAAGACCATAAAGATGCGATGCGCAGCTTCCCGTATGAGCTGACGGACGGCGAATGTCAGAAGGTGATGATTGCCATTGCGCTGGCTAATCAGCCGCGTCTGCTGATTGCCGATGAGCCGACCAACGCCATGGAGCCCACCACTCAGGCTCAGATTTTCCGCCTGCTCAGCCGACTCAATCAAAACAATAACACCACCATTTTGCTCATCAGCCACGACCTGCAAATGCTGAGTCAGTGGGCGGATAAAATTAACGTGATGTACTGCGGGCAAACGGTTGAAACCGCGCCGAGTGAAGATCTGGTGAGCATTCCGCATCACCCGTACACTCAGGCGCTGATTCGCGCGATGCCGGACTTTGGCCGCTCAATGCCGCATAAAAGCCGTCTGAACACGATGCCCGGCGCTATTCCTCTGCTGGAATCGCTGCCGATTGGCTGTCGTCTGGGGCCGCGCTGCCCTTACGCCCAGCGCAAATGCATTGAAAGACCGCGGTTGACCGGCGCGAAGAACCATCTTTTCGCCTGTCACTTCCCGCTGAACATGGAGAAAGAGTGAAATGGTCGAGACCCTGCTTGAAGTCCGCAATCTGAGTAAGACCTTTCGCTACCGTACCGGGCTGTTCCACCGTCAGACGGTCGAAGCGGTTAAACCGCTGAGCTTTACCCTGCGTGAAAGGCAGACCCTGGCGGTTATCGGCGAGAACGGTTCCGGTAAATCGACGCTGGCGAAAATGCTGGCGGGCATGGTGGAACCGACCACCGGTGAACTACTGATTGACGATCACCCGCTGAAATACGGCGATTATTCGTTCCGCAGCCAGCGCATTCGTATGATTTTCCAGGACCCGTCGACATCACTGAACCCGCGTCAGCGTATTTCGCAAATCCTCGATTTCCCGTTGCGTCTGAACACTGATTTAGACGCGGAAGCCCGCCGCAAACAGATCATCGACACCCTGCGTCTGGTGGGTTTGCTGCCGGATCACGTCAGCTATTATCCGCACATGCTCGCCCCGGGCCAAAAGCAGCGTCTGGGCCTGGCGCGCGCGCTAATTCTGCGCCCGAAGGTAATTGTGTGTGATGAAGCGCTGGCGTCGTTGGATATGTCGATGCGTTCTCAGCTCATTAATCTGATGCTCGAATTACAGGAGAAACAGGGGATTTCGTACATTTACGTGACCCAGCATCTCGGCATGATGAAACACATCAGCGATCAGGTGCTGGTGATGCATCAGGGTGAAGTCGTCGAACGCGGCAGCACCGCCGACGTGCTCGCCTCCCCGCTGCATGATCTCACCAAACGCCTGATTGCCGGGCATTTCGGTGAAGCGCTGAAGGCGGATGCGTGGCGCAAAGATCGCTGAGGACTATCTTAAGTGGTCGGATTAACTCTCCTTCCACTCTATGCTAGAATCGCGACGTTTAACGACGGCCTGCCTATAATTGATGCAGCCGCTACAAAAATGACATAAGGATTAAAAGCTATGGGTTTTCTTTCCGGTAAGCGCATTCTGGTAACTGGCGTTGCCAGCAAACTGTCCATCGCCTACGGTATCGCACAGGCTATGCATCGCGAAGGTGCTGAACTGGCGTTCACCTATCAGAACGAGAAGCTGAAAGGCCGTGTGGAAGAGTTTGCCGCAAACCTGGGTTCCAGCATTGTTCTGGAATGCGACGTTGCGCAGGACGAAAGCATCGACGCTCTGTTCACCGATCTGGCAAAAGTATGGCCGAAATTTGACGGTTTCGTACACTCCATCGGCTTCGCGCCGGGTGACCAGCTGGACGGTGACTACGTTAACGCCGTAACCCGTGAAGGCTTCAAAATCGCACACGACATCAGCTCTTACAGCTTCGTGGCGATGGCTAAAGCGTGCCGTGAAATGCTGAACCCAGGCTCTGCTCTGCTGACCCTGTCCTACCTGGGCGCGGAACGTGCTATCCCTAACTACAACGTGATGGGTCTGGCTAAAGCGTCCCTGGAAGCTAACGTGCGCTACATGGCGAACGCGATGGGTCCAGAAGGTGTGCGTGTTAACGGTATCTCCGCTGGCCCAATCCGTACCCTGGCCGCGTCCGGTATCAAAGATTTCCGTAAGATGCTGGCTCACTGCGAAGCGGTTACCCCAATCCGTCGCACCGTAACCATCGAAGACGTGGGTAACAGCGCAGCATTCCTGTGCTCCAACCTGTCTGCCGGTATCTCCGGTGAAGTCGTTCACGTTGACGGTGGCTTCAGCATCGCCGCAATGAACGAACTGGAACTGAAATAAGTTCTTCTTCCGCCCTGTTTACGCAGGGCGGAAACCCCGCCGTTATTCCAGTCTGTTATTTGTTATCACGCTTCAATATTTTTACCTGCCCCCGCCTTACGTCAGGATAGCTATCTCACAACGATACGACGTCCTGAAGGAACTCCCATGGAGCAAAGCCGCTCTCACGGCAAAAGCCATTGGTATCATGAAACGCAAGCGAGAAACCAGGCCGCCGATGTGCTGCCTCTGGTCCCGGAAGCCGCCCACGTCGCAAACCGTTTTTTACTGGATTTAACCCTGCCTGATTCGGTGACTTCGCCATGTCAGCCCTGGCTGGACGTGTCGCTGCATATTTCTGAACACCTTTTTCCTGACGCCGTTACGCCCACACGCCTGAATACGTTTAGCGCTTACGAACGCCTGAGCACTGCGTTAACCGTCGCCCAGGTCTTTGGTGTCCAGCGTCTGTGTAATCACTACGCCGCGCGACTGGCGCCGCTGCCGGGACCAGATTCATCGCGCGAGAGTAATCACCGTCTGGCGCAAATTACGCAGTACGCCCGTCAGCTGGCAGGCTCGCCGTCCGTTATCTGCGAACGCGCTCGTCAGCAGCTGGATGCCGTCGGGCTGACCACGCCGGATATCGTGCTGATCACGCAAATCGTGGGCTTTATTAGCTATCAGGCGCGGGTGATTGCCGCCGGTCAGGCGTTAAAAGGCTTGCCGGTGCGCTGGATCCCCGGTATGCCAATGCAGGATGATGCCCCCGCCGCCCTTTTTGCATTCGAAGCAGGACGGTGGCAGCCGGGTCTCGACAGCGTTGAAATCCGCTATGCCAGCGTCGAACAGATGGACGCCCTCGCCCATTGTGCGTCGCAAACGGGATTAGAAACGCTGGCACCGCTGCTGGTGTGGGATGAAACCCTGCTCGAACGATTGAGCGAGTTACTGCGTGCACTACCAATCGATGATGACGCCGCACCGTTAGCGGCTCTTGTTAGCGCACGTATTAATGGCAGCGTCAGCTGTTTTCAGCAAAGCGCGGTTCAGGATACGCTGAAAGAAGCCGCCTTACAGGGCGACCGGGCACTGCTGATTTGGGGTCAGGAGAAGCCGCTTTATCACGCAATTATCCAGGCGACGCAGTTGCTCACTCGTGCGCCTGACCGATTCAGCGCTGCGCAGTTTACACCCCTCACTGAGCAGGGGCTTTCTGCAGAGCAAGCCTTCTCTCTGTTGGCCTGGAGCGGGTTATCCGGCTGGCTAAACCGCCTGAAAATCGGCCTTGGCGAGGTGTCTCAGGATGCGTAAAAGGCTTAAAGTTCGCTTGCTGCGACAGGCATATTCGCGTAAAACTGTCAGCCGCTCTTTTGGCCACGAAAATACATAATTATGCTTCAGGATAACCCGCTGCTTGCACAGCTAAAACAGCAACTTCATTCCCAGACCCCTCGCGCTGAAGGGGTGGTGAAAGGCACCGAAAAAGGCTTTGGTTTTCTCGAAGTCGATGCCCAGAAAAGCTATTTCATCTCTCCACCACAGATGAAAAAAGTGATGCATGGTGACCGCATCATTGCCACCATCCATAGTGGCGACAAAGGAAAAGAAAGCGCCGAACCAGAAGAACTGGTCGAGCCGTTCCTGACGCGTTTTGTTGGCCGCGTGCAGAAGAAGGACGATCGTCTATCCATCGTACCCGATCATCCGCTGCTGAGAGATGCCATCCAGTGCCGCCCTGTGCGCGGCCTGGAACACGATTTTAAAGAGGGTGACTGGGCCGTGGCAGAAATGCGCCGTCATCCTTTGAAAGGCGACCGCAGTTTCTACGCTGAACTCACCCACTTCATTACCTACGGCGACGATCATTTCGTTCCATGGTGGGTAACGCTGGCGCGCCATAATCTTGAGAAAGTGGCCCCGGAAGGCACCGCAACCGAGATGCTGGATGAAGGTCTGGAGCGTCGCGATCTGACTGCGCTGGACTTCGTGACTATCGATAGCGCCAGCACCCAGGATATGGACGATGCGTTATATGCAGAAGAAGCCGCTGACGGAAAACTGCATCTGATCGTTGCCATCGCCGATCCGACCGCGTGGATCGCAGAAGGGAGTAAGCTGGATAACGCCGCGAAAATTCGCGCATTCACCAACTACCTTCCTGGCTTCAATATCCCGATGCTGCCACGCGAACTCTCTGACGACCTGTGCTCCCTGCGCGCGAATGAAGTGCGTCCGGTTCTCGCCTGCCGCATGATTATCTCTGCCGATGGCACCATCGAAGACGATATCGAATTCTTCACTGCCACCATTGAGTCCAAAGCCAAGCTGGCCTATGACGATGTTTCTGACTGGCTGGAAGGCAACGGTAGCTGGCAGCCGCAGAATGACGCGATCGCCGGACAAATCAAACTGCTGGAACGCATTTGCGCTCTGCGCGGCGAGTGGCGTCATAACCACGCGCTGGTGTTCAAAGACCGCCCGGACTACCGCTTCGTGCTCGGTGAACAAGGTGAAGTGCTGGATATCGTCGCTGAACCGCGTCGCATCGCCAACCGCATCGTTGAAGAGTCTATGATTGCCGCCAACATCTGCGCGGCTCGCGTGCTGCGCGATAAGCTTGGTTTCGGTATCTACAACGTTCACACCGGTTTTGACCCGGCGAAAACGGAACAGCTTTCTGAGCTGATGAAGACCCACGACGTGCACGTCGATCCGCAGGAAGTGCTGACGCTGGACGGTTTCTGTAAGCTGCGCCGTGAACTCGATGCGATGCCGACTGGCTTCCTCGACAGCCGCATTCGTCGCTTCCAGTCCTTCGCTGAAATCAGCACCGAGCCGGGTCCGCACTTCGGTCTGGGTCTTGAGGCCTACGCTACCTGGACTTCACCAATTCGTAAATACGGCGACATGGTCAACCATCGTCTGCTGAAATCAATTATCAAAGGTGAAACCGCGTCTCGTCCGCAGGAAGACGCCACTCTTCAGATGGCAGAACGTCGCCGCCTGAATCGTATGGCCGAGCGTGATGTGGCCGACTGGCTGTATGCACGTTTCCTGAATGACAAAGCGGGCACCGATACCCGTTTTGCTGCTGAAATCATTGATATCAGCCGCGGCGGAATGCGCGTTCGTCTGGTGGATAACGGCGCCGTAGCATTTATTCCGGCACCGTTCCTGCACGCCGTGCGTGATGAAATGGTCTGCAGCCAGGAAAGTGGTACCGTGCAAATCAAAGGCGAAACCGTTTATAAAGTGACCGATGTTATCGACGTCACGATCGCCGAAGTCCGAATGGAAACCCGCAGCGTTATCGCGCGTCCATTCCAGGTGTAATACTTAAGGGCGGCTAATCATTGGTTGGCTGCCCTTTTCTTCTTCTGCAATACGATTCCTTCCACACTTTTTTTCCACAATTCCCCCCACATTCCAGCAAAAGCGATCACAATAAAGTGGAGCATTTCCACTTAAAACAATAATCTGGCTGTGCCGGCTTTTATCAATGGTTGCGCTAATGTGGTTTGGGAGAAGAGATGTCAGAGGAACTGGAGAAAAACCTGCTCTTTCGGTATCTGGGGACCAGCAGTCCCTACTGGCGATTGTCCGGTGACAGCAACGCGCTGCAGCTGGCGGCCATCGAGGAGACCGACACGAGTCAGGTGGTGGCGCTAAGTGCGGATCAGGCGAACTGTATACGCGAGATGACGGTGATCACCTCCAGTCTGACGCTGAGCCTGAATCTTTATGGCAACCCGGTGCTGGTGCATCTGGTGGGCCGTAAAATCAATAAATCGCAATGGGCTGGTAGCGCATCAGCCTGGGATGATACCGGCTCAGTTGCTCGCGACCTTGTGCAAGGGCTCTCCTTCGCCGAGCAGGTCGTTTCCGAAGCCAACTCCGTTATCGTTATTCTTGATCGCCACGGCAATATTCAGCGCTTTAATCGTTTGAGCGAAGAATATACCGGGATGAAAGAACATGAGGTGATTGGACAGAACGTTTTTAAGCTGTTTATGAGCCCGGCGGAAGCCGCCGCCTCGCGCCGTAATATTAGCGGGTTCTTTAAAAACGGCAGTTCGTATGAAGTCGAGCGCTGGGTTAAAACCCGCAAAGGTCAGCGCCTGTTTTTATTCCGC
Source organism: Citrobacter sp. 18056 (assembly GCA_902706235.1). Taxonomy (GTDB): domain Bacteria; phylum Pseudomonadota; class Gammaproteobacteria; order Enterobacterales; family Enterobacteriaceae; genus Scandinavium; species Scandinavium manionii. The sequence goes on along the minus strand of CACSJR010000010.1, from coordinate 68,524 downwards.
AATAAATTCGTGCACAGTGGCAGCGGTAAAAACGAAATATATTTGATCTGCTCTGGCACCGACATTACCGAAGAACGCCGCGCCCAGGAGCGCCTGCGGGTTCTCGCCAATACCGATACCATTACCGGTTTGCCTAACCGTAACGCCATCAATGACATGATCACCGACGCGATTAAAACTCGCGAAGATAATCAGGTCGGCATTGTGTATCTCGACCTCGATAACTTCAAAAAGGTGAACGATGCCTACGGGCATATGTTTGGCGATCAGCTCCTGCAGTCAGTGGCGTTATCAATTTTAAGCTGCCTGGAGGAAGGCCAGACCCTGGCACGCCTCGGCGGCGATGAGTTTATCATCCTGGCGACCCAAACCTCCCAGGGCAGCCTGGAAGCGATGGCCTCGCGGATTCTCAATCGCCTGCGTGACCCGTTCCGCATTGGGCTGATTGAAGTCTATTCTGGCTGTTCGCTCGGCATTTCCCTCGCCCCTCAACACGGGAACGACAAAGAAAGCCTGATCCGTAACGCCGACACCGCCATGTACACCGCCAAAGAAGGCGGTCGCGGAAAATTCTGCGTCTTCTCCCCGGAAATGAACCAGCGCGTGTTTGAGTATTTGTGGCTCGACACCAACCTGCGTAAAGCGCTGGATAACAACCAACTGGTGATTCACTACCAGCCGAAAATCACCTGGCGCGGTGAAGTTCGCAGCCTGGAAGCCTTAGTCCGGTGGGAGTCGCCGGAACGCGGGCTAATAGGGCCGGCCGAATTTATCTCCTACGCCGAAGAGTCCGGGCTGATTGTGCCGCTCGGGCGCTGGGTTATGCTCGACGTGGTGCGCCAGGTGGCGCTATGGCGTGACAAAGGCATTAACCTGCGCGTGGCGGTGAACGTGTCGGCGCGTCAGCTTGCCGACCAGACCATTTTCAGTGATTTAAAACAGGCGTTACGTGACCTGAATTTTGAATATTGCCCTATCGACGTCGAATTGACGGAAAGTTGCCTGATTGAAAACGAGGAGCTAGCGCAGTCGGTTATCCAGCAGTTCAGCGCGCTCGGGGCGCAGGTGCATCTGGATGACTTCGGTACTGGATATTCGTCGCTTTCACAGCTGGCCCGTTTCCCAATTGACGCCATCAAACTGGATCAGGTGTTCGTGCGCGATGTGCATAAGCAGCCCGTCGCGCAATCACTGGTGCGCGCCATCGTGGCAGTGGCCCAGGCGCTGAATTTACAGGTGATCGCTGAAGGCGTGGAAAGCGCGAAAGAAGACGCCTTTCTGACCAAGAATGGCGTCAACGAGCGGCAAGGTTTCTTATTTGCTAAGCCAATGCCCGCTGCCGTGTTTGAGCGCTGGCTAAAGCGACGTCAGACCCGCAAGCTGCGTTAGCTGGCTTTGCGCAGCGAGACCTGGGTACGCCGGTTCTGCAACATGACCAGACGCTCCATATAGGCAATGTCTTTGTCCTCGAGACAGAATCCGGCGTCCACACAGGCCCGCACATAGGCCGCAGCGCTTCACGTCGCCCATTGCGCACATTATCAGGCTAATCCAGGCCATTTCTTGCGGATATCCGGAGTCGTAATTTATAATTTTTCGTTATGTGTTTTTAGCCCATGACATTTTCCGCTTCTCTTTTGCCCCCTTTTTTTGCATCATTGATTTTTCTTACTTTTCTCTCAGGATTGCCTATGTCAAACCTCGATGCGCGCCAGTTAGCTCAACGTGTTGATACCGTGCTGGATATTCTGGTGGCGGGTGATTACCACTCTGCAATTAACAATCTCGAAATCCTGAAAGCAGAGCTTTTGGCTCAGGCGTCCGGCGAGCAGGAACAAAAATCCGCTCAGCCTAAATCCCCTTGGGAAATTTAAAACAGTAGTGACCTTGATATGAACGCCCGACAACAATCTATTTTGCAAATGGTGATCGACAAAGGACGCATGAGCGTTGCCGATCTCGCCCTGATGACCGGGGTTTCAGAGGTGACTATCCGTCAGGATCTGAATCTGCTGGAAAAACAAAGTTATCTGCGCCGTACTCATGGCTTCGCCGTGCCGCTCGACAGCGAAGACGTCGAGACGCGAATGATGAACAATTTCTCGCTCAAACGTGAACTTGCCGCCTGGGCTGCCCGCCTTGTCAGCCCAGGCGAAACGGTGTTTATCGAGAACGGTAGCAGCAACGCCCTGCTCGCCCGCGCGCTCTCTGAGCAGCCGGGGATTACCATCATCACCGTCAGCAGCTATATTGCGCATCTCCTGAAAGAAACACCGGGCGAAGTGATTTTACTCGGGGGCATTTATCAGAAGAAAAGCGAAAGTATGGTTGGACCTCTAACCCGCCAGTTCATTCAGCAGGTGCATTTCAGCAAAGCTTTTATTGGGGTGGACGGTTGGCAACATGATACCGGCTTCACCGGTCGCGATATGATGCGTGCGGATGTGGTGAGCGCTGTGCTGGATAAAGAGTGTGAAACCATTGTACTGAGCGACAGCTCGAAGTTTGGCGCGGTTCACCCTTACCCGCTTGGCCCAATGCAGAAGTTTAATCGCGTCATCACCGATGATGGCCTTTCTGCCGAGCATCAGCATCTGCTCGAACACTCTGGTTTAACGGTAGATATCGTTAAACGTCCATGAAAAAAGCCCCCGTCCGCGGGGGTTGCTTCTTTCCGCATAATATTCTGCTTAAATACTCCACGCCCCGATATTTCCATTCTGTTTCATTCTTCAACACCCTGTCATATCTAGGATTCTTCTGACGCACCAATTAAGATTTTTTACCTCCCTGTTCTCGCCCGACGACGTAAAATTAATGTTAGCGATATAACAGGAAGTGACTATCACTTGCGTGATTTTAGTAACACCTGCGCAACACAATTCCATGAATGCCGAACGGTTTCCCTTCAGGACTAAACTGAATGTAGGCACTTTCGTGGAGATATTATTCAGGAGAGAACTTTATGACTTCAATGAGCAAAAAAATGACCGCGGCCGTGCTGGCTGCAACGCTGATCATGTCCCTGAGTGCATGTTCAAACTGGTCCAAACGTGACCGTAACACCGCTATCGGTGCGGGCGCGGGTGCCCTCGGTGGCGCCGTGCTGACCGACGGTAGCACGCTAGGTACTCTGGGCGGGGCAGCAGTCGGTGGTATTATTGGTCACCAGGTCGGTAAATAATTCCCTTTCGGGAAATAATAAAGAAAACGATATTCAGGTCTGACTTACACACACTACTTTCACCTGTAAAAAAGCCACGCAATTGCGTGGCCTTTTTATATCTGACGACAATAATGGAAAACAGGTGACGTTAACCGCCAGCCAGTTTGACCTTCATGCCTTTGGCTTCAAGCAGGGATTTAATCAGGTCACGCTTATCGCCCTGAATTTCAATCACGCCATCTTTCAGCGCCCCACCGCAGCCACATTTCTTTTTCAGTTCGGCGGCAATTTTCGTAAGTTCGGCATCATCGGCATCAATGCCGGTAATCAAACACACGCCTTTGCCTTTACGTCCGCTGGTCTGACGCTGAATGCGCACAATGCCGTCGCCTTTTGGACGCTCGACAGCCGCTTTCGGTTCGTCAATTCGACCGCTGTCGGTGGAATACACCAGACGGCTGTTGGAATCGTTCATTAGGCCTCCTTTGTAAGCGATGCGTTAATCTGACGCAGCGTTTGCGCCGGGTCAACTGACTGAGTCACCGGGCGTCCAATCACCATGTAGTCAACGCCCGCCATCTGCGCCTGTTCTGGGGTCATGATTCGACGCTGATCGCCCGCATCGCTGCCCGCAGGACGAATGCCCGGAGTAATCAGTTTAAATGCCTGGCCCAGTTCCTGCTTGAAGCGTACGGCTTCCTGAGCTGAGCATACGACCCCATCCAGACCGCAACGTTGGGTGAGCGCCGCCAGCTTCGCCGCATGATCCGCCGGAGAAAGCGAAATGCCCAAATCCTGTAAATCGCTAGCTTCCATGCTGGTCAGAACGGTGACGGCAATCAGTAGCGGCGCATCTTTGCCAAACGATAACAGCGCCTCACGCGCGGCGGTCATCATACGTGCACCACCGGTGGCATGGACATTCACCATCCAGACACCTAAATCAGCGGCAGCGGCAACCGCATGCGCAGTGGTGTTGGGAATGTCGTGGAATTTCAGATCGAGGAAGATATCAAACCCGCGCTGTTGCAGGTCTCGCACCAGCTGTGGCCCAAACAGCGTGAACATCTCTTTGCCTACTTTCAGACGGCAGTCGCGCGGGTCGATACGATCGACGAAAGCCAGCGCTTTGTCGCGATTATCATAATCAAGGGCAACAACTACGGGAGAGGAAGTAACAATACGGGATTCAGACGTCATGACCAGACCTTCTTGTTGTGGGCCGCAACCGGCGTAAAAACGGTAAACGGCGTGCATTCTACCTGCGACAGCATGAAATTGACAGGCTGCATTTTCCGGTTTTCACCTGCCCAGCGATGGCGGGCTCGATGCCACAATAGGCATGTTGAAAACGAACAAGTATGTTGTAACTAATGCATCGGTTTTTTAAAAATTACTGACCGTCGAGGCCGCGGATAGGTTTGACCGAGGACCAGGCTCGGCAGGAAGGACAGTGCCAGTAAAGCGTGTAGGCGGTGAAGCCGCATTTCTGGCAGCGATAGCGCGGTTTGCTGCGCACCTGTTCGCCAACCATGTCCCGCAGCACCATCAAGCTGTCTTTCGCGCGCCCTTCTTCCGCTTCATTGAGGTGGTAATCCATTAACTTATGGAACACTCGCATGGTCGGGTGGCGCTGAAGCTGGCGGGTGACGTAGGTTTGTGCGGTATCAGCACCTTCGCGCTGTTCCATGATTTGCGCCAGCATCAGCTCGGCGGTGGCACCGGTATTCTCTTCCACTGCGCGACGCAGGAAGTGTTCCCATTCTTCATCTTTACCGAGTTGCTGGTAGCAGGTTTGCAGCATTTCCAGGGTTTCGCTGACCAGTTCACGGTCCTGATCGATAACGCGCTGCAGTGATTCCACCGCTTTGGCGTAATCACCATTGGTCATAAACACCCGTCCCATCATGATAGACACGCGCGCGCTGTTACGATCGGCGGCGGCGCCCTTTTTCAGCAATGTCATGGCTTTATCCATGTCGCTGTTGCCCATTTGCTGCAGGGCCAGTTCGCACCAGAAATGGGCTATTTCAGGGCGGTGTTTTTCTTTTCCGAGTTTGACCAGACGCTCCGCGACGTCGATGGCTTTTTGCCAGTCGCTGGTTGCCTGGTAAATTTGCAGCAGCTGCTGAAGCGCGCTAATACGGAATTCAGTTTCATCCACCAGCTGGCTGAACATGTCTTCTGCGCGGTCATACAGACCCGCAGCCATGTAGTCACGGCCCAGCTGCTGCACTGCCAGCAGGCGCTGGTCATAGGTCAGCGAGGCGCTTTCCATTAAGGTCTGGTGAATGCGAATAGCGCGGTCGACTTCACCACGCGAGCGGAACAGGTTCCCGAGCGTCAGGTGCGCCTCAACGGTGCCGGTATCCTCTTTAAGCATGTCGAGGAACAGGTCCACCGCTTTGTCCTGCTGATTGCTGAGCAGGAAGTTTACGCCCGCGACGTAGTCACGGGAGAGGCGGCTAGCATCGTCCTGTTTGGACTGTTGTGCACTTCTGCGGCCCATGTACCAGCCATACGCGGCGGCGACGGGCAAAAGCAGAAACAACAACTCCAACATAGAAAGTTATTCCTTCACAGCCGGAACGACCGGCGCAGACGAAGCGGGAGTGACCGGGTTAATTTGTTGCTCAAGGCGTTTAATTTTGCGCTCAGCGCGCAGCAGTGAGACGCGAGTACGCAGCCAGAACATGCCGCAAATCAGCCAGCCGATGGCAAATCCAGCGGCAAAAAGCACCGCTAACAGAGTGGAGATCCGAAACTCCCCTTGCGCCAGCAGATAGTTAAAAGTGACCTGCTGATCGTTTTGCGCGCCAAGGGTGACGGAGACAACGAAAATCGCCAACACCAATAAGAAAATGAGTAAATATTTCACATTACTTCCCGTTATGTGGTTTATGTGAATAAATCATGTTCGATCTTTCGCTTCCAGCCTTATAAAGTACCATCTTCGCCGCAACGGCGAAACTGCCAAGCGTGCTGCCAGCTACGGATTTGTGGGTGGAAACGACCGAAATCAACCTGCGTCACTCTTCAGACTCGCGGTTTCGGATTTCCCTTGCTTCTTCCCCTGGCGGCGTCAACGGGCCACAGAGTTTTTGCGCAAACCAGGTGGCAAGCGTCACCAGCAGCCAGGACATCAGGGTGGCGACCACTAAATCGCGCGGCCAGTGCATCCCCAGCAGCAAACGGCTGCCCATTACCGCTGTTGCCCACACCAGCAGAACCGCGATGGTTATTGTGCGACGACGCGGCCACAGCAGCCCCACGCCCAGCAGCGCCCAACTGGCAGCAAACATCGTGTGACCTGACGGGAAGGCAAACCCGGTCTCTTTCTGCCAGTGATGTCGTAAAAAGGCTGGTAAATCATTCTTGTCGGCCAGCTGTTGTTTCACTAAGTGTGCCCGGTCCTTACGCTTTAAAGTGTAGAACTCCTCCACCGGCACCTGCTGCGTTTTTTCCAGCCATATAACAAACGGTCTTGGTTCCTGGACGTGGTCCTTCACCCAGGATTTAGCCCCCTGCCCGATAAGAATTGCCGCAGCCAGGATCGCAAAGAGCGTTAATGCGGCGCGCAGGCGAAAACGCAAGCACCACAAAAACCAGGCGCAAAGAATGACATGAGTGATGATGCCCCACGGCTGCGTCACGGTTTCCGTTACCCAGTAGAGCATCTTCAACCACCAGGCATTGTGTCCGGGTTGCCACGTCCAGCCGGAAATCCATACCGCAACCGGCATCACGAGTAGCACGGCGGCTCCTGCCGCGGTTCGTCTGGCGATAGAAAGCATCATGACTCCTTTTTCCTTAAACATCACAATCATAACTGAAAAAAGCCATAACGGTGAAAGAGGCTGAATTGTGCGCTTAAGCAGCAGACAACCGTCAGCCATTAGGTGAAGCTCCGGCATTGTGGCAAAATAGGCGCAAACAGAAGGCACATGCATGCCGATATAATCTGGAGAATCACATGCAGCTTAAACGTGTGGCAGAAGCCAAACTGCCAACCCCTTGGGGCGATTTCCTGATGGTGGGCTTTGAAGAACTGGCAACCGGGCAAGATCACGTCGCCCTGGTGTTCGGCGATATTTCTGGGAAAACACCGGTGCTGTCGCGCGTACATTCCGAATGTCTGACCGGCGACGCCCTGTTCAGCCTGCGCTGCGACTGCGGTTTCCAGCTGGAAGCGGCGTTGGCGCACATCGCTGAAGAAGGTCGCGGTATTCTGCTTTATCATCGTCAGGAAGGTCGTAACATTGGGTTGCTGAATAAGATTCGCGCCTATGCGTTACAGGATCAGGGCTATGACACCGTGGAAGCGAATCACCAGTTGGGCTTTGCCGCCGACGAACGTGATTTCACTCTGTGCGCGGATATGTTCAAGCTGCTGGGGGTGGATGAAGTGCGTCTGCTGACCAACAACCCGAAAAAGGTCGAAATCCTGACCGAAGCCGGGATCAACATCGTTGAACGCGTGCCGTTGATTGTCGGCCGCAACCCGAAGAACGAGCATTATCTCGATACCAAAGCCGCCAAGATGGGCCATCTGCTTGGCAATTAATTCTGTTGCGGTGCCTGCGGGCACCGCCTATCCAGCATGAACCTGTTGATTGTGCCTGCGCCTGAACTGGTGTAAGGTCGAAACATGAATAGCACGCGTATCTCCCTCACTTCTCGTTGGTGGCAGCCTTAATTTAGGCCGCCTGATACCCCTTTATCTTTTTTTTAGTTCAGGCCGCCGGAAGGCGTCCACTCTGTCAACAGAACCGTCTCCGGTGGTCAAAACAGGAGCTTCTGATGACACATCCAACCGCGACATCTCATTGTATTTTAACTGGCGACCGCCCAACTGGCCCATTACATCTCGGCCACTACGTGGGTTCACTGCGCCAGCGCGTTGCGCTACAGCAATTGCATCCGCAATTTGTTCTGATTGCCGATTTGCAGGGTTTGACCGATAACGGCTCCCGACCCGAAAAAATCGCCAGTAATATCCTTGAGGTGATGGCCGATTACCTGGCGGTGGGCATCGATCCGCTTCGGACCACCATTTGCCTGCAATCCGCCCTTCCCGCGCTGGCAGAACTGACCATGCTGTATATGAACATCGTCACCGTTTCGCGCGTGGAGCGTAATCCAACGGTCAAACATGAAATTCAGCAGAAAGGCTTTGCCCGCTCGCTGCCCACGGGATTTTTGGTCTATCCCATCAGCCAGGCTGCCGATATCACAGCCTTCGGCGCTGACCTTGTGCCTGTCGGTGACGATCAGTTACCGATGATTGAGCAGACCAATGAAATTGTGCACAAGATGAACAGTCTGATGAACGCCCCGGTTCTGCGTCACTCTCAGGCCTTACTGAGCGCCAACGGACGCCTGCCGGGCATTGACGGTTCAGCCAAAATGTCGAAATCGCTCGGCAATACGCTGACACTTTCTGCCAACGAACAGGAGATCCAGCGTGCCGTTAGCGCGATGTACACCGATCCCTCGCATTTGCGCATTAGCGATCCGGGTAAAATTGAAGGCAACATCGTGTTCACTTATCTCGATGCGTTCCATCCTGATAGCGAAAAAGTGGCTGACATGAAAGCGCACTATCAACAAGGGGGACTCGGCGACAGACAGTGCAAAAATGAGCTGGAAGACTGCCTGCAGACACTGCTGGCCCCTATTCGCGAACGCCGTCAGCAGCTGATTACCGACAAAGAAACACTGCTGGGAATATTGAAGCAAGGCAGTGAGAAAGCCCATGAGCATACGCAAAAAACGCTGCTTGCCGTTAAACGCGGGCTGGGCTTACCGGTGATGTTCTGAGCTATCACGTCCGGTGACGCTGCGCTTGCCAGGCCTACAGCTGGGTCCGTAGGCCTGGCAAACTTGCGCCGCCGGGCTATTTTTGGGTTAACGTAGCATATTACGGATCACGTAATGCAGGATCCCGTCGTTCTGGTAATAGGTCAGTTCCGTCGCCGTGTCGATACGACAGCGGCAATCAATCACCTCTTTTTTACCATTCGCGCGGGTCAGCGTCACCGGCACAGTGGCTCCCGGTTTCAGCTTTTGCAGGTCAACGATGTCAATCTGCTCTTCGCCTGTCAGCCCCAGTGTTTGGCGGGTAACGCCGGCCGGGAACTCAAGCGGCAAAATCCCCATCCCGATCAGATTAGAGCGGTGAATACGCTCGAACGATTCCGAGATAACCACCCGGATGCCAAGCAGACGCGGACCTTTTGCTGCCCAGTCGCGACTGGAACCCGAGCCATACTCTTTCCCGGCAATGACCGCCAGTGGTGTGCCCTGCTCTTGATAGCGCATCGCGGCATCGTAAATCGAAACGACTTCCGTACCGGGCAGATGACGGGTCATACCGCCTTCAATGCCGGGCACCATTTCGTTACGAATACGGATGTTGGCGAAGGTGCCGCGCATCATCACTTCATGGTTGCCGCGACGGGAGCCGTAGGAGTTAAAATCGCGACGTTCGACGCCATGATTTTGCAGATAACGCCCTGCCGGGCTGTCCGGTTTAATACTCCCTGCCGGCGAAATGTGATCGGTAGTCACCGAGTCACCGAGTATTGCCAGTATGCGTGCACCGTGAATATCCTGCACCGGGTCCGGTTCTATCCCCATTTCATCAAAGAACGGTGACAGACGGATGTAGGTTGAGTCCTGCTGCCAGCCATAGGTGTCTGATTTATCGACCTGAATCGCTTTCCATTCCGGCGTGCCTTCGAACACTTCAGCGTACTCTTTGCGGAACATCTCGGTCGATACTTCTTCCACAGCGCGAGCAATCTCTTTGCCGCTCGGCCAGATATCTTTCAGATACACCGGATCGCCCTTGCGGTCATGTCCCAGCGGGTCGGTCACCAGGTTGATATTCATGTTACCTGCCAGCGCATACGCCACCACCAGCGGCGGCGACGCCAGCCAGTTGGTTTTCACCAGTGGATGAATACGTCCTTCAAAGTTACGGTTACCGGAAAGCACAGCCCCCACGGTTAAATCACCTTTCTTGATGGCCGTTTCTATCGGGTCCGGCAACGGACCTGAGTTACCGATACAGGTGGTACAACCGTAACCCACCAGATTAAAGCCCAGTTCATCGAGGTACGGCGTGAGTTTGGCGTGAGCCAGGTAATCCGACACCACTTTAGAGCCTGGCGCGAGTGACGCTTTCACCCATGGCTGACGTTGAAGGCCAATTTTGACGGCTTTTTTCGCCAGCAACCCGGCGGCCATTAACACGCTAGGGTTGGAAGTATTGGTACAAGAGGTGATGGCGGCAATAACCACCGCGCCTTCCGGAAGCTGATACTGATGCCCGTTCAACGTATAGTCGACCGGATTGCGGTCTTTCTGCGCGGTGTTCAGTTCCAGCTCAGAACTCTGCGCAAAGGCTTTCGGCACGTCGCCGAGCGCCACGCGATCCTGTGGACGTTTCGGCCCAGCAAGACTCGCCTCAACACTATTCATATCCAGCTCAAGTGTGCTGGTAAATACCGGTTCATCCCCGGTATTACGCCACATTCCCTGCGCTTTGGCGTAGGCTTCCACCAGTTCGATTTGATCGTCGCTGCGACCGCTGAGGCGCATGTACTCAAGCGTGACGCCATCAATAGGGAAGAAACCGCAGGTCGCGCCGTATTCCGGCGCCATATTGGCGATGGTGGCGCGGTCTGCCAGCGGCAACGAGTCCAGCCCGTCACCGTAGAATTCAACAAATTTGCCCACCACGCCGTGCTTACGCAGCATCTGGGTGACGGTCAACACGAGGTCAGTGGCGGTGATGCCTTCCGCCAATTTGCCGGTCAGTTTGAATCCGACAACATCCGGGATAAGCATGGATACCGGCTGGCCGAGCATCGCGGCTTCGGCTTCAATCCCGCCGACGCCCCAGCCTAAAACGCCGAGACCGTTGATCATTGTGGTGTGGGAATCGGTACCGACCAGCGTGTCCGGATAAGCAATCCACTCTCCGTCCTGTAACTCACTCCACACCGCTTTGCCGAGATATTCCAGGTTAACCTGATGACAAATACCGGTGCCCGGCGGAACGACGCTGAAGCGGCTGAATGCCTGTTGGCCCCAGCGCAGGAATACGTAGCGTTCGTGGTTACGTTCCATTTCCAGGCGCACGTTTTCGCCGAACGCCTCGTCATCACCGAACTGATCGACGGTAACCGAGTGGTCAATCACGAGGTCGACCGGTGAAAGTGGGTTTACTTTCGCGGTGTCACCGCCGAGGCGTTTCACGGCCTCACGCATCGCCGCGAGATCGACCACGGCAGGCACACCGGTAAAGTCCTGCATCAGCACACGCGCTGGACGATAGGCAATTTCACGATCGGCATGGGCATTTTTCAGCCACCCCGCCAACGCATAAATATCTTCTTCAGTTACGGAATCACCGTCCTGCCAGCGCAGCAGGTTTTCAAGCAGGACCTTGAGTGATTTTGGCAGGCGAGAAATATCGCCCAGAGTTTTGGCGGCTAGCGGCAGGCTGTAATAGTGATACGTTTTGGCTTGGGCCTGTAACGTGTCCTTACTGGCTTCTCGTAGGGTTGACGACATAGCTCCTCCTTAATGACAGGGATTGCGAAACCCTGATGCTCCTCAGGGTCTGTCTATAAAGATAACACAACCACAACGTAACGCTTTGATAACAACCCGAATTGATAAATGGCAGGGAAACGTGACAGGCAAAAAAGAGTAAACCCGGCGTAAGCACCGGGTTTATCAGAGGATTATTTGATGAGCATCCAGACCAGCTGGCACCAGAAAAGGACTGAGAATGTAAACGCTCCAATCCATGACCAGTATTTCAGGTTACGGTTAGTATTCATTATATTAACACCCATAGTTATTCATTCTGACCGCCTATTCAGGCAGTGGTCTTATTGCTGTGGTGTATTTATTAACGAGTACAAAAACGAACGTACTGCAAACTCACCGAAATATTAAATTGAATGATTAGCTTTTTTTATCGTCGGCATCAGCGAAGGAATCAATAAAACCCTTCTGCTGAGCCGTCAGTTTCCAGGAAGCAGGAACGGTTACCGGCCCCTTTTTGCGGTCTTGCGGTTTGTCATTTGATTGACATGTGGCCTTCTCGGGCAGACTCTGACCAGAAACAACCATTTTTAACCCCAATATTTCCAGATGAGTAGCGCAACAACCACCCAAAACAGCGCGGAGCCCAGGAATACCGCCCGCCAGGCTTTTCGCTTCAGCTCAGCATCCCTCTGCGGTTCTTCACGTCCTGCTGGCATTGCTGACCTCATACAATCGGCGTCACTTATCATTATCGCACCAAACAATCGGTACCAGTAATCATCATTGAGATAAATCCTAATAAAAAAAGCGCTAAAAATCCAGCGATTTTACGAATGGTTACCCATTGGATCTTCAATCTTTGACGGCAAATAAATAATTGACGATAAAAATTTGCGTAGCGGCAAAATAGTTTCTACTTTTGTCGAGTTTTAACAGCAGATTAATGGGACGAGAGGGCCTGGGAATGGAAACCAGAAAAGGGATAAATGCAAATGAGGGAGATTTTAATTTACGTTAAGTGATCTAATTCACGATATCCCCGTTGCCAGGGATATCATTAATACCCTGAGAAATTATTTCTCAGGTAATTTGATATCTTTAAACATCTCTTCGATATCTTCATTGGAGCGCAATGCCACGGCGGTATCGACCACGTCGCGAGTCAAATGCGGTGCAAAGCGCTGAATAAAATCATACATGTAGCTGCGCAGGAAAGTGCTGCGACGGAAACCAATCTTGGTGGTGCTGTGGCTGAAGATGTCGCCTGCCTCGAGCTTGATAAGATCAGGATCGGAAACCGGGTCGACGGCCATGCTCGCAATCACGCCCACACCCAGACCCAGACGCACATAGGTTTTAATAACGTCGGCATCGGTCGCCGTGAACACGATACGCGGCGTAAGCCCTGCTCGATTGAAAGCGGTGTCCAGTTCTGAACGCCCGGTGAAACCAAAGGTGTACGTGACCAGTGGATACTGCGCCAGTTCTTCAATGGTCACCGACCCTTTCCCTGCCAGCGGATGATCCGGCGTAACCACAATAGAACGGTTCCAGTGGTAGCACGGCAGCATGACCAAATCGTCATACAAGTGCAGCGCTTCGGTAGCGATGGCGAAATCGGCATTGCCTTTGGAGACCGCTTCGGCGATTTGCGTCGGTGAACCCTGGTGCATATGCAACGACACGCGCGGGTAACGCTCAATAAAGCCTTTGATAACGCCCGGCAGCGCATAACGCGCCTGAGTATGGGTGGTCGCTACGTAAAGCGAGCCTTTATCCGGCCAGGTATGTTCCCCGGCGACCGACTTTATCGCATCGACTTTAGACAGAACTTCGCGGGCGATACGAATAATTTCCTGCCCCGCCGGCGTCACCTGCGTCAGGTGTTTTCCGCTGCGGGCAAATATCTGGATACCCAGCTCATCCTCGAGCATGCGAACCTGTTTACTGATGCCAGGCTGAGAGGTATACAACCCTTCAGCAGTCGAGGAAACGTTAAGGTTATGGTTCACAACCTCAACGATATAACGGAGTTGCTGTAGTTTCATGACCGGTATCCGATATGCGTAAGGCACGGTTGCCTAATACGATTTAATAATAAAAAAGTGGTTAACTATAACCACTATATCATTTATACCGGATGTGTATAGATGTGAAGAAAAAATAATAACGTGGCTATTTTTGCCAAAAGAAAGGGCCGCAGAGCGGCCCTTAACGGAGTGTTTCAGTGATTCAGAAACCCATTACTTCTTCGCGACTTCCTGCCACTTGCCGTCGATAAAGAAGGCAGACCAACCGGTCGCTTTTCCGTCTTTTTCAGAAGACACATACTGCTGCTTCGTTTTACGGCTGAAACGCACCATGGTCTTGTTACCCTGGCCGTCTTCCTGCGGAGCATCTGCCAGATAGCGCAGTTTTTCCGGGAGACGGTCACGAAAGCGGTGCAGTTCTTCCACTAACGGCGCACGTGTTTCACGCGATTTAGGGAAGGTATTCGCCGCCAGGAACACGCCCGCAGCACCATCACGCAACACGAAGTATGCATCTGATTTCTCACACTGCAGTTCTGGCAGCGGAGTCGGATCTTCCTTCGGCGGCGCAACTTCACCGTTACGCAGGATCTTACGGGTATTCTTGCAATCGTCGTTGGTACAGGCCATGTACTTACCAAAACGTCCCATTTTCAGGTGCATTTCAGAACCACATTTTTCACACTCAACGATTGGGCCGTCATAACCCTTGATGCGGAACTCGCCTTCTTCGATTTCGTAGCCATCGCAGGTCGGGTTGTTACCACAGACGTGCAGTTTACGTTTCGGATCGATAAGGTAGCTGTCCATCGCCGTGCCGCATTTGGCACAACGGCGTTTAGCACGCAGCGCGTTGGTTTCCGCGTCGTCGCCTTCCAGTACGTTCAGCACTTCGTTTTCTGGCACCAGGTTAATGGTGGTTTTGCAACGCTCTTTCGGCGGTAAAGCATAGCCGGAACAGCCCAGGAACACGCCGGTGCTCGCGGTACGGATCCCCATCTTACGGCCACAAGTTGGGCAGTCGATGCTGGTCATGATCATCGGGTTCGGCTGCATACCGCCTTCTTCCGGATCTTTCTCCGCCGTTTCGAGCTGACGGGTAAAGTCGCCGAAGAAGTCGTTCAGAACCTGTTTCCACTCGGCCTGATGATTTGCGACCTGGTCAAGGCTGCTTTCCATCTGCGCGGTGAAGTCGTAGTTCATCAGCTCGCGGAAGTTGTCTTCCAGACGATCGGTGACGATCTCGCCCATCTTCTCGGCGTAAAAACGACGGTTTTCGACGCGAACATAACCACGATCCTGAATGGTCGAAATGATCGACGCATAGGTAGACGGACGGCCGATGCCACGCTTTTCGAGTTCTTTAACCAAAGACGCTTCGCTGAATCGCGCTGGTGGCTTGGTAAAGTGCTGAGCAGGAAGAAGCTCAACCAGGGTCAGCTCTTCACCTTTTTTCACCGGCGGCAGCGTACGGTCTTCGTCGCCTTTACGCAGAGCAGGCATGACTTTCGTCCAGCCGTCGAAGCGCAAGGTACGACCGCGTGCTTTCAGTTTGAAATCACCCGCGCCAACGGTCAGCGTGGTGGAATCGTACTGCGCTGGCGTCATCTGACACGCCACAAACTGGCGCCAGATCAGCTGATACAGTTTCTGCGCGTCAGCTTCCATATCTTTCAGAGATTCGGCCACAACCGCGACATCAGAAGGACGAATGGCTTCGTGCGCTTCCTGTGAATTCTCTTTGCTGGCGTACTGATTGGCGTTTTCCGGCAGATATTTCTTACCGAAGTTTTCACCAATGTAGTCGCGAACCATGCTTACCGCGTCCTGACTCAGGTTTGTGGAGTCGGTACGCATATAAGTGATGTGACCCGCTTCATACAGACGCTGAGCCATCATCATGGTTTTCTTCACGCCGTAGCCAAGACGGGTACTTGCTGCTTGCTGGAGCGTGGAGGTGATGAACGGCGCACCCGGCTTGCTGCTGGTCGGCTTATCTTCACGTTCGAGTACGCTGTAGCGTGCTTTTTCAAGCTGGCTAACGGCGGCCATGGTTTCATCACGGGTAACCGGACGGAATGGCTTATCGTGATGATGGCTGACTTCCAGCGGAAGAGCATCGCCTGACGGCGTCGCGGTGTTGGCGTCAATTTCCCAGTACTCTTCAGGAACGAACGCTTTAATTTCACGCTCGCGCTCGACAACCAGACGTACGGCAACAGACTGTACGCGCCCTGCAGACAGACCACGAGCAATCTTTTTCCACAGCAGTGGAGAGACCATGTAACCCACCACGCGGTCGACGAAACGACGCGCCTGCTGAGCATTAACCCTGTCGATATTCAGTTCACCTGGCGTGTCAAACGCCTGACGAATCGCATTCTTGGTTATCTCGTTAAACACCACGCGGCTATAGCGTGAGTCATCACCACCGATCACTTCCCGCAGGTGCCATGCAATGGCCTCCCCTTCGCGGTCAAGGTCAGTTGCGAGATAGATATGGTCAGCTTTTTCAGCTAACTGTTTGAGTTCAGCGACAACCTTTTCTTTACCTGGCAGCACTTCATACTGGGCAGCCCAGTCGTGCCACGGATCAACGCCCATGCGGTTTACAAGCGCACCACGTTCATCCTTTTTCGGCTTTTTGGCCGGTTTGGCGGCGGTAGAGTCGGCGCTCTTTTTGCTTGCTGAGCCACTGGTCGGCAGATCGCGGATATGACCCACGCTGGATTTCACCACGTAGTCATTACCCAGGTACTTATTGATCGTTTTGGCTTTTGCCGGGGACTCAACGATAACGAGAGCTTTACCCATATTCACCTTTACCTAATTTGATTCTTCCAGGAATACGCACTTTCCAAAAGGAGGTAGTGCATATATCGCACTTGAATTCACCTTCCACTGGCGACGTGCCTAAATCTTGTGGCGGCGTCAATGGATATCAACCCCTTCTCTGGTCCGGCCCCAGAAGCCTGAGTCAGAGGATTGAGTTTGCTGGCCTTTTCCTGCCAGGTGGTATAGCACGAAGAATTTTCGGTCGAATGTCAAGCAATTCTGTTGCCAGAATGCGAAAGCGTCACACTGTACCTGATAAAATCCGTTACGCAACTTTATTAGCATGCAAAAGCAAATCCCGCCAGCTGACGAGACCTCGCGATGTCCTTGTGTTTAACAGGGAAAATTTGCCCGCGTGGCGCGCCGGGCGTAAACTGTTGGCAGTGTTTTAGAGGAGTCAGTGATGCAAGAAACATCCCAACCTATCGATAGCCAGTCCCTGCTGGTGGAAGCTAACCGCCTGATCCGTGAACATGACGATACGATGAAAGGTATTGAAGCGACCGGCGTGACGCAGCGCAACGGCGTGCTGGTGTTCAGCGGCGAATACTATCTTGATGAACAAGGCCTGCCGACGCCAAAGAGCACCGCGGTGTTCAATATGTTCAAATATCTGGCTCACCAGCTGTCAGAAAAATACCACCTGGTTGATTAAAAAAATGCGAGGCTCAGGCCTCGCATTTCATTTACATCATTGGTTTTTGCCCGCGCTGCCACCACCGCATCAAAAGATGGTCTGCGCTTTCCGCAGCACTGCCGGTAAAACGGTCCATCAGTTTTTTGCGTTGCAGATAACGAACGTTTAGTACGTCATGCCCGTCCATCAATCCGAGCAGCAGGTCGTCACTGGTGCCAATTTCATCCACCAGCCCTTTATCCTGAGCCTGTTGACCGTACCAGTGTTCACCTGTCGCCACCTGGTCAATGTCCAGCTGTGGGCGCATTTGATGCACGAAATCTTTGAACAGCAGATGGGTTTCATTGAGATCTTCGCGGAACTTCTGTCGTCCTTCTTCGGTATTTTCACCGAGCAGCGTAAGCGTCCGTTTATATTGACCCGCCGTATGCAATTCGATGTCGATATCTTTATTTTTCAGGAAACGGTTAAAGTTCGGGATCTGAGCAACCACGCCGATGGAGCCGATAATGGCGAACGGTGCCGAAACAATTTTGTTGCCGACGCA
Organism: Citrobacter sp. 18056; assembly: GCA_902706235.1. Classification (GTDB taxonomy): domain Bacteria; phylum Pseudomonadota; class Gammaproteobacteria; order Enterobacterales; family Enterobacteriaceae; genus Scandinavium; species Scandinavium manionii. Next base: position 50,744 of record CACSJR010000010.1, on the reverse strand, counting down.
GGCCATCATATAGCCGCCGCTGGCAGCCACTTTATCGACCGCAATGGTCAGCGGGATCTGCTTATCGCGAAGACGCTGGAGCTGTGACGCGGCAAGCCCATAGCCATGTACCACGCCGCCAGGGCTCTCCAGACGCACGACCACCTGATCCTGTGGTTTGATCACCGCCAGCACCGCGGTAACTTCTTCGCGCAGCGCGGTGACCTCATGGGCGTCCATGCTGCCTTTGAAATCCAGTACCCAGACTTTAGGCTTATCGCCAGTTTCTTTTACACCCTTCTTCGCGTTAGCCTTCGCCGTTTTGGCTTCAAGCTTGTGCTTTTTCTTCTGTGCTTTGTGCCAGAGTTTTTGCTGTGGGCCGTCAAGCAGCGCCACGCTCATATCTTCCTGCATCTCTTTATATTGTTCACTGAGATTCGTGATCCGCAGCTCTCCGCGCTGCCTTTTACGTTGGGTAAGATTCACGATTAGCGTAGCAACTACCGCAATCGCGACCACAATCGTGGCGATTTTCGCCAAAAACAACCCATATTGAGAAAGTAGTTCCACGCTTCCACCTTGAAAAGAATCACTCGGATATCGCGCACAGTGTACAACAGCCTATACAGTGCGTCTCCCGCCTGAATTGTACGATGCGAGCATGCTTCCCGTTTTTTTCGCGGGCAATGAAATGATTGCAAAATGTTAATTCTGAACAGGCTTTCCGTCTGGCTGATTGAAATACCCGCCCGTTTAGGGCATAAAGCCGAAAAGCGAACAAACAGAAGCAGAACAGTAACGTGGGGCAACGAAGCGCCACAGGAGAGAGTCCGTGCATTATCAACCGCAACGCGAATTGCTACAAAATCGCATCATTCTGGTCACCGGCGCCAGCGACGGTATCGGTCGTGAAGCCGCTCTGACCTACGCCCGCTACGGTGCGAGCGTCATTCTCTTGGGTCGCAATGAAGATAAACTGCGGGCCGTTGCCCAGCAGATCCAACAGGAAGGCGGCATTGCACCACAGTGGTTTACTCTTGATTTGCTCACCTGCACGCCAGAAACCTGTCAGCAGTTGGCGCAGAAAATCAGCATTCACACTCCGCGCCTGGACGGCGTACTGCATAACGCGGGTCTGTTGGGAGACGTCGTACCGATGGATCAGCAAAAGCCGGATGTCTGGCAGGATGTGATGCAGGTAAATGTCAACGGCACATTTTTCCTCACCCAGGCGCTTCTTCCTTTATTACTCAAATCGGATTCCGGTTCGCTGGTCTTCACCTCGTCCAGCGTCGGGCAACAAGGCCGGGCCAACTGGGGCGCGTATGCGGTCTCCAAATTCGCTACCGAAGGCATGATGCAGGTGCTGGCCGAAGAGTATCAGGGCCAGTTGCGCGTCAACTGCATAAACCCAGGCGGCACCCGGACCGGGATGCGAGCCAACGCGTTTCCAACGGAAGATCCACAGAAGCTTAAAACCCCTGCCGACATCATGCCATTGTATTTATGGCTGATGGGCGACGACAGCCGTCGCAAAACGGGGATGACTTTCGACGCCCAGCCGGGCCGCAAACCAGGGATTTCACAATGAGTGACGACCGCCATCGCGAACGACAACAACGTCTGAAAGAGAAAGTTGATGCTCGCGTCGCTGACGCTCAGGAAGAGCGCGGTATCCTGTTAGTGCTGACCGGTAACGGCAAAGGTAAAACCACGGCTGCGTTTGGCACGGCTACGCGCGCGGTGGGTCATGATAAGAAAGTCGGCGTGATTCAGTTCATCAAGGGCGAATGGCCTAACGGCGAGCGAAATTTGCTGGAGCCCCATGGCGTGGAGTTTCAGGTGATGGCAACCGGTTTTACCTGGAACACGCAGGATAAAGCGGGCGATACTGCCGCCTGTTTAGCGGTGTGGGAACATGCGAAGCGTATGATGACCGATACCAGCCTGGATATGGTTATTCTCGACGAGCTGACTTACATGGTGGCTTACGATTATTTGCCGCTGGAAGAGGTGCTAACGGCGCTGCGCAACCGTCCGCATCACCAGACGGTCATCATCACGGGCCGAGGCTGTCATCGGGATATTCTGGAGATAGCGGATACGGTGAGCGAACTGCGCCCGGTGAAGCATGCCTTCGATGCAGGCATTAAAGCGCAGCTCGGTATCGACTATTAAAAAAGGCCCCGAGGGCCTTTTATCTTATGAACCGCTGCCGCTGTTACGGCTGCTGGAGCGACGACCGTTACCGCCGGTCTTCGCAGGTTTACTGCCCACCTGCGTGTGACGCTTCACCGCTCGGCGGATCTGGTTGGCCTTCACGCGGCGACGATCTTTCTCGACCGCCACTTTGGATTCAGTTTCTGGCTTCAGCTCTACCAGCTCACGCAGGTAGTTGGTCTGGGCCAGATCCAACTCGGTGTAACCCCCGCGCGGCAAGCCTTTTGGCAATGGAATATCACCGTAACGTACGCGAATCAGGCGGCTAACCTGCACGCCTACGGCTTCCCACAGGCGACGCACTTCGCGGTTACGCCCTTCGGTCAGGGTCACGTTGTACCACTGGTTGATCCCTTCGCCACCGGTAAATTTGATGGTTTTGAATGCTGCCGGGCCGTCTTCAAGCTGCACGCCACGTGACAGCTGACGCACTTTATTTTCGTCAACTTCACCGAACACGCGCACGGCGTATTCACGCTCAACTTCGCGGCTCGGGTGCATCAGGCGGTTCGCCAGTTCACCGTCGGTGGTGAACAACATCAGGCCGCAGGTGTTCACGTCCAGACGCCCAACGGCAATCCAGCGTGCGCCGCGCAGTTTTGGCAGACGGTCAAACACCGTCGGACGCCCTTCCGGGTCGCTACGGGTACACAGCTCGCCTTCCGGCTTGTAATACGCCAGCACGCGGCAAATCTGTTCCACGGACTCTTTAACGGAAATCAGGTGTCCGTCGATACGAATTTTAAGACCGGGAATAACTTCAACGCGATCGCCCAGCGTGGCAACTTTGCCATCAACGCTGACACGACCGGCCTGAATCATGGTTTCGATTTCACGGCGGGAGCCGTGGCCGGCGCGGGCCAGCACTTTCTGTAATTTCTCGCTCATCGAGCATCCTTTAGGTGTCGCCTTCCCAGGCGTCTGGTATATATGCAAAATCAACACGTTAGACAAAACTGAACGCATCAACAGAACTCATTTTTCGCCCCGGGTGAACCGTTCTCAACCCGCATGGCGCTGCGTGACCGCACATCTTACATGAATTTTAGGCTAAATGATTCATCTCGTTATACCCGACGCCCGGCTTACGTCGCTGAACTTTACCTGGCACGCATTCATGTCAATAATGATTACCTCTCGTTTTCCCGGAGAAGGTCAATGCAAGACACCCATGAGCAGCCCCACTCTGGCAGCTGGCTGACCCTTAAGCACGATGCAGATACCGGCATTGAGAGCGTCAGCGCGCACTTTAAGGGCCATGCCTACGATCCTCATGACCACGATGAAGTGCTGCTCGGCGTGACGCAGCAAGGGTTGCAGCGCTTTCATTGTCACCGGGCGCTACACACCAGCACACCGGGAAGGGCTATCTTAATTGAACCGGGTGCTGTGCATGATGGGCACGCACCGGATGCCGGGGGGTTTACGTACGCGATGCTCTACATTCCGCAGCGCTGGTTTTCCGGGATGATGGACGCCCGTGGGCTGGGCGATATTTCCGCCCTGGGTTCGGCCTTTCGCAACACGCTGACCGACGATATCGTGCTGACGCAGGCCATCCAGCAGAGTTTCTTTGCCCTGCACCACCTGGAAGGCCGTCTGGCGCGCGATCAAAGCCTGGACCAGCTGCTGGAAATACTTTCAACACATATCCGCCAACGTCCGGCGTCGGCGCTTAATGATGCCCAGCGCCAGATGTATCAGGTGCGGGATTATCTTCATGACAGGATGGGCAGCGATATTGGCCTTGATGAGCTGGCCGCCTGGGCCGGAATTGACCGCTTCCGGCTGAGTCGTCAATTTAAAAACACCTTCGGCTTGAGTCCCCATGCGTGGCTGGTTCGCCTGCGTTTACGCACGGCGAGGATGTTGCTGGCTAAAGGCGAAGACCTGGCGCAGGTCGCGTCGCTGGTTGGGTTTGCCGACCAAAGCCATATGGGACGCTGGTTCCAGCGCGCTTACCGCCTTTCGCCTGCCGCTTACCAGCGTCAGTGCACAAACGTTCTATCTTAACCTCCGCCAAACTCCCATTCTGTTTATTCACAACAAGAACGAATGGAGAAAACCTGTGATTTTTGACACCAAAAATGCGCTGATCGTCCGCAATGATTTAGCCGTCTGGCAGCGCCTGAATGTCGTGGCGTTTCTGGCCACGGGCATTACCGCCTCGTCCCCAGAAATTCTGGGCCAGCCTTACATTGACGGGCTGGGCCGCCAGTACGGTCAACTCGCGGGCGAACCGATGCTGATTTTTGAAGCCAATCTGGAGGCCCTGCAAAAGGCGCATCTGAAGGGTCTTGAACGCGAACTGACTCTGACACCTTACGTTGAAGCGATGTTTTCAACGGGTCATGATCAAGCAAATCGGGAGGTGTTTCTTGCTGAGGATGCCGCGCGGCTGAATCTGGTGGGACTGGCGATTCGCGGACCCAAAAAGGCAGTGGATAAAGTCATCAAAGGACTGAAACTGCACCCGTAATGGGTTCAAGAAAAAGCGGCAATCAATGCCGCTTTTTATAACTTACATGAATGGTTTCACGTCGCCCACACCTTCACGCAGAACCACCGGTGAATCGTCCGTGAGATCGATAACCGTGGTCGGCTGCTGGCCAAGATAACCACCGTGAATAATCAAGTCGACCTGCTTTTCCAGATGATCTTTGATTTCTTCCGGGTCGGATTCAGTAAAATCGTTACCCGGCAGCATCAGTGACGTTGAGAGCATGGGTTCGCCCAGCGCTTCCAGCAGCATCTGCGCAATCGGGTTCGACGGCACACGCATCCCGATGGTTTTACGCTTTTCCTGCAACAGGCGCCGCGGCACCTCTTTCGTCCCTTTAAGGATGAAAGTGTAGTTGCCCGGCGTATTGTTCTTAATCAGGCGAAACGCCACGTTATCAACGTAGGCGTACGTTGAAATTTCAGACAGGTCGCGGCATACCAGGGTGAAGTTGTGGCCGTCTGGCAGATGACGAATCCGGCAGATTCGTTCCATCGCGCCTTTGTCTTCAATTTTACAGCCCAGCGCATAACCGGAATCCGTGGGATAAACGATAACGCCGCCCTTGCGCACAATTTCAACGGCCTGATTAATCAGACGTTGCTGCGGGTTGTCCGGATGGACATAAAAAAACTGACTCATACTTCCCTCTCGTTGATCTTTTGGGGCTGTTTTTCCCAACTTTGCCACACGCCTTCTACCCCGGCGGGGAGCCACAGCTTGCGTCCGAGTTCTATCCACGGACAAGGCTGATGAAAATCAGAGCCCTGAGACGCCAGTAAACCGTACTGACGCGCATAGGTGGCAAGCTGCGCGCGTTCGTGGGGAGCCTGCTGACACTGGGCGACTTCCATGGCATCGCCGCCACATTCACTGAAATGAGCCAGCAGTCTTTTCAGCCACTTAGCAGAAAGATTATAACGCCCCGGATGGGCGATCACCGCCTTGCCGCCAGAATGATGAATCACATCAATAGCTTGATCTATTGTACACCACTGCGGCGGAACGTATCCGGTTTTACCGCGCGCCAGATACTTTTTAAACACGTCGTTAAAGTTGCTCGCTCTGCCTGATTCCACCAGAAAACGGGCGAAGTGACCACGCGTCACCGCCCCGCCGTCCGCAAGGGCCAGCGCCCCTTCCCACGCGCCCGGGATCTGCGCTTTTTCCAGACGTTCAGCGATAAGTTTAGCGCGTTGCTGCCGACGTTCCGTTTGTTCCGCCAGAAACGCGGTCATCGCCGGGTGTTCAATATCAATGTTCAGACCGACGATGTGGATATCATGATTTTCCCAGACGGTTGAAATTTCCACCCCGGTAATCAGTTCAAGCGGTAATTCGGCGCGGGCGATTTCGGCCCGCGCGGCGGGGATGGCCGCCACGGTATCGTGATCGGTAATCGCCAACGTACCCACGCGCATTTCCAGCGCACGATGCACCAGTTCCTCAGGCGTCAAGCGGCCATCAGAGGCGGTGGTGTGGCTGTGCAGGTCGTAAATCACGGCGTAGGGATGGTCGCTCAAAATCACTCCGGTGTTCAGTTATCACTATCAGTTTTAGGTTTGACGGCGCCCATCATAGCCTTACTGAATGAATTTCTGAAATCAGGGGTTGACTTTGCCCCTCCGGACTAGTTAACTAGTACGCAAGTTCACACGACGAGGTATCTGCGATGACACATTTTTCTTTCACTCTGCATGGCTGGTGGCGTACAACCTGATATCGGGCTGTAGCTACGCGTCTGCATAAGACACACAGATACCAGGCCCGCCAATGAGCGGGCTTTTTTTTGAATAAAAACATATCCGAGATGGTGAGAACGATAATGCAAACACAAAAACCCGCGCTCGAACTTCTGACCAGTGATGCGATTTATCGGGAAAACCCGACCGCGCTATTCCACCAGCTGTGCGGCGCCCGTCCGGCGACCCTGCTGCTGGAATCGGCGGATATCGACAGCAAAGACGATTTAAAAAGCCTGCTGTTAGTCGACAGCGCGCTGCGCATCACCGCTTTAGGTGACACCGTCACTATTCAGGCACTTTCTGACAACGGCGCGGCGCTGCTGGATTTACTCGACGCTGCCCTACCTTCCGGTATCGACAATCAGCGTCAGCCGAATGGCCGCATCCTGCACTTCCCGGCAGTGAGCAACCTGCTCGATGAAGACGCACGCTTGTGTTCGCTGTCGGTGTTCGATGCCTTCCGCCTGCTGCAAACGCTGGTTACCGTCCCGGTTGACGAGCGCGAAGCGATGTTCTTCGGCGGCCTGTTTGCGTACGACCTGGTCGCCGGTTTTGAAGATTTGCCGCAGCTCAACAGCGACACCTCCTGCCCTGATTACTGTTTCTATTTAGCGGAAACCTTGCTGGTTATTGACCATCAGACCAAAACCACCCGCATTCAGGCTAGCCTGTTCACTCCGCTCGACAGCGAGAAGCAGCGTCTGATCCAACGCGTAGCCCAGCTCCGCCAGCAGCTCAACGAGCCCCCGCTCCCGCTGCCGGTGACCAAAATTGAGCAGATGAAAACCGACGTTAACCAGAGCGATGACGAGTACGGCGCCGTGGTACGTAAAATGCAGCGCGCCATTCGTGCCGGGGAGATTTTCCAGGTCGTACCGTCTCGTCGCTTCTCACTGCCTTGCCCGTCGCCGCTGGCGGCATATGACGTGCTGAAGAAAAGTAACCCAAGCCCGTATATGTTCTTCATGCAGGATAACGATTTCAGCCTGTTCGGCGCCTCGCCGGAAAGCTCGCTGAAATACGATGCCAGCAACCGTCAGATTGAAATCTACCCGATTGCCGGGACCCGCCCACGCGGTCGCCGCGCCGACGGTTCACTCGATCGAGACCTCGACAGCCGCATCGAACTGGAAATGCGTACTGACCACAAAGAGCTTTCCGAGCATCTGATGCTGGTAGATTTAGCGCGTAACGATCTGGCTCGCATCTGTACGCCGGGCAGCCGCTACGTAGCGGACCTCACCAAAGTGGACCGTTACTCCTTCGTCATGCACCTGGTGTCCCGCGTAGTCGGCGAATTGCGTCAGGATCTGGACGTGCTGCACGCCTACCGCGCCTGCATGAATATGGGCACGCTGAGCGGCGCACCGAAAGTCCGCGCCATGCAGCTTATCGCGGCGGCTGAAGGCGAACGTCGCGGCAGCTACGGTGGCGCAGTGGGCTACTTTACCGCCCACGGCGACCTCGATACCTGCATTGTTATCCGCTCCGCTTTTGTTGAAAACGGCATTGCCACCGTCCAGGCGGGCGCTGGTGTGGTGCTTGATTCCGTGCCGCAGTCCGAAGCAGATGAAACCCGTAATAAAGCTCGCGCGGTACTGCGCGCCATTGCCCAGGCCCACCACGCGAAGGAGATTTTCTAATGGCTGACATTCTGCTGCTCGACAATATCGACTCCTTTACTTACAACCTGGCAGACCAGTTGCGCGCCAGCGGGCATAACGTAGTGATTTACCGTAATCACGTTCCGGCTCAGACCCTGATTGAACGTCTGGCGACCATGGATAATCCCGTTCTGATGCTATCGCCAGGCCCGGGCGCGCCGTCGGAAGCTGGCTGTATGCCTGAATTGCTGACCCGACTGCGCGGCAAACTGCCGATTATCGGCATCTGTCTGGGGCATCAGGCGATTGTCGAAGCCTACGGCGGTTATGTCGGTCAGGCGGGCGAAATCCTGCATGGTAAAGCCTCCAGCATTGAGCACGACGGTCAGGCGATGTTCGCCGGTCTTGCCAATCCGCTGCCAGTGGCGCGTTACCACTCACTGGTTGGGAGTAATATTCCTGCCGGGTTGACCATCAACGCCAGTTATAACGGCATGGTGATGGCGGTGCGTCACGACGCCGACCGCGTAGTAGGTTTCCAGTTCCACCCGGAATCCATTCTGACCAGCCACGGCGCACGCCTGCTGGAGCAGACCCTGGAATGGGCGTTACAGAAACTCGAACCGGCTAACACCCTGCAACCGATTCTGGAAAAACTGTATCAGGCGCAAACCCTGACTCAGCCGGAAAGCCATCAGCTGTTTTCTGCCGTCGTACGCGGAGAAGTGAAACCAGAACAGCTGGCCGCCGCGCTGGTGAGCATGAAAGTTCGCGGTGAGCAGCCGCAGGAAATCGCCGGGGCCGCTACCGCCCTGCTGGAAAACGCGGCGCCGTTCCCGCGTCCTGATTATCCATTTGCCGATATTGTTGGCACCGGCGGTGATGGCAGCAACAGCATCAATATTTCCACCGCCAGCGCCTTTGTGGCGGCGGCGTGTGGCCTGAAAGTAGCGAAACACGGTAACCGCAGCGTATCGAGCAAATCCGGTTCGTCCGATTTACTGGCCGCCTTTGGTATTAATCTGGAGATGAATGCCGAGAAATCGCGAGAAGCCCTGGATGAGCTGGGCGTGTGTTTCCTGTTCGCACCGAAATACCACACCGGTTTCCGCCACGCCATGCCGGTTCGTCAGCAGTTAAAAACCCGTACCTTGTTTAACGTGCTCGGTCCGCTGATTAACCCGGCGCACCCGCCGATTGCGCTAATTGGCGTATATAGCCCGGAGCTGGTGCTACCGATTGCTGAAACCCTGCGCGTGCTCGGATACCAGCGTGCGGCGGTGGTTCACAGCGGCGGCATGGATGAAGTTTCATTGCATGCGCCGACCGTGGTTGCCGAGCTTAAAGACGGAGAGATTCAGAGCTATCAGCTGACCGCCGATGACTTTGGCTTGACACCTTATCACCAGGAACAGTTGGCTGGCGGCACGCCGGAAGAAAACCGTGACATTCTTTCACGCTTGCTACAAGGTAAAGGTGAAGCCGCCCACGAGGCCGCTGTTTCCGCCAACGTCGCCATGCTGATGCGCCTTCACGGCCATGAAGATTTAAAAGCCAACGTGCAACAGGTGCTGGATGTCTTGCACAGTGGTGCAGCCTACGATCGCGTGACCGCATTAGCGGCAAGAGGATAAGAAATGCAGACCGTTTTAGCTAAAATCGTTGCTGATAAACGCATCTGGGTCGATGCCCGTAAAGTGCAGCAACCGTTAGCCAGTTTTCAGAATGAGATCCAGCCAAGCACGCGTCATTTCTACGACGCATTGCAAGGCGCACGTACCGCCTTCATTCTGGAGTGCAAAAAAGCGTCCCCGTCTAAAGGGGTGATCCGCGAAGACTTCGACCCGGCGCGTATCGCGGGAATTTACAAACATTATGCATCGGCGATTTCCGTCCTGACCGATGAAAAGTATTTCCAGGGTAGCTTCGATTTCCTGCCCATTGTCAGCGGCATCGCGCCGCAGCCAATCCTGTGCAAAGACTTCATCGTTGACCCGTACCAGATTTACCTCGCACGTCATTATCAGGCCGACGCCTGCCTGCTGATGCTGTCGGTACTCGACGATGACGAGTACCGCCAGCTTTCTGCGGTGGCGCACAGCCTGAGCATGGGCGTGTTGACCGAAGTGAGTAACGAAGAAGAACTGGAGCGCGCCATCGCGCTTAACGCCAAAGTCGTCGGCATCAATAACCGTGACCTGCGTGACCTCTCCATCGATCTCAACCGCACCCGCCTGCTGGCGCCACGTTTAGGCGCAGGCGTGACGGTGATTAGCGAATCCGGCATCAATACCTACGGTCAGGTCCGCGAACTGAGCCACTTTGCCAACGGTTTCCTGATAGGCTCGGCGATGATGTCACACGATGATTTGAATGCCGCCGTGCGCCGCGTACTACTGGGTGAAAACAAAGTTTGCGGTTTAACCCGCGCCCAGGATGCACAGGCCGCGTATGAAGCCGGTGCGGTATTCGGCGGACTGATTTTTGTGCCTTCTTCGCCACGTTTTGTGAACGAAGCCCAGGCGCGTGACGTCATCAACAGCGCACCGCTGAGCTACGTCGGCGTGTTCCGTGATACCGCCATTAGCGAAGTGGCAGCGAAAGTCGAAAGTCTGTCACTGATCGCTGTGCAGCTGCACGGCAACGAAGACCAGGCCTATATCGATGCCCTGCGCGCGGTACTGCCTGAAAAGGTGCAAATCTGGAAAGCGCTGAGCGTCAAAGATTCCCTCCCTGCCCGTAACCTGAATCACATCGACAAATACGTGCTGGATAACGGCCAGGGCGGCAGCGGACAACGTTTCGACTGGTCGCTGCTCAACGGTCAGGACTTGAGTAACGTCCTGCTGGCTGGCGGCCTTAGCCCGGATAACTGCGTAGATGCGGCGAAAAGCGGCTGCGCGGGGCTCGATTTCAATTCTGGCGTAGAGTCTGAACCGGGCATTAAAGATGCCAGCAAACTGGCCTCGGTCTTTCAAACGCTGCGCGCATATTAAGGAAATGGACATGAATACATTACTGAACCCGTACTTTGGCGAATTTGGCGGCATGTACGTGCCGCAAATCCTGATGCCTGCCCTGCGCCAGCTGGAAGAAGCGTTCGTGAGCGCGCAGAAGGATCCGGAATTTCAGGCGCAGTTCACCGATCTGCTGAAGAACTATGCCGGTCGCCCAACGGCGCTGACCAAATGTCAGAACCTGACCGAAGGCACCAAAACCACGCTGTATCTCAAGCGTGAAGACCTGCTGCACGGCGGCGCGCACAAAACGAACCAGGTGTTGGGTCAGGCGCTGTTGGCGAAACGCATGGGTAAAACCGAAATCATCGCAGAAACCGGTGCCGGTCAGCACGGCGTGGCCTCTGCTCTGGCGTGTGCCCTGCTCGGCCTGAAATGCCGCATTTACATGGGCGCCAAAGACATTGAGCGCCAGTCGCCAAACGTCTTCCGTATGCGTCTGATGGGCGCAGAAGTGATCCCGGTACACAGCGGTTCAGCCACACTGAAAGATGCCTGTAACGAGGCGCTGCGTGACTGGTCTGGCAGCTACGAAACCGCGCACTATATGCTCGGGACCGCCGCTGGCCCTCACCCGTTCCCGACCATCGTGCGTGAATTCCAGCGCATGATCGGCGAAGAAACCAAAGTGCAGATTCAGGAGCGTGAAGGTCGTCTGCCCGACGCCGTCATCGCCTGCGTCGGCGGCGGCTCTAACGCCATCGGTATGTTTGCTGATTTTATCGACGACACTGCCGTCGGCCTGATTGGCGTTGAGCCGGGCGGACACGGGATTGAAACCGGTGAGCATGGCGCGCCGTTAAAACACGGTCGCGTAGGCATTTACTTCGGCATGAAATCGCCGATGATGCAGACCGAAGAAGGCCAGATTGAAGAATCTTATTCTATTTCTGCCGGACTGGATTTCCCATCTGTAGGGCCACAGCACGCGTTCCTGAACAGCATCGGCCGCGCGGAGTATGTGTCGATTACGGATAACGAAGCGCTGGACGCCTTTAAAGCGCTGAGCCGTCACGAAGGTATCATCCCGGCGCTGGAGTCTTCTCACGCCCTGGCCCATGCACTGAAAATGATGCGCGAGAACCCTGAAAAAGAGCAGCTGCTGGTGGTTAACCTCTCCGGTCGCGGCGATAAAGACATTTTCACCGTACATGACATTCTGAAAGCGCGAGGGGAAATCTGATGGAACGCTATGACAACCTGTTTGCTGAACTGAAAAACCGCAAGGAAGGCGCGTTTGTTCCCTTCGTTACGCTGGGGGATCCGAACCCGGAACAGTCGCTGAAAATCATCGATACCCTGATTGAAGCCGGTGCCGACGCGCTGGAGCTGGGCATTCCCTTCTCCGACCCGCTGGCCGATGGTCCGACGATTCAGGATGCCACGCTGCGCGCGTTTGCGTCCGGCGTGACGCCGACGCAGTGCTTCGAAATGCTGGCCACTATTCGCCAGAAACACCCGACCATTCCCATTGGCCTGCTGATGTACGCCAACCTGGTCTTTAACCGCGGCATTGATGCGTTTTACGCTGAATGCGCGCGCGTGGGCGTGGATTCCGTGCTGGTAGCGGATGTGCCAGTGGAAGAGTCGGCGGAGTTTCGTCAGGCGGCGATGCGCCATAACGTGGCACCGATCTTCATCTGCCCGCCAAACGCCGATGACGATTTGCTACGCCAGATTGCCTCCCACGGTCGCGGATACACCTATCTGCTGTCCCGTGCGGGTGTGACCGGAGCGGAAAACCGCGCCGCGCTGCCGTTGCATCATCTGATTGAAAAACTGACCGAATACCACGCCGCACCTCCGTTGCAGGGCTTTGGTATTTCCTCCCCGGACCAGGTGACGGCATCCGTTGGGGCAGGCGCCGCTGGCGCAATTTCCGGCTCAGCGATTGTGAAAATCATCGAGAAAAATCTCGATAATCCAACCACGATGCTGGCGGAACTGAAAACCTTCGTGCAGAACATGAAGGCGGCCACTCGCAGCGCATAATCTTAACGCCGTCTGGTTATTCGCCAGACGGCGCTTCCTCTTTCACCACGTCCGCGTATTTGCGCACCAGTCGAAACAACTCGCTGATTTCCTCTTCCGGCCACCCGGCAAAAATCCGGTTCATCAACGTCTGTCTGGCATCATCAATACTGTTGGTTAAGGCCTTTCCCTGTTCCGACAGCGTCACTTCGCTGATCCGTTTATCACGCTCGGCGGGCTGCTTCTGCGCTAATCCCAACGCCTCTAGCCGCTTCACCTGTCGACTCACGGTGGTGTAATCCCGCCCTAACCTGTCGGCAAGCTCCACCACGCCCGATGGACTATAGCGTCCGATAGTCACCAACAGCGGAAACAGCGCCTGATCGAGCTTCACGTTTGCCGCCGCCAGCAACGCTTCATCCCGCTGCGGATGGTTCATCACGCTGATGATATCCAGCAGCGCACCGTGAAAATCGGTCACATCAATTTTTTTATGTGCATGTTGCATATAATATCTTCCCGGCGTACAGTGCCCTTATCCAATATGTGCATTTTACACATATCTTGTTTAAGGAGAAAGTTTATGAAAGCAGCCGTGGTTTTCGACCCCGCTAGCGGTCCGGTATACAGCGATTTCGCGTTGCCGGTTGCCGGAGAAAAACAACAACTGATTAAGATTTCCGCCTCGGCAATTAGCCATGTGGTGAAAAGCCGTGCCTCAGGCAAACATTACAGCTTCGATGGCACGCTACCCTTTATCGCCGGGATCGACGGCACTGGCGTCACCCCGGACGGGCAGCGCGTTTATTTCGTGTTCCCGCCAACGCCGTGGGGAAGCATGGCGCAATTTGCGCCCGTGGATATCGCCCATTGTCTACCGCTGCCCGACGGTCTGGACGATGCGACCGCTGCCGCGATGGCCAATCCGGGGATGTCGGCCTGGGCCGCGCTGGTTAATCGGGCCGGATTCAAAGCCGGTGAAACCGTGTTGATTAACGGTGCGACGGGCAGCGCCGGACAGCTGGCGGTGCAAATTGCACGCTATCTGGGCGCGAAGAAAATTATCGCCACCGGGCGCAATGCACAGGTTTTGGCGAGTCTCAATGCGGATGCCACTATTTTACTGACCGAAGATGAAACCATACTGGCCCAGACGCTGGCCACCCATGCATCGGCGCAAATTGATGTGGTTGTTGATTATCTGTGGGGAGACAGTGCAGAGCAGTTGTTGACCGCGCTGGCAAAACACACGCCGGGCGTGACGCCCGTGCGCTATGTACAGGTCGGTTCTCTGGCAGGTCAAGAGATTACGTTGCCCGGCGCGGTGCTGCGCTCTTCACCGATTCAACTGATGGGTAGCGGGATTGGCAGCCTCTCCCTACCCCAGCTAGTGCATGCTACAGGAGAAATGCTGCAGGCCGCCGTCACCGGGAAATTTACCATTGCCCATAAGACGGTGCCGTTAGCCGATGTCGCTCAGGCCTGGCCGCAGGATAACAGCCAGAACCGGACCGTCTTTCTCATCAAATAACATCCCCAAAAAAGAAGGGGTTGAAGCTCTTAATGAGAAGTATTATCTTTCTCACTACTGAATAGTTGAGCAAATCACTCAGGTATTCAGTACGACATTGCTCACATTGCTTCCAGTATGACTTGCCCGCCTTGCGCGGGCTTTTTTTACTTTTTGTTCAGGTCGTCATCCGGCCAATATTTATAGCCATTGACCATCGCCTGCGCTGCCAGACCTTTTTCGGTCATTTCATAGACGCTGACTTTAGACGGTAAGGATTCCGTCCCCGTTGCGACGCCATTGGCAGAAGCACCCGCTCCAGCACCTTTATCATCGTATTTCGCTGCCGCGTTGGCATCCGCGCCAACAACATAGCCGTCGGTGATAAATTTATTCAGTGATTTGGTGTCGTGGAAGACAATAACCGTGCTCAGCTGTTTGATGCCCACACCCACACCTGCGCCACCTTGCGCCATTTTCATGTAGGTATCTTTACCGCTGTGCAGATCTTTCACCACACCGTAACCACTACCAAAACCAAAGACGAAAATTTTGCTACTGTTGCTGGAGAAGACCGCGTAACCAGTTGAGTGCTGAATATCGCTGCGTGCTTCAGGATGTAGGTTATACAGCTGGGTTAAGGTGTCGGTGCGCATTTTTTGAATGGTGGCACGCTGTTCGCGGGCGGTATCGCCGCTGGCACTGCAACCGGCAATAACGAGTGCCGAAATAAGAAAGAGGGATTTAAGTTTCATCGTTAACATCTGCGTCTAATCATGAGCGCGTTATTTTAGGCAGATTGCGGGCAGATGCGAGCGAAGCGGCGGGTACAACTGTAAGCAATTTATTTATAAATTTCAGATATGTAGCGAAATTGTTACAGCAAAGAGTGGCTACCAGGCAGCCACTCTTATGACACTCAGAAGCGATAACCTGCCGAGAACATAAATACCCACGGATCAAGGCGGGTGTGAATGGTTTGATTCTCACCTCCGGCCTTAAACTTCACATCGGTATCCACGTCCATATACCAGACCGAGGCGTTAATCAGCCAGTCGCGGTTAATCAGATAATCAACCCCCACCTGTCCTGCCGCGCCCCAGGAGTCAGTGGCGCTGAGATCGGACAGACCGGCATCTTTACCGGTATCGTTGAAATCAGTGTTAAAGAAGGTGGTGTAGTTGATACCTGCCCCGATGTACGGACGCACTTTGCTGCTGGCATCGAAGAAATACCACTGTGCCATCAGCGTAGGCGGTAACAAATTCATCGTTGCTATGGTTCCGGTCGGGCCGGTACCAACTTTACTGCGAAACGGCGAGGCGGCCAGCAGTTCGATACCGATGTTATCCGTCGCCATATAGGTGAAGGTTAAACCGAGCTGAGTATTGTTATCGACGGTGAAACTTCCGAGGCCCAACACATTATCCGAACCTTCTGTTGGGCGAATCGTCGCGGAACCTGCACGTATAAAGAACTCACCCGCTTCATGCGCCCAGGCTCCGCCAGAGAGACTGCTTAAAACCAGCGCTGCCACTGCTAACTTTTTCATATCCATTCCTTCCCTATGGTTTTTATAAGCGCGCTGAATATACCTACAAATAAGTAAAAACGATCCAACTCAGATCACACTCGTTCCTGAGATTTAACATTCATTGATCTGGATTAATTTTTAACGGTGGATTACTTACAATTAAAACCCATCTGCATCAATTTTTGACTTTTCTCTGTTACAAAAAAGGCGGTCTGGAAGGTTCGTCCCGCTTTCCTGTCAAACCAAAGACGACGCAAATGGTGAAATTATGCTCTAAATGCTTCGGGCTCCCCTTTTTGCTTACTACTCCTTTACAAAGATATGCCTTTCCATACAGGTGTTGATGCTGCCACTTTGACGTCGGCTGGGTTACAATTGCCGGCTTATTACTACCAGCCAGACTCAAGGAGAGTGCATGTCTATCACGGCTAAGTCGGTTTACCGTGACACGGGTAATTTTTTTCGTAATCAGTTCGTTACTGTTCTGCTGATTGCGTTGTTGTGTGCATTTATCACGGTGGTGCTTGGCCATGCGTTTTCACCGAGCGACGAACAGCTCGCACTGTTGAGCAGCGGCGATAATCTTGCGGGTAGCGTAGGGCTATTTGAGCTGGTGCAAAACATGACGCCGGAACAGCAGCAGATCCTGCTGCGCGCGTCAGCAGCGTCGACGTTCTCAGGACTGATTGGTAATGCCATTCTCGCGGGCGGCGTACTGCTGCTTATCCAGATGGTCTCTGCGGGTCAGCGCGTCAGCGCTCTGCGTGCCATCGGTGCCAGTGCTCCGGTGCTGCCGAAACTGCTGCTGCTCATCTTCCTCACCACGTTCCTGGTGCAGATGGGCGTGATGCTGGTTGTGGTTCCTGGCGTGCTGCTGGCAATCGTGTTCTCTTTTGCACCGATAATGCTGGTCCAGGACAAACTGGGTATTTTCACCTCGCTGCGCAGCAGTATGCGTCTGGCTTGGGCGAATATGCGTCTGGTGGCCCCGGCGGTCATCGGCTGGCTGCTGGCGAAAACCCTACTGCTTATCTTCGCACCCAACTTTGCCGTGCTGACGCCAAACGTAGGCGCGGTGGTGGTGAACTGCATCAGCAACCTTATTTCCGCTTTATTGCTGATCTATTTATTCCGCCTGTATATGCTTATTCGTAACTGATCTCTCCCAGGCCCGGAGTACCCGGGCCGTTACTGAAATACGGAACCGATGTATGAAGCAGTTTCTGGATTTTTTACCGCTGGTGGTGTTCTTTGTTTTCTACAAACTTTATGACATCTACACCGCAACTACGGCACTGATCATCGCCACCGCGGTAGTATTGATTTACTGCTGGGTGCGCTATCGCAAAGTTGAAAAAATGGCGCTGATTACCTTCGTGCTGGTTGCGGTATTCGGTGGCCTGACGCTGTTCTTCCATAACGATGAATTTATCAAATGGAAGGTCACTGTGATTTACGGTCTGTTCGCCGGGGCGTTGCTGTTCAGCCAGTGGATCATGAAAAAGCCGCTGATCCAGCGCATGCTGGGTAAAGAGCTAACCCTGCCGCAGTTCGTTTGGTCGCGTTTGAATATTGCCTGGGCGCTGTTCTTCATCGTCTGCGGTCTGGCAAACATTTATATCGCCTTCTGGATGCCGCAGAATATCTGGGTAAACTTTAAAGTGTTCGGCTTAACCGCCCTTACCCTGATTTTCACACTGCTGAGCGGCGTGTACATCTACCGCCACATGCCGCAGGACGACAAGTAAATGACCGTAAGCAGTGAAGCGCCACTGGGCGATTTAGTTCTGCGTACGCTGGCGATGCCCGCGGACACCAACGCCAATGGCGATATTTTTGGCGGCTGGATTATGTCGCAGATGGACCTCGGCGGCGCGATTATGGCCAAAGAGATTGCCCAGGGCCGAGTAGTGACTGTGCGTGTCGATGGCATGACGTTCCTGCGTCCGGTCGCGGTCGGTGACGTGGTGTGCTGCTACGCACGCTCCACCAAACGCGGCACAACGTCGATTACGGTAAACATTGAAGTGTGGGTGAAGAAAGTCTCTTCAGAGCCTATCGGTCAGCGTTATAAAGCCACCGAAGCGCTGTTTATCTATGTAGCGGTGGACAACGAAGGGAAGCCGCGGCCATTTCCGCAAGCGTAAAATAATAAACCGGTCTTGATGACCGGTTTTTTTATTACAGGAAACCTAACAGTTTAAAGAAGAAGTATCCCGCCACAATCACAATCACCGGCAGAACGTACAGTTCGAAAATCTGTAAAAAGAGGGTGTGGTGAGGAACCACAATTTTTGCCTCAAGTTTCTCTCTGCTTAAGCCTTCCGGCCCTTTCGCTTTCTCGAGGATCAGTTGATCCTGCACGCCTTCACGCACAAACTTCGCCTGACGGCTCATGCGCGCGCCCGACGACTGCAGAGCCAGGCCGACAAACACCAGCGCGAAGATAATCCAGAACCCAATATTCAGGCTGTGGTGAAAATCCGGCTGCGGCGAGTTGTACCAGAAAAAATTCAGGAACGGCGTATTAAAACGGATCATCTCAATCATTACGTGAGCAAAATCGAGCAGAACGGCGTCGATGCCTGGCTGCTTCTCACTGTGCTCAAACATGAATTTGAACACCGATATTAACGTGGAAATCACGGCCGGGATAAAAATGACCCAGCCCAAAATACGTTTCAGTACGGCGATGCGTCCAGCTTGTTGATACGTCATGGGTTCCCCTTGTTCAGACGCGCTTTTTGTTTCGCTGTAAGTCTACCTTTAGTTGTGGCTTTTCGCCTGCGCTTTAAAAGCGATATGGTGTACGATTAGGTCGAATCTCAGGCCTTTTTACCTCTACAGGAGTTGCCTTATGACAGCCCAGCGTCAAATTCTTGCCGCTATCTTTGATATGGATGGTTTACTGATTGATTCCGAACCGCTGTGGGATCGTGCCGAACTGGATGTTATTGCCGGTTTGGGTGTCGATATTTCACGCCGCAACGAATTGCCTGACACGCTCGGTCTGCGAATCGATATGGTTGTAGAACTCTGGTTCGCGCAACAGCCGTGGAACGGGCCGAGCCGTGAAGAAGTCACCGCACGCATCATCAGCCGTGCGATTTCCCTGGTTGAAGAACAACGTCCGCTGCTGGCTGGCGCGCGCGAAGCTATTGCACTGTGCAAATCTCAGGGTCTGAAGATTGGTCTGGCGTCTGCTTCCCCGCTGCACATGCTGGAAAAGGTGCTGGCAATGTTCGACCTGCGTGAGCAGTTCGACGCCCTCGCCTCCGCCGAAAAGCTGCAATACAGCAAACCACATCCGCAGGTGTATCTGGACTGCGCCGCGAAACTCGGTGTCGATCCGCTAACCTGCGTGGCACTGGAAGACTCCGTTAACGGAATGATCGCCAGTAAAGCCGCACGTATGCGTTCAATCGTGGTACCTGAACATGAAAACCAGGCAGACCCACGCTATGTGCTCGCAAACGTGAAGCTCTCCTCGCTGGAGCAGCTGACTACCGAGCACCTGTTCGGTTAGGCTCTTCTGCCCGGCAGCATCGTTGCCGGGCAATTGTCATAAAAACGCCACCATCGTCAAAATAATTAAAACATCGTTTTATTTTAGTTTGAGTTTTCACGCCCTCGCCTCTATGCTTCTCGCATTACCTGCATCATAGCGATAAAAACAGGCCAGAGGAGTGCTTATGATTCTCAATGCGTTCAATCTTTCCGGAAAAGTGGCGATCATCACCGGCTGCGATACCGGTTTAGGCCAGGGTATGGCACTAGGACTTGCTGAAGCCGGGTGCGACATCGTCGGCGTGAGTCGCAAAAACCCACAACAAACGGCAGAGCGCGTTCAGGCGCTAGGCCGCCGATTCAGCTTCGTTCAGGCCGATCTCAGCCAGCAGGATAAAGTTGCAGAGATAGTCACCCGTGCGGTTTCCGAAATGGGGCGTATCGATATTCTGGTTAACAATGCCGGAACCATTCGCCGGGAAGATGCGCTGAATTTCAGCGAAAAGGACTGGGACGACGTGATGAATCTGAACCTGAAATCGGTGTTTTTCCTCGCTCAGGCCGCTGCCCGCCAGTTCATCCGTCAGGGTGACGGCGGAAAAATCATTAATATCGCGTCGATGTTATCCTTCCAGGGCGGGATCCGCGTACCATCTTACACCGCCTCAAAAAGTGGCGTGTTGGGCATCACTCGCCTGCTGGCAAATGAATGGGCGCAGCATGGTATCAACGTTAATGCCATTGCTCCGGGCTATATGGCGACCAACAACACTCAGGCTCTGCGCGAAGATGAGGACCGCAACAAAGCGATTGTCGAGCGCATCCCGGCCGGTCGCTGGGGAAACCCGGAAGACCTGCAGGGACCGGTGGTATTTCTGGCCTCGGCGGCATCTGATTACGTCAACGGTTACACACTTGCGGTAGACGGTGGCTGGCTGGCCCGCTAAACGCGGGATTTTGCAAACAGTTACACCGTCACCTCTTCCGCCCACTGTATAAAAACCCTATACTGTATGAATTGACAGTTTGACGGGTTTTATCATGACGGCGGAAGGCCACCTGCTCTTTTCAATAGCCTGCGCGGTGTTTGCCAAAAATGCCGAACTGACTCCGGTTCTGGCGCAGGGTGACTGGTGGCATATTGTTCCCGCTGCGGTATTGACCTGCCTGCTGCCGGACATCGATCACCCGAAGTCCTTCCTTGGGCAGCGCCTGAGCTGGATAGCCAAACCCGTGGCGCGAATATTCGGCCACCGCGGCTTTACCCATAGCCTGCTGGCGGTATTCGGCAGCCTGACCCTGTTCTATCTAAAAGTGCCCGAAACCTGGTTTATTCCTGCCGATGTATTGCAGGGCATGGTGCTCGGCTATCTGAGTCATATTCTTGCCGACATGCTGACACCTGCGGGCGTGCCGTTACTGTGGCCGTGCCGTTGGCGTTTCCGCCTGCCTATTCTCGCACCGCGTAAAGGGAATCAGCTCGAACGCGTGCTGTGTATGGTGTTGTTCGTGTACGCCGTGTGGATGCCGCAATCTATGCCGGATAACAGCGCCGTCCGCTGGTCATCCGGCCTCATTAGCGAACTGCAATTTCGCTTCGACAAGTTTATTAATCACCAGAATGGCCATTAAATCGCCTGCAAGAGAGTTTTTGGAATAATCCATTCCATTTGAATATAAGCGTCAAATCACACTTCTGATAATCTTGCGCCATTAGAGCGTGTCTATTTTTAGACACAATAATGAGATCAGGAGAACGGGGATGAATTTTCCATTAATTGCGAACGTTATAGTGTTCGTGGGATTGCTGTTTGCTCTGGGGCAAACACGAAATAAAAACTGGAGTCTGGCCAAGAAAGTGTTGGTCGGCCTCGCGGTCGGCGTGGTCTTCGGCCTGGCTCTGCAGCTGATTTACGGCGCAGACAGCGCAGTGCTGAAAGAGTCCATCCAGTGGTTCAACGTCGTGGGCAATGGTTATGTCCAGCTGCTGCAAATGATCGTCATGCCGCTGGTCTTCGCCTCCATTCTTAGCGCCGTGGCGCGTCTGCACAATGCGTCTCAGCTGGGTAAAATCAGCTTTCTGACCATCGGCACCCTGCTGTTTACCACGCTGATTTCTGCGCTGGTCGGTGTGCTGGTGACCAACCTGTTTGGCCTGAGCGCTGAAGGTCTGATTCAGGGTACCGCTGAAACTGCGCGTCTGAACGCGATTCAAAGCACCTACGTGGGCAAAGTGGCTGACCTGAGTGTACCGCAGCTGCTGCTCTCCTTCGTGCCGAAAAACCCGTTTGCCGACCTGACCGGGGCCAACCCAACGTCTATTATCAGCATCGTGATTTTCGCCGCCTTCCTGGGTGTGGCCGCGCTGAAATTGCTGAAAGACGACGAGCCAAAAGGCAAACGCGTACTGACTGCCATCGACACACTGCAAAGCTGGGTGATGAAACTGGTGCGTCTGGTGATGCAGCTGACGCCGTACGGCGTGCTGGCGCTGATGACCAAAGTGGTGGCCAGTTCTAACCTGCAGGACATCATCAAGCTCGGCGGTTTTGTGGTGGCGTCTTACCTCGGTCTGGCGATTATGTTTGTGGTGCACGGTCTGCTGCTGGGTGCTAACGGCGTGAATCCGCTGAAGTACTTCCGCAAAGTATGGCCAGTGCTGACCTTCGCCTTCACCAGCCGTTCCAGCGCCGCGTCTATTCCACTGAATATCGAAGCGCAGACTCGCCGTCTGGGCGTGCCGGAATCTATCGCCAGCTTCTCAGCCTCTTTCGGCGCCACGATTGGTCAGAACGGTTGTGCGGGTCTGTACCCGGCCATGCTGGCAGTGATGGTTGCGCCAACAGTGGGTATTAACCCGCTGGATCCACTGTGGATTGCGACGCTGGTCGGTATCGTCACCGTCAGCTCTGCCGGTGTGGCTGGCGTCGGTGGTGGTGCAACCTTTGCAGCTTTGATTGTTCTGCCTGCGATGGGCCTGCCGGTTACCCTGGTCGCACTGCTGATTTCTATCGAGCCGCTGATCGACATGGGCCGTACGGCGCTGAATGTGAACGGTTCCATGACTGCCGGGACGCTGACCAGCCAGTGGCTGCGCCAGACCGATAAAGCGGTAATGGAAAGTGAAAACGAGGTGGAGTTGGCACACCGTTAATCTGTGCCGCTTCCCATAAAAAAAGCGCCGATTCGGCGCTTTTTTTTATCGTTCAAACTACTCTTCGATTTCGCCTTCCTGACGCATTTGCGTCGCCCAGCGCTGGGCGGACTCCGGTCCGGTAAAAGCCTGTGAACGCTGGAATCGATTCCCCATCAGCACGAACGCGACATACTTCCCCCGCAGCTTCCAGACATCCCGATAGCCATCGACTTTCGAGGCGTGATCAGGCGGTGCCGGTTCGACACGAGGCACATAGCTGATCACGGGGCGATTGTTGTGTTGACGCAGCGGTTTCATAAGCGGAAAAGCACCAGAACGAAATTCAAAGTCAGTAAAAATCTATCATAGCCGATTGTGGTCGCCACCGTCGCGCCCTGTGTGCGAAATCGCGCCTGCCCCAGTGAGATGAATCGGAATTACGCCTGTGATGGCCGGAGAGCAGCACCCTGTGTTCTATAGTTAATAGGTTTTGACGCAATGTTTGACGCAACAACGACCCTTTTCTAATAACGAAAACAGGAGACGAGTGCAATGTCGACAAAAGATAATAAAACCCCCCCGCATCAATCCCCGGTACACGATGCCACTGAATCCCAGCCCGGTCTGGACTCCCTTGCCCCTGACGACAATTCGCATCGTTCCAGCCCGCATCCGACGGCGCCAGGCGAAGAGCCTACTGCGCCGGGCAGCCTGAAGGCACCCGATATCGGCAATGAAAAACTTCATGCTTTGGAGACTTTTCGCAAAGGCGGCGACGATGTGCCGCTGACCACCAACCAGGGACTGCGAATTGCTGATGATCAAAACTCCCTGCGCGCCGGGGCGCGTGGTCCGACGCTGCTGGAAGATTTCATCCTGCGTGAAAAAATCACCCATTTTGATCATGAACGCATTCCTGAACGCATCGTGCACGCCAGAGGTTCGGCGGCGCACGGCTATTTTCAGGCCTACAAAGACCTGAGTGATCTTACCAAAGCCAGCTTTCTGGGCGACGCTGATAAAATCACCCCTGTCTTCGTGCGTTTCTCCACGGTTCAGGGCGGCGCAGGCTCAGCCGATACGGTGCGTGATATTCGTGGATTTGCGACAAAATTCTATACCGACGAAGGGAATTTCGACCTGGTTGGTAACAATACGCCGGTGTTTTTTATCCAGGACGCGATGAAGT
Source organism: Citrobacter sp. 18056 (assembly GCA_902706235.1). GTDB lineage: Bacteria > Pseudomonadota > Gammaproteobacteria > Enterobacterales > Enterobacteriaceae > Scandinavium > Scandinavium manionii. The sequence continues at coordinate 26,832 of CACSJR010000010.1, read as the reverse complement.
TCCCGGATTTCGTTCACGCGGTAAAACCCGAACCGCACTGGGCCATTCCGCAGGGCGGTAGCGCCCACGACACTTTTTGGGATTATGTTTCCCTGCAACCTGAAACGCTGCACAACGTGATGTGGGCGATGTCAGACCGCGGTCTGCCGCGTAGCTATCGCACCATGGAAGGCTTCGGCATTCACACCTTCCGGCTGGTCAACGCTGAAGGGAAATCCACGTTTGTGCGTTTCCACTGGAAACCCGTGGCAGGCAAAGCGTCGATGGTTTGGGATGAGTCGCAAAAACTGACGGGCCGTGACCCTGATTTCCACCGGCGTGAACTGTGGGAAGCGATTGAAGCCGGGGATTATCCAGAGTACGAACTGGGCCTGCAGCTGATCCCCGAAGAAGACGAATTCAAATTCGACTTTGACCTGCTCGACCCGACCAAACTCATTCCCGAGGCACTGGTCCCGGTACAGCTGGTAGGGAAAATGGTGCTGAACCGTAACCCTGATAACTTCTTTGCCGAGAATGAACAGGTCGCGTTCCACCCTGGCCATATCGTGCCAGGCATTGATTTCAGTAATGACCCACTATTGCAGGGGCGACTGTTTTCCTACACTGATACACAAATCAGCCGCCTCGGCGGGCCAAATTTCCATGAAACTCCAATTAACCGCCCTGCCTGCCCGTATCACAATTTCCAGCGTGACGGCATGCACCGGATGGATATCGACACCAATCCGGCGAACTACGAGCCCAACTCCATCAACGATAACTGGCCGCGAGAAACCCCGCCTGGCCCGCATCGCGGTGGATTTGAGTCGCATCATGCCCGGGTTGATGGCGATAAAATTCGTGAGCGCAGTCCTTCGTTTGGCGAATATTACGCGCATCCGCGTCTGTTCTGGAACAGTCAGACGGCGGTGGAACAGCAGCATATCGTCAGTGCCTTTAGCTTCGAGCTGAGCAAAGTTGCCCGGGCGTATATCCGCGAGCGGGTGGTCGATCAGCTGGCGCATATCGATCATCAGTTGGCGAACTCCGTGGCCGATAACTTAGGGATTACGCTGACTCAAGAGCAACGAAACATCGCCCCACCTGCCGCCATTAACGGGATTAGCAAAGACCCGACGTTAAGTCTGTATGCTATTCCGGGCGGCGGTGTGAAAGGCCGCGTGGTGGCCGTTCTGTTGAGCGATAAACCGGTGGCAAAAGAGGTGCTGGCGCTGCTAAAGGCACTTAAGGCACAGGGCGTACACGCTAAGCTCCTTTACTCACGGATGGGCGAAGTCATCGCCGATGATGGTTCGGCATTACCAGTGGCGGCGACTTTTGCAGGCTCGCCTTCGTTGACGGTCGATGCGGTGATTGTGCCTGGCGGGGATATTGCCAGCCTGGAAAAACAGGGTGATGCCCGGTATTACCTGCTCGAAGCGTATAAACACCTGAAGCCGATTCTGCTGTCCGGGGATGCGCGTCAGTTCAAAACGCTGTTACAGGTGAGCGAAAAAGGTGAGGAAGGTTTAATTGAAGGTGACAGTGTCACCGATAAGCTAATGAAATCCTTCCTGACCCAGCTCGCCGCGCATCGCGTATGGTCGCGGGCAAGTAAAATCCCGTCTATTCCTGCGTAAGCGACTGGTTTTTAGGGTAAAAAAATGCCGGGTGCGACTGCGCCCCGGCCTAACCCCTAACACGGTGCCCTGGGAGAATCCGGGCACCAACATTTCAACCAACCCTAAATAATCTGAGTTGCACATCTGCCGCTTAAAGTATCGCGGGTTAAACGTCGCGGTAAGTCCCGAGACGGTAGCCGCGCTCGGCAACGGCATATTTCAGTGACGGCGACGTCAGTACGTCGAGTTCCGTCAAACGCGGGTAGCAATAGGCGCTGCTCATAATCGTGTTGTCCACAAACGCCGGATGGCACATCACTTCAACGGATGATTCCCCTGCCCGCGCGGACGTTTCCAGCGTTTGCAGGAACAGTTCTTCGGTGATGGCATCGCCATAAAACTCATCCGCAAACCCGGCGCTGCTGCGCACGCCTAAATCATCCAGCCCATGCAACTTTTGCTGATTACGGTCGATACGCATCGCCACGCCTTTCGCTTTAGCAAACGCTGCCACAATCGGGAAAATCTGCGGGATCATGTGCACATGGTGATGGCTGTCGAGGTGCGTTGGTTCGCAGCCGAACAGGTCAACAAAGCGGTGATACTGGCAGTCCAGTTCACGGGCAATCTCTTCCAGCGGCAGCGTGTCTTCTTCCGCCATCTGCCAGATCCACTTACCCAGTTTGCCTTCACGCGTCAGGCCTGGCATCGCGGACAGTGGCATTCCAAGAGTGAGAACAAAATGCATCCCCACCGCCAACTCCGGTAAACAGCGGCTCATCTGAGCCGCATGTTCAATGGCCGCGCCGTTCACCAGCGCGGTAGTGGACGTTACCAGCCCATTTTTACAGGCGTCGACAATGCCGTAGTTTTGCCCTTTACTCAGGCCAAAGTCATCGGCATTGACGATTAGCACACGCTCCATTTGCAACTCCTTTTACTGCTTGAGGGTTTTCACCGTTTCGGCAAAGTTCGGCAGCCACTTTTCATGGGCGAGAATCAGCTCGCGGGCCAGCACTTCTGCATCTTTGTCGGAATGAATCAGCGGACTGAGGTTCAGCGCCAGCAGCACATCGTTAAACTCACCGCTCAGCGCCGCGTGGCTGGCCGCCACTTCGAAGCCTTTAATAGTGTGAATCAGCCCCAGAACTTTATCATCGAAATGGGTCAGACGCGGGTGCGGTTTCGCGCCGTCGCGGCCCAGAATACAGGTCATTTCGACCGCCCAGTCCGCCGGGATGTTCTCCACGTGACCGTAGTGCGGCACGTTGACGTAATGTTCAGCCTGCTTGTCATTGTAGATAGCGTTAATCACTTCACAGGCGGCGTCGGAGTAGTACGCCCCACCGCGCTGCTCAAGCTCTTTCGGCTTGATGTTGAGGTCCGGATCTTTGTACAGCTCGAACAGCTGTTTCTCGACCTTCTGCACCACCTGTGCACGAGCGCCGCCTTTGTAGTATTCGCCCATTTCGATGGCCAGCATCTCTTTCTGCTTGAAGTAATACAGCAGATAAGAGCACGGCAGCAGGTTCAGGGAGCGAATCAGGCCTTCGCTGAACGGCATATCGAAGATGTTTTTCACGGTATTGGCGGTCAGCTTACCGGAGGCTACGCCGTCCAGCAGTTCGGCAAAGCGGGATTCGCCGTTCACGATAACGTCGCGTATGAACACCATGTGGTTCAGGCCGAACAGGTCAATTGACAGATCGTCTTTATCAGTGAGGTTCAACACATCGGTGATGAACATTTTCATACCGATTGGGATATTGCACACACCAATAAAGCGTTTGAAGTCGGTGTGACGATAAACTGCTTCAGTCACCATGCCAGCCGGGTTAGTGAAGTTAATCACCCATGCGTCCGGGCAAATTTCCTGCACGTCTTTGATGATATCAAACACCACCGGAATAGTGCGCAGACCTTTGAACAGGCCGCCTGCGCCGTTGGTTTCCTGGCCGAGGTAACCGTGGCTCAGGGGAATGCGTTCATCTTTTTCACGCGCTTTCAGCTGGCCAACGCGTAACTGGGTGGTGACAAAGTTCGCGTCTTTCAGCGCTTCACGACGGTTCAGGGTTTTGTGCACCGTCATCGGCACGCCCGCTTTCTGTACCATGCGTTCGCACAGCGCGTGAATGATATCGAGTTTTTCCTGCCCCTCTTCTACGTCCACCAGCCACAGCTCGGTCACCGGTAATTCAGCGTAGCGCTTGATAAATCCTTCCAGTAATTCCGGGGTATAGCTGCTACCGCCGCCGATAGTAACGATTTTTAATTTCTGGCTCATAACTTTCTCCCTCGTGATCCGCAAACGGCGTGTGGCTAACTCTCCACCTGACGCGCGGATAGCTAAACGAATTCGGTGCGTGCGGCGTACCGCACGGCGTTAATTAATTACGGTGAGCTGTTTTCGATAATTGCTGGGTGTAAATGAGGTCAGCTTTTTGAAGGTCTTAATAAACAGACTCGGACTGCTGTAACCTGATTCATACGCAATATCGGTCACCGAATAATTGGTAATTTCCAATTGCTTCATAGCGAAGTTGATGCGGATATCATTAATTATCTGCATCGGCGTCTTACTGTAAAAACGCTGCGTTGCCCGGGTCAGATATTCCTGAGACTTACCGGATAGCGCGACCATATTTTCCAGCGCACCTTCACCAAATTTATGTTTATCGTGCATCTCTTCTACGGTTGTTTTTAACCACTGAGGAATAACATCCTGTGACTGCTCCTCACGGAAATGGCGCAGACGGTTAATCACATAGAACGAAACCACTTCAATAAACTCATCAAATTCACTTTCGCGGAAATTGAGTGAGGCAATAACCGACTCTATATAGCTGAGAAAGGTACTTTTAACCGAGTAAACCTGTGAGGCCACCAAAAAACTGGGTAACAGCGGCTGATAGTGCTCTTCAAAGAAACGTTTGCTGATGCCAACGTTCAGGATGCGGGTCGCGCCGAACTCGTAAAAGCTCTGGTGGTAAGACCCCATCGGGATGAAGACAAAATCCCCGCGCTCCAGCATCACCCGTTTACCATTGATTTCCTGGTAATAGCGCCCGGTTAACACGAGAGTGAACTCGTAGTAATCGTGCTGGTGTAAACCGCTGATGCTTTCCGTTTTGTTGTAGATGAAGACATGAAAATTCTTACCGTTAAACAGTTGTTGTTCAAGCGCGGTACTAATTTCCAGGGTCGTCATCTTTGGTTGCCTCATGGTGGTATCTACCCGTTATTGTACCTTCTCGTGAAGCTCAATCAATTCGGCAACCAGCTCGCGGGCCAGCATTGAGGTCATAAGATGATCCTGCGCATGTACCAGCACCAGGCTGACCTTCATTTTGCCTTCGCCTTCATCGCTTTCGATGAGCTGCGTTTGCACGCGGTGCGCTTCACTCAGCGCGATGCGGGATTGTTCCATTGTGGCTTTTGCCGTCGTGAAATCGCCCTGCTTGGCCTGTTTCAACGCGGTGTACGCCAGGCTGCGTGCCTGTCCGGAGTTAATGATAAGCCCCATAACCACTTCTTCGAGATCGTTAACTTCAACCTCATCTGCCACGATTTTATCCAGATCGAACATAGCTATTCCCTCTTTACGTCTGGCGGTACGGGAGCAACTCCCGTACCGCGTTACATCAGAATTTCAGTGCGTTAGCGATATCTTCTTCGCTCTCTTCCTGCTCAATAACGGCCTGTGCTTTGTTGGATACCGCCACGAACGGCAGGTACACCACCACCGACACCCCGAGGTTAAACAGCGCGACACACAGCGCCGCAACGCTACCGTTACTGTTGAAGAAGGCCCCCAGGCCGGTCGGCATGGTCCACGGTGCCAGGTTGGTTACCGGTGGGATAATGCCCATCGAGTACGCCAGCAGCGTGATAGCGGCCAGAATTGGCTGAACCAGCACGAACGGAATAAACATCACCGGGTTCATGATGATCGGCAGACCAAACAGAATCGGTTCATTAATCTGGAAGATGCCTGATGGCAGCGCCAGTTTCGCGACCTGACGATGGTCAGCACGACGTGAACCAATAAAGATGGCAATAATCAGACCCAGCGTCGCACCGGAACCGCCCAGCAGGATGTAGGAGTCGAGCATCGGCTTGGCCCAGAAGTGGAACTCTTTCCCGGCAGCGATAGCCGCTTCAACAGAGCCATACTGCTGGTACAGTGCGATGTTTTCCAGCGCCCACGGGGTCATGATGCCGTTGTCCAGCGCGGTGAGTGCCAGTGAACCGTGCACACCAAAGAACCACAGCAGTGAGTTAAAGATAACGTATGCCCAGCCCACGACGCTGCCCATTGACGCCAACGGTTTGGAGATGGAATCGAGGATAATCTGGTGGAAGTTGCTGCCATGGGTGGCCAGCGCCCAGGAGATAACACCGAACACGGTCAGGATAAGGAAGCCAGGAATCAGCGCCGAGAAAGAGCGGGAAACCGAGGTCGGTACGCTATCCGGCAGAGTAATCACCCAGTTACGGCGTATGACGAAGGTAAACATCTCCGCCACAATCAAACCTATGACCATGCCCGATATAATATTTTGCCCACCTAACCAGTTAGCCCCCACCGCATAGGCTTCGCCCACGCTATAAGGGGTGACGGTCATAAAGGCCGCGACGGATAACAGGCCCGCCGCCAGGGGATCAACCTTGCGTTCTTCAGCCAGCGCCATACCAATGAAAAAAGGCGCCATCAGCGACATAATGCCCAACGTACCGTTGTACACGTTGCCGCCGATGGCTTTAAAACCATTCAGGATCTCAATGGTTGAAGCATCTAACCGAATGCCCATCGAATAGAAAAACGAGCCTTCGCCAAAACTTAAAAACACGTTATTAATTAAAACGAACATGGCCCCTGCGAGGGTCAACGGCATCAGTTTAATAAAACCGTTTTTAATTGCATTAATATGCGGCTGCTTTCCTATTTTTACAGCAAAAGGAAGGAGTACCTTTTCAAGAGAGCTAATAAATTTACTCATAGAAAATACCCTTAAAGGCCGCAATAAAATATTGCGGCGATTGTGTGTGAAATTACTCTTTGACGGGAAAATTAAAATAATAAAGCAAAAATTACTGCGCTGCTGCTTTCTTAATCGCCGCAACAGCAGCTTTCAGTACACCTAAACCATCTATCTTGCCATACAACACTGAATCAATAACTTCTACCGGCTTATTGGGCAGCAGACGCTGAATTTCCGGCAACATATAAGCGATTTGTGGGCCCAGTAATACGACGTCGGCGTCGACACCTTTTTCGCCCGCGAGGGTTTCTGGGAAAGCGTCAATAACAACCGGCACTTCGTACTTCTCAGCTTGTGCGCGCATTTTTGACACCAACAGAGAGGTGGACATGCCCGCAGAACAGAATAAGTAGATATGTTTCTTTTCCATACTCGCTTCCTCAATAGGTATTTACTGACCGCCGCCGGGTAATTCATCCCGAACTCAACGGGGCGGGCTTATGACGGTAACGAATTGTTACTTTGTGTTTGTAAGGTGAGTATACGGCATCGCAAAGGTGCAAGATAATTCCTGGCAGACCTAAATTGTCTCTCATTGACCTTCAGTTATGACTACCCTCACATTTTGGCCAAATAATTCGCGCAATTAAATAAGCAGCAGCAGGCAATAAAAAACCCGGCCAGATGGCCGGGCTTGCTCAGGACTCAGCTAAATGTGTGAGTTGCTTACTTCGCAGTCTGTGGGTCGGTGTCGTACTCGGCACAGGTCTGATAGCCAGAATTGATCACGTGACCAGTGTCATCCAGTGCAACGAAATACGTTTGAGCTTTACCATCACGTTGACCCAGGATGTAGGTCTGACAAGTACCACGAGCATGAACCATGGTAATTTCAGAAGAAGGCTTACCGGCAACCTGCAGAACCTGATCGCGGCTCATGCCTTTTTTAACGTCTTTCACCACTGGCTGAGTGAATTGGTCCTGCGTACGGTCGTACGCGGTACAACCCGCCAACATGGTCAGTACTGCTGCTGCACCTAAGATTCCCGCTACATTCTTGTTCATACATCGTCCTCTTTTTTTTACTCAAAATAATTCGAGATGTTGGCAGGCGGCAAACCTGTAAGTCCCCAGGAGCATAGATAACTATGTGACTGGGGCGCACAGGTGCAGCCAACACACCAACAACTTGAAGTATGACGAGTTATCAGTGTGTTATAAGCCTGGAATAAATAGTGCTATTTATCAACCCAAGAGGCAAACTGAGTTAACTTTCAGATAAATCTAGTAATAAAGCGATATCCTGCTGAATTGCGGCATTTTACGGCAGTCAAAAATGTGATCCTTGTCGTTTTCTCAGCAAAGAGGTAGCTTTAGCAGATAGAAGACAACCTTTTTGGGGAGGGGTAAATGGCTCTGCAACAAGAGATTATTGAGGCGCTCGGCGTTCAGCCGCAGGTCAACAGCGAAGCAGAAATTCGCCGCAGTGTGGATTTTCTGAAGTCGTATCTCACCACATATCCGTTTATTAAGTCACTGGTGCTGGGCATCAGTGGCGGTCAGGACTCCACGCTCACCGGCAAACTTTGCCAGATAGCTATCAGTGAACTGCGCAAAGAAAACGGCGACGACAGCCTGGAATTTATCGCTGTGCGCCTGCCGTTTGGCGTTCAGGCTGATGAACAGGATTGTCAGGATGCCATCGCATTTATCCAGCCGGATCGCGTGCTGACGGTCAACATCAAGGGCGCGGTGCTGGCGAGTGAACAGGCACTGCGTGAAGCGAGTATTGAGCTCAGCGATTTCGTGCGCGGCAATGAAAAAGCCCGCGAACGCATGAAAGCGCAGTACAGCATTGCCGGAATGACCAAAGGCGTAGTGGTCGGCACCGATCACGCGGCTGAAGCGGTTACCGGGTTCTTCACCAAATATGGCGACGGCGGCACCGACATCAACCCGATTTTCCGCCTCAACAAACGTCAGGGCAAACAGCTGTTAGCCACGCTCGGCTGCCCGGAACATCTGTATCAGAAAGCCCCGACTGCCGACCTGGAAGATGACCGCCCTTCTCTGCCGGACGAAGCCGCGCTTGGCGTTACCTATGAAAACATTGACGATTATCTTGAAGGCAAGCCGGTCGATGCAGGTACTGCCCGCATCATTGAAGGCTGGTACCTGAAAACTGAACACAAACGTCGGCCACCGATCACCGTTTTCGACGATTTCTGGAAGCGTTAATACGCCACCCTCGCCGGGTAACGCTTGTTTACCCGGCGACTTTCTGCTGATTTTTTCACCTTTTTCCTCCAGCGCAACGCTGCTATACTGTTCGGATAAACAGTATCAGGAGTCAATGTGGCCAGGCGTCAATCCGCCCCGCGTCTTGAATTTGAAGCGGCGGCAATCTACGAATATCCCGAACACCTGCGTCCGTCGCTGGAAGCGCTGCCTTCCCTGCCCGGCGTCTACACCTTTCATGGCGATAGCGATACGCTGCCGTTGTACATCGGGAAAAGCATCAACCTCAGAAGCCGTATTCTCTCGCATCTGCGTACGCCCGACGAAGCCGCCATGCTGCGCCAGTCGCGGCGAATCAGCTGGGTACGTACGGCGGGTGAAGTGGGCGCATTATTACTCGAAGCGAAACTCATCAAAGAGCAGCAACCGCTGTTTAACAAGCGCCTGCGCCGCAATCGTCAGTTGTGCTCGCTGCTGTTAAACGGCGCTCAGCCGCAGGTGGTGTACGCCAAAGAGATAGATTTCGCCCATCAGCCGGGGCTGTACGGCTTATTCGCCAACCGCCGGGCGGCGCTTCAGGCGCTGCAAACTATCGCCGATGAGCATCAGCTGTGTTACGGATTACTGGGGCTGGAAGCCGTCACCCGCGGGCGCGGATGTTTTCGCTCAGCGCTGAAACGTTGCGCCGGAGCGTGCTGTGGGAAAGAGAGCGAGGAAGCGCACCACCAGCGTTTGCTGGCGGCGCTGGCAAAATTGCAGCTGAATTGCTGGCCCTGGCATGGGCCGATTGCGATGAAAGAAGATGCGGTGGATATGACCGAGTATCACATCATCCACAACTGGCTGTGGCTCGGTTCAGTCACCAGCCTTTCTGCCGCCGAGGCGCTGCGCCGTTTACCCGCCGGGTTCGATCATGACGGTTATAAAATTCTCTGCAAGCCGCTGTTAACCGGCCAGGCTGAGATCATCGACCTGACTGACCCCCGTTAGCGGCCACGCTGGGTTCCAGCTGATGGCGCTATAAAGGATTTTGCCTTCGTCTTTCAGCAGGCGAATGGTGTGATGTTCGTCCTGCCAGTACGCGCCTTGATCGGCAGTCAGCAGTTTGTCCCCCAATTGCCACGCGCCGCTTAGCACCAGCACCATGCCACCGCGCGCGCCAAAAGTGGTAAACGTCCGGTCAGCGACGCGCACTTTGGCCTGGCAGCGTTCGCGTCGGGTCATGATATTGAGATCCATCGACATCAGCCCTTCAGAAAGCTGCGCCCGCACCGTTTGCTCTCCGGAGAAACGGAACGGCTGGAATCGCTTTAAGGTGTGATGGAACGCGTTCCCGCCGTCGAGCGTCACCTCGCCGCCTTCAAGCAACGTTATCACCCTGTCCACGCCGGGGAATGCAGAAAACTCACCGCTGCCCGCAATCGACGCAATACTGGCACGCCAGTTGAAATCACGGGTGGCAGGCGGAAAACAGCAGAGTTCACGGGTTTCGCCCGCGCCATTTTTCCACAGACTGACCGGCATTTTGCGGATATCAAAGTATTCCATCATCACTCCTGAAGAACGACTCAGGCTGCTACGACGGCAGCCATATTTTTTATCTTTTTTTCACGACATACGGAGTATCGGCAGAAGGCACGAAGAGCCTTAGCGGCTTTATGCACTTATTGCGGTGAAAGACACGTAACGGTTTGATGTCCTTTAATAAAGAGTCAGCGTGTGTACGAGGAGAATAGCGGGAGTGTGGCAACGGGCAAAGGGACAATAAAGAAAAACCGCCGGTCCTGCCCACCGCCTGTTATGGGCGTGTGGGCAAGACCGGCGGTCTTTAAGTCAGCTCGGCTGGAATTACTCAGCAGATGACTGCATCTTACCTTCTGGCGCGTGACGTTCTGTCAGACGCTTCTCAAAATTGGCATTAAATTGCTTTTTCTGTTCCGGGGTCAAGATGTTGTAGATCTTGTTCTGCGTTTCCATACGGGAAACCGCCATGTCTTTGTGCTGGGCTTCCATTTTGGTCACCATTTCTTCGGCTTTTGCTTTGTCGAAGGAGTCGCTGGCAATCAGATTATGCATGGCACGACGTTCGTCGAGGGACGGACGCTGCATTTTGCCGCGCTGCTCTTTCATGATGTCGCGGATTTGCTGTTTCTGCGCGTCGGTCAGGTTCAGGCCTTTAAACATCATGTCGTGATGCATACCCGGCTTGCCTTTATGGTGCATCATCGGCGCGCTTTCAGTGGTAGTGGTCGTCGTGTCTGCTGCATGAGCCAGGTTAGCAGCGCCCAGAGCCAGGGTAGAAGCGATAATCAGAGCAGTTGTCATCTTTTTCATAATATGTTCCTTACTTTCAGTTATTTTCTACGGCGCATTGCCGTGTTGACGAGATTAACTTTACGGGGTTTAACGTCAATTAGTCAGAGCAAGCGTAAAACAGTGAAAGTATAAAAAGCAATTTTTCGTCAATTGTGGAGGAAATAAGGAAAAAGTGTGGAGAGTTGCAAGAATAAATAGATAACTGGCTGTTCTGGAAGAGATTATGAAGAAGTCTACCGCAATCCTGATTAATTAAAAAGCGGTTCATAAGAATAATCCGCAATTTCCGCTGTAAACACGTTTCGCCTAACAAATAAAAAGGCGGCGATGAAGGACATTCACCGCCGCCGTTAATGGTTTCAGGCTTCGCGTACCAGCATCAATCCGGCACGAAGCCCGGGTGCAACATTGGGATTGGGGAACAGAACATACTCGGTGTCATGTTTCACCAGCCAGCGCGTATCGCCCTCTTCCGCCAGCAGCGTGCCTGCGGGGAAAGGCGTGAAGTTCAGCGTCTCAGCGGACATATGCAACTGGAAGCGGTCGTCGTGGCGGGTGATTTGCTGTGCAACGCGATATTTCAGCGGCAGCGGCGCAGACGTTATCTCACCGCCAAGCAGCTGCGTCAGCGCGGTCTGCGTGGTGGCAAACTGGCTTAAATCGTTGTGGCCAAACGGCAGCGCCTTACCAAGCTCCAGCGTGCAGGCAAACGCGCTAAAGCGCTCTGTACTGTAATGCGTAAACGTCCCGCCGGGGGTTTGATGGAACACCAATGCCTCCAGCCCTGCCGCGCCAAGCCAGTGCAGGAAGGTATCATCCCACGGCTCTTTACGCATCGGCAGCACGCCAAAGCGTACGTGATGCGAGCCGCGAATGGCGGTATGCATATCGAGATGCCAGCGCAGGGAATCCAGCGGCTGCCAGAACTGTGACAGCGCGTGCTCAAGGCGCGCCGCGCGGGCAGTCTCCAGCGACGGCACAAACTCATGCCAGCGCCCACCGAACATCCGGTTCATATCACTGTGCAGATAACGTTTGTTGTCCACCAGCGCCGGAGGATTCCCCAACACCAGCAGCACCCGCCAGCTCAGAACGATCTCGCCGCTGAACAGCCCTTTCAGCAGCGTATCGACCATTTCTACCGGTGCGGTTTCATTGCCGTGAATGCCCGCCGACAGCACCAGCGCCCGGGAACAGTTCGCGAACGGCGTCAGCTCCAGAATGCCGCGCTCGTGCCATTGCCAGTGAAACTGCGCCGTTTCGCCGCGCGTATGCGCCGGGTTATCACCCGAGAGCGTCAGCGCCAGAAAGTCCTCCATCCTGCCTCCTTTACTGCTGGAACGGATACACCGAACCGAGATCCAGAATTTGTGTCAGCCGATCCAGTGCCTCACGCCCTTCGTGCAGCAGCTGTGGATCAGCCAAATCCGCCTGAGTCAGGCGGTCGCGATAATATCTGTCGACCCAGCTATTCAGAGTATCGAACAACGCATCGTTCATCAGCACTGAGGGGTTCACGGCCTGAAGCTCGGCCTTGTTCAGCACCACCCGCAGGCGCAAACACGCCGGACCGCCGCCGTTGGCCATGCTTTCCCGCAGGTCAAACACCTTCAGTTCGTTAATCGGGTTATCCTGCGCCAGCACGTCATCCAGATACGACCACACGCCCTGATGCTCGCGCGACTCCTGCGGCAGGACCAGCATCATGCTGCCATCGGGCTTGCTGAGCAGCTGACTGTTAAACAGATACGTTGATACCGCATCGTTAACTGACACGCGAGAGGTCGGTACTTCCACCGGCGTAAAGCCCGGCACGCGCTCACGCAGTTGGGCCAGTAATTGTGGCTGATTCAAAAACGCCTGTTGATGGCAAAACAGCACCTGTCGGTTGCTGACCGCAATCACATCGTTATGGAACACGCCCTGGTCGATCACCGCCGGGTTCTGCTGGGCAAAAATAATCTGCTGCGGGTTCACCTGGTTGAGTCGGGCCACGGCCTGACTGGCCTCCAGTGTCTGGCGGGCCGGATAGCGCTGCGGCTGCTGCGGGCCACCCTCTTCTCGCCCGTACACGAACATTTGCAGGCCAGGCTGATGGTAATCGCCGCCAAGACGGTTATGGTTCGCCGCCCCTTCGTCGCCAAACATCGCCACCTGGGGCAATGCGCTGTGAACGGCAAACGCCTGCTCATCATTGAAAATCGCCCGCAGCACCGCTTCGGTGGTCGGCGCTTCGCTGGCACGGTGGAATTTGTTATTGAGATTCGCCACCGTCAGATGCACTTTGCCATCCAGCGCGTCCGCCGACGGGCAAACTGTCGCCGCATTCGCCACCCACATCGACGAAGCGGAACTTACGGCGGATAACAACTGCGGCGATTGGGCCACCGCTTTTTCGATGACCAGCTCATCGCTGCCAGTGAAGCCCAACTGGCGCAACAGCGGCACGTTCGGGCGCTCCTGCGGCGGCAGCACCGCCTGCTTAAAACCGAGATCCGCCAGCGCCTTCATCTTCAGCAGGCCCTGTTTCGCCGCCAGTTGCGGGTTCGACACGCGGAAACGGTGCTTCGTCGAGGCCTCATTGCCGAACGACAGCCCGGCGTAGTGGTGCGTCAGCCCCGGCAGCCCGTCAAAGTTCACTTCCCAGGCTTTCATGATTTCACCTCAGCGGAAAAATCGAGGCCCGGATTGAGCGTGCCCGGCAGACTTAGCCCCGGAGACTCCAGGCTTGCCATCGGCCACGCGCAGTAATCGGCTGCATACCATGCGCCCGGACGATGGTTGCCCGAGGCACCCACGCCGCCGAACGGGGCCGTGCTCGCCGCGCCGGTCAGCGGTTTATTCCAGTTGACTATCCCGGCGCGCGCTTCCAGCAGCAGCTGATCGAATTTCTCACGCTCGGTAGATACCAGCCCGCAGGAGAGCCCATAACGGGTGTTGTTCGCCAGGGCAATCGCGTCGTCAAAGGTGTCGTAACGCCAGACGCACAGCAGCGGGCCAAACACTTCTTCATCCGCCACATTTTGCACTTCGGTCATATCAATAATGCCCGGCGTCACTAACGACGTGCCGGGTTTCAGCAAACGCGGCTCCAGCAGCGTCACCCCGCCGTTGGCGACGTGTTGCTGCCACGCGGTACGGACATTCTGTGCCGCCTGCTCAGTAATCAGGCCGCCGATAAACGGCTGCGGCTCGGCGTCCCAGCTGTCAGGCATGATCCGACGAGTGACCTCCACCAGACGTTTCAGGAACGCGTCCCCGGCTTCACCGCGTTTCACCAGCAGACGACGGGCGCAGGTGCAGCGCTGTCCGGCGGTAATAAATGCCGACTGTACAGCGACGTGAACGGCGGCATCCAGATCCTGCGGCTCATCGACGATCAACGGGTTGTTACCGCCCATCTCCAGCGCCAGAATCTTTTGCGGCTGGCCCGCCAGCTGGCGATGCAGCGTAAAACCGGTATTCGAGCTGCCGGTAAACAGCAACCCGTCGAGATCGGCCTGCCCGCTTAACGCTTCACCGACCGCCCGACCGCCCTGAATCAGGTTCAGCACACCCACCGGTAAGCCCGCCTGCTGCCACAGTTTCACCACCGCTTCGCCACTCATCGGCGTTAATTCACTCGGCTTGAAAACCACGGTATTACCCGCCAGCAGCGCAGGGACGATATGCCCGTTTGGCAAATGACCGGGGAAGTTATACGGGCCGAATACCGCCAGCACGCCGTGTGGACGATGGCGCAGCGTGGCCGCGCCGTCAGGCATCGGTGTTTCCTGTTCGCCGGTGCGGCTGTAATAGCCCTTCACCGAAATGGCAATTTTGTTGATCATCGCGCCGATTTCCGTCGCCGCTTCCCAGCGTGGTTTGCCGGTTTCGCGGGCGATAACCTCTGTCAGCGCCTCTTTATTGCTTTCCAGCAGCGCGGCAAATTTCTCAGCAATCTGCTGCCGCGCGCTGAACGGCTGTTTTGCCCAGCCGGGGAACGCAGCACGGGCGGCTTTTACCGCCTCGCTCACCTGTTGTGCGTCGGCGTCATTGCCCTGCCACACTGCTTCGTGGGTGACCGGATTGGTTTTGCTGCGTGCCTCTGCGCGCCCGACGACCCAGTCGCCATTGATCCATAAACTCATGCTTTTTTCTCCTCAGGGCAAAGACGAACCAACCGCACGCGGTCGCCCGCATGGCATTTCAGGGCATCGAGCTGTTTTGCGCTCAGTAACAATTTGTCGGTGTGCGGGTCAGCCTGCACCAGCATCGCGCGGAACTGCTGATACTGCTCATTGGCCACCAGACAAGTCGGCAACTCGCCCGGCCCCGGCTGGCCTTCACCCACTTCCACCAAACGGCTTTTGCGGATCGCCCGCACCCGGTCGATATCACACTCCAGCGTCGGGCCGCCGTCGAAAATATCGACGTAGTTACGGTAGCGGAACCCTTCTTTTTCCAGCACCGCTCGCGCGGGTGCGGTTTGCGGATGCACCTGACCAATCACACTGCGCGCCTCTTCGGAGAGGAAATCGGTATAAATCGGATGCTTGGGCATCAGCTCGGCGATAAAGGCTTTTTGCCCGGTGCCGCACAGGTAGTCTGCACGGGCAAACGGCATTGAGAAGAAGCGCTGGCCGAGGCTTTCCCAGAACGGGGAGTAGCCGTGCTCGTCGATCACGCCGCGCATCTCCGCCACCACTTTGTCATTAAAGCGGTCACGGAAGGCGGCCATAAACAGGAATCGGGATTTCGACAGCAGGTAGCCGTTGCCCTCTTTGCGCCATTCCGGGTCAAGGAACAGCGTGCAGAGTTCGCTGCTGCCGGTGTGATCGTTACTCAGAAACAAGGTCGGCAACGCGTTGTAAACGTTCAGCTCTTTCGACGCATGCACCTGGGTGCCGACGCGATAGTTGTACCAGGAATCATGCAGGCCGACCGCGACTTCAATCGCACAGATCCCTGCCACGGTGCCGCTGGCGGTATCTTCCAGCACAAACACGTAGCCCTGCTCGCCTTTCTCGAGGCTGCCATTCCAGGTATTGATGGCGCGTTCAATCCGCGCCGACAGCGTTTTTTCATCGGCAGGTAGCGACGTCAGGCCGCCGCCGGTTTTCCCTGCAAGCGCCAGCAGGCCGGACAAATCCTCGCGTCCGACCGGGCGGATAACCATCATGATGACACCTCAGAGACAAAGCGTTCGCAGGTTTCAGCGAAACGATCGAGGCCCGTTTTCACCTCTTCTTCGCTGATAATCAACGCAGGCGCAAAGCGCACCACGTTGGCCCCGGCGATCAGCACCATCAGGCCGTTTTCCGCGGCGAGCTGGCTTATCTGCTTCGCTTTCCCGGCGTACCCGGATTTGAGTACGCAGCCGATCAGCAGCCCCATTCCGCGAATGTCGTCGAATAAATCGAATTTCGCATTGATGGCGGTCAGGCGTTCGGTAAACCACTGGTTGCGCTGTTTCACGCCGTTCAGCACGTCATGCGTATTAATAATAGAAAGGACTTCCCCGGCCACCGCGCAGGCCAGCGGGTTGCCGCCGTACGTGGTGCCGTGGGTGCCGACCGTCATCACGCGGGCAAATTCATCGCGTGCCAGCAGCGCCCCAATCGGGAAGCCGCCGCCGAGCGCTTTCGCCGTTGACAGCACATCCGGCGTCACGCCGTAATGCATATAGGCGTACAGCTCGCCGGTACGGCCCACGCCGGTCTGCACTTCGTCAAAAATCAGCAGCGCGTTGTGGCGGTCGCACAATTCGCGCAATTCTTTCAGGAACGCTGGCGTGGCAGGCACCACGCCGCCTTCCCCCTGAATAGGCTCAACGATCACTGCGCAGGTATCATCGTTGATGAGCGCTCTTGCCGAGTCGATATCGTTATAAATGCCGTGCTGAATTTGCGGCGGCAGCGGCGCGAAATCCTGGGAATAAGAAGGCTGGCCGCCCGCGC
Source organism: Citrobacter sp. 18056 (assembly GCA_902706235.1). Classification (GTDB taxonomy): domain Bacteria; phylum Pseudomonadota; class Gammaproteobacteria; order Enterobacterales; family Enterobacteriaceae; genus Scandinavium; species Scandinavium manionii. The sequence continues at coordinate 9,753 of CACSJR010000010.1, read as the reverse complement.
TGACGGTAAATAGCGTGCGCCCGTGGAAGGCGTTTTTGAAGGCCACAATGCCGCTTTTCTGCGGGCCAAATTTGTCGTGGGCATATTTACGCGCCAGCTTCAGCGCCGCTTCGTTGGCTTCCGCCCCGGAGTTACAGAAAAACACTTTGTCGGCAAAAGTGGCGTCAATCAGCTGTTTTGCGAGCTTCAACACTGGCTCGTTGCTGTAGCCGTTACCGGTATGCCAGAACTTTCCGGCCTGTTCGGTCAGGGCGCGAACCATCGCCGGATGCGCATGGCCCAGGGCGTTCACCGCGATCCCGCCCGCAAAATCAATGTACTCTTTGCCCTGCTGATCCCACAGGCGAGACCCTTCTCCACGTACCGGAATAAAAGGCGCCGGGGCGTAAACCGGCATCATCCAATCGTCAAAATTTGCACGCGTAACTGACTGAGACATAGCAACCTCTTCTTCCGGTAAACACAACGTTATTGTGATGTTAATTAATATGAGCACTTGTACTGTAAATGTATATTGCACGCATCGTGCCATCCAGCGACAAAAGTGCATAAACGGAAGCGGGTAACTGAATATCAATAACTTACAACCAATCTCTATTCACCATTAATGCATACAAAGTGAATAGAAACCGATTTCATCGCCATTAGAAGCCCTAATAAGAGCAACATTATGCATTAGTAAATCTTAATTCGTGATTTGTGAGGGCTGCGACATTTGTCGTAAATTTCCGCCCCAAAACGGGGCGTCGTGCGCCAAAACGGCGCATCGCTGGCGGATAAATCGGTCATTAAAACGCCAGGCCGCCATTCCGTTTGCTCCTGGCGAACCCTGTTTGTCGCCCTTCTCCCGCTGCACTACGCTCAAGAGGTTTATTTCACTGGCACCCGGCGGGGAAACCTATGCGGCTTTTTGATGCGGTACTGATTGGCGCGGGCCAGGCGGCCCCGTCTTTGGCGGTTGAACTGGCAGTACGCGGTCAGCACGTCGCCATGATTGAAGGCAATATGTTTGGCGGCACCTGCGTCAACTTCGGCTGCACGCCGACCAAAACCCTGCGTAAATCCGCGCGGGTGGCGCACATGGCGCGTCGGGCTGCTGATTTTGGGGTGATCACCGGGCCGGTGAGCGTTGATTTTTCCGCTGCGATGGCGCGGATGCGCGCCCGGGTTGAGACCTCGCGCAGCGGGCTGGTCCAGTGGCTGGAAGGCACCGACAACGTGGAAACAATCCACGGCTGGGCGCGTTTTGTCGGGCGCGACGGCGAGCGTTTTCTGCTTGAGGTTAACGGCGAAACGCTGTCTGCCGCGCAGGTGTATCTCAATACCGGCACCCGGGCGTTTATCCCGTCGCTGCCCGGTCTGGAAAACGTGCCGCATCTCGATAACGCAAGCCTGCTGACACTGACTGAATGCCCGAAGCATCTGGTTATTCTCGGGGCCAGCTATATCGGGCTGGAGCTGGGGCAAATCTTTCGCCGGCTTGGCGCGGAGGTGTCGATCATTCACCGTGCGAATCGCATTGCCGAGCGTGAAGACGCTGACGTCAGCGAGCACATTACCGATTTCCTGCGCGATGAAGGGATAACGTTTTATCTCAACAGCAGCATAAAAAACCTGGCACCCACCGCAGACGGGCTGAGCGTTCAGCTCGCAGACGGCCAGGAAATAAGCGCCAGCCATTTGTTAATCGCCACGGGCCGCCAGCCTAATTCAGAACGACTGAATCTCGAGGCCGTCGGCATTGAAACCGACGCGCGCGGCTTTATTCGCACCGATGCGCATTTCAATACCAATGTCGCAGGCATTAAAGCACTGGGCGATATCAACGGGCGCGGCGCGTTCACCCACACCAGCTATCACGATTTCCAGATTGTGCTGGCGGAAATTGACGGTCAACAGCCGGACGGCCAATGGCACGATGCCGACCGGCGCGTGCTGAGTTACGCCATGTTTACCGACCCGCCGCTGGGCCGGGTGGGCATGACGCTGGCGCAGGCTCGGGAACAAGTGAAACAAGGCGCGCAAATCCTGGTGGCCGATTTCAACATGGCCGACGTCAGCCGGGCCAAAGAAGAGAGCGAAACCTACGGCATGATGCGCCTGATTGTCGATGCGCAGAGCGAGCGCTTCCTCGGCGCGGCGATCCTCGGTATCGGCGGGGATGAACTCATCTCAGTGATTTCCAACTATATGGCCACTGGGGCCAGCTACCGCCAGATGCTCCAGGCGCTGCCAGTGCACCCTACCGTGGCAGAGTTCTTCCCGACGGTGTTGGCAAGGCTTAAGCCGCTGAGCTAGAAACAAGACCGGGGCCGATTAATTCGGGCTCAATGCGTGGGGTATTCTTTGGAACCGTTGCTCTGGATGAAACTGGCCTGACGTCATTGTCTTGAAAATTTAGGATCGGCGGGCGGGTTAATCATCTTTGTTTAGTGACCGGTTTGTGCCAGGAGCGGACGTTCCTTGGTTCTAAAAATGCTCTCATGTCGTGGTCAATTTTTGTCGGCCACTTCATTCAGTAGCGGAAACGGCGATGTACCGAGTAAAACAGCTGTTTGGTGGCCACCAGACCTTGCGTGATTATGATGTGCAAGTGGCAAAGGCTATGGCGATGATCCGCGCATTGGACAAGATAATGCTCGCGGGTATGCCAAAAAGTGTGCGCGTTGCCTGAGGTATATGCACATTCAAGGGGTTCTTTTGTCCAAATATGATTTATTCAATAAGGCCCTTTAGACCATGTAATGGACTGACTATATTAATACCGCTGGATAGCTTTTGTTTATTCCCTTGATAATCTTCAAGCAGAATTGCAATAAACAGGCTATCAAGTAGATTCAACTGAACAATCCGGGCAACAGCATTTTGCCCAAGCAAAGGGCCACTCATCGCCGGACTGAAAATTGACAGGTCCGAACTCTGAGAAAGTGGAGAGCCATCATTGTTGGTGATGCATATCACTTTCGTCTTTTTCGCTCGGGCTGTATTCACTGCATTAAGCATTTCCCTGGTAGCACCAGTTTGCGAAATTGCAATCACAACATCCTTTTCTTCAAGTTGGCTTGCTGCCATCAACATTAAGTGAAAATCACTATAGGCATGGCTAATTATTCCTAAGCGAAGAAGCTTATGTTCAAAATCCAGTCCTACTGAGGCTGAACCGCCCACACCAAAAATGATCACTCTGCGCGCGTTAAAAATAAGCTGAGCTGCTTTTCCGATAGTCGCTGAATCGGCGACGGATCGTGCCTCTTTGAGAGCCTGAATACTGCTCGAAAAAACCTTATCCAACACGGTATCGAGGCTATCATGCTCCGTGACTTCTTCCTCTTTCTCATAAGGCAAAGACTCAAAGTAGCTGATGAGCGCGCTTCGTAATTCTCGAAAACCAGAAAATCCTATTTTTTTGGCAACCTTTACCAGCAAAGGCTCAGAGACCTGTAGCGTACTGGCTACTTCACGCAAACTGGTTTCCTGACGAATGTTTCCCTTAATGATTAACCATTCGGCAATGCGACGTTCAGTCGGGTTTAGGATGGAAAGTGACATTTTTATCCTTGCGCCTATCGCGAGCGCACTTTCCACTTCCTGAGCTACATCTTGGTTATCCGTCATTTTTCGTACCATAGGTTTATAAGGTATTTAAGGGTAAAGACTACCACAGCGCGCTGTGCCGATAGAATGTGAATTCCCACGAAATTTACGATAATAAAAAAATTGTGAATAAATAAAGTAGGTAAATACTCCTAACAGTGATGAAACCCCAGATTTAGCTGCGTGGGCTCATGCCTGCAAGTCAGCCACCCTCTTTGAATTTACGCTTTATTGAAAAAATGTGAACTTGATCGTACTGATGGGTTGACCACTCCGCACTTCACGATGATAATCGATTTTGTGAAGTTCATGCGTGATGACGATAAAAAGTTGTTTGATTTATTGCTCACATTTAATTTCCTCGTTGTACCATTACATGGTCAAAAAACGCTATGAAAACAGCAATATTTGGAGTTCTTCAGCGGATAGGGCGCTCCTTTATGCTCCCGATAGCTCTGCTGCCTGTTGCAGGGTTGTTTCTGGGCATTGGCGCTTCATTCACAAACCAGGCGACTATTGAATCTTATGGTCTGCAGTCACTGCTTGGTGACGGCACCGTACTTCACACATTACTTACCGTCATGAAAAGTGCCGGTGGTGTGGTTTTCTCTAACTTACCTGTCATTTTTGCTATTGGCGTTGCACTGGGAATGGCAAAAAAAGAAAAAGAAGTCGCTGCGATTTCAGGGGCTATCGGTTTCTTAATTATGCATGCCACTATCAATGCGATGCTTGATATTCACGGACTGTTGGCTCCTGGCGCTCTCCCCGAAGGGTCGTTGGGCATGACGCTAGGTATCAACTCGCTTCAGATGGGAGTGTTCGGAGGTGTAATTGCCGGGCTGGGTGTCGCGGTGCTGCACAATCGTTTTTACCGCATAGAACTTCCGGCTATGTTCTCGTTCTTTGGCGGCACACGCTTTATCCCCATTATCTCAGCCGTTACATATTTGGTAGTTGGCATCCTGATGTTCTTCATCTGGCCAACCATACAAAATGGGATTCTGCATCTTGGCGACCTGGTCAACAGTGCAGGATATGCCGGCACGTTTATCTATGGTCTGACCGAACGTGCACTGATCCCTTTCGGCCTGCACCACGTTTTTGCAATGCCTTTCTTACAGACTGGTCTGGGTGGCACGGAGCTTATTGATGGCGTAGCTGTATCTGGAGCGACGAATATTTTCTTCGCTGAACTGGCCAGCCCGCACACGCAGCAATTTTCTGTGGAGGCAACCCGATTTATGGCCGGTAAGTATCCGTTTTATCTTTTTGGTATCCCCGGGGCAGCACTGGCTATTTACCACACAGCCCGGCCAGAGAAACGTAAACTTGTTTTGGGACTGCTGTTGTCGGCTACCCTGACTGCAGTCGTCACCGGGATAACCGAACCTATTGAATTTTCGTTCCTCTTTGCAGCACCACTTTTGTATGGCATGCACTGTGTATTAGCGGGTCTGTCATTCATGCTCTGCCATATTTTTAATGTGGGAGTGGGACAAACTTTCTCGGGTAGCTTAATCGATTTCGTGCTCTTTGGCGTTATGCAAGGGAATGCCAAAACACACTGGATTAACGCAATTCTGATAGGGATCCCCTTATTTCCGATTTATTACTTCAGTTTCCGCTTCGCAATCACCCGCTTCAATTTCAAAACCCCGGGCCGTGAAGATGACACTGAAGAAACAAAGCTTTATACGCGTAAGGATATACAAGCACGTGACCAGAAAATTAATCCCATGAGCAATAAAACGAAAAGTGAAGATGTCTCAGCATTAATCATTTCTGGTCTGGGAGGAGCAGTCAATATTTCTGACATTGATTGCTGTGCCACCCGCCTTCGTATCACCGTAGTGGATGAGCGTCTTGTTGATGACGCGATGCTGAAAGCCTCTGGGGCTAAAGGTGTCGTGAAAAAAGGCAACGGCATTCAGGTTATCTATGGACCGCATGTCACTCTGATTAAGTCGGGTCTGGAAGTTTGTCTGGACAATGCAGAGTAAACAATGGGTGCTCTGCATCCAATTATTATCACCTTCTTATTATGAATAGATTAAGAGAGTACATATGAAAATTGCTATCGGTTGCGACCATGTCGGCATTATCCTGAAACCAGCGATTACTGAGCATCTTATTGCCCGGGGTATTCAGGTCATTGATAAAGGCGCGCATAGCGAAACACGTACAGATTACCCAATCTATGGCAAAGCGGTCGCAGATGCTGTTGTTTCAGGTGAGGCTGATTTGGGTATTGTAATTTGTGGCTCAGGGATTGGTATATCAATTGCCGCCAATAAAGTTAATGGGATACGTGCAGTTGTGTGCAGTGAACCCTATTCAGCTAAACTGTCCCGCTCCCACAACAATACTAATGTGCTGGCCTTTGGTTCCAGAGTGATTGGGTCTGAACTGGCAAAAATGATCGTCGATGCCTGGCTGGATGCCGAGTTTGAAGGTGAGCGTCACCAGACGCGTGTTGAGATGATTGCAGACATCGAGAAGGTATAAATATGAGCGCGCAATTTTGCCCGTCCCTGATGTGTGTGGATTTTTCGCGTTTGGGTGAAGAGCTACGTGAACTGGAAGTCGCGGGTGCCGCAATGTTCCATATCGATGTCATGGATGGCCAGTTTGTGCCAAATTTTGCTCTCGGCCCTGAAGATATTAAGGCTGTATCAAAACTGGCGACTATCCCTTACGACGTACATCTCATGGTTACGAATCCTGATCCTTATATCGATCGATTCGCTGAACTGGGCTGCAGCATCATTTATGTGCACGCCGAAGCACCGATTCATTTACATCGTACTTTGAGTAATATTCGTAGTAAGGGCATTAAAGCGGGTGTTGCTATTAACCCCGGCACGTCTCTGAATATATTGGAAGAACTGCTGGACGTTGTGGATGTTGTTATGGTTATGTCGGTCAACCCTGGTTTTGCCGGTCAGCCTTTTATTGCTGCTTCTGTGAGTAAAATTCGACGGTTGAAAGCCATGCTACAACAACATCAGAGCAAAGCTCAGATTGCTATCGATGGAGCCATCTCTCCTGATGTCGTAAGAACACTGGGAACTGATGTTGACATGTTTATTCTAGGAACAGCAGGTTTATTCCGCAAAGACATGTCGTACTTACAGGCGATGACTGTTCTGCGCGAACAGATTGATTTATCTAACCAGAAATAGCAAAAACACTTGTTATGATGCATTAAGGGGAAGTCAAGTGGCATGCTGGCTTCCTTTTATCAATGCGACAGCGTCTAAATACAGGGGAAAGAAAATGAGTTTCTCAGAAAAATTTTTATGGGGTGGCTCTGTATCAGCTGCTCAATGTGAAGGTGCCTGGGATGAGGATGGGAAAAGCCCTGTACAGGTAGATTTTGGTGATCCGGGGTCAACGAAAGACAGACGTTATATCCATTATATTAATAAGGATGGAACAAGAGGTCGAATGAGGCAGTTTGACCATTTGCCTGAAGGTGCTAAATATCAAACATTCGATGATATTAGATATACAAACCATGTAGGCATAGATTTTTATCATAGATATAAAGAAGACATTGAATTATTAGCAGAAATGGGATTTACCACATTTAACACAACGGTTTCATGGGCCAGGATTTTCCCAAAGGGTGTTGAAGGTGGCGTGAATAAAGCGGGTGTGGAATTCTATCGTGATGTATTTAAAGAATGTCGTAAATATGGGATGGACCCAGTTATTACATTATATAAATACGATGAGCCTACTTATTTAGAAGAAACATATAAAGATTGGACAAATAGGGAGATGATCAACCAATTTGTCGAATTTGCGAGGGTCTGTTTTACTGAGTATAAAGGCCTGGTAAACAAATGGTTGACCTTCAATGAAATAAATATTCTTTTGCATTTCGATGTAAAAGAAGGAAAGCAAGTTGCTTATACAGAACTACATAATCAAATGCTAGCCTCTGCAAAAGCGACAATCGTTGCCCATGAAATAGATCCAAGCATCAAAGTAGGATGTATGGTTGCAGGATACTGTTCATATGCTTATACCTGTGATCCGGAGGATGTGATCGCTAATTATAAAATATTCCAGAATCTATTTGGATATTGCGCAGATACGATGGTCAGGGGATATTACCCTTCATATGCCCCACGTATCTGGAAAGATAACGGTGTTGATTTGGTTATTAGTGAGCAAGATAAGAAAGATTTATTAGAAGGTAAATCAGATTTCTTGGCTTACTCGTATTATATGTCTAATGTATTCACAACTCATAAAGATGAAGGAATGGCATTAGATGGTGCTGGTGTACAACATTCAATTGTAAACCCATATTTAGAAGCGAGTGATTGGGGTTGGCAAATTGATCCGACTGGCTATGAATATTTTTTACACTTCATTTATGATCGTTACCAAATTCCACTATTCAACGTTGAGAATGGATTGGGAGCTCATGATAAAATAGAAGCGGATGGATTAATTCATGATACATACCGTATTGATTATCACAGAAGTCATATTAAAAGCTTAATGAAAGCAAGAGAAGAAGGAGTGGATATTTTTGGTTATACCTCCTGGGCACCCATTGATTTGGTTTCATTTACCACAGGTCAAATGGATAAGAGATATGGCTTCATTTATGTAGATATGAATGACGAAGGTGAAGGGGACCTTCATCGAGTTAAGAAAGATTCATTCTATTGGTACAAAAAATGTATCGAATCAGATGGGAAAGATTTGGAGTAATTGATTGAGGCTGTTAAATAGTTAGTTTGGCGTTGATTGCTTTATATAATTACCCTCCGGTGTAACCGGGGGGCAATGATAATATTATCTTGTTGAATAGAGCAACCTTGGGGGTGCTATAATTAACATTAGGGCATTGCCTGTTTTTGGTATATTCACTCCAACCAGGAGACCGGTAGTTTATGGATGAACAGAAATTAAAAGCGCTTGCTTCTGAATGCTAGTTAAGAAATTCTGCACAGGCCCGGAGTTTCCAGTTTGAGCCTAATAGCCACTTCGTTTCATAAAAAAAATATATAATGCAATGACATAATCTACAAACAGTATGTAGTGGAAAATAAATCCCTCAATCTGAAACGTCACGTGTCTAAAGATATCTAAGAATCATTTATTGATCCCCTTCGGCTGAGCACATGGATATCATGAGCTTCCGCTCCTCGCTCACAGTGGACTTCATGATCGTGCTTCCAGTCCGCTCCGTGCCAGGAGCGGACGTTACTGGGGTTCTGAAAAGCACCTTTGTAATAGCCTGATTAGCTTGCTCCTTTATGTATGTTAATCTGAAGCCAATAAAACAATTACGTCGGAGAGCGTATGCAAGGTCCAGATCCACTAAATAAGCATCCAATGCTGGGATTTCCTCAGGTTTGTTTCATCAAAAATACTGTGACGAATCCAAACATTATCATTGGCGATTTCACATATTACGATGACCCAGAAGACTCTGAGAATTTTGAACGAAATGTTCTGTATCACTTCCCTTTCATCGGTGACAGACTGGTTATCGGGAAATTTTGCGCTATAGCAAAAGATGTCCAGTTCATTATGAACGGTGCGAACCACAAGTTATCAGGCTTCTCTACGTTTCCATTTTATATTTTCGGAAATGGATGGGAAAAGGCGATGCCAAAGCCTGAAGATTTGCCGTACAAAGGCGATACGATAATCGGAAATGATGTCTGGATAGGTTACAAAGCGCTGATCATGCCTGGCGTGAAGATCGGCAACGGCGCGATTATTTCCTCCCTGGCTGTTGTCACCACCGACGTGCCTGCTTATACCATTGTCGGTGGAAACCCTGCAAAAGTGATTAAATCACGATTTCCAGATGAAATAGTATTCGAACTGGAAAAATTAGCGTGGTGGGATTGGTCTGTAGAAAAGATAACTAAACACCTCTCGGCAATAATGTCTAATGACATTAATACGCTTCTTACAATCGAGTAATCTGAATTGGTACGGCCAGTCGACATCTCGTTTAAAGCAGCTACTGAATCGTCTCACTGGCCGTTCTTGCAAGTGATCTTCTCCCTGAAAATAGTACCAGTCTAAACTGAAGTCTCCGGTCTTTCTTCCATCTCACAGAGAGGCACATCGCCATGAAAAAGACCCGTTATACCGAAGAACAGATCGCATTTGCGCTGA
>CACSJR010000009.1 GCA_902706235.1 Citrobacter sp. 18056 | reverse complement strand
GCGGGCTGAAAAACAACGGCAAAATTGACGGTGGCGACGGCGTCTGGCAAAACAGCGGCGGCAACGATAACTGGACTACCGATCAGACCGATCCCGCGGGTGCGATTAACGCCCCGTTCAGCGATGGCGCGTTTGCGGTGTTCAGCGGTAGAAAAGGCAACGTCACCGTCGATAACAGCCTCGGTGAAGTACTCATTAGCGGCGCGCAGTTCACCACTAACGGCTACGTGATTAACGATGGGGTGATCACCACCAATACTGCCGATACGGTGATCCGCGTCGGCGACGGTACCGCGCTTGGCAGACTCTACACCGCGACCATCAATTCGCAAATCACCGGCAGCGGCGGCATCGACAAAACCGACGTCGGCACCCTGGTGCTGAACGGCAACAACAGCTATCGCGGCGGTACCACCGTCAGTGGCGGCGTGTTACAGGTCAGCGGCGACCAGAACCTCGGGGCCGCAGACACCGGTATCACGCTGAATGGCGGGACCTTCCGCTACGGCGCGGCGTTTGATACCGCGCGTGCGTGGACCGTCGGCGACAACAGCGGCACCATTGATACCAACGGCAATGATGTCTCTCTGCTCTCCGCTGTCAGTGGCAGTGGCGGCTTAACCAAAGCGGGCGACGGTACGCTGACGCTGACCAAAGACAGCAGCTACAGCGGGTTGACCACCATCCGCAACGGCACCCTCCAGCTCGGTAACGGCGGCGGTGCAGGCAGCGTGGCCGGTAATATTCTCAACCTGGATACGCTGGTGGTGAATCACAATAACACGGTTGATCTCGACGGTGTGATCTCCGGGACGGGTGACTTCATCCAGCGCGGTAGCGGCACCACTTATCTGAACGGTCTGAATAACTGGAGCGGCTACACGCTGGTGGAAAACGGCACCCTGATGGCGGGTGGCGCTTCACGCTTCAGCGCGAAGTCCTCGCATATCGTCAGCCAGAACGCGACCCTGGATACCGGCGGACGCAACCAGACGGTAGCGAACCTGGTGAACCAGGGGACCGTTAATCTGCGCGGCGGTAATGTTGGCTCAACGCTGACCGTCAACGGCGACTATGTGGGGATGGACGGCACGATCAAAATCGCCGCCCAGCAGCACAGCCCGGGCGTGGCGGACAAACTGGTGATCAACGGCGGTACCGCGACCGGTACCACCCGACTGGACATCGATGTCAGTCAACTCGGTGAACCGACCACCGGTGACGGCATTATGGTGGTGGAGGCCAAAAATGGGGCGACCACCACCGCACAAACGAGCAAAGACGCCTTTAACATCGGCCGCGATAAACTGATCGCCGGAGCGTGGCAGTATCAGCTGTATGCCGGAAATGCGAGCGGTGCCGGGGAAGACTGGTTCCTCCGCGCGGGTTACAGCCCGATAGTGCCGGGCTTCGATACCTTGCCATCGATCGTTCGTCAGGCGGATTTGTTCGTGCTCGGCACGCTGCATCAGCGCGTGGGTGATGAGCAGCCGTGGCGTGCGGATGTGCCGGAAGATCAGGAAGGGCGCTTCTGGGCGCGCTATCTGACCAAAACCGTCGATCAGCATCTGGATGATGCCACCAGCAGTAAGAGCCATTCGCAGTATGACGGGATGCAAATTGGCCTCGATCTGTGGCAGAACGACAAATGGCGTACCGGGATCTACACCACCTTTATGGATCTCGACAGTTCGGTCAGCGGTAACACCGGTATGGGCGGCGGTTCAGCGTACAACTCAACGTTCTCCTCCTACATTGGCGGCTATGCCACCTGGACCGATACCAATGGTTTCTATGTTGATAATGTGTTGCAGTACGGTTACCATTCAGTCGATCTGAAAAGCGAAGGCAGTTCCGATACTTACCATCCAAATGGCAACACCGTGACCGCCTCTGTAGAAGTGGGCAAACCATGGCAACTTGGCGACAGTAACTGGGCCTTTGAACCGCAGGCGCAGCTGGTGTGGCAGTGGAGCAACTTCGATGATGTGACCCTTAACGATGGCGTCGATACCCATGTCAGCACTGACGCCGATAGCGCGGTGATTGGGCGTCTCGGTGCACGTCTGACCGCGGATTACGATACCAACATGGGTAAAGTGAAACCGTACGTGCGGGTGAACTTCTGGAAAGAGCTGACTGATGGCGAAGATGCGGTGACCTACAGCAATGGTGCCAACAGCCACGGCAAGACCACCCTCAAGGCTAACCAGCAGTTCAGCGCGACGGAAGCCGCAGTGGGTGTGACGTGGACGGTCACCAATGATGTACAGGCATATACCGAAGTAGGCAAAACCTGGGATAACGGCGACAACACCAACGTGGATGCAGACTTGTCTGCCTCGGTGGGGATGAAAATCCGCTTCTAAGGTGTCTTGAATTAGCCTAAGGCTGGTCTATGCTCAAATCAGAGCAGGCCAGCCTTTTGCTTTTGTGCTCTGAATAATAACGATAATTTTTACTTCTGCGGGTGTTGATTATGAACAGGATGCAGCATGTTTTACTGGCGTGGCTTTCGCTGTTGCTTGCGTTTCCGTTATTCGCCGCCGAACCCCGGCTGCAACCCACTGATCAGGAGCGGGCGCGGACGGTCTATATTTTCCACCAACCGATTGTCATGCTTCAGGCAAAGTTTGGCCTCAGCACGCCGGAAGAGCGTGTTCTGCGCATTCGCAATACGCTTCGTGCATTCACCCATGACGACGTTAGCAAACCGCTGACCGTCGAACCCATAACCCGTTATAACCAGCCCGCGCGCCTGTTCCTGATGAACGGCAAACCGATAATGTTACTGAGCCAGGCCGATCTGGATGAAGGGGATGACTTAACCCTCGATCAGGCTGCCCAGCGGGTGTTGGCGCGTATGGAGCTGCAGCGCTCGGCGTTAAGCGACCAGTACAACACCGGATATCTGGTGCTGGCGGTGCTGAAAACCGTGGCAGGCGCTTTGGCGGTAGCTCTTTTATGCTACGGCGCGTACCGCACCTGGCGCTGGGTAAGGCGCTATAACCTGATGATGTTGCTGGAAAAGCGCGGCATTATTCCCATTAGCTGGCGGCGTTTTTTAGGGGCGATTGAATCTAAGCTGTACGGCCTGCTAATGATCCTGGTGTCGCTGCTGGCGGTGTACCTGTGGCTCGGCTGGGCATTCAGCCTGTTTCCCTGGACGCGTGTCTGGGGAGAATCGCTCGGCGACTGGACTTACCGGGCGCTGCAAAAAATCACGGTGTCGATTGCCTCAGCGCTGCCCGGCTTGCTTATCGTTTTGATTATCTTCCTGATTACATCGTTTATTATTAAATTATTGAAGGTTTTACTTAACCAGGTGGCGGCGGGTAAAGTGCAGCTCCCTGGTTTACATCCGGAAACGGTTGGCACCACGCGCAAACTGATTTCGGTGATGGTCTGGTTATTCGCTCTCTCAGCCGCCTACCCCTTCCTGCCTGGTGCAAACTCGCTGGCGTTCAAAGGGATCAGCGTCTTCTTCGGACTGATGCTGACGCTCGGCTCTGCGGGGGTGATGAACCATGCCATGAGCGGACTGGTGCTTATCTACTCCCGCGCATTGCACAAAGGTGACATTATCCGAATTGCAGACAATGAAGGCCAGGTCAGCGAAATCGGGTTGCTGGCCACCAAAATAATTACTCGCGAAAACTACGTTGTGACGGTGCCCAACGCGGTAGTGGTCAGCGGCAAAATTACCAACCTCAGCGCGCAAAACCCTGGCGGCGGTGTGAACCTCACGACCGGCGTAACCATCGGCTATGACACGCCGTGGCGGCAGGTGCACGCGATGCTGGAGCTGGCGGCCCGTCGTACCGACGGTATCGTCGATCATGCCGAGGCGCCGCTGGTGCGTCAGCTCAGCCTGATGGACTGGTACATTTCTTACGAACTTCAGGTGCGACTGCTGCCGGGTACTTCACTGGCGGTGGCGCGTAACGCGCTGCACAGCAATATTCAGGACGTGTTTAACGAATTTGGTGTGCAGATTATGTCGCCGAACTTCGTGCTGCAGCCGGAAGACGCGGTGATGGTGGCGAAAGAGAACTGGTATGCGGCCCCTGCGACGCCGCCGGGCAGGCCGGAGGCATGATGCGGCGCAGACTGGCAGCACTGGGGCTGCTGTTCACCAGCATCCACAGCTTTGCTGCGAGTATGTTCGACCCGCAGGACGGTATGTTCGACATGAGCGACTACCTGCGCGATAACCGTTACGGCTTTTTACCGATTCCGATGATGATAACCGAACCGGCGATTGGCTACGGCGGCGGTCTGTTTGGCCTGTTTTTACACGGTAAAGGGTCGATGGATGGCGATCGCTTTATTCCGCCAAACATGTCGGCGTTTGGCGGCGGTGCAACGGAAAATGGCACCTGGTTTGCGGGCGGTGGGCATCGACACACCTGGAATAACGACCACATCCGCTATCTGGTCGGTGCGGGTTATGCCAATATCAACCTCGATATTTACAGCGGTGATGTACTGGGATTTGGCAAAAATCGCGCGATTAACACCAATACTAAAGGCTACGGTGCGTTGCAAAGGCTGCAGTTTCGCGTGGGAGATTCCCCGGTCTTTCTCGGGGTAACGCAAATTTATGCTCGCACCGAAATTTCTGCGGATAACAACAAGCTGATCAATGCGGCCTGGCAGCGTGTGTTCGGCAGTGAAAGTACCTCGTCTGCCGTCGGATTGATGGCGGAATATGACACCACAGATAATTTTTTCTATCCTCACAAAGGGCTGTCATTAAGCGCGGAGTACCGATTTTACAGTTCTTTTCTGGGAGGCGACTATCGCTACAATCAGTTGACTCTCGATGGTAAATATTTTCTGCCGTTAAGCCCAACGCTCACGCTGGCACTGGCCGGTGACTATCAGGCGCTGACCAACAGCGATCAGCATCTGCCGCCAATGACGCGACCGGATATTAATCTGCGGGGTATTTCGCGTTATCGCTATCAGGGCGATTACGTGGCGACCGCGCAAACTCAGCTTGCATGGCAGGTTACGCCGCGCTGGATCCTGCAAGGATTTGTCGGCGCGGGCAGTGCTGCCAATGATAATAATGATCTGTTCAGTACCAGCGAAGTGGCCTGGGGAACAGGTTTTCGCTATCTGATTGCCCGAAAATACGGGCTGTATACCGGTGCAGATATCGCCTTTAGCGGGGGAGATCAGGCGGTCTATTTTAATGTCGGCTCCGGGCTATAGGCGGAGCAACGCGTAAATGAGAAAAATGATGATGAAATGGCGTCAAACTCTGGTCCCTCTGCTGCTGATTTCCGGCGCAGCCTGTGGTGCTACCCCCCCTCAGACGGATGCGAGCGGCAGCAGCGACAGTTCGCTCAGCACCGAGGATTCATCCTCCAGCGACAGCATGTTCCCTATCTGGGGCGACGAGGCGCGTGCGCGCGGGTACTCCATTCCGCTGCCGTTCGGGGTCAACGTCAGCTATATGAACATGCGCCAGAACATCAACGTCGACAGCATCTCGCTGACCGGGCTGAAAGTGGGTGGGATGCCGATCCCGGATGACATGTTCAACATCGGCATCGGCGACACCCGTCAGCGCAGCGAAACTGAAAACTTGCGCTTGGACATGTGGGTGTTCCCGTTCCTCAACGTCTACGGCATTCTCGGCCATACCAAAGGCTCGTCGGTGTCGAACATCTCCGTGGATGCCGATCCCTCCAACTATGCGCCCGGTACGATCCTCCATCCTAATCGGGATCACATTATCGCCCAGGCGGTACACGCCGGTTATGAGAGCGGGGCATTGCAGGATCTCGACTTCAAGTTGAACTTCGAAGGCACGACTTACGGGGCGGGGGTGACCCTGGCGGGTGGCTATGGCAACTGGTTTACTATCCTCGATACCAACTATACCCAGACCAGTTTTGATATTCTCGACGGAAAAATTTCTGCGCTTACCGTGTCGCCTCGTGTAGGCTATCGCTTTGAATTTCAGGGCCTGGACGGGCCGTCGCATCTCAGTTTGTGGGTCGGTAGCATGTATCAGGATGTTCAGCAGGAATTTAAGGGCAACCTCTCTGACCTGAATTTGCCTTCTCAGCTGAATAGCGTGGTGGAAGATGGGCGCTTTGACGTGAAACAGCACCTGACGTCACCGTGGAATATGCTGTTGGGCGCGCAGTACGAAATCACTCAGAATTTCAACGTCCTGACCGAGTTCGGCTTTAATGATCGTAATAGCTTCTTTGTCGCGGGTGAATATCGCTTCTGATGAACAAATGGTTAGCAGTGCTGGCAGGGCTGGTGAGCGCAGGAATGGCGACACCGGCCATGGCCGAAATCAGTCAGCAGTCGATTGATGATTTTCTGGGAAAGCTCGGGGCCGATAACCAGTATGATCCCAGCAAAGGCATCGACTGGAGCGTGCTGCCGGGGCCGTTTTATACCCCGGAACTGAAGCTCGGACTCGGCACGGCAGTGGCGGGGATTTATCGTATGGATCCCAACGACAAAAAGACTCAAAACTCATCCATTTCCTTCACCGGGTTCGTCAGTACCAGCGGTGCGCTGGGCCTTGGGCTGCATAACTACACTTTCTTTACCGATGACCGCTGGCGTCTGTTTGTTGACGGCGGTATCGCCAAAGTGCCGACTAAATTCTGGGGCGTAGGCTACGATGCGGCGCAGGGCAGTTCGCAGAAATATGACGATAACTCAATCCAGGTGCATCCACAGCTGATGCGCCAAATTGTGGATAATCTCTATCTCGGCGTCGGCTGGGACTTCTCGTCGATGAACGCCAACGTCGATGATCGCAAGCCAGGCGATAAATTCTCGCAGTACACCGACTCGACCAATCCGCTTAGCTCTGGCGCGACCGTCAGCGTGAACTACGATTCGCGCGATGCCATCACCCAGCCGCATCACGGGCAGTACATCAGCGTGGAGTACAGCTATTTCGACCCGTCTTTAGGGTCTGACACGCACTTCACCGCCACTAAGCTGCAATACAATTACTATCATCCGATCGATGATAAACGCGTGCTGGCGTTTGACCTGTGGGGACGTTTCACCCACGGCGATGTGCCCTGGGACCGGCTGTCAGAAGCGGGTGACGATAACCGTCTGCGCGGCTACTATCAGGGACGCTACCGCGATAACGACGTGGTCAGCGGCCAGGTCGAGTACCGGCAAAAACTCAACTGGCGTCACGGCTATGTGCTGTGGGCCGGTGTCGGCGCGCTGGGCAGTTCGCCGTCAGATTTAGGTGATAACCCGCTGCTGCCATCGGTTGGCGTGGGGTACCGTTTTGAAGTGAAGCCTGCGATGAATATCCGGCTTGATTTAGGTTTTGGCCGGGAAAGTGCCGGTTTCTATTTCCAGGTTGCGGAGGCGTTTTGATGCGGGGCTGGTTGTTGAGTTTTCTGTTGGTAACGAGCACGGTGATGGCAAGCGACACGCTGCTGCCGGTAGAACAGGCCCGGCGCGTATCGCCGGTCGTCGGCCATCTGGTCGCGCCGGAGTCGCTGCGCCCGTGCTGTGCGTTTGGCTATGACCTTAATGTGCGCGCAATTGGCGTACCTATCCCGGTGTATCAGATTGGTAACGTGCTGACCATCGACACGCTCGGGCATCATCATTACAACGACAGCGCGCTAGCGGCGGTAAAAGATTTGATCGGCCTGAACGATGAAAAAAGCGGGCTGATATATACCCATCGCGGCGGGTTTATCGACATCGCCCACGTGCGTGATACCGCCGATAACACCTTCTATATTTTCTCGCGGATTTACCCGAAGCTGGGTAGCCAGTGGCGATTCTTCTACAGCGAAGAACTCGGCCTGCGTCGTGTTCAGCTCAACGCCTTTACACCTCCGGCATCGATGCCGCAGCGCTACACCCTGGCGGCGTGGCTGGCGGGGAAAATAGCCTTTGAACTGGCGCAATGGCATGAGATTGCCCAATGGTACGGCTTCCAGTCGGTGCCCGGTTTCTCTGAGGAAATTTCTGCGTTTTCGCCGGAAGACCTCTACTCCAATCTGCTCGGCGCACGGCTTGCCATTAACGTGATTCTGCAAGGCAACGCCGGTTCAATTGATGCCTATAACAAGGCGATGGACAAGCAAATCCATCAGGCGTTGGTTGGGCTTGGTGTGGTGACGCGCGAGCAAACCGAAAGAATGTTCCGGGAAGTGGACGGCGACTGGTGGAACAGCAAGCGCCGGGTGCCGGACAAATTCCTGGTGCTCAAGCGCAATTATTCACTCAGTGAAAATCGCTTCCCGACCCCGGTGCCATTTGAAAATGCAGATCCGTATCAGCTGCACATGCCCGCAGTGATTGACGGTATTAAGCTCTCCACGCTAGGCGAGCTGCAAATCTATAAAGGGCGTGGTATGGAACGTCTGCCATCGCCGGCCGACTACTACACGCCGGCTCAGTTCCCGCCGCTGGCTGAAAAAGCGCAGGCCGCCGATAAAACTCAGCTTGATCGTATGCTGAAATAGTCACGGCGTTTAATTATAAATAGTTCTTTTACTGAAGAAGCAAGTCCCCCTTTGCTATTCTTTTGCCCCTTCTAAATGAAGGGGTTAACCGTCGGTTTGTTACTGGCAAATTCGTGGTGGGTAACTATGCTTTTTTTACCAATAACAATGCATACCCTCCTCTGGGTATAGAACGTTTATTTTTGGCAGGTAGCAAATGAAAAAACTCGCCCTCGTGTGCTCTGGATTGCTTTGCACATCTCTTGCACATGCTAGTGCTCTCTATTTCTATGAAATCGGGACTGAAGATACTGCTCTGGCTGGTGCCGGGCAGGCCGCGCGTGCGCAGGACGCGTCGACAATCGCCAGCAACCCGGCGGGGATGACCCGCTTGCCAGACCATATGTTTACCGGTGGTTTACAGGCGCTGGGCGGGAATATCGATTATCAGCTTGATAACGACAGACAAAGCCCTGGCAACGTGCTGGATGTGATGCCTAACGGCAACGCATTCTATAGCCAAAAGGTGACCGATAACCTGTACGCCGGGATAGGCATGTATGGCAACTTTGGTCTCGGCATTGATTACGGTGACTGGGCGGGAGATGGCCTGGTCAAAAAGAGTACCATGATGGCGCTGACCATCAGCCCGTCACTGGCGTATAAGCTCAGCGATCGTGTTTCCGTCGGCGCGTCGGTGAATGCGAACTACGGTTTTTTCAGCCTGACGCGTAACGTAGACGGCGATGATAAAACGCAGAAAGATCACGACTGGGCCGCCAGCTACCGTCTCGGTCTGTTAATGCAGTTGACCGACCAGACCCGCGCCGGTATTACCTGGAACAGCAAAACGGATTACGATTTTGATATCGATGGCAAGGTGCGTCTGCCGCAGGGTAACTTTGAACTGCCGTTGACCGCGCAGGTTCGCGCGCCGCAGCAAATCATGCTGAGCCTGGTGCATGATATTAATAAGCAGTGGTCTGTGATGGGCGATTTGGGGTGGCAGGACTGGAGTGAGTTCGGTGCGCCGCAAATCACCGTTGAAGGACAGACAGTCAACAACAACAGCCGCCTGAAAGACACCTGGCATACCGCGCTTGGTGTGCAGTATCGTCCAACGGAGCAATGGCGTCTGAATGGTGGTGTCGCCTTTGACAGCACGCCATATCACGACCAGGGCAATATGTCCCTCAGTATGCCAACCGGCGACGAATGGCGTTTTGCCAGCGGGGCGCAGTATCAAATTACCCCGGCGAGCAATATTGGCCTCGCGGTGGAATATCTGCATATGCAGTCGGGCAAAGTCTCTTCGCCGGAGGTCTTCTCTGGCCATATCGACAATCCGTATTTCTGGTTTGCGAGCGTCAACTACAGCTATCAGTTCTGATGAACGTTGCCCGGCGGCGCTTGCATGTCGGGCGAAATGGCTTGAATTACCTCAAGGCCCCTTTCTGGGGCCTTTTCTTTTGCCTTCAAAAACCCTGCATGTTTATGCTTGAAACAATGAAGATAATGCGTATAGTTCTCATTTTCGTTTTTATTTAATTTTGCAGGGAACTTTTCATGAAACGTCAACTCACCGCAATGGCGCTGGCTTTCTCGCTGGCGGGATGTGCTTCGCAGAGCGCTCCCGTAGCCCCAATCCCCCCAAAAGTGACCGCATCTGAGGCGGCTGAAAATCTGACTCAACGTGAACTGGCCGACGGCCTGTATGAAATGGCTCTGAACCCGAAAGGGGATGCGCTGTATGTTGCCAGTGCGGAAGGGTTTAAAGACGTGCAGGGCGGGGTGGTATACAAACTCGATTCACAAACGCTGCAAACCGTTGGCGCCAGCCACACCGATTTGAAAAACTTTGGCATGGCCATTTCTGACGATGGTCAAACCGTCTACGTCACCAACTCCCTTGATGGCGGTATCAGCGCCCTGAACACCGCCGACGGCAAGGTGAAAGCCCGTCTGCTGTTCCCGGAGCGTAACGAAAAAGGCCTGCCGTACGGCGCGCGCCAGATTCTGTTGCACAACGACACGCTGTACATCGGGGCGGTGGCGGACCCGGCGGTGATTTGGGTGGTTGATGCCAAAACGCTGAAGCTGAAAACCCGCATCAAAAACACCGGGAAATGGATGACCGGCCTGCACTATTCCGCGAATACCGGGCGCATTTATGCAGCCAACGGCGGCGGTGAAATTCTGGTGATCAATCCACGCAACAATCGCATCGAACAGCGCTGGAAGCCTCTGGGAGACAAACCGGCGCTGCTGCTGAATATCGCTGAAGATAACGCCATCGGCCGTCTGTTTGTCACCGACAATTCCGAAGCCAAAACCACTCTGGTGCTGGATATTCACAGCGGAAAAGTGATTAAGACGCTGGAAATCGGCGATTCACTCGGCGTGGTGTTCAACCCGAAACGCCATGAAATCTATGTCTCGCAGCGTGAATCCGGCAAAGTGCTGAGCCTCGATGCCACCACCTACGCGGTGAAAAAACGCTGGGATTTGAAGCCGAACCCGAACAGCCTGCTGCTCTCCGCCGATGGTCAGACGCTGTACGTCACCGTCAAGCAAGCCTTCAATAAAGATCATTCAACCACTGGACCCGACAGCGTCGTACGCATTGCTTTGAACAAATAAAAAAGACCGGCCCGGTAACGGGTCATTTTGTTTCACTTAAGCCTCGTTAATAAAAACTATGCAAAACACCAACACAACTGCGTTTCGTAAAACGCTGCTGGCTATCGCCATCAGCGCGGTTTCACACTCCGCCTTTGCGGCGGACGCTTCAGGCAACACCAGCAAAAAAACAGAAGAAACTATGGTGGTGCAGGCCATCGAAGGGAGCGATTTTAAATCCGGGGGTGACGATCTGGTTCCGGCGTTCCTCGACGGGCAAATCGCCCACGGCGGGCGCATGGGGATGCTCGGCGAACAGAACGCCATGGACGTACCGTTCAACGTCATCGGCTACACCTCAAAACTGGTAAAAGACCAGCAGGCCAAAACCATCGCCGATGTGGTCAGCAACGACGCCAGCGTGCAGCCGGTGCAGGGCTACGGTAACTTTGCCGAAACCTACAAAATCCGCGGCTTTGAGCTGGACGGCGACGATATGACCATGGGCGGTTTATCGGGCGTGGTACCGCGTCAGGTGATGGACACCCAGATGCTTGAGCGCGTAGAAATCTTCAAAGGGGCAAACGGCCTGCTGAACGGCGCGTCGAGCACCGGCGTCGGCGGGATGATCAACCTCGAACCGAAACGTGCGGAAGATACCCCGACCGCCAGCGTGGGCGTGGATTACACCTCGGATTCTCAGGTCGGCGGTACGCTGGATCTGGGCCGTCGCTTTGGCGATGACAACCAGTTCGGCGTGCGCGTGAACCTCGTCGACAGGGAAGGGGAAACCGCCATCGATGCGGATAAACGCCGCACCACCCTGGCGTCCGTCGGACTCGACTATCGCGGCGAGCGCCTGCGGACCTCACTCGACCTTGGCTACCAGAAGAAAACCTTCCATGGTGGTGAGATGGGCGTCAACATCAGCGGCGTGGATTTCATTCCTGATGTACCGGACAACGGCGATAACTACAGCCAGAAATGGGGCTACAGCAATATCGAAAGCGAATTCGGTATGGCGAAAGCCGAATACGACCTGACCAGTAACTGGACGACCTACGCCGCATTCGGCGGCCAGCACTCTCATGAAATCGGCACCTATTCTGCGCCGAATCTGATTGACGAAAGCGGCGAGGCCAGCGTCGGTCGTCTCGATACCAACCGCATCATCGACGCCTGGAGCGGCATGGGCGGCCTGCGTGGTAATTTCGATACCGGTCCAATCTCTCACAAAGTCAACGTAGGCTACTCGGCGCAGATTCGCTCTGATGCCACCGCCTGGCGCATGTCGGCCAACAATCCGACCACCAACATCTATGACAATCACGACGTGGCGAAGCCGGACAATGCGTATTTCGGCGGCAACTATTATGACCCACTGACCACCTCGCGCAGCCGTACGCAGGGCTGGCTGCTGAGCGACACCCTCGGCTTCTTCGACGACCAGGTGCTGTTCACCGCCGCCGCGCGTCACCAAAAAGTGGTGGTACGTAACTACAGTAACGCTACCGGCCATGAAGACACGACGTCGCGCTACACCGAAAGCCGCTGGACGCCGACGTACGGCATCGTCTACAAACCGTGGAAAGAGGTCTCGCTGTACGCCAACCACACCGAAGCGTTGCAGCCGGGCGACAACGCCCCGAAAGGCGCGTCGAACTACGGTCAAAGCATGGGCATTCTGCATTCGAAGCAGAACGAAGTCGGCGTGAAAATCGATTACGCGCGTGTGGGCGGTTCACTGGCGCTGTTCGAAATTAAAAAGCCATCGGCATTGCTTAATAGCGATAACAAATATGTGCTCGACGGCGAGCAGCGTAACCGTGGCCTGGAGCTGAATGTCTTTGGCGAGCCGGTTCTCGGCCTGCGCCTGAACGCCAGCACCACCTGGCTTGATCCGGAGATGACCAAAACCGCAGGCGGCACCAACGACGGCCATGATGCGATTGGCGTATCGCGCTTCTACGCGGTGGTTGGCGCCGAATATGACATCAAACCGGTTGATGGCCTGACCGCGACGGCGAAAGTGAACCACACCGGTTCGCAGTACGCGGATGCGGCCAACACCAAGAAACTCGACAGCTACACCACGCTTGATCTCGGCGTGCGCTATCGTATGCGCGTCAATGCAGACCAGAACGACATGGTCTGGCGCGTCGGCGTAGATAACGTTACCAACGAGAAATACTGGTCCGGTGTGGAGAGCTACGGCACGTACGTTTTCCAGGGCGAACCGCGCACCGTGAAGGTCTCTATGAGCTACGATTTCTAAGTGTGACCCTCGTTCCGGCAGGGCTACTCGCCGGGACGAAACTTGCGACACGTCTGTCGAAGTGTTAAAAGGTGCCCCTTCTAAAAAACGCTACAGGGGAAAGACGTGAAAAACGCGTCATCGGCATCCGACCAATTGCCAACGGATGCTGCGTCGGAAACTCAACCGACGCTTCACCGCGGCCTGCAAAACCGCCATATCCAGTTAATCGCCCTCGGCGGTGCTATCGGCACCGGTCTGTTTCTCGGCATCGGCCCCGCCATTCAAATGGCTGGCCCCGCCGTCATCCTCGGCTACGCTATCGCCGGGATCATCGCTTTTCTGATCATGCGCCAGCTCGGCGAAATGGTCGTCGAAGAACCGGTTTCAGGCTCCTTTGCCCACTTCGCGTATAAATACTGGGGACCCTTCGCCGGCTTCCTCTCCGGCTGGAATTACTGGGTGATGTTCGTGCTGGTTGGCATGGCAGAACTGACCGCCGCCGGAATTTACATGCAGTACTGGCTACCCGAAGTGCCTACGTGGATCTGGGCCGCTGCGTTCTTCATCATTATCAACGCCGTAAACATGGTGAACGTGCGCCTGTATGGCGAAACGGAGTTCTGGTTCGCGCTGATTAAAGTGCTCGCCATTCTCGGCATGATTGGTTTCGGGCTGTGGATGCTGTTTACCGGCCACGGCGGCGAACACGCGAGCTTCGACAATCTGTGGCAACATGGCGGTTTCTTTGCCACCGGCTGGCATGGCCTGGTGATGTCGCTGGCGGTGATTATGTTCTCCTTTGGCGGACTTGAACTGATTGGCATAACCGCCGCCGAAGCACGCGATCCGGAAACCACCATTCCGAAGGCGGTGAACCAGGTGGTGGATCGCATTCTGCTGTTCTATATCGGTTCGCTGGTGGTGCTTCTGGCGCTGTATCCCTGGGTGAATGTCACCTCCGACAGCAGCCCGTTCGTGATGATTTTCCATAATCTCGACAGCACTATCGTGGCCTCGGCGCTGAATTTCGTCATTCTGGTGGCGTCGTTATCGGTCTATAACAGCGGCGTTTATTCTAATAGCCGAATGCTGTTTGGCCTGTCGGTGCAGGGCAACGCGCCGAAGTTTCTCACCCGGGTGAATCGTCGCGGCGTGCCGGTTAATTCGCTGCTGCTTTCCGGGGCGATAACCTCGCTGGTAGTGCTGGTGAACTACGTCCTACCGCACAAAGCGTTCGGCCTGCTGATGGCGCTGGTGGTGGCGACGTTGCTGCTGAACTGGGTGATGATTTGCCTGGCGCACCTGAAATTCCGTGCCGCCCAGCGTCGAATTGGGCGCGAGCCAAAATTCCGCGCACTGTGGGCTCCGGCCAGCAACTACATCTGCATCGCGTTTTTGCTGATGATCCTCGGCCTGATGCTGACGATGGAAAGTATGCGACTGTCGGCCATTTTGTTGCCGGTGTGGGTGGTGTTCCTGTTTATCGCGTTTAAAACGCTGAGAAAACGTGCCTGATAGATTGCCCGGCGGCGCAGCGCCGCCGGGTGTTTTATTGTCAGGTGCGTGCCGCTGACAATGCGCGAATATCATTTCCGGTCGGTGCCTGATGAATGCGCAAACCAAATTCTTCCACTACGGCAAAAATATGGTCGAATATATCGGCCTGAATCCCTTCATATTCTGCCCATACTACCGTGTTGGTGAACGCATATATTTCCAGCGGTAAACCGTTGGCGTCCGGTGCTAACTGGCGCACCATCAGTGTCATATCTTTACGTATTCTCGGGTGACTACGCAGATATTCATTCAGGTAAACACGGAAGGTGCCGACGTTAGTCATTTTACGTCGATTGAGGATCGACTCATCGCCGCCTTGCTGTTCATTCCACTGATTAATTTCCTGGTGACGGCTATCCATATACGGCTTCAGCAGCTTAGCCTGAATCAGGCGCTGCTGTTCCTGCTCATCGAGAAAATGAATGCTGGTGGTGTCGAGATTAATGCTGCGCTTAATTCGACGCCCGCCAGACGCTGACATTCCGCTCCAGTTTTTAAACGAATCAGACACCAGCGACCAGGTCGGAATCGTGGTGATGGTGTTATCCCAGTTCTGCACTTTCACCGTGGTCAGGCCAATATCGGTCACCGCGCCGTCCGCGCCGTATTTCGGCATCTCCAGCCAGTCGCCGAGACGCAACATATCGTTGGCAGAAAGCTGAATGCCGGCCACCAATCCGAGGATCGGATCTTTAAACACCAGCATTAACACCGCGGCCATGGCGCCCAGGCCACTGATCAGAATGGCTGGCGATTGCCCTAACAGCAGCGAAATAATCAGAATACCGACCAGAATGGCGCTGACCAGTTTGACACCCTGGAAAATGCCCTTCAGCGGCAGCTGTGAGGAAAAGGTGAATTTCTGCGACAGATTCAGCAGCACGTCGAGCAGCGAGAAAAAGGCCAGCAGCGTATACAGCATCACCCACAGCTGGGCGCAGTTAATCAGAATGCTGGACGCGTCGCTGCCTTTTTGCAGCCACAGCGCGGCCTGAACCTGGACCACGATCCCTTGCAGGGTAAACGCCACCCGGTGAAATAGTTTATTCTGGGTGATAATTTGCAGCCAGAAATGCTGGCTGGCCTGAGCGCGTTTTTCAAAGGCGCGCAGAACGATACGGTGCAATATAACGTGGAGGATTATTGCCGTCAGAATAATAATGGCGAATACAATAATCAGTGATGTGGTGTGGTTTATCTCAAGGCCCCACTGTTTGAGGGCTAATATAATTTCCTGCATAACATCTCCTTTCTATTATGCCCGTCATACTTCAAGCTGCAGATGCGTTAGCTGCACTCACGCCCCCAGTCACTTACTTAAGTAAGCTCCCGGGGATTCATTCGTTTGCCGCCTTTCTGCAACTCGAATTATTTAGGGCATCTGAAAAGGCATAATGACCGCTGACAGAATGAGATGCAAATCAGCCGGGATTATATTGACGGTAGCGGGCTGCGATTCAAATGACGACGGTAGCTCAGCACCAGCGCGGCGAGGACCAGCATCATCACCACTTCCAGCGCCAGGAAACCGACGATGGCGGCGGTGTAATCGCCCTGTGACGCCAGTGCCAGAAATACGCTGCCCAACACCGCAGGCCCGAGGCCCAGCGTCGATTGCTGCAAGGTGCTGAGAATGGCGCTGCCGGCTCCCGCATCGCGGGCGTCGATATCACGCATACCAATTCGGTAAAAGCTATTCACAATCAACGCCTGACCGTAGCCGACCAGCGCAGTCGCCGGGGCCAGCGTTAGCGCGTGGGTGCGCATGCCGAAATACCAGAAGGTAACCATCAGCAACAGCAGGCCGCTAATTTGCACCGTCAGCCCGGTGAGCAGAATGCGTCCCATGCTGTAGCGAGCAATCATTTTCGGGGCGTACAGTGCAGAAATAAAATAGGCGATACCGAGCGCGATAAAACTGTTCCCCGACTGCCACGGCGCCATGCCGAGACCCGACTGCATGGTCAGCGCCATACAAAACATAAAGCCGGACCAGGCGCTGAAAAACAGCAGGGCGATAAGCACACCAAAGCGAATGCTCGGCAGTTTCAACAGTCGCGGCGGCAGAAGAGACGTTTGCCCGCGCTGCTCTTTTGCCCGCGCGCTGACGCGCATTAACCAGACCAGTGGTACCAAAGCCAGCAGCATCAGCTTCAGCGCCCACGGCCAGTGTAGCTCCATGCCGAGCGCCATCGGGAACAGCAGACAACACAGGATCGCCGCCAGATACAGCGTGCCTGGCCAGTCGATGCCCGATGGCGTTTCGCTGCGGGTTTCGGGCACATAACGATGACTAAAGGCCAGTACCAGCAGGCAAATCGGCACGTTAATGAAGAAGGCGTTCCGCCAGCCCAGCCCGGCGAAATCCGCCGACACCAGCCAGCCGCCGCCCATTTGCCCGACGATAAACGCAATTCCGCCGATGCCGCCGTACAGGCTAATCGCCCGTGCATGGGCGGAGCCTTTCAGCGTGACATGCAAGGTAGCGAGGATTTGCGGCACGATCAGCGCCGCCCCCGCGCCCTGCAACACGCGAGCCGCCAGCAGCGAATGAATCGAATTCGCCATACCGCACAGCAGGGACGCCAGGCCAAACAGCGCCACGCCCCACATAAACAGACGTCGACGACCGTAGTTATCGCCAAGCTTGCTGCCCATCGCCAGGCACACGGCGAAGGCCACGCCATACAGCGCGACAATCAGCTCCAGCTGAGTCGGACTGGTTTGCAGCGAACGGGTGATGGAATCCAGCGCCACGTTGGTGATGGACGTATCAATCAGCGGTAACATCTGCCCGGTTAAGAGCAACAACAGACCGGCGCGACCGGGTGAAACAGCAGACGTTTTCATGGGATTCTCCATTGCGTCATTCAGGGATCAGACGTAGCATCGCTGAATGAATAAACGGGTACCAGTTCTTGCTTATACTGGTACTGGAACTACCCTGCTGGAGGTGACATGTCACTTATTACACAGCCTGAACGTGTTGCTACGCGCTATGACGACAACCGTAAACAGCTCGGCGCATTCTTACGTTCACGGCGAGAAAGTCTGGATCCACAGCGGCTCGGATTGCCGCGCAGTGGAAGACGCCGCACGCCAGGTCTGCGACGGGAAGAAGTGGCGATGCTGGCAGACGTCGGCGTGACCTGGTACACGTGGCTGGAACAGGGCAGGGAAGTGAATCCGTCAGTGGTTGTGATGCAGGCGGTGGCACAGGCGTTGCAGTGCAGCGCGCTGGAAACGCGCCATCTGTTCGTGCTGGCCGGACTGGCTCCGCTGGAATCGTTGCAGGTGCCGAAATGTGAAGGCATCAGCCCCGGTACGCGCCGAATGCTCGACAGTCTGATGCCACAGCCCGCCAGCATCCAGACACCCGGTTTTGATATCGTGGCGTGGAACGACAGCTTTTGCCGGATGATGGGCGTCGATTACGCGACGATCCCGGAAGAAGACCGCAACTGCATCTATCTTTATCTCACCAATGAAAACTGGCGCAGTCGCCTGGCGAACCCGGATGTGCTGCCGATGTTTGTGTCCTATTTTCGTGCCGCAATGGCTGAACATCGTGGGGAGGCGGAGTGGGAAAACAAGCTGGCGCGGTTCTTCGCGGCCTCGGCGGAATTCGAAGCTCTGTGGCATCAGCGCTATGAAGTGCGCGGCGTCGAGAATCAAATCAAACGGTTTAACCACCCTGAACTCGGTGCGTTTAGCCTGCAACAGATGTACTGGTACTCCGCCCCCCGCAACGGTTCGCGTTTGCTGGTCTATTTACCGGTAGACGAAGAAGGTGAGCGGGCGCTGGCGTGGTTTGCACAGCAGGGCTGAGTCACATTAATCCCATGACAATCTCTGGAAAGAGATGTCGTGGGAAAACTAACACCTTATTTCCTGCCCAAAAATCCTCGTCTTAACGATTTTTCTCGAGCGTGTTTCACGTTCTGTTCACCCGTTGTGACTACTTTTGTCCGATACGCTACGTTTCTGGCAATGGGTTGCATTTAGCCTTTAATGCAATTTGCCTTATATGCTAATCTCTTCGGGAGAACGAACAGGATGTTCACATTAGTTATGTACGGTGAAGTTCGTGAAGAAATTTTGTCGTTTCCTTTGGCCGTTCAGGCACAGTTTTTTCGTCAACTGGACAAGCTGAGGGCAAACCCAACCGCACTGCGAGAACCTGACTCAAAACCTTTGGGTCATGAGTTTTTTGAAATCCGTACCGTGGGATTCTTTCATTCGCGAGGGATCTACGTTTATCGAAACGGGAAATCGATCTGGTTGCTTCGGGTATTGGTGAAAAAGACGCAAAAAACACCTGTGACGGAACTGGCGCTGGCGATAAAACGATTAAAGGAGATGCAGGATGAGCAAGAAAATCATTAACTGGGATGACGTGCGGGCAGAAATGCTGGCGCAGCCTGGATTTCAGGCGGCATTTGACGCCGAAATGCGTCAGGAAAGATTGCGTGAAATGCTGGCCCAATGGCGGGAGCACGCGGGCTTAACCCGTTCACAGGTTGCGCAGCGCATGGGTGTTAGCGCGCCGACGGTCTCGAGAATGGAAGCCAATGTCACCCGCGCCAGTCTCGATACCCTGACGCGGTACGCGTTGGCCTGCGGCGTTGAATCACCGCTAATCCAGCTTTACTGAAAGCGCCCGGTCGCAGCACGCTGGCCGGGCAGAAGCCTTAAATCTCAGTCAACGTCGTGCTCTGCGGCAGGCGAGATTTTGGCAGCGCGGCGTTGAAATCTTCCACGCTGTGACGGCCAACCGGCACCACCACCACGCTGGTGAAGCCTTTTTCGGTCAGGCCAAACTCTTTGTCCATCACCGCCGCATCAAAACCTTCAATTGGCACGGCATCGAGGCCCATCGCAGCGACGCCGAGCAAGAAGTTACCGACGTTCAGGTAAACCTGTTTCTGCATCCAGTGCGCATCATCTTTTAGCTCTTTGCGGTGCAAATCGGCAAAGAACAGGCGGCCTTTTTGGTTGCCTGCTTTTGCTTCCGGGGTCGCAAAACGGCCATCAATTTCTTCCTGATCGACCACTTTTTCCAGCCATGCATCGTCCATCGCCGTTTTGGCGCAGAACACCACCACGTGGGATGCATCCAGCATTTTGCGTTCGTTGAACACGAAACCACCGGCGGCAGATTTTGCGACGCGCGCTTTGCCTTCTTCGGTGCTGGCAACGATAAAGTGCCACGGCTGGGAGTTGGTGCTGGAAGGGCTGTACTGCAACAGGGTTTTCAGGTTTTCGGCTTGTTCATCGCTCAGCTTCATGCTTGCGTCGAAGGCTTTGGTTGAATGGCGTTTTAACGCAACAGAAATAATGTCCATGATGACTCCCCTTCAAGGATTACAGCGCCTTAAGCGCATTCAGTGGGAGCAGAGTACAGGGAGTGTCGGCAAATGATAAGTGTCAAAAATGCGATAACACTTATCGTTTTCGCCATAAAATCACTGCGGGCGCAGGCGTTTCTGGTCGCGCTTCGGCAGTTTATCGACCACTTTGTGCCAGGAGTCGGTGATTAAGTCTTCCACCAGTTCAGGGCTGATGTCATCGCCGCCGTAAACGGTTATCCAGTGCTTTTTGTTCATGTGATAACCCGGCTCGATACTTTTATAAATTTCCTGATGCAGTAGGGCTTTCTGCGGGTCTGCTTTCAGGTTGATAAGCGGTTTGCCGCGCAGGGTCATGGCAATCATGAATATTTTACCGCCGACGCGATACACATCGTATTCCGGGCCAAACGGCCAGGTTTGTTCGGTGAAGGGCAGTTCCAGCGCAAACTGGTGCGCGTGTTTGACTAACGCGTCGCCATTCATGCGGTGGTTTCTTCGGCCAGCGCCAGCCACATGGCTTCAAATCCGAGGGCGGTTAAATCGTTCGCGCGCTCGGGTTCATGGCTGGCAAATTCGATGGTGGTTTCGGCGAGCGACAAAAACAGCGCGTCGCCAAAGGCCTGATATGCGGTGGTGAGGAAAATATTGCGCACTGAACGCTGACACAGTTTGTGCAGGTCCGGGAACATATCGGTGACCTGCTGTTTGGTTTCAGCGGTGATTTTTTCGCTGACCGCCATACGGCGAATCGCTTTATGACCGACAGGATTACGTACGCCCCAGGAAATATAGCTGTTCCAGATGCAGCGGGTGAAATCTTTCGGCGTGACGGCATCGGTAATGCCCGTCAGCATCGTCTCACACAGCGAGCTTTTCAGGTGCAGGTAAAGGGTGTTGAGCAGGTCGTCTTTGGTGGCGAAATAACGAAACAGCGTTCCCTCGGCAACCCCCGCATTGCGGGCGATCAGGGCCGTTGAGGCCGCGATACCTTGCTGAGCAATGGCGGCCGTTGCGGCTTCCAGTAACGCTTGTTTTTTGTCTTCACTCTTAGGACGAGCCACTACACTTTACCTCTCAGGCTGGAAAAAACACCGATTGAAACATGCCCCTTGCAGCACTTCAATGTTGAATGTCAAAAATTGAAAATCGGCTTGACGACTTTCGCGACCTTCCTATAATGAGTGCTTACTCACTCATGATCAAGTTTTCTCCTAATCGTCTCCAGCCGGATGGAGCGAGTCTTCGGGCCAGGATATGCAGCGTCCTCTTTTAAGTGTGGTTGTCATTATGTTAATTGCCAGTGCAGCGAGTTTACCGTTCGTGTTGAATGCCGGTTTCGGCAAGGCGCCGCAGGGCGCACAGTTGAATGCTGTGGAAAGCTCCGCGCACTATTACGACGGTCAGTTTCATAACCAGCAGCCGACGCCCAGCTGGTCCGGGCAGAAAAGTATGCCGCGTGCAATTTGGGAATTTCTGACCACTAAACGTCCGAACGCTCGGCCCGCGCAGCCGCTGCCAATGGTCAAAACCTCCCTCGCGAGCCTACCCGTGCAGCAGGATGTGATGATTTGGCTCGGCCATTCGTCCTGGTATTTGCAGCTCGCCGGGAAGCGGATCCTGATTGACCCGGTGTTCAGCAGCTACGCGGCGCCGTTCTCATTCCTCAATAAAGCGTTTGAAGGGGAGTACCCGTGGACCGCCGCCGCGATGCCGGACATCGATCTGCTTATCATCTCTCACGACCATTACGATCATCTGGATTACGCCACCATCAAGGCGCTGAAGCCGAAGATTAAACGCGTCGTCACCCCACTGGGCGTCGGATCGCATTTGCGTTACTGGGGGATGGACAGCGCGATCATTACCGAAGCGGACTGGCAGCAAAAGGTCGACATCAGCGATGAACTGACCGTGCATGTGCTTCCCGCACGCCATTTCTCCGGCCGAGGCCTGAAGCGCAATCAGACGTTATGGGGCAGTTTTATGTTCGTGACGCCAGAGCAGAATATTTATTACAGCGGTGACAGCGGCTATGGCCCGCACTTCAAGGCCATTGGCGAGCAGTTTGGTCACGTTGATTTAGCCATTATGGAAAATGGCCAGTACGACCAGGACTGGAAATACATTCACATGCTACCGGAAGAAACCGCGCAGGCGGCGATTGACCTGAACGCTCGCGCGGTATTACCGGGCCATGCAGGGCGATTTGTTCTGGCTAAACATACCTGGGATGACCCGTACAAACAGCTGAGCATCGCCAGCGAAGGGAAAGATTATCGCCTGCTAACGCCGGTTCAGGGTGAGCCGGTGTGGGTTGCCAACCGTGACCAGCAGTTCCGTGCCTGGTGGGAATAACCACCTTACAGTTCAGAAAGGGGAGGAAGGTATGACGATTTCCGCTCAGGTTATTGACACCATCGTCGAGTGGATTGACGACAACCTGCATCAGCCGCTGCGTATTGACGATATCGCCCGCCATGCGGGATATTCGAAATGGCATTTGCAGCGCCTGTTTATGCAGCAAAAAGGGGAAAGCCTTGGCCGCTATATTCGCGAGCGCAAACTACGGTTAGCGGCCCAGGAATTACGCGATACCGATCAGAGGGTGTACGACATTTGCCTGAAGTACGGTTTTGACTCGCAGCAGACGTTTACCCGCGTGTTTACGCGCACCTTCAAACAGCCGCCTGGTGCGTGGCGTAAAGAAAACCAAAGCCGCGCGCATTAGTGCGCGGTTTTTTTTGCCCGGCGACGATGCGCTTTCCGGGCGGGATATTACCCTTTCTTTATGTGATATTGAAAACCATTCCCATTTGCATTAACGTTGTTTTCCCGTTTCTACAGGAATAAGCACGTAATGAAGATGGCATGGAGTGGTCTGTTGATTGGGCTGAGCACGATGCCCGCCGCGGCGGTGGCCTGCGAGTCTCCTTCCGTTCAGGGAGAGCAAAAAGGAAAATTTGATGCCAGCGGGGAGGTCTGTTTTGAGTTGCCGGAGCTGGGCGAAAACTATGTGCAGGCGACGCTTTCCGGCGTAACGGATGCCCGTTTACTCGACCGCGATAACCGCCGAATCCGTGCGTTGATTGAAGGCGGCCCGGCGGACGGCACGCAAACGCTGCTTTTCTCACTCCCGCCACACCAAACCACCACGCTTGTGCTGCAGGGTAATGAAGGCGACCGCTGGCATTTCCAGTGGCGCATGAAAGAAACCTCGGCGATTTCCAGCGCCGACAAACCGGACCCTGCCAGCCCGCTACTGCAAACCCTGGCGAAACAGCTTGAAAGCGGCGCAACGACCGAAGCCTTCTGGCAGGCGCGCCAGCTTGAGGGCACGCCGCTGGTGGAGTCGGTCGATTCGCGGCATAAACGGGTGACGTTTCTATGGCGTGGGGCGCATAAGAATGTGTTCTTGCTCGGATCGCCCGCGGGCGAGCACGATCCGCTTTTCCGGCTCGGCAATTCTGACGTCTGGTTTCGCAGCTATGTCGTCCCCACTGACACGCTGATGCAATACCAGCTGGCTCCGGACGTGCCGAAAATAGAAGGTAATCCGCACGAACAGCAGCGGGCGATCCTGGTCAGTGCGCAGGCCGATCCGTTCAATCCTGACAGCCTCAATCCTGCCAGCGATCGCTGGAACCGTTATTCGCTGCTGGCGCTGGATCCGACGCGTTATTGCACCTTACAGCGCATGAAAAAGCCGATTCAGTACGGGCAGTTGACGCGCCATCAGATTGACAGCGACTTTCTCGGCAACACGCGCGAGATCAACATTTATCGCCCACGCGTATCGCAGCCCGCGCGCTGGACGCTTTTGCTGTTTGACGGTAAGCAGTATCAGGACGATTACCATTTTGCCAACGTGCTCGACGACCTGATTGCGCGCCACGTGCTGCCGCCGGTCAACGTGGTGTTTATTGATACCCTGGATAACGCCCGCCGCGGGGCAGAGCTGCCGCCGAATCCGCGTTTTGCCGATTTTATGGCGCACGAATTGCTGCCGTGGCTGCATCGTAAAGGCTTGAGTCTGCATCGGGATAAAACGGTGCTGGCGGGGTCGAGCTACGGCGGGCTGGCATCGGCGTGGGTGGCGCTGCGATATCCGAACCTGTTTGGTAACGTGCTGAGTCTGTCCGGTTCCTACTGGTGGGCGCCGAAAGGCGAAGCCACTGACTGGTTAACGCGCCAATATCAGCAGGCGCCGCGCTACTCAATTCGCTTCTGGCTCCAGGCTGGCAGGTTTGAAACCCGCGGTCCCGGCGGCGGAAATTACCCGAACACGCGGGAGTTTGAGCAGGTGCTGCGTGACAAAGGGTATCGCGTCAGCTTCCACCCATCGTCCAGCGGCCATGATTATGCCGCGTGGTGCGAAGCGCTGGTGGAAGGGATGCGCGATTTTACCGGGTTAGTCCGCCAGTGAGAACCAGCGACGCCAGACGAAGCGCAGCAGGAAAAACTCCAGCGCGCCGAGCACCAAAAACCAGATGCAGAACAGAATGGTGTACAGCTGGCTGAGGTCCATCAGATGGAAAACGGACACTAATTTTTGCGCCACTGTCAGCCCCAGGGAAGGGCGGGCAGCAGCAAACAGGACAAAAAGGCCATCAGCAAAATGCCGCCAGCGGTGACCAGAGATTCAAGCGGATGCTTCATGGTGTTGTTAATCAGCAGTTAAAAGGGGCATTGTCCGGGAAACGCCCGCTGACGGCAACCCTCCAGGCCCGCTTCTGACTTACGCCGCCCAGATTTCGCAGTGCTTTTCCACCAGCGCTATCAACGAGCCGCCGTCGGCGATAAATTCACGCATCCGGTCTGCCTCGCTGTAGCCTTGCTGGACCCTCCGCGCAAGGTCGTCAATCGCGCTGCTGGCCTGTAGCGTATCGGCCCACGGGGCGACTTTCTCGAGCAGGCGCTGAAGGTCATCGGAAATCGTCGACTGCTCCCCCGAATGCACGTCGGTTAGCACGCCCGCCAACCCGTAACGACAGGCCTGGAAGCGGTTAAATTTATACAGCAGATAATCCTGCGGCGTGTGTTTGAACGGCCGCGTTTCCAGCAGCCAGCTGGAAATTGCCTGAATCAGCCCCGCGATGTTCACTGCATGCGCCAGGGTCAGCGGCGTGTCCATCACCCGTACTTCAACCGTGCCAAAATGCGGGCTGGGGCGAATATCCCAGTGCAAATCTTTGATGCTGTCGATGAGGCTGGTATAGCTCAGGCGGCGAAATAATCCTCTAAACTCCTGCCAGTTGGCGACCCACGGCATCGGGCCCATGTCCGGAAAAGCCGAAAAAACATTGAGACGCGACGAGGCGAATCTGCTGTCTGCGCCCTGTAAATAGGGCGATGCGGCGCTGAGGGCAATCAGGTGCGGCACGAAACGCGACAGACCATGCAGCAGATAAATGGCGTCATCGCCGTTGGGACAGCCGACGTGAACATGCTGGCCAAACACCGTCGCCTGCTGAATGAGATAACCAAACTGCTCAAGGTTGCGTAGATAGCGCTCGTTATCGCACACCTCCTGGCGCTGCCATTTCTGGAACGGATGGGTCCCGCCGCCGCAAATGTGCAGATGCTGATCCGACGCGGCGGTCAGCACCGCCTGGCGAAGTGTGGAAAACTGGCTGCTGGCCTGATGAATGTCGTGGCACACGCCAGTGGCAATCTCCAGCATGCTCTCGGTGATGTCGTGTTTGACCTCGCCCGCCGAACCTGTCTCGCCAATCTCCGCGATCAGCGCCGAAGAGTCCTGGCTCAGGTCGAAGCCCGGCGGGTTAACAATCTGCATCTCCAGCTCAATGCCGAGGGTGTAGGGATCGGAAACATGAAAGTCAGGTAATGACATGGCAACGTCCGGCAGTTTTTTTGTCAGTATAGGCGACAAAAAATCAGTTCAGCGAGACGCTCATTCGGAATGACAAAAAACCTGCCCGACAGCAGGACGCCGCCGGGCAGGGGAGATATGCGTTAGCCCGCAGACCAGGTGTACGGTGCGGCCACGCCAAGCGGCATACCGAGGCTCCACCACGCCAGCAGGAACAGGCTCCAGGTCACGAGGAAGGCGATGGAATACGGCATCATCATCGACACCAGCGTCCCGACGCCCGCGCCCTTCACATAGCGCTGGCAATACACCACCACCAGCGGGAAGAACACCATCAGCGGGGTAATGATATTGGTGCTGGAATCCCCAATACGGAACGCCGCTTGGGTCAGCTCCGGGGAAATCCCGACCGCCATCAGCATTGGCACCATAATGGGCGACAGCAGCCCCCATTTTGCCGACGCGGAACCAATCAGCAGGTTAACCACCGCCGTCAGTACAATCATGCCGATAATGGTTGCTTCGCCCGGCAGCGCCATCGCTTTCAGGCCGTCCGCACCCGCCAGAGCCACCAGCGTGCCGATGTTCGAATCGCTAAAGGCTTTGATGAACATGGCGCAGAAGAAGGCCATCACCATGTATGAGCCCATTTTACTCATCGAATCATTCATGGAGTTAATCACATCTTTCCCGGTTTTAAAGCGGCGTGACGCAAAGCCGAAGACGATGCCGGGAATAATGAAGATCAGGAAAATCAGCGGCACGATAGATTTCATGATCGGCGCGCTGTAGGCGGTCAGCGAGCCATCCGGGCTGCGCAGCATCGAGCTTTGCGGCCACGCGGCGGCGGCCAGGGCCACCAGGCCGAGGATCATCACCACGCCGGCAATGTTAAACGCCCGGCTTTCCTGGGGGGAGACGTGAGACATATCTTCGTCGTGCTTAAAATCGCCGTCGAGGGGCATTTTGCTCACCCGCGGTTCGACGATGCGTTCGGTGACCCACCAGCCAACCAGCGTGATTACAATCGACGAAGCGATACCGAAGAACAGGTTACACAACGTATTAACGGTATAAGTGTTGTCGAGCAGCTGGGCGGCGGCCTGGGTAAAGCCCTGCAACAGCGCATCGTTGCCGGTCGGTACCATATTGGCGGCGAATCCGCCGGACACCCCGGAAAACGCAGCGGCAATACCCACCAGCGGGTGACGGCCTGCGGACATAAAAATAATGGCACCGAGTGGGATAACCAGCACGTAACCTGCATCAGCCGCTACGTGGCTGAACATCGCCACGAAAATTAGCATCGGCGTCAGCAGTTTTTTCGGCGTCACGCGCAGCATCTTTTTCAGCGCCACGTTGATAAAGCCAGAGCTTTCCGCCACGCCAACCCCCAGCATCGCCACCAGCACAATACCGAGCGGCGCGAAACCGGTGAACGTGGCGACCATATTGGCGAGCGTGCTGGTCAGCGCTTCGGCCGACAGCAGATTGTTGATCTGCACGGTTTGCTGCGTCACCGGGTTAACGATATCGAATTCGACCATCGATAACACCGCTGACAGGCCCATCACCGCGAGTAAAAAGTAGAAAAAAATAAGCGCCGGTTCCGGCAGGCGGTTGCCCGCTTTCTCAATCGCGTTGAGAAACCCGCTCATCAGGCGGCTTTCCTGACCGTCCTTTTTTGTCCTTGTCAGTGTATTCATAGATCCTCTCTCGACCGACTGGATATTTCATTTCATTGCTGAATGTGTCTAAGCGATAATAGAGGCAATGTCGGACTGAAACACGCTTTTTTACGCCACTAAAGCCGATTTTGATCGCATTTGTAGAATATGATTCCGTATTATTTGGAGTTTATTGGTGATAACGTCGGAAAATGTATTGTTTGACGAAACTAACGGCGATTGGGGCTGGCGGGTTTGCAGCGAAGCCGTAATGCCATGTGATATAACCGTGATGAATAATCATCGGGAGGCGACGTGGCGGAAATCAACAAATATGAGCAATTAGTGGGTGACCCACTTCCGGACTGGCAGGGCGCGGGATTGCTGGAACGTAAACCGTTAACGGGCCGAACCTGTCGACTGGAACCGCTGAATGCCGCGCATCATGCTGCGGATCTGTTCGATGCTTTCGCTCTGGCGCTGGATGACCGCGACTGGACGTGGCTCGGCAGCGAGCGGCCTGATTCCGTTGAGGCGGCAAATGCCTGGCTGCAGGACAAAGTAGATGACGGCGCGATAGTGCCCTTCGCGGTCATTGATTTACGCAGCGAACGCGCAGCAGGCGTGGTGTGCCTGATGGCAATCGATCGCGCCAACGGCACGGTGGAAATCGGGCATGTTAGTTGGTCACTGCGCATGAAACGCAGCGTCATCAGCACCGAAGTGGTCTGGCTACTGCTGCGCGAAGCCTTCGCCTGTGGTTATCGCCGTGTGGAATGGAAATGCGATTCCCTGAACACCGCCTCACGCCAGGCGGCAGAACGCATCGGTTTCACCTTCGAAGGCCGTTTTCGTCAGCGGATGGTGCGCAAAGGCCGAAACCGTGACAGCGACTGGCTATCAATCATCGACGGCGAATGGCCCGCGATTAATACCGCGCTTCAGGCCTGGCTTGATGAAAGCAATTTTGATGATAAAGGCCAACAGCTACGCCGACTGGAGAGTTTTCGCCAGTAGGGTCACGAGCTGATTATTGATTTGCAGCCATGCCACCCGACAAATTCGCCCCGCCAGCGCGGGGGCAAAGGCGGCGGTTAACTGCACCGTGATGTGTTGTCGATTAATTGCCACAAGGTGGGCGGCCGTAAAACCGGGCATGTCGTTGGTCGCGAAACTTAACGCCTTATACACGCTCTCTTTGGTGCTAAACGCCAGCGTCAGCGCCAACGGGAAAGGAAGCCCAGAATTTTTCAGCAACGCATGTTCTTCGGGCGAAATAATACTGTCAGTAATCTCGTCACACACCTCCGCGCTAAACACCGTTTCTAAATCCACACCCACCGGCTCCCGTGACACCACCGCCAGCGCGGTCGTACCACTATGGCTGATGCTCCCGTACCAGCCGTTAGGCCACAGCGGTTGTCGGTTATCGCCGATAGCCGGGATGTATCGAAGGCCATGTTGCTGTAAGGCATAAAGCGCAGCAAGCCTGCCAGCGAGATGTTCCGCTTTGCGCTTTTTGCCAGCAGGCAAAAGCTGAGCGTGATGGGGCAGCCACAGTAAATCGGCGTCGGTGTAGGTCGCGGGGTCGAATTCAATCTGATGAAGCGTATGACCGTCGAGGGAAAGGGGGCTGTGCTCTGTTTTCATGGTGATACCCCTCTCCCGCAGGAGAGGGGCGGCCTCGTTATCAGAAGTGCGTATTCACGCTCATGTAGTAAGTGCGGCCAGACTCGTTATAGGTCTCTGCACCCGCGCCGTACATATAGCCCGTCGCGCCGCCGGTTGTTTGGGCGTTGCCCGCGCGCCAGTGGCGTTTGTCGAACAGGTTATCGATACCCGCGGTGAAGCTGACGTATTTGGTCGCATCCCAGGTGCCGCTCAGGCCAAGAATGCTGTACGGGCTAACTTCGTTCAGCTCGGTACCGGTCGCCGGTTGGCCTTTGTAGTTGTACTTCTTCGGCTGCTGCTTGCCGTACCAGGTGAAGGTCGACTGCACGGAGAAGTCCTGATACACCTGCCAGC
This sequence comes from Citrobacter sp. 18056, assembly GCA_902706235.1. Classification (GTDB taxonomy): domain Bacteria; phylum Pseudomonadota; class Gammaproteobacteria; order Enterobacterales; family Enterobacteriaceae; genus Scandinavium; species Scandinavium manionii. Next base: position 210,549 of record CACSJR010000009.1, on the reverse strand, counting down.
TCAGGGTCGAATTGAGGGTGTATTCCGGGATGATAGACAGACGATCGCCGGTCTCTTTGTTTTTACTTTGCAGCATGTAGGTGATGTTGTTGGTCCAGTTAACGGTCTCGCTCACCGGGACGTTCAAGGTGCCTTCCAGGCCTTCAACCACCGCTTTCGGGACGTTCTCCCACTTGTAAAGATCGGTTCCGGAACCGTTGGTGTACACCGGCGCATAGCCCGCTTCAATCTTGTCGCGATAGTCGTTGCGGAACCAGGTGGCACCCGCCAGCCAGCCGTCACGCTTGAATTCCAGACCAATTTCTTTGTTGATACTGGTTTCGGCTTTCAGGTCTTCATTCCCTTGCAGGTAGCAGCCGCTGGCGCTGGCGTAGCAGCCCTGGCCTTTACTGAAGAGAATGTAGTTCGGGTTGGTCTGGTACAGGCTCGGCGCTTTATAGGCGCGGGCGATCCCCATTTTCAGGGTGAAATCATCCCACAGTCCTTGCGACAGGTTCAGGGACGGGCTCCAGTTATCGCCGACAATGCTGTGGTGATCGAAACGCAGCGCCGGGGTCAACATCGTAGTGTCGGTCACTTCAATATTGTCTTCCGCGAACAGCGAAAAGATTTCCGCTTGTGAATACGGGCTGCGGTTGGTGCTGCTGTAACCCGGAATGGTGCCGCCCATAAAGGTCTGGGTATTCGACGCCATATCCTTCATCCGCTGCTGGTTCCATTCGGTGCCCAGGGTCAGCGTCTGGCTGAACACGAAGTCGACAGGCAGGTTGATTTCACTGTGCAGCAGCACATCGTCCAAATCGATATCGACAAACTTATCGGAGTTGAAGATACCTTCGGTGCCGCCCGCCAGGCCTTCGCCTTTGCGTGAGTTACGGGTGTGTTCGTACTGCGCCCAGGTGCTGGTGGTGATGCCGTTATCCCAGCCGCCGTTCCAGGTCAGAGAGTAGTTTTGACGGTACAGACGGTTGGTCTCTTTACCGTAGTTTTCTTTGACGAAATTATTGGTGTTGGTGTTCTGCGTATCGCCTGCGTACAGGTTGTTCTGACGGCTATAGCCTGCCTGCAGTTCCAGCGACTGCATCGGCGCAAAATCCCAACGCAGCACGCCATTGATGTCTTTGTTTTCCACCCCTTCACGCCCGGCGGGCAGGGTGTTCTGGTAAATTCCGGTACGCTCAGACTGATGGCCTTCGTTGATGTCCCAGGCGTCGGCCTGAGTTTTATCCAGGTTACCGTTCAGGCGGAAGCTGAAATCGCCGCCCATCGGGCCGGCCAGGCTGAAGTTAGTGCGTTTGGTGGAGCCTTCATCTTTATGCTCCGGCAGATTCATGAACGTGTCCCAGCTGCCGTGCCACTCATTGTTCACTTTTTTGGTGATGATGTTCACCACGCCGCCTGCCGCGCCGTTGCCGTAGCGCGCCGCAGCCGGGCCACGAATAACGTCGATACGCTCAATCATCTCTGGTGGAACCCAACTGGTGTCGCCACGGGTATCACGCTCGCCGCGCCAGCCTAAACGAATCGAGTTCCGGCTGGTGACCGATTTACCGTCAATCAGGATCAGGGTGTTTTCCGGGCCCATGCCGCGAATATCAATCTGGCGGTTGTTGCCGCGCTGGCCGCTGGTGGAGTTACCGGTCAGGTTAACGCCAGGCATGGTGCGGATGATTTCGGAAATGTCACGAGCGGGCGGGCGTTTACGGATTTCATCGGCGGTAATGGTTGAAACACCCGGCGCCTGAAGGTTCTGCTGCGCCGCGGTAACGACCATGGTTTCTTCAGCGTCTGCAGTTTTTGCCTTTGCGGTCTCTTCTGCGAATACGGGTAATGCCACCCCGTAAATACCCAGATTGACCAGTAAGGCCAAGGATTTGAGTTTGTTATTCATTGTGAGCCAACGTCCTGCTGTATCAAATAAACCCCCTGTCAGAGCGCAGGGGAAGGAAAGTAAAACGCGCGTCAATACGCTATTGCAAATGCAAATAGTTATCAATAATATTATCAATAATTTTTAGCCTGTAACAAAATAATCCACAGACAGCGCGGGGTTAACGTGGCGGAGACGGTAACGACAGGGAGTGCAGCCTGGTGGAAACGCATTGACGGGCCACAATGGCGGCGGGAAGGGGCGTTTTGCCACGTCACGTTTTACTGGCGCGATCCGGCGGGTAGCGAGCGGCATTCGAATCTCAAGCGGGTGTGGCTTTACATCACCGGCGTGACCGATCACCACCAGAATTCGGTGCCGCAGACGCTGTCCCGTCTGCCGGGCACTGACGTCTGGCAGTGGCAGACGCGGCTGCCTGCCAGCTGGCGCGGCAGCTACTGTTTCATTCCTTCTGAACGCGACGATGATTTCGATGCAGCGCTGTTTAACGGCAACGCACCGGATCGCATTTTGCTGCGCGAAGGCTGGCGAAAACTGCTGCCGCAGGCGATGGCCGATCCGCGTAATAAGCACAGCTGGCGCGGTGGACGCGGGCATGCGGTGTCTGCGCTGTCACTGCCCGACGCCCCTGAACAGCCAGGCTGGGACAGCCCCGACGAACCGTACACGCCGCCGGTGTGTATTCAATGGCGCAGCCAGCGTCTCGGGAATGTCCGCCGGGTGTGGATTTTCACCACCGGAAAACCGTCACAGCATGCGAGGCCGCTGGCGATTTTGCTTGATGGTCAATTCTGGGCTGAAAGTATGCCGGTGTGGTCGCCGCTCGCCCGACTGACCCGCGAAGGGCAGCTTCCGGCGGCGGTGTATGTGCTGGTGGATGCCATCGACACCGCCCATCGCAGCGCGGAATTGCCGTGCAACACCGATTTCTGGCAGGCGTTACAGGCCGAGCTGCTCCCGCAGGTTCAGCGCATCGCGCCGTTCAGCGAGCAGCCGGAACGCACGTTGGTCGCCGGGCAAAGCTTCGGCGGCCTGGCGGCGATGTTCGCCGGGCTCAGCTGGCCGCAGCGTTTTGGCTGTGTGCTGAGTCAGTCCGGCTCCTACTGGTGGCCGAAACGTGGCGATCGCCACGGCGGCGTCATTCTCGAAAAACTTTCTCGCGGTGAATTTTCACCGCAGGGCCTGCGGATCTGGCTTGAAGCCGGACGTCGCGAGCCGGTCATCTTTGAGGCCAATCAGGCCCTCTTACAACAACTACAACAGCAGCCGGTTTTCTGGCGTCAGGTTGACGGCGGACACGATGCGCTGTGTTGGCGTGGCGGGCTTACTGCAGGGCTGATCGCGCTCTGGCAGCCGCTGGTCGATGCATAAAGCGCGCTTTACGACAGGAGTTTGGTATGCAAATCAGTAACCCTTTCGATGATGCGCAAGGGCAGTTTTATATCCTGCAAAATTCTCGCCAGCAGTACAGCCTTTGGCCGCAGCAGTGCGCCCTCCCGGCGGGCTGGGAAATCGTCTGCGAACCGCAAAGCGCCGAAGTCTGCAACGCCTGGCTGGCGGCGCGCTGGACCACGCTGAACCCTGCCCATTTTGCCGGAGGCCGCCATGACTGAGCGTTTACCGCTGGTTGCGGCCCAGCCGGGGATCTGGATGGCGGAACAGCTCTCCACGCTGCCAAATGCCTGGAGCGTTGCCCATTACGTTGAACTCGACGGCGCGATTGACGCGTCGCTGTTACAGCAGGCCATAACGTTGGGGCTGGCGCAGGCCGACACCCTGCGTATGCGCTTCACCGACGAAAACGGCGAACCGTGGCAATGGGTTGATGACGCGCTCACGCCGTGTGTTTCAGCGGTGCAGGATTTACGTCATGAAGCCGACGCGCACGCCGCCGCACTCGCACACATGCAGGCTGATTTGGCGCAAAACACCCGGGTCGACAGCGGCAACCCGCTGGTGTGTCACCAGCTATTCCGTGTGGCCGATAACCGCTGGTACTGGTATCAGCGATATCACCATTTACTGGTTGATGGCTTCAGTTTCCCGGCCATTGCCCGCCAGGTCGTACACATTTATCGCGCGTTGCTGAAAGGCGAAGCGCCGCCGGAATCACCGTTTACCCCCTTTGCGGACGTGGTCGATGAATATCAGCGCTATCGCGACAGCGACGCCTGGAGCCGCGACGGTGCGTTCTGGGCTGAACAGCGCCAGCAGCTACCGTCTCCGGCCTCGCTGTCTGCCGCACCGCTGCCGGGTCGCGCCTCGACCACCGCCCTCTGGCGCTTAAAACTCAGCGCCGACAAACAGGCGTTTAGCCGTTTATCTGCGGCCACCACCAGCCCACGCACCGATTTAGCCCTCGCGCTGACGGCGCTGTGGTTGGGTCGCCTGTGTGGTCGGAACGACTACGCAGCGGGCTACATTTTCATGCGCCGGTTAGGCTCGGCGGCGCTCACCGCCACCGGACCGGTGCTGAATGTGCTGCCGCTGGCGGTCACCCTCAAACCGGAAGAAACCCTGTCAGAGTTGGCCAATCGTCTGGGCGCACAGCTGAAAAAAATGCGTCGCCATCAGCGCTATGATGCCGAACAAATCGTGCGTGATGCAGGAAAGGCTGCGGGTGACGAACCGCTGTTTGGCCCGGTATTTAACGTCAAAGTATTCGATTATCAACTCGAAATTGACGGCGTTCGCGCCACCACGCACACGCTCGCCACCGGACCGGTGAATGATCTTGAACTGGCGTTGTTCCCGGACGAAGAGGGCGGACTGTCGATTGAAGTCCTGGCGAATCAGCAACGTTACGACGAAGCTACGCTGCAACAGCACACCGCGCGTTTACTGGCGATGCTGGAGCAGTTTTCCGCCAACCCTGCGCTTCGCTGCGGCGATGTGGATTTGGTGTCGGACACCGAATATCAGCGCCTCGAACAGATTAATGAAACTGGCATGATGCTGCCGGAAAGCACGCTCAGCGCGCTGGTGGCGGTCCAGGCGGCGAAAACGCCTGACGCACCCGCGCTGGCCGATGCGCGATTACAGTTCAGCTATCGCGAAATGCGCCAGCAGGTGGTCGCCCTGGCGAATCTGCTGCGTGAGCGCGGCGTGAAACCCGGCGACAGCGTGGCGGTGGCGCTGCCCCGTTCGGTCTTTTTGACCCTGGCGCTGCACGGGATCGTCGAAGCGGGCGCGGCCTGGCTGCCGCTCGACACCGGCTATCCGGACGATCGTCTGCACATGATGCTCGAAGACGCGAAACCATCTTTGCTGATTACGTCTGACGATCAGCTCAGCCGTTTTTCCGGGATCGACACGCTGTGCTACAACGCGCCGCTGGCACCGGGGGACGAGACACCGCTGGCGCTGTCGCAGCCCGATCACACTGCCTATATCATCTTCACCTCCGGGTCGACCGGCCGCCCGAAAGGAGTGATGGTCGGGCAAACGGCGATCGTCAACCGCTTGCTGTGGATGCAGGAAAACTATCCGCTGACCGCGGCCGACGTAGTGGCACAGAAAACGCCGTGCAGTTTTGACGTCTCGGTGTGGGAATTTTGGTGGCCGTTTATCACCGGCGCGAAACTGGTGATGGCCGAGCCGGACGCGCATCGCGACCCGCAGGCGCTGCAACGGTTCTTCGCCGATTTCGGTGTGACCACCACCCACTTTGTCCCGTCGATGCTGGCAGCATTCGTGGCCTCATTAACGGACGAAAACGTGGCGTCGTGCCGCACGTTGAAACAGGTTTTCTGTAGCGGCGAAGCACTGCCGACCGCGCTGTGCCGCGAATGGGAACAGCTCACTCACGCGCCACTGCACAATTTATACGGCCCGACGGAAGCGGCGGTGGATGTCAGCTGGTATCCGGCATTTGGCCCTGAACTGGCGGCGGTCAGCGGCAATAGCGTGCCGATTGGTTTCCCGGTGTGGAATACCGGTTTGCACATTCTCGACGCGCAGATGCGCCCGGTGCCGTTCGGCGTGGCGGGGGATTTATACCTCACTGGCATTCAGCTGGCGCAGGGTTACATGGGCCGTCCGGACCTGACCGCCAGCCGCTTTATCGCCTCCCCGTTTGCGCCGGGCGAGCGCATGTATCGCACCGGCGACGTGGCGCGTTGGCTCGATAACGGCGCGGTGGAATATTTGGGCCGCAGCGACGATCAGCTCAAAATTCGCGGGCAGCGTATAGAACTCGGTGAAATCGAGCGCATGATGCTGAGTTTGCCCGGCGTGGCACAGGCTGTGGCACATGCCTGCGTGCTGAATCAGGCCGCGGCGGTGGGCGGCGATGCGCGTCAACTGGTGGGCTACGTGGTGTCCGATTCCGGGCTGCCGCTGGCGTGCGACGTGCTGCTGGAAAGCCTGCGCGACACGCTGCCGCCGCACATGGTGCCGATCACGATTATTCCGTTGTCCTCGCTACCATTGAGCGCTAACGGCAAACTCGACCGCAAAGCCTTGCCGCTGCCGGAACTGACGCAAAAAGCGCCAGGGCGTGCGCTGGAAAGCGCCACCGAGCACGCGGTGGCAGAAGCGTTTTCCGCGCTGCTGGGCTGTGAGATTGGCGACGTCGATGCTGATTTCTTCGCGCTTGGCGGCCATTCGTTGCTGGCGATGCGTCTGGCGGCGCAGCTCAGCCGAACCTTTGTGCGTCAGGTCACGCCGGGACAGGTGATGGTAGCCTCGAGCGTCGGTAAACTCAGTCATCTGCTGGATTCGGTGAACGACGCGCAGGCTCAGCGGCTGGGTTACGAGGCGATTCTACCGCTGCGTGAAAGCCATGGGCCAACGCTGTGGTGCTTCCATCCGGCGTCCGGTTTTGCCTGGCAGTTCAGCGTGCTGGCCCGCTGGCTGAGCCCGCGCTGGTCGATAACCGGCATTCAATCGCCGCGTCCGGAAGGGCCAATGGCCAGCGCGGAAAATCTGGATGCGCTGTGCGAGCACCATCTGTCGACGCTACTGCAACAGCAGCCGCACGGCCCGTATTATCTGTTCGGCTACTCGCTCGGCGGCACGCTGGCGCAGGGCATCGCGGCGCGTTTGCGTCAGCGCGGCGAAGCGGTGGCGTTCCTCGGGCTGCTGGATACCTGGCCGCCGGAAACGCAGAACTGGTCGGAAAAAGAAGCCAATGGGCTGGACCCGGCCGTGCTTGCGGAAATTAACCGCGAGCGTGAAGCGTTTCTGGCGGCGCAACAGGGGCAGGCGTCCGGCGAATTGTTCAATGCGATTGAAGGGAACTACGCCGATGCGGTGCGCCTGTTAACCACCGCGCACAGCGTTTCGTTCGACGGCAAAGCCACGCTGTTCGTCGCCGAAAAAACGCTGACGCCGGGCCAGGACCCGCATCGTGCCTGGGGGCCGTGGGTGAAAGAGCTTGAGGTGTATCGCCAGAACTGCGCTCACGTCGACATCATTTCCCCACAGGCGTTTGAGGCCATCGGCCCGGTGCTGAAGGAAGTATTGAGGTAATTTAAGGGCGGGTGGCCATAACGCTACCCGCTATGCTTCTGTCGCACTTATGGCACAATGAGCGCTTTCTGTAATGGAGTGAAGGGAAGTGCTCAATCGACTCGATCACTATTTAATGAAACCACCCGCCACGTCGTTGACTGGCGTGAAGCGTTATGGGCTGGAGTTTCTGTGGTTCGGCATCAAGGAACTGCGTGCCTGTTTGTTCGCGGGCTTATTCTTTGTGGCGATATTCTGCGTGCCGCGCGACGGGTGGCTGGGGATTTCGCGCTACGATGTGCTACTGCTCATCGCCTTAGCCATCCAGTTCACCATGTTTTTCACCCGGCTTGAAAGCCTGGATGAAATCAAAGCCATCACCCTGTTTCATCTACTGGGTTTTGCCCTCGAACTCTTCAAAACCTCGTCGGCGATTGGATCGTGGAGTTACCCTCAGGCGGGCTGGAGCAAAATTGGCGGCGTGCCGTTGTTCAGTGGATTTATGTACGCGGCGGTTGGTAGCTACCTCATTCAGTGCTGGCGTTTGCTGGATTTGAAAATTCGCCATCATCCGCCCATTCTGCATGCTGTTTTGTTGTCGCTTGCGCTGTATGCCAACTTCTTTACCCATCATTTTATCGGCGATTACCGTGGGTATATCGCCGCCGTGGCGTTGGGAATGTACGCGCGTTCGACCGTGATTTTCACCCCTTACGACCGGCCGTATAAAATGCCGCTGCTGCTGGCTTTCGCGCTGATCGGCTTCTTTATCTGGCTGGCGGAGAATATGGGCACCTTCTTCGGCGTCTGGCGCTATCCGAATCAGCTTGGCGCATGGGCAACAGTGCATATCGGGAAATGGGGGTCGTGGTCGCTACTGGTGATGATGACGTTTACCATCACGCTGTTTTTGAAGGACATTAAAAAGCGCATCCATGTGGCGCAGTAGTGGGAACGGAGCCGCTCAGACCCTCGCCCTTTTGGGGAGAGGGAAAGAGGATTCAATACTTCTCCGGCAAACGATGCACCGCTTTTAGCACGCCGTCTTCCATTTCGATATATCTCCCCAGTTTCAGCTGAGAGAGCATTTTCATTACCGTGCTGCGCGACAGGCGTGTGCGCTCAAGGATATATTTCGCCGCAGAGTGGGATTCTCGCAGGTCTGCTGGCTCCTGCATCAGCGCGATGAGCTGAAATTTCATCACATCGTAGGTGGTGGGGGCGCTTATCAGCACACTCTTTTTATAGAGGTTGCTGGCGATGACTGTCATGTGGCCCGCCAACAGTTCCCAGGCATTATTTTGCGCAATAATTTCATTGGCTCGTGTGGTGGGTAACGTGGCTATCCTCGCCTCGGTGACCGTTTCAATATAGAGGCCCGATTCATTTGGAATTCTATTGGTGATGCCCAAAATATTGGGTGTGGTGATGGACGAGATAACGAAGTCATCGGTGCTTCTGCCCGCTTTTACGAGGCCAGATAACAGGATGTAACACTGGTTCACGCCCTCCACGGAAAAGGGCAGTTGCGTATTGGCCGGAACATCCTCAAACGTGACATACGGCGTGAGCACATCGATGAGATCACGCGTGGACTGAGACATAACCGTTGTCGTCATGCCATGCAGGAAAGACTCTTTCATAACTGTACGTTTATAGTGACCCGCTCATGCTTTAAATCTAGCAATAGCACGCCATTGAGTACATTAATACTTCAGCGGAATGTTATGGATAGCCAGCAGTAGCCCACGGTCGGTAGTGATGTAGCCCCCGGTTTTGAGCTGTGCCAGGATTTTCATGATGCTACTGCGCGATAAAAACGAGCGACTCTGCACATAGTTGGCGATAGTTACGCTCTGGCGAATGGCGTCTGGTTCGCTCATTAATTCATAGAGTTGGTAACGAATAATATCGTATGACGACAGAGACGATATTTTGGTGCAGTGATCGTAAACCCGCGTCACGGTATATATCAGCATCTGAGACAGCGACCGCCAGAGGTTATTATCGGCAATCACCTGATTAGCAACTTCCAGCGACAACCAGCTCACCTCTGACACGTCATGTGTGCGGATAAAAAGATACTCAGGATCCATTAGTTGCGTGCTCACGCCAAAAATAAAAGGCGCGGACTCTGTGTTTAGCACCATCCCATCAACGCTGCGGTACAGCGAAACGCTACCTTTATGCAACAAAAAACACTTTCGTTTTTCGTCATTCATGTAGTTAATTGTTTGACGATTTTTTGTTTCAATCTTGTTAGAAAGTGGCGTGAGATGATAAAGCAATTTTTCTATTTCAGTGGTCGGTTTTTTATTCCTGATATTTGTGTTTTCTAAAGAAAGTTTTTTTTGTCCTTCATTAATAGTCACTTATGTCACCTTGCTTGCGCCTAAGATTATTCTTACTTCGTTAATAAGTGGCTGCATTATGGTAAAGAACTTTTATTAAGTGAATGAAAGTCGCGGTGTAAAATTACACCCAAAAACACCTTGCGTTTAGTAGGTGATCTAATGAAAATTGATTCATGCAGTGAATTGGTGGTTGGTGAGATAGATTGATTTTGAATGTAAGTCAGTTTTCCCCGGGCGTTCAAGCCTGACTGGCTGAGAGTATTCAGTTGTAGATTGATTTAATTGTTGTCAATAAAACGGTCACTGTGCAATTCAATTGATGAAGCAAGGAAATGTTTAACGGAAAGTTCAATTACCCTCGGGTGTTTGATGGGCATCTTATTGCCTGAGTTCGTTGGCATGACTTATATAAACAAAAGGAAATCGTTATGAAAAAGAATGTAATCGCTATGGCTATCGCGGCTACTGCTGTTCTGTCTACGGCTAACGCATTCGCGGCTGCGGGCCAGGTTAATTTCACCGGTGAAATTATCGATGCAGGTTGCGATGTTATTAACACTGTCTCAAACCCACTGCAGGTGAATCTGGGTCAGGTCGCTAGATCTGAGCTTTTGAACACCGGCGACACCGCTGCTGCTACCAGTTTCGACATTCAGCTGACCAACTGCCCGGTCACCGTTTCTACCGCCAGCATTAAGTTTGATGGTACTGCCCTGAACGGCGACAACAGCCTTCTGCAACTGACTCAGGAAGCAGGTGTTGCAACGGGTGTCGGTATCCAGCTCTCTGACACCAATGGTGTTCTGCCACTGTTTCAGCCATCTGCGGCATACACACTGCAGTCTGGCGCCTCTATGAACAATCTGCCGTTCGTTGCTCGCTACAAATCAGTGACTTCTGACGTTACCGCGGGTCCTGCGAACAGTGTGGCGAACTTCAGCGTTATTTACAACTAAGACTCTGCCCGCAAGGGCCGGAGATTAGCGAACAGGCCGGCGGCAACAGTGCCGGCCATTTTTTATCTCCTCGACAGGATATTGATATGAAAATGTTTACTGGCTCGTTACTGGCTGCACTGTTGGCCATTTCAACGTTGGCTCAGGCGGGTGTGATCGTGGGCGGCACACGCCTTATTTATGACGGAAGTAAGAAGGAGTCTTCACTGAGCGTCACTAACCCGGACAAAGTGCCCTATCTGGTGCAGTCCTGGGTCGATACCACCACTGGTGGCGCTGAGAAAGCCCCCTTTATGGTGACCCCGCCGCTGTTTCGTCTCGACGGCGGGCAGCAGAACGTGCTGCGAGTGGTCCGCGCAGGCGGCAATCTGCCCAACGATCGTGAATCGCTGTACTGGATGAATATCAAAGCGATTCCTGCGGCTGAAGTCAGCAGCAACCAGAACACGCTGCAAATAGCCGTCAAAAACCGTATCAAGCTCATCTTCCGCCCCACCGGTCTGAAAGGGACCCCTGAAGACGTAGCCAGCCAGCTCACCTGGCAGCGCAGCGGTGACAGCGTACAGGTGACCAACCCAACGCCGTTTTACATGAACTTTATGCAAATCAGCGTGGCGGGCAAAGCGCTGAAAAACGTGACCTATGTCGCGCCGCAAAGCACGGCGAAGTTTGCGCTGCCCGCTGGCGTCAGTGGCGGCAGCGTCAGCTGGAAAATTATCAGTGATTACGGGGCCATCGGCCCGGAACACAAAGGCGCAATGTAACAGGTAACGACTCCAGAAAAACACAGCTGAAAGCAATAGATGTTTTATCAGGAAACCGCTCTGCGGGCAGGAGTTAAAGGATGAATCGCACAATAAAACAGGGCAGGCACATGCCCGATCTCAGGGTAAACAAGCTGGCCTATCTGATTGCCGGGCAGTTTGTCCTGCTGGGCAGTTTTCCGCTCAGCGCCCTGGCCCGTGATGTCTTTAACCCGGCGCTGCTGGAAGTGGATGCGCCTCACCAGGGGATGACTGACCTCTCCGTTTTTGAAGACGGAGCGGGCCAGCCGCCGGGTATTTATCACATCGATATCTATCTCAACAACGATTTGCAGGATACGCGTGACGTTGAATTCAGTCTGCAAAAAGACGCTTCGGGTAACAACATCCTGCAGCCATGCCTGAGCGTGGCTGAGCTGAATGAGATGGGCGTCAAAACCGCGTTATTCCCGGCGCTGGGAGATAAAAACGCCAAATGCGCTCAGCTCGGGGCGATCCCCCAGGCTAAAGCCGAGTTCCGCTTCAGTGGCCAGCAACTGTTGCTGAGCATTCCGCAGATGGCGGTGTCGCAGAGTGCGCGCGGCGTAGTACCTGAAACGCAATGGGACAACGGTATCCCGGCTTTTCTGCTCAATTACAGCTTTAACGGGGCGAATAACTATGCCCGAAGCGGTAACGGGCGGGATAACGACAGCCAGTATGCCAATCTGCGCCCAGGGATTAACGTCGGTCCATGGCGGTTGCGAAACTACACCACCTGGAGCCGCGACAGCAATGGTCAGGACAAGTGGGATACGGTTTATACCTATGCCGCGCGCAGCATTATTTCACTGAAAAGCCAGTTGGTGATGGGTGACAGTAGTTCTCCGTCAGACGTGTTTGACAGCGTGCCGTTTCGCGGGGCGCAGCTCGCCTCTGATGATGACATGTTGCCAGACAGCCAGAAAGGTTACGCGCCAGTGGTACGCGGCATCGCCCGAACCAACGCCCAGGTCATCATCCGCCAGAACGGCTACATCATTTACCAGAGTTATGTCTCGCCGGGCGCGTTTAAAATCAACGACATGTACCCGACAGGCGGTTCTGGCGATCTGTACGTGACCATAAAGGAAGCGGATGGCAGCGAACAATTAATGGTCGTGCCGTTTGCGTCACTGCCGGTATTGCAACGTGAAGGTCGCCTGAAATACAGCGTCACCGCCGGGCAATATCGTTCCTATAGCCACAGTGTGGATAACACGCCTTTCAGCCAGGGCACGGCTATTTACGGCCTGCCAGCAGGCTTCACGGCTTATGGCGGCGGACAGTTTGCCAGCAAATATCAGTCGCTTGCGTTGGGATTGGGCAAGAACCTGGGGGATTTCGGTGCAGTATCGACAGATGTTACCCAGGCCTGGTCCACGGCGCAGGATCAGTTAAAAGAAAGTGGTCAGTCGTGGCGGGTTCGTTACAGCAAAAACATCGTGCAGACCGGAACAAACTTCGCCATCGCGGGTTATCGCTACTCGACAAGTGGCTATTACAGCCTTCAGGAAGTCATGGATACGTATCATGACGGTAATGACAACTATCAACTGATACCCGAGCGTCGCCGTAATCGCAGCGAAGTCACTATCAGTCAGATTCTTGGCGAAAACGCGGGCTCGCTCTCCCTGAGCTGGATAAGCGAAGACTACTGGAACAGCGATCGCACTCTGCGCTCGATTGGCGCCGGATATAACAACTCATGGAACGGTATCAGTTACGGCCTGAACTACAGCTATAACGAAAACGGCATGACCAGCAATGGCTCAGCGATCGGCAGCAACTCAACAACCGGGCGCGTTTACGACCGGGATCAGGTCGTTAGTCTCAACGTTAACGTTCCGTTTAGCCTGTTCCTGCCCAATACCTGGGCGAGCTACACGTTGAACACCAGCAAGCACGGCAATACGACCCAGACCGTCGGCCTCAACGGAACCGCGCTGGAAGACAATAATCTCAGCTGGAACGTGCAGGAAGGATATGGCAGTCAGGGCACGGGCAACAGTGGCAATCTGAACGCCGATTATCGTGGCACCTATGGTGAAGTGACTGGCGGCTATGCCTACGACAGAAACACCCAACGCATTAACTATGGCGTGCAGGGCGGAGTGGTGGTGCATGAAAACGGAGTGACGTTTGGTCAGCCAATGGGCGAAACCGTCGCGCTGGTCCAGGCGCCGGGTGCCGATGGCGTGGGGGTGAACAATCAGACCGGGGTGAAAACAGACTGGCGCGGCTATGCCATTGTGCCTTACACCACACCGTATCGCCGGAACCATGTACAGCTCGACCCCGAAACGCTTCCTGACGATGTGGATCTCGCACTTAATAACCAGAACGTCGTCCCTACGCGCGGCGCGGTAGTGCGGGCGAGCTTTAGCGCTAGCGTCGGTCAGCGTGCGCTGATGACGATTCTGCGGGCGGGCGGTGCGCCTGTTCCATTTGGGGCAATGGTGACTGACCCGGCGCAGAAAGGCGCGCAAGGCTTTATTGTCGGCGATGGCGGACAGGTTTACCTGACCGGTTTGGCAGACAGTGGGGCGTTACAGGTGAAGTGGGGTAATGAGGCCGGAGAACAGTGTTCCGTGCATTATTCCCTGAACAGACAGACAGCAGATAATGCGGGCGTACAGACGCTCAGCGGTCAATGTCAGTGAGGAAAGTGATGTCTATATTCTCTTTAATAAAAAAGTTCCTGCTGCTGTGTGGTTTGCTGGCGGGGCTGGGCATGGTATCACCCGCAGTCTTCGCGGCGAACACAGGGTGCGTGAGTTCCCCGAGTGTTCCCGGGGTCGCAAACTTAGGTTCCACTGCCGTTGATGCCTCCGTTCCGGTGGGCAACATTATTCCTGGCACTGAGCGATACTTCAGCTTTGCCGGGAACTGCGCCAACATCAGTGGCGTACCGCAGGGGAGCACCATCATCACTTGTTACTATGGGACGGGGACTGAGGTGGTGGGGATGCCAGGGGTATATAATACCGGTGTAAGCGGCATCGGTATCACCTTGATAAACTCTGCGGGCCAGCGTGTTACGGGAGCAGGGGCGGCTTGCGACACTCGAAATACACCTCTGGGGTATATCTCAAACACCAGTGCAAAAACGTATTCTATCAACATGACGCTAGCCTTGGTGAAAACCTCTAATACGGTTGGCTCGGGAACACTGGTTCAGGCACAAACGAAATTCGGTATCGGGATGTATGCTACCGGCTGGGGGCTGGGAACCGACCCAGACAGCTCAGTTTCCTATGCCGGGAGCATCAATTATCGGGCTATTTCCTGCGCAGTCAGTACCCTTATTCCCGTGCCACTCCCGAAAGTGCCGCGCTCTGATTTTAACGGTATTGGGTCCACCGCAGGCGATAAGAATTTCACGGTGCCTGTCACCTGTGATTCTCCAGCCAATGTCAGTGCGTACATGAGCTCCGCAGGCTATCTCTCAAAACCGAATGGCGTGCTGGCGTTGACCAGCGGTACAGGGAATGCAGGAGGGGTCGGTATTCAGGTTCTGTACAACGGTAGCCCGGTGGCGTTTGATAGCTACTTTAATGTAGGCAGCATTATCAGTGCTGGCGGGACGTTAAATATTCCTTTTGTTGCCCGCTATTATCAGGCTGCCTCGCCTGTTACGCCTGGTATCGCCAATGCGACAGCAACAATCACCTTTGCCTATCAATAACGCTTGATTTAACGGGAGAGGGTCGATGTTGCAAATTGTAATGAGTGATAAAAACACCACCTACCAAAAAGGCATGGAGATTTTACTGGAAAATATTTTTTTGCACGAAGAAGGCAAGTTAGTTGAGTTTCTGACACTGACCGAAGCGAATGTGGCCATCGCGGATATTATCGTAAAATATTTTGAGCCGGGAGAGAGCTATCTCTGTAATCCGATATTACGCAACCGCAAGGCGACCAGTTTATTGATCGGCATTTACCAAGGGACAAACAAGCCACATTTTGGCGAAATGCCGCTATGCGTCAATAATATGGTGTTTATTAATCGAACAGAAAGCCTCAGTAAAACCAGAGCGTTAATCGTTCGCGGCTGGGAAAACAGTACGAAGACAGCCTATAAAAATATCCGGCGCAACTGTCAGAGTTGTTTGCACCGGACCCTGTCGCCCCAGCAAGTTAAAGTCGCTGCGCATTTTTATCGTGGCTTTAATACGGAAAAGATCGCCAGCGATTTACAGCTCAACGTGAAAACTGTGTGCGCGCATAAGCGCATGATCATGACCAAGTTTAATCTTTATTCTGACTGCGAGTTACTGCATTTTCTCAATGGATTAAAAAACCAAATGCTGACGCCAAATTCATTTTCAGAATGTCTGGCAGGGAAATAATGTTTTTGAGTTCGGCATTTATTTTAAGGGATGAAAATGAAACCTCTGGCCGGATCTTGCCGACAGACTTGATGCATGACGGACCGCGATATTATTCAGCTGAATCTCACCACCTGGCCGCTCAGCCACCCTGTCCCTTTTGGGGAGAGTGCCGGGGTGAGGCGTCCTGTTGAAGGACTACCGTTTTCCCAATGGCACCACCAGCGGCGTACCCGCCACCGGGTCTTCAATAATCAGACTCCGCAGCCCGTAAATCCGCTCAATCAGCTCCGCGGTCACAATCTCTTTCGGCGCGCCCTCGGCGACAATCTGCCCGTCGCGCAGGGCAATCAAATGCGTGGCATAGCGACACGCCTGATTGAGGTCATGCAGTACTGCCGCCAGGGTATAACCGCGCTCACGGTTAAGCTCGCTCAGCAGTTCCAGTAAATCAATCTGGTGACTGATGTCCAGCCAGGTGGTTGGCTCGTCGAGCAGCATAATTGCCGTTTCCTGCGCCAGCACCATCGCAATCCATGCCCGCTGACGCTGGCCGCCCGACAGCGTATCCACGCTTTGATTCGCCAGCTCCACCATGCCGGTGGCCTGCATCGCACGGTTCACCGCGTCGTCATCTTCCTTGCGCCAGCGAGTGAACAGCGGCTGATGCGGATAACGCCCGCGTGCCACCAGTTCCTGCACCGTAATGTCTCCCGGCGTGGTGGCGTTTTGCGCCAGCAGGCCGATGCGCCGTGCCACTTCTTTGCTGGCGAAACGCTGGATCTGTTCGCCGTCGAGAAATACCTGGCCGTGCTGCGGGGTCATCAGGCGGCTTAGGGTGCGCAGCAAGGTCGATTTTCCGCAGCCGTTGGGGCCAATGATCGCGGTGAAATGACCGTCGGGAATGGCGACGTTCAGCCCCTCGGCGATCACTTTTTTGCCGTAGCTCAGCGTCAGTTCTTCGCCGCGCAGGCGGGCGGTGGAAGCTGTCATTTTTTACGAGACTCCTGAATAAGCAAGGCGATGAGATACAGGCCGCCGAGGCTGACGGTCACCACGCCCACCGGTAGCTGGTAAGGCATAAACAGCCGCTGGGCGCCGAAATCAGCAAGCGTTAGCAGCAGCGCGCCGCACAACGCCGATTGGGTCAAACCCCAGCGCGCGGTGCCGCTGATGCGCCGCGCAATGTGCGGGGCCACCAGCGCAATAAAGGAAATCGGCCCCGCCAGCGCGGTGGCGGCCGCGGTCAGCACCACCGCGACCAGCATCATCAATAAGCGCGACCGTTCGACCCGCACGCCCAGCGCGCAGGCGCTGTCGTCGCCCATTTCCAGCAGCCGCATCCGGCGTACCAGCAGGGCGGCAAACACCAGCATCACCAGCAGAATAGGTGACGCGGGAAAAATTTTGGCCCACGTCAGGCCGTTGAGCGACCCGGCAAACCACAGTCCGGCAGACTGCGCGGTTTCCAGAGAGGCCTTCAGCAGCAGCCAGGTGTTGAACGCCATCAGCATCGCGCGGATGCCAATGCCGATAATGATCAGCCGGAAAGTATCAATGCCGTTGCGCCACGCCAGCAGCCAGACCAGCAACGACGTGACAATCCCGCCCGCCATCGCCGCGAAAACAATCGCCGTCTGATGCTGACCAAACAGCACCATCGCCACCAGCACGCCGCTCCAGGCCCCGGTGTTAAAGCCCATTACGTCCGGGCTGCCAAGCGGGTTGCGCATCAGCGACTGGAAAATTGCGCCGCTGACGCCCAGCGCTGCGCCGACCAGTAGCGCCATCAGCACCCGTGGCAAACGCCATTCGGTGACCACCATCGTCACGTTGCGCGGCGCGTCGCCGAACAGGGCGGCGATAACCTGACTGAAATCCAGCGTGACCACGCCGCTGCGCAGGCTCCAGAGGCTAATCGCCAGACTCGCCACGGTCAGGAACACGACGCTCACGACCAGACGACGGGCAGGGGCTATCATACGACACCTCCGCGCGACGGCTGGCGACGCACCAGCCAGATAAGCATCGGTGCGCCGATAAAGGCGCTGACCACCGACACGCGCAGTTCACCCGGCACCAGCAGGCGGCCAATAATATCGGCAAACAACAGCAGGGCTGGCGTAGCGAGCAGCGTGACCGGAAGCGACCAGCGATGATCGCCCCCGACCAGCCAGCGCGAAATATGCGGCACCATCAACCCGATAAAGGCAATCGGCCCCACCAGCGCGGTGGCGCTGCCGCTCAGGACGGTTATCACCAGCAGGCCAAGAATTTGGGTGCGCGCCACTTTATTGCCGAGCGCGGTGGCGGTGTCTGCCCCGAGGCTCAGGCTATTCAGTGAACGGCTTAAACCGAGCGCCACGGCGGCGGCGATACCCACCGGCAGCAGTACCACTTTCAACGTTTCGAGGGAGCGAATATCCAGCGACCCGGCCTGCCAGAAACGCAGCTGATCGTAGACATCGGGATTGAGCAGCGCGATGCCGTTCGACAGGCCTTCCAGCACCGCGCCCAGCGCAACGCCCGCCAGCGTCAGACGCACCGGGCTAAGCTGGCCGCCGCCCTGGCTGCCGGTAAACGCCACCAGTAGTGAGGCAATCAGCGCGCCGCAAAAGGCGAGTAGCAGCTGTTCCTGCGGCAGCGTGAAACCAAACAGTGCGGCACCCAGCACAATCGCAAAGCTGGCTCCGGCGTTAACGCCGAGAATGCCGGGGTCGGCCAGGGGGTTACGGGTAAGGGTTTGCATCAGCGCGCCCGCGAGGCCGAGTGCGCCGCCCGCTAACAGACCGGCGAGGGTGCGCGGTAATCGGGCATCGAGAACAATGGTGCAGTCGGCGCTGTGACAGCTGCCGGACAGGGCGTCGAAAACCACATTCAGCGGCAGCGGTTTTGCGCCAATCAGTAGGCTGAACGCGGCGGCGACGATAAGCAGAATGAGTAATCCGGGCACGGCGACGGTGCGCAGCGCGGCGGGAGAAAACGACATAGCAACGTCCATGATGTGATAATGATAGTAATTATCGTTCTCGATCTTATTCGCCTATGTTAGCATGTGCAGCCCCGGAAATGGTACCGAAAGTTCGTTGAAGGCCCCGTCATGCAAAGACAATCCTGGCTGTTGAATCTCAGCCTGCTCAAGACTCATCCGGCGTTTCGCGCCGTCTTTATCGCCCGTTTTATCTCCATTCTTTCTCTTGGCCTGCTCGGCGTTGCTGTGCCGGTACAAATCCAGTCGCTGACCCATTCCACCTGGCACGTCGGGCTGGCGGTGACGCTCACCGGCGCGGCGATGTTTATCGGCCTGATGCTCGGCGGCGTGCTGGCCGACCGTTACGAACGTAAAAAGCTGATTCTGCTGGCGCGTGGCACCTGCGGCATCGGCTTTGTTGGCTTATGGCTGAACGCGCTACTGCCGGAGCCTTCGCTGCTGGCGATTTATCTGCTCGGGATCTGGGACGGCCTGTTTGCCTCCATTGGCGTGACCGCGCTGCTGGCGGCGACACCTGCGCTTGTCGGGCGCGAAAACCTGATGCAGGCGGGGGCGATTACGATGCTCACCGTGCGTCTGGGCTCGGTAATTTCGCCGATGGTCGGCGGCCTACTGCTGGCGAGCGGCGGTTTTTCCTGGAACTACCTGCTGGCTGCACTCGGGACCTTTATCACTACCCTGACATTGCTGCGCTTGCCGCCGTTGCCACCGCCGCCACAGCCGCGAGAGCATCCGCTGAAATCCCTGATGGCCGGGCTGCGTTTCCTGTTTAACAGCCCGCTGATTGGCGGCATCGCGCTGCTCGGCGCTCTTCTGACCATGGCCAGTGCGGTGCGCGTGCTGTATCCGGCGCTGGCGATGAGCTGGCAGATGTCGGCGGCACAGATTGGTTTGCTGTATGCAGCGATCCCGCTCGGCGCGGCGTTTGGCGCCTTAACCAGCGGCAATCTTGCGCGTAGCGAAAAGCCGGGGCAAATCATGTTGCTCACCACGGTGGGCTCGTTTGTCGCGATTGGGATGTTCAGCCTGATGCCAGTGGGGGCGTTGGGCGCGCTGTGTCTGGCGCTGTTTGGCTGGTTGAGCGCCATCAGTTCACTGCTGCAATACACCCTGATTCAGACGCAAACCCCGGAAGCGATGCTCGGCCGAATTAACGGCCTGTGGACGGCGCAGAACGTTACCGGCGATGCCATTGGTGCGGCGATTTTAGGCGGGTTTGGCGCAATGCTCACGCCGGTAGCAGCGGCATCCGCCAGCGGATGGGCGTTAGCGATTGTCGGCGTGATATTGGTGCTGTTACTCGGTGAGTTGCGTCGCTTCCGCCAGGAAACGGCCACGGTTTAGTGCGGTGGAATATGCCCGGCGGCGCAAGCTTGCCGGGCCTACGGAATGTGTCTTATAGGCCCGTGTAAGCGTAGCGCCACCGGGCACGGTCATCAGCCAAACAACGTTTCCAGGCGTTGCAATACCCGCATCGCGCTGTAGTAATCGAGGCGGAACGTTTCGGTGCCGAGCGCATACACCCGTTTGTTTTGCACGGCGGAGAGGTGCGACAACAGCGGATTCGCTTCGATGGCGTCGGTATCTTTCTGATCCCCGGCAAACACGAACAGCGACTGGCCGTTCAGGCCTTCCGCCAGGTTTTCCCCTCCAAGCTGAATGATGTCATGACGTTTGCCCTGACTCTGGCTGGTGTGCAACCCGGCGGGCAGCGGCGCGAGGGTGAAGCCCAACTGTTCCAGCAATTTGCCCTGCGCGGATTCCGGCGTCCACAGATTGGCGCTGTGCGCGGCGGCGGTGTACACCAGTGCGCTGACCGGCTGCGGCGGCAGTTTCATCTGCTGTTTGAGCGTCGCGAGCTGCTTATCAAATTCCGCAATGCGTTGGCTGGCCTGTTTTTCCTGTCCGGTGATGCCGCCAAGCTGGGTCAGCAGGCTCTGCCAGCTCTGATCGTCATAGTTAATGATAAGCGTTGGGGCGATGGTCGACAGCTGGTCGTACAGCGCCAGCGCGGAATCACCGCCGGTGGCGCTGATCAGGATCAAATCTGGCATTTGTGCAGCAACGGCTTCTGCGTTTGGCTCACCAATGTACAGGCGGGCGAGCTGACGCTGTTTTGCCACGTCGCCCCATTGACGCAGAAAACCCTGCTCGTCGGCCACGCGGTTGTTCGGGGTGGTTGCCCCGCTGGCCACCACCGGCGCGTCAATCGCCAGCAGCGAGCCGGTGAGGGTCACGCTGGTGGAGACAATACGCAGCGGTTTGTGCTCCAGCGTGTGTGTGCCACGGCTGTCGGTGACCTGACGCGGCCAGTCGGCGGCGAGAGCTGAGGTTAATCCTAAAAGACAAAGCCCGGCGATCAGCAGGGTGTTACGGAAAAAAACGGGGGATTTCACGACGTCAAAGTCCTGTTTGGTTGATGTTAATGAATCTCATTTTCACTTTAGCGCGCCGCAGATGCAAGTCGGATGATGCGGCTGAAGTTGACAATGAGCGCGTTTACTCTTAGCTTACCGAACCAAAATATAAATGATAATTATTCGTAATATCTTTATCGTTTTGGAGGATGATATGGAAACGTCACTGGCCGAGGCCGGGCAGGAAGTCGCACCAACGCTGTCACCTGATAGCTTCTTTTTTATGTCACCGTACCGCAGTTTCACCGCCTCCGGCTGTTTTCGTCGTATCGAACAGCCCGTGGAAGGCGGTGAAGATCTGGCGGGCGAGTTCCAGCGCACCCTCGCCAGCGCCTTTGCTGACGCCAAAGCGGCCTGTATCGCCCGCCCGATTTTGGTTGGTGCCATTCCGTTTGATACCACTCAGCCTTCTGCGCTGTTTATTCCCCAGCACAGCGAGGCGTTTTCCCGCACCGCTAAGCAGCACTCTGCGCCGTACGCCGCCGGCATGAAACCGATGCAGGTCCAGGCGCGTCAGGAAATTCCTGAGCAGGACCTGTTTATGGCGATGGTGGCGAGCGCTGCACAGCTGACTGCCACGCCGAAAGTCGACAAAGTGGTGCTGTCGCGTCTGATTGAACTGACCACCGACATTAATGTGGACACCGGTGCGCTGCTGGAACGCCTGATTGCGCAGAACCCGGCGAGTTTCAACTTCCACGTGCCGCTGCCCGACGGCGGCGTGTTGCTGGGCGCGAGCCCGGAACTGCTGCTGCGCAAAGAGGGGGCGCATTTCAGCTCGCTGCCGCTGGCGGGCTCTGCCCGTCGTCAGCCGGATAACGTGCTGGACCGGGAAGCGGGCAACCGCCTGCTGGCCTCACAGAAAGATCGTCACGAGCACGATTTAGTGACGCAGGCGATGAAGAACGTCCTGACGCCGCGCAGTGAAATGCTGTCGTTGCCGTCCTCGCCGCAGCTCATCACCACCCCGACGTTGTGGCATCTGGCGACGCCGATTGAAGGCGAAGCGAAAGCGGATGAGAACGCGCTGTCACTGGCCTGTTTGCTGCACCCGACCCCGGCGCTGAGCGGCTTCCCGCATGACGTTGCCAAACAAGTGATCGCTGAACTGGAGCCATTCGAACGCGAGCTGTTCGGCGGCATCGTCGGCTGGTGTGATGCCGAAGGCAACGGCGAATGGGTGGTCACCATCCGCTGCGCGAAAGTGCACGCCAACCACATTCGCCTGTTTGCCGGCGCGGGCATTGTGCCTGCCTCTTCACCGCTCGGTGAATGGCGCGAAACCGGCGTCAAACTCACCACCATGCTGAACGTGTTTGGCCTCAATTAAGGATTGACGATGAGTGTTGCATTTACGCCGTGGCCGCCTGAGCTGGCGGCCCGCTACCGCGAGAAGGGTTACTGGCAGGATTTACCGCTGACCGATTTTCTGACGCGTCATGCAGACAGCGACAGCGTGGCGGTGATCGACGGCGATCGTCGTTTTAGCTATCGCGAACTCAACGTGCAGGTGGATAACCTCGCGTCGTCGTTGCAGCGTCAGGGGCTGAAAATGGGCGATACCGCGCTGGTGCAGCTGGGCAACGTGGCAGAGTTTTACGTCACCTTTTTCGCTTTACTGCGCATCGGCGTGGCGCCGGTGAATGCGCTGTTCAGCCATCAGCGCAGCGAACTGCAGGCTTATGCCGCGCAAATTGAACCGGCCATTTTGATTGCTGACCGCCAGCATGCGCTGTTTGCCGACGACGTGTTCCTCAACGCTTTCGTCGATGAGCACCGTTCCGTGCGCGCGGTTTTGCTGCGTAACGAAGACGGCGAGTACAGCCTGGCGGCGGCGATAGCGCATCCGGCTGACAACTTCGTGGCCACGCCGACCGGTGCGGGCGAAGTGGCCTTCTTCCAGCTGTCCGGTGGCAGCACCGGGACGCCGAAGCTTATCCCGCGTACCCACAACGATTACGCCTACAGCATTCGTCGCAGCAATGAGATTTGCGCCTTTGACCAGAACACGCGCTATCTCTGTGCGCTGCCCGCGGCGCATAACTACGCGTTAAGTTCCCCCGGTGCGCTCGGCGTGTTCCTCGCGCAGGGCTGCGTGATTCTGGCGGCGGATCCAAGCGCCACGCTCTGTTTTCCGCTGATTGAACAGCATCAGATTACCGTCGCGGCGCTGGTGCCTCCGGCGGTGAGCCTGTGGCTACAGGCGATTCACGAATGGAACAGTAACGCGCAATTGGCCTCGCTGACGCTGCTGCAAGTGGGCGGCGCGCGTCTGTCGGCCACGCTGGCGGCGCGGATCCCGGCGGAAATTGGCTGTCAGTTACAGCAAGTATTTGGCATGGCGGAAGGGCTGGTGAACTACACCCGCCTCGACGATCCGCCGGAACGCATCATCCACACCCAGGGCTGCCCGATGTCGCCCGACGACGAAGTGTGGGTCGCCGATGCCGACGGGAACCCGTTGCCGCGCGGCGAAGTGGGGCGGCTGATGACCCGCGGGCCGTACACCTTCCGCGGCTATTACAAAAGCCCCGAGCACAACGACAGCGCCTTTGACGCCAACGGATTTTACGGCTCCGGCGATCTGATTTCTATCGACGAACACGGGTACATCACCGTGCAGGGCCGAGAGAAAGATCAGATCAACCGCGGGGGCGAAAAGATCGCCGCCGAAGAGGTCGAAAACCTGCTGCTACGCCACGACGAGGTGATTCATGCGGCGCTGGTCAGCATGGAAGACAGCCTGCTCGGCGAAAAAAGCTGTGCGTATCTGGTCACCAAAACGCCGTTACGGGCGGTGGCGGTGCGCCGCTTCCTGCGTGAACAGGGCGTCGCAGAATTCAAACTGCCGGACCGGGTGGAGTGCGTAGATGCATTGCCGCTAACGCCGGTCGGGAAAGTCGATAAAAAACAATTACGTCAGTGGATTGCAAACCGCGCCCTGGCCTGAAGGAGAAGAGTATGGCAATTCCAAAACTGCAGGCCTACGCACTGCCCACCGCCGCTGATATTCCGGCCAACAAAGTGGACTGGGCGTTTGAACCTACCCGTGCGGCGCTGCTGATCCATGATATGCAGGAGTATTTCCTCAATTTCTGGGGTGAAAACAGCGCGATGATGGAAACCGTGGTGGCGAACATTAAAGCCCTGCGCGATTTCGCCAAAAAGCACAACATTCCGGTCTACTACACCGCCCAGCCGAAAGAGCAGAGCGACGAAGACCGTGCGCTGCTGAACGACATGTGGGGGCCGGGTTTGACCCGCTCGCCGGAGCAGCAGCGCGTGATTGCTGCACTCGCCCCGGATGAAGCCGACACCGTGCTGGTGAAATGGCGCTACAGCGCGTTCCACCGTTCGCCGCTGGAAGAAATGCTAAAAGAGAGCGGGCGTAATCAGCTGATTATCACTGGCGTTTATGCGCACATCGGCTGCATGACTACCGCCACCGATGCGTTTATGCGCGACATCAAACCGTTTTTCGTTGCTGATGCGCTGGCGGATTTCAGTCGCGAAGAGCATCTGATGTCGCTGAAATACGTCGCGGGCCGTTCTGGTCGCGTGGTGATGACCGAAGAACTGCTGCCGCTGCCTGCGTCAAAAGCGGCGCTGCGGGCTGTCATTTTGCCGCTGCTGGATGAGTCCGATGAGCCGCTGGATGATGAAAAGCTGATTGATTACGGTCTGGATTCGGTGCGGATGATGGCCCTGGCGGCGCGCTGGCGCAAAATTCACGGTGATATCGATTTTGTGATGCTGGCGAAAAACCCAACCATTGATGGCTGGTGGGCGCTGCTGTCCCGCGAGGTTAAGTGATGGCCGGATTTGATTTTCACGGCAAAACCGTCTGGGTAACCGGGGCAGGCAAAGGCATTGGCTACGCCACCGCGCTGGCGTTTGTTGAGGCTGGCGCAGAGGTTACCGGGTTTGATCTGGCCTTTGACCAGGCCGACTATCCGTTCACTACGGTGAAAATGGACGTGGCAGACTCGCAGCAGGTTCTGCTGGTCTGTGCGCCGCTGCTGCATGATTTGGCGCGTCTTGACGTGCTGGTGAATGCCGCCGGGATTTTGCGCATGGGGGCCACGGATA
This sequence comes from Citrobacter sp. 18056, assembly GCA_902706235.1. Lineage (GTDB taxonomy): Bacteria > Pseudomonadota > Gammaproteobacteria > Enterobacterales > Enterobacteriaceae > Scandinavium > Scandinavium manionii. The sequence goes on along the minus strand of CACSJR010000009.1, from coordinate 185,283 downwards.
CCCTGAGCCTGGCCGACTGGCAGCAGACGTTTGCGGTTAATGTTGGCGGTGCATTCAACCTGTTCCAGCAGACGATGGCGAAATTTCGCCAGCAGCAGGGCGGGGCGATTGTTACCGTGGCGTCGGATGCCGCACACACGCCGCGCATCGGCATGAGCGCGTACGGCGCGTCGAAAGCGGCGTTGAAAAGCCTCGCACTGACCGTCGGACTGGAGCTTTCGGCCAGCGGTGTGCGCTGTAATCTGGTTTCACCAGGTTCGACTGACACCGATATGCAGCGCACGCTGTGGGTCAGTGATGACGCAGAGCAGCAACGTATTCGCGGATTCGGAAAGCAGTTTAAGCTCGGCATTCCGCTGGGCAAAATTGCGCGCCCGCAGGAAATTGCCAGCACCATTTTGTTCCTCGCCTCGGATAGCGCCAGCCACATTACGTTGCAGGATATCGTGGTGGACGGCGGCTCGACGCTGGGGGCGTGATGATCTGGATTCGACATTTATCGCTTGAAGAACTGAACGCCACCAGTGCGGCGACGATGGTAGGGCACCTGGGTATCGTGTATACCCGGCTCGGCGACGACACGCTGGAGGCCGACATGCCGGTGGATGCGCGGACGCATCAGCCGTTTGGCCTGCTGCACGGCGGCGCATCGGCCGCGCTGGCGGAAACGTTGGGGTCGATGGCGGGTTATCTGATGACCCGCGAAGGCCAGTGCGTCGTGGGTACCGAGCTGAACGCCACCCATCACCGGGCGGTGTCACAGGGGAAAGTGCGCGGAGTCTGCCAGCCGCTGCACCTCGGTAAGCAGACCCAAAGCTGGGAGATTGTGGTGTTCGACGAGCAAGGGCGGCGCTGCTGCACGTGTCGGCTGAGTACGATGGTGCTGGGGTAGTTTTGCGCCTCTGCGGGCTGATGCCCTCTCCCTGAGAGAGGGCAGGGGAGAGGGGGAAACCACTCGCTACCGCCAAAACCCCGCCAGCCACCAGACAGTGATCCGCTTAACAATGTCATGTAAATCCCCCGCCACATCTCCCTTTTCCTCGGTTATCAGGTTGTTAAATCCGAAAGGGGTGTTATAGATACAAAATGTAACATCTTCCCCTTCACTGATGGAATTTGACCATGAATAACCCAGGGAAATACCTGATATGGGCCATTCTCTCGATCGTGGGCGCCTTTGCCCTTGGCTATATTGCGCTCAACCGTGGTGAACAGATAAATGCGTTATGGATTGTCGTGGCGGCAGTCTGTGTTTATCTCATCGCCTACCGTTTTTACGGCCTGTATATCGCCAAAAAAGTGCTGGCGGTGGACCCGACGCGCATGACGCCTGCGGTGCGCCATAACGACGGTCTTGACTATGTGCCGACCGATAAAAAAGTGCTGTTCGGTCACCATTTTGCGGCGATTGCCGGCGCGGGGCCGTTGGTCGGGCCGGTGCTGGCGGCGCAAATGGGCTATCTGCCGGGGATGATTTGGATCCTGGCGGGAGTGGTGCTGGCCGGGGCGGTGCAGGACTTTATGGTGCTGTTTGTCTCCACCCGCCGCGACGGACGTTCGCTCGGCGAGCTGGTGAAAGAGGAAATGGGCGCCACTGCGGGCGTTATCGCGCTGATTGCCACCTTTATGATTATGGTCATCATCCTCGCGGTGCTGGCGATGATCGTGGTGAAAGCGCTGACCCATAGCCCGTGGGGAACGTATACCGTGGCCTTCACCATTCCACTGGCGCTTTTCATGGGGATCTACATTCGCTATCTGCGCCCCGGACGTATTGGTGAAGTGTCGGTGATTGGTCTGGTGATGCTGGTGTTCGCCATTATTTCGGGTGGCTGGGTGGCGGAAAGCGCGACCTGGGCGCCGTGGTTTGATTTCACCGGCGTGCAACTGACGTGGATGCTGGTGGGCTATGGCTTTGTGGCGGCGGTGCTTCCGGTGTGGCTGTTGCTGGCGCCACGCGATTATCTCTCTACTTTCCTGAAAATCGGTACCATCGTTGGGCTGGCTGTCGGCATTCTGATCCTGCGCCCAACCCTGACGATGCCCGCGCTGACCAAATTCGTTGACGGTACGGGCCCGGTCTGGACCGGCAGCTTGTTCCCGTTCCTGTTCATCACCATCGCCTGTGGGGCGGTATCTGGCTTCCACGCGCTGATTGCTTCCGGGACTACGCCAAAGATGCTGGCCAACGAAGGCCAGGCTTGCTTTATTGGTTACGGCGGCATGTTGATGGAATCCTTTGTGGCAATCATGGCGCTGGTGGCGGCCTGTGTTATCGATCCGGGCGTCTATTTCGCGATGAACAGTCCGATGGCGGTACTGGCTCCGGCCGGAACCACGGACGTAGTGGCCTCTGCCGCGCAGGTGGTCAGTAGCTGGGGCTTTGTGGTCACGCCGGATACGCTCACGCAGATTGCAAAAGAAGTCGGTGAACAGTCGATTATTTCCCGCGCGGGTGGGGCGCCGACGCTGGCGGTCGGCATGGCGTACATCCTGCATGGCTCGCTCGGCGGGCTGATGGACGTTTCCTTCTGGTATCACTTCGCGATCCTGTTTGAAGCGCTGTTTATTCTGACTGCCGTGGATGCCGGGACCCGTGCGGCGCGCTTCATGTTGCAGGATTTGTTGGGCGTTATCAGCCCAAACCTGAAACGCACCGATTCGTTGCCCGCGAATCTGCTGGCAACGGCGCTATGCGTGCTGGCGTGGGGCTATTTCCTCCATCAGGGCGTGGTTGATCCGTTGGGCGGCATCAACACCCTGTGGCCACTGTTTGGCATCGCCAACCAGATGCTGGCGGGTATGGCGCTGATGCTCTGCGCAGTGGTGCTGTTCAAAATGAAACGTCAGCGTTACGCCTGGGTGGCGCTGGTGCCAACGGCGTGGCTGCTGATTTGTACCCTGGCGGCAGGCTGGCAGAAATCCTTTAGTCCCGATACCAAAGTCGGCTTCCTCGCTATCGCCAACAAGTTCCAGGCGATGATCGACAGCGGCAAGATCCCGGTGCAGTACACCGAGTCTCAGTTGTCGCAGCTGGTGTTCAATAATCGGCTCGATGCCGGGCTGACTATCTTCTTTATGGTGGTGGTCGTGGTGCTGGCGCTCTATTCAGTGAAAACCGCGCTGGCCGCACTGAAGGAAGATAAACCGACGGCGAAAGAGACGCCGTATGAACCCATGCCGGAAAACGTTGGGCAGATTGTTGCTCAGGCGAAAAATGCACATTAATGTGGTGTGACCCTCTCCCGGTAACGGGAGAGGGAAATCTCACTCTGGAGCAGGTATGTTCGACACACTCTCAAAAGCCGGGAAATACCTCGGTCAGGCGGCCAAAATGATGATTGGCGTACCTGACTACGACAACTACGTGGCGCATGTACGCCTGACCCATCCGGATCAGACGCCCATGACCTACGAAGAGTTTTTCCGTGAACGCCAGGATGCACGCTACGGCGGGAAAGGCGGGGCGAAGTGCTGTTAGCGTCAGGCGTTCAGACCACCATCGACGTCCAGGCCGGTGCCGGTGATTTGCCCGGCGGCGGGGCTGACGAGGAACGTAACGGCGGCGGCGATATCTTCCGGTTTACCGTAATGGCCAATCGCAATTTGCTGGCGCTGGCCCTCCGCCTGTTCGCCGTCGGCCGGGTTCATGTCACTGTCGGTCGGACCGGGATGCACCAGATTGACAGTGATGCCTTTCGGGCCTAAATCACGGGCCAGCCCACGGGTGAACGAGTTCAGCGCCGATTTGCTCATCGAATAGACCGAGATGCCGCCAAATGGCACGCGGTTCGCCAGACAGCTGCCGATATTAATGATTCGTCCACCCTGACCAAGATGGGCCAGCGCGGCCTGGGTCGCAATCACGACGCCACGAATATTCACTCCAATCACTGCATCAATATCTTCCAGTGACATCGATTCCAGCGGGCCGTCGCGGGCGATCCCTGCGTTGTTGACCAGAATATCCAGCCCGCCGAGGGTTTCCGCTGACTCATTAACCGCCTGCACGATAGCTTGTGCATCGCTGCTGTCTGCCTGAATGGCGTGGCCTTTGCGGCCCAGGGCGCGGATTTCTTCCGCCACCGCCTGCGCCTTATCAGCTGATTTTTCGTACGTAATCACCACGTCAGCGCCAGCGTTCGCCAGTGAAAGCGCAATAGCACGCCCAAGCCCGCGGCTGGCACCGGTCACCAGCGCGCGTTTACCTGTCAGAGAGATATGCATAGTTGCCTCAGATGTTGAGATGAGTCTTCGGATGTGAACCCTCATTAGGTATAGCGCTCGCTCAGCCCAGCGACCAGATTAATATCGCTGTTGCTCATTTGTTATTGATCTGTGTATTATCGTTAGCCTGAAATATGTCTAGGTGTCTGGATGGCTAATTATAGGGGTATGCAGCGAATGGTAGATAATCGCCTCGAGATGCGCGACATCAGCCTGGCCTTTTCCGGTTTTAAGGCCCTGACGCAGGTGACCTTTACCCTCACCGGCGGGTCGGTGCATGCCCTGACGGGCGCCAACGGCGCAGGCAAATCGACGCTGATGGCGGTGCTGTGCGGCACTTACGATCACTATGACGGCGAGATTTTTCTCGACAATCAGTCGGTGAATATTCGTTCGCCACGCGATGCCAAAAAAGCAGGTATTCATCTGGTGCAGCAGGAAGTGGACGTGGCGCTGGTGCCGGGCCTGTCGGTGGCAGAGAACATTATGCTCGACCATCTGGCCGGGCCGGGATACCGCTTCAGCTGGCGGCAGGTGCGTCAGCAGGCGAAAGCAGCGCTGGCGCAGCTCGACGTGCAACTCGATGTGAAGCGCCCCATCGACAGCTGTTCGCTGGCGGAGAAACAGCAAATCTTGCTGGCGCGTGCGCTGTCGCACCACTGCCGTTTTCTGATCCTCGACGAGCCAACCGCCCCACTCGACAGCCACGAAAGCGAGCGCCTGTTTACGGTGGTCAGACGCCTGCAACAGCAGGGCATTGGCGTGGTGTTTATCTCTCACCGCATTCACGAATTAAAAGCCATTTGCGACACCCTGACGGTGCTGCGCGACGGGCGCTTAATCGAAAGCGGGCCGATGGCGGCGCTGAGCGGTGAGCAAATTGTGGAAAAAATGCTCGGCCACGAGCTGACCGATATTTTCCCCCCGGCGCGCCCGGCTTACAGCGACGACGTGGTGTTGCAGGTCGATGGGCTGCACGACGAACACCTGTTGCAGGACATCTCTTTGCGGCTGCGCAAAGGCGAAATTTTGGGTATCGCCGGGCTGGCGGGGGCCGGAAAAACCGAACTGTGCAAGGCGCTGTTTGGTGCCAGTAAAAGCCGCGTCGAGCGTGCCGAATTGAACGGGCAACCGTGGCGGCCGCGTGACCCGGCGGATTCAGTGCTGCGTGGACTGGCGCTGGTGCCGGAAGAACGGCGCAAAGAGGGCATTTTCATCGATGAGTCTATTGGCATGAATCTGGCAGTGGGCGCGGATAACAGCTTTTCCCGCTGGAGCCTGTTCGGCCATCGAAAAGCCTGGCGCTGGGCGGAAGAGGTTATCGCCCGCGTTGGCATTCGTACCACCGGCCCGGGGCAGACGCTGCGCAGGCTGTCGGGCGGTAATCAGCAAAAAGTGGCGATTGGCAAATGGCTGCGGGGCAACGCCAACGTGCTGATTTTTGACGAGCCGACCAAAGGTGTAGACGTCAAAGCCAAAACCGACTTGTTCAACCTGATTGACGGCCTGGCCCGCGAAGGCAAAGGGGTGATTTACGCCTCCGGCGAATTTGCGGAGCTGGTCGGTTTATGCGACCGGATCTGCGTGTTGTGGGACGGCAAGATTGTGGCAGAAGTGGCGGGCGCTGAGGCCCGCGAAGAAACCCTACTTTATTACTCCACCGGAGGAGCGGCGTCGTGAGCAAGGCCCTGACAGTTAAATCGGCGGCATCGGGCCGTCAGCAGTTTTTCGATTTTCTCTATAAGTGGGGCATGTTGCTGACCGTGGTGGCGCTGGTGGCCATTTTCGGCCTCGCGTCGGACAATTTCCTCGATCCGTTTAACATCATCAACATTCTGCGATCGATTGCCATCGTGACGGTGATTGCCGTTGGCGTGTCGATATCCCTCACCGTCGGCGGCTTTGATTTGTCCGTCGGTTCGACCGCGTCGCTGGCAAATGCGCTGGTGATTTCGCTGTTCGTCTGGCACGGCTTTGGCACTACCGAAGCGATTGTGGTCACGCTACTGCTGTGCACGCTGGTGGGGCTGTTTAACGCCTTTTTGATTGTCATTTTGCGCATACCCGACATGCTCGCAACGCTCGCTAGCCTGTTCGTGGTGCAGGGCGTGGCGGCGACCTACAGCTTCGGCGGTTCGATAACTGAAAACATGGTGCTGCCGAGCGGCGATATGGCGGAAGGCACGATCCCGGCGGCGTTTGGCCTGCTCGGCCAGGTGCCGACGATCGTGATTATCATGCTGGTGGTCACGGTGGTGGCACAGCTGGTGCTGTCGCTGACCACCCACGGGCGTCGGATGTATGCGATTGGCGGCAACCCGGAAGCGGCGCGCCTGTCGGGACTTCGCACCACGCGCTATAAAGTGGCGGCCTACGTGATTGCTTCGTTGCTCGCCGGACTGGGCGGTATTCTGCTGGCATCGCGCATCGGCTCGTCGCAGGTGAATGCGGGCAGTGGCTACCTGATGGACGCGGTCGCGGCGGCGTGGATTGGCTTCTCTCTGGCAGGCTCCGGTAAACCTAACGCGCTCGGTACGCTGGTGGGGGCGGTGATTCTCGGCGTGCTGTCGAACGGGCTGGTCATGCTGTCGGTGCCGTATTACGCGATGGACATCATCAAAGGTCTGGTGCTGGCTGGTGCGCTGGCTCTGACCTATTTCCAGCGACGGACATAACCATTCGTACATAACAAAAATTCAGACATAACAACAATCAGGGTAAACACAATGAAAAAAATCACGCTGTCACTTATCGCGCTCGGGTTGCTCAATTCCGTCGCCGCCTATGCCGAAACGCCAACGACGGTTCCGGCGGCGATCGCCAACCACAGCGGCCCAATCCGCATCGCGATTGTGCGTAATCTCGGTTCAGACGACAACACCACACAGTTCGTCTCCGGTGCCATTCAGGAAGGAAAAAAGCTTGGCTTCAAAGTCAGCACTTTTCTGAGCAACGGCGACGACGCCAAATTCCAGGACTTCGTCAACCAGGCCATCAGCCAGAAATATGACGGGATCATCCTGTCGCAGGGCCGCGACCCGTACTCCACCGAACTGGTGAAAAAAGCGGTCGATGCAGGCATCAAAGTGGCGGTGTTCGATACTGCAGTGAACGGCGAGATCCCGGGCGTGACCGTCACTCAGCAGGATGACGCCTCGCTGACCGATCTCTCTTTCGGCCAACTGGTGAAAGATTTCAACGGCAAAGCCAACATCATCAAGTTGTGGGTAGCCGGATTCCCGCCGATGGAACGCCGCCAGGCACAGTACCAGACGCTGCTGAAGCAGAATCCAGGCATTCACGAACTGGAGTCTATCGGCGCGGTCTCTTCTGATGTGCAGGGTGACACCGCCAATAAAGTCGGCGCGGTGCTGGCGAAGTATCCGAAAGGCAAAATCGACGCTATCTGGGGCACCTGGGATGCGTTCAGCCAGGGCGCGTATAAGGCGCTGAAAGAGAACGGTCGCACTGAAATTAAACTCTACAGCATCGACGTCTCTAACCAGGATTTACAGCTGATGCGGGAAGCGAACAGTCCGTGGAAAGTGAGCGTGGCGGTGGATCCGAAATTGATTGGTGCCACCAACGTACGCCTGATTGCCAATAAAATTGCTGGAGAACCAACGCCTGCGACCTATGATTTCAAAGCGGCGGCGATTCCTCAGGCGCTGCTGGCGGCGCAGCCGGGTGCGGTGAACGTGGCAAGCCTGGGCAAAATCGTTCCGGGCTGGGGGCAGACCGAAGATTTCGTCGCACCGTGGTTTGCCACGCTGGAAGCGAAAAATAAGCAGTAAATTGTGGGGAAACCCTCGCCCGAAAAGGGCGAGGGAAGGGTCCGGCGCAGGGGGGAATAATTAACTGTACTGCCGAACCCGCGCAATCAGTTCGTCGACACTGTCAATTCTGTCCGCCAGTACAATCAGCGCGCGCCCCAGTGAAATCGCGTGACGTAAACACGCATGGCGCATGGCATCGTCTTTGATGGTCTCGATATCCGCCACGTGAGACAACCCGACGCTGCGGCGAATCAGCTCGGTGCCGCAAAAGCCCACAGCGTCGTGCCACACCTTTTTCAGAAACTCGCTCGCATAGCCCGGGTAAGCCAGCGCGGCATCCTGCGTTTTTTCCGTCGCCAGCGCCTGGAAATGTTCGGCAAAAGTGTTCCACAGTTCCTGAATATCCGCCAGACGTTGCTCGCGCCCGGCAGCGGCATCACGAATGCCTGAGTGGCCCGGCAATCCGCAGTAGTTCAGCAGTAGGTTGCCTACCGCCGTGCCAATGTCAAACCCGATCGGGCCGAAGTAGCCAAACTCCGCGTCGATGGCTTTCAAACTGCCTTCGGCGACAAAAATTGAACCGCTGTGAATATCGCCGTGCAGCAGTGCTTCCGCCTGTGAGAAGAAGCGGTGCTTGAGTGATGCCACCGCCAGTTTCAGCTGCGCATCGTCACGCAGAGCGGCCACGTCGGCTTCAATCTCTGCCGGATAATTATTGCGCTCGTGCGCCTGATACGGGTCGTTGAAAAACAGGTCTTCCGTAATCTCGCACATTTCCGGGTTGATGAAATTCGCCACCTGGGCCTTTTTGTGATGCGGATGCAGATAAAAATCACTGGTGTGGAACAACGTTTGCGCCAGGTAATGCCCCAGCTGCTGCGCCGCCTGCGGGTAATACGCGCCCTGAATCAGTTCGCCGCGCCAGATGCGGTGGTTGGATAAATCTTCCATCACCATCACCGCCAGTTCGGCGTCGAAATGGTGGATTTTCACCGTGTGTTCCGGCGCGTGCTGATAATGCTCGACCAGCGTTTGCGCTTCGAGGCGCGCGCGATCCAGCGTCAATGGCCAGGATTCGCCCACACAGCGTACGTAGGGTAGCGCCTGTTTGACGATCACGCGGCTCACGCCGTGGGTGTCGAAGATTTTAAACACCAGGTTGAGATTGCCGTCGCCGACCTCCTGCGCTGAAACCAGCTCGGACGGGTCGTCGAGGCCGCCAAATTGTTGCGCATAAGCCACGGCATCGTGGGCTGTGAAGGTATGGTATTGCGACATTGCCTCGATCCTCATGTTCTCGTGATGAGATAGCCAGAAATAAAGCCATTCAGACGTCTATACATCTGGAATTCATCCTGACACAATGTGATACAACAACGCAACAGGGATTTAACGATATGCAGACATTACAGACCACCAGCCTGTGGGTGCGCGACAATCAGCTGTTTATTCTGGATCAGCAGGCGCTGCCGCAGGCGTCACGCTGGCTGAACGCCAACAGCGTCGAGGTGCTGGTCGGCCATATTCATGCTTTGCGGGTGCGCGGTGCGCCGTTGATTGGCCTTTCCGCCAGCCTGCTGCTGGCGCTGCTGGCTGAGCGCGGCCTGAATCGCGATGCGCTGCTCAATGCGCTGGAAACGCTGCGGGCGTCGCGCCCGACGGCGGTCAACCTGATGAACAATCTCGAGCGAATGAAGCTTGCGCTGGCGCAAGAAAACTTCGTTCCGGCGCTGGTGGCCGAAGCCCTGCGACTGATTGACGAAGACAAGCAGCTTTGCGAGCGCATCGCCATGGCGGGCAGCCAACTGGTAAAACCTGGCAGCCGTCTGCTGACGCACTGTAACACCGGCGGGTTGGCGACGGCGGGCGTGGGTACGGCGCTGGGCGTGATTAATTTTGCCCATCAGCAGGGCAAAGTCGCTAACGTCTGGGTCGATGAAACGCGTCCGCTGTTGCAGGGGGGACGACTCACCGCGTGGGAATTGGGCGAACTGGGCGTGCCGTATCAGCTGATTACCGATTCGATGGCGGCAAGCCTGATGGCGAAGGGGCAGGTCGATGCCGTTTGGGTGGGCGCGGATCGCATTGCTGCCAACGGCGACGTGGCGAATAAAATCGGCACCTATTCGCTGGCGGTACTGGCGAAATTCCACGATATTCCATTCTACGTTGCTGCTCCGCAGACCACGCTTGATCCGAACTGTCCGAACGGTGAGGCCATCCCGATTGAACAGCGTGCTGCGGCGGAAGTCACTGGGGCGGCAGGCAGTTTCGGCGATGTGCAGTGGGCGCCCGAAAATGCCCGCGTATATAACCCGGCGTTCGACGTCACTCCCGCCGCGTTAATCAGCGGTTGGGTGCTGGACATCGGCGTGGTGACCCCGACAGAAGTGGCGGCGGGGAAATTTGCAAAGGGCGTGTGAATACAATGAGAGGATATTCGATTTCAGGATAATTGAACGGAATCGAACTTATGGCCTCGGTCCACTCAGATGAATATCAGCGTGTCATCAATGCGCTAAAGAAAGCTCGAAAGGAAATGGGGTTAGGCAGGCACAACTTGCCGAAGCGCTGGGCAAGCCTCAGTCGTTTATCGCGAAAGTTGAAAACGGTGAGCGGCGGCTGGACGTAGTGGAGTTTGTACGTCTGGCGCGGTTGGTTGGGTTGGAGACAGAGGCAATAGTGCGTGCGTTAGCGTTGGGGAAAAGTATTGTCTGATGCCCCTCTCCGGGGGAGAGGGGCAAAATGAAAGACAGACCTTAAGCCAGCGTCGGATACCCGGTCGCAATTTCACTCCCGGTGAACTGCGCAATCCAGCCTTCCGGGTTATCGAAAATGCGGATAGCCGTAAAGTTCGGCTCAGAGCCCATATCAAACCAGTGCGGCGTGCCCGCTGGCACCGAAATTAAATCGTTTTTCTCACACAGCACCTGATACACCTCATCGCCGATGTGCAGGCAGAACAGCCCCGCGCCTTCGACAAAGAAGCGCACTTCGTCTTCGCCGTGCGTATGTTCGTTGAGGAATTTCGCCCGTAGCGCGTCTTTCTGCGGGTTATCGGCGCGCAGGCTAATCACATCCCAGCTCTGATAGCCTTTTTCCTCAACCAGTTTGTCGATGGCGTGCTGATACGCGTTAATCACCGTCTCCGGCGTTGGGTTTAGGCCCAGATCCCGGTCGGCTTCCCAGCGCTCAAAACGCACGTCTTTAGCGTTCAACTGCTGCTGAATGGCATGGCCATCGGTGCTGTGCCAGGTTGGCTCGCTGGCGTTTTTATCAGAGAAAATAGTCAGGGCGCTCATGAGGGGATCTGCTCCGGATGAATGTCGTCGAAACGGGAAACCTGATGATGGTGACTGGCGGTGTCGCCGTCGCCACGAATTAACTGCACGGTACGGAAACCGGCCTGCCCGGCGGCGTCCAGCTCCTGGTGAATATCGGAGAGGAACAGGATTTGCCCGGCCGGCTGCCCAATCTGCTTCGCAATATTCTGGTAAGACTGCACTTCGCGTTTGGCGCCGACGTGAGTGTCAAAATAACCGCTGAACAGATGAGTAATATCACCTTCGTCGCTGTAGCCAAATAACAGTTTTTGCGCCGCCACGGAGCCGGAGGAATAAACATACAGATCAATGTCCTGCGATTTCCATTTTTCGAGCGTCGGCAGTACGTCCGGGTAGAGATGGCCGGTAAAGTCGCCATTCACATAACCGTCGCGCCAGATGAGCCCTTGCAACGCTTTCAGAGCGGTTGATTTGCGGTCTTCATCCATAAACGCGAATAATGTTTGCGTCAATTCTTCCGCACGGGCTTCGGGCTGCGCGATTTCGGCACGCAGTGTGTCGAGAGCTGACTTCACCGGTTCGACGAACTGCTGCGTGCTGATAAACGCCGCCAGACGCTCGCGCGCATAGGGAAACAGCACGTCATGGACGAAGCGAATATCGCTGGTGGTGCCTTCAATGTCGGTCACAATGGCGCGGATCATGGTTTCTCCAGTTGGCGTAGGCGCAGTTCGCACTCAAATAAAAATTCCAGCCCTTCGAGGTGACGGCGCGCTTCTGCGACGTCGCGTCCCCAGCAGGTCAGGCCGTGGCCACGTAGCAGAAAGCCGTAGCTGAGCGGGCGCTCTGTGGCGTAATGTTCGATACGGCGGGCGAGGGCGTCAATATCCTGGTCGTTATCAAACACCGGGATAGCCACGCCGTCGAGGTGGCTGCTTTGGCCGCGCAGGGATTTTTGCATTTCATAGCCGCGAAGCACCAGCTCGGCAGATTTTTCGACCCGTGACAGCACCGTCGCATTCACGGTGTGAACGTGTAGCACCGCTCCGGCTTCCGGGAAAAGACGATAAATCAGGGTATGAAGCCCGGTTTCGGCAGACGGTTTACGCCCGGACGGCGCCTGATTAGTGGCGATATCCACCTGTAAAAAATCGTCGCCAGTGAGGCTGCCTTTATCTTTGCCGGACTCGCTCAACCAGCACCGGTCAGCATCTTCGCGCACGGACATGTTTCCGCCGGTGGCGGGAGCCCAGTCTTTGGCACCTATCCAGCGACAGGCGTCGACGAGGGCATCGAGTTGCAGGTTTTCAGTCATCTTGCCGTTCTCCGGGCCGGTGAGTTCGTTGTTGTTTAGACGTCTAAGCGTCTTGATTGCCAAATACTAACATCGTGTTATAGTGTCAGCAACAACCGCATTACATTCGGGTAAAACGATAATGAGCCATAACCGACTGATTCCGCAGAGTAAACTCCCTAATTTGGGCACAACGATATTTACGCAGATGAGCGCCCTGGCACACGAATATCAGGCGATTAACCTGTCGCAGGGGTTCCCTGATTTCGACGGACCGCGCTATTTGCAGGAGCGTCTGGCATTCCATGTGGCTCAGGGGGCGAATCAGTATGCGCCGATGACTGGCGTACCGGCACTGCGTGAGGCGATTGCGGCGAAAACGGCGGAGCTTTACGGGTATACGCCGGATGCCAATACCGACATCACCGTCACCGCCGGGGCGACCGAAGCGCTGTATGCAGCGATCACCGCACTGGTGCGTGAAGGTGATGAAGTTATCTGCTTTGACCCGAGCTACGACAGCTATGCGCCTGCAGTGGAGCTGTCCGGCGGCATTCTCAAGCGTATTGCCCTGCAGCCGCCGCATTTTCGCGTGGACTGGCAGGCGTTTGCCGAACTGCTGAGCGACAAAACCCGGCTGGTTATTCTTAACACGCCGCATAATCCGTCGGCCACCGTCTGGCTGAAAAGTGATTTTGAGGCGCTGTGGCAGGCGATTGCCGATCATGAAATCTACGTGCTGAGTGACGAAGTGTACGAGCACATCTGTTTTGCCGCCGAAGGACACGCCAGCGTGTTGGCGCATCCGCAGCTGCGCGAGCGCTCTGTGGCGGTGTCGTCATTCGGTAAAACCTTCCACATGACCGGCTGGAAAGTCGGGTACTGTGTGGCCCCGGCGGAAATTAGCGCCGAGCTGCGCAAAGTGCATCAGTATCTGACGTTTGCGGTGAATACCCCGGCACAGCTGGCGCTGGCGGATATGCTGCGTAACGCGCCGGAACATTACCGCGAACTGCCGGATTTCTATCGTGCACGTCGCGATCTGTTTATTGAAGCGCTCGGCAACAGTCGCCTCGAAATTTTGCCCTGTGAAGGTACCTATTTCCTGCTGGCGGATTACAGTGCCATTTCCAGCCTCGACGACGTGAGTTTCTGTCAGTGGCTGACCAAAGAAGTGGGCGTGGCGGCGATCCCGTTGTCGGTATTCTGCGCCGATCCTTTTCCACACAAGCTTATCCGACTGTGCTTCGCTAAACAGGAATCGACGCTGCTGGCCGCCGCTGAAAGGCTGTGCAAACTCTGACTATTTTACCGTCCACGCTTCGGAAAATTGGCGGTCGCTGAACATATCCAGCAGACCGTTAATTTGCCGTAAGCGCAGAACTTCATCGGCATCCATCCCAAGTTCCACCCCCATTTTTTCATCCGTCCAGCCAAGTTGGGTGAGCTCTCGTACAATTTCTGCCATGGCGTTGATTTGATGGCGGCCGCGTGCCCGGTTGTGACGGATGGTCGATGCCATGCGAGCGGGTTCATCCTCGATTTCTGAATGCAGGATGCTGACGGGCACATACTCTTTCAGCCGCTTTTTGAGTACGGATTTTGATTTCGCCAGCTGATGTCGGTGAAAACCATCCACAATTTCGTACAGATTGTTATGGGGGCCATGCACCACAATCGGCTGAGTAAATCCGTCAGTTTCCAGCGATTTCAGCAGCAGCCGCTTTTCATGCGGGGCGACATTGTTGGGGTTGTAATCGTTCGGCGCGATGTTCTCCTGTTTTATCCATAATACGCAGTCCACGGGCTCATCGCGGAACGGACTTTCCCGGTGCAGCGCTCGACGGAAATTATTAATAGCCTCAATACGTTCTTTTTCCGGTAGCGTGGTCAGCCAGTCGGTCATCTGTTCAATCATTTGCTGTTGCATAAAATTCCCCATTCCTGACGTTTAGTCGCGATGCGCTGGTTGTAGCGCTGATAGTGTTTCGCCTTCGTTGGGCTGAACGACAGCATTCGGCACCAGTAATCGTTGTTCAGTAGCACCTTGCAGATCCGTCGCCAGGAAGGGGTATCCTTCGCCGCAATATCCTTCGGCTGGGTATCGGGGATGACGTCCATCCCGTGTTTTTTGTACCATTGAAGGTACACGGCAATTTTATTGCGGTAGTGATTTGCGGTTGAGGGGGGCATGGTTTCGAGCAAAAAGAGGGCGTAGGTTTCCCAGCTGTAACCTTCGGGTTTTTCCATCTTTCGGTGACCATAGAATTGATTGTCGTGACCGGCGTAAATCCCGCCGCAGTTGACGCCTCCGACGCGCTTGCACATGGCGGCCCAGCGCTCTGGTTCGAGGACGTGATAGAGCCACAATCCCTGGCGCTGTTCGGGCCCAAACGGTTCGCAAATACGCATATAGCGCAGCGGGACGCCGGCCTGATACATCAGGTTGTACAACGGGTTATAGTGCAGCGCGGTGCGTGAAAACCATGTCCAGATGTCGGCTGTTTTCCAGTCGTAGAGGGGGTAGACGTACCAGGTGTGGCCGCCCCGAGCCATACTGGTCCAGGGTTTGTCATCGGCAAACCGCAGTTTATCCTTTGCGGCTACGGCTAAAAAGCGGGTGTAGGATTCATCAGCACGGATCCCGATACTGACTGCTGCGGGACGATTCTGAGCGAACCACCCGGCAAAATGACTGACAAATTCTTCGAACGTCATGCCCGGTTGGTAAAACGGGAAAAACGCCGGATCCGTTATTGCATCGGCTGGTGGCTGGCGCACCCACGGCGTATCGGGTTCCCAACAACACCACTGCGGTGTGAATTGGGTTAAGGCATTTGGGGTTGTCAACGGCAATGCGACCCAATAAAAAGTGTCGATGACATCGGCATATTCCGCCCGCATGTCTTCACAATGTTGAATTGTGCTGCTGAACTGCGCCTCCCAATCAATAAATAAAACGCTGAACCTTTTATTCTGTTTTCTGGCTATTAGTCCGGCCAAGTGGAGCATAACCGTTGAGTCTTTTCCACCGGAAAATGAGATGCAAACGCGCTCAAAATTATTGAGCATCCAGTTTATTCTGTCGGTTGCTGCGGTTAAGACGTTTTGCTGAAGAGGAAGTTTATAAATTGACATTCAATTGCCTTTTCTTTTGTCCTTTTATAAACACAACATATATAAAATAAGCATTTTAGTAAATTACATTCTGCAATTTTAAATATATACTGGATGTATAATGATTTGTTAATCATGCATTTTATGAATATTAAAATGGGCAGGAAAATAAATGTGTGTAGGGAGTTAAATAAGGTAAGGCAATTAATATATCGCCTTACCCACTCACTTATTTTTCGCCCATCATCGCTTTCAGATTTTCAGCATCAGGTAGGCCGACTACCTGCTGGAGCGTATTGTCCTCGTTGAGATAATAAATTGCTGGCGTGGCGTTGGCGCCTAATTCATCCATGATTTTCTGGTTATCGTTTAATATTTGCATCTGCGCCGGTGCGACCGACGCTGGCACGTCGAGCTTCAGTTTTCCGCCGGATTGTTCGTAATCATGCCACGTTTTCGCAGGATCCTTGCTGGTCATGATTGCGGCGGCCGTCGCCGGGCTTTCTGGTTTGATAACGCCCACCATCAGCGTACGTAACTGCACTTTGCCGGACTCAATCCACGGACGCGCCTGTTGCCAGAACTGTTTGCAGTACGGGCAGAACGGATCGGCGAAGACATAAATCACGCGTGGTGCCGATTCTTTACCGTCGAGGATCCAGCTCGCTTTCTCCATTTTCTGCCACAGTTCGCGGCCCGCCGGGGCGTAAATATCCTTCTGAATCAATTGTTCGCTGAGGTTAGTGCCTTTGTCGTCATACATGTAACCCGAAATGGCGTGCTTGCCGTCCGGCGTGACATAGATGGTCACGCCCATGTCCTGATATTTACCGAGATAGCCTTTCATGCCGCCCGGTGCGTCGAAAGATTTGATTATCGTAATCCCTTGTTTCTCTATCGCTTTTACCGGCGCGGGTAGCTCTTCAGCTGTCGCCAGAAAAGGGGCCAAAGTGAGCAGCAGGGCGAGTTTACGCATAGTAAATCCTTGTAAAATAAGTGGATGATATCCAATGAATGGTAGAGCCTATCACAACCATAGATAAGACCCCGGGGTGGTGCAATTGCTCTTACATAAGGTGAATGGTCTAATCCTTCCCGCTATTACGACCTTTAACAAGGTTTTGTAGAGCGCAACGCACAGCCAGCTTGCTGGCACTGAATCCCCCAAGGGCTTTCAGGTAACGGGGCCGCCTGAAAAGGTGGCCTTTTTACGTTCAGGGTTCATTAAAATCGTTGTGGCAGTTTGTTAGCTAACGCTTATTGATTTGATAAAGGAAACGCATTGGCCCGTTGAGTCAAAGTTAGTTACCTTACTTCCCAACGACAACACGGAGGAAGTACAGATGTCCTTAATTAACACCAAAATCAAACCTTTCAAAAACCAGGCTTTCAAAAACGGCGAATTCGTAGAAGTCACTGAGAAAGACACCGAAGGTCGCTGGAGTGTGTTCTTCTTCTATCCGGCTGACTTTACCTTCGTTTGCCCGACCGAACTGGGCGACGTGGCCGACCATTACGAAGAATTCCAGAAACTGGGTGTAGATATTTACTCCGTGTCTACTGACACCCACTTCACCCATAAAGCGTGGCACAGCAGCTCCGACACCATCGCCAAAATCAAATACGCGATGATCGGCGACCCAACTGGCGCCCTGACCCGTAACTTTGAAAACATGCGTGAAGACGAAGGCCTGGCTGACCGTGGTACCTTCATCGTTGACCCGCAGGGCATCATTCAGGCCATTGAAGTTACTGCTGAAGGCATCGGTCGTGACGCATCTGACCTGCTGCGCAAAGTGAAAGCGGCACAGTACGTAGCCTCCCACCCAGGCGAAGTGTGCCCGGCGAAATGGAAAGAAGGTGACGCGACGCTGGCTCCATCCCTGGACCTGGTCGGCAAAATCTAATTTTTCTTCGGTTTTTGCTCCATAGCTGCGTTGGCTTCACTCTCGCACCCCGGTCACTTACTTATGTAAGCTCCCGGGGACTTAAGAGTTCGCCGCCTTACTCTGAAGCAAAATCCTTTGAAAAATGGTCATTAAGCGGGGGCAGTTATGCACCCGTTTTAATCCAAACACCATGATGCAAGCTGCCCGCACAAGGCCGCTCGCATGATGATGTTTTTTAAGCAGGAGATTAACGATGCTCGACACAAACATGAAAACCCAGCTCAAGGCCTACCTTGAGAAACTGACGAAACCTGTTGAGCTGATTGCCACGCTGGATGACAGCGCTAAATCGGCAGAAATCAAGGAACTGCTGGCGGAAATCGCCGAACTCTCCCCGAAGGTAACCTTCAAAGAAGATAACAGCCTGCCGGTGCGCAAGCCTTCATTCCTGATTACCAATCCGGGATCCACTCACGGGCCGCGCTTTGCAGGCTCTCCGCTGGGTCATGAATTTACTTCGCTGGTGCTGGCACTGCTGTGGACCGGCGGCCATCCGTCAAAAGAAGCGCAGGCGCTGCTGGAGCAAATCCGTGATTTGGACGGCGATTTCGAATTCGAAACCTATTACTCGCTCTCTTGCCACAACTGCCCGGACGTGGTGCAGGCGCTAAACCTGATGGCGGTGCTGAACCCACGTATCAAGCACACCGCGATTGACGGTGGCGTGTTCCAGAATGAAATTATCGATCGCAACGTGATGGGCGTTCCGGCGGTGTTTGTGAACGGTCAGGAATTTGGTCAGGGTCGCATGACGCTGGCAGAGATCGTGGCAAAAGTGGACACCGGCGCGGAGAAACGTGCGGCGGAAGAACTCAACAAACGTGATGTTTACGATGTACTGATCGTCGGCTCCGGCCCGGCGGGTGCGGCGGCGGCGGTTTACTCTGCCCGTAAAGGCATCCGCACTGGCTTGATGGGCGAACGCTTTGGCGGCCAGGTGCTCGATACCGTCGACATCGAAAACTACATCTCAGTGCCGAAAACTGAAGGTCAGAAACTGGCAGGCGCGCTTAAGCAGCACGTTTCCGATTATGACGTGGACGTTATCGATTCCCAGAGTGCCAGCAAACTGACGCCTGCGGCGACGGAAGGCGGTCTCCATCAGGTTGAAACAGCGTCTGGCGCGGTGCTGAAAGCGCGCAGCGTTATCATTGCCACTGGCGCGAAATGGCGCAACATGAACGTCCCGGGCGAAGATCAATATCGCACCAAAGGCGTGACCTACTGCCCGCACTGCGACGGCCCGCTGTTCAAAGGCAAACGCGTGGCGGTGATCGGCGGCGGTAACTCCGGTGTGGAAGCGGCTATCGATCTGGCGGGTATTGTTGAACACGTTACGCTGCTGGAATTTGCCCCAGAGATGAAAGCCGACCAGGTGCTACAGGATAAAGTGCGCAGCCTGAAAAACGTCGACATCATTCTGAACGCGCAAACGACCGAAGTGAAAGGCGACGGCACCCGTGTGGTTGGGCTGGAGTATCGCGATCGCGTCAGCGGCGACACACATCAGATCCCACTGTCCGGCATCTTTGTGCAGATTGGTCTGCTGCCAAACACGACCTGGCTGGAAGGCGCGATTGAGCGCAATCGCATGGGCGAAATCATCATTGATGCCAAATGCGAAACCAGCGTGAAGGGCGTGTTTGCGGCGGGCGACTGCACTACTGTGCCGTACAAACAAATTATTATCGCGACCGGCGAAGGCGCTAAAGCTTCTCTGAGTTCGTTTGATTACCTGATACGCACCAAAACGGCGTAATACAAAAAAGTAAGACCACACCTGCAATGTAAAGAGGCTACCGAAAGGTAGCCTCTTTTTTTACGGCTGGACTGGCAGGGGAATTACCGCACTACCAGCACCGGAACGTGTGCGTGACGAATCACGCTCGAGGCGTTGGAGCCGAGCAGGTGCGTGGCAATGGACGGATTGCGCGAGCCAATCACCACCACGTCGGCCTTAAGCTCTTCGGCCAGTTCATTCACCACGTCACGCACGTTGCCCATCCGCACATGGGGTTTGATCCGCGAAGGGTCGATGCTGAAATGGTCAACCATGGTTTTCAGGCGCGTTTCCGCCTCATGGTATAGGTGCTCTTCAAAGCGACGTAAATCGGCGGCAAAGCGGCTCATGGTCAGGCTCGCGGAGCCGGGTAGGACATGCAAAAGATGGATAATGCCTTCCTGCTGGGCGAGAAATTCCGCATGACGAACGGCCTTGTCACTCAGCGCCATTTCGAAGACATCAACCGGCATTATGATAGTGTTATACATACAATGACCTCCATGTAACGATCATGTATATATACAAGCATATTCGGCGACTTCTTTGTGCCATTCACGTCGCAAATATCACTTTCAGACGGTAAAGGGAGGGTAAAGTTTTGTGGAGAAGGGAAACGGAAAGAGGATGTGGATGACATCCTCTGAAAAGTCATTCAGATGCGCTTAGCGGTTAAATTCACCGGCGGCTTCTGGCTGATACAGCAGCTCAAGCACTTCTAAATGTGTTTCAGTGCCGTTCGGCAGCGACCAGTGAATGGAATCACCCACGCGAAGGCCAAGCAGTGCCGCCCCGACCGGCGCCAGAACGGAAAGCTGCGTTGCACTGTCGGTCATGTTGGCCGGGAACACCAGCGTACGCACGCGTTCTTCCTGGGTGCTCAAATCGCGGAAGCGGATCTGGCTGTTCATGCTGACCACATTGTGCGGCATCTCCTGCGGGGAGCACATCTGCGCCCGATCCAGTTCGTCATTCAGCGCAGCCGCAACCGGGGAGGTTGCCCACTCTGGTCGTTCCAGCAGGCGGTCAATCCGTTCGGCATCGAACTCATTAATGATGATGGCGGGTCTGGTCATTGTTGACTCCATGTTTTCCAGGTTGAGATCCAGCGACTTGTTTCCAAAAGAAAACCCTCGTCGTTCAGGACGAGGGTTTAGGGTCTGACCATGATACTGACTGTGGTCGGATCTTTGAAGTGATTTATACCCGCCATTCTTCAAGCTGCATCTTTGTTGGCTACGTTCACTCGCCCGAATCACTTAGGTTACTACGTTCATCGGGACTCATTCTCTTGCCGCCGCGATGTAACGCGAATTATTTTGGATATAGCTCACATTAGAAGATAAGGCTACCAACCAGCGCGAACAGGAAGGCGAGGCCGCCAAGCAGCGTTTCCATCACCGTCCAGGTTTTCAGCGTGGTTTTTTCATCCATTTCGAGGAAGCGGCCAACCAGCCAGAAACCGGAGTCGTTCACGTGCGACAGCACCGTTGCGCCACCGGCGATGGCGACCACGATAAAGCACAGGTCGAGTTGGCTGATACCGGTTGTGGCGTGGACCATCGGCGCAACCAGCGCGGCGGTAGTGGTCAATGCAACCGTGGCGGAACCTTGCGCCACACGCAGCGCTGTCGCAATCACGAACGCAGCTACGATGACCGGCATCCCGGTATCGGACAACACGCCTGCCAGCGCATCGCCAATTCCGCTGGCGCGCAGAACGCCACCGAACATACCGCCCGCGCCGGTCACCAGAATGATGCCGCAGATTGGGCCTAATGCACCGTCACAGATTTTTTCCAGATGCTTAAGGCTGTGCTGACGGCTGAACACCATCAGGGCGAAGAACACGGTAATCAGCAGCGCCACCGGGGTTTTGCCCAGCATACGCAGGAAGTTCACTAGCGTGTCGTCTTTCGCCACCCAACCCAGCACCGTCGCGGTATTGAGGCCGGTTTCGAGGAAAATCAGCACCAGCGGCATCAGCAGAATGGTCAGCACCATGCCGAATGAAGGCGGCTTGTGGTTGGGATCGGCTTCGACCGCTCCGAGGAAGGAAGACGGCAGTTTAATGTCGAATTTTTTCCCGGCATACAGCCCGTACAGGTATGCACCAAGATACCAGGTCGGCAGGGCGATAATCAGACCAACAATCACCAGCAGACCAATGTTCGCGCCGAGCAGTTCAGCCGCGGCAACCGGGCCAGGATGTGGCGGCACCAGCGCATGCATGACTGCGAACGCACCCGCAGCCGGGAAGGCGTATTTCAGCGTAGAACCGCCAAACTGTTTGGCGACGCTGAAGATAATCGGCAGCATCACCACCAGACCGGCGTCGAAGAAGATAGGGAAGCCGAACAGCAGCGACGCCACACCGAGCGCGAACGGCGCGCGATGCGCACCAAATTTGTTAATCAGCGTATCAGCCAGCACTTTTGCACCGCCGGAGACTTCCAGCAGTCGGCCAATCATCGCCCCCAGGCCCACCAGCAGCGCAACGCCAGCCAGCGTACCGCCGAAGCCTGTCAACAGGGTCGGCACCACTTTATCAAACGGAACTTTCGTCAGTAGCGCCACTACGATGCTGACCAGCGTTAAGGCTAAAAAGGCATGCACTTTGAAGCGCATGATCAAGACCAGCAGCAGTGCTACAGCCCCTGCGGCGATACCGAGCAGCGTACCGGCTCCCAATGCGTTCGTAACTTCTGTCATCTTTATATCCTCTGTAACGTGACAGCCAAAGTGATAGTGATAGCCTGGCGTAATCCCTGCGTTTATCACTGATACCGGTAACATGATACTGGTAACATGGCGGGTGTTGTAAATATGCTTTGACACATTTATTAACACTTTGGGAGCCACTTCAAATATCCGAAACAATTATCGATTTGGACAATATTTGTTCGATAAACGTGATCGATTTCAAATCTGGCATATGCTTCTTAAGCACCGCTGCGCCATCCGGCGCCAGCATGACCAGGAACCAGGAGATCCCATGAGTGGTTACGACACACTGACCCTAAAAGATGGCAGTACTCTCTATTTCAAAGATTGGGGGAGCGGGCAGCCCGTGGTATTCAGCCACGGCTGGCCTCTGACGGCGGATGCGTTTGAAGACCAGATGCTGTTTTTGGGCGAGAAAGGCTTCCGGGTGATAGCCCACGACAGGCGCGGTCACGGGCGATCCTCGCAGTCATGGGACGGAAATAATATGGATCAGTACGCTGACGATTTGGCGGAACTCACGGCCCATCTTAATTTGAAGGATGCCGTACACGTCGGGCATTCCACTGGCGGTGGCGAAGTGGCGCGTTACATTGGCCGCCACGGCACAGAGCGGGTGACAAAAGCGGTGCTGATCAGCGCGGTGACGCCAATTATGGTGAAAACCGATTTTAACCCCAACGGTGTGCCCATTGAGGTGTTCGACGGTATCCGTCAGGGCGTGGTGAACGATCGCGGCGCATTCTTCCATGAGCTGTCGATGGCGTTTTATGGCTATAACCGCTCAGGGGCAAGCGTGTCGGAAGCGGTGCGGGCGAGCTTCGCAGCACAGGGGTTACAAGGCTCTATCAAAGGGCTTTATGACTGCATTAAAGCGTTTTCAGAAACCGACCTGCGGGAAGATTTAAAACGCATGGCCATCCCGACGCTGGTCATTCACGGTGATGACGATCAGATTGTGCCATTCGAAACCTGCGGTAAAGTGGCGGCGGAAATTCTGCCGGACGCTGAGCTTAAGGTCTACAAAGGCGGCTCTCATGGCATTTGCACCACCCATAAACAGCAAATTAACGATGATTTGTTGACATTCCTGAGATCGTAATTGCTCAGTCCGTGACGTGCCGGGCGTTCACATTTATCCCCATCGGGTTACACTCATCGTTTCCCATTATTCAGGGCCAGATGATGCCGGTGACCCCTCTTCCTGCCGACCGCCGTTTCTTTGCCGATTTGCTCAGTGGGCTGGTGCTCAATCCGCAACGTCTGGGCCGTGTATGGTTTGCCAGTTCGGCAAGATCACTTCCCGCAGGGGCGTTATGTCTGGACATGCCGCGCCTTGAAATCGTGCTGCGCGGTGAATACGGCAATGCGCTGGATGAAACCCAGTGCACGCTGGCTCAGGGTGAAATGTTGTTTATTCCGCCGCGCGCCGCCAATCAGCCGATGTTCACGCGTTCGGCGATGGTGCTGAGTATGGTTTTCGCCCCGGCATGGACCGGGATGGCGTTTTACGACACCCGCAACGGCAGTACACCCGCGCCGCTGCGTAAGGTGGAGTTTCCGCATCAGCAGCACGGTGAAGGGGAGGCGATGCTCACCGCACTGACGCTGCTCAGTCGTTGTCCGCTGGAGCAGCAAATTATCCAGCCGCTGGTGTTAAGCTTTTTACATTTGTGTCGAAAAAGCACGGCCACGGAAATGAGTGCGGTGCCGTCACGCCCGCAGTTTCTCTATCAAAGTATTTGTAACTGGATCCAGGATAACTACGCCAGACCGCTGACGCGCGAAGACGTGGCGGCGTTTTTCAATATCACGCCAAACCACCTGTCACGACTGTTCAGTCAGCAGGGCACCATGAGTTTTGTCGATTATCTGCGCTGGGTGAGGATGGCGAAAGCGCGGATGATTTTGCAGAAATACCAGTTGTCGATTGGCGATGTGGCGCTGCGCTGTGGTTATCCGGATGGAGACTATTTCAGTCGATTGTTCCGGCGTCAGTTTGGCCTGACGCCGGGAGAGTACCGCGCGCGGTTCCTGTAAGCGCTACAGGCTCAGTTCTTCGCTTAATAGCGTCAGGATCGCCTGCGCATCGGTGGCTTCCAGCAGCGACTGACGGAAGGTTTTGTTGACCAGTTTGCGCGCCAGCTGGGAAAAGACTTTCACATGGTTAATTCCTTCGTGCTCGCCGAGCGTCAGCATTATCACCAGTTCGACGTCGCCCATTTCCGACTGCCAGTCGGTCAGCGCCGGCAGCCGCGCGATACTGATACTGGAGTGGCGGATCCATGCTGATTTGGTGTGCGGGATCGCCACACCAAACCCAACGCCAGTGGTGACGATTTCTTCGCGCTGCCAGATATCCTCTTCCAGCTCCAGCGGATGCTCAGTGCGCCCGTTGACCGCCAGATTGCCGCAGAGCAGCTGGATAATCTGCTCTTTGCGCAAAGGACGGTCGGTGAACAGAATGTTCTCCAGCGCCAGCAACGGACGCGCGTCCTCCTCCGGCGTGAATTCGCGCAGCAGCGTTTCAATGTCATCGGCGCTGCGGCATTCACACGCTTTGTTAGCCAGTTCACGGCAGGCAGTGCTGTCGAGCTGACGCAGCTGACTTTTCACCGCCGGGATACGCGGCCCGCTCATGCTCAGTTCATCCAGTTCCAGGCCCAGCAAAAGCGGCAGATAACGGCTTTCGCCGCCCAGTTCGCCGCAAATGCCGACCCCTTTTCCGTGTCGATGGGCGACGCTGACAATCTGGCGCAGCATTCGCAGGAACGACGGCGTTATTGGGTTGTACAGCGGCGAAACCCGGGGGTTGTTGCGATCCACGGCGTATAAATATTGCGTCATATCGTTGGAGCCGACGCTGAAGAAATCCACCTCGTCGCAGAAATGGTCGATGATGTAACACACCGACGGCACCTCAACCATGATCCCCAGCGGCAGGCTGGCGGCAAAGCGTAAACCTTCGGCCTGAAGGTCGGCTTTAACCTGCTGTAGCTGGCTTTTGATCCACAGAATTTGGTCGAGGCTGTGCACCATCGGGATCATCAACTGTGCGTTTCCGTATGCGCCCGCCCGCAGAATAGCCCGCAACTGGGTACGAATCAGTCCGACAAATTCCGGGTAAATCCGCACCGCGCGGTAGCCGAGGAACGGATTTTCCTCATGCGGAATATTCAAGTAGCTCAGGGGCTTATCGCCGCCGATATCCATGGTGCGGAAAATAACCGGTTTATCACCCGCTGCCAGCAGCACCTGCTGATAGGCCTCAAATTGTTCCTGCTCATCCGGCGGGTTTTGGCGGTCCATGTACAGCATTTCGCTGCGAAACAGGCCCACGCCTTCCGCGCCGTTACTGAATGCGCCCGGCGCTTCCAGCGCGCTGCCAATGTTGGCGGCCACTTCGATGCGCTGCCCATCGCGTGACAGCGCGGGTAACGCGGCATCCTGGGTCTGGCGCGCCACGCGTTTGTCGTCGAGTTCCCGCGCGAGGGTGTAATAGCCCATTACCGCGTCATCCGGTTCCGGAACCAGCACGCCGCACTGTCCGTCGAGCACTGCCTGGCGATGTTCCAGGCCGCTGAGTTCCGCCACGCTAAAGCCGTTAAGTACCGGGATGGAGGAGGCGCGGGCGAGGATCAGCGTGTGCGAAGTGCGACCAGTTTTCTCCAGCACCATGCCTTTGAGCTGTGTCAGGTCGAGGCTAAGAAATTGACTGGGCGTTAAATCTTCCGCCACCAGAATGGTCGGCTGGGTCAGGCGCAGTACGTCCTGATTGCGGTGCCGCGGCCAGGTGATGTGCAGCAAGCGCTCGCTGATGTCGCGGATGTCACTGGCGCGTTCACGCAGATAATCGCTGCTCGATGCCAGCAGTTTGTCGCAGATGGCGTCCATGTTATCGATAATTGCCGCCGCCAGGCCCTGCTTATTGTCACGCATAATACGGCGGATATTGCTGGCAAACTCTTCATCCTGAATCAGCGACAAATGGGCGCTGAGTATGGTTTTGCTTTCGCCGCCGAGCACCCGCAATTGCTGGTTCAGGCTGTCGGCGAGTTCCGCCAGGCTGTGCTCCAGTCGGGTCATGTCTTCCGGGCTTGCCGCAATAGCGCGGTAGCCGTCGAGACTGTCACTGCGCCAGAGGGTGATCTCCCCAAATCCGATGCCGCTCGCAAGTACGTTGCCGGTCAGTAAACGGGGATTCAGGCGTGAAAGCGAACGCGGTAGCGGGTGCGCTGTAGGCGAGGCCACGGCGGGCAGCACGCTATCGCTGTCGATAAAGTGCTGCTCAAGATATATTTCCAGCGCGCGGCGGGCTGGTTCTTCATCGCTGCCGCTGATTTCCAGCGAGCAGCTGTCGTTGAATAACGTGCCGGTGCTGACCAGCGCCAGCGAGCTTTTGCCATCGGCGTGGGTACTCAGGCGATGGTTGATAAAGCGAATATCGCTTTGCCACGCACTGCATTGTTCCTTCAGCGCCCAGGCCGGGCGGGCATGCAGGCCGTTGGGCAACGGACAGAGAAAATCGAGAGTCAGCATAGCGGTTCCTGTAAGCGCAAAATCAGCATCTGAAATCCATCAGACGAGAAACGGTTTTGGCGTTGATATCGTGAAGCATCGCCACCAGCAGCTGATGGGTGAGGTCAATGTCTCCGGCGTCGGCAATGGAGGCGGCGCAGTGGCCGTGGCGGGTAGGCGGGCCGAGCACCACCGTTGGAATGCCGTTGCCGCAAAGATGCACCGCGCCGCCGTCGGTACCGCCGTTGCTGAACATATCCCGTTGCAGAGAAATGGCCTGCTGCGCAGCCGTGTCTTCTACCCAGGCGGTGAGTTTCGGCGGCGCAATGAGCGTTTTATCGTACATCACCAGCATCGGACCTTCGCCAATCTGACGATGATTGTCGCTGCCGTAATCAAAGTTTTTCGCCCAACAGGCAGTGTCGAGTACCAGCGCAAGATCGGGCTGAAGTTTGTGGGTGGCGGTTTGTCCGCCGCGCAGGCCAACCTCTTCGCTCGAGCTGGCGACCAGCCACACTTCAGCATTCAGCGGCGTGGAATGTAACTCGCGCAGCAGCGTGACCAACAGATAGCAGCCGAGGCGATCGTCGAAGGCTTTGCCCATCACCCGGTTGTGCGGTAATTCGCTAAACGGTGTGGCGAATGTGACGCGATCGCCAGGCTCCACACCCGCTTCGGCCACTTCATCGGCGCTGCAGGCCCCAATATCGACGCGCAGTTTTGCCACGTCGCTTCCGTGACGCTCGCCGTCCAGCAGCCCGTTGATTTTACCGCCGCCGCGGGTGGTTATCCGTACCGGTTGCAGTTCGCGCGCGGTCATGCGCACGTTGCCAATTGGGATAACGTCGATAGCGCCGGTCGACGAAATACTGCGCACCATAAAGCCCACTTCATCCATGTGCGCGCAGACCATAACTTTCGGGCCGTGGCTTTCGTTCAGGCGTATAAGCACTGAACCGAGTCCGTCAAACTGCACCTCTTTGCCCAATGCGTCGGCTTCGCGCAGTAGAATTTGTCGGACTTCCTGCTCGGAAGCGGCGATGGCATCGGCTTCACTTAGCGCTTTCAGTAACGCGAAATCCATTACGCTTCTCCTGTCATCAGCAGCGTTTTTGGGGTGTGATACAACACTTCCGCGCCGTCCTCGGTGACCAGCACAACGTCTTCAATGCGCACGCCGCCTTCGTCTTCCAGGTAAATACCGGGTTCAACGGTCAGCAGCATTCCGGGACGCAGCAGGGTGGTGTCGGACGGTGAAAAGCGTGGGTTTTCATGCACGTCGATGCCGATGGCATGTCCGGTGTTGTGACCAAATTTCGGCCCGTAGCCCGCGCGGGTGATGTGCTCCCGGGCGGCGCCGTCGACGGACTGACACGCCACACCCGGACGCACGGCGGCGATGGCTGCCAGCTGCGCTTCCAGCACGGTCTGGTACACCGCGTACAGTGGTGACGTTTCCACGTTGGCATAGCGGCCCGCAACCAGAAAGGTGCGGGTCATGTCGGAACAATACCCCTGGTATTGGGCGCCAAAATCGAGCGTCACCAGTTCGCCTGCCACAATGATTTTCTCGGACGCTTTGCCGTGAGGCAGCGCGCCGCGAGGACCACTGGCAACGATAGTCTCGAACGAGGGTTTCTCTGCCCCTTGTTGTTTCATAAACCATTCCAGCTCGGCGGCGACTTCGCGTTCCCGCATACCGGGCTGGATAAAACGACGGATATGGCTGGCGGTGGCGTCAGCAATGCGACAGGCCTCGCGAATCGTTGCGATTTCCTCAGCGGTTTTCACCTGCCGCAGCGTATCAGGCGACACGCTAACCAGCGTCGGGCGCAGGGAATCATGCCATTCGCTCGCCGTTTGCCAGCTGACCTGTTCGCCTTCAAAACCAATGCGCTGTAACCCTTCTTCTTGCGCAATCTGGTTGACGATGGCGCTCATCGGGCGACCGCTTTCCAGCCGATGAAGTTGGTAGCCGTGAGTGCGGGTGGCGACATCGCTGTAATAGCGAAAATCCACCAGAATGTGCGCGTGTCGCCGGGTCACCAGCACGTAGCCCGAACTGCTCGAAAAACCCAGATGCGCGAGCTTGTTCTGGCGTGACGAGAGGATCACTGCGTCTATCCGTTGATGCGTCATCCAGTCACGTATTGCGGTCAGTAAAGCCA
Source organism: Citrobacter sp. 18056 (assembly GCA_902706235.1). Classification (GTDB taxonomy): domain Bacteria; phylum Pseudomonadota; class Gammaproteobacteria; order Enterobacterales; family Enterobacteriaceae; genus Scandinavium; species Scandinavium manionii. Next base: position 156,446 of record CACSJR010000009.1, on the reverse strand, counting down.
TATCCGTTTTCCTCTTACATCGCGTCGATGGCCAGCTTGCCACGTTTGTGCAGGCTGTTGCGGATAAGCACCACCAGCAAGGCGGTGATCACTGCGCCAACCGCGATACTCAGCATGTAGGCGCCGAGATTGGTCACCAGCGGCCAGGCCCAGATGGCTGATTCCGGGAACCATTGCACCGCGCCGAGCGCTGAGGCGGTCATTGCTCCTGCGATGGCCCCTGTCATATACGCGGGCAGGGTGGCGATTGGGTTTTCCAGCAGGAACGGAATCGCACCTTCGCTGATGCCCATAAAGGCGAGAAACATCGCGGTTTTACCCTGCGGATAAAGCTGCGGGCTGAACAGGCGTTTGCCGGTCAGACGACGGTCAATCAGTGTGGCAAGGCCCAGACCAATCGGCGGGATCACAATCGCCACCGCACGGGAGGTAATCGGCAGCACGTGGTCGGTGGTGAAACCGAGCGCCACAAACCCGGCCGCTTTGTTAATCGGGCCGCCGAGGTCAATGGCCGTGGCCGCCGCCATACCGATGGCGTACATCATTGAGCCAGCCTGACCTGCCGCCAGCAGCAGCGTACGCATACCGCCGTTCAGCCAGCCACCAATCGGGGTGATGACGTAATACATCGCCAGCATCACGAACAACGCGGAGAGAATTGGAATTAAGAAGGTGCTTTTGAACGCCAGCAGATACTGCGGCACGGCGATGCGGGCGTTCAGCCATTTCACCAGATACCCGGCGGCGATGGCGATAATCAGTGCGCCGATAAAGGTTGATGGCACCGGTTTGCTGGCCAGCCAGCTCAGTTTTTCCGGATCGAAATTCAGCACCAGCGTTGGCTGAGTGGCAACCAGTCCACCGATAAAGCCCGCCGGAAACGCCAGCTTGCCGCCGATGGAGTTCGCGACGAAGGCGGAAAACATCGGGATGGCGAAGCTGAACAGCAGCCCGCCGAACGATTCCGTCAGGTAACCGAACTTCAGCACCGACAGATTAAACCCGGTGAATTTGCCGGAATTCAGCGCGTCCATAATCCCGGTGTCCGGCGGGATTTCCAGCCAGACGTAAGCAATCAGCTGCGAAATGGCGAGAATAACCCCGCCCATGATAAGCGTCGGCACCATGCGGGAAATGCCCGACATAATGTGCTGAGGGAGTTCTTTCCAGAAGGAAGAGCCCGATTCTACGGGCGTTGTTGCCAGTGCAATGGTCTCGCCGTCAGACGAGACAGGACGAATGGCGCTGCGTTTTTTTATTGCCATTTCACACACCCTTGCTGTTGAGGATTATTGTTGCTCGGCGGCTATCAGCTCTTCGATTTCTTTCAGGGTGCCCGCGGCATTTTTAATGGCGTCCTGGAGGGAAATCTCATAGACGTCGCGCGTTTCAAAGCGCTCGTTGTCTTCCGGGGTAATGGCGATGGCGTGAATGATGATATCGGCGGTGGCGATATCCTGTGCCGTCAGCCGGTTCTGGATGCCATCGGCCCCCTGGGTTTCAATTTTGACCTCGTAACCGGCTTCGGTTGCGGCATCTTCCAGCGCTTGCGCAGCCATAAAGGTATGGGCCAGTCCCATCGGACAGGCACAAAGTGCAATCAGTTTCTTCGCCATGCTGAACTCCATCAGTAAAAGTCGGAACTGATTATGCTCAGAGACTTCTGGGTTCTGTTACCAGACAAATAATGCATTTTCAGGATTTTTGATGCGCTAACAGGGAAGTGTGATGCGTGTCCGCTTATAAGAAAAATCGATGGAATAAGACGAAGGATTAACGTGCTGAAGGTTAAAAGGAGAAGGGGAGAATGCGGGTGATGAAGCGAACCGGGCAAATGCGAATTGCCCGGCGTCGAGATTAGTTTCCGGCTTTATCAATTACGAACTGTGAACCGCAGTTGCCCGGATGCGGCTGTGGCAGCAGCGAGCCTGCTGCCAGCGGCGCATTGATGGCGCTGGATTTGATAGCAATCTGCATTTCGGTCAGGTAGGCCGGTTTGCCGTTGCAGGTTAGCTTGAACGCTTTCACGCCTTCTTTGCCATAGCTTTTGGCCACGGCGGCATTGAAGTCATTCCGGCTGACGGTTTTGCCGTAGTTTTGCGCGAGGAAAGATCCTAAAGCACCCTGCTTGATCTCCCCGTTCAGGCGCACCATGGTGCCGAAATAGGCATCCGGATCGAAGCCAAAACAGACGCCGTGCTTGGCGTATTCATAGCGTTCCAGACACGAACCGCCGCCGCTACCCGGCATTACATTGTTCAGCTTGTTGGCCATTTCCAGCGAGAGGCCGGTTTCTGCCGCCGAGCATTTTCGGTTACCGCGGACTTCAGGCATGTTCGGCACCGGGCGCGTCGCACAGCCGAAACGCATCCAGCGGCGATTGTCCACGCCACGGGCGGCGATAGATTCAGGCAGGCTCGGCCAAAGGCCGTGCACCGTCAGATAATTTGTTTTATCGGCCACTTCTTTCTGGGTCCGGCATTCGCTCGGTTCGTTACGGTGATTGTCCTGCATGCTCTGGCAAAAGCCGGTTTGCCAGGAGAGCGCCAGCACGTAGCTGTCGAAATCAGGGTACTTTGCAGGTTGTAACGGCATGCTGTCTGCGGCCAGCGCAGGGAGGCTGGTAGCCGCCAGGATGGGCAGCATTTTCCATAAGCTTTTCATAGGAGGGTCCGTGGGTAATTAAAACGCCGAATACCTTCTATTTAATCATAAAAATGCCAGGCAGGTTTAATTGACTGGCATTGTGATAGCGGCTGTTAGCACTGAAAAATCATTTAGCTCCACATGGCGAGGATCGGCCAGCCGACCAACAGCAGCATGGCGATATAAATCACCCCGAAAATCGCGCCCAGCCGCCAGTAATCTTTCGACTTCACGTAGCCGCAACCATAGATGATGACGCCGGGTCCGGTGGCGTACGGCGTCAGGCAGCCCATGATGCCAATCGACAGCACCAGCAGAATGCACAGATGTTCCATCGGCACGCCCGGAATGCCTTTCCCGACGGCCAGAATCACCGGCAGCATGGTAGCGGTATGCGCCGAGAGGCTGGCAAACAGGTAGTGCGCAAAGTAGAACACTAACACCAGCACCACTACCGTCGCGTTCGGCGAGAATCCTTCCAGATGACTGCTCATGGTATCGGCAAACCATTTGATGAAACCGGAACGGGTCAGGCCATTGGCCATGACCACTAGCGTCGAAAGGTTCACCAGCGTGTTCCACGCCCCGGTGTATTTGGTGACCTCTTTCCATGGTACCACGTGCAGCGCCAGCATCAGCGACACCGCCAGCAAGCCGACGGCGGTGGCCTCAATATATTCCCCGCCAAACACCCATAGTCCAAGACTCAAGAGCACCAGGCCAATCAAGGTTTTCTCTTTGCGGGTCAGGGCGCCCATTTCACACAGCGCGTTGCTCGCCCAGCCGGAGACTTCCTCGCTGTGCGTCACTTCCGGTTTGTACAGCACGTACGACAGCCACGGCGCCACCACCAGCAGAATCAGCCCCACAGGTAAAAAGCTCAGGAACCATTGCAGCCAACTGATGTTCACTCCGGCGATCTTGTTGACGAACTCAAGCCCCAGCACGTTGGGTGCCGCACCGGTCACGAACATCGAGGAACTCAGGCTGGTACTGATAACCATCATCCACATCAGATACCCGCCGATGCGCCGCGATGATTTATCGTTGGGGAATGACTGGAACAGCGGCGGCAGGTTTTTAATCACCGGGAAAACGGTGCCGCCGGTGCGGGCGGTATTCGATGGCGTAAACGGGGCCAGCAGAATATCGATGATAACGATAGCATAGCCGAGCGTCAGGGTGCGCTTACCCATAAACTTGACCATAAACAGCGCGATACGCCGTCCCAGCCCGGTGACTTCATAACCCAGCGCAAAAATGAACGCCCCAAACACCAGCCAGACGGTGGTGCTGGAGAAACCCGCCAGCCCCCATTTCAGTGCCTGCGAGCTGGCTTCAAAATCGGGGTTGGCCAGTTCAGCGGCGTCAAACAGCAAAAACTGATTGCCAATAACGCAAATGGTGACCGCGATAAAGCTGATGGCAGTTGCCGGAATGGGTTCGAGGATCATGCCGACAATCATCGCCACAAACACCGCGAAATAGTGCCACGCCTGTGGCGGCATCCCATCGGGAACCGGTATTAAGAACAGCACCAGCATCACCAGCAGCGGCGCAATTAACTTCCATATCTTATCTTTTGCAATCGACATAACCGATTCTCCGGTAAGCATTTTTTATGTAAGGGCGACGCCGAACCTCAGGTTGTTTCCTTCACCTGATGCACATTGTCGATAACAGATCCGTCGCGATAGCGAACCACGGCCACCACCTTGTCGGTCACCTCGATGGGACGCGGATCACCGGTAAGCAGCCGGGCGCGCTGGCGCAGTTTGGCGATAGGAACAATGGGTATGCCCGCGGTAAACAGGCGCTCAGTAAGTTCAGGTCGGGCCGGGTTCACGGCGATGCCGTGGTCGGTCACCAGAATGTCCACGCTGGAACCCGGTGTGACGCAGGTGATGACCTTGTCGACCAGAGTGGGAATGCGCCCGCGTACCAGCGGGGCGACGATAATCGCCAGCGCGGCACCGGCGGCGGTATCGCAATGCCCGCCGGACGCGCCGCGCAGCACGCCGTCGGAGCCAGTCAGCACGTTGACGTTAAACTGTGTGTCGATTTCCAGCGCACTCAGCACCACGACGTCGAGCCGATTGACCGACGCGCCTTTCGAATCGCCGTTGGCATACTGGTTGGCGCTGATTTCGCGATGGCCTGGATTGCGGGCCAGCGAATCGGCAGCGGCGCGGTCAAAGCTCTGGACGTCGAGCAGCGTGGTAATGAAGCCTTTTTCATGCAGGTCGACAATCGAGGCGGTGATACCGCCCAGCGCGAAGGCGGCGTGCACGTTCTGGCGGCGCATGTTGTCATACAGGAAGCGCGTGACCGCCAGAGAAGCCCCGCCGGTGCCGGTTTGCAGGGAGAAACCGTCTTTGAAATAACCGGATTCAGCAATGACGTCGGCGGCGCGGCGGGCAATTAGCAGCTCGCGTGGGTTAGTCGTCAGGCGGGTCGCGCCCGCACCGATTTTATCGGCATCGCCCACGCGTTCGATCTGCACGATCAAATTCACTTCGTCCTGGGAAATGCTTGCCGGATAGTGGGGATAAGGCCGCAGCGCTTCGGTCAGCAGAACCACGCAATCGGCGTGGGCGGCATCGACCTTGGCGTAGCCCAGCGAGCCGCAGCTGGCGGGGCCGCTGGTGCCGTTGGCGTTACCAAAATCATCGCAGGCGGGTACGCCGAGAAACGCCACGTCGATGTGCAGTTCTCCACTCTGAACCAGCTGCACACGCCCGCCGTGGGAGTGGATTTGCACCGGTTCGTCGAGCAGCCCGTGGGAAATGGCGTCGGCCAACGGACCGCGCAGGCCAGAGGTGTAGATTTTCGAAACGATGCCGTGACGAATGTGTTCCACCAGCGGCGCATGGCAGTCGCTGAGCGAACTGGAAGCCAGCGTCAGGTTTTTAATCCCGAGCCGGGCGATGGCATCCATCACCTGATTGACGGTGAGATCCCCGCCGCGAAAGGCGTGGTGAAACGAGACGGTCATGCCATCACGCAGGCCGCTGCGGCGAATGGCGTCTTCCAGCGAGGCGCAAAGTTTCGGCTGTGTGAGCTCAGTCATGGGTATTCCTTATTCTTCTCGAAGGCCGGAAAGGGCGACGCGCGCGAGCACCACGCGGGCACGCTCGATAATCGGCTGGTCGACCATTTTTCCGTTCAGCGACACTACGCCGCGGCCTTCCCGGGCGGAGGCTTCAGCGGCGTCGATAACCAGGCGAGCGTGATCCACTTCCTGCTGCGTCGGCGCGAACAGGTTGTGCAACAGATCAATCTGGCGCGGGTTGATTAACGATTTGCCATCGAAGCCAAGCTGTTTGATGTGTGCGGCTTCGTGCAGGAATCCTGCGTCGTTATTGGCATCGGAATAAACGGTGTCGAACGCCTGAATACCGGCGGCGCGGGCGGCCTGCAAAATGGCGCAGCGGGCAAACAGCAACTCGGTTCCTTCCGCCGAGCGTTCGGTACGCAAGTTACGCACGTAGTCTTCCGCGCCCAGTGCAATGCCAATCAGACGCGGCGAAGCGAAGGCGATGGCGGTGGCCTGGGTTATGCCGAGCGGCGATTCGATGGCGGCCAGCAGCCCGGTGCTGCCCGGTTCGCGACCGCATTCACGCTCAATGCGCAGAATTTCTGCTTCGATATCCAGCACGTCCTGCGGGGTGTCGGTTTTCGGCAGGCGCACGATATCCGCGCCGCCGCGCACCACCGCATTCAAATCCTGCAAGCCGTATTCTGAATCGAGTGCGTTCACGCGCACGATGGTTTCAACCTCCTGATACAGCGGGTGCTGCAAGGCGTGAAATACCAGGCGGCGCGCGGCGTCTTTTTCGCGCAGGGCGACGGAGTCTTCGAGGTCAAACATCAGCGCGTCAGCCGGGTAGATAAACGCGTTGCTGACCATGGCGGCGTTAGCGCCGGGCACGAACAGCATGCTGCGGCGGGTACGCTGTTTTCGTTGATTCAGGGAGGTGGTCATCATTGGGCACGCTCCCAGGGCAGGGCGGTGACGTCGCTGGCGCGCACTAACACCGTTTCCAGCCGGGCGCGGATCACGCAGTCCAGCGCGCCTTTGTCATCGAGGATCAGCTGTACGCCGCGCACACTGTAGCGCGCCAGCGTTTCCAGCACCGTGGCGCGAATGGCGTCACCAAACTGCTTCTCAACGCTGCTGTGGATTTGCAGGTCGATGTCCTGCGACTCAAGCGGCGCGATGCGGATCATCACATCGCCCGACTCCAGCGTGCCTGCAACGGCGGATTGGGTTATTTTCATTTTTCACCTGTAACCAGTTCGGGAATATTCTGTGAGGCGGTCGGGCGCGGGGTGGAGAACGCCTGCAGCCAGGTCAGCGTGTCGGCGGGCACCAGCGGGGCGATGGCGGCAAACTCTTTTTTGACTAACAGTTTGCGCACCCGCGAAGCGGAGATCGGCTCATCGGCGTAGCGCAGTCGCTCGATTTCCACCAGTTCAATGGCGGGGGCGGCCAGCTCAGTGGTTTGCAGCCAGTGGCGCATATCATGGTTGTACTGTGCGGTGACCTGGCAGAAGGGCTCGGTGCCAACGAAGCGATGCGTAATGCCGAGCGCCGGGGCCAGATGCTGGCGGAAAATTTTGAGGTCAATTTCGGTGTAGCAATGGTTAATCACCGCCTGCTCTTTGATGAAATAGCACGGGAACGTCGCCCTGGAGATGATGTAGTCCGAGCCCTGATGCACCGTCAGGCGGGGAATATCCCGCGTTCCGGCCCGTACTAATGCCAGTCGGTCGGCATAAGGAAAGCGCGAGGTGTCTTCTTTGACCAGAAACAGATGCAGCCAGTCGCACTGCGCGGCGGCTTTTTCCACCAGATAACGATGTCCGTTGGTAAAAGGATTGGCGTTCATTACGATGCAGCCAATGTTATTTCCCGGACGACGGAAGGTAGAAAGATCCCGGGCATAACGGCGAATGCGGGTAGCGCTATTTTCCATTAGCACCATCAGGCCCGGCACGCGGGTCAGGGGGTAAAATCCGCACTGGGAAAATAAAACTTCGTTTTCTATTTTTGTATAAAGGAAAAGATGCGGGCGATTTAATTCATAGGCGAGTTGAATTAGTTCAGTGGCTAATGTCAGCGCCAGGCCTTCGCCCCGCACTGATTCACAGATGGCTACGCACTTAATAATATTTCCGGCCAGCCCGCCACAGGCAACCAGTGTGCCGTTACGGGTTGCGGTAATAAATATTTCAACCGTGGTGTCGATGCTCAGAGAATTATCATGAAGAAATTGAGTGATAACGGCGATTTTATTATTATCCGCACGTCTGACCCGGCTGAATAGGGTGTTGCTGAACATGTGTCGGTCCTGTCTCTGCTGACGTTTCTCTGGTTTGGACAGGATCGTAAAGAGGAATGACCGTGGGGAATATGAACTGATTCACAAACGGTTTTGTGGTTTTAATGGATTTAATTAATTTGCGGGAATATGAGAAATAAACAATGCGTTTATTTACATTAAAGGATAATAAAGCAAACAAAATTATTACAATTGATTCTCGGAAAGAAAAATAAAAAAGGGAAGCCGTGGCTTCCCTGTAATACTTTCTCGCGTGGAATTAGCCTGCAACGACGGACGCAGAAGCGACCATCAGTTCGGTGGCAATAATCACCACCACCAGACCGACCAGCACGGGAACGGAGGTGCGTTTCACCACTTCAAACGGTGAGATTTTTGCCATCCCTGACACCGCCACCACCACGCCGGACACCGGCGAAATGGTACGACCGAGGTTGGAAGCCTGCAGCATTGGAATCGACAGATACGCTGGGTTGATGCCGGAGCTGTGCGCCAGTTTCGGGATCATTTCGACGAAGGCGTAGAACGGCGCGTTCCCGGAACCGGTTGTCATCGCGGCCAGCATGGTCAGGATGACCAGCACCAGCATCAGAATGATACTGGCAGAACCGAATGAGGTAGCGATGGAAATCAGGCTGTCGATAAAGCCGATGGTGCTCAGACCCTGGGCAAATACGCCTGCCGCGACCAGCAGCATGACCACGCCGGCAAAAGCATCGGCCATCCCGCGGTAGGCCACTTCCAACCCGGAGAAGACTTTCTGAGTGTTAAAGCCGCGGAAGAATTCAAGAATCGCGGCCAGCAGCATACAGATAACCAGAATGGTGATGATGTGCAGCTCCGGGCCCCATTTGCCGTCAAAAATCAGCACGCCGATAATCGGAGTGAACGGCAAAATGGCGTAGAACGACGGCGCGTCGGTGGTGATTTCGCTGACGTTGAGCATCTCGTGGGAAATGTTCTCTTTCTTATCGAGATAGCGCTGCCAGAAGAAATGTGCCACGGCCATGCAGACAATCGCCGCAATGGAAATCGGCAGGGTAGTTTTGAAGGCAAAGTCGATCAGGGGCATTTCGGCCGCTTTTGCCGCCAGCACCACGTCCCCGGAGGTGGGGGACAGAATAATTGCTGCCGGAGAGGCGCAGATGGCTGCCGCCGCGCCGCGACTGATACCAACGTTAACCATCACCGGGAACAGTGTCCCCATCAGTAGTACGCCGAGGCCGGTGGCAGAAGAAACCGCCAGCGACATCAGACATGCCACGAAATACGCGGCAATCATCAGGATGTACGGCGAGTTTATGTAGCGCAGCGGTTTGGAGGTGAGTTTCACCACCATGTCGTTGGCCCCGATGTGGGTCATATAGGCCGCAAAACCGCACAGCATCATAATCATCATGCCGAGGTCGCCGCCGCGGCTCATCAGCAGGATTTTTATATATTCGACAATATCGGTGGCGGAGTAGCCGGTGCTGCTGGCGCTGGCCGGCAGGATTTTGTGGCCCATCAGGGCGCTGGCAATTAGCAGTGCCAGGCCGCCGACAAACAGCACGCCCGTTGCGGAATAGCCTTTAATGATATAGCGAGCGACACCCGCAATGACGACCACTCCGATAAGGAGCTCAAACAACGTTAGCATGATGGATTCCTGTCTTCCTGATACCCAAAGAAAATTCTATCGAAAATGTTTTCAAAAAAAGAAGTCTGAAAATGTGCCGAATTAACGGTCAAAACTTACTGACTGAAATCAATAAACCGACAACCACGGCCTTCCTTGACGCCAAACCAAATCGGCTATCACATTATATATATTTATTTGATGAATGCTTCGTGTTCTGTTGATACGGAAATGAAACTAAAAAGTTAATCAAAATCAGCAGGTTCAGTCCGGAGTGTAAAGAGTTTAAAAATCGCTATCGGTAATAATTTTCCGCTGGGTATACTCGGGCCACTTTTTCTCTTCGGCACTGATGATGAACGCTCAATGGACATATCGCCTGTGTTTCTTCCGGCGGCATCTTGCGATGCTGCTGGTGGCGTTTGGCGTGTTGGTCCTGCAAAGCCAGCTGGCGCTGGCCTCTCATCAGTGTGACCTGAATCCGCTGGGTGACAGCGCGATGCTCCAGCATGTTGAGCATCAGGGCATGTCGTCGGTGGTGATGAAAACGCCGCTGTGTGAAAAACACTGCGTGCCGGACAGCGCCCAAAAAACTGGCGATCATCCGCCCGTCATCGCGCTGCCGACCACCGTCGCCCTGGCGGTGATCGAAACCCCTTGCCAGTCAGCCTCTCGATCTGACTGGACTCTCACCCCGCCCGCAGTGGGGCCACCGGCAACGATCCGTTTTTGCCGGTTCAGAGAATAAACACTCCCGATAACTCGCTTAATTTTCAACTTATTAACGATTATCTGGAGAACATCATGAAATTTCCACTTTCTACTGCGCTGTTAGGCGCGCTGATCGTCTTTGTCTTTTCCCCGGCGCAAGCCGCCGATTCCTCGTCCGTTGTTAACCAGGCCACCGTGGCCCCGGTCTATCACGTGAAGGGCGTCATCAACGCCATTTCCCCCAATGCCCTGACGCTGTCCCACGACGCGGTGCCCGAACTGCAATGGCCACCGATGACCATGCCGTTTGCGTTGGCGAAAAACCTTGTGCTGCCAGCGATCAAGGTCAGCGACCCGGTGGATTTCGATGTCAGTTTGATTGACGGCCGCTACGAAATTATCGCGCTGACTGTTCGTCACTAAGCCGGGGAAATCCATGAACAAACCAACGTTGAGCCTGTGGCTCGGCGGGGTGCTGTTTGCGCTCGTTCACGCGCCTGCTTATGCAGAAGCGTGGACGCTCGCCCAGACCCTGGCCGCCGCACGGGATTATTCCGCCGAGCTTTCGGCCAGTCGTAATGAAGCCAAAGCGCTCGAATCGATGGCCGATTCGGCCCGCGAATTGCCTGATCCAAAGCTGAAATTCGGCATTGAAAACGTCCCGGTGCAGGGCAATAACGATGCCCGCTTTACCCGGGAAGGCATGACTATGCAGAAGATTGGCATCATGCAGCGCTACGTCAGCGAAGAGAAACGCGACCGCAAAGCGCAAACGCTGCAGGCGCAGTCGCAAAGTGTGAATGCCCAGGCGCAAACTCTGCTGGCTAATCTCCAGCGCGACACCGCACAGGCGTGGCTGGATTTGGCGCTCTCCGAACAGGCGCTGAAGGCGGCCCGCACGCTGGTTAACGCAACTGAGCGCCAACTGGCCGTGCAGAAAGCCAGCGTCGGAGCGGGTTCGGCGGCGCCGGACAGCGTGCTGACGCTGCGCGTTGGCCTGATTGCGATGCGCGATAAAGTGACCGTCGCGGAACGCGATGTGCGTCTGGCACAGGCGAGGTTATTACAGCTGACCGGCGAGCAGGTGAGCGACGTCAGCGGGCCAATGCCAACGTGGCAGCGGCTTCCCGCCGATGAGGCCAGCCTGAATGAAGGGATCGCTCTACATCCGGAAGTGATCGCGGCGGCGCGACAGGCGAATACCGCCAAAGCCCGCTCGTCGGAATCAGCGATTGCGGCGATCCCGGATGTGGACGTGGAGGTTTATTACGCGCACCGCTCTGAGGATTACGACGATATGGCGGGGGTGATGTTTACCGTCGATTTACCGTTGTTCCAGTCAAAACGTCAGGACAAAGACCACGCGGCGGATGTATCACGCACGATGCAGGCCAACGATGAACTGGCGCTGACCACCCGTGCCCATGCGGCCCAGCTCAGCACCTTGATTGCCGAATATCAGGCGGCGCAAACCCTGTGGCTACGCCAGCGTGACGACGTTCTGCCGTTGCAGCAACAGCGGGTGACACTGCTGAACGCACAGTATCGCGCAGGGCAATCGGACCTGACCGCGCTGCTGGCTGCCCGTCGTGACCTGCTCGACACCACGCTCGCCGCAAACCTTGCGGCAAAAACCGTGGCCCGTAACTGGGCCGCGATCCACTTCCTGATCCCGCAGGAGACTGCCCAGTGAAAAAATTGATTCTGACGACGCTGGCCGTTGCCGTTCTGATGGCGACGGGCGGCTATTACGCCGGTTCGCACGCTCAGGCTCAGCCTGGCGACACCGCAAAACCTGCGCGCAAAGTGCTCTACTGGTATGACCCTATGGTGCCGGGGCAGCGTTTTGATAAACCCGGTAAATCCCCGTTTATGGATATGCAGCTGGTGCCGCGCTACGCCGATGAAGGCCAGACGCAAACTGGGGTGAGCATCAGCCCGCAACAGCAGCAGAATCTGGGCATGGTGGTACAAACTGCACAGATGCGCAGTCTGGCTCCTGCGTTTCAGGCGTGGGCGACGGTCACCACCGACGAACGCAGCCTGCAAACCATTCCATCGCCCGCCAATGGGGTGGTCGAAAAGCTGTTCGTGCGCGCCCCGCAGCAGTGGGTGAAGGCCGGTGAACCGCTGGCGCGATTGTGGATCCCGGCCTGGACCACCGCGCAGGAGGAGTATCTGGCGGTGCGCAAGTTGGGTGATGCGGCTCTGACGCGTGCGGCTCGCGAACGGCTGGCGCTGCAGTTTATGCCGGAGTCTGTCGTGCGCCAGGTTGAGCGCAGCGGGCAGCCGCAAACGCGTCTCACGTTACGTGCCGAAAATGCGGGTTACGTAGCAAAACTCGATACCCGCGAAGGCGCGCAGGTGGCCGCCACCGCGCCGCTGTTTGAGCTGGCCCGTCTCGATCCGGTGTGGCTGGTGGTGGATTATCCGCAAAGTCAGGCGACGTCGCTGGCGGTCGGCAGCGATGTGACCGCCTCGTCCGACAGCTGGCCCGGCGACGCTTTTCACGGGCGGGTGAGCGAGTTGCTCCCGCAGCTCGAAACCACAACCCGCACCCTGAAAGCGCGCATCGTGTTGGATAACCCGCAGCAGAAGCTGAAACCGGGAATGTATCTGCGCGTGGCGCTGGCGCAGAAGCAGGCTTCCGCACCGGTGCTTGCGGTCCCGGAAGAGGCGCTGATCGCCACCGGCAGCAGTAATCGAGTGATTGTCGCCAGCGGAGAAGGACATTTCCAGGCGGTGAACGTCACGCCGGGTCTGAGTGCCGATGGCTGGACCGAAATCCGCCGCGGCCTGAAAGCAGGCGATCGGGTGGTGACCTCCGGGCAATTCCTGATTGATTCAGAAGCTAGCCTGCGCAGCGCGCTTCCGACTGCACCTGCCGATGAGCACGCCCATCACAGCGTGGAGGCCGGACAATGATTGCGGCTGTTATTCGTGGTGCTTTACGCAACCGTCTGCTGGTGATTATAGCGGCGATCGGCATGGCGGTCTGGGGCGTGTGGTCGGTGCAGCGCGCGCCGCTCGATGCCTTGCCTGACCTTTCGGACGTACAGGTTATTGTGCGCGCAAGCTACCCGGGCAAAGCGCCGCAGGTAATTGAAGATCAGGTCACCTGGCCGTTGACGACGACCATGCTGTCGGTACCGGGCGCAAAAACCGTGCGCGGCTTTTCGATGTTTGGTGACACCTACGTGTACGTGCTGTTTGAAGACGGTACCGATCTGTATTGGGCGCGCTCGCGGGTGCTGGAGTATTTAAGTCAGATCCAGTCGCAGCTGCCGGAAGGCGTGAAGGCAGAGCTGGGGCCGGATGCCACCGGCGTGGGCTGGATTTATGAATATGCGTTGGTCGATAAGAGCGGCAAACACAGCCTCGCGGACCTGCGCGCGCTTCAGGACTGGACGCTGAAGTACGAACTGAAAACGGTGCCGAATGTATCCGAAGTCGCCAGCGTCGGTGGCATGGTGCGTCAGTATCAGGTGGTGGTCAATCCTGACCGGTTGCGGGCGCTCAACGTGACTCATCAGCAGTTGGTGACGGCACTCAAAGCGGCGAACCAGGAGAGCGGCGGCGCCGTGGTTGAAATGGGCGAAGCCGAATATATGGTGCGGACCACCGGTTACCTGAAAAGGCTCGATGATTTTCGTCATGTGGTGATTGCCAGTCGCGAAGGCGTGCCGGTGATGCTGTCAGATGTGGCGACGGTGCAAATTGGGCCAGAAATCCGGCGCGGTGTGGCTGAACTGAACGGCGAGGGCGAAGTGGCGGGCGGCATCATCGTGATGCGCTACGGTAAGAACGCGCTCGACACGCTGCACGCGGTGAAAGCCAAACTTGTCAGCCTGCAAAAAACGCTACCGGAAGGTGTGGAAATTGTGCCGGTGTACGACCGTTCGGGGCTTATCGAAAACGCCATCGACACGCTGACCCATAAACTCATTGAGGAGTTTATCGTGGTGGCGCTGGTCTGCACGCTGTTCCTGTTTCATTTCCGCTCGGCGCTGGTGGCGATTGTGTCGTTGCCATTGGGCATTCTCGGCGCGTTTATCGTTATGCATTATCAGGGCATCAACGCCAATATCATGTCGCTCGGGGGAATTGCGATCGCCATCGGCGCGATGGTCGATGCGGCGATTGTGATGATCGAGAATATGCACAAAGTGCTGGAACAGTGGCGACACGATAATCCGGGTAAACAGCCGGATTACTGGCATCTTGCGGAGAAGGCGGCGGTGGAAGTCGGGCCCGCGCTGTTCTGCAGTTTGCTTATCATTACGCTGTCGTTCATCCCGGTGTTTTCACTGCAGGCCCAGGAAGGGCGGATGTTTTCCCCGCTGGCGTTCACCAAAACCTGGTCAATGGCGATGGCGGCTGGGCTTGGGATCACCCTGATCCCGGTACTGATGGGCTATTTTATCCGCGGGAAGATCCCGGATGAAAATGCCAACCCGATTAATCGATGGCTGATCCGCGCCTATGAGCCGCTTCTGGATAAGGTGCTGGCCAGACCGAAAACCACGCTGGTTCTGGCGGTGGCGCTGCTGGCGCTGACGCTGTGGCCGCTCAGTCGGCTGGGCAGCGAATTTATGCCGCCGCTCGACGAGGGTGACCTGTTGTATATGCCGTCCACATTGCCGGGCATTTCGGTGCGCGAGGCCAGTCGATTACTGCAACAGACCGATCGCCTGATAAAAACGGTGCCTGAAGTCGAAAGCGTGTTCGGCAAAGCGGGCAGGGCGGACACCGCCACCGATCCCGCGCCGCTGACGATGCTGGAAACCACTATCCACTTCAAACCTCGCGACCAGTGGAGACCGGGCATGACCACCGCGAAGCTCATCGAAGAGCTGGATAAAACGGTGCAGGTGCCGGGAATTGCCAATGTGTGGGTGCCGCCCATTCGCAATCGCCTGGATATGCTGGCGACCGGGATTAAAAGCCCGGTGGGCATCAAGGTGAACGGCAACAATCTGGCTGACATTGAGCGCGTGGCGCGCGAGATTGAACAGGTGGTGAAAAACGTGCCCGGTGTGACCTCCGCGCTGGCGGAGCGGCTTTCTGGCGGTCGCTATGTCGATATCGCGATTAACCGTCAGCAGGCTGCGCGTTATGGGGTATCGGTGCAGGAATTGCAATCGTTAGTCAGCACGCTGGTCGGGGGGGAAAATGTCGGGCAAACGCTCGAAGGGCGCGAGCGCTTCCCGATTAACGTCCGCTATCCACGGGATTTGCGTGACAACGTTGAGAAACTGCGCCAGCTTCCGGTGGTGACGGCTAACGGTAGTCAGGTGACGCTCGGGGAGCTGGCGGAGGTCAACATCAGCGAAGGTCCGCCGATGCTTAAGAGCGAGAACGCGCGGCTATCGAACTGGATTTATGTCGACCTGCGCGGGCGTGACCTTAAATCTGCCGTTGAGGAAATGCAGCAGCGCGTTTCGCAACAGGTAAAACTGCCACAGGGTGTTTCACTCGCCTGGTCCGGACAATTTGAATATCTTGAGCGCGCGATAGCCAAACTGGAAATAGTTTTACCGGTGACGCTGATGATTATTTTTGTGCTGCTTTGGCTGACTTTTCGTCGTATTTCCGACGTGTTATTGATCATGGGGACGTTACCGTTTTCGCTGATTGGTGGCATCTGGTTGCTATGGCTGCTTGGATATAATTTATCGGTAGCAAGTGCTGTCGGGTTTATTGCCCTGGCTGGCGTGGCCGCAGAGTTTGGCGTTATTATGGTACTGTATCTCAATACCGCGTTGACCAAATATCGAGGCAATGTCGATGAAATGGATAACGGTTCGCTGCTGCGGGCTATTCATGAAGGCGCAGTGCTTCGCGTTCGTCCAAAGGTGATGACCGTGGCTACCATTATGGCGGGTTTGCTGCCGATCATGTGGGGAAGTGGAACTGGATCTGAAGTCATGAGCCGTATTGCCGCGCCGATGATTGGTGGAATGATTACCGCGCCGCTGTTGTCGATGTTGGTTATTCCAGCGGTTTATAAATTAGTACACCACAATAAACGAGAGTAATCTTAGTTATTTTTCCATTAAAAAACATATTCAGCGCCCATCCGGCGCTGAATTTTCGTCGTCATAAAAAGACTATTCCGCTTCTGTTAAGGTTTTATTAATTTTAAGCTTGTTATTCTGTTCTGGTATGAACTACAAGTGGTTATTTTCGTGGCTAAATTTATTAAACTCCTGATGCTTGCAGGGGTATTAACAAGTCAAGTGTTATGTGCCTCTTTCGCAAAGGCAAATATGACTTCAACGGTCAGTGATGCTTTTTCGACACTCGGGGATAATATTGCGCAAACCTGGGCGTCACCTGAGCATTACGACCTGTACGTTCCCTCTGTTACCTGGCACGCGCGTTTTGCCTATGACAAAGAGAAGACGGACAAGTATAACGAGCGTCCGTGGGGGGCGGGTTTTGGTCAGTCGCGGTGGGATGATAAAGGCAACTGGCACGGTCTGTATCTGATGGTCTTTAAGGACTCTTTCAACAAATGGGAACCAATAGGCGGCTACGGCTGGGAGAAAACCTGGCGTCCGCTATCAGATGATAACGTCCATTTGGGACTCGGCTATACCGTCGGGGCCACTGCGCGCGACAACTGGAACTACATTCCCATTCCGGTGGTGCTTCCGCTGGCTTCTGTCGGTTATGGCGCGGTTACATTCCAGATGACTTACATTCCAGGGACTTATAACAACGGGAACGTCTATTTTGCGTGGATGCGTTTCCAGTTCTAGTGTACAAAAGATGGGATTCACAGCGGTGGTGTTTGCGTCGTGTGCAAAAACAACGACTAACTCTCAGCTTCAATAAAATTTAGCGACTTTTATCACTTTTTCGTTAAGTTAAGCTGGACAAAACGCACCACAATTGCTGTACTGTTAGCCGACACAGCATTTGTGTCCATTTTCATGTAAAGGTAATATTGATGTCTAAGATTAAAGGTAACGTTAAGTGGTTTAATGAGTCCAAAGGCTTTGGTTTCATTACTCCGGAAGATGGCAGCAAAGATGTATTCGTACACTTCTCTGCAATCCAGTCCAACGGTTTCAAAACTCTGGCCGAAGGCCAGCGTGTAGAGTTCGAAATCACTAACGGTGCCAAAGGCCCATCTGCTGCAAACGTAATGCCTATCTAAGCATTTCGACAGTAGAATACAAAAACCCGTCAATGACGGGTTTTTTTTTGCCTGCTGTTTAACCAGGTTGTCTAGCGGGGCAGAAAAACGTTAGCGTGCCGCCGAGAAAATCCACATAGCGGCGGCCGTCATCGCAAACGATCCGAGCACGTTAATAGCCACGTTCAGCAGCGCCCAGCCAAAACGCCCATCCTGCAATAAAAACACCACTTCCGCCGAAAAGGTTGAGAAGGTGGTCAAACCGCCGCAAAAGCCCGTCGTGATAAGCAGTTTCCACATGGGATCAATGTGCGTCATTCGATTGAACCACGCCAGACCAGCACCGATGATAAACGCTCCCAATAGGTTTGCGGTTAATGTGCCAACAGGAATCGCATGGTGCATTGGGTTTAAGCGCATCCCCAGCACCCAACGCAGCACGCTCCCGGTTCCGCCGCCTATAAAAACTGCTAAAAGTATTTGTAACACCGCCAATTCCTGCTATTTGAATACTGAAGTTATCATTTTAGCGCCGGGCTTCGTTCATGGCTACGGCAAGAAACATGCGGAGACACTATGCGCGTTGCTGCAGGACAATTTGCTGTTACCCCAGACTGGCCAACGAATGCCCGGACCTGCGTATCATTGATGCGGCAGGCAGCGGAGGCGCAGACGGCGCTGCTGGTGCTGCCTGAGGCGTTGTTGGCCCGGGACGATAATGACCCGGATATGTCGGTAAAATCGGCTCAGACGCTCGACGGCGATTTTTTACGGCTATTACTGGATGAGAGCCGTCATAACAGCATGACCACGGTCCTGACCATCCACGTTCCCACCACCGAAGGGCGGGCGGCCAACACGCTGGTAGCACTGCGCAGCGGCGAGATTATTGCCCAGTACCAGAAGCTGCACTTGTATGACGCGTTCAGTATTCAGGAATCAAAGCGCGTTGATGCCGGAAACGCGTTGCCGCCGCTGATTGAGGTCGACGGCGTGAAAATTGGCCTGATGACCTGTTATGACCTGCGATTCCCTGAAATCGCGCTGGCGCATGCCTTGCAGGGCGCAGAGGTGCTGGTATTGCCGGCGGCGTGGGTGCGTGGGCCGCTGAAGGAGCATCACTGGGCGACGCTGTTGGCGGCGAGAGCACTGGATACCACCTGTTACATCGTGGCGGCCGGGGAGTGCGGCAACAAAAACATTGGGCAAAGCCGGGTGATGGATCCGCTTGGGGTCACCCTGGCTGGTGCGGGTTATGCCCGGCAGCTCATTTTTGCCGACATCAGTCTCGAGGTTTTGCAACAGGTGCGAGCGCAATTACCGGTACTTAAAAACCGTCGCTTTGCGCCACCGCAAATAATGTGATGTTTTTTTAATCAATGCTTGATTCACCTTGTTACAGATTGCTATTGTGTGCCCTCGCTAAATGACCGTTAATTAGCTACGGTTTTATTGGCGCGTTTTGTAGCCTGTTTTAATCAAGAAGGTATCTATGGGTGAGATTAGTATTACCAAACTGCTGGTGGTTGCTGCACTGATTGTCCTGGTGTTTGGTACCAAGAAATTGCGTACGCTGGGCGGAGACCTGGGGTCTGCAATCAAAGGCTTTAAGAAAGCCATGAACGAAGACGACACCAGCGCCAGGAAAAGTGCTGAAGAGGACGTCCCGGCAGAAAAACTCTCTCATAAAGAGTAACGGCGCAGCCAGAAACGACGTGCAGTAGCCGTTTGCTCACGCAGGTCATTTCGCCCACGCTAACGAGTTAGCCAGAGAGGCCACAACAGGTTCCGTTGCGGCCTCTTGTCATTTTAGCGCTCGCCTCATTAGAAAGTTGCAACCAACTGTTTCGCCGCTTCGCGGTGCTGCGCTTTCAAACGTTCGCAATCGAGCCCGCAAATTTCACCGTCGACCACTCGCCATTCTCCGCCCACCATGACTCGATCGGCACGATCTGCGCCACACAGGATCATCGCTGAAAGCGGATCGTGGCTGCCGCTAAAACGCAGATCGTCCAGACGGAACAGCGCCAGATCGGCCTGTTTGCCCACGCGAATTTCCCCGAGATCGGACCGCCCTAACAGACGCGCAGAACCTTCTGTCGCCCAGCCGAGGACTTTTTGCGGCGTGATGCGTTTTGCGCCGTAGCGTAAACGTTGAAGATACAGCGCTTGACGGGTTTCAAACATCAGGCTGGAAGCGTCGTTTGAGGCCGAACCGTCAACGCCGAGGCCAATAATCGCCCCGGCCTCTTCCAGGTCGAGCGTTGGGCAAATGCCGGATGCCAGACGCATATTCGACACCGGGCAATGGCAAATCCCGACACCCGCTGCGCCGAGGCGCTGAATTTCATCGACATTGAAATGAATGCCGTGCGCAAGCCAGGTTCTGTCGCTCAGCCAGCCGACTTTCTCCAGATAATCGACGGTTCGCAGGCCAAAACGCGCCAGACAAAAATCTTCTTCGTCGAGGGTTTCCGCCAGATGGGTATGCAGCCGGACATCTTCCACCGCGGCCAGACGCGCACTTTCCTGCATGATTTCTTCGGTGACTGAAAACGGTGAGCATGGGGCGAGGGCAATCTGAATGCGTGCCCCTTCGCCACGCTGATGATAGCGACGAATCAGGCGCAGACTGTCTTCGAGAATAGCCTCACCCGATTGCACCGTGTGCTGCGGCGGCAAGCCGCCGTCATTTTCACCGAGGCTCATTGAGCCGCGGGTCAGCATCGCGCGCATCCCTAGCTCATTCACGACTTCTACCTGCACATCAATGGCGTTTTCCATCCCTTCCGGGAACAGGTAATGGTGATCGCTGGTGGTGGTGCAGCCGGAAAGCAGCAGCTCAGCCATTGCAACCTGACTCGCTAACTTCAGCGCATCCGGCGTCAGCCGCGCCCACACCGGATAGAGCGTTTTCAGCCACGGAAATAGCGGTTCATTGACGACGGGCGCCCAGGCGCGGGTCAGGGTCTGATAAAAGTGGTGATGAGTATTGATAAGCCCCGGCAGCACAACGTGCTCGCGCGCATCGAAAACGGCGTCGCAGGGTTGGATTGGGCTTGCACCGGCCGTGAGAAGGGCCCTGATTTTGCCGTCTTCGACGATAATGCCCCCTCGGGCATCCACGTCGTCCGGGGTGAAAATGGCTTGCGGGTTTTTGATCCAGGTCCGGCTAGCGCACATCGCTAACTCCTCCTGTTAATGAATGAGAGAGTCAGCTCAGTTATGCCCTGTCTGCTGATCCAGGGGCGCGTAGTGCGCGGTGTTATTTTTCGACTGCAGGCAGACTGGCTGCGCTGGCATCACTACGTTCTGCGGGCAGAACCAGATTGAGCAGCATCGCCATCAAACCACCGCTGGTGATTGCGGAACCAAACAGGCTTTTGCACACCGGCGGCAGATGACTCAGAAATTCCGGCTCGGCCTCCACGCCCAGGCCAATGCCAAACGATACGGCGATAATCAGCATGTCACGACGGGTCAGCGGCGACTGGGTCATGATGCGAATTCCGGCGGCCAGCACGCTGCCAAACATCACCAGCGTCGCGCCGCCCAATACCGGGGCAGGAATTTGCTGCACCACGGCACCAAACACCGGGAACAGCCCGAGCAACGCCAGCAGGGCACCAATCCAGATACCGACGTGGCGGCTGGCGACACCGGTCATCTGAATCACGCCGTTGTTCTGCGCGAAGGTGGTGCTCGGCAGGGCAGAGAACATCGCCGCCAGAATGCAGCTCACGCCGTCGGCGAGAATGCCGCCCTTTAGACGTGCCACGTAACGCTCGCCTTCAATCGGCTGGCGGGATAACAGGCAGTTGGCGGTGAGGTCTCCGACCGCTTCCAGAATGCTGATAAGAGAGATCAGCGCCAACGGTAAAAAGAGGCTGTAGTCGAAATCGAAGCCGAAACGGAAGGGCTGCGGCAGAGCAATCCACGCCTGGTTGTAAGGCTGCCAGCTCAGTTTGCCGCTAAACCACGCGGCGATGCAGCCGATAGCTATCCCAAGAATGACTGCGCCCAGACGCAGCCAGCGGCTCTGCGCGCGGCTGAACAGCACGATTGTACCGAGCGTCAGCAGGCCGAGCAGCAAATTGCCCGGTGCGCCGAAATCTTTCACATTATGGCCGCCGCCCCAGTCGGTGATGCTGACTTTAATCAGGCTGATCCCAATCAGGCAAACCACAGTGCCGCTAACCAGCGGAGTGATAACCTTGCGAAGCTGGCCGAGAAAACGGCTGACCACCACCGGTATAAAGGCGGCAACCATCGTCAGGCCGAAAATCATCGCCATGATTTGCTCTGGCCCACCACCTTTGCTTTTGACGCTAAACCCGGCGGCGAGAATAACGCTCAGAAACGCAAAGCTGGTGCCTTGCAGGCAGATCATGCCCGCACCAATCCCGAAAAAGCGCCTCGCTTGCAGGAACGTGCCGATGCCGGAAACAATCAGCGACATGCTGATAAGCCACGGCAAATAAGCATTGAGGCCCAGCACCGAACCGACGATGAGTGGCGGGGTAATTATCCCAACCAGGCTCGCAAGCACGTGCTGTAGTGCGGTTAAAAATGCCGGAAGCGGGGCGGGTTTATCTTCCAGACCGTAAATCAGATCGCCAGGTTCTTGTGCAGACATAGGGCCACTCCTTCTTTTCTCGATAAGAAGGTAATGCATGAAACGATCCAGAAATTAAAAGAGAGAGTGAAATGAAGCAAGACCTGTGGTTTTCGCTTATTGAAAGGAAAACGCGGGCGTCAGGCTGTGAGCCAAAAGTTTCATTGATAAATATTTGCACCGTGATGGTGCTAAAAGGCAGTAGGATTGCGCCAAAATAAAAAGGCCGCGGCGATAACGCGGCGGCCTGTGTGCTCAGCGGCAAAGGTTATTTAACTTCAAGACCTTTGGCTTGCAGATCGGCGTGGTAGGAAGAACGCACGAAAGGACCACAAGCGGCATGGGTGAAGCCCATCGCCAGTGCTTCAGCTTTCATCTCTTCGAACTCATCCGGACTGACGTAGCGCTGAACCGGCAGGTGGTGACGGCTTGGCTGCAGATACTGACCGAGAGTCAGCATGGTCACGCCGTGGCGACGCAGGTCGCGCATAACTTCGATGATTTCGGCGTTGGTTTCACCCAGACCGACCATCAGACCTGACTTGGTTGGGATCTCAGGATGCGCTTCTTTAAAACGTTCCAGTAGCTTCAGGGACCAGTTATAGTCAGCGCCGGGACGAACCTGGCGGTACACGCGCGGCACGTTTTCCAGGTTGTGGTTGAACACATCCGGTGGTGTGGCGGTGAGAATGTCCAGCGCACGATCCATACGTCCTCGGAAATCCGGGACCAGGGTTTCGATTTTGATGGTTGGGTTTTTCTCACGAATGGCGTCGATGCAGTCCGCAAAGTGCTGTGCACCACCGTCGCGCAAATCGTCACGGTCAACGGAGGTAATTACCACGTAGCGCAGCCCCATGTCGGCGATGGTCTGTGCGAGCTTCTGCGGTTCGTTGGCGTCCGGCGCAACAGGGCGACCATGAGCAACGTCGCAGAACGGGCAACGGCGGGTGCAAATCGCACCGAGGATCATAAAGGTGGCCGTTCCGTGGTTAAAACATTCCGCGAGGTTAGGGCAAGAGGCTTCTTCGCACACCGAGTGCAGGCCATTTTTGCGCATCGCAGCCTTGATACCCTGAATACGGGTCGAGTCGGCCGGAAGTTTGATTTTCATCCATTCCGGTTTTCTCAGCAGCGCTTCGCGCTCGGTAGCCACATTTTTAACCGGGATAAGGGCCATTTTATCGGCATCGCGGTACTTAACACCGCGTTCCATCACAATGGGTTTACTCATAGCGTGCGTGTTCCAGTTGCGGGTAACGAAGAAAGCGTTTCAATTCAAGGAAATGTTGTATTTATCAACTATTTTTGAATTAGACGGCTGGCAGTATAGCATTAATCAGGGTGATAAAGCAGCCTGCCAGCCGGCAATTTGTAAACCAGATGTTGCTTTATGTGCTTATTGACGAGCAAAGCAGCAGAATGGGGCGGATTTTACGTCTCTCAGAATGCCTGGCGAATAGCGGTGATAACACTTTGTAGCACCGGGTCACGCATGCTGAGTTTATTGTAATGCAGTGAAAATTCGACCGATTCTTCACGTAGCGGCGCGAAATCAACAACCCGAAGCGGCCAGCAACGAGAGAACAACGTGAAGAATCGCGCAGGCATTAACCCGACAAGATCGCTGCTGCCAATCAACGCGGCAATGGTCACAAGGTTGTAACTGCTGAAGCTGATGTGTCGCTCAGGGAACATCTCATGCATGCGCTTACGCAGTTCTGTGTGTGAGGCACTTTCCATCATCAGCAACGTATATTCGTAACGGCTCAGCGATTCTACGCCAGGCGGCATTTTCAGGAGCGGGTGACCTTCGCGAGCTACCAGTACCACTTTGTCGCTATAAAGTACGTGATGGCTTAACGCCCGCGTGCTGTGCGGGTTGCTGTCGATAATCAAATCGGTCTGGAACTGGCTCAGTTGAAGGCCAACGTCGGTAACCGGAATGTTGCGCAGCAGCAGCTGTGGGAATTTATCTTTGATGGTTTGATAAATGGCGGGCATAACCACTGCTCCGACCGTCGGCGAAGTACCGATGGTGATCGTGCGCTGTTTGTCATAGCTGCCGGTCAAATCTAATGCGCCAAGGATCGATTCCAGACCCTGGCTGATATATTCGTGCAAATGCGTGGCGTAGGCGGTGGGGGTTACGCCCTGGCCTTTGCGGATGAAAAGCGGGTCAGGAAATATAGTGCGCAACTTCTGAATTGATTGGCTAATAGCGGAAGGAGTGAGATTCAGAATTTTCGCAGCATTAACGATGCCTTTATGCACATATACAGCCTCAAAAATCGTCAGCAAATTGAGGTCGATATTTCGCAGAGTTCGGAAGATTTGCGGGGTATCACTCTCAAGGCGAGGATTTATTCGGCTTTCCGGCTTTTCGTTATATTCCACACTTGTGCTCCGTATTCATTCACAATATGAATGATAGTTGAAAAAATATTTATTGTTATTATGCTTTTGAGAGGCACTTTTACGCGGAGACAGGATTTACTTCATTTTGAACAATGAGTTAGATCTCGAACTGCGGAGCCGCCTCGTGTTTTTGGTGGTGTGTTAACGTAAATTTTTGTATGCGACGAAGTTTTTTCCTTCGAGCGCAGAAAAAATATAGAAAGTTGTGAATAATGTAAAGGAAAACGAGGCGAAAGAGCCCTGGACCCGACAAAATATCAGGCCCAAGTGGATAATATATTAAGCAGCAATATATTTATGGGGTGGATTGTTTAGCAGTGCTAAAAATTTCGACACCAAAACGGGGGAAATATTTTCCGGTTTTGCCTCTGCATACCATTGCTGCATTTGCGTCATTTCCATCCCCGCATAACCGCAAGGGTTAATGCGTAAAAAGGGCGATAAATCCATGGCGACATTCAGCGCCAACCCGTGAAATGAACAGCCTTTTCGGATGCGTAACCCCAGCGAACAAATTTTCTGCTCACCGACATATACCCCGGGTGCATCGGCACGCGGATGCGACTCGATTCCAAATTCAGCCAGCGTGTTGACCACCGTCTGTTCCAACAGCGTTACCAGCTCACGCACCCCAAGCTTACGGCGTTTTAAATCTAACAGGACGTACATCACCTGCTGGCCGGGTCCGTGATAGGTCACCTGACCACCGCGATCGCTCTGAACGACCGGAATGTCACCGGGAACCAGCACATGCTCCGCTTTGCCAGCCTGACCCTGCGTAAAGACAGGTTGATGCTCAACCAACCAGATTTCGTCTGGGGTAGTTTCATCACGGCGGTCGGTAAAGTCATGCATCGCCTGAGAAACAGGCTCATAGGGTTGTACGCCAAGCTGGCGGACGAGGAGGGTGTTCAGATCCAAAACGACATCTCCGCGGGACGGGAAAACATGGGCGAAGAGTATATCACAGCGCGAGAAAGGAATTGCCCGGACAGCTCCGGGCAACAGGGTTACAGCACCATACGAACGATTTCGATATTCCCCAGCTCTTCGTACAGGGTTTCGACCTGCTCGATGTGGGTGGCGTTAATGGTGATGGACACCGAGTGGTAGTTGCCTTTGCTGCTCGGTTTTACCTGCGGAGAGTAATCACCTGGCGCATGGCGCTGCACCACTTCCACCACCTGGTCAACCAGCTCAGGCTTCGCCAGACCCATTACCTTGTAGGTAAATGAAGTAGGGAATTCAAGCAGTTCGTTAAGTTTGGTTTTCATGTCAGCTCCGGTGGTTTAAAAAGAACTGCTCCCGCGCAGGGCACGGGAGCAGTTATTGTCATGCTAAGTATATGGGGATGGAAATCACACTTTCAAGTGTGTAATTTTTAACCAAACCAGTGGTGGAACATTAATTTAATGTAATCAATGATCTTACCGAAGAAGTTACCTTCAGGAATTTCTTGCAGCACCACCAGTGGACGCTGTTCGATAGTTTTACCATCGAGCTGGAAGTTAATGGTGCCGACAACCTGGTTTTTCTGCAGTGGGGCGTGCAGTTCCACGTTGTTCAACGTGTAGCTGGCTTTCAGGTCTTTCATGCGACCACGTGGAATCGTCAGGTATACGTCTTTATCTACACCAAGGGAGGCGCGATCGTTGTCACCAAACCAGGCTGGCTCAGACGCAAACTCTTTACCTGCTTTCAGGGGATTCACGGTTTCGAAGAAGCGGAAGCCCCAGGTCAGCAGCTTTTTGCTCTCGGTTTCACGGCCTTTATAAGTACGACCGCCCATTACCGCAGAGATCAGACGCATCTGTCCTTCGGTTGCCGATGCCACGAGGTTGTAGCCCGCTTTGTCAGTATGGCCGGTTTTGATGCCGTCGACCTGCAGGCTGTTGTCCCACAGTAAACCGTTACGGTTCATCTGGCGGATGCCGTTGAAGGTGAATTCTTTCTCTTTGTAGATGGTGTATTCGTTTGGCACGTCGCGGATCAGCGACTGACCAATCATCGCCATATCGCGCGCGGAGCTGTACTGACCATCTGCGTCCAGGCCGTGAACGGTCTGGAAGTGGGAGTTTTTCAGGCCCAGGGCATTAACATAGCTGTTCATCAGGCCAACGAAGGCATCCTGGCTGCCGGCGACGTAGTCGGCCATTGCCACACAGGCGTCGTTACCGGACTGCAGGTTAATCCCGCGAATCAGCTGAGAAACGGGGACCTGCATGCCTGGTTTCAGGAACATCAGGGATGAACCTTTGAAGACGGGGTTACCGGTGGCCCATGCGTCGGTACCAACAGTGACCAGGTCAGATTCTTTGAATTTACCCGCTTTCATTGCCTGACCGATGACGTAGCTGGTCATCATTTTGGTCAGACTTGCTGGGTCACGGCGTTCGTCAGCGTTCTGCTCGGCCAGGACTTTGCCTGAGTTGTAGTCGATCAGAATGTAGGATTCCGCATCGATCTGCGGAACGCCTGGGATCATGGTTTTGATGTTCAGGTCATCAGCGTGGGCTGCGGAGGTCAGTGCCGCGACGGACAGAGCCGTGATAAGTAAACGAGCAGAAAAAGAGGTCTTCATGGTCAGAACAACGACATCCGTGATGAGTTAAAAAAAGTGCCTAACTATAGCAAATGCAAGGGAGCCCGGCATCCAGCAATGCGTATGAGAGTGTTAATGGTTTTAACATACGCAGTGCGCGGAGGATGCCTGTCCTGTTTTAGTTGGCGCGAGTAATAAATGACTGTAATTGCGCCTCGCTTTGCAGGCGCTGTTGTACGGTGCTGGCTTCGGTCTTGTTGCTGAACGGCCCTAACTGAATACGCCAGACGGCGCCGTTCTGCATGACGCGACCGGGCACAGAAAACTGCTGGCTCAGACGCTGCTGATATTGCTGCGCACGGGCCTGGTCACTCACTGCACCGACCTGAACCACATAGCTGCCGCTGGCGGCCGTAGAGGCTGCGGCTGCAGGTGCAGCGGTTGGCGCAACGCTTCCCTGAGTGGAACCCGGTGCCGTCACCGGGGCGCTTTGTGTCGGCGCCGGTTGCACAGCGGTCGACTGGACTGCCGGCTGAGCGGCAGGCTGTGCCGCCGGCGCGCTGCTTTCCAGTACACCGTTGTTCAGCGTGGTCGGTGCGCCAAGGAAGCCACTGCTGTTAACCGGTGCACCGGTGGCGTCTTCCGGTTTCAGCGTGTCATTACTGATGGCACGCACGTCGCTTTGCGGCGTCGCATCCTGCGGCGTTGACGATACGCTTCCCATGCCGCCATTCAAATCCGGGCGAGCGGGCAGGGCGTAAGTTTGTTTCGCAATGGTGGTACAGGCGGTACCCGGGCCGGACATCGTTCCGTCCTGTGCCACGATAATCGGGTCAATCCGCACTTTGGTATTGTTCGACGTATTCAGGCGATCGGCGGCGGCGCGAGAAAGGGAGATCACACGATCGTTGCCGTAAGGGCCACGATCGTTTATGCGCACGATAAGCATGCGGCCATTCGCCAGGTTGGTGATTCGCGCATAGCTCGGCACCGGCAGCGTTGGATGTGCGGCGGTCAGCTGCGTGGCATCAAAGGGTTCGCCTGACGCGGTAAGGTTACTGCCTGGCTCGGCGTCATAAATTGCGGCCAGACCCACCTGACTAAAGTTCGACGGATCCAGCACAATTTTGAAATTCTTCCCGTCACGCTGATAGTCCTGATTCACTGACGGATTCAGGGGTTCAAAGCGCGGGTCAGCACCACTTATTTCTACAACAGGACCATTACAGACCGCCGGTGTCGGTGCGGTGACGGTCTGCTGTTGCTGCCCATCATCACTCGAACACGCTGCCAGTAAGCCAGCTGCGATGCAGATCCCAAGCCATTGTTTACGCATCTTTGCGCACCCCTTCTTATACGCTTTTCGACAACATTTTTCTGTGGGTGTGTATCGACATGACGATACCAAACCCGGCCATCAGTACGATCAGAGCAGAGCCCCCATAGCTGACTAGCGGCAACGGTACGCCAACTACCGGCAGGATCCCACTCACCATACCAATATTTACGAAGACATAAACGAATAAAATCAACATTAAGCCACCGGCCATGACGCGGCCGAAAGTGGTTTGCGCCTGGGCGGCAATCCACAATCCGCGCATGATCAGCAGGACGTAGAGTGCCAACAATACCAGGAAGCCTATCAGGCCCAGTTCTTCTGCCAGTACCGCGAAGATAAAGTCAGTATGGCGCTCGGGCAAGAACTCCAGCTGTGACTGGGTGCCGTGCAGCCAACCTTTACCGCGCAGGCCGCCGGAGCCTATGGCAATTTTAGACTGAATAATGTGGTAGCCCGCACCCAGCGGATCGGTTTCCGGGTCGAGCAGCATCATCACGCGCTGGCGTTGATAGTCGTGCATCAGGAAGAACCAGAGGATCGGTATGAAGGCGGCGACCATCAGCACGGCGACGCCAATCAGACGCCAGCTCAGACCCGCCAGGAACAGAACGAACAGGCCAGACAGCGCAATCAGAATCGAGGTGCCGAGGTCCGGCTGTGCGGCAACCAGCAGTGTTGGCAGGAAAATCAGTATCAGCGCAATGGCGGTATTTTTGAGCGTAGGCGGGCAGACGTCACGGTTAATGAAGCGAGCCACCATCAGTGGTACGGCGATTTTCGCAATCTCTGAGGGCTGAAAACGGACAACGCCTAAATCCAGCCAGCGCTGAGCCCCTTTAGAGATAGCCCCGAAGGCGTCCACCGCGACCAGCAGAACAATACAGAAGATATAGAGCCATGGGGCCCAGCCTTCGTAAACACGTGGCGGAATTTGCGCCATTACCACCATGATCACGACACCCATCGCAATCTGGCCGATTTTACGTTCCATCATGCCCATATCCTGGCCGCTGGCACTCCAGATAACCAGCGCACTGTAGGTCAACAGCGCCAGCAGGATAAGCAGCATGGTCGGGTCAAGGTGGATTTTGTCCCACATCGATCGTTTGTTCGGATTATCCGTCATTGTTATTGGTCCTCCGCGGCTGCGGCTGCCGGGTTTTCTGCCGGCAGTACGGTGTTGTTATCACCGAGCATAATGTGGTCGAGAATTTGACGCATGAGTGTCCCGACTGCAGGGCCTGCGCCGCCGTTTTCGAGGATTATCGCTACCGCCACTCTCGGATTGTCATATGGCGCAAACGCGGTCATCAGTTTGTGGTCACGCAGACGTTCCGCAATGCGGTGGGCGTTATAGGTTTCGTTGGCTTTCAGACCAAAGACCTGAGCAGTACCGGATTTCGCGGCGACTTTATACGGTGCGCCCGCAAAGTATTTATGCGCGGTGCCGTTTGGACGGTTGGCCACGCCGTACATCCCGTCTTTGGCAATTTCCCAGAAGCCAGAGTGCACGTCGCCAACCGGGGCTTCGTGAGGCTGATCCCAGGGTACCTGTTTCCCATTTTCAGCGGTGCTCATCAGCAGGTGAGGCACTTTCACAACGCCGTCGTTAATCAGGATCATCAACGCTTTGCTCATCTGAATCGGCGTGGCCGTCCAGTAGCCCTGGCCAATCCCGACCGGAATGGTGTCACCCTGGTACCACGGTTTCTTAAAGCGTTTCAGTTTCCATTCACGGGTTGGCATGTTGCCGGAGCGCTCTTCGGAGAGATCGATTCCGGTGTAGTGGCCGTAGCCAAACTTGCCCATCCACTCTGAAAGGCGGTCGATGCCCATGTCATAGGCGACCTGATAGAAGAAGGTATCCGCAGATTCTTCCAGCGCTTTGGTGACGTTCAGGTGGCCGTGGCCCCATCTTTTCCAGTCACGATAGCGTTTGTCAGAGCCTGGCAGCTGCCACCAGCCCGGGTCAAACAGGCCGGTATTGCGGGTGATCACGCCAGCCGTCAATGCGGAGACTGCCACGTACGGTTTTACCGTTGACGCGGGAGGATAAACACCCTGCGTGGCGCGGTTAACCAGTGGCGTATTCGGGTCGTTCAACAGACCGGAATAATCTTTGCTGGAGATGCCGTCCACAAAAAGGTTCGGATCATAGCTTGGCATTGAAACCAGCGCGAGGATGCCGCCAGAGCGAGGATCGGTGACCACTACAGCTGCACGGCTGCCCGCCAACAGGGTTTCAATATACTGCTGTAACTGCAGGTCCAGCGTCAGATGGATATCATGTCCGGCGGTTGGCGAGACTTCTTTCAGCTGACGGATAACGCGGCCGCGGTTGTTAACTTCAACCTCTTCGTAACCGGTCTGTCCATGCAGCACGTCTTCGTAATAGCGCTCAATGCCCAGCTTACCGATATCGTGGGTCGCGGCGTAGTTGGCGATTTTGCCTTCTTTATCGAGGCGTTCAACGTCTTTGTCATTGATTTTTGAGACGTAGCCGATCACATGCGTCAGCGCGGAGCCGTAAGGATAGTAGCGACGCTTATAGCCTTTCACTTCCACGCCTGGGAAACGGTACTGATTCACCGCAAAACGGGCGACCTGAACTTCTGTCAGGTTAACTTTCACCGGAATGGAGGTGAAACGGTGAGAGCGGGCGCGCTCTTTCTTGAAGTTGACGATATCGTCGTCGGTAAGGTCGATCACGCTTCGCAGATCGTTCAACGTTTGCTGGAGGTTATCGACCTTTTCTGGCATCAGTTCTAACTGATAAATGGTGCGGTTCAACGCCAGCGGAGTGCCGTTGCGGTCATAGATAATGCCGCGGCTCGGTGGGATTGGCACCAGCTTGATGCGGTTTTCGTTGGAGCGGGTCTGGTAGTCTGTAAAGCGGACAATCTGCAGATTATAGAGGTTAACAACCAGCACGCCGCTGAGCGCTAAAATGCCCAAAAATGCGATTACCGCCCGGCGCACAAACAGCGCGGACTCAGCCGTGTAGTCGCGAAAAGAATTCTGTAATTTCATCCGCTGCTTAATCTAACCTGGTCATCATTACTCGCGGTGGTAAGGGTGGTTGGTGGTAATACTCCACGCCCGATAAAGGCTTTCTGCAACCAGCACGCGTACCAACGGGTGAGGGAGAGTGAGCGAGGAGAGCGACCAACTTTGTTCTGCGGCAGCTTTACAGGCAGGGGATAACCCCTCCGGGCCACCGATCAGCAGACTGACGTCACGCGCATCCTGTTTCCAGCGCTCAAGCTCATGGGCCAGCTGCGGTGTATCCCACGGTTTTCCGGGGATATCCAGCGTGACAATGCGATTTTTGCCGGCCGCAGCCAGCATCAATTCACCTTCTTTCTCCAGAATGCGAGCGATATCGGCATTCTTACCGCGTTTACCAGCAGGAATTTCCACCAGTTCGAACGGCATATCTCGGGGAAAGCGGCGCAGATATTCCGTGAAACCGGTCTGAACCCAGTCCGGCATTTTGGTTCCCACGGCAATGAGCTGCAGCTTCACGCATTAACCCCAGAGTTTTTCCAGTTCATACAGGCGACGGCTTTCTTCCTGCATAACGTGAACAATCACTTCGCCGAGATCAACCACAACCCAGTCAGCGACATTTTCGCCTTCTACACCCAGCGGGTACAAACCTGCTGCGCGAGATTCCTGGACAACGTGATCGGCAATGGACACCACATGGCGGGTGGACGTACCGGTGCAGATGATCATGCAGTCGGTGATACTGGATTTGCCGTGAACATCGATAGTGATGATGTCCTGGCCCTTAAGGTCGTCGATTTTGTCGATGACAAAATCCTGAAGTTCTTTACCTTGCAAGTTTCCCCCTGGTCAGGTGATGAAAAATATAAACAGCCCGTAAGTATACCTGAAACCAGGACGAATTCGGACAAATGTCGCCTGCCGGACAGTACCGGCGCGCTATCATCCCACCCAATGGCCATGATTGCATCGCCATTTTTGTAAAACAATTTCTGTAAATCAGTGTGGTGGGACAAGTCTGGCTGCGGAGAATAACAGCCTGTCAGGGGGTGTCAATGGTCTGAAGGGAGGTTGGCGATGAAAACAGGAATATCGCAGACTTTACGCGCAGTAAGCCCCGGAATGTTATTGGTAAAGCCCTTGTTCATGGATATAACGCAGCACTGACTGCGGCAACATTTCGTCGCAGGACTCGCCCTGCTGGAGGCGCTCGCGAATCAGCGTGGCGGAAATATTGAACCAGGGAGTTTCAGCGATGTAAATTTTCCCTGCGGGAGTGCGGTGTAAATCATCCGCGCTGATCGTCAGATGGCGATCCAGCCAATGCTGATGCGCTTCCTTTTTCATCGCCATCGGATAGCCTGGACGACGGCACACCAACAGGTGCGCATTATCCAGAATGCTTTCGTAGTCGTGCCATGACGGGAAGTTGATCAGCGAGTCTTGACCAATAATAAAGGCTAACGGCTGCGTTGGACCCTGTTCCCGACGCCATTCGCGCAGCGTTTCCGATGTGTAAGAACGCGTATCGCGGCGCAGTTCACGTTCATCGAGTTCAAACAGGGGCTTATCGGCGATAGCCAGCTCCAGCATTTCGGTACGCTGGGCGCTGGTCGCTTCCGGCTGCGGACGATGCGGTGGAACGTTGTTCGGCATGATGATGACCTTCGACAGGCCAATCAGGTTTGCCAGAATTTCGACCGGCTTGAGGTGACCATAATGTACGGGGTCAAACGTGCCGCCGTAGAGTGCCTTTAACGCCGTCATATCATCCTTCAAAAAAAACGTCGGGCAGATTTTTGTGACACAGCAGCAGCGACAGACCGTCGAGTTCAGCCCAGACCGACTGGCCGTAATCCTGTTTGAGCGTGAGCTCAGTTCGCGCCAAAAGAGACACCGCATGGCGCAGTTGCTCCGGGCTCAGGCGGTTCAGTGCCTCGGTAAATAACGGTCGACGATTCTGCCAGACGCGGTGCTTATCGAACAGGGCGCGCAGCGGCGTGTTGACTGATTGACGCTTCATGTTCACCAGCAGCAGAAGTTCGCGCTGAAGGGTTCGCAGCAGAATAACCGGCTCACTGCCTTCCTGGCGTAACTGCTGCAGGATATGCAACGCGCGTTTACTTTTTCCTGCCAGCAGCGCATCAAGCCAGTGAAACGGTGTAAAGTGCGCCGCATCATTTACCGCTTGCTCAACCCGTGGCAGCGTCAGTTTACCGTCAGGCCACAGGAGCGACAGGCGTTCAAGTGCCTGCGCCAGCGCCAGCAGGTTGCCTTCATAGCAATAGCAAAGCAGTTGGCTTGCGGCGTCATCAAGCTGCAAATTAAGCTGTCTGGCGCGGGTGGCGAGCCAGCGCGGCAGCTGTGCTTGTTCCGGCGTCTGGCAGGAAACCTGCGCTGCACGTCCGGAAAGCGCGTTATACCAGGCCGCATTTTCCTGGGCTTTGGTCAGCTTATTACCGCGGATAATCAGCAACAATTCGTCGTGGAGCAGGCCAGTCAGCGCTACGAGCTGTTCATTAATCGCCGCATTCGGACCATTATCCGGCAGGACCAGCGTCAACGTTTGACGCGTGGCAAACAGGCTGCGTTCCTGGCTAAGTGCAAACAGCGCATTCCAGTCGGTGCTGGCGTCTATTGTGACGGTGTGGTGTTCATCAAAGCCCTGAGCCCCCGCCGCGTGGCGAATGGCATCCTGACTTTCCTGAAGCAGAAGGGGGTCATTTCCAAGGAGTAAATACGCCGCGCGCAGCCCTTCAGAGAGCTGCGCGCGGAGTTGTTCTGGGTACAACCGAATCATCAGTTACCCAGGGTCGTGGAGACGCGAGTTCCGGCCGGCGCTTCGGTTGCGTTAGCATCCGTAGCGGACTGCTCGTCCTCTTTGGTGGCTTCAGCATCCGCCACCTTGACGCTTGGCAGCTTACGGATCAGCTGTTGAGCGGCTTTGTCGTACATCTCCTGGACGATCATCGCTTGCTCGGCATCTTTCGCCAGCGCCTGCTGTGGGTTATCGAAGTACGAACGATAAACCTTGGTGCTGATTGGATAGATGTCGTGACCCGGGATAAGCACGCTGGCGGAGACGGTCATGACCATCTGGTATTCCGCCGTTTTACCGTCCTGGAATACGGACGCGGTATCTTTACCAATCGATGCACCGCCCAGACGCAGTGACGGAATGTCCTGGCGAATCGAGCTGGCTTCCACAATTTCAATTCCGTTCAGGCGTAATTGGTTACGCACCGAGCGGCTCAGCGGACCGTTAGGATCGCCTGAGATAAAAATCATCTTTTTCATGTTGTCCGGAACCTGCGTGGTACTACGCAGGTGCCAGCCACAACCAGCGGTGACAAGCACCGCCAGAGATACCAATAACGTTGTCAGAAATCGCACGCTTCCTCCCGCGCTTAGCCAACGACCAGGTTGAGCAGTTTGCCCGGCACGTAAATGACTTTACGCACGGTCATACCATCCAGATATTTTGCGACCAGATGTTCCTGGCCTGCACGTTCACGAATCTGCTCTTCCGTTGCATCCACCGGCACAGTCACTTTACCGCGGACTTTACCGTTAACCTGTACCACGACGAGGGTGGTGTTTTCCACCATCGCTTTCTCGTCAGCTACCGGCCATGGTGCGTTGTCGACATCACCTTCGCCACCCAGCAGCTGCCACAACGTGAAGCTAATGTGCGGGGTGAACGGGTTCAGCATACGTACCACGGATTGCAGAGCTTCCTGCAGCAGAGCGCGATCCTGCTCTTCTTCAGCAGGGGCTTTCGCCAGTTTGTTCATCAGTTCCATCACGGCCGCGATGGCAGTGTTGAAGGTCTGACGACGACCGATATCATCGGTCACTTTAGCGATAGTTTTGTGAACGTCACGACGCAGCGCCTGCTGATCTTCGCTCAACGCGTCGACGTTCAGGGCAACCGTTGGGCCTTTCGCGGTGTGTTCGTAAACCAGTTTCCACACGCGCTTCAGGAAGCGGTTAGCGCCTTCAACGCCAGATTCCTGCCACTCGAGGGTCATGTCTGCTGGAGACGCAAACATCATGAACAGACGAACGGTGTCCGCGCCATAACGCTCAACCATTTCCTGCGGGTCAATGCCGTTGTTTTTGGACTTAGACATTTTGCTCATGCCGGTATACACCAGCTCATGGCCCGCTTCGTCCTTCGCTTTCACGATACGGCCCTTCTCGTCGCGCTCAACGATGGCTTCTTTCGGGGAAACCCAGTTACGCTCGCCGTTTTCGCCCAGATAGTAGAAGGCATCTGCCAGCACCATACCCTGGCACAGCAACTGTTTAGCCGGTTCGTCAGAGTTCACCATGCCCGCATCACGCATCAGTTTGTGGAAGAAGCGGAAGTACAGCAGGTGCATGATGGCGTGTTCGATCCCGCCGATATAAATATCCACCGGCAGCCAGTAGTTGGCAGCGTCGGAATCCAGCATCCCTTCCTGATAGTCAGGGCAGGTGTAACGCGCGTAATACCAGGAAGACTCCATAAAGGTGTCAAAGGTGTCGGTTTCACGCAGCGCTGGCTGGCCGTTAACGGTGGTTTTCGCCCACTCAGGATCGGCTTTGATTGGGCTGGTGATACCGTCCATGACTACATCTTCCGGCAGAATAACCGGCAGCTGATCTTCTGGGGTTGGCATCACGGTACCGTCTTCCAGGGTCACCATCGGGATTGGCGCGCCCCAGTAGCGCTGACGGGAAACGCCCCAGTCGCGCAGACGGAAGTTTACTTTACGCTCACCCACGCCAAGTTCTGCCAGCTTGTCGGCAATGGCGTTGAAGCCTGCTTCGAAGCTCAGACCGCTAAATTCACCAGAGTTAAACAGGGTGCCTTTTTCGGTCAGGGCTTGTTCAGACAGGTCTGGCTCGGAGCCATCA
Source organism: Citrobacter sp. 18056 (assembly GCA_902706235.1). GTDB lineage: Bacteria > Pseudomonadota > Gammaproteobacteria > Enterobacterales > Enterobacteriaceae > Scandinavium > Scandinavium manionii. The sequence continues at coordinate 120,157 of CACSJR010000009.1, read as the reverse complement.
GCGTTCAGAATAACCGGCTTGATGGTCAGGCCGTATTTGGTCGCAAATTCGTAATCGCGCTGGTCGTGGCCTGGAACGGCCATCACTGCACCGGTGCCATATTCCATCAGCACAAAGTTAGCCGCCCAGACTGGAACGGCTTCGCCGGTCAGCGGATGAATCGCTTTGAAACCGGTGTCGACGCCTTTCTTCTCCATCGTCGCCATTTCAGCTTCAGCAACTTTGGTGTTGCGGCATTCGTCAACGAAGGCCGCCAGTTCAGGATTGTTGAGGGCAGCCTGTTGTGCAAGCGGGTGACCTGCGGCCACGGCCAGGTAAGTTGCACCCATGAAGGTGTCCGGGCGCGTCGTGTAAACGGTCAGCTTGTCAGCGTAATCGGCAACGTCGAAGGTGATTTCCACGCCTTCGGAACGGCCAATCCAGTTGCGCTGCATGGTTTTCACCGTGTCAGGCCACTGATCCATTTTATCCAGATCGTTCAGCAGTTCGTCCGCGTAAGCGGTGATTTTGATGAACCACTGTGGAATTTCTTTACGCTCAACTTTGGTATCACAGCGCCAGCAGCAGCCGTCGATAACCTGCTCGTTCGCCAGTACGGTCTGGTCGTTCGGGCACCAGTTAACGGCGGACGTTTTCTTGTAGACCAGGCCTTTTTTGTAGAGCTCGGTGAAGAACTTCTGCTCCCAGCGGTAGTATTCCGGGGTACAGGTCGCCAGCTCGCGGCTCCAGTCATAACCGAAGCCCAGCATTTTGAGCTGGTTCTTCATGTAGGCGATGTTGTCGTAGGTCCACGGTGCAGGTGCGGTGTTGTTTTTTACCGCAGCGCCTTCAGCCGGCAGACCAAACGCATCCCAGCCGATTGGCTGCAGCACGTTTTTGCCCAGCATGCGCTGGTAGCGGGCAATCACATCACCGATGGTGTAGTTGCGCACGTGGCCCATGTGTAGTCGGCCAGAAGGATAGGGGAGCATCGACAGGCAATAGTATTTCTCTTTGCTGTTGTCTTCAGTCACTTCAAATGTGCGCTTATCGTCCCAGTGTTGCTGGACTTTCGATTCTATCTCTTCCGGGCGGTATTGCTCTTGCATGGCAGCCAGTGGTCCTGTTTTCAATACAGCTACAAACGTAGCCAATGGATGTGGTCATTCAGATCCGCATAGCATAGCCCAAACGGGCACGTCAAAACAGCCTTTCGCACACACCAGGCTGGCGTTTATTTACCGTGTCTGTGGCTTACCTGACAAAGCGATAAGGAAATAAGGTCTATCATTAGAGGACGTTAACCGCCCGGGAGATGAAACAATGAACAAGGTCGCTCAATATTATCGTGAACTGGTGACGACGCTAACCGAACGCCTGCGTAACGGAGACCGCGATATTGACGCGCTGGTCGAGCAGGCGCGGGCTCGCGTAAGCCAGACCGGGGAGTTAACCCGAACCGAAGTGGAAGAGCTGACAAGGGCCGTCCGTCGTGACCTGGAAGAGTTCGCTATCAGTTATAACGAAAGTCAGGATGAGCTGAAAGACAGCGTGTTTCTGCGGGTGATTAAAGAGAGCATCTGGCAGGAACTGGCGGACATCACTGACAAAACGCAGCTCGAATGGCGCGAAGTATTCCAGGACTTGAATCACCATGGGGTGTATCACAGCGGGGAAGTGGTGGGGTTGGGCAATCTGGTGTGCGAGAAATGCCACTTCCACTTAGCAGTATATTCGCCGGACGTGCTGCCGCTATGCCCGAAATGCGGCCATGACCAGTTTCAACGTAAGGCGTTTGAGCCTTAGTCGTTAACGCCAGCATGTGTAAGCCCGGTAAGCGCGAACGCCGCCGGGCAATTAACAGCCAGATCAGTGCAGAATTTTCGCCAGGAAATCTTTCGCACGGTCGGACTTCGGATTATCAAAGAACTCGTCTTTGTCGGAGTCTTCCACAATCTTGCCTTCGTCCATAAAGATAACGCGGTTTGCCACTTTGCGGGCAAAGCCCATTTCGTGAGTTACCACCATCATCGTCATCCCTTCGTGCGCCAGTTCGACCATGACATCCAGCACTTCGTTGATCATTTCCGGATCCAGCGCTGACGTGGGCTCGTCGAACAGCATCGCCACCGGATCCATACACAGCGCGCGGGCGATCGCCACACGTTGCTGCTGGCCGCCGGAAAGCTGCGCCGGGAACTTATCGGCATGGGCAGTAAGCCCTACGCGTTCCAGCAATTTCAGCCCCTTGGTGCGCGCAGCAGTTTTATCACGTTGCAGCACTTTGACCTGCGCCAGGGTCAGGTTTTCGATAATCGACAGGTGTGGGAACAGCTCGAAATGCTGGAATACCATGCCGACGTGTGAACGCAGTTTTGCCAGATCGGTTTTCTTGTGGGTCACCTGCGTACCGTTCACCAGAATCTCGCCCTGCTGAACCGGCTCAAGGCCGTTAACGGTTTTAATCAGCGTGGATTTACCGGACCCTGACGGGCCGCAAACTACCACCACTTCGCCTTTTTTCACTTCCGTGGAGCAGTCGGTGAGCACCTGAAAGTGACCATACCATTTCGAAACATTTTTCAGGGAAATCATTACACGGTCCTTTTCTTCAAATAGCTGACCAACAGCGAGGCGCTTAAACTGATAACAAAATAGACGGCTCCCGCGAACAGGATCATCTCAACCTGGGTTCCGTCACGCTCGCCAATGGTGGAGGCGGTACGGAAGAAATCGGCAAGGCTCAGCACGTACACCAGTGACGTATCCTGAAACAGGACAATCCCCTGAGTCAGCAGCAGTGGCACCATTGCGCGGAACGCCTGTGGCAGAATAATGAGCTTCATTGACTGCCAGTGGGTCATCCCCAGCGCTAAGGCGGCATTGCCCTGGCCGCGAGAAACGCTCTGAATACCGGCGCGGATAATTTCTGAATAGTAGGCGGCTTCGAACATCGAGAACGCCACCATCGCAGAAATCAGACGAATATCGGCTTTCGGCGATAGGCCAAGCACCTGCTGCAGGAAGCCCGGCACAATCAGGTAGAACCACAGCAGCACCATCACCAGCGGAATAGAACGGAACACGTTCACATACGCGGTCGCAAACCAGGCCAACGGTTTGAAGGTGGACAGACGCATCACCGCCAACAGGGTGCCCCAGACGATACCAATGATTATCGCCGTGACGGTAATCTTCAGCGTGATAACCAGACCTGCGAGCAGGTAAGGCATCGACGGAACGATAGAACTCCAGTCAAAATCGTACATTATTTGCCTCCCATGTTGCCCGGCAGGCGAACCTTACGTTCAACCAGATTCATTACCAGCATGATAACCGTGTTAATCAGTACGTAAGCGAGGGTAATGGCGGTGAAGGATTCCCAGGCGTGCGCCGAGTAATCCAGCAGTTTTCCCGCTTGTGCGGCCATATCCACCAGACCGATAGTCGAGGCGATGGCCGAGTTTTTCACCAGGTTCATCATCTCCGAAGTCATCGGTGGGACAATCACGCGATAGGCGTTGGGCAGCAGCACATAACGATAGGTTTGTGGCAGCGTCAGGCCCATCGCCAGCCCGGCGTTCTTCTGACCGCGCGGCAGTGACTGAATTGCCGCCCGCACCTGTTCGCATACACGGGCAGCAGTGAACAGCCCCAGGCACAGCATCGAGGAAACAAAGAACTGAATGTTAGGATCAAGCTCAGACTTAAACCACATGCCGAGGTTTTCTGGCAGCAGTTCCGGTATCACCAGATACCAGGTAAAGAATTGAACGATCAGCGGAACGTTGCGGAACAGTTCCACGTACAGTGTGCCGATCCCGGATAAGAACCGATTTGGCACGGTGCGCAGAATGCCGAACAGTGAGCCGACAAGGAACGCGATAATCCATGCCGTGATGGACAGCGCCACCGTGACCTGAAATCCGCTCCACAGCCAGCCAAGATAGGTGGTGTTGCCGAACGGGGCTTGTTGCAGAAAAATACCCCAGTTCCAGTCGATTGACATAAATGGACTCCGAAAAAAAAAGGGTAGCAGCGCTACCCTCTAAGACTGCTAAGGAAACTATCACCTTCCCTACGTCGTGCTGTAGCGGCCTTAGCTGCCTACAACCCGGATTAAGTCAGGTAATTTATTTTTCATGGCGACTGGGGAACGACCATTCGCCATATAGTCTGTCCGTATCTCCTCGCAATCGAGAGGGCAGGCGAGCCCGCCCATCATTGTTCTAGTTAGTTAAGTGCTTTGTCGTTTGGTGTTTTAAACAGCGCTTTCATGTCGTCAGACAGTTCGAAGTTCATGTTCAGGTTCTTCGGTGGAATTGGGTTTTTGAACCATTTATCGAACGACTTCGCCGCTTCACCGGAGGTCTGCGCCTGAGCGATGGTGTCATCCATCAGCTTTTTGAACTGCGGATCGTCTTTACGCAACATGCAGCCGTAGGCTTCTTTGGACTGCGCGGTGCCAACGATTTCCCAGTTGTCAGGCTTCTTCGCTTTCGCACGTTCACCTGCCAGCAGGGCGTCATCCATCATGAACGCCACCGCACGGCCGCTTTCCAGGGTACGGAAGGAGTCGCCGTGGTCTTTGGCGCTGATGATGCGCATGTCCATTTTCTTCTCGTCGTTCAGCTTGTGCAGGAGAACTTCAGAAGTGGTCCCGGACGTCACAACCACCGCTTTGCCTTTCAGATCAGCGAAATCTTTGATTGCGCCGCCTTTCTTGACCAGCAGACGGGTGCCGACCACGAAGATAGTGTCAGAGAACGCAGCCTGCTTCTGACGCTCGAGGTTGTTGGTGGTGGAACCACACTCGAAGTCAAAGGTGCCGTTTTGCAGCAATGGGATACGGTTCTGGGACGTAATTGGGATCAGCTTAACCTGCAGATCAGGCTTGTTGAGCTTCTTCTTGATGGCGTCAACGATAGCGTTGGAATAATCCTGGGAGTAACCGACGACTTTCTGTTGATTGTCATAGTATGAGAAGGGGACTGATGACTCACGGTGGCCGACGACAATCACACCGTTTTTGGCGATTTTGTCCAGCGTGCTCTGGCCGGTTGCCTGTGCCGCATCATCGGCATGTGCCACGCCTGCGGACATTCCCATTACCAGCATTGCTGTGGCCAGTTTACGTAATTGCATATCCAACTCCTTCATTATCGCGGCGTCAGGGACGCGCAGATACTCATGTGAGTGTTGTGTTGTTATTGTCTGCAACTTAAACGTGCAGTGTTAAGCCAGTTTGTTAACATTTAGTTTGGCTTAATGTAAAGATTTTGCTGCGTTATTGTTTGTTTTTGCGAAGTGCGCCGCACCGTTTTAAGGCAAAAATGCTCTTATGCACCAAAAAGGTGCCACCGTTGAGCACTGCTGGTGCGACCGGGTTGCACTAAGGCAAATTACGCAGCTCACTGAATTAACTAAGCAATTGGCGTGCCAGAAATGGCTGGGGTAGGAAAGGGGTTGGCCCGGCAGCGGAAGCGCCACCGGGCAAAGGGGGGATTAGCCTCGACGCAGTCTAAGACTCATCACCAGTGCGCCAAAGCCGAACAGCACGGTAAGTGCCCAAAGTGGCCAGTTGCCAAAACGCGCATAGGGCGTCAGGCCTGTGGTTGGCGTCACCGTGGTAGTCAGCACATCGCGGGTGAACTGCGGGATCATCGCCTGCACGTCACCGTGCGGGTTGATAACCGCCGTAATCCCGTTGTTGGTGCTACGCAACAGCGGACGTGCCAGTTCCAGGGCACGCATCCGCGCCATCTGGAAGTGCTGCCATGGGCCAATCGATTTACCGAACCACGCATCGTTAGAAATGGTCAGCAGGAAATCGGTGTCCGGCCGGAAGTTGTCGCGCACCTGCTCGCCAAGAATAACTTCGTAGCAAATTGCTGGGGTCAGCTTCAGATTATGCGCAGAAAGCTGCGGTTGAACGTACGGCCCGCGGCTAAACGATGACATTGGCAGGTCAAAGAACGGCGCCAGCGGACGCAGAATCGACTCCAGCGGCACAAACTCACCAAACGGCACAAGGTGATTCTTGTTGTATCGGTCGGTGGAGTTGTAGCTGTACGGGTTATCTTTGCCCAGCGTGATGATGGTGTTGTAGGTGTCATAACGGTTTTTTGCGTTAAGACGAGAATCCACCACGCCGGTAATCAGCGAGCTGTTTTTGGCGCGCAGCATATCGTCCATCATACTGAGCAGGCGCTGCTGATTGATTTCCAGGTCTGGGATCGCTGATTCAGGCCAGATAATCAGCTGCGATTTACCCATCACTTTTTCAGTCGCATCCAGATAAATCTTCAGCGTATTGATGAGTTCTTTCTCATCCCACTTCAGCGACTGCGGAATATTGCCCTGAACCAGCGAGACCTGCGTCGTACGCTCCGGCAGTAGCTGATACCACTGGATGTAGCGCAGTGGGAACGGTAGCGCGAACAGCACCATGGCAGCCACCAGAGGACGCCAGTTACGGGTTACCAGCGCCAGCGCCAGTAGACCGCTGACCATCATCAGCAGGAAGTTAATGGTTTCCACGCCCATCACCGGTGCCAGGCCTTTCAGCGGGCCGTCAATCTGGCTGTAGCCAAATTGCAACCATGGGAATCCGGTCAGGACCCAGCCGCGCAGGAATTCAGTGATTTGCCATACCGCCGGGGCAGCAATCGCCACACGGACCCAGTTGGCTTTCGGCCACAGACGCGCAAGCACACCGGCAAAAAGCCCGGTATACAGCGAAAGATAGGCGGCGAGGAGCGCCACGAGGAACACATTCACCGGACCCGGCATACCGCCAAACTGTGCGATGCTGACGTAGACCCAGTTTATGCCGGAGCCGAATAAGCCGAGACCCCAGAAGTAACCAATCCAGGCGCTTTGTAGCGGACGGCGGTTAAGGGTTAATCCCTGAAGCCCAATCAGCGAAACGATCGCCGCTGGCCAGAAATCATAAGGGGAAAATGCCAGCGTTCCGCAGGCACCAAAAAGTAGCGCCAGCAGCAGGCGAATGCGCTGGCGTTCAATCAGAGAGGCAAATGCCATTTAGCGTTGTCGTCCCGTAAAATTAATCTTCCAGATTGGGCTGTGGCGCATCTTCCGGAAGTTTGACGTGTACCTGGATGATACGGCGGCTGTCAGCCATCGCAACTTTGAACTGGTAACCATCAATGTCAATGGATTCACCGCGAGCAGGCAGGTGCCCGAACGCCTGCATCACCAGACCGCCGATGGTATCGACTTCATCATCGCTGAAGTGCGTGCCGTAGGCTTCGTTGAAGTCCTCGATAGAGGCCAGCGCGCGAACGGTCCAGGTGTGACGGCTCAGTTGACGGAAATCGATGTCATCTTCTTCATCGTATTCGTCTTCAATTTCGCCGACGATCAATTCAAGGATGTCTTCGATGGTCACCAGACCCGAGACGCCGCCAAATTCGTCAATCACAATCGCCATGTGGTAACGCTGAGAGCGGAACTCTTTCAGCATGCGGTCAACTCGCTTGCTTTCCGGCACCACCACTGCCTGGCGTAACACCTTATCCATGCTGAAAGCGTCGGAATCGCTGCGCATAAACGGCAGCAAATCTTTAGCCATCAGAATCCCTTCAATGTGATCTTTATCTTCGCTGATCACCGGGAAACGAGAGTGGGCGGACTCGATAATGACATCGAGACACTCGTCCAGCGTCTGGTTGCGTTTCAGGGTAATCATTTGAGAACGGGGGATCATGATGTCGCGGACGCGCTGGTCTGCTATATCCATTACCCCTTCGAGCATGTCGCGCGTATCTTCGTCGATAAGGTCGTTTTGCCCGGAATCACGGATCAGCGCCAGAAGTTCATCACGGTTTTTAGGTTCGCCGTGGAACAGTTGGCTCAGTAAGAGGGAGAAGAATCCCTTTTTGCTGTTTAAGGTGTCGCTACTGTGTGAGTTGTCGTCGCTCATGGCGTCGTGTGGGGTCTCATATTAATAGAATGATCACTGCCTGGCGTAAATTCAGCCTTAGGCGGCATAAAATGCCAGCGCGGCGGCTAGCCGCCGCACAGGTTACTCTTTCTCGGCAATGTACGGATCATCATAGTCCAGAGCAAGCATTATCTCTGTTTCCAGACTTTCCATCTCTTCCGCTTCTTCGTCTTCAATATGGTCGTAACCCAGCAGATGAAGACTGCCGTGAACCACCATATGCGCCCAGTGGGCTTCCAGCGGTTTACCTTGTTCTTCTGCTTCGCGTTCTACCACCTGGCGGCAAATGATGAGGTCGCCCAACAGTGGCAGTTCAATGCCTGGCGGGACTTCAAACGGGAAGGAGAGCACGTTGGTCGACTTATCTTTACCGCGATAGGTCAGGTTCAACTCGTGACTTTCTGCTTCATCGACCAGACGAATGGTCACCTCCGACTCTGCCTGAAACGCCGGAATGGTGGCGTCCAGCCAGCGCTGGAATTGCGCTTCCTGCGGCAGACCGTTTTCGTTCTCGGTCGCGACCTGTAAATCCAGAATTACCGAACTCATTTGTGCTCTTGCTCCTGCGATGTCAGCGCTTCGCGTTTCCGCTCGGCGGCCTGCTCGGCTTTACGTTTTTGATCGGCTTCTTCCCATGCTTCATAGGCGTTAACGATTCTGGCGACCACCGGGTGGCGCACCACGTCTTCGCTGTGGAAGAAGTTGAAGCTGATTTCGTCGACTTCCGCCAGCACTTCAACGGCGTGGCGCAGGCCGGATTTCATATTGCGCGGCAGGTCAATCTGGGTAACGTCACCGGTGATAACCGCTTTCGAATTAAAGCCGATACGGGTCAGGAACATCTTCATCTGTTCGATGGTAGTGTTCTGGCTTTCATCCAGGATGATGAACGCATCGTTGAGCGTACGGCCACGCATGTAGGCCAGCGGCGCGACTTCAATCACGTTGCGTTCAATCAGCTTCTCCACTTTTTCAAAGCCGAGCATCTCGAACAGCGCGTCATACAGCGGACGCAAATACGGGTCGACTTTCTGGCTGAGATCCCCTGGCAGGAAGCCGAGTTTTTCACCCGCTTCTACCGCCGGACGCGTCAGCAGAATACGCCGAATCTCTTGCCGCTCCAGTGCATCGACGGCGGCCGCGACCGCCAGATAGGTTTTACCCGTCCCCGCAGGGCCTACGCCGAAGGTGATGTCATGGTCAAGAATATTGGCGATGTACTGGGCCTGATTCGGCGTGCGCGGTTTAATCACGCCACGCTTGGTCTTGATATTGATGGCTTTGCCGTAGTCCGGTACGCTGTCGGCGCTTTGCTCCAGTACGCGGGCTTCTTTGATAGCCAGATGAATCTGTTCCGGTTCGATATCCTGAGTCTGGCCACGCATCGGGGCCGTATCGACATACAGGCTGCGCAGGATATCTGCCGCTGCGTTTACGCAGATGGCGCGTCCGGTGAGTTTGAAATGATTATCGCGGCGGTTGATTTCGATACCCAGTCGTCGCTCCAGATGTTTGATGTTGTCATCAAACGGGCCACAGAGGCTCAGCAGGCGGTCGTTGTCTGCCGGCTCGAGGGTTACTTCACGGGTTTCTGTATTCAAGCTGTTCCTCTTTTACCAGACGCCACGGCGGGCGTTTTTGAACGTGTATACGGAAATTATTCACGCCAGTGATTAAAGGCGCAAGCATTGCAATTGATGTGGGGGCAGGGCAGGGAAATGCAAGGGCCCGCCCGACGGGGCAGGCCACAGGATCACGGCTGGAAAATGCCGACGCCGAGATCATTCTCTTTGCGGGTACGGGCAATCACGGATTCCGGAGATTCCACCACGCGCAGACCCATTTCCGCTTCGGTGCGGATAAGCTTGCCGCGCAGGGAGTTGGTGTAAACATCGACGATTTCCACATCAACGAATTTACCGACCATCTCCGGCGTACCCTCGAAATTCACCACACGGTTATTCTCGGTACGGCCGGTCAATTCCATGATGCTCTTACGCGACGTGCCTTCCACCAGAATGCGCTGGACAGTGCCGACCATACGACGGCTCCAGGCCATGGCCTGCTGGTTGAGACGCTCCTGTAGGATGTACAGACGCTGTTTTTTATCGTCGTCTGAGACGTCATCGACCATATCCGCTGCGGGCGTGCCAGGACGTGCGGAAAAGATAAAGCTGTAACTGACGTCCATATTCACATCGGCAATGAGCTTCATGGTCTTCTCGAAGTCTTCATTGGTTTCACCAGGGAAACCGACGATGAAGTCAGAGCTGATTTGAATGTCCGGACGCGCGGCATACAGCTTGCGGATAATGGCTTTGTATTCCAGCGCGGTGTGGGTACGCCCCATAAGATTCAGGACGCGGTCGGAGCCGCTCTGAATTGGCAGATGCAGGAAGCTCACCAGCTCTGGCGTATCACGGTACACATCGATGATGTCGTCGGTAAACTCAATCGGATGGCTGGTGGTGAAACGAATGCGATCGACGCCGTCGATCGCCGCCACAAGGCGCAGCAGTTCGGCAAACGAACCGGTGCTGCCGTCGTAGTTCTCACCGCGCCAGGCATTGACGTTCTGGCCCAGCAGATGTATTTCGCGCACACCCTGTGCCGCCAGTTGGGCGCATTCAAACAGAATGTCGTCGCACGGACGGCTGACTTCTTCCCCGCGGGTATAAGGCACGACGCAGTAAGTGCAGTATTTGTTGCAGCCTTCCATGATCGACACGAACGCGGTCGGGCCATCAGCGCGTGGCTCTGGCAGTCGGTCGAATTTTTCGATTTCAGGGAAGCTGACGTCAACGATCGGTTTGCGGTGATCGCGCATACCGCGAATGGAACTGATCATTTCTGGCAAACGGTGTAGCGTCTGCGGGCCAAAAATAATATCGACGTAGTGGGCGCGCTGGCGGATCAGTTTGCCTTCCTGTGAGGCGACACAGCCGCCAACACCGATGATCACGTCCGGTCGTTTGGCTTTGATAAGTTTCCAGCGTCCCAACTGGTGGAACACTTTTTCCTGCGCTTTCTCACGAATCGAGCAGGTGTTCAGCAGCAGCACATCGGCTTCTCCAGCGATGTCAGTCAGTTGATAGCCGTGAGTGGCATCCAGCAGATCGGCCATCTTTGATGAATCGTATTCGTTCATCTGACAGCCCCAGGTTTTAATATGGAGTTTTTTTGTCATCGACTTAGCTTTGCTCGAGGAAACGCAGGGGGCGTATTGTAATGCTTTGTGACGAGTGTGACCAGTATGACCCACCCGGCGCCCAAAGGACAAAAAAATCCGGTAAACTTAAGGGATTGAGGTTTAAGGAAACGAGCCATGAGCAATCAACATACTGATGTCGCCGTCGTTGGCGGTGGAATGGTCGGGGGAGCGCTGGCGCTGGGGCTGGCACAGCTTGGATTCAGCGTGACCGTGATTGAGCAAACCACGCCGCCGGAATTTGATGCCGCGAGCCAGCCTGATGTTCGAATTTCTGCCATCAGCGCCTCGTCGGTCGGGTTACTGCGCGGGCTTGGCGTGTGGGAGGCGATTCAGGCGATGCGCACCCACCGCTATCGCCAGCTCGAAACCTGGGAGTGGGAAAGCGCGCACGTGGTGTTTAACGCCTCTGAGCTGAAACTGCCCGAACTCGGTTATATGGTGGAGAACAACGTTTTACAGCTCGCCTTGTGGCAAGCGCTGGAGGCACATGACAACGTCAGACTGTGCATGCCGTCATCGCTGGAAACGATGCTGCATGGCAGCGATGGCTATCTGCTTGGCTTTACCGACGGCAATGAGCTGAAGGCGAAACTGGTGATCGGGGCCGACGGTGCGAATTCTCAGGTCCGCCAAATGGCCGGAGTCGGCGTTCATGCCTGGCAGTATCCGCAGTCCTGCATGCTGATTACCGTGGAGTGCGACAACGAACCGGGCGACAGCACCTGGCAGCAGTTCACGCCTATCGGGCCGCGCGCGTTCCTGCCGCTGTTCGACCGCTGGGCATCGCTGGTGTGGTATGACACTCCGGCACGTATTCGCCAGCTTCAGTCGCTGTCGATGGCGCAGCTTGAACAGGAAATTGTGCGTACTTTCCCGGCGCGTCTCGGTAAAATTAAACCCGTTACCGCAGGTGCATTCCCGCTCACGCGTCGTCACGCATTGCGTTACGTGCAGCCAGGTTTAGCGCTGGTGGGCGATGCGGCGCATACCATTCATCCGTTGGCGGGGCAGGGCGTGAATCTCGGCTATCGTGATGTCGACGCGCTGCTGGACGTGCTGGCGAATGCCCGCAGTCAGGGTGAAGACTGGACAAGTTTGCCGGTGCTTAAGCGCTATCAGTCGCGCCGGATGACGGATAATTATTTGATGCAGTCGGGCATGGACCTGTTCTATGCAAGCTTCAGTAATAATCTCGCGCCGCTCAGAATGCTGCGTAACGTCGGCTTGATGGCCGCCGAGCGCGCGGGCGTACTCAAACGTCAGGCGCTGAAGTATGCATTAGGGTTGTAAGGACTGATGCGGTCGAAAGGCCGCGATTAACCATCAATCAACAGAATGCCAAAAACAAAAAAGCCCGCCGAAGCGAGCTTTTTTATTTTGTGTGGCTGGGGTACGAGGATTCGAACCTCGGAATGCTGGTATCAGAAACCAGAGCCTTACCGCTTGGCGATACCCCAACAGAATTCTTAATGCTTTACGATGTTGATTGAAAAGTGGCTGGGGTGCAGGGATTCGAACCCCGGAATGCTGGTATCAGAAACCAGTGCCTTACCGCTTGGCGACACCCCATCAGGTGTTCTTTTCAGTTTTTGTACATCGTTTACAAAATGGCTGGGGTGCAGGGATTCGAACCCCGGAATGCTGGTATCAGAAACCAGTGCCTTACCGCTTGGCGACACCCCAAGAATATGGTGGCTACGACGGGATTCGAACCTGTGACCCCATCATTATGAGTGATGTGCTCTAACCAACTGAGCTACGTAGCCTGAATTTTTGTTTTGCCAGTGAGACTGGCTGGGGTACCTGGATTCGAACCAGGGAATGCTGGTATCAAAAACCAGTGCCTTACCGCTTGGCGATACCCCAATTGACTCACGCGAAAACGCTTGTTCTGGGAAAAAAATGGCTGGGGTACCTGGATTCGAACCAGGGAATGCCGGTATCAAAAACCGGTGCCTTACCGCTTGGCGATACCCCATCCGTGCAACGCTTATTGGGAATGGTGCGGGAGGCGAGACTTGAACTCGCACACCTTGCGGCGCCAGAACCTAAATCTGGTGCGTCTACCAATTTCGCCACTCCCGCAAAAAAGATGGTGGCTACGACGGGATTCGAACCTGTGACCCCATCATTATGAGTGATGTGCTCTAACCAACTGAGCTACGTAGCCATCTTTTTTTCGCGTTACCTTATCGGCGTTGCGGGGCGCATTATGCGTATTGAGCCAATGAGCGTCAACTTCTTTTTCAAGGAAAATGGCCGGAATGTGACTGTTTGGTTAGGTTGCGAACAGCGAGGCGAATTTATCGGCAATAATTGATTATTACGTCTTTTTCTCCGTCCGATTATCGACCATAACGCAAAATGGGCCCCGCAGGGCCCATCGTTAAAAACGTGACGTTATTTGTAGGCTGACTGATGCACGCCTACCGCACGGCCTGATGGATCGTTCATGTTTTTGAACGCTTCGTCCCATTCGATAGCCTTAGCGGAAGAGCAGGCGACTGACGGGCCTCCAGGAACGCATTCTGCTGCACTTGGCAGAGGGAACAGCTCTTCGAAGATTTCACGATACAAATACGCTTCTTTGGACGATGGCGTGTTGTATGGGAAGCGGAAGCTCGCGGTTTCCAGTTGCTTGTCAGTAATCTGCTTCGCGGCCACTTCTTTCAGGCTATCAATCCAGCTGTAGCCTACGCCATCGGAGAACTGCTCTTTCTGGCGCCATGCCACGCTTGCCGGTAGATAGGATTCAAAGCATTCGCGCAGAATGTGTTTTTCCATTTTGCCGTTGCCGCACATTTTATCCTGCGGGTTAATGCGCATCGCCACGTCGAGGAATTTCTTGTCGAGGAACGGCACGCGTGCCTCAACGCCCCAGGCAGACATCGCTTTGTTGGCACGGGCACAGTCAAACATGTGTAGCGCCTGCAGTTTACGCACGGTTTCCTCATGCAGTTCTTTTGCGTTTGGCGCTTTGTGGAAGTACAGGTAGCCACCAAACACTTCGTCAGAACCTTCACCGGACAGCACCATTTTGATGCCCATCGCTTTGATTTTACGTGACATCAGGTACATCGGCGTGGAGGCGCGGATGGTGGTAACGTCATAGGTTTCGATGTGATAAATCACGTCGCGGATGGCATCCAGGCCTTCCTGCACGGTGAAGTGAATTTCATGGTGCACAGTGCCCAGGTGGTTTGCCACCTCTTGTGCGGCTTTCAGGTCCGGTGAACCGTCGAGACCGACTGCGAAAGAGTGCAGCTGCGGCCACCAGGCTTCAGAGCGCTCCTGATCTTCCACGCGGCGGGCGGCAAATTTCTTGGTGATAGCAGAAATAACCGAAGAATCGAGACCGCCGGAGAGCAGCACGCCGTAAGGCACGTCGGACATCAGGTGGCTTTTCACGGAATCTTCCAGCGCCTGACGCAGCTCGGCTTTGTCAGTGACGTTGTCTTTGACTGCATCGTAATCGAACCAGTCACGCTGGTAATAAGGACGAATTTCACCGTCCTGGCTCCACAGGTAGCTGCCCGCCGGGAATTCTTTAATGGAGCGGCAAACCGGCACCAGCGCTTTCATTTCGGAGGCAATGTACAGGTTGCCGTGTTCATCGTGGCCCATATACAGCGGGATGATCCCGATGTGATCGCGGCCGATCAGGTACGCGTCTTTTTCACTGTCGTACAGCACAAAGGCGAACATGCCTTCCAGCTCGTCGAGGAATTCCGGGCCTTTTTCCTGATACAGCGCCAGGATGACTTCACAGTCGGATCCGGTCTGGAACTGATAACGGTCGCCGTATTCTGCACGCAGCGCCTGGTGGTTGTAGATTTCACCGTTTACGGCCAGCGCGTGGGTTTTCTTTTCGTTGTACAGCGGCTGGGCACCGGCGTTAACGTCGACAATAGACAGACGCTCATGGGCCAGAATCGCTTTATCGCTGGCATATACGCCTGACCAGTCCGGGCCGCGATGGCGCATCAGGCGAGACAGTTCCAGCGCTTTTTTACGCAGTTCGACCGCGTCCGTTTTGATATCCAGTACACCGAAAATAGAACACATAGCGACTTCTCCGTTAATTCTGTTGCGTGTTGTTGTGGCGTTGCATGACTTAAAAAATGCCGTAAAGCGGGCGAGTGCGCAAGAGAATTACCGGGGTTACAGAAAATAGTGCAATGAGGATTAGAGAATAGTGAAAAACACGTAGTGAATTGCCATCTGTATTGACGATTATGCAATTTATAGCGTGTTTTATTAGATGAGGATCTGTTTTGCAACGGTATAAAACAGAAAACCACGCCCGGGGACGTGGTTTTCATTCAGATTACGTCGATTTCGGCCACCGACGGATAAATCCACGACGGTCGGAATGGCATACTGTCGATGTCATCCACAGTCGACACCCCAGAGAGCACCAGAATGGTTTCCAGACCGGCCTGGAAGCCTGCCAGAATGTCGGTGCGCAGGTTATCGCCGACGATAACCGTCTGCTCTGAATGGGCCTGCATTTTGTTCAGTGCGGCGCGGATGATCCACGGGCTGGGTTTGCCGACGTAAAACGGCTTGCGTCCGGAAATCTTCTCGATGCCTGCGCACAATGCGCCACAGGCCGGATAAAATCCGCGACCGTGGGTGTCCGGGTTAGTGGCAATGAAACGTGCGCCGTTCGCCACGAAGAATGCCGCTTTGTGCATCATTTCCCAGTTAAAGGAACGCGTCTCGCCCACGATAACAAAATCGGGATTCACATCGGTGATGGTAAACCCGGCTTTATACAATTCGTGGATCAACGCGCCTTCGCCGACTACATACGCTTTTTTACCTTCCTGACGACGCAGGAAATCGGCCGTTGCCATTGCTGAGGTATAAAACACGCTGTCCGGCACGTCGACACCCGCGGTCGCGAAGCGGTTGGCCAGGTCCTGACCAGTTTGCGAAGGGTAGTTAGTCAGCAATACCAGCGGCATGCCTTTCTCCAGCACGCGGGTCAAAAACTCCGCAGCGCCAGGAACGGCGACGTTATCATGCATCAGCACGCCGTCAATATCGCAAATGATGTTCTGAAGGGTCATGGACTGTCCGACGTCTTATTTAGGAAAGGCGTAATTATACACATTATCCTCCCGTCTGCCTGTGCAACGGGAGGAGAGGTACGGCGGTTAAGCTTCCAGCAGACGCTGGAGCAGCATTCCGTTGAGCATGGCGCGTTTGACGAGGGCGAAAGCGCCAATCGCGGAGCGGTGATCCAGTTCAGATTTCACTACTGGCAGGTTATGACGAAACGCTTTCAGTGCCTGCGTATTGATGCAGCCTTCAATCGCCGGTAGCAGCACTTTCTCTGCCTCAGTGATTTCACCGGCGATAACCACTTTCTGTGGGTTAAACAGGTTAATGGCGATGGCGATGGTTTTGCCAAGATGGCGGCCGACCTGTTCAATCACTTCACTGGCCAGCGCATCGCCTTTATTCGCGGCTTTGCAGATAGCTTTAATGGAGCAATCATCCAGCGAGACTTTGCTCTGATAGCCTTTCTCTAACAGCAGGCGCACCCGTTGTTCGATGGCTGCGTTGGCGGCGACGGTTTCGAGACAACCGAAGTTGCCGCAGTGACAGCGTTCGCCCAGCGGGTCGACCTGAATATGACCAATCTCGCCGACGTTGCCGTTACGACCAATAAAAATGCGGCCGTTGGAGATGATCCCGGCACCCGTCCCGCGGTGGACGCGCACCAGAATGGAGTCTTCACAGTCCTGCGTTGCACCGAAATAGTGCTCGGCAAGGGCCAGACTGCGGATATCGTGGCCGACAAAGCAGGTCACTTTGAAACGTTTTTCCAGCGCGCCGACCAGGCCCCAGTTTTCCACCTGAATATGCGGCATGTAGCGGATAACGCCGCTTTCCGGATCGACCAACCCCGGCAGGATAACCGAGATAGCAATCAGCTCGCGGATTTTGCGCTGGCTGTTTTCAATAAAGGTGGCGATGGTGTTGAGCAGTGCGTGTTCCAGGGTTTCCTGGGTGCGCTCCGGCAGCGGGTAGTGTTCTTCGGCGATGACTTTACTGCTCAGATCGTAGAGCGTAAGGGTCGTGTCATGACGCCCGAGACGCACGCCGATAGCGTGAAAATTGCGGGTTTCGGTGATTATCGAAATAGCGCGGCGACCCCCCGTGGAGGCTTGCTGATCGACTTCTTTGATCAGGCCGCGTTCTATTAACTGACGCGTGATTTTGGTCACGCTGGCGGGAGCAAGCTGGCTCTGTTCGGCAATTTGAATGCGCGAGATAGGACCATGCTGGTCAATCAGGCGGTAAACGGCCGCGCTGTTAAGTTGTTTAACGAGGTCAACATTACCAATTTGAGCGTGTCCGCCTGATGTCATACTTTACTTACTCAGCAACGACCTCGTTACCATTAACGATGGTCTTAGTGATTTTATAATCGCGAGTGAACGCGGTCAGGTTGGCTACCATGCCTGGTGCGAGGCTTCCCAGCTGTTTGTCAATGCCAATAGCGCGGGCCGGGTAGAGTGTCGCCATACGCAGTACTTCATCCAGCGCGATTCCGCAGTGTTCTACCAGGTTACGCACGCCTTCGATCATGGTCAATGCTGAACCGCTTAACGTGCCGTTCTCATCCACACAGAGTCCATCCCGGTAGTATATTGTTTTACCAGCAAAAATGAACTGTTCAATGTTGGCGCCTGCCGGTGCGGTGGCGTCGGTGACCAGACACAGCTTGTCGCCTTTCAGGCGTTTGGCGTTACGCACGTTAGCGAAATCAACATGCAGACCGTCAACAATGATGCCGCAGTAAACGTCAGCTTCATCGAAAATTGCGCCTGCCAGACCTGGCTCACGCCCGGTGATGTAAGGCATAGCGTTATATAAATGCGTGGCAAAAGTGATACCGGCGCGGAAACCGACTTTGGCTTCTTTCAGCGTCGCATTGGAGTGACCGGCGGATACCACAATCCCGGCGTCAACCAGACGGGTGATCACTTCGGCAGGCACCATTTCTGGGGCCAGGGTGACTTTGGTTATCACATCGGCGTTAGCACACAGGAAATCGACCAGCTCATGGTCTGGCTTGCGCACGAAATCCGGATTGTGAGTGCCTTTCTTGACGATGTTCAGCCATGGCCCTTCCAGGTGCAGGCCCAGCGCCTGATTCGGGTATTTCGCCAGGTATTCACGCATCACGCGGATACCCTGCTTCATTAATTCGTCGCTGGAGGTAATCAGCGTTGGCAGATAGCTGGTACAGCCAGATTTTTCGTTGGCTTTCTGCATGATTTCCAGCGTTTCAACGGTCACCGCATCCGGGCTGTCGTTGAATTGCACGCCGCCACAGCCGTTCAACTGGACGTCGATAAAACCGGGAGCAAGAATGGCACCATTTAACGAGCGTTGCTCAATCCCGGACGGCAACTCGACCTGTGGGCAAATACGTTCAATCAGGCCATTGGCGATAACCAACGCATGGTCATCCAGAATTTCGTGGCCGGTATAAATTCGGCCATGGGTTAATGCATACATACGACCCCCGGTGTCAAAAATGCGTCCGCCCCTTCGAAAAGGGACGGGGATTCAATTACAGACCTTTGATATTTTCGGCTTCTAATTCGTTGAAGTACTTCAGCGTCTTCACTTTCAGTTCCATGGTGGACGGCTCGTCACACACCATTACTGCTTTCGGATGCAACTGCAGACAGCTGATGGTCCACATGTGGTTCACGTTGCCTTCAACGGCCGCCTGCAGCGCCTGTGCTTTCTGATGGCCCAGCACCAGAATCATCACTTCTTCAGCGTCCAGCAGCGTGCCCACGCCCACGGTCAGTGCGTATTTTGGTACCTGAGTCACGTCACCGTCGAAGAAACGGGAGTTTGCCACGCGGGTGTCATGGGTCAGGGTTTTAATACGGGTACGTGAGGAGAGGGAAGACGCCGGTTCGTTGAATGCGATGTGGCCATCGTTGCCTACGCCACCCATGAACAGGTTAATTTTGCCGTAAGAGCGGATTTTTTCTTCGTACTGACGACATTCTGCATCGATGTCTGGCGCGTTGCCATTCAGCAGGTTAATGTTTTCAGCCGGAATATCAACGTGATCGAAGAAATTGCGGTGCATGAAGCTGTGATAGCTTTCCGGGTGCTCTTTTGCCAGACCAACATATTCATCCATGTTGAAGGTCACAACGTGTTTGAAGCTAACCTGGCCCGCTTTGTGCATCTCTACGAGAGCTTTATAGGCGGTGAGCGGTGTACCACCGGTTGGCAGCCCCAAAACAAATGGACGGTCCGCAGTGGGTTTGAACGCATTGATGCGGTTGACGATATGACGGGCGGCCCATTTGCCTACTTGTTCTGCTGTCGCCAGGGGAATCAGTCTCATTGTTCACCTCAATAGTTAAAATAAATGTTGGCGGATTGGTACCGAATCTCTGTTAAGAGTAACCTGGTTTGGCAACGAGAGGCGGTAATCCGTCCTGATTTTTCGAATGATAAAATAAGTTTTCACTGTTAGCCAGTATGAAGAGGGGGTGAAGACGATATTTGGTGATAAAAGTCACAAAAAAGGTGCTTTTAATTTGCGAGGCGAATTAATTTTCCACACACTCATAGGAGCTAGTGATACATCGCTGTGCTTCAAGATAGTCACACAATAAAAATATACGGCTTTAACTAAGTCGGCTCGGGGTCTCATAGGGGGAATAAAAGTGAGTGTTCTAGGTTATTTACAAAAAGTTGGCCGCGCACTGATGGTGCCAGTGGCCACGCTGCCTGCCGCAGCCATCCTGATGGGTGTCGGCTACTGGATTGACCCGGTGGGCTGGGGCGGATCTAACGCACTGGCCGCGTTCTTCATTAAATCTGGCTCCGCAATCATCGACAACATGTCTGTGTTGTTTGCGATTGGTGTGGCTTACGGTATGTCCAAAGATAAAGACGGTGCAGCAGCACTGACCGGCTTTGTCGGTTTCCTCGTTTTAACAACCCTCTGCTCACCAGCAGCGGTGTCGATGATCCAACAAATTCCACTGGACCAGGTTCCAGCGGCCTTTGGTAAAATCAGTAACCAGTTCGTTGGTATCCTCGTCGGTATCATCTCTGCGGAACTGTACAACCGCTTCAGCGGCGTTGAGCTGCCAAAAGCGCTGTCGTTCTTCAGCGGTCGCCGTCTGGTGCCAATCCTGACGTCTTTCGTCATGATCGCGGTTGCTTTCGTTCTGATGTATGTCTGGCCGATTATCTTCGACGGCTTGGTGGCATTTGGTGAACATATCCAGAAACTGGGTTCTGTCGGTGCGGGCGTGTACGCGTTCTTCAACCGTCTGCTGATTCCAGTGGGTCTGCACCACGCGTTGAACTCCGTATTCTGGTTTGACGTTGCCGGTATTAACGACATTCCTAACTTCCTTGGCGGCGCGCAGTCTATCGAAGCGGGCAAAGCGGTTGTGGGTATCACCGGTCGTTATCAGGCGGGCTTCTTCCCGATTATGATGTTCGGTCTGCCAGGTGCGGCATTGGCGATTTACCACTGTGCTCGTCCGGAAAACAAGGCCAAAGTGCTGGGTATCATGATGGCGGGCGCATTCGCGGCCTTCTTCACCGGTATCACCGAGCCTCTGGAATTCTCCTTCATGTTCGTGGCGCCGGTTCTGTACTTCATCCACGCTGTGTTGACCGGTATTTCCGTGTTCATCGCTGCCAGCATGCACTGGATTGCGGGCTTCGGCTTCAGCGCCGGTCTGGTGGATATGGTGCTGTCCTCGCGTAACCCGCTGGCGACACACTGGTGGATGCTGATCCCTCAGGGTCTGGTGTTCTTCGTTATCTACTATGTGGTGTTCCGTTTCACTATCCTCAAATTCAACCTGATGACGCCGGGTCGCGAACTGGCTGTTGCCGGTAGTGAAGCCGATGGTCAGGACGTGAATGTGAGCAGTAATAAAGAGCAGGATGCAACTGAACTGGCTCGCCAGTACATTGCAGCCGTTGGCGGCTCAGACAACCTGACCGGGATTGATGCATGTATCACCCGTCTGCGTCTGAATGTGAAAGACTCCTCTCTGGTTAACGAAGCGCTGGCGAAACGCCTGGGTGCGTCGGGTGTGATTCGTCTGAACAAAACCAGCGTGCAGATTATCGTTGGCTTCGTGGCAGAAAAAATCGCTAACGCGATGAAAACCACCGGCCCGGTCGCTGCGGCAGAAGCCGCGCCAACTCCGGTCGTGGCACCTGCAACGGCAAAACCGCAGGCGGTGCCAAACGCAGCGACTATCGCCACGCTGGTTTCGCCAGTGACCGGTGATGTGGTTGCGCTGGAGCAGGTTCCTGATGAAGCCTTCGCTAGCAAAGCTGTCGGTGACGGCGTGGCAGTGAAACCAACCGAAAAAACGGTGGTTTCTCCGGCAGCAGGCACCATCGTTAAAATCTTCAATACTAATCATGCGTTCTGTCTCGAAACCGAGAATGGCGCGGAAATCGTTGTCCACATGGGTATCGATACCGTTGCGCTGAACGGCCAGGGCTTCACTCGCCTGGTGGAAGAGGGTGCCGAAGTGGTTGCAGGTCAGCCAGTCCTGGAAATGGATCTGGACTTCCTGAACGCCAACGCACGCTCAATGATTAGCCCGGTGGTTTGCAGCAACATCGACGACTTCAGCGGCCTGGTTATCAAGGCGCAGGGTCAGGTTGTTGCAGGCGTCACACCGCTGTATGAGATTAAAGGCAAGTAATCGTTCCTGAGTATAGCTGTAAAGTTTATATGCCTTAGCGGCGGGGGGTTATCCTCCGCCGCTTTTTTATGGGGCAAGACAACCCAGATCAACAGCTAACCGCGCTTTTTCTCTAAGTAAGGGTTGTCTCCGCACGCAGCTTATAAGATCATACGCCGTTATATGTTGTTTACGCCTTGAGGAACCCGCGATGAGTGAGGCAGAAGCCCGCCCGACTAACTTTATTCGCCAGATTATTGATGAAGATCTGGCCAGTGGTAAGCACACGACCGTTCATACCCGTTTTCCGCCTGAGCCGAACGGGTATTTGCACATCGGTCATGCAAAATCTATCTGCCTGAACTTCGGCATTGCTCAGGATTACCAGGGCCAATGCAACCTGCGTTTCGATGACACCAACCCGGTGAAAGAAGACATCGAATACGTTGAGTCCATCAAGCAAGACGTTGAGTGGTTAGGTTTCCACTGGTCCGGCGAGATTTGCTACTCCTCTGATTACTTCGATAAGCTGCATCAGTATGCGATTGAGCTTATCAACAAAGGTCTGGCGTATGTGGACGAACTCTCCGCAGATGAAATCCGAGAATATCGCGGTACCCTGACGCAGCCGGGCAAAAATAGCCCGCACCGCGACCGCAGCGTGGAAGAGAACCTGGCGCTGTTTGAAAAAATGCGTGCGGGTGGTTTCGAAGAAGGTAAAGCCTGTTTGCGTGCCAAAATCGACATGGCGTCTCCGTTCATCGTCATGCGTGACCCGGTGCTGTATCGCATTAAATTTGCCGATCACCACCAGACCGGTAGCAAGTGGTGCATCTACCCGATGTATGACTTCACCCACTGCATCAGCGATGCGCTGGAAGGCATTACACACTCGCTGTGTACGCTGGAATTCCAGGATAACCGTCGTCTGTATGACTGGGTGCTCGACAACATTTCCATCCCGGTTCATCCGCGTCAGTACGAGTTCTCTCGCCTGAACCTGGAATACACCGTAATGTCCAAGCGTAAGCTGAACCTGCTGGTGACTGACAAGCATGTGGAAGCCTGGGATGACCCGCGTATGCCGACCATCTCCGGTCTGCGTCGTCGTGGTTACACCGCCGCGTCTATCCGCGAGTTCTGCAAGCGCATTGGCGTGACCAAACAGGACAACACCATTGAAATCGCTTCTCTGGAATCCTGCATTCGTGAAGATCTGAATGAAAACGCGCCACGTGCGATGGCGGTTATCGATCCGGTTAAACTGGTTATCGAAAACTACCCGCTGGGCGAAAGCGAAATCGTCACCATGCCGAATCACCCGAGCAAACCAGAAATGGGCAGCCGTGATGTGCCGTTCAGCGGTGAGATCTGGATCGATCGTGCTGATTTCCGTGAAGAAGCGAACAAACAGTACAAGCGTCTGGTGATGGGTAAAGAAGTGCGTCTGCGTAATGCCTACGTCATTAAAGCCGAGCGCGTAGAGAAAGATGCGGAAGGTAACATCACCACCATCTTCTGTACTTACGATGCGGAAACCCTGAGCAAAGATCCGGCTGATGGCCGTAAAGTGAAAGGCGTTATCCATTGGGTAAGCGCACACCACGCGCTGCCAGTTGAGATTCGCCTGTACGATCGTCTGTTCAGCGTACCAAACCCGGGCGCGGCGGAAGATTTCCTGTCTGTCATTAACCAGGAATCACTGGTTATCAAGCAGGGCTATGCTGAGCCGTCGCTCAAAGCCGCACAAGAGGGTAAAGCGCACCAGTTCGAACGTGAAGGTTACTTCTGTCTCGACAGCCGCTACAGCACCGCAGATAAGCTGGTATTTAACCGTACCGTTGGCCTGCGTGATACCTGGGCAAAAGCGGGCGAATAAGTTTCGCTTCTGCTAAAAGTAAAAAGCGTCGCGCAATGCGGCGCTTTTTTTATGTCATTTTTGTGATGCGAAATAATATCATTTTCATTCATGAAACAGCGCCCCGGTCTTGTTACATTTTTCAGAGTCATTTTTCCCTTCTTTTTTAGAATCCCCTGCTATTAGCGGTTCTCGTGGCTTCATGCTGAAACGTGCATATGTAACAAAACGCAATTAAATATGTGCGCCCTGTCATAATCTTGCGTTTTTGTGCGGAAAAAGGATTGATAATTCGCGTCGCGAAAAATAGTCTACATGCATAGCGTTAGGACTTTTCTGCCTCGCTACTTTTTTGCAGTACTTATTTTTTATCGTTGTTCGCTTTGCGAACGCGTTTTTAAAAGTCAAAGAGGATATACACATGCGTACGTTCAGTGGCAAACGTAGTACGCTGGCGCTGGCTATTGCCGGGGTCACCGCAATGTCGGGCTGGATTGCAGTTCCGCAAGCCAGTGCAGCAGGATTCGTAGACGATTCAACCTTAACCGGCGGCATCTATTATTGGCAGCGTGAGCGTGACCGTAAAGATGTAACCGACGGCGATAAGTACAAAACCAACCTTTCTCACTCCACCTGGAACGCCAACCTCGACTTCCAGTCGGGTTATGCTGCAGATTTTATCGGCCTGGATATTGCGGCCTTCACCGCAATCGAAATGGCTGAATCCGCCGAAAGCGGTCACCCAAACGAAATCGCGTTCTCCTCTGTTAACAAAGGCTATGACGAAGACTGGTCTGGCGATAAGAGCGGGATCAGCCTGTATAAAGCCGCCGCGAAATTTAAACTGGGGCCGACCTGGGCGCGTGCAGGTTATATTCAACCTACTGGCCAGACTTTGTTAGCACCGCACTGGAGCTTTATGCCTGGTACTTATCAGGGTGCTGAAGCCGGGGCAAACTTTGATTACGGCGATGCCGGTGCGTTGAGCTTCTCGTATATGTGGACCAACGAGTACAAAGCGCCATGGCACCTCGAAACTGACCATTTCTATCAGAACGACAAGAAAACCAAAGTGGAGTACCTGCACTCCATCGGTGCTAAATACGACTTCAAAAATGACCTGGTGCTCGAAGCCGCATTTGGTCAGGCAGAAGGCTTTATGGATCAGTACTTCGCCAAAGCCAGCTATAAATTTGATGTTGCCGGGGCGCCACTCTCGACCAGCTACCAGTTCTACGGTGCGCGTGACACCGTCAGTAGCAACACTATCAACGATATCTATGACGGTACTGCGTGGTTACAGGCCCTGACCCTCGGTTATAAAGTGGGCGACGTTGTTGACCTGCGTCTCGAAGGAACATGGGTAAAAGCGGAAGGGCAACAGGGTTACTTCCTTCAGCGTATGACCCCAACCTATGCGTCTTCCAACGGCCGACTGGATATCTGGTGGGATAACCGCTCAGATTTCAACGCCAATGGCGAAAAAGCGGTGTTCTTTGGCGGTATGTATGATCTGAAAAACTGGGATATGCCGGGCTGGGCTGTGGGCGCGTCTTATGTTTATGCCTGGGATGCCAAACCGTCTGACTGGCTTATCAATAGCGCAGGTCAGCGCGAAGATATCTCCTCGAATAAAATTAAAGAGTCAGCTTACAGCCTCGATGCGATGTACACCGTTCAGGAAGGGCGAGCGAAAGGCACGCTGTTCAAGCTGCACTTTACTCAATACGACAACCACTCCGACATCCCGAGCTATGGCGGGGGTTACGGCAACATCTTCCAGGATGAGCGTGACGTGAAATTCATCGTTATCGCCCCGTTCACCATTTTCTGACAAGTCGCGCGGCAGCGTTAACGTCGCCGCGCGCCTATGAGGCCGTATCATGAAAAAATTGATTCTCATCGCGATGATGGCATCCGGACTTGTCGCATGCGCGCAACCCCAGGCGCCACAGGAAGATAACAAGCTCAAAGAGGCGTACAGCGCTTGTATTAATACCGCTGAAGGCAACCCGGATAAAATTCAGGCGTGTCAGAATGTACTGGACGTACTGAAAACCGAGAAGTCACATCAGCAGTTTGCCAATCAGGAAAGCGTGCGGGTTCTGGATTATCAACAGTGCATCCAGGCAACGCGTACTGGCAACGATCAGGCGGTGAAAGCCCGCTGTGACCAGATTTGGAAGGAAATTCGTAACAACAACACGACGACCACAACCACAAAGCCATAACCCTCAACTATCGGCCTCTGTGATTGCCTGAAATTTATGCCAAAAAAAAGCCAACCGCGAGGTTGGCTTTTTGCTTTTGAGCGAACGCTGATTATTTCTCAGCGGCGTCGTGTGCGTGTTCATCTTCACGGCAGTCGCCTTCTGCGCAGTGGCCGTAAAGATAAAGGCTATGGTTGGTCAGACGAATGCCATGTCGAGTGGCGATTTCACGCTGACGCGCTTCGATAGAGTCATCGCTGAACTCAATAACCTTGCCGCAGTCGAGGCAGATTAAGTGATCGTGATGATGCTGCTGAGTCAGTTCGAAAACAGACTTGCCGCCTTCGAAGTTGTGGCGGGTGACAATGCCGGCATCGTCGAACTGGTTCAGAACGCGATAAACCGTTGCCAGACCAATTTCTTCGCCCATATCAATGAGGCGTTTATAAAGGTCTTCCGCACTGACATGGTGATTGTCCGGCTCCTGAAGCACTTCCAGAATTTTCAAACGAGGAAGCGTGACTTTCAGGCCTGCCTTCTTTAATGCGGTATTGTTGTCAGTCATGCGGAATCAGTCCTGTTGCTAGGCGATACACTTCCCTATGAGGAAGTATTACTAAGAATGAATTCAGGATAATGCGTCTCATTATAGGACTGCCTGCCCTAAATGGGAACCGTAAACCCTGAGCAAAGTATGCTTTTCAAAAACGAGGCATCATCTGCAAAGCGAAACATCCGACCTCGTCAAAACAGGTGACATTGTACAGATATGTGCTCAAAAGTTAAAAATTTGTAGCGATTAATTTGATTGCTTTTATCTATTAATTTAACACAACTTATCGCTAATACGGCGCAGTACGAATGCTGCACCGTACTAAATCATTAGGCGTTCTTGATCTCTTCGAGGTGCAGCTCTTCGGAGATTTGTTTCACCCATTTTTCGACACGCTCAGCGGTCAGCTCCGGCTGGCGATCTTCGTCAATGGCCAGACCCACAAAGTGGGCGTCATCAGCCAGACCTTTAGAGGCTTCGAAATGGTAGCCTTCGGTCGGCCAGTGACCAACGATAGTTGCGCCGCGCGGTTCGATGATGTCGCGGATGGTACCCAACGCATCACAGAAATATTCTGCGTAATCTTCCTGATCGCCACAGCCAAACAGTGCGACCAGCTTACCGTTGAAGTCTACCTCTTCCAGCGTCGGGAAGAAGTCGTCCCAGTCACACTGTGCTTCACCGTAGTACCAGGTCGGGATACCCAGCAGCAGAATATCGAAACCTTCGAGATCTTCTTTACTGCTCTTGGCAATGTCATGCACCTCGGCAACGTCTTTGCCAAGCTGCTTCTGGATCATCTTCGCGATATTTTCGGTGTTACCGGTGTCGCTGCCGAAAAAAATACCTGTGATTGCCATGAGTAAAATAACCTCTTGAAACGTATTGAAATGATGGTGGAATGTTGCCCACAGATAAAGGCAATGATAGCAGGAGGAGAAGTGCGCGGAAACTGCAATCGCGCCGTACTGCACTCTCTGCTAAATGAAAGTGATTTTTTGCCGTATTTTCAGACAAGTTCCTGGCCGTGTAATGCAGCCAGTTGTTGCAACAATATCTCTTCGATAAGCTCGCTGCGGCTCATATTTCTGGCGTCAGCCAGTTCATTAAGCGCATCCACGGCATCGTTATTGAGCTTCAACTCAACGCGTTTGAGACCGTTGCTTTTGTCGCGTTTAAGCTGATTACGCTTATTAATGCGTAATTGTTCGTCGCGCGAGAGCGGATTGGTTTTCGGCCTTCCCGGGCGACGCTCATTTGCGAACAAATCTAATGTCGTTCGGTCCGTTTGTTCTTTTGCCATGATTCAGAGTGACTTCGGGGAAACAAGCCGCCAGACGACAGGCCCGGCGCAGATAGCGCGCAATCATACATCAGCGAAACCCGCACGCCAACGCCGGGAGGCACAATGGCGCTTGCTTGCTCGGATTTTAATCATTCTGCCAGATAACGGCGAATCGCACGCAGCACCGCATCCGGTTTTTCTGCGTGAACCCAGTGTCCGGCACCCGCGATCACATGCGCGCGGGCCTGCGGGAACTGTGCCAATAACGCCTCGCGATACTCCGTGGTGACGTAAGGCGAATTTCCGCCAGGGATAAACAGAGCAGGGTGGTCCCAGGCAGGAATCGGTTCCCAGCCAACGATATGTGGGTATTGATCCCACAATGCTGGCACGTTGAAGCGCCACGCGCCGTCGACGAACGACTTCAGCAGGAACTGAATCACGCCTTCTTCATCTATATTCTGACGCATGACTTCCGCAGCCTGCTGGCGGCTGGACACGCCCGCGTCGGTCACGGCGTTAATGGCGGCAAAAATCTCATCGTGACGGCGCACCTGATAAGCTACCGGAGCAATATCAATTGCCACCAGTTTTTCAACGCGTTCAGGGGCGAGCGCCGTAAACGCCATCACTGCTTTACCGCCCATTGAATGGCCTATCAGAATCGCCTTCTCAATGCTGTTGGCATCGAGCGTATCGACAAGATCCTGCGCCATTGCGGCGTAGGTCATCTCCGGATCGCGAGGGGAAAGGCCGTGGTTACGCATATCGACTTGCAGGATATTGTGGTCGACAACCAGATCCCGGGCGAGGATCCCGAGGTTATCAAGGCTACCGAAAAGGCCGTGAACGAGGACGATGGGAGAATTAGTGTGCAGGTTTTGTGCAGTTTGCGCTCGGCTGTTTAATTTCATGGCAAAGTTCTTTTTTTCGCTACGTCGGGTTAGGGTATCATGTTGAACATTCTGCCGCCCGGCTGCAACACTCAGTAGTCGTCTGAGTTTTTGCCGACACGCTATCCGCTGTTGGGTTTTGTCCTTATAATCCCAACAACTTGTATTCAGAAAAGATATCTCACTGGATTAAGATGAAAACGATCGAAGTTGATGACGAACTCTACGGCTTTATTGCCAGCCACACTAAGCACATTGGCGAGAGCGCATCCGACATTTTACGGCGCATGCTGAAATTTTCTGCCGTATCGCAGGCGGCGGCAGCAACCGTAGCCAAAGAAACCCCGGCCCCCGCGTCTGCACCGGTCGTCGCTGCGGTTAAAAAAGTGTCCTCACTGAAAGATAACGTTCG
Organism: Citrobacter sp. 18056; assembly: GCA_902706235.1. Lineage (GTDB taxonomy): Bacteria > Pseudomonadota > Gammaproteobacteria > Enterobacterales > Enterobacteriaceae > Scandinavium > Scandinavium manionii. The sequence continues at coordinate 91,069 of CACSJR010000009.1, read as the reverse complement.
TGCCATGCGCGAGCTGATGCTTTCTGACGAATACGCTGAGCAGAAAAAAGCGGTCAACCGTTTCCTGCTGGTGCTGACGACACTTTACGCCTTAGACAGCAAAGCATTTGCTTTGGCTACCGAGTCGCTGCATGGCCGTACGCGCGTTTACTTCGCCTCTGACGAAGCAACGCTACTGAAAAACGGCAATCAGACCAAGCCTAAGCAGGTACCAGAAACCCCTTACTGGGTTATCACTAACACCAATACCGGTCGTAAATGCAGCATGGTCGAACACATCATGCAGTCAATGCAGTTCCCCGCGGAATTAATTGAAAAGGTTTGCGGCACCATCTAAGCATAAGAAGGACCAGGCAATGGCAACTCATAACCGTGCGGGTCAGCCTGCACAGCAGAGTGATTTGATCAACGTCGCCCAGCTGACGTCTCAGTACTACGTGCTGAAGCCGGAAGTGGGTAACGCAGAACATGCGGTAAAATTCGGGACGTCCGGCCACCGTGGTAGCGCTGCACGTCACAGCTTCAACGAACCGCATATCCTGGCCATTGCGCAGGCGATTGCGGAAGAACGCGCAAAAAATGGCGTTACCGGCCCATGCTACGTCGGCAAGGATACCCACGCCCTGTCAGAGCCGGCGATCATTTCTGTACTGGAAGTGCTGGCGGCCAACGGTGTGGACGTTATTGTGCAGGAAAACAACGGCTACACCCCAACGCCTGCGGTTTCCAACGCTATCCTGGTTCACAATAAAAAAGGTGGCGCACAGGCTGATGGTATCGTCATCACCCCGTCCCATAACCCGCCGGACGATGGTGGTATCAAGTACAACCCGCCAAACGGTGGCCCGGCTGATACCAACGTCACCAAAGTGGTTGAAGACCGCGCAAACGCATTACTGGCTGATGGCCTGAACGGCGTGAAGCGCATGTCTCTGGATGCAGCGTATGCGTCCGGGCATATTAAAGAGCAAGATTTGGTTCAGCCGTTTATCGAAGGGCTGGCGGATATCGTTGATATCAAAGCCATTCAGAAAGCGGGCCTGAAGCTGGGCGTTGATCCGTTGGGCGGTTCCGGGATCGAATACTGGAAACGTATCGCAGAGTTCTACAAGCTTGATCTGACCATCGTGAACGATCACGTCGATCAGACATTCCGTTTCATGCACCTCGATAAAGATGGCGCGATCCGCATGGACTGCTCATCAGAGTGTGCGATGGCGGGTCTGCTGGCACTGCGTGACAAATTCGACCTGGCGTTTGCCAATGACCCGGATTACGACCGTCACGGTATCGTGACGCCGGCGGGTCTGATGAACCCGAACCACTATCTGGCCGTAGCGATCAACTATCTGTTCCAGCATCGTCCACAGTGGGGCAAAGATGTCGCCGTGGGTAAAACCCTGGTGTCGTCTGCGATGATTGACCGTGTGGTTGAGGATCTGGGCCGCAAGCTGGTGGAAGTGCCAGTAGGCTTCAAATGGTTTGTTGACGGTCTGTTCGACGGCAGCTTTGGTTTTGGCGGCGAAGAGAGCGCGGGAGCATCCTTCCTGCGTTTCGACGGCACGCCGTGGTCTACCGATAAAGACGGGATCATCATGTGTCTGCTGGCGGCTGAAATCACCGCCGTCACTGGCAAAAACCCGCAGCAGCATTACGACGAACTGGCCGCGCGCTTTGGCGCACCGAGCTACAACCGTCTGCAGGCCTCTGCGACTTCAGCCCAGAAAGCCGCGCTGTCTAAGCTCTCTCCGGAGATGGTGAGTGCCGATATGCTGGCCGGTGACCCCATCACTGCGCGTCTGACGGCGGCTCCGGGTAACGGCGCATCCATTGGCGGCCTGAAAGTGATGACCAAAAATGGCTGGTTTGCAGCACGTCCATCTGGCACAGAAGACGCCTACAAAATCTATTGCGAAAGCTTCCTCGGTGCCGAGCACCGTAAGCAGATTGAGAAAGAAGCGGTAGAGATTGTGAGTGAAGTGCTGAAAAACGCGTAAATGTGTGAAGGGGAGCCGACAGGCTCCCCTTTTCGTTAACTATGTTTATTCGTTAATTCAAACCGTGGTGACACCAGCCCGTAAAGCGTCCAGCCCATAAAGGTGACAATTGCCCCCCACAGCATCGCTTCCTCACCTGACGAATACAGCGCATAGAAGCTGTACATCGCCCCGATAAACGCCACCACGTTCGCGGCTTTCGCTTTGCCCGGCGCGACGTTCGCCACTTTCTGAATAATAACCAGCGCCGCCATCGACAGGATGTATGGAATAATGTTGGTCACGACTGCCAGGTTGACCAGCACGTTAAACTGATTATTCAGCGATGGACTGATGGTCATCAGCGACAGCCCGGACTGGATGACGACAATCGTCAGCATGCCCTGAACCGGCGCCTCTGCGCGGGATAAGCGGGAAAACACTTTCGGGAAGTAGCCTTCGTCCGCCGAGGATTTAAACACCTGAGCGATAGTGAACTGCCAGCCCAGAAGCGAACCACAGCACGACATCACCATCAGGCCCATGATCACTTTCCCGACTTCCGGGGTGAACATTTGCGCGAAGGCCAGCCCGAATGGGGCGGTAGAGCTGGCTAAATCGACGTTAGGCACAATCCCGGCAATCACGTTGGTGGAGACGATGTAAATCACCGCGGCACCCAGCGTTCCACCGAGAACCGCGATCGGCACGTTACGCTCTGGATTTTCCACCACATCGGTATTGGCACAGGCAGACTCCAGACCGAGAAACGCCCACAGCGTCATTGCGATTGATGACCCGACCGCGCTAAAGAACGGCACGTGGTGCGGGTTCCAGGAATTTACGTACAGCGTCGGGCTGAACCAGAACCAGCCGATAATGCACAATCCCACGACCGGAATAATGACACCCCAGACGGTGACGCTACTGATTTGTCCGGTGATCCGCGCTCCGCCAAAGTTGGCGATGGTGCACAGCCACAGCACGCCGATGGTCGCCAGCCCAATCTGAATCGGGCTGAGCGTGACCCCAAACAGTTCGGTACCGTAACCCACCGCTGAAATGGCTATCGCCACGTTGGCAATCAGTAGCGACACGCCATAGGTATAGTTGGCCATAAAGTTGCCGGATTTGCCGAAGGCATACTCCGCATAGCCGCCCATGCCACCGGATTTACGGCTGAACATCCCGCATTTGGCAAACGCCCACGCCAGGGCGGTCACCATCCAGGAGATAATCGAGATCGTGCCGACTTCCGCAAGCTTGGTCGGCAGCATGATTATCCCGGACCCCATCATGTTCACCATCGTCAAAATGGTGAGCTGAACGACGCCCATTTTGTTCGATTTGCTCATAATGATTCCCCTTTCATCAGCGGCTCTTGAGCATCACGCGACTTGATAACGTTGCACCACACCTGCTTACGACCGTCGACTTCCTCGACATAAACCCCCTGAAGTTCTGGCGCGAAGCCTGGCAGAAGGTTGATGCCTTCTTCCAACGCGGTGAAATAACGCAGTACCGCACCGCTCCAGATTTCCCCTGGCACGACGCACAGCACGCCCGGCGGATAAGGCAGCGCGCCTTCCGCCGCAATGCGACCTTCAGCCTGCGGCAGCGCCACCAGTTCAACTTCCCCTCGCAGATAGGCGTAGTTCGCTTCCTGTGGATTCAGGCTGACGCGCGGGAAATGCGTCTTGCGGAACATCTCTTTCTGCAGTTGTTTCACGTCGTGACGGGCATAGAGCTGATGCATCTCCAGACACAGCTGACGCAAGGTATATCCGGCGTAGCGATGCTCGTACTGGCGATACAGCGACGGTAAAACCTCCTGCAACGGTGCGTCGTTCTCGAGCAGTTTTTCAAAGCGCACCAGCAGTGCAACCAGTTGTTGCAGCTTCGCCATATCCTCCGCCGGGGTCAGCAGGAACAGAATCGAGTTAAGGTCGCACTTCTCAGGCACCACACCATTCTCACGCAGGAAATTAGCGAGAATAGTCGCCGGAACGCCAAACGCGTCGTACTCACCGCTGTCGGCATCAATGCCGGGGGTAGTCAGCAGCAGCTTGCACGGATCGACGAAATACTGATGTTCGGCGTAGCCTTCAAACGCGTGCCAGCGCTCACCCGGCACGAAATGGAAGAAACTCAGGTCGCGGGCAATTTGCTCGGTAGGCCAGGCGTGCCACGGTTTGCCATTAATGACCGGCGGTACAAACGGGCGAATATGATGGCAGTTCTCGAGGATCAGTTTGCGGGCATCGATGCCGTTCGCCACACAGTCCATCCACATATTGCGGCCGCTGACGCCTTCATGCATTTTCGCGTTGACATCCAGCGCGGCAAAAAGCGGATAGAACGGGCTGGTGGAGGCATGCATCATAAAGGCGTTGTTCAGGCGTTTATGCGGGACGTAGCGCGACTGGCCTTTGATATGGCTATCTTTTTTGTGGATTTGCGAGGTTTGAGAAAAACCGGCCTGCTGTTTATGGACCGACTGAGTAACCAGAATTCCCGGATCATTTTCATTAAGCTCCAGCAGTAACGGCGAACATTCGGCCATCATCGGAATGAATTGTTCGTAGCCGACCCATGCGGAGTCAAACAGGATGTAGTCACACAGATGCCCAATCTTATCGACCACCTGACGGGCGTTATAAATGGTGCCGTCGTAGGTCCCAAGCTGAATGACGGCCAGACGGAAAGGGCGAGCCAGCCGTTCACGCTGCGGTGCGACGTCGGCAATCAATTCCCGCAGGTAAGTCTCTTCAAAGCAGTGCGCATCAATCCCGCCGATAAAGCCATATGGGTTACGCGCGGTTTCCAGATATACCGGTGTGGCGCCAGCCTGTAACAGCGCACCGTGATGGTTGGATTTGTGGTTGTTGCGATCAAACAAGACCAGATCGCCCGGTGTCAGCAGCGCGTTAAGCACCACTTTATTCGACGATGACGTGCCGTTCAGGACGAAATAGGTTTTGTCGGCGTTGAACACTTTAGCCGCATGCTGCTGCGCCACGCAGGGCGCGCCTTCGTGGATCAGCAAATCACCCATCGCCACGTCGGCGTTGCAGAGATCTGAGCGGAACAGCGTCTCACCAAAGTATTCGACAAACTGATTGCCCGCCGGATGGCGACGGAAAAACTCACCGCCCTGATGGCCGGGGCAGTCGAACGCGCTATTGCCCTGATTAACGTAATCCACTAATGCGCGGAAGAACGGCGGGCGCAGCTGCGTTTCATATTTATGCGCGGCGGCTTCCAGCTGACGACCATAGAAGTCGTTGCGTGTTTCATCGTGTTCAAACACCCCATGAATACGCGACAGATATTCTGCGGGCACGATTTCGTCTTTATTAATACCGATAAATACTGGCAGGTTATAGCCCGTGGTGTCTATTTCATCGAGTTTCCCACACTCGACATCTTTTACAGATAATACCGCGGCGGCGACATCGATAAACTGCGTGTTATATGTGTCAACAATGCTGCGGGTGCTGTTAAAACAATCAGGGCAATGGCGACTGACGGCAATTTTTAATTCTGACATTTTTCATCTCTTTAATTTCAAGGAATAGCAGGTCCTCAATTTCTAAAATACGAAATTGATTATTCCGGTGAAAAGGCAATAGTGACCCGCTGATAATGAAATCAGGTTATTGCTTTTTCTGAAGTCATAAATTCCACCGGCCCGGTTGCCGGAATACAGAATTTATTAAGGCGAGCGCAGGAGCTACAGGCAAATGCCTGCATTATCAGGAAGTCAGGAATGACCTGTATGCTGAACGCCCGTAGTCAGAAGACTATCGGGCGTTAAAGAAGTGAAAGTCGAAGCTATTGCGGTGGGCAAACATCATGATATGTGTTGTCCGCCTTATATGGGGCATGAGTCGGCTATTGTTTTCCATAATATATACCTTCATGAATGAGTGAAAGCGCAGGTATTTTATCTGGAAATGGAGATGTTTCTGTGACATCGATCGACAATAACCGATCATTTCAGAAATAATTAGTCACTTCATATGCATATTGCAAGATTATATGCTGTTATGTTTATTTATTGTAAATTAAATGTACATGGTGCAGAGGAATTTGCACCTTCGCCGTCAGAGGAGAGAGTGATGGGAAAGAGCTTAACAGAGGAATATATAAACGAAAAAAGAGTGATATTCTGAATGAGTATTCAGGATATCACTCTTTGGTATTTAATCAGAATAGCGTCTAACGCGTGCGCAGGAGGTAATTTATCTGCTTATGCACCAGTGCGGTTCGTTTGATGCTGCGCGGGGCGACCCACACGATGCTGCTGCCCGCCACCACACCGAGAATTTCGGGTAACGCATGGTAGTCGAGGATCCGCGCGACGGCGCGTCCATATCCCGCAATAGTATGGACCAGAATAAACTCGCTATTATGCTCGACGCTGACCACCATTTCTGACACTGATCGGGTGGCATCCGGCGTGGGCCCAAGTTGGGGATTAACGGAGTATATTTTTTGCCCTTTGGCGTTGCGGATTTTAATGACGCCAAGCCGTTTTAACAGGTGGGAGACGGTGGACTGACTGATACAATCAAAGCCGTGCTGCTGTAAATCACGACGGATTTCCTCCTGGGAGAGATAGCTTTTCTCTGCAATCAGACGCTGACAGACGGTCAGCTGAAGTTGTTCTTTGGCAGAGTAATCACCGTAATCCTTGATCATCTTTGTATCCTGTAATCATTAACATTATCGACGTGCCGGCTGCTGGCCCGGTGGCTGAAAAACCACCAGGCAGGACGCTGGGCCTGCTACAGCAGGGCGCCAAGGCTCAGTAACAGCATGTTCAATAACGTCAGGATAACCAGCAACGGTGCGACCCACTTCAGATAGCGCACATACGGCACGCGGGCGATGGCAAGACCGCCCATGACCACCGCAGAGGTGGGCGTCATCAGATTGACTATCCCTGAGGCGGACTGATAGGCAGTGACCACCAACTCGCGCGGTACGTGGGCGAAATCCGCCAGCGGGGCCATGATCGGCATCGTTAACACCGCCAGCCCTGAAGAGGAGGGCACCAGGAAGGAGAGCAGCACTTCCAGCCAGTAAGTGACGTTAATGAATAGCATGGTTGACAGACCCGACACCAGATCCTCAGCACTGTGAAGAATCGTGTGAGTAATCATGCCGTTATCCATCACCACTACAATACCGCGAGCGATACCAATGATCAGTGCGACACCGAGTAAATCGCGAGCACCGTCTATAAAGGTTTGGGTGAATGTCTCTTCACTCATTCGCGCAATCACTCCCACGACAATAGCGGCGGCCAGAAACACGGCGGAAATTTCCGCCATCCACCATCCCAGGACTGCAACACCGTAAATCATTACCGCAAACGACGCGGCGAAAATGCACAGTATGGTTTTGCGGGTGGAGGTAAATTCCAGCCGGGTTTCGGAACGCTGCCCGAGGAAATGTGCACGATTGCTCTCCCAGGCGTCGGCGACGACGGACGCCGCAGGATTGCTGCGCACGCGGCGGGCGTAACGCATCACCCACCAGACGCAAATCAGATAACCCACCACCAACAGCAGAATACGCAGCAGCATGCCATGGGTAAAAGGGATCCCGGCGGCGTTGGCGGCGATCACCGTGGCAAATGGGTTGATGGTCGAGCCTAATGTGCCAATACCCGCGCCGAGCAACACGGTAGCGGCGGCCACTAGCGGGTCGAACCGGGCGGCCATCATCACTGGCACCAACAATGTATAGAACGGCAAGGATTCCTCGGCCATGCCATAAATGGTTCCCCCGGCGGCAAACAACGCCATCAGGATGGGGATCATCCACTCCTCTTTGCCGTTAAGTTTGGCGGTGACCCGTTCTATTCCGGCATCGATCGCGCCCGTTTTGTTCACCACGCCGAGAAAGCCGCCGATGATCAGCACGAACAACGCCACATCGATGGCGCCGGCGACGTAGGTCTGGTGATTATAGAGACCGTCGATAGGAGCCAGTAAAACGGCGGTAATACCTTGAGGATGCGCATCGACCGGCGCGTAGGTCCCGGCGACCGGCACCTCTTTGCCCAGCGTGGCGTTCGTTGCCATCTGGTATTTACCCGCCGGGATAATCCACGTCATGGCGGCGACAAGGGCAATCAGAATAAACAGGATGGTATAAGCGGTAGGAAATTTGAATTTGCTCATGGTGAGATCTCCGTGGAGCAGGGCGCGCATTCCGGCACGCCCGGGATACGTTAGTCGCCGAGGGTCGCCACCATTACCGCTTTGATGGTGTGCATGCGGTTTTCCGCTTCGTCAAAGACGATGGAATGTGCCGATTCAAAGACCTCTTCAGTGACTTCCAGTCCTTTCAGGCCGTATGCCATTTCAATCTCGCGGCCCATGGTGGTGTGTTCGTTATGGAATGCGGGCAGACAGTGCATGAACTTGACGTCTGGATTGCCGGTAGCGGCAATAACCTGCTGATTGATCTGGTAGGGGGTCATCAGGCTGACACGTTCAGCCCAGGCCTCTTTCGGTTCACCCATCGATACCCAAACGTCGGTGTAGAGGAAATCGACGCCATACACGCCCTCGTCGACATGCTCTGTCAGGGTGATGCGCGCATCGGTATGTTTCGCAATGGTTCTGCATTGCTCGACCAACGCGGGTTCAGGCCAGAATGATTTTGGCGCGACGAGGCGAATATCCATCCCCATTTTGGCGGCGCCCACCAGCAGTGAATTGCCCATATTGTTGCGGGCATCACCGAGATAGGCGAAGCTCAGTTGCGGCAACCTTTTGCCCGGCGCATGCTCCAGCATCGTCATCAGGTCTGCCAAAATTTGCGTTGGGTGAAACTCGTTGGTTAGCCCGTTCCATACCGGCACGTCTGCGAATGCGCCCAGCTCCTCAACGATCGCCTGGCCGAATCCCCGATATTCAATGCCGTCATACATCCGGCCCAGCACTCGGGCGGTGTCCTTCATCGACTCTTTATGGCCGATTTGCGAACCGGTCGGCCCGAGGTAGGTGACTTGCGCGCCCTGATCGAAGGCCGCGACTTCAAAAGCGCAGCGCGTGCGAGTGGAGGTTTTTTCAAAAATCAGAGCGATATTTTTCCCGACCAGCGTTTTTTTCTCACGGCCTGCGCGTTTGGCTGCTTTCAGCTCCAGCGCCAAATCAATCAGGTATTGAATTTCGCTCGGGGTGTAATCGAGCAGTTTAAGGAAGTTACGGTTTTTCAGATTGATGCTCATGGGATAGTCCTTTCAGATAGCGCATTCATGTCTCTCCCGATCCGGGAAAGGGCAGTTACGGGCGAATCAAGGTGCCTTTCTTTCCATTGAGGATGGCTTCGCCGTCGGCCAGTGCGCCGATCCCGGCGATACCGTGGCACTGCTCAACAAAACGGCGGCTGGCGGCAACTTTGGGGCCCATTGATCCGGCATCAAATGTCAGATTATTGAGTTCAGCAGGCGTGACCTGCGTCAGCGGACGCTGACCAGGCTGGCCCCAGTCGAGATAGACGGCATCGGCGTCAGTGAGGATCAGCAGAGCGTCAGCCTCAAGCTGAGTGGCCAGCAGTGCGGCGGAGAGATCCTTATCGATCACCGCCTCAATACCGCGGTAGCCGCGGGTATTTTTCACTACCGGGACGCCGCCGCCGCCGTTGCAAATCACCAGATGGTCGCGGGCAATCAGGGTTCGGATGGCGTCGCCTTCGACAATCCGCTGCGGCTGTGGCGAAGGCACCACGCGGCGGAAGTGGCGGCCATCGGCCTTAAACGTCCACCCTTTTTCTTCATGCAGCGCCCGGGCCTGGATGTCGTCGTAGATCGGGCCGATGTATTTGGTCGGGTTGCTGAAAGCCGGATCGGCTGCGTCCACTTCGACCTGGGTCAGCAATACGCTGACTTCGCGCTGCGGCAGCTGATTTTTCAGCGCCTGTTGCAGCATGTAGCCAATCATTCCCTGGCTTTCGGCGCCGAGGACGTCGAGCGGGTAGGGCGCCACTTTGTCATAGGCGCTGTTTTGCAGTGCCAACAGTCCCACCTGCGGCCCGTTGCCGTGCACCAGCACGACACGCCATTGCACGGTTAACCCGGCGATGATTTTCGCCGCCAGCGCAATATTCTGGCGTTGGCATTCCGCTTCCAGTGGCTCTCCACGTTTGAGCAGGGCATTGCCGCCGAGGGCGACAACCAGTGTTGGTTTGGTCATGGTTTATTCCTTAAATATCGTCGCGTTCCAGAGGACAGCTCATGCAGCGTGCGCCGCCGCGTCCGCGACCCAGTTCGTCGCCGGGAATGGGCAGCACGGTAATACCCGCTTTATCGTATTTTTCGTTAGTCCAGGTGTTACGCTCGTAGCCCACAACGACACCGGGGCGCAGCGTCAGCACGTTATTGGCGTCGTTCCACTGCTCGCGTTCGGCCTCAAAGGCATCGCCGCCGGTGGTGATCAATCGCACCTGATCGATGCCAAGGGCTTTTTCGATGGCGTGCAGCAGACTGGTTTCCTGATGGCGTTTGATTCCGCCATGTTCGTCCGGGGTTAAGGTCCAGCACTGCACGTCCTGACGGACCACTTCCGGGTAAACCGAGAAGGTATCGATATCGATATGGGTCATTACCGTGTCGAGGTGCATGCAGGAGCGATGTTTTGGCAGCTCCACGGCAATCACGCGTTTGGCCTGCTGATGTTTGAACAGCGCGCTGGCCAGGAACTCGACGCCCTGTGGCGTCGTGCGCTCGGAGAGGCCTATCAACACCGCGCCACGACCAATGACCAGCACGTCGCCGCCTTCTAAGGTGGCGTGGTCGTAATTTATATTTTCGTCGCCGAAATATTTTATAAATTCACCCTCGGCAAATTTCGGATGCCAGCGATAGAGTGCGCGAAGATTATTGGTTTCACGTTGGCGGGCGGCTTTTGCCATCGGGTTAATAGAGACGCCGTTATATATCCAGCAGGAGGTGTCGCGTGTAAATAAATGATTCGGCAACGGCTTCATAATAAAATCATTCTGGTCATGCGTATCGACGACCATATTTTTGATACTGGTTGGGATTTCACCGTAGGTTAATCCTCCGGTTAAATGACGAGACAATTGACGGTGTGACATATCCGAAAGCCAGGCACGAATATCGCCCGCAAAGGTTGGCCCCAGTCGGTAATCAGAGATCTGCGTTTCCAGTAACCATTGCCTGGCATCGCTGATCTCCAGCGTCTGGCTGAGCAAGTCAGTGAGCAGCAAAACCTCGATGCCTTGCTGGCGCAGAGTATTGGCGAAAATATCGTGCTCTTCGCCCGCGCGCTCTACCGACAGAACATCATCAAAAAGTAATTCCTGGCAATTCGATGGCGTCAGTCTTTTTAAGCTCAGATTCGGACGGTGCAGCATTACGCTGCGCAATTGACCAATCTCAGAACCAACATAATGCTTTTCCATTATTACTCCCTTACTCGTTATTAAAGAATAAAAAGGCGTGGCGAAATAAATTCGTCATTAACGTGGGAACGGTTTGCACGGAGAATAGTCCGGTCTTTTGTGCTCAGTGAATGTGATATTGCTCACGAGTCATTCGGCGGGTTAAATAAGCGTGTGAATATATGATTGATGTCAGAGAATATTGAATCAATGACGGCGCTTAAATGCATTACTAAGCAGTTATGGTGGTTGTTATTTTATGTTGTTAATGGTATGTGTTTTTAAATGGATATTTTATTTTTCTAACTTATTGATTTTAAATGAATGTTAATTGGTGTCGGAATAGCTATGCACAAATAGGGGGAGGTTATTTTCAGTGTGAGTTAAACCGCCAAATAATTATGGCATTTAAATTCCTGAATCAAGGTTGATAAACTGTGAAGAGGCGGCGGTTTTTTATCGTTAGCGTCAGAAATCAATTCATTAGCCTGCTGTTCGCCGGGGTATGGGCGCAGGTTATGCAGCAGAAATGCATAATCCCCGGCGATGAATTAACCGTTCTGTAACAGTAACAGCAATAACCATGCATAAGCTCTGACTGAGCAGGCGGGTCAGAGCATAAACCGATAACCAATCCCGGTTTCGGTCAGCAAATGCTGCGGCCGCGCCGGGTCAATTTCCAGCTTCTGGCGTAAGTGGCCCATATAAATGCGCAGGTAGTGGCTATGCTCAATCGCATTTGGCCCCCAGACCTGGCTTAATAACTGACGCTGGGTCAGCACCTTGCCATGGTTGTTGAGCAGCACCGCCAGCAGGCGAAATTCAATCGGTGTCAGATGGATTTGTTCTTCACCGCGCTGTATGCGGTGATTGGCGATATCGACCTGAATATCGGCGAAACGCACCACGGGCTGATTTTGTTCCGCGTTCCCGTGACGACGCAGGGCTACGCGCAGGCGCGCCTGTAACTCGCCAATGCCAAACGGCTTGCTGAGATAATCGTCGGCTCCGGCGTCGAGCGCGGTGATTTTGTCCGTTTCTTCGGCGCGAGCGGAAAGCACAATGACCGGCACCTGGCTCCACTGACGAAAATCGCGGATGAACTCAATGCCGTCGCCATCCGGCAAGCCGAGGTCAAGAATGACCAGATCGGGTTTGCGCGTGGCCGCTTCCAGCAGTCCACGTTGCAACGTTTCGGCTTCGTGCACGCGCAGGCCATCTGCTTCCAGCGCGCTGCGCAGAAAACGACGAATAGCCTGTTCATCTTCAACGATAAGTACGTTAATCACAGTTCCTCGAGAAGTTCATCCAGCTCCGGGGGCGCATCCAGCGGCAGCGTAACCCTGAAACTGGCCCCGCCTTCGGGGCGGTTATACGCGTGCAGTTCGCCGCCGTGTACCTCGACAATCGCCTGGCAAATCGCGAGGCCAAGCCCCACGCCGGGAATGGCCGATTCCTTATGGCCCCTGGAGAATTTAGCAAATATTGCCTGTTCCTGACCAGCAGGGATACCGGGGCCGGAGTCCCACACCTCCAGCTGTAGCTGTTCGGGCAGGCGTTCGGCGGAAATCCCAATGGTGGCCGACGGGCCCGCGTACTTCGCGGCGTTTTCCAGCAGGTTAATCAGCACCCGCTCAAACAGCGGGCCATCAACGTGAATCAGTGTCAGCGGGTCGCCCAGCGCCAGCTGAATATGCCGCCCGCCGAGGCCCATTTCCAGGGTGCGAATGGCGCTGCCCACCACTTCTTCCAGCGTCAGCCACTCTTTGCGCAGGTTAAATCCACCGGACTGAATGCGCGCCATATCCAGCAAATTGTTCACCAGCCGGGTGGTGTTCAGCACGTGCTGGCGGATTTCGTTGGCCTGTGGAGCGTGCTTTGAACCTTCGCTGGCCAAATCCAGCGTCAGAATTTCCGCCTGACCAAACAGCACTGTTAATGGCGTGCGCAAGTCGTGTGAAAGCGCCGCCAGCAGCGAGTTACGGATGCTTTCTCGTTCACTCACCAGCCGCGATTGCTCTTCGCTGGCGGTCAGCGCCAGACGTTCAAGGGCGCTGGCCACCAGCAGGGTGCAGGTTTCCAGCAATCGCTGCTGTTCCGGGATCATCAACTGGCGCAAATTCCCCGGTTCAACCACCATCACGCCGTGGGTTTTCTCGGCGCTTTTCAACGGCAGGATCAGATAGGGTACGCCGGGCAGCGTGTCAGTTCCCGCACCTGCTGGCTGGCCTTTGTCAAAGCTCCAGCGGGCGATGGCGTCGTCCCACGGTGTGATGTCGTTGCCGTCGGTCAAAGGGTGAAGCCCGCCCTCGGTGTTGGGCAGCAGCACCTGGCTGCGCGCCTGGAATGTGGAGTGAATGAACTGTTCGCTGGTGCGGGCGATATCCTGCTGCGTGCGACCCGTCGCCAGCGCTTTGGACATCTCATACAAATGGCGGGTGCGCTGTTCGCGATAGCGGGCCACGCGGGCCTGATAGCGCACTCCGGCGGTGAGATTCCCGATCACCAGCCCGACGGTGAGCATCACGCCGAAGGTCAGCACGTACTGCACATCCGACACCGCCAGCGTGCCGCGCGGCGCGATAAAGAATAAGTCAAAACTGATGACGTTAATGACGGTCGCCAGCACCGACGGCCAGCGCCCGTAAAACAGGGCCACAATCACCACACCAAGCAGATAGATCATCACCAGGTTGGCGGCATCAAAGGCCATCAGGAAATGGCTGGCGAACAGGGTAATAAAGGCGCACAGCGCCACCGCCACGATGCAGCCGCGCAGCTGTACGCGCCAGCGGTCTATCCACGGACGGGTATCGGAATTACGGGCAGTCGTGCTGACGGGAGCCTCGTCCAGGGCAACAATCAGTAAATCGAGATCCGGTGCGCGGCGGGCGAGCCTGTCGGCGAACGATTCCTGGCTCCACCAGCGTCGTTTATTGCGCCGACCAAGAATGATTTTGCCGAGATTATGTTCGCGGGCGTAGCGTAGAATCGCTTTGTCTTCCGCCGGGTCTGACAGCGTGGCGGTTTCCGCGCCCAGTTCCTGTGCCAGACGCAATGCGCTGAGAATATTGCGCCGCTGTGATTCTGGCAGACGGTGCAAATCGGGGGTTTCGACATAGACCGCATGCCATGCAGTGCCGAATTTGGCGGCCAGACGGGCGGCGGCCCGCACCAGTTTTTCATTCCCGCCGCTGTGGCCGACGCACAGCAGAATCGCATCGCGGGTGTGCCAGACTTTTTCTTCGCCTTGCCGGTCGCGCCAGGCGCGCATCTGATCATCCACGCGGTCAGCGGTGCGTCGCAGTGCCAGTTCGCGCAGGGCGATGAGGTTGCCTTTACGGAAGAAATGCTCGATGGCACGCTCGGCCTGACCGGCGATATACACTTTGCCTTCATGCAAACGCTGGCGCAAATCGTCCGGCGGCAGGTCCACCAAAACCACTTCGTCAGCAGAATCGAAAAAAGGATCCGGCACGGTTTCGCGCACTTTGATACCGGTCACGCTGCTGACCACGTCGTTCAGGCTTTCCAGATGCTGAACGTTGACGGTGGTAAAAACGTCGATGCCCGCTTCCAGCAGTTCTTCAACATCCTGCCAGCGTTTGGGGTGACGCGAACCGGGCGCGTTGGTGTGCGCCAGTTCGTCCATCAGGATCAGCGCCGGACGGCGGGCGAGGGCGGCGTCGAGGTCAAACTCTTCGACCTGACGACCGCGATAGTGAATGCGTTTTCGCGGCTGAGTCGCCAGCCCTTTAAGCTGCGCGGCGGTCTCCTGACGGCCGTGAGTTTCCACCACGCCCACCAGAATATCGAGCCCCTGCGCCCGCAGACGCTGCGCTTCCTGCAACATGGCGTAGGTTTTCCCTACGCCTGCACAGGCGCCAAAAAAGACTTTCAGTTTTCCGCGATACCAGCCGGAGGATTGCTCCAGCAGGCGGTCGGGATCGGGACGAAAGGGCTCGTCGGTCATGCTCAATCCTTACGGTTGTTTCAGGGCATCCAGCGCCATGTTCAGCTCTACAATATTCACCACCGGCTGGCCGAGGAAACTCACCAACGGCTGCTGTGTGTGTGCGGCTACCAGCGTGGTCAGCGCTTCTACAGACAGGTGACGGGCCTGCGCCACGCGCGGTTTTTGCCAGTTTACCGACTGCGGCGTCAGGCTGTAATCCAGCCCGCTCGCGGACGCCGTTACCAGTTCGACGGGAACCTGTGCGTCTGCCTGCGGATTGTCCTGACGCAGCTGCGCCACCCGTGCCGCCACTTCTTTATCCAGCTCTGGATTACTGCCCGCCAGATTGCTGCCACCGGATGCCTCTGGATTATAGGGGCTATTGGCGGTGGCGGAAGGGCGGCCGTGAAAATATCCCGGCGCAGAAAACTGCTGACCAATCAAGCGCGAACCACGAATCTGGTTGTCCTGATGAACCAACGAGCCGTTGGCCTGGTCGGTGAACCACCATTGTCCAAGCGCGGTGGTAAACAGCGGATACACGCCGCCGGTGACCAGGGTTAAAAAAATCAGAACTACCAGAGCAGGGCGTAACGTCGCCATTTTCATTTCCTCTTACACCAGACCAGACAGAGTCAGCAACAGGTCAATCACTTTGATGCCGATGAATGGCACCAGCAGGCCACCGAGGCCGTTAATCCACAGGTTACGTCGCAGCATTGCTGCCGCCGTCAGTGGCTTATAACTCACGCCTTTTAACGCCAGCGGGATCAGGAACACAATAATCAGGGCGTTAAAGATAACGGCGCTGAGAATGGCCGATGCGGGCGAGTGCAGGTGCATCACGTTCAGCGCGTTGAGCTGTGGATAAGTGGCCGCAAATGCCGCCGGGATGATGGCGAAATATTTCGCCACGTCATTGGCGATACTGAAGGTGGTCAGCGACCCGCGGGTCATCAGCATCTGTTTACCGATATGCACCACTTCAATCAGCTTGGTCGGGTTGGAGTCCAGATCGACCATGTTGCCCGCTTCTTTTGCGGCCTGGGTTCCGGAGTTCATCGCCACCGCCACGTCAGCCTGCGCTAACGCCGGGGCGTCGTTGGTGCCGTCGCCGGTCATCGCCACCAGACGGCCCTCCGCCTGATACTGACGAATCAGCGCCAGCTTGGCTTCCGGCGTCGCTTCCGCCAGGAAGTCATCTACGCCTGCTTCGGCGGCGATGGCGGCGGCCGTCAGGCGGTTATCGCCGGTAATCATCACCGTTTTAATGCCCATTTTGCGCAGCTGTGCGAAACGCTCTTTAATGCCGCCTTTTACGATGTCCTTCAGTGCAATCACACCGAGCACCGTCGCACCTTCCACCACCACCAGCGGGGTGCCACCCTGACGCGCCACGCCTTCGACCTGCGTGTCGACCTGCGGCGGGAAGTGCCCGTTGTTGGCTTCTACGTGACGACGGATAGCATCCACAGAACCTTTACGGATCATGCGGTCGTGGATATTGATGCCGCTCATGCGAGTCTGCGCAGTAAATGGCACAAACGTGGCCTGTAATGCCTGAACGTCGCGCTCGCGCAGATTGAAGCGCTGTTTTGCCAGCACCACGATACTGCGGCCTTCCGGCGTCTCATCGGCCAGCGACGCCAGCTGCGCGGCATCGGCGAGGGTTTTCTCATCGACGCCCGGAGCGGGCAGGAACTGAGACGCCTGACGGTTGCCGAGAGTGATGGTGCCGGTTTTATCCAGCAGCAATACATCTACATCGCCTGCCGCTTCAACTGCACGCCCGCTGGTGGCAATCACGTTGGCACCAAGCATCCGGCTCATTCCGGCCACGCCGATTGCCGACAGCAGCCCGCCGATGGTCGTCGGGATCAGACAAACCAACAGCGCAACCAGCACTGTCACACTGACCGCCGTTCCGCCGTACGCGGAGAACGGCCACAGGGTGGCGGTAGCCAGCAGGAACACGATGGTGAGGGCGACCAGCAAAATGGTCAGGGCGATTTCGTTTGGTGTTTTACGACGCTGAGCGCCTTCGACCATGGCGATCATTCGGTCAAGGAAGGTTTCGCCAGGGTTAACGCTGCAACGGATAACCAGCCAGTCGGAAAGAATGCGCGTGCCACCCGTTACCGAGGCGAAGTCACCGCCGGATTCGCGGATAACTGGCGCGGACTCCCCGGTAATCGCGCTTTCGTCCACCGATGCGCCACCTTCGATGACTTCACCGTCGCACGGGATAATGTCGCCAGCCTCCACCAGAACGATGTCACCTTTGCGCAGGCCATCTGCCGGAACGTGATCGGCCTGAGCGTCATGCTGCGGCGCGCGCAGTTTACGGGCGAAAGAGGTTTTCTGGATGCCTTTCAGACTGTTGGCCTGCGCCTTGCTGCGGCCTTCCGCCAGCGCTTCGGCGACGTTAGCGAACAGCACGGTAAACCACAGCCAGATGCTGATTGCCGCCGTGAAGCCAGCGCTACCGGGTGCTTTTCCAAAGGCCATCGCCACGGCGAGCAGGGTGGTCAGCACGCTGCCCAGCCAGACGATAAACATCACCGGGTTGCGCCATTGTACGGCTGGACTCAGTTTTTTTACGGCATCCAGCAGGGCCTGGCGAACCAGGGCCGGTTCGAAAATTGCCGTTTGCTTACGACTCATAAAACGTGTCTCCAGGTGTCTTATAACGAAGAGAGATGTTCTGCGACCGGGCCTAATGCCAGGGCGGGAATAAAGGTCAGGGCGCCGACCAAAATCACGGTGCCTATCAGCAAGCCAACAAACAGCGGGCCGAAGGTCGGCAGCGTGCCGGTGCTGGCGGGCTGAATTTTCTTGCTCACCAGCGAGCCAGCAATGGCCAGAACAGGCACGATCACCCCGAAGCGTCCGACGAACATGCAGAAGGCCAGCAGGCAGTTCCAGAATGGAGAGTTAGCACTCAGGCCGCCGAAGGCGCTGCCGTTGTTATTGGCGGCGGAAGAGACGGCGTACACCACTTCGCTAAAGCCGTGAATGCCCGGGTTGAACATTCCGGCGCGACCGGCTTCGGTCATCATCGCCAGTGCAGTGCCGAGCAAAACCAGTGCCGGAGTCACGAGGATCGCCAGCGCGGTCATTTTCATTTCACGCACGTCGATTTTTTTACCGAGATATTCCGGCGTGCGGCCAATCATCAGCCCGGCGATAAACACCGACAGCAGCACGAACAGCAGCATGCCGTACAGCCCGGAACCCACGCCGCCGAACACCACTTCACCAATCTGCATTAGCCACATTGGTACCATGCCACCGAGCGCGGTAAAGGAGTCGTGCATGGCGTTCACTGCGCCGCAGGACGCCGCGGTCGTCACCACCGCAAACAGGCTGCTTTGCAGAATGCCGAACCGGCTCTCTTTACCTTCCATATTGATGGCACTGTCGGCCCCGAGTTTCAGGAAGTGAGGATTTCCGCTGAGCTCAGCCCACATCACTACCGTTACGCAGATGACGAAGATGACCGACATCGCCCATAGGATCGCGCGACCCTGGCGACGGTCGTTGACTGCTTCACCGAAGGCGAAACACAGCGCGGCAGGGATCAGGAAAATCGCCAGCATTTGAACCGAGTTAGTCAGCGCCGTTGGGTTTTCAAATGGATGGCTGGAGTTGGCATTAAAGAAGCCACCGCCATTGGTGCCAAGCATCTTGATGGCTTCCTGCGACGCCACCGGCCCCATCGGCAGCAGGCCTTTCACACCTTCGAGCGAGGTGAAATGCTGATATGGGAGAAGGTTTTGCAGCGTGCCTTGCTGGATCATAAATAGCGCAATCAACAGCGACAGCGGCAGCAGGATCCACAACGTAACGCGCACAATGTCCATCCATGCGTTACCCAGCGTGTCGGTGCTATGGCGGCAGAAACCGCGGATTAGCGCGAACACGACTGCGATGCCGGTGGCTGCAGATAAGAAGTTTTGCACTGCCAGCCCGGACATCTGGCTGAAATAGCTCAGCGTACTTTCACCGCTATACGCCTGCCAGTTGGTGTTGGAGACAAAGCTGATGGCGGTGTTCATCGCCAGATCCCATGAGAGGCCTGGAAGCCGCTGCGGATTCAGCGGCAGGAAGCCCTGAAGCATCAGCATCGCAAACAGCAGTACTGCGCCAAAAATATTGAGCAACAGAATGGCCAGCAGATATTGCCGCCAGTTCATCTCCTGGGCGGAGATGCCCATCAGGCGCCAAAGAACGCTTTCAACTCTGGCTGTTCCGGGCAGTGGCGTATTGGCAATCAGCCGTGCCAGCACGAGCCCCAACGGGCGCGCCAGACTGAACAGGATCAGTAAAAAACTGGCAATCAGTAACAACCCTTGCGCAGCCATCAGAAGGCCTCCGCATTGATCAGGGCATAAACCAGATAACCCAATAACAGGAAAACCAGCACGATACCAGTTAGCACGCCTGTACTCACAGTCCACCTCCAGGTGTTTAATGAAGTGCGGTAACGGTAAGTTTTTTGGTGCAAAGATTTCGCAAAAAACGCAGGGCCGGGTGTAAAAATAATATAAAAATGAAAAAGACCATTAATTAACCATTGGTTAGTGTTAATTTAACTTTTATGTAACTTAATTACGGCGTGAAGTGTAAATTTCCCTCTGGAAACATAATAAAGTGGTCGGATGAGTAGTAAAATTACAACCAAAACGGTATTATTTGACCCAGATAACGTTTACCGGCGTGCGTTGCCGGCCATGAAGGGGAGAGAGATTATGTACAAAGAGTTTCCTGCACATGTTGTATTGATGCGTCGTACTTTCGCCGTTGTGGCGGGTGTTTTGGCGCTGCCAGTGATGCTGTTCTGGAAAGATCGTGGGCGTTTTTACAGCTACCTGCACCGTGTCTGGTCTAAAACCAGTGAAAAACCGGTGTGGATGGATCAGGCCGAAAAAGCGACCTGTGATTTTTACTGATTTGTGACTTTCCAGCAGGCATAAAAAAACCGCCAACGTTAACGTGGCGGTTTTTTTATGCCCTCAGGATTCGCGGTCCATTGGGGAATACTTCAGTTCCTACCCAGCAGCACTGATGGTCTGCTTATTTCTCGAGGCATCAAGGTGATGCTTCTGGACGGAATCCTAAAAATTTACCGAATGACGTTCAGGCCGCCTTGTGCGGCCTTTTTCATTTTCTGGCGTCTACACTTCTCTTATATGCCTGAAAGGAGTGGTTATGAGTGAGAAAATCCCGGTTGGCATCAGCGCCTGTTTGCTCGGCGAACCCGTTCGTTTTGACGGCGGTCATAAACGCCTGACGTTTGCAGTAGAGGACTTAAGCCCACTGGTTGCGTTTGAGCCCGTCTGCCCGGAAATGGCTATTGGCTTACCGGTGCCAAGACCCGCGCTGCGGCTGATGAAAGACCAACAGGGCAGCACGAATTTGCGTTTTAGCGATGGACGCGACGGTGATTTAACCCAGGCGATGCGCGATTTTACCCAACAGCGGATTACCCGTTTCGAAAAGCTGTGCGGCTATATTGTGTGCGCAAAATCGCCAAGCTGTGGCATGGAGCGAGTGCGGGTATACGAGGCCGACGGTCAATACAGCCGCAAATCTGGACGCGGCATTTACACCCGGATCCTGATGGAAACGTTCCCGTGGCTGCCAGTGGAAGAAGACGGGCGGCTACAGGACGCTGTTCTTCGTGAGAACTTTGTCGAGCGTATTTATGCCCTGCATGAGCTGCACGCTCTTCGCGAACGGGGCCTGAATCGCGGCGAATTAATGGCCTTTCACAGCCGCTATAAGCTGTTACTGCTGGCGCATTCTCAGCCGCTTTACCGTGAGCTCGGGCGCTTTGTGGCGGCGATGGCGGAATGGACGTCGCTGGAGGACTACTTTGTCGAATATCGCCAGCGCCTGATGACGCTGATGTCGCATCCGTCAACGCGCCGCAATCACACCAACGTGTTGATGCACGTGCAGGGCTACTTTCGCAAACAGCTTAATAGCCGTCAGCGTCAGGAACTGGCCGATCTTATCGATCGCTATCGGCAGGGCACGCAGCCGTTGCTTGCACCGGTCACGCTGTTAAAACACTATATGGCTGAATATCCTGATGCTTATCTGGCCGGGCAGCGCTATTTCGACCCTTGGCCGGAAGCCTTACGTTTACGTTACGGACATTAACCGGAGAGTTATGACCACCCATCTGGTCTGGTTTCGCACCGATTTACGCCTGCACGATAATCTGGCGCTGGCCGCCGCCTGTCGCGATCGCAAAGCGAAGGTGATCGCGTTGTACGTTGCCACACCGAAACAGTGGCAGCAGCATCATATGGCGCCACGCCAGGCGGCCTTTTTGCAGACTCAGCTAAACGCATTGCAAACGCAGCTGGCGCAAAAAGGCATTCCTTTACTGTTTCACGAAGTGGCAGATTTCGCGGCCTCGGTAGAGGTAGTGAAAAATGTCTGCGATGCGCATCAAGTCGATCGGCTTTTCTATAACTATCAATATGAAATTAACGAGCGTCAGCGCGACAGTTGCGTGGAAAAAGCGCTGGATACGGTGACGTGCCAGGGTTTTGACGACAGCGTGATGCTGGCGCCTGGTAGCGTAATGACCGGTAATCATCAGATGTATAAGGTCTTTACGCCATTTAAAAATGCGTATCTGCGACGACTAAAAGAAGGGCTACCGGAATGCGTTCAGGCTCCGGGTCAGCGTGAAAATGGGGCGAGTGAAACGTCGGAGATTGTCCTTAATCTCCCTCAAGAGCCCTTTGATACCGCGCTCTTCCCGGCGGATGAGAAAACCGCCATCGCCAGGTTGCGCCATTTCTGCCAACAGCACGCCGGGGAGTACGAAGAAACGCGAGATTTTCCCGCGATTGAGGGCACCAGCCGGTTATCGGCGTGCCTCACGTTGGGCGTGCTGTCTCCGCGCCAGTGTCTGCATCGGCTTCTTGCGGAATGTCCACACGCGCCAGACGGTGGCCCCGGGGCGGTCTGGCTAAATGAACTCATCTGGCGTGAATTTTACCGTCATCTGATGACCTATCATCCCGAACTGTGCCGCTATAAACCCTTTATCGCCTGGACGGATAACGTCGCCTGGAACAACGATAGGGCGGCGCTTGCCGCCTGGCAGCAGGGCAAAACAGGTTACCCGATAGTCGATGCGGCGATGCGCCAGCTCAATCAAACAGGCTGGATGCACAATCGCTTGCGGATGATTGTCGCCAGCTTCCTGGTGAAAGATTTGCTCATTGACTGGCGGGAAGGCGAGCGTTACTTCATGTCACAGTTGGTCGACGGCGACTTAGCGGCCAACAACGGCGGCTGGCAGTGGGCGGCGTCCACCGGCACCGATGCAGAGCCGTATTTCCGCATCTTTAACCCGACCACCCAGGGCGAACGGTTTGATAAAGAAGGCGTGTTTATTCGTCACTGGCTACCGGAATTGAACGCGGTGCCGGAAAAAGCGATTCACGAACCGTGGCAGTGGGCGGAAAAAGAGGGGATAACGCTTGAATATCCGCGCCCGATTGTGAATCACAAACAGGCGCGGATAGAGACGTTGGCGGCATATGAAGCCGCCAGAAAGTCTTAAGACTCCAGCGCCAGGCGGCGGGACCTGACTTTCATCGCGTGACCAAGCCAGATGACCAGCACCACGGCCACACAGGCCAGTGAACCCCAGGTAATCTGGCTGAACACGTCGATGTAAGCATTAATGGAGTAGTTAATGGCCCCCGCCGCATCAAAGGCGCTTTGTGACGTCTGATCGGCAATCACGCCTGCGACGTAGTTGGCGATTGCGCCGGAAAGCAGCATGTAGATGCCGGTCAGCACACCTGTCACGCCCGGAATTTCAATACGCGTGATTTGCGCCATCGCTACCGGGTCGATGAACAGTTCGGCAAAGCCCATCACCGCCATTCCCAGAACCATTAGCGGCATCGATGAATGACCGTAGGTCGCAGACCAGCGTGCGCTCAGAGTCAGAATGCAGAAACCTGCGCTCATCAGCCCAAGGCCCAGGGCGTATTTACCCCAGATGCGCACCGCGCGGTTACCCGTCACCGACTCTTTGACCACCCAGGCGAGGAACACGCCGCACATCATCACGGCAAAACCGTTGACCGACTGGAACATTGCCGTTGGTACTTCATAACCAAGAATATCGCGGTTCACGAAACGGTCGATATACAGGCTTATAGAGCTGCCGCCCTGCTGGGCGAAGGCCCAGAACAGCAGGCTGAAGAAGGTCAGGACCACAATGAGACCCAGCTCTTTGCGTTGCTTCTGGTTCTCTGCTTTTTTGTAGATTTGCGCGAGCATCACCAGGCCGATGACGGTGGCGACGATCAGCGCATACAGTGACCACTCTTTCCAGAACAGTACGGCAATGACAATCGGTGATACCACCAGCAGAGCCAGCAGCCAACCCCAGACCGGAACGGCCAGTTTCTTGCTACACAGCACGGCTTTGTTTACGCCGACGGTATGGCTGAAATGGCGGTTCCCGCACAGGAAAATCACCAGACCGGCGAGCATACCGATGGCGGCAAGCGCAAAGCCCATCGCCCAGCTGTATTCTTCCTGAACGTAACCACACGCGATTGGCGCAATGATAGAACCGACGTTACCTGCGGCGTAAAGCAGCGAGAAACCACCGTCACGGCGCGGATCGGTGGGTTCATAAAGCTCGCCGAGCAGGCAGCTAACATTCGATTTAAACAGACCGTAGCCGCAAACAATAATTGCCAATGACAGGTACAGGAACATCGATGACATTTCACTGGCGCCGAGCACCAGGTGGCCGACGGCCATCAAAAAGGCGCCGATCATCACCGCCATGCGATTGCCGAGCACTTTATCCGCCAGCCAGCCACCGAGGATTGGCGTGACATAGACCAGAGAGCAGTAGGCGCTGAACAGCGCATACGCATGGTTATCGTTGTATTTCAGTTGGTTGGTGAGATACAGGATCAGCAGAGCGCGCATCCCATAAAAGCTAAAATATTCCCAAATTTGCAGTGCGACCACGTAATAGATAGCGCGTGGTTGTGACGATGGTGTCTTCATGTTGCTCTCAGTCTTGCCAGAAGTGCAGAAGATAATCATTCCGCATTATTCGTTTCTTATATGTTTTCCATGTAACTTGAGCGTTAAAGCTCAATTTATATGCTGTCCTAATGCATAAATATACATGATCGTGCTGCGTGACGTTAAGCGTTTTTTGCGCTAATGAGATGACCGGATTTTTGTCTGGCGTTGCGGGGGTATCGACGTGAAGCCGCCGGGCGGCTATGGTATCCAACAGTATTGAGGGAAAGTCTGGAGTGACGATGAAAAACAGTGAACTGGAACAACTGATTAACGAGAAACTCAACAGTGCAGCCATCAGCGATTACGCGCCAAATGGGCTGCAGGTTGAGGGGCGAGAAGAGATCCGCAAAATCGTCACCGGCGTGACCGCAAGCCAGGCGCTGCTGGATGAAGCCGTTCGTCTGGAAGCCGACGCCGTCATCGTACATCACGGCTATTTCTGGAAAGGGGAGTCGCCGGTGATTCGCGGTATGAAGCGCAACCGGCTGAAAACGTTGCTGACCAATGATATCAACCTTTATGGCTGGCATTTGCCGTTGGATGCGCACCCTGAGCTTGGCAATAACGCACAGTTAGCCGCACTTCTCGGCATCAATATCAAAGGCGAAATTGAGCCGCTGGTGCCGTGGGGCGAACTGTCTATTGCTGTTTCCGGGCTGGAGCTGGCATCGTGGATTGAAACCCGCATTGGCCGAACGCCGCTGTGGAGTGGTGACACCGGGCCGGACAAAATATCGCGCGTAGCGTGGTGCACCGGCGGCGGTCAGAGCTTTATCGACAGCGCGGCACGTTTTGGCGTGGATGCCTTTATTACCGGCGAAGTGTCGGAGCAAACCATTCATTCCGCCCGTGAGCAGGGCCTGCATTTTTATGCCGCCGGTCATCATGCGACCGAACGCGGCGGCATTCGTGCATTAAGCGAATGGCTGACTGAAAATACCGATCTGGATGTCACCTTTATCGACATCCCTAACCCGGCCTAATGAGAGAGGGCGAAAGTGCAGCGAGCGCGTTGTTACCTGTTGGGCGAAACGGCAGTCGTTCTGGAACTTGAACCGCCTGTGACACTGGAGAGCCAGAAACGTATCTGGCGTCTGACCCAGCGTTTACCTGAATACCCGGAAGTGCTCGAAGCTATTCCTGGGATGAATAATATCACCGTTATCCTGCGTAATCCGCAGTCGTTGGCGCTGGATGCCATCGAGCGTCTTCAGCGCTGGTGGGAAGAGAGCGAAGTGCTGGAGCCGGATTCCCGTCAGATTGATATCCCGGTAGTGTACGGCGGCAAGCTGGGGCCAGATTTACCGCTGGTGGCCGGGCATTGCGGCCTTACGCCGCAGCAGGTCGTGGAGCTTCACTCATCGCAGGATTATGTGGTGTGGTTTTTAGGCTTCCAGCCGGGCTTTGCTTATCTGGGTGGGCTGTCGCCAAAACTGGCGATGCCGCGTCGGGCAGAGCCGCGTGTGCAGGTGCCCGCGGGCTCCGTTGGGATTGGTGGTCAGCATACCGGCATTTATCCGCTGGCCACGCCGGGCGGCTGGCAGCTGATTGGGCATACCTCGCAGGCGATGTTTGATTCACGCCTGGCAGAGCCGGTTTTACTCAGACCGGGAGATACGGTGCGCTTTGTGCCGCAAAAGGAGGGCGTATGCTGAAAATTATACGCTCAGGCCTCTACACGTCGGTTCAGGACGGCGGGCGTTATGGCCTGCGTCAGTCCGGTGTCAGCCGCTGCGGCGCGCTGGATAAACCGGCGCTTATTACCGCCAATTTACTGGTGGGTAATGACCCGAACGCGGCAGCTCTCGAAATTACGCTGGGCCAGCTGACGGTTCAGTTTGAACGCGACGGCTGGTTTGCGCTGACAGGCGCAGGATGCGAAGCGACGCTCGACGATAAACCCATTTGGGCAGGATGGCGGTTGCAGGTAAAGGCCGGGCAAATGTTGGTGATGAAGCGACCTTTGCACGGTATTCGCAGCTATCTGGCCATTTCAGGCGGCATTGATGTACCAAAAGTGCTGGGGTCGTACAGTACCGATCTTAACGTCGGGATTGGCGGGCTGGAAGGGCGTCGACTTCAGGATGGCGATACCCTGAAATTGCTGCCTGCCACGCGCACATTTAACGGTTCGCAGGGCGTGAAACAACTTCTGCGCGGGAACCGGATTCGTGCGTTGCCGGGGCCGGAATATCATGAGTTTGATGCCGCCTCGCAGGAGAACTTCTGGCGTGCGCCGTGGCAACTCAGCCCGCAAAGTAATCGCATGGGTTATCGTTTACAGGGCCAGCCGTTGGTGCGTACCACTGACCGCGAGCTGTTATCGCATGGCCTATTGCCGGGCGTGGTGCAGGTGCCGCATAACGGCCAGCCGATCGTGCTGATGAACGATGCGCAAACAACCGGGGGTTACCCGCGTATTGCCTGCATTATCGAAGCAGATATGTACCAACTGGCGCAAATTCCACTGGGGCAGCCAATGCACTTCGTGCCGTGCACACTTGAAGAGGCGTTGAAAGCGCGAGACGATCAGCATCGTTATTTCGAACAGCTGGCCTGGCGTCTCAACGCAGAACAATAAGGACGCGTTATGCCCGAAGGACCGCAGATCCGCCGCACAAGGTAAAAGCAAAACGGTAACCCGAAGGTTACCGTTTTTTTATGTTTGCCACCTCTCCCCGTGAGAGAGGGGCGGGGTGAGGGCATCAGACTGCACCGCACCCAACGTCAATTATTTCTTTTTAACGTCTGAGCTGAACTCGCGTTTGTCATAGCCGGTGTACAGCTGGCGTGGACGGGCAATTTTCATGCCTTCGCTGTGCATTTCGCTCCAGTGTGCAATCCAGCCAACAGTACGCGCCATAGCGAAGATGACGGTAAACATGGAGGACGGAATGCCCATCGCTTTCAGGATGATGCCAGAGTAGAAGTCCACGTTCGGGTAGAGTTTCTTCTCAATGAAGTACGGGTCATTCAGCGCAATGTGCTCAAGCTCCATTGCCACCTGCAACAGGTCGTCTTTGGTGCCCAGCTCTTTCAGCACTTCGTGACAGGTTTCACGCATCACGGTGGCGCGCGGGTCATAGTTTTTGTAAACACGGTGACCGAAGCCCATCAGACGGAACGAATCGTTCTTATCTTTGGCGCGACGTACGAATTCTGGAATGTGCTCAACAGAGCTGATTTCTTCCAGCATTTTCAGTGCGGCTTCGTTGGCGCCGCCGTGTGCTGGTCCCCACAGAGACGCGATGCCCGCAGCGATACAGGCGAACGGGTTCGCGCCGCTTGAGCCCGCGGTACGGACGGTAGACGTAGAGGCGTTCTGCTCGTGATCGGCATGCAGAATCAGAATACGGTCCATCGCGCGTTCCAGAACCGGGTTCACCACGTACTCTTCACACGGAGTGGAGAACATCATGTTGAGGAAATTGCCGGCGTAGGAGAGGTCGTTGCGCGGGTAAACAAACGGCTGACCGATGGAATATTTGTAACTCATCGCGGCCATGGTCGGCATCTTAGACAGCAGACGGAACGCAGCGATTTCGCGGTGACGCGGGTTATTCACGTCCATGGAGTCATGATAGAACGCCGCCAGCGCGCCGGTCACGCCGCACATGACCGCCATTGGATGCGAGTCACGACGGAAGCCGTGGAACAGACGGGTAATCTGCTCGTGGATCATGGTGTGACGGGTCACGGTGGTTTTGAATTCTTCGTACTGTTCCTGGGTCGGTTTTTCACCGTTCAGCAGGATGTAGCAGACTTCGAGATAGTTAGACTGTGTTGCGAGCTCATCAATAGGAAAACCGCGATGCAGAAGGATACCTTCATCACCGTCGATAAACGTGATTTTTGATTCGCAGGATGCGGTGGAGGTAAAACCAGGGTCAAAAGTGAACATCCCTTTTGAGCCGAGGGTACGGATGTCAATAACGTCTTCGCCGAGTGTGCCTTTTAGCACATCCAGTTCAATAGCAGTATCACCGTTGAAAGTGAGCTTTGCCTTTGTATCAGCCATTTACGGTCTCCTTAGCGCCTTATTGCATAAGACTGCCGGATGCCGGATTCGCTTTCAGGGTGATTTTCGACGTTACCAGTTTGTTATTCGGCTCACCGCTCAGCTCGCGAGGGTAAACCAGGGTACAGAGCAAAGGGCGCCTTGGGGCATACGTTCAATCCACCGTGAAACAACAGCAAATCAGGGTCTTAGCAGTCCGATTATTCAAACCTGTCTATCACTATTAACTGTCGGCAATGGTGCGGTCAATACTTTCTCACTGTTACATAACTATTTGTCAGGAGAAAGGGTGACCCCATAACTTTTACGCATTATATGCCTTTCTAAGTGATGGTTGTAACAATAATGTTTAATATTTGTCAAACCTCGTGAGTAAAAATTAAAATAATGTTGTTATCGTGACCCTGATCACTGTTCCGCATAAAACCCGACAAACTATATGTAGGTTAATTGTAATGATTTTGTGAACGGCCTATACTGCCGCCAGGTCTCCGGAAACCCCTGCAATCCCGAGCCACCCAGCGTTGTAATGTGCCGTTTTAGCTCTTTCATATGGAGTTTTTACATGACGCGCAGTTATAGAAAGGACGCTGTCTGACCCGCACGCAGACCGGAGGAAGGGAAACAATAAGAACAGCATGTGGGCGTTATTCATGATAAAAAATGTGAAAAAACAAAGACCTGTCAATCTGGATCTCAAAACGATCCGATTTCCTGTAACGGCGATAGCGTCCATCCTCCACCGCGTTTCTGGCGTGATTACATTTGTGGCGGTTGGCATCCTGTTGTGGTTACTGGGCACCAGTCTCTCCTCTCCTGAAGGCTTCATGGTCGCGAGCTCCATCATGAGCGGCTTCTTCGTCAAATTCATCCTCTGGGGCATTCTGACCGCACTGGCGTATCACGCCGTGGTGGGCATTCGCCATCTGATGATGGACTTTGGCTATCTGGAAGAGACCTTCGAAGTGGGTGTGCGGTCTGCCAAGATTTCTTTTGTTATTACTGTCGTGCTTTCACTTCTCGCAGGAGTCCTCGTATGGTAAGCAACGCCTCAGCACTAGGACGCAACGGCGTACATGACTTCATCCTCGTACGTGCCACCGCGATCGTTCTGACTCTGTACATTATCTACATGGTTGGTTTCTTCGCGACCCACGGCTCGCTCACCTGGGAAGTCTGGACGGGTTTCTTCTCTTCCGCTTTCACCAAAGTCTTCACCCTGCTGGCTCTGTTCTCTATCTTGATTCATGCCTGGATTGGCATGTGGCAGGTGTTGACCGACTACGTTAAACCGCTGGCGATTCGCCTGCCTCTGCAACTGGCTATCGTCGTTGCACTGGTGGTTTACGTGATTTATGGATTTGTTGTGGTGTGGGGTGTGTAATGAAACTGCCAGTCAGAGAATTTGATGCTGTTGTAATCGGCGCAGGTGGTGCAGGCATGCGTGCCGCACTGCAAATTTCCCAAAGCGGCCAGACCTGTGCGCTGCTCTCTAAAGTCTTCCCGACCCGTTCCCATACCGTATCTGCGCAAGGCGGTATCACCGTTGCGCTCGGTAACACTCATGAAGATAACTGGGAATGGCACATGTATGACACCGTAAAAGGGTCAGACTACATCGGTGACCAGGACGCTATCGAATATATGTGTAAGACCGGCCCGGAAGCGATTCTGGAGCTGGAACATATGGGTCTGCCATTCTCCCGTCTGGATGATGGCTCTATTTATCAGCGTCCGTTTGGCGGCCAGTCGAAAAACTTCGGCGGCGAGCAGGCGGCACGTACCGCAGCGGCGGCTGACCGTACCGGTCACGCGCTATTGCATACTCTGTATCAGCAGAACCTGAAAAACCACACCACCATTTTCTCCGAGTGGTATGCGCTGGATCTGGTGAAAAACCAGGATGGCGCGGTGGTCGGTTGTACCGCGCTGTGCATCGAAACCGGTGAAGTCGTGTACTTCAAAGCCAATGCCACCGTGCTGGCGACCGGCGGTGCAGGCCGTATTTATCAGTCCACAACCAATGCGCATATCAACACCGGTGACGGCGTTGGTATGGCTATCCGCGCCGGTGTTCCGGTGCAGGATATGGAAATGTGGCAGTTCCACCCAACCGGTATCGCCGGTGCGGGGGTGCTGGTGACCGAAGGTTGTCGTGGTGAAGGCGGTTATCTGCTGAACAAACACGGTGAGCGTTTCATGGAGCGCTATGCGCCGAACGCGAAAGACCTGGCGGGTCGTGACGTGGTGGCGCGTTCCATCATGATCGAAATCCGTGAAGGTCGCGGTTGCGATGGCCCATGGGGTCCGCATGCCAAACTGAAACTCGATCACCTCGGCAAAGACGTGCTCGAATCCCGTCTGCCGGGCATCCTCGAACTGTCCCGTACCTTTGCACACGTCGACCCGGTTAAAGAACCGATCCCGGTTATCCCAACCTGCCACTACATGATGGGCGGTATTCCGACCAAAGTGACCGGCCAGGCGCTGACCGTGAACGAGAAGGGCGAAGACGTGGTGATCCCGGGCCTGTTCGCGGTGGGCGAAATTGCCTGTGTCTCCGTTCACGGCGCTAATCGTCTGGGCGGCAACTCGCTGCTGGACCTGGTAGTATTTGGTCGTGCTGCTGGTCTGCATCTGCAAGAATCCATCGCCGAGCAGGGCGCGCTGCGTGACGCAAGTGAATCTGATATTGACGCTTCTCTGGAACGTCTCAACCGCTGGAACAACACCCGTAGCGGTGAAGATCCAGTGGAAATCCGTAAAGCACTGCAGGAATGTATGCAGCACAACTTCTCGGTCTTCCGTGAAGGTGATGCGATGGCGAAAGGTCTGGAACAGCTGAAAGTGATCCGCGAGCGCCTGAAAAACGCCCGTCTGGACGACACCTCCAGCGAATTCAATACCCAGCGCGTTGAGTGTCTGGAGCTGGATAACCTGATGGAAACGGCCTTCGCGACTGCGGTATCGGCAAACTTCCGTACTGAAAGCCGTGGCGCACACAGCCGCTTCGACTTCCCGGAACGCGATGACGCAAACTGGCTCTGCCACTCCCTGTACCAGCCGCAGTCGGAATCCATGACCCGTCGTGAAGTGAACATGGAACCGAAACTGCGTCCGGCATTCCCGCCGAAAGTGCGTACCTACTAATTGCGGAGACAGGAAAATGAGACTTGAGTTTTCAGTTTATCGTTATAACCCGGATGTCGATGACGCTCCGCGCATGCAGGAATACACCCTCGAAGCGGAAGAAGGGCGCGACATGATGCTGCTGGATGCGTTAATCCAGCTGAAAGAACAGGACCCGACGCTGTCGTTCCGTCGTTCTTGCCGTGAAGGGGTGTGTGGCTCTGATGGCGTAAACATGAACGGCAAAAACGGTCTGGCGTGTATTACCCCCATTTCCGCTCTACAGCGTGCCGGGCAGAAGATTGTGATTCGCCCTCTGCCGGGATTACCGGTGGTTCGCGATTTGGTGGTAGACATGGGGCAGTTCTATGCTCAATATGAGAAGATTAAGCCTTACCTGTTGAATAATGGGCAAAATCCACCCGCTCGCGAGCATTTGCAGTCGCCTGAGCAGCGTGAAAAACTGGACGGTCTGTACGAGTGTATTCTCTGTGCATGTTGTTCCACGTCGTGCCCATCATTCTGGTGGAACCCGGATAAGTTCATCGGCCCAGCCGGTCTGCTGGCAGCGTACCGCTTCCTGATCGACAGCCGTGATACCGAAACCGATAGCCGCCTTGAAGGTTTAAGTGACGCTTTCAGCGTATTCCGCTGCCATAGCATCATGAACTGCGTCAGTGTATGTCCGAAAGGACTTAACCCGACGCGCGCCATCGGCCATATTAAGTCGATGCTGCTGCAACGCAGTGCATAAGTAATAACGCCTGATGGCGCTACGTTAGTCAGGCCTACATGAGAGTAGGCCAGTTCAGCGCAACGCCATCAGGAAAACGGAATTGCAGGAAACCTCTAAAAACTGCCATATCAGGCATCGATAACCGGGATGTTCAGCGACGGTTAGAGGGCAGTTTTTAAAGGTTCCTTCGCGGGCCCGCATAGAAGAGCTCGCAAGTGAACCCCGGCACGTACACCTGGTGTGCGTGGTAGTTTCTACGGCGAAAGTAAGCATAAAAATGCTTAAGGGATCACGATGCAGAACGGCGCAATGAAAGCCTGGCTGGACTCTTCTTACCTCTCTGGCTCTAACCAGAGCTGGATAGAACAGCTCTATGAAGACTTCTTAACCGATCCTGACTCTGTCGACGCCAACTGGCGTTCAATGTTCCAGCAATTACCTGGTACCGGAGTCAAACCGGATCAATTTCATTCTACTACGCGTGATTATTTCCGTCGTCTGGCGAAGGATGCCTCACGTTACTCTTCCTCGATTTCTGACCCTGACACCAATGTGAAGCAGGTTAAAGTCCTGCAGCTGATCAACGCGTATCGTTTCCGTGGTCATCAGGACGCCAATCTCGATCCGTTAGGTCTGTGGAAACAAGAGCGGGTGTCTGATTTAGACCCGGCTTTCCATGACCTGACCGAGGCGGATTTCCAGGACAGCTATAACGTAGGCTCGTTTGCTATCGGTAAAGAGACGATGAAGCTGGGCGAACTGATCGCTGCCCTTAAGCAGACGTATTGCGGCTCCATCGGTGCGGAATATATGCATATCACGTCCACTGAAGAGAAACGCTGGATCCAGCAGCGCATCGAATCGGTGGTTGGTCACGCGACCTTCAGCGCGGACGAAAAGAAACGCTTCCTGACAGAACTGACCGCGGCCGAAGGCCTGGAACGTTACCTGGGCGCGAAATTCCCGGGCGCAAAACGCTTCTCACTGGAAGGCGGCGACGCGCTGGTGCCAATGCTCAAAGAGCTTATCCGCCATGCGGGTAAAAGCGGCACGCGCGAAGTGGTGCTGGGTATGGCGCACCGCGGTCGTCTGAACGTTCTGATTAACGTGCTCGGTAAAAAGCCGCAGGACCTGTTCGACGAATTCGCCGGTAAGCATAAAGAACACCTCGGCACCGGTGACGTGAAGTACCACATGGGCTTCTCGTCTGATATCGAAACCGAAGGCGGCCTGGTGCACCTGGCGCTGGCGTTCAACCCGTCGCACCTTGAAATCGTGAGCCCGGTGGTTATTGGCTCCGTACGTGCGCGTCTGGATCGTCTGGAAGAGCCAAGCAGCAACAAAGTACTGCCGATTACCATTCACGGTGATGCGGCGGTTGCCGGGCAGGGCGTGGTTCAGGAAACCCTGAACATGTCTAAAGCGCGCGGTTACGAAGTGGGCGGTACCGTGCGTATCGTCATCAACAACCAGGTGGGCTTCACGACGTCCAACCCATTGGATGCGCGTTCCACACCGTACTGTACCGATATCGGTAAAATGGTGATGGCGCCGATTTTCCACGTGAACGCGGATGACCCGGAAGCCGTGGCATTTGTTACCCGTCTGGCGCTCGATTTCCGTAACACCTTCAAACGCGATGTGTTCATTGACCTGGTGTGCTACCGCCGTCACGGCCATAACGAAGCCGATGAGCCAAGCGCAACCCAGCCGCTGATGTACCAGAAAATCAAAAAGCATCCAACCCCGCGTAAAATTTACGCTGATAAGCTGGAAGGCGATAGCGTTGCCACGCTGGAAGATGCCACCGAGCTGGTCAATCTGTACCGCGACGCGCTGGATGCGGGTGAGTGCGTGGTGAAAGAGTGGCGTCCAATGAACATGCACTCCTTTACCTGGTCGCCGTATCTCAACCACGAGTGGGATGAGAGCTACCCGAATAAAGTCGACATGAAGCGTTTGCAGGAACTGGCGAAGCGCATCAGCACCGTGCCGGACGCCGTTGAAATGCAGTCTCGCGTGGCGAAAATCTATGGCGATCGTCAGTTGATGGCCGCAGGCGAGAAAATGTTTGACTGGGGCGGCGCGGAAAACCTGGCATACGCCACGCTGGTAGATGAAGGCATTCCTGTGCGTCTGTCCGGTGAAGACTCCGGCCGCGGCACCTTCTTCCACCGCCACGCGGTCATTCACAACCAGACTAACGGTTCCACTTACACCCCGCTGCAACACGTGCATAACGGTCAGGGCCAGTTCAAGGTCTGGGACTCCGTGCTGTCTGAAGAAGCGGTGCTGGCATTCGAATACGGCTACGCCACCGCAGAGCCGCGCATCCTGACTATCTGGGAAGCGCAGTTCGGTGATTTCGCCAACGGTGCGCAGGTGGTTATCGACCAGTTCATCAGCTCTGGCGAACAGAAATGGGGCCGTATGTGTGGCCTGACCATGCTGCTGCCGCACGGCTACGAAGGGCAGGGTCCGGAGCACTCCTCCGCCCGTCTGGAGCGCTATCTGCAGCTGTGTGCTGAACAAAATATGCAGGTTTGTGTGCCGTCCACTCCGGCTCAGGTCTATCACATGCTGCGTCGTCAGGCGCTGCGCGGGATGCGCCGTCCGCTGGTGGTCATGTCACCGAAATCTCTGCTGCGTCACCCGCTGGCAGTCTCCTCTCTCGAAGAACTGGCCAACGGCACCTTTATGCCGGCGATTGGCGAAGTGGACGAGCTGGATCCTTCAGGCGTGAAACGCGTGGTGATGTGCTCCGGTAAGGTTTACTACGACCTGCTGGAACAGCGTCGCAAGAACGATCAAAAAGATGTCGCCATCGTGCGTATCGAACAGCTGTATCCATTCCCGCATCAGGCGATGCAGGATGTGCTGAAAGCTTATGCTCACGTGCATGATTTTGTCTGGTGCCAGGAAGAGCCGCTCAACCAGGGCGCATGGTACTGCAGCCAGCATCACTTACGTGAAGTGATTCCATTTGGGTCAGCCTTGCGTTATGCAGGTCGCCCGGCCTCCGCCTCTCCGGCGGTAGGATATATGTCCGTTCACCAGAAGCAGCAACAAGATCTGGTCAATGACGCGCTGAACGTCGATTAATTAAAGGATACAAAATGAGTAGCGTAGATATTCTTGTTCCCGACCTGCCGGAATCTGTAGCCGATGCAACGGTTGCTACCTGGCACAAGAAGCCAGGCGATGCGGTAGTCCGCGATGAAGTTCTGGTAGAAATCGAAACTGACAAAGTGGTACTGGAAGTACCGGCGTCGGCCGACGGCATTCTGGATGCAGTTCTGGAAGACGAAGGCACTACCGTGACCTCTCGTCAGATCCTCGGTCGCCTGCGTGAAGGCAACAGCGCCGGGAAAGAGTCCAGCGCGAAATCTGAAGCCAAAGATTCCACGCCGGCCCAGCGCCAGCAGGCTTCTTTGGAAGAACAGAGTAATGACGCACTGAGCCCGGCGATTCGTCGCCTGCTGGCTGAGCATAACCTCGACGCCGCTGCTCTCAAAGGCACCGGTGTGGGCGGTCGTCTGACGCGCGAAGACGTTGAAAAACATCTGGCAAAAGGCCCGGCTAAATCTGAAGCGAAAGCGCCAGAAGCCGCATCAGCCGCCGCTGCTCCGGCTCCGCTGGCAGGCCGCTCTGAGAAACGTGTACCGATGACCCGCCTGCGCAAACGTGTAGCTGAGCGTCTGCTGGAAGCGAAAAACTCAACCGCCATGCTGACGACCTTCAACGAAGTCAACATGAAGCCAATCATGGATCTGCGTAAGCAGTACGGCGATGCGTTTGAAAAACGTCACGGTATCCGTCTGGGCTTCATGTCCTTCTACGTGAAAGCCGTGGTTGAAGCGCTGAAACGCTACCCGGAAGTGAACGCTTCTATCGATGGCGAAGATGTGGTTTACCACAACTACTTCGATGTCAGCATGGCAGTTTCCACGCCACGTGGCCTGGTAACGCCAGTTCTGCGTGACGTTGACGCGCTCGGCATGGCTGACATCGAGAAGAACATCAAAACGCTGGCGCTGAAAGGCCGTGATGGCAAGCTCACGGTAGAAGACTTGACTGGCGGTAACTTCACCATCACTAACGGCGGCGTGTTCGGTTCCCTGATGTCTACCCCAATCATCAACCCACCGCAGAGCGCGATCCTTGGCATGCACGCCATTAAAGACAGGCCGATGGCGGTTGATGGCAAAGTTGAAATTCTGCCAATGATGTACCTGGCACTGTCCTACGATCATCGCCTGATCGATGGTCGTGAGTCCGTGGGCTTCCTCGTGGCCATTAAAGAGCTGCTGGAAGATCCGACTCGTCTGCTGCTGGACGTGTAGTAAGCCCTGTATCACCTGTCCTCCGGGCCGGATGCGGCCTGGAGGTAAATGATCATGATAATACTCAAAATAGTGGATAGAACGCATGAACTTACATGAATACCAGGCCAAACAGCTGTTTGCCCGCTACGGTTTACCTGCGCCAGTAGGCTATGCCTGCTCAACTCCGCGTGAAGCTGAAGAAGCGGCTTCTAAAATCGGCGCCGGCCCTTGGGTCGTGAAATGCCAGGTTCACGCTGGCGGCCGCGGTAAAGCGGGTGGCGTTAAAGTCGTTAACAGCAAAGAAGACATTCGCGCTTTCGCAGAACATTGGCTCGGCAAACGCCTGGTAACCTATCAAACAGATGCGAATGGCCAGCCGGTAAACCAGATTCTGGTTGAAGCGGCGACCGATATCGCGAAAGAACTCTATCTGGGTGCTGTGGTTGACCGTAGCTCCCGTCGCGTGGTGTTCATGGCGTCTACTGAAGGCGGCGTGGAAATCGAAAAAGTTGCGGAAGAAACCCCGCACCTGATCCACAAAGTGGCTATCGATCCTCTGGCGGGTCCTATGCCATATCAGGGTCGCGAGCTGGCGTTCAAACTGGGTCTGGAAGGCAAACTGGTTCAGCAGTTCACCAAGATCTTTATGGGTCTGGCGAACATCTTCCTGGATCGTGACCTGGCACTGATCGAAATCAACCCGCTGGTTATCACTAAGCAGGGCGACCTGATTTGCCTCGACGGCAAGCTCGGCGCTGACGGCAATGCGCTGTTCCGC
The DNA here is from genome assembly GCA_902706235.1 of Citrobacter sp. 18056. Classification (GTDB taxonomy): domain Bacteria; phylum Pseudomonadota; class Gammaproteobacteria; order Enterobacterales; family Enterobacteriaceae; genus Scandinavium; species Scandinavium manionii. The sequence continues at coordinate 53,636 of CACSJR010000009.1, read as the reverse complement.
CAGCCGGATCTGCGTGAAATGCGCGACCAGTCTCAGGAAGATCCACGTGAAGCGCAGGCTGCACAGTGGGAACTGAACTACGTTGCACTCGACGGCAACATCGGTTGCATGGTTAACGGCGCAGGCCTGGCGATGGGTACGATGGACATCGTTAAGCTGCACGGCGGCGAACCGGCTAACTTCCTCGACGTGGGCGGCGGCGCAACCAAAGAGCGCGTAACCGAAGCGTTCAAAATCATCCTCTCTGATGACAACGTGAAAGCCGTCCTGGTTAACATTTTCGGTGGGATCGTACGTTGCGATCTGATTGCTGACGGCATCATCGGCGCTGTTGAAGAAGTCGGCGTAAACGTGCCGGTTGTCGTACGTCTGGAAGGTAACAACGCTGAACTCGGCGCGAAAAAACTCGCCGACAGCGGTCTGAATATTATTGCAGCGAAAAGTCTGACGGATGCCGCTCAGCAGGTCGTTGCCGCAGTGGAGGGGAAATAATGTCCATTTTAATTGATAAAAACACCAAGGTTATCTGCCAGGGCTTCACCGGTAGCCAGGGGACTTTCCACTCTGAACAAGCGATTGCTTACGGTACCAACATGGTTGGCGGCGTAACGCCAGGCAAAGGCGGCACCACGCACCTGGATCTGCCGGTGTTCAACACCGTGCGTGAAGCTGTTGAAGCAACGGGCGCAACGGCCTCTGTTATCTACGTTCCGGCTCCGTTCTGCAAAGACTCCATTCTGGAAGCCATCGACGCAGGCATTAAGCTCATCATCACCATCACCGAAGGCATCCCGACTCTGGATATGCTGACCGTGAAAGTGAAACTGGATGAAGCTGGCGTACGTATGATTGGCCCGAACTGCCCGGGTGTTATCACCCCAGGTCAGAGCAAAATCGGCATCATGCCAGGCCACATTCACAAGCCGGGTAAAGTGGGTATCGTTTCCCGTTCAGGCACCCTGACTTATGAAGCGGTTAAGCAGACTACCGATTACGGTTTCGGCCAGTCCACCTGTGTGGGCATCGGCGGTGACCCGATCCCTGGCTCTAACTTCATCGATATCCTGAAAATGTTCGAGGAAGATCCGCAGACCGAAGCGATCGTGATGATCGGTGAGATCGGCGGTAGCGCTGAAGAAGAAGCGGCAGCCTACATCAAAGAACACGTGACCAAACCGGTTGTCGGCTACATCGCGGGTGTAACTGCGCCGAAAGGTAAACGTATGGGCCACGCGGGCGCGATCATTGCCGGCGGGAAAGGGACTGCGGACGAGAAATTCGCCGCTCTGGAAGCGGCCGGTGTGAAAACCGTTCGTAGCCTGGCAGACATCGGCGAAGCGCTGAAAACCATCATCGCCTGATAATCCTCTCTGCTCCCCATGCGGGGAGCTTTATATGTCCGTTTTCGACATGGTTGGCCACTTTAGCAGTGGCCTTTTTTATTGCCTGCGTTTGGCGACCAGGGTGAATTTGTAATCGTCACTTTTGAAAGCATTGCGGCTGTATTCAAAGACTTTTCCGTCATCCAGATAGCCGCGTGAGATTTTTTCCAGAATCGGCTGGTTGGGGTCTAAGCCGAGCAATGTCACGGCTTCTTCCGACGGCATTATTGGCACGATTTCCTGCTCGCTGCGGTCAATAACCAATTTTTTGACGGCCTCGATAAAATGATATTTGGAGTTTTCCATCACCTGCCAGGTGAGATCGGGAAACAGCGTCAACGGCATCCAGGTTTCTTCCAGCGTGACCGGTTTTTGCTGAATAAAACGCACACGTTTGACGTGCCAGATTTTCTCGCCCACTGCGACTTGCAGTTTTTCCGCCATCTCCTGACAGGCATCAATTGCCTCGAAAACCCGCACGTTGCTGTGCGTTTCCACGTTTCGGTCAATCAGCTTTTCGTAAAAACTGGTGAGCTGATAGATATCGTAATTGACCCGCTCAGCCTTAACGTATGACCCGCTGCCCTGAATGCTCTCGATAATGGCTTCCTGGGTGAGTTGTTTCAGCGCCTGGCGCACGGTCACGCGGCTCACGGCAAACTCTTCTTGTAGGGCAGACTCGGTGGGTAGCGCATCGCCGGGCTTTAATTCGCCGCGCTGCACGCGTTCACGCAGGGTATCAGCAATCTGCCGATACATCGGTTTTTTGGTCATGTTGTCTGCCTATTCACTACATTGATAATACGAATTATGCCTGCTTGACCGCACTTGTAAATAATACAAATCAAATACAAATTATCTAGTTAAGAGAAAGTGATCACATAAATGTATTATTTTATCTGGCAAGATCCTCCTAACTGAATGGCTGACTGGCCGTTTTTACACTTTGAGAGTGAGGATCGTGATGAACCTGACGACGTTAACGCACCCGGATGCACTCTGCTTGCAGGCCACTTTTACCTGCCGCGATGAAACGATCCGTGCTTTGGCTAGCCGGCTGGAAGCGCTCGATAAAATTTCCAGCCTGGATGGTTTTCTGGCTGATGTGTTTGCCCGTGAAAGTGAAGGGCCGACGGCGCTGGGCGAGGGACTGGCGGTGCCGCACGGTAAAAGTCTTGCCGTAAACGAAGCCGCGTTTGCCGTGGCGACGCTCTCAGAGCCCATTCTGTGGGAAGGCGTGGACGGCGAGGAGGAGGTGAACCTGGTTGTGCTGCTGGCTATCCCGCCCGCGCAGGCGGGTTCCACACACATGCAGCTGCTCACGGCGCTGACGTCCCGGCTGGTGGACGATGAGGTGCGTGCCGCCGTGTGTGCGGCCACCTCAGCGGAAGAATTATTGCGGGTGCTGGACGCGCCGCCGGATGTGGCAGACGCGCCCGTTGTGAAAAACGCCCCAACCATCGTCTGCGTGACCGCCTGTCCGGCTGGCATCGCACACACCTATATGGCAGCTGAATATCTGGAAAAAGCCGGGCAGAAACTCGGCATCAACGTCTGTGTCGAGCGGCAGGGCGCGAACGGAATCGAAAACCGCCTGACTGCCGAACAGTTGAATAGTGCCCGGGCCTGCATTTTTGCGACCGAAGTGGCGGTTAAAGAATCCGAACGTTTCAACGGGATCCCGTCGATGACGGTGCCAGTGGCCGAGCCGATTCGCCATGCCGAAGCGCTTATCGAGCAGGCGCTGACGCTGAAACCGTCTACAGAACAGCGCCAGCTTCAGAGCGAAAGTCACGAGAAGAAAAGCGTGAAGACCGAACTGAAACAGGCGCTACTGAGCGGTATTTCGTTTGCCGTGCCGTTGATCGTTGCGGGCGGCACCGTGCTGGCGGTGGCGGTTCTTCTGGCGCAAATGTTTGGCTTGCAACATCTGTTTGATCAGGAAAACTCGTGGTTGTGGATGTACCGCAAGTTAGGCGGGGGCATGCTGGGCACACTCATGGTGCCGGTTCTGGCGGCCTACACGGCTTATTCTCTGGCCGACAAACCCGCGCTGGCACCGGGCTTTGCGGCTGGGCTTGCGGCGAACATGATTGGCTCCGGCTTCCTTGGCGCAGTGGCGGGCGGCCTGATTGCGGGCTATCTGATGCGCTGGGTGAAAAACCATATCCGTCTCAATAACCGCTACAACGGTTTTCTGACCTATTACCTCTATCCGGTTCTCGGTACCCTCGGCGCGGGCAGCCTGATGTTGTTCGTAGTCGGCGAACCCGTGGCGTGGGTAAACAACGGTTTAACCGCATGGTTGAATGGCCTATCGGGGTCCAACGCGCTGGTATTGGGCGCGATCCTCGGCTTCATGTGCTCGTTCGACCTTGGCGGCCCGGTCAACAAAGCGGCATATGCCTTCTGTCTGGGGGCGATGGCCAACGGTGTTTACGGCCCGTATGCGATTTTTGCCTCGGTGAAAATGGTTTCGGCCTTCACCGTCACCGCTTCCACCCTGATTGCGCCTCGTCTGTTTAAAACGTTCGAAATTGAAACCGGCAAATCGACCTGGCTGCTCGGTCTGGCGGGCATTACCGAAGGGGCAATTCCGATGGCGATTGAAGATCCGCTCCGGGTGATTGGCTCGTTTGTGCTGGGCTCGATGGTGACCGGCGCGCTGGTGGGCAGCATGAATATCGGTCTGTCGACGCCGGGCGCCGGTATTTTCTCACTCTTTTTACTGCACGATGGCGGTCTCGGTGGCGTGCTGGCCGCCGTGGGCTGGTTTGCCTCAGCCATTATTGGCGCGGCTATCTCTACCTGCGTGCTTGTCCTCTGGCGTCGCCAGGCAGTCAAAGCCGGTAAATATATTCCCGACAGCGTCATGCCTTAACTGAACAGGAAACGAAGATGAAAGCTGTATCTCGCGTTCACATCACGCCGCATATGCACTGGGACCGTGAGTGGTACTTCACCACCGAAGAGTCACGCATTTTGCTGGTCAACAATATGGAAGAGATCCTGACTCGTCTGGAGCAGGACCCGGAATACAAGTATTACGTGCTCGATGGGCAAACCGCTATTCTCGAGGATTACTTTGCCGTTAAGCCGGAAAATCACACCCGTGTAAAAGCGTTGGTTCAGGCTGGAAAGCTGATTATCGGGCCGTGGTACACGCAAACGGATACCACGGTTGTGGCCGGCGAATCGATTGTCCGCAATTTGATGTACGGCATGCGCGATTGCCTGTCGTTCGGCGAGCCGATGAAAATTGGCTATCTGCCGGATTCCTTCGGCATGTCGGGCCAATTGCCGCACATCTATAACGGTTTTGGTATTAAACGGGCAATGTTTTGGCGCGGTTGTTCGGAGCGTCACGGCACAGATAAAACGGAGTTTCTGTGGCGCAGTCAGGACGGCAGCGAAGTGACGGCGCAGGTACTACCGCTGGGCTACGCGATTGGTAAGTACTTACCGGAGGATGAAGCGGGCCTGCGAAAACGCCTCGATAGTTATTTTGAGGTGCTGGAAAAAGCCTCGCAAACCAAAGAGATTTTGCTGCCGAATGGTCACGATCAGATGCCGCTCCAGCAGAACATTTTTGCGGTGATGGACAAACTGCGGGAAATTTATCCGCAGCGTGAATTTGTGCTGAGCCGTTTTGAGGAGATATTTGAGCGGATTGAAAAGCAGCGAGATGCGCTGGCAACGCTAACCGGGGAGTTCAACGACGGCAAATATATGCGCGTTCACCGCACCATCGGTTCAACGCGGATGGACATCAAAATCGCCCACGCGCGAATCGAGAACAAAATTGTCAATGTGCTCGAACCGCTGGCGGCGCTGGCCTGGACGCTCGGTTTTGAATATCACCACGGCTTGCTGGAAAAAATGTGGAAAGAGATCCTCAAAAATCACGCCCACGACAGCATCGGCTGCTGCTGTAGCGACAAAGTGCATCGGGAAATCATGAGCCGCTTTTGGCTGGCGGAAGACATGGCTGACAGCCTGGTCACCTTCTACATGCGTAAAATCGTCGACAACATGGCACACAGCGAGGGCGACAAGCTGACGCTGTTCAATCTGATGCCGTGGCCGCGCGATGAAGTGATCAACACCACTATCCGCCTGCGCGCCAGCCGTTTCCGCCTGACCGACAGCGACGGCCAGGATGTGCCGTACTTTATCCGCGATAAACGTGAAATCGACCCAGGCCTGGTGGATCGCCAGATTGTTCATTACGGCAACTACGAGCCGTTTATGGAATACGACATTCAGCTGCGTCAGGTTCTGCCAGCGATGGGCTGGTTGACGTTACAGGTGCTGGCGGGTGAAGAAGGGCAACTGGTGAGTGTCGAGGCGCAGAGTGACGCACTACTGGAAAACAGCTTCTGGCGTATCAGCCTGAATGACGACGGCACGCTGAAAATGGAAGATAAGGAAAGCGGGCTGATTTATGACCGCCTGCTGGAGTTTGAAGACGGTTCTGACGACGGCGATGAGTATGACTACTCGCCGTCGCGGGAAGAGTGGTTACTCACCAGCGCGAAAGGCACACATCAGCATTCTGTGTCGCATGATGCGTGGCAGAGCAGGGCGCTGATACGTTCTACTCTGGCGGTGCCGCTAAATCTGGCGGAACGTTCAGCACGTCAAACTAGCGGGTCATTGGCCTGCGAAACCACCATCACTCTCAACCATCACGGCCGTCGGGTGGAGTTTGATGTGAAGGTGCTGAATCAGGCTGACGATCACCGCGTGCGGGTGCGCATTCCCGTCCCGTATAAAGCGGAAAGTGTGTTGACGGATACCCAGTTTGGTTCGCTTAATCGCCCGGTCCAGGATCAGGCGATGAACGTCTGGAAGGTCGAAGGCTGGAAAGAGGCGCCGGTGCCGGTGTGGAATTTCCTCAACTATGCCGCGCTTCAGCAAGGACCGAATGGGCTGGCGCTGTTCACGGAAGGTCTGCGCGAAGTGGAAATCATCGGTGAAACGCAAAGTGCCTTCGCCCTGACGTTGCTGCGCGGCGTGGGGCTGCTGGGTAAAGAAGATTTACTGCTGCGGCCTGGGCGTCCTTCAGGCATCAAAATGCCGGTGCCGGATTCCCAGGTACGCGGCGAACTGCATTGCCGTTTCAGCCTGCTGCCGTTCAGTGGCTCGGCGTTGAATGCAGGCGTGGCGCAGCAGGCGCGCAGCTGGCTGACGCCAGTGCAGTGCTACAACAAAATCCCGTGGGATGCGATGAAACTGAACCGGACGGCAATTACCGCGCCGGAAACGTTCAGTCTGTGTACGCTCCCGGCCACAGGGTGTCAGCTCAGCGCATTGAAAAAAGCGGAAGACGACGAAGCGCTGATTATTCGGCTGTTCAACCCCTCCGACAGCGAATGCTGTGAGTCGGTAATGAGGTTTAATCATCATCACCCGGTGTGCGAGGAAACGCGCATGGATGAGCAACCTCTCGGGGAAGGGAGCCACATTCCTGGCGAGCCGGTGCGTTACAGACCAGGGCAATCACGGACCTGGCGCATCAGGATTGATGAATAACTCCGCAAACGAGACCCGACCACGCAATGCGTGGTCGTTTTTGTTTTATCCGATAATCACGTAGTGGTGTTAATTTTAAAACTCATTCCAGTGAATGAAATGTAATAAAAAGCAGCTATACTTATCCGCTGAAAAAAGGGGGAAAGTCTTTTGCCTGCTCCCGGACCCCACCCTTCACCACACCGTATCGCGACGGTGGTTAAAAATGAATGACCCCTCATTTTAATTTACCCTTATTTGATAACCGTCAACGCCATCATAAAAACATGTTCTTAACATCGATTTTACCATGCATCATCAAATGCATACACAATTAACATGTAATTGTAAAATTGATTTAAATCAAGATGTAAACCTTGGAAAAATGCACGATAAAGCGGTAAATTGTCGCGGATCAAAGTGGTCGAAATGAGTCATCTTAGCTATATATTGATCAACGTCGAAAAACGTAAATCCGACTCAATAAAAACCTGTTTATTGTAAGGGTTTTACGGCGTAATATATTCAAGGGATCAATTTGGGTTTTTTATTAACGTATTTGTAACCTTTGCTCATCGTCGTTTTCACATCGTGACAGCGGCAGCGAAGCGGGAAGCAAATAAATTTGTATTGGGGCATGCGTGTGAATCCTTTCTAACGGGATCCACTCTCGGAGTCTTCATGCGATGAGCAAGGAGTCATGATGTTAGATATAGTCGAACTGTCGCGCTTACAGTTTGCCTTGACCGCGATGTACCATTTCCTTTTTGTGCCACTGACGCTCGGTATGGCGTTCCTGCTGGCCATTATGGAAACGGTTTACGTCCTTTCCGGCAAACAGATTTATAAAGATATGACCAAGTTCTGGGGCAAGTTGTTTGGTATCAACTTTGCGCTGGGTGTGGCTACCGGTCTGACCATGGAGTTCCAGTTCGGGACTAACTGGTCTTACTTTTCTCACTATGTGGGCGATATTTTCGGTGCGCCGCTGGCCATTGAAGGTCTGATGGCCTTCTTCCTCGAATCCACCTTTGTAGGTCTGTTCTTCTTCGGTTGGGACCGTCTGGGCAAAGTCCAGCATATGGCGGTGACATGGCTCGTTGCGCTGGGTTCAAACATGTCCGCGCTGTGGATCCTCGTCGCGAACGGCTGGATGCAAAACCCAGTCGCCTCCGACTTCAACTTTGAAACCATGCGCATGGAAATGGTGAGCTTCTCTGAGCTTATCCTGAACCCTGTTGCACAGGTGAAATTCGTTCATACCGTGGCTTCTGGCTACGTTTGTGGCGCGATGTTCATCCTGGGTATCAGCTCCTACTATATGCTGCGTAACCGCGACTTCCCGTTCGCTAAGCGCTCTTTCGCCATCGCGGCGAGCTTCGGTATGGCGGCTATCCTCTCCGTTATCGTGCTGGGTGATGAATCCGGTTACGAAATGGGTGACGTGCAGAAAACCAAACTGGCCGCTATTGAAGCTGAATGGGAAACGCAGCCGGCTCCGGCGTCGTTTACGTTGTTTGGTATTCCGGACCAGGATGCGCAGGAAAACCACTTCTCAATTCAAATTCCTTACGCGCTGGGCATCATTGCTACCCGCTCGGTCGATAAACAGGTTACTGGTCTGAAAGACCTGCTGGCGCAGCATGAAGAGCGTATCCGTAACGGGATGAAAGCGTATTCTCTGCTGGAACAGCTGCGTTCTGGTTCTAACGATCAGACCGTTCGCGATGAGTTCAACAGTGTGAAAAAAGACCTGGGTTACGGTCTGTTGTTGAAACGCTATACCCCGAACGTCTCTGACGCGACGGAAGCACAGATTCAGCTGGCGACCAAAGACTCGATTCCTCGGGTTGCGCCGCTGTACTTCGCCTTCCGTATCATGGTTGGCTGCGGCATCATTATGCTGCTGATTATTGCGGCGTCGTTCTGGTCGGTGATTCGTAACCGTATCGGTCAGAAAAAATGGCTGCTGCGCACCGCGCTGTACGGGATCCCGCTGCCATGGATTGCTATCGAATCCGGTTGGTTTGTGGCGGAATATGGCCGTCAGCCTTGGGCTATCGGTGAAGTTCTGCCAACCGCTGTGGCGAACTCATCCCTGACGACCGGCGATTTGCTTTTCTCGATGCTGCTTATCTGTGGTCTCTACACCGTGTTCCTGGTGGCTGAAATGTTCCTGATGTTCAAGTTTGCACGTCTGGGACCAAGCAGCCTGAAAACCGGTCGTTACCACTTTGAGCAGACCCCAGCGTCTACTCAGCCGGCACGCTAAGACAGGAGTCGTCAAATGTTCGATTATGAAGTATTGCGTTTTATCTGGTGGCTGCTGGTTGGCATTCTGCTGATTGGCTTTGCGGTCGCCGACGGTTTCGACATGGGGGTGGGCATGCTCACCCGTTTCCTCGGTCGTAACGACACCGAACGTCGAATCATGATCAACTCCATCGCCCCGCACTGGGACGGTAACCAGGTGTGGCTGATCACTGCAGGCGGCGCGTTGTTTGCCGCCTGGCCGATGATCTACGCTGCGGCGTTCTCTGGTTTCTACGTGGCGATGATTCTGGTGCTGGCATCATTGTTCTTCCGTCCTGTCGGTTTTGATTACCGTTCCAAGATTGAAGATAAACGCTGGCGCAACATGTGGGACTGGGGCATCTTCATCGGTAGCTTCGTTCCACCGCTGGTGATTGGCGTAGCGTTCGGTAACCTTCTTCAAGGCGTTCCGTTCCACCTCGATGAGTACATGCGTCTTTATTACACCGGCAATTTCTTCCAGCTGCTGAACCCGTTTGGTCTGCTGGCCGGTATTGTTAGCGTGGCGATGATCCTGACTCAGGGCGCGACCTATCTGCAAATGCGTACCGTTGGCGAGCTGCATCTGCGTGCTCGTGCGACTTCTCAGGTTGCAGCGCTGGTTACGCTGGTGTGCTTCGCACTGGCAGGCGTTTGGGTGATGTACGGTATTGATGGCTACGTGGTGAAATCTGCGCTGGACCATACGGCACCGTCTAACCCGCTGACAAAGGAAGTGGTTCGTGAAGCCGGTGCGTGGCTGGTGAACTTTAAAAACATGCCGATTCTGTGGGTAATCCCAGCTTTGGGTGTGGTTCTGCCGCTGCTGACTGTTGTCATGTCACGTGCCGAGAAGGGCGCCTGGGCGTTCATCTTCTCTTCACTGACTCTGGCGTGCATCATCCTGACTGCCGGTGTAGCCATGTTCCCGTTCATCATGCCTTCCAGCACCATGCTGAATGCAAGTATGACCATGTGGGATTCCACCTCCAGCCAGTTGACGCTGAACGTGATGACTTACGCGGCCATGGTGTTCGTTCCGATTATCCTGCTGTACACCACCTGGTGTTACTGGAAGATGTTTGGTCGTATCACCAAAGAAGACATTGAACGCAACACCCATTCTCTGTACTAAGTAAGGAGCAACGTATGTGGTACTTCGCATGGATTCTGGGAACGCTGCTTGCTTGTGCATTTGGTGTGATCACTGCACTGGCGCTCGAGCACATTGAGTCTGGACAACAAGAAGATCATTAATGAGTAAAATTATCGCGATGTTATATGCGGTAATGGATAAGGGCCCATTACGGGCCCTTTCGTTACTGATGGCACTGGTTTTAGCAGGGTGCGTTATCTGGGACCCGTCGCGCTTTGCGGCGAAAACCAGCGAACTGGAAATCTGGCACGGTTTTTTGATCATGTGGGCCGTGTGTGCTGGTGTGATTCATGGCGTCGGTTTTCGCCCGAAGGCGATTCACTGGCAGGGCATTTTCTGCCCGCTGATTGCCGACCTTGTTCTCCTCGCCGGACTGTTTTTCTTCTTCGCCTGATTCAGAAACATCCGTTAATCGTTATGGGCTTGTACAAGCCCATAAAAATTTACTCTCCGTTTACTTTCTCCCATTCCAAACCAGCATTCCCGCGCGTATAGTAGCGAAGTTTGAAAGGCCTACACATTTGTTGCATTACCGGGATGTAAAGTGAATACAACGCTATATACAAAATCATTCATGATGCGTCGAGGCGGCAAGACCGGGAATCCCCTGGAACTTACATCAGTAAGTGACTGGGGTGAGTGGTCGACGCCAACAAAGAGGCAGCCTGAATGAGTCAGTATATATTTCGATGGCCGGTTCGTGTCTATTACGAAGACACCGATGCCGGTGGGGTGGTTTACCACGCCAGCTACGTCGCTTTTTATGAAAGAGCACGCACTGAGATGCTGCGCCACCATCACTTTAGCCAGCAGGTTCTGTTGGCCGAACGCGTTGCCTTTGTGGTACGCAAGATGACGCTGGAGTATTTCGCCGCTGCAAGACTCGATGACATGCTCGAAGTCCAAACGGAAATTACAGCGATGCGGGGCACCTCTCTGGTGTTCACGCAGCGGATTGTCAACGCAGAAAACAAGGTACTCAACGAAGCTGAAGTACTGATTGTCTGTGTTGATCCACTCTTAATGAAGCCTCGTGCGCTTCCCAAGTCTATTGTCGCGGAGTTTAAGCAGTGACTGACATGAATATCCTTGATTTGTTCCTGAAGGCGAGCCTTCTGGTTAAACTTATCATGTTCATTTTGATTGGTTTTTCAATCGCGTCCTGGGCAATCATCATCCAGAGAACGCGCATCCTTAACACCGCCAGCCGCGAAGCTGAAGCGTTCGAAGACAAGTTCTGGTCTGGGATTGAACTCTCTCGTCTGTATCAGGAGAGCCAGGGCCGTCGCGATAATTTGACCGGCTCAGAGCAAATCTTCTACAGCGGTTTCAAAGAGTTTGCGCGTTTGCATCGGGCGAACAGCCATGCACCGGAAGCTGTCGTGGAAGGGGCCTCGCGTGCGATGCGTATCTCCATGAATCGTGAACTGGAAAACCTTGAAAACCACATTCCATTCCTTGGCACCGTGGGTTCCATCAGCCCGTATATCGGCCTGTTTGGTACGGTGTGGGGGATCATGCACGCCTTCATCGCACTCGGCGCGGTAAAACAGGCGACGCTGCAGATGGTCGCACCGGGTATCGCAGAAGCTCTGATCGCTACGGCGATTGGTCTGTTCGCGGCAATCCCGGCGGTAATGGCGTACAACCGCCTGAACCAGCGCGTGAATAAACTGGAGCTGAACTACGACAACTTTATGGAAGAGTTCACCGCGATTCTGCACCGTCAGGCGTTTACCAGCAGCGAAAGCAACAAGGGGTAAGCCATGGCCAGAGCACGTCGTGGACGCGGACGTCGCGAGCTGAAGTCCGAAATTAACATCGTTCCGCTGCTTGATGTGTTGCTGGTGCTGTTGCTGATCTTCATGGCGACAGCGCCGATCATTACGCAGAGCGTGGAAGTCGATCTTCCAGATGCAACAGAGTCTCAGGCCGTCAGCACCAATGACGATCCGCCGGTGATTGTGGAAGTCTCCGGAATCGGACAGTATAGCGTCAATGTGGGTCAGGATAAGATGCCACAATTGCCGCCAGAGCAGGTGGTTGCTGAAGCTCAGCGTCATCTGCAAGAAAATCCGAAAACCGTCTTCCTGATCGGTGGCGCGAAAGATGTGCCTTACGATGAAATCATTAAAGCGCTGAACCTGTTGCACAGCGCGGGTGTGAAATCAGTGGGTTTAATGACCCAGCCAATCTGACCCGCCTGACAGGCTAACAGTTTTTGGGAACCGAGAGTGTCAAAGGCAACCGAGCAACAAAACGAAAAGCTTAAACGCGCGATCATCGTCTCAGTCATTCTGCATATCATTTTGATTGCACTGCTGATTTGGAGTTCGTTCGATGAGCACATAGATGCTTCGGCAGGCGGAGGCGGTGGCTCGTCTATTGACGCGGTAATGGTCGATCCAGGTGCGGTCGTTCAGAACTATAATCGTCAACAGAATCAGCAGGCCAGCGCGCGTCGTGCCGAAGAACAGCGTGAAAAACAGGCGCAGCAGCAAGCGGAAGAGATGCGTGAAAAGCAGGCTGCGGAACAGGAACGCCTGAAACAGCTCGAACAAGACCGTCTGAAGGCACAGGAAGAAGCCAGTAAGCAGGCTGATGCGCAGAAGCAGGCTGAAGAGTCTACGAAGAAAGCGCAAGAGCAGCAGAAACAGGCGGAAGAAGCCGCAGTGAAAGCCGCTGCATTGGCGAAAGCCAAAGCGGATTCACAGGCAAAAGTTGCAGCAGAAGCCGCGAAGAAAGCCGCCGCTGATGCTCAGAAAAAAGCCGAAGCAGAAGCGACTAAAGCCGCTGCTGATGCACAGAAAAAAGCAGAAGCCGAGGCGGCGAAGAAAGCTCAGCAAGACGCTGAGAAGAAAGCCACCGCGGATGCCGCGAAGAAAGCCGCCGCCGCTGAAAAAGCTGCTGCGGCGAAAGCAGCCGCTGCAGAGAAAGCCGCCGCCGATAAAGCGGCCGCAGACAAAGCTGCCGCTGCCGAGAAAGCAGCAGAAAAGGCTGCCGCCAAAGCCGCTGCGGCTAAAGCTGCCGCAGCCAAGAAAGCAGCTGAATCAAAAGATGCTTCTGGTGTCGACGACCTGCTGGGTGATCTCAGTTCAGGTAAGAATGCACCGAAAACCGGTGGTGGGGCGAAAGGAAGTAATGCCGCCGCGGCCGGAAGCGGTAACACTAAGAACAATGGCGCATCAGGCGCTGATATCAGTAACTATGCCGGGCAGATAAAATCAGCCATCGAAAGCCGTTTTTATGATGCTTCTTCGTATACCGGTAAGGTATGTACATTACGTATCAAGCTGAATACGGACGGTACGTTAGCGAATATCACGTCTGAGGGGGGGGATCCGGCGCTTTGTACTGCCGCACTGGCAGCAGCAAGGCAAGCGAAGTTCCCGAAACCGCCGTCAGAAGCCGTATATGAAGTATTCAAAAATGCGCCGCTGGACTTCAAACCGTAATTCAGATTTCCCCGTTTGCGCGGGGAAAAATGAACCAGGCAAGTCACAGGGTTTTGGTAGTTTTGTGTATTTGAGTTTGTTAACATTCTGCTAAATTATCGTGGGCTTTCCGCCTGGATAAGGGAGATATGATGAAGCAGGCATTACGAGTAGCATTTGGTTTTCTGATGCTGTGGGCAGCTGTGCTGCACGCAGAAGTACGTATCGAAATCACTCAAGGGGTGGATTCGGCACGCCCAATCGGCGTTGCGCCATTTAAATGGGCAGGTCCTGGTGCCGCCCCTGAAGATATCGGCGGCATTGTGGCTGCTGACTTGCGCAATAGCGGTAAATTCAACCCGCTGGATCGCTCTCGTCTGCCACAGCAGCCGGGTAGTGCACAGGAAGTTCAACCGGCGGCATGGTCTGCACTCGGCATTGACGCCGTTGTGGTAGGTCAGGTTACGCCTAACCCGGACGGCTCTTATACTGTTGCTTACCAGCTGGTGGATACCGGCGGTGCACCGGGTACCGTTCTGGCTCAGAACTCGTACAAAGTGAACAAGCAATGGCTGCGTTATGCGGGCCATACTGCCAGTGACGAAGTGTTCGAGAAGCTGACTGGTATTAAAGGGGCGTTCCGTACCCGTATCGCTTACGTGGTGCAAACCAACGGCGGCCAGTTCCCGTATGAACTGCGCGTGTCTGACTACGATGGTTACAACCAATTTGTGGTTCACCGTTCTCCGCAGCCGCTGATGTCTCCGGCGTGGTCTCCGGATGGCTCTAAGCTTGCGTATGTCACCTTCGAAAGCGGTCGTTCAGCACTGGTTATTCAGACGCTGGCAAACGGCGCTATTCGTCAGGTTGCTTCGTTCCCGCAGCACAACGGTGCGCCAACGTTCTCACCTGATGGTTCTAAACTGGCCTTCGCATTGTCGAAAACCGGTAGCCTGAACCTGTATGTGATGGATCTGGGCTCGGGTCAAATCAGCCAGATTACGAACGGTCGCAGCAACAATACCGAACCAACCTGGTTCCCGGACAGTCAGAACCTGGCCTTTACCTCTGACCAGGCCGGTCGTCCGCAGGTGTATAAAGTTAATGTTAATGGCGGTACTCCGCAGCGTATTTCCTGGGAAGGTTCTCAGAACCAGGATGCTGACGTGAGCACTGACGGTAAATTCATGGTGATGGTGAGCTCGGCTAATGGCCAGCAGCACATTGCCAAACAAGATCTGGCAGCGGGTGGCGTACAGGTTCTGTCGTCAACGTTCCTGGATGAAACGCCAAGTCTGGCACCGAACGGCACAATGGTTATCTACAGCTCTTCTCAGGGGATGGGATCTGTGCTGAATCTGGTTTCTACAGATGGGCGTTTCAAGGCGCGTCTTCCGGCTACTGATGGACAGGTTAAATTCCCTGCCTGGTCGCCGTATCTGTAATAATAATTAATTGAATATTATAGGAATCAAAGAAATGCAACTGAACAAAGTGCTGAAAGGACTGTTGATCGCTCTGCCAGTTATGGCTATCGCAGCGTGTTCTTCCAATAAGAATGCAAGCAACGATCAGAGCGGCGAAGGCTTGACTGGTGCCGGCACTGGTATGGACGCTAACGGTCAAGGCAATATGTCTTCCGAAGAGCAGGCTCGTCTGCAGATGCAGCAGCTGCAGCAGAACAACATCGTTTACTTCGATCTCGACAAGTACGATATCCGTTCTGACTTCGCTGCGATGCTGGATGCGCACGCTAACTTCCTGCGTAGCAACCCATCTTACAAAGTCACCGTAGAAGGTCATGCTGACGAACGTGGTACTCCTGAGTACAACATCGCCCTGGGCGAACGTCGTGCAAACGCTGTTAAAATGTACCTGCAGGGTAAAGGCGTTTCAGCGGATCAGATCTCCATCGTTTCTTACGGTAAAGAAAAACCTGCAGTACTGGGTCACGACGAAGCGGCTTACTCCAAAAACCGTCGTGCCGTACTGGTTTACTAAGAGAATTGCATGAGCAGTAACTTCAGACATCATTTGTTGAGTCTGTCGTTACTGGTTGGCATAGCGGCCCCTTGGGCCGCTAATGCTCAGGCGCCAATCAGTAGTGTCGGCTCAGGCTCGGTCGAAGACCGTGTCACTCAACTCGAGCGTATTTCTAACGCTCATAGTCAACTTTTGACTCAACTCCAGCAGCAGCTCCAGGACAACCAGGCCGATATTGATTCTCTGCGTGGTCAAATCCAGGAAAGCCAATATCAGCTCAATCAGGCCGTCGATCGCCAAAAGCAGATCCAGACCCAGCTTGATGGGATGAGCAGCGGCGCTACTGCGACGCCAGCACAGCCAGCAGCGAGCGATCAGAGTGGGACTGCGACAGCGACTACTCCAGCGCCAGCAGCAGGCGCTGGAGCGTCCGGTGTGCCGGTGCAAAGCGGTGATGCCAATACGGATTACAACGCGGCGATCGCGCTGGTGAAAGACAGCTCTCGCCAGGATGACGCGATTGCGGCATTTCAGAACTTCATCAAAAAATACCCTGACTCAACTTATCAACCGAATGCCAATTACTGGCTCGGACAGTTGAATTACAACAAGGGTAAAAAAGATGATGCGGCGTATTATTTTGCCTCAGTGGTGAAAAATTACCCGAAATCCCCAAAAGCTGCAGACGCGATGTTTAAAGTTGGCGTCATCATGCAGGACAAAGGCGACACTGCGAAAGCCAAAGCGGTTTATCAGCAGGTGGTCACCAAATACCCAGGCACTGAAGGCGCTAAACAAGCGCAAAAACGCCTGAGTGGACTCTGATGCTTACGGCATGACCTGAAATTGAAGTATTTCTGGTCATGCCGCCTGAATCATAAGCAGTTAAGCGCAGTTGTTCGAAATTTTAGTTGCGCTCAAATCTGAAACCAGTAATATATGCCGCCGTTGCCAAGGGATATCAAACATCCTGAAAGCCGCGGAAATAGTGGGTCGTTAGCTCAGTTGGTAGAGCAGTTGACTTTTAATCAATTGGTCGCAGGTTCGAATCCTGCACGACCCACCAATCGCTTAGTGGATGCGATTGTAAAACGTGAAGGATAACGTTGCGCAAGCAACGGCCCGAAGGGCGAGACGAAGTCGAGTCATCCTGCACGACCCACCACTAAAAGAAGTATCCAGCGCAGTATCGGGTGATTAGCTCAGCTGGGAGAGCACCTCCCTTACAAGGAGGGGGTCGGCGGTTCGATCCCGTCATCACCCACCACTCGGGTCGTTAGCTCAGTTGGTAGAGCAGTTGACTTTTAATCAATTGGTCGCAGGTTCGAATCCTGCACGACCCACCAATTTAACATCTTACGCAGATGTTAAGCGTGAAGGATAACGTTGCGCAAGCAACGGCCCGAAGGGCGAGACGAAGTCGAGTCATCCTGCACGCCCCACCATCTTTGAGATGGTGACGAGTGTGAAGTAGTACCTCTTCGAAGCAAGACCTTATGGGTCGTTAGCTCAGTTGGTAGAGCAGTTGACTTTTAATCAATTGGTCGCAGGTTCGAATCCTGCACGACCCACCATCTTCTCGGTGGCGTCTTCGAAGAAAATCCCGAAAGGGGTCGTTAGCTCAGTTGGTAGAGCAGTTGACTTTTAATCAATTGGTCGCAGGTTCGAATCCTGCACGACCCACCAATGTAGAAAGGCGCCCTAAAGGCGCCTTTTTGCTATATACGATTCGGGCAGGATGAGAACCTGCTGCAGGTTCGAGTCGAACGCAGTGAGACAACGGAGCTGTTTGCGGCGACGGCCCGAAGGGCGAGCGAAGCGAATCATCCTGCACGACCCACCAATGTAGAAAGGCGCCCTAAAGGCGCCTTTTTGCTATATACGATTCGGGCAGGATGAGAACCTGCATCAGGTTCGAGTCGAACGCAGTGAGACAACGGAGCCGTTTGCGGCGACGGCCCGAAGGGTGAGCGAAGCGAATCATCCTGCACGACCCACCAATGTAGAAAGGCGCCCTAAAGGCGCCTTTTGCTTTTCTACGGTTCAACAAATTCCCCACGACAATTCCCCAGATTTTCGCTATCTTGTTTAGTATATAAAACACCATCACCTAAGTACTCGCAAAACACTGCCGATTGGCGATGGTTTGGTTAAGCCAGTAAAACGAGAAGCCCAAGATGAGCGTAATGTTTGATCCGGAAGCCGCAATTTATCCCTTCCCGCCGAAGCCCGTGCCACTCAGCGCGGATGAAAAGCATTTTTATCGCGAAAAGATAAAGCGTCTTCTTAAAGAGAAAGATGCGGTCATGGTCGCGCACTACTATACCGACCCGGAAATCCAGCAGCTGGCAGAGGAAACGGGCGGCTGTATTTCAGACTCCCTCGAAATGGCGCGTTTCGGCGCTCGACACTCGGCCTCCACGCTGCTGGTCGCAGGCGTGCGCTTCATGGGCGAAACGGCAAAAATCCTCAGCCCGGAAAAAACCATTCTGATGCCAACGCTGAATGCAGAATGCTCCCTCGATCTGGGCTGTCCGATTGATGAATTCAATAAATTCTGTGATGCCCACCCGGATCGCACGGTAGTGGTGTACGCCAATACTTCAGCCGCGGTCAAAGCACGCGCTGACTGGGTGGTCACGTCGAGCATTGCTGTTGAACTGATTGAGCATCTGGACAGCCTCGGAGAGAAAATTATCTGGGCCCCGGATCGTCATCTGGGTCGTTACGTCCAAAAGCAGACTGGCGCAGATGTGCTTTGCTGGCAGGGCGCATGTATCGTGCATGACGAGTTTAAAACGCAGGCGCTGGCCCGCATGAAGGCGCTGTATCCCGAGGCGGCGATTCTGGTACATCCGGAGTCACCACAGTCGATTGTCGATATGGCCGACGCGGTAGGTTCAACCAGCCAGCTGATTACGGCTGCGAAAACGTTGCCTAATCCGCAGCTGATCGTCGCCACCGACCGTGGGATTTTCTATAAGATGCAGCAGGCGGTACCCGATAAGGAATTGCTGGAAGCGCCAACCGCGGGAGAGGGCGCGACCTGTCGTAGCTGCGCACATTGCCCGTGGATGGCTATGAACGGCCTGAAAGCCATCGCAGACGGCCTGGAACACGGTGGCGCTGAACATGAGATACATGTTGATGCCGCGCTGCGAGAGCGTGCTTTGCTGCCGCTTAATCGGATGCTGGATTTTGCAGCTACACTACGTTCATAAGTACGCTCATAAATACGCCCGTATAAACACTTTTGGCTGACAGGACGGAGACAAAATGGATTTCTTCAGTACACAAAACATTCTGGTACACATCCCGATTGGTGCAGGCGGTTACGACCTGTCGTGGATTGAGGCGGTGGGAACCGTGGCCGGCCTGCTCTGTATCTGGCTTGCCAGCCTTGAGAAAATCAGCAACTACGCTTTTGGCCTGCTTAACGTCACGCTATTCGCGATAATCTTTTTCCAGATTCAACTCTATGCCAGCTTGTTGCTGCAGCTGTTTTTCTTCGCTGCGAATATTTACGGCTGGTATGCCTGGTCGCGGCAAACCAGCCAGAATCAGGCTGAACTGCAAATCCGTTGGTTGCCATTACGCAAAGCGCTTGCCTGGCTGGCGGTGTGCGTGGTGGCCATCGGGCTGATGACCGTGTTTATCAATCCTGTTTTTGCCTTCCTGACCCGCGTGGCGGTCTCAGTCATGCAAAGCGTGGGGCTAAACGTCGCGATGCCCGAACTGCAGCCGGATGCCTTCCCGTTCTGGGATTCCTGCATGATGGTGTTATCGATTGTGGCGATGATCCTGATGACCCGCAAATACGTCGAAAACTGGCTGCTGTGGGTGATTATCAACGTTATCAGCGTGGTAATTTTTGCGCGACAGGGCGTGTATGCGATGTCGCTCGAATATCTGCTGTTGACGTTTATCGCGCTGAATGGGAGCCGGATGTGGATTAATAGCGCGCGTGAACGAGGCTCTCGCGCGCTTTCCAATTAATGGTGGTGATGGTGCGGGTGTTCGGCCTGTGTTTCGTTAAGATGGCATTCTGGGCCGTTACAGGGCTGGTATTCCATCTGGATAGTGGCATGCGCTATCTGATAATTATGTTCCAGATAGTGCTGGATTTTATCCAGCAGCCCGTCGTGATCGTGCGGCGGAATCACGTGCACGTGTAAGGTCATCACCGGTTTTTCACCGACCAGCCAGATGTGAACATGATGCACATCGCGCACTTCCGGGATTTCACGGCGCAGCCCGCGCTTGAGCGCGCCGATATCCAGCGAGCCGGGCGCACCTTCCAGCAGTTCATTCACGCTCTCTTTCAGCAGTTGCCAGGCGCTGCGCAGCACCAGGCATGACACCAGAATGGACAAAATCGGGTCAATGGGCGTCCAGCTGGTGGTCAGGATGACGATGGCCGCGACAATCGCTCCCACAGAACCGAGCAAATCACCGAGAACATGCAGGGCTGCGGCGCGCACGTTCAGGTTTTTCTCCTCGCTCCCGCGATGCAAAATCCAGAATGACAGAATATTGGCTAACAGACCTGCTATGGCGATGATCATCATGGTTGCGCCAGCGACAGGCTGCGGATGGCGGAAACGCACGATCGCTTCCCAGACAATCAGGACCGTTATCAATACCAAAGCGATCGCATTCACGAACGCAGCAAGGGTCGTCAGTCGCAGCCAGCCAAAAGTGTGGCGTGAATTCGGTGGACGGCGAGCGAAATGCACCGCCATCAGCGCGAAGAGCAATGCGGCGGCGTCGGTCAGCATGTGCCCGGCATCGGCCAGCAGCGCCAGTGAACCGGAGATAAGCCCGCCGATCACTTCGACTACCATAAAGCCTGCGGTAATGAGGAACGCCAGCAGCAAACGGCGAGCGTTCCCGTTATCGGCCTGCGGTGATGGGGTGTGGGAATGTGAATGCGCCATACACAAATCCTGCCAAATTTAAGTGTTAGTGCATGACATGATTACAGATATTTAGCCATTTCGCATACAAATAAAAAAGGAGAGCAAGGCTCTCCTTTTGGGGAAGGGCGGAACGGGGATTACTGCGTAGTACCATCGGTTTTGGTATTCACATCGTTGTTCATGCCGTCACCGGTTTCAACTTTCTTGTTGATATCCGGGCATTTACCGTCTTTACACATCGAGTTTTTGTGGATCTCATCTTTGCTCATGTGCTGCGCATCACTGCTGGATCCGTTCGGGTGCAACATCGTGCCGCTGGACTGCGTGTTCACATTGCTGTTATCGACACCATTTGGCGCAATATTCTGATGGGCATCGGGTGCCATCTGACCCGCATCGGCCGCAGAATTCGCCTGGCCGTTGTTATCGGAAGCGCTGTCGGCAGCGAAAGCCGCCCCGCTTATCATCGAAAGGGTTGCTGTCAGGAAAATCGTTGCCAGTGTATTGTTTTTCATGGGGATGCTCCTGTTATGGTCGTTAGGTCGGATAACTTCTTCCAACAGTGCATAACTGCCTGTGCGCGTCGCGACATGGCTAAAGATTCCGCAATACTGATTTATGTCAGTCTGGAATCCCGTTAAAGATTTAAATCTCAGCATTTACACTTAAAAAGTGTAGCGGAGATCTCACTTATCGCTACTTTCTGGTGTTTTTTAGGGGAATTCCAGGAATTATCCTGCTCGAGTGTAAAAGCCCGTTTACACTTTCAGGCCGACAAGTTAGATTGAAGGCATTGCACTCAATTATATAAGTATGGCAACGCTGGAAAGATCATGAATTATCAGAACGACGACTTACGCATTAAAGAGATCAATGAGTTATTACCTCCTGTAGCGCTCCTTGAGAAATTCCCTGCCACTGAAAATGCGGCCAACACGGTTTCTCACGCGCGTAAA
This sequence comes from Citrobacter sp. 18056, assembly GCA_902706235.1. Classification (GTDB taxonomy): domain Bacteria; phylum Pseudomonadota; class Gammaproteobacteria; order Enterobacterales; family Enterobacteriaceae; genus Scandinavium; species Scandinavium manionii. The sequence continues at coordinate 32,000 of CACSJR010000009.1, read as the reverse complement.
GCGATCCACAAGATCCTCAAAGGTAACGACGATCGCCTGTTGGTGGTGATTGGTCCGTGCTCGATTCACGATCCTGTGGCAGCGAAGGAATACGCGAACCGTCTGCTCACGCTGCGCGATGAGCTGAAAGGCGAGCTGGAAATCGTCATGCGCGTCTATTTCGAGAAGCCGCGTACCACCGTGGGCTGGAAAGGGCTGATTAACGATCCGCACATGGACAACAGCTTCCAGATCAATGACGGCCTGCGTATTGCGCGTAAGCTGCTGCTGGAAATCAACGACAGCGGTTTGCCAGCGGCGGGCGAGTTCCTCGACATGATTACCCCGCAGTACATGGCTGACCTGATGAGCTGGGGCGCAATCGGCGCGCGCACAACGGAATCTCAGGTTCACCGTGAGCTGGCTTCCGGTCTTTCTTGCCCGGTTGGCTTCAAGAATGGTACTGATGGCACCATCAAAGTGGCGATTGACGCGATCAACGCTGCCGGTGCGCCGCACTGTTTCCTGTCGGTCACTAAATGGGGCCATTCGGCGATTGTGAACACCAGTGGGAATGGCGACTGCCACATCATCCTGCGCGGTGGTAAAGAACCAAACTACAGCGCGCATCACGTGGCAATGGTCAAAGAAGGGCTGCAGAAAGCAGGCCTGCCATCTCAGGTGATGATCGATTTCAGTCACGCCAACTCCAGCAAGCAATTCAAAAAGCAGATGGACGTAGCGACCGACGTTTCGGGTCAGATTGCTTCCGGCGAGAAAGCGATTGTCGGCGTGATGATTGAAAGCCATCTGGTGGAAGGTAATCAGAATCTGGAAGGCGGTGAGCCGCTGACCTACGGCAAAAGCATCACTGATGCCTGCATTGGCTGGGACGACACCGACGCGGTTCTGCGCCAGCTGGCTAACGCCGTTAAAGCGCGTCGCGGTTAAGCTCAACGCCCGGTAAAACGGGCGGATTTGCTGAATAGCGGGCAATAAAAAAGCGTGGAATGCTCCACGCTTTTTTTATGTCTGGCGAAAACTTACTTCGCTTTACCCTGGTTGGCAACGGCAGCTGCTTTAGCTGCGATTTCGTCAGCGTTACCCAGATAGTAGTGTTTGATAGGCTTGAAGTTTTCGTCGAACTCATACACCAGCGGTACGCCAGTTGGGATGTTCAGTTCGAGAATTTCGTCTTCACCCATGTGGTCCAGGTATTTCACCAGCGCACGCAGGGAGTTACCGTGAGCGGCGATGATCACGCGCTCGCCGCTTTTCAGGCGTGGCAGAATGGTTTCGTTCCAGTAAGGCACAACCCTGTCGATAGTCAGCGCCAGGCTTTCTGTTACCGGCAGCTCTTTGTCGGTCAGCTGCGCGTAGCGCGGATCGTGGCCCGGGTAGCGCTCGTCATCTTTGGTCAGTTCTGGCGGGGTAATGGCAAAACCACGACGCCACTGCTTAACCTGCTCATCACCGTATTTTTCAGCGGTTTCTGCTTTGTTCAGACCCTGCAACGCGCCGTAGTGACGCTCGTTCAGTTTCCAGGATTTCTCAACCGGCAGCCAGGCCTGATCCAGTTCGTCCAGTACGTTCCACAGGGTGTGGATGGCACGTTTCAGCACAGAGGTGTAAGCAAAATCAAAGCTGAAGCCTTCGTCCTTCAACAGTTTCCCTGCTGCTTTCGCTTCGCCAACGCCTTTCTCAGACAGATCAACGTCATACCAACCGGTGAAGCGGTTTTCATTATTCCACTGGCTTTCGCCGTGGCGAACAAGCACAAGCTTAGTTACAGCCATACCGATACTCCTGAACTAGATTGAATGATAACAATTCTCATTATATTGCCGCCTCGCGACGGACGGCAACGCTTATCCTTAACCATAGCGAAAATAGCGACGTAGTGTAAGCGGCTTGTGAATTGGACGTTGTCTTTTTGTCGTTGACTGGCGCTACTTTCAGCAATCTGGCGAAAAAAAAGCCCTCCTGACGGAGGGCAGAGATTACAACGAGGTAAACTGGTATTCGGTGATGCTGACGTATTCTTCCCCCGGCAGCAGCACGCAGTCCGGCTGTGGGAATTCCGGGTGATTTGGGCTGTCAGGCAGACATTCGCTTTCGAGCGCCAGCCCTTGCCAGTCGGCATACGGCTCGGTTTCGCGCGACAGTGTGCCGCCGAGATAATTACCGGTGTAGAACTGTAGCGCCGGCGCGGTGGTGTAGACTTTCAGCTGCAGCTTTTCATCCGCAGACCAGACGGTCGCGGCGGCCTGCGACAGTTCGCCCTGGGTCGAGAGTAAAAAGGCATGGTCGTAGCCTTTCATCTGACGCTGATCGTCATCGCTCAGGAACTCGCTGGCAATGATTTTGGGCTGGCGGAAATCGAAGCTGGTTTGCGCCACGTCTTTCAGGCCAGTGCGCGGAATACCCATGTTATCTACCGGCAGATACGCCTCAGCCGCAATGTGCAGCTTATGTTTGCGCACGTCGCTCTGACCGCCATCAAGGTTGAAATAGACGTGGTTGGTCAGGTTTACCGGGCAGGCTTTATCCACCGTGGCACGGTATTCAATGGCAATACGGTTGTCTTCGGTCAGACGGTAATGCGCTGTGGCGCTAAGATTTCCTGGGAAACCCTGGTCACCATCGGCAGATTCCAGCGCAAACAACACTGATTCATCATTCTGATTCACAACCTGCCAGCGACGCTTATCAAACCCTTCCGGGCCACCGTGCAGCTGGTTCGGGCCCTGGCTTGGGGCCAGTTCATAGGTCGTGCCGGTGAGGGTAAAACGGCTGTCGGCGATGCGGTTGGCGTAACGACCAATCGACGCACCCAAAAACGCCGCCTGCTGCGGATACTGTTCCGGGCTGGCGCAGCCGAGAAGAGCTTCGCGTACCGAACTGTCCTGCATCGGAATGCGCGCGGACAGCAGCGTTGCGCCCCAGTCCATTAATGTCACGACCATCCCCGCGCTATTGCGCAGGGTCAGCAGGCGGAAGGGCAGGCCATCTGGCGCCAGAGTGGGAATTTCTTTTAGCACTGGCCCGCTCCTTGTGATGCTTTGCAGACGTAGAAGGTTTCTTTGATGCCGGTTTTCGCTTCATATTGCTTAGCGACAGCCTCTTTCACTGTCGGCACCAGCGCTTCTGGTACCAGCGCCACGATGCAGCCGCCAAAACCGCCGCCGGTCATTCGCACGCCGCCCTGATCGCCGATGGTGGCTTTCACAATCTCGACCAGCGTATCAATCTGTGGAACGGTGATTTCAAAATCATCGCGCATTGACGCGTGTGATTCTGCCATCAGTTCGCCCATGCGTTTCAGGTCGCCTTTCTCCAGCGCTGACGCGGCTTCAACCGTACGGGCGTTTTCGGTCAATACGTGACGCACGCGTTTGGCAACGATAGGGTCCAGCTCATGCGCCACGGCGTTGAATTTTTCCAGCGACACATCGCGTAAAGCGGGCTGCTGGAAGAAGCGGGCGCCGGTTTCACACTGTTCGCGGCGGGTGTTGTACTCGCTGCCGACCAGGGTGCGCTTGAAGTTACTGTTAATGATGATAACCGCCGCGCCTTTCGGCATCGACACGGCTTTGGTACCGAGCGAACGGCAGTCCAGCAGCAGCGCGTGGTCTTTCTTGCCCAGCGCAGAAATCAGCTGATCCATAATGCCGCAGTTACAGCCAACAAACTGGTTCTCCGCTTCCTGGCCGTTCAGCGCAATTTGCGCGCCGTCGAGCGGCAGATGATACAACTGCTGGAAAACAGTACCGACCGCCACTTCAAGCGAGGCAGAAGAGCTCAAGCCCGCGCCCTGTGGCACGTCGCCGCTGATGACCATATCGACGCCGCCGAAATTGCGGTTACGCTTTTGCAGATGTTTCACCACGCCGCGCACGTAGTTGGACCACTGCTGGGTATCGTGGCTGATGATTGGCGCATCAAGCGAGAATTCGTCGGTCTGGTTTTCGTAATCGGCTGCGATGACACGCACGGTTCTGTCTTCACGCGGCGAGCAGCTGATCACCGTCTGGTAATCAATGGCGCAGGGCAGCACGAAACCATCGTTGTAGTCGGTGTGTTCGCCGATCAGGTTCACGCGGCCAGGCGCCTGAATCGTATGGTTGGCAGGGTAGCCAAATTTCTCAGCAAACAGGGACAGGGTTTTCTCTTTCAGACTCATTATTTTTATACTCCTGATTCGCGATAGTGGACGTCACTGACGGCGCGCAGACGTTCGGCGGCTTGTTCTGCCGTCAGGTCGCGCTGGGTTTCTGCCAGCATTTCATAGCCGACCATGAATTTGCGCACGGTGGCCGAGCGCAGGAGCGGCGGATAGAAATGGGCGTGGAGCTGCCAATGAGAATTATCTTCGCCATTGAACGGCGCGCCGTGCCAGCCCATCGAGTAAGGGAAGGAACACTGAAACAGGTTGTCGTAACGGCTGGTCAGTTTTTTCAACGCTAACGCCAAATCACTGCGTTGAGCATCGGTTAAATCGGTAATACGCAGCACGCGCGCTTTTGGCAGCAGCAACGTTTCAAACGGCCAGGCTGCCCAGTAGGGAACGACCGCCAGCCAGTGTTCCGTTTCCACCACGGTGCGGCTACCATCGGCCAGTTCACGCTGCGCATAGTCGACCAGCATCGGCGAACCCTGCTCGTCGAGATAGGCCTTTTGCAGTCGGTCTTCTCGCTCGGCTTCGTTCGGTAAGAAACTGTTAGCCCAAACCTGACCGTGCGGATGCGGGTTGGAGCAGCCCATCGCCGCGCCTTTATTCTCAAAAACCTGCACCCACGGATACTGCTGACCCAACTCCGCTGTCTGCTGTTGCCAGGTTTGTACCACTTCTTCCAGCGCGCTGACGCTCAGTTCAGGCAGCGTTTTGCTGTGATCGGGTGAGAAGCAAATCACGCGACTGGTGCCGCGAGCGCTTTCACTGCGCATCAGCGGGTCGACGTTTTGCGGCGCGTCTGGCGTATTGGTCATCAGCGCGGCAAAGTCGTTGGTAAACACGTAAGTACCAGTGTACTGCGGGTTGGTATCGCCAGTGACGCGGGTATTGCCTGGACACAGGAAACAGTCAGGATCGTGTTTCGGCAGTGTTTGTTTGGCAGGCGTTTCTTGCGCCCCCTGCCAGGGACGCTTTGCGCGGTGCGGAGAGACGAGGATCCACTGCCCGGTTAACGGGTTAAAACGGCGGTGCGGATGATCGACGGGGTTAAATTGCGTCATGACAGGTCCTTAGTCGGTGTAACCCTGCGGATGACGCGATTGCCAGTGCCAGGTATCCTGCGCCATTTCGTCGAGAGTACGGGTAACATGCCAGCCGAGTTCGCGGTCAGCTTTGCTCGCATCGGCCCAATAGGCCGGGAGATCGCCATCGCGACGCGGGGCGAAGTGATGATTAACCGGTTTACCGCAGGCTTTGCTGAAGGCGTTAACCACGTCCAGCACGCTGCTGCCGACGCCAGCACCGAGGTTGTAAATGTGTACGCCCGGTTTTTCAGCCAGTTTTTCCATTGCGGCAACGTGGCCATCGGCCAGGTCCATCACGTGGATATAGTCACGCACGCCGGTACCGTCTTCGGTCGGGTAGTCGTTACCGAAAATAGCCAGCGATTCGCGACGACCCACGGCGACCTGCGCGATATACGGCATCAGGTTATTCGGGATGCCCTGAGGGTCTTCACCCATGTCACCTGACGGGTGCGCACCAACCGGGTTGAAGTAGCGAAGCAGCGCAATGCTCCATTCCGGCTGCGCTTTTTGCAGGTCGGTCAGGATTTGTTCAACCATCAGTTTGCTTTTGCCGTAAGGACTTTGTGGGGTGCCGGTCGGGAAACTTTCAACGTATGGGATTTTTGGCTGGTCGCCGTAGACGGTGGCAGAAGAGCTGAAAATGAAATTTTTAACGTTTGCGGCGCGCATGGCGGCGATTAAACGCAGGGTTCCGTTAACGTTATTATCGTAGTATTCCAGCGGCTTCTCGACGGACTCGCCCACGGCTTTCAGCCCGGCGAAATGGATAACGGTGTCAATCGCGTGGTCATGCAATACTTCGGTCATCAGCGCTTCGTTGCGAATATCGCCTTCTATGAAAACGGCCTGTTTGCCTGCCAGGCGTTCAATCACCGGTAACACGCTGCGCTTACTGTTACAGAGGTTATCCAGAATGATGACGTCGTGGCCTTGTTTCAGTAATTGCACGCAAGTATGGCTGCCTATGTAACCGCTACCACCCGTAACCAGTACTCTCATTTTTCGCTCCATCAGGCTTATGGTATGTAATAAGACTAGCATAACAGAGATGCGAAAAGTGTGACATGGAATAGATTAGTGGAATCGTTTACACTGCCAGTTTCCATCCTGAATGCCGAACGTTTTGCATTATAAATCAAGGCAGGTACGAAGGAGGGATACTCTTTATCCGAAAAACGGGAGCGCGAGGCTCCCGATGTGGGCGTAAGGGTTACAAAGGACCGACGGCGTAGCCGTAGCCTTCCGCCTGTGACACAAATTCCAGACGATGCGTAATGCAGTCCGGCGCGTCTTCAGCGTGGTGTGACACGAACAGCAGCTGGGTTTTGCCTTCACCAATTAATACGTCGATAAAGCGCCGTACTAACTGGCGATTGAGCGGGTCCAGTCCCTGAAGCGGTTCATCCAGGATTAGCAGGGTGGGGTGCTTCACCAGTGCGCGAACGATCAGAGCCAGCCGTTGTTGTCCCCACGACAGACTGTGGAAGGGTGCATCAGCGGTGCGGTTGTCGATACCCAGAATGTCCAGCCAGCCCTGAGCCAGCTTGTGCTGCTTGTCAGATACCGCCTGATAAATCCCAATGGAATCAAAAAAACCAGAGAGAATCACGTTACGCACGTTAGTGCTGACGCGGTAATCAAGATGCAGGCTGCTGCTGACATAACCGATATGTTTTTTGATGTCCCAAATGGTTTCCCCACTGCCGCGCCGACGGCCAAACAGCGTTAAATCATTGCTGTAGCCCTGCGGGTGATCGCCGGTGACCAGACTTAAAAGAGTCGATTTCCCGGCGCCGTTCGGGCCGACAATTTGCCAGTGCTCACCGGCATTTACCGTCCAGCTCAGGTCGTCGATGATGGGTTTGTCGTTATACGACACACTGCCGTGATTGAGCACAATTCGCGGCTCATCTTCCGGAAGCGAAAGGCGTGCAGACGGTGCATCGGGTTCTGGCAGCGCAATGCCGGTCAGCTTTTCGCTGTGCGCCAGTTGGGCGATCAGCGCCTGCTCTAGCAGCGCCTTTTTGGTGCCGGTTTCCAGCAGCGTACAGTCAGCGAGAACGCCCGCAAACTGCACGAAATCAGGGATCTCATCGAAGCGGTTCAGCACCAGCACCAGGGTGATGCCGTCGTGATGCAGCGTCGCCAGCAATTCCGCCAGCGCCTGACGCGAAGCCACGTCCAGCCCATCAAACGGTTCGTCGAGGATCAGCAAATCGGGGTTGCTCATCAGCGCCTGGCACAGCAGCGTTTTGCGGGTTTCACCGGTGGAAAGGTATTTAAAGCGGCATTCCAGTAAGCCGCTAATGCCAAAACGACTGGCGAGCGTCTGGCAGCGCGCTGCGTCTTTCACGTCTTCCTGAATGATTTCTGCGGCAGTGCGGCCAGTATCATCTTCGCCAGGGCTGAGCAAATCGGTATTGTTGCGTTGCCATTCGTCACTGACCAGTTTTTGCAGCTGTTCGAATGAGAGGCGAGTGGTTCGGGTGAATTCGCTTTCACGCCCACCGGACAGCAGCGTCAGTTCGCCCGACAGCGCCCGCGCCAGCGCAGATTTTCCGCTGCCGTTGCTGCCGACAAACGCCCAGGACTCGCCCGAGCGCAGCGTTAAATTCTCAATGGAGAGCGTTTTAGTATCGCTAAGACGAAACGTGCCTTGCGAAATTTGCAATGATGACATTGTGTATCCCGTTTATTGCAGCGATTTTTATCAGGGATACGTCTTCTGGAAGCTAAAGTCAAGCCATCAGCAGAGGGTGGCGAGGATAACCCGGTCGGCGTTAAACCACGCGAGAGCCGATTCACCTTCGTGCAAATCCTGTGCTTCTTCCATTGTCATCGTTGAGCAAAGCACCTGTCCGTCGGGCAGAGTCATCAGCACCTCACATTGCTCGCTAGCGCGCTCAATATGGCTGATAACACCGGCGAGCTGGTTGTCGGCGGCTTGCGCAATCGTTGTGTCACGCGTAATGCCCACCCACGGCGCTTTCAACAGCACCAGCACTTCTTTGCCTTCTTCCAGGCCAAGACGTTCGCCGCTTTGCGAAGTGATCGCCACTTTCAAACGGGTTTCGCCGTCGGCCAGCAGCACGTCGACGTGCTCCTGCACCTGCTGGTGGTCGCGACGGGTAATGGTGCCGAACCACTGGTTACGGGCACTGGTTTGCAGGGAAAAGCGAGAAATGGCAGCCAGCAGGCTGTTCAGCGGCAGGGCATCGTCATCGCTGAGCACGTCGAACGCTTTCTGCTGAATTTGTGCGAGCAGGTCGTAGAGCTGAATCAGGCGCTGGCCGTAGCGGGTAAGCACCGCGCCACCACCGCCTTTTCCCCCGGTCGCACGGTCAACCAGCGGCTGTTCGCTCAGCTGATTCATTTCGTTGATGGCGTCCCAGGCGCTTTTATAGCTGATACCTGCATTCTTCGCGCCCTGGCTTATTGAGCCAGTCACCGCAATCTGCTTGAGCAACGCGATGCGACGAGGATCGGCAAAAAGGCGCTGCTGGAGCTTAAGAGTAAGAAGAATTTCGGCCTGCATATCAATGTCCTGCTCAGAAGATAGGGTGTTGGTCAACGCTATTATTACACAGGCCATCGCACAAAAGGGGCGTGAATTTCCTGATGAACCGGTTACAATGAAGGAATCACAATGTCTGGAGCTGACCATGTTAGAGTTGTTGAAAAGTCTGGTATTTGCCGTAATCATGGTTCCCGTGGTGATGGCTATCATCCTGGGGCTGATTTACGGTCTGGGTGAAGTGTTTAACGTTCTGTCGAACGTCGGCCACAAAGATAACGGCCGCCAGCAAAACCATTGATTTCGAGACGCCCGGCACCGCCGGGCGTTTTTTTATTCTCTCTTCTCATTTAAGTTCCTCTTCTTACTGCCGATAGTACCTCAGAATAACCACCACTTTGCGCTGGGAAAACCCTACTGTTATCGTTATATTGTTGCGTACATAACGACACTCACAGGAGTCACAGATGGAACGTACATGGTTACGCCTTTTTGCCGGAGCGACATTATCCCTTGCGGTTGTGGGTCACGCTGCGGCGGCAGAAACAGGCAAAATTACGGTTTTCGCAGCAGCCTCGCTTACTAACGCGATGCAGGACATTGCTAAAGAATATAAAAAAGAGAAGAACATCGATGTCGTCTCTTCTTTTGCTTCCTCATCGACCCTGGCGCGCCAGATAGAAGCGGGTGCGCCAGCCGACCTGTTTATTTCTGCTGACCAGAAGTGGATGGATTACGCGGTAGAGAAAAAAGCCATTGATACGGCGACCCGTAAAACGCTGCTCGGCAACAGCCTGGTGGTTGTCGCGCCGAAAGCCAGCGAGCAGGGCGAATTCACCATTGATGCGAAAACCAACTGGACCAGCTTGCTGAAAGGCGGCCGTATGGCAGTAGGCGATCCGGACCACGTTCCGGCGGGCATCTACGCCAAAGAAGCGCTGACCAAACTTGGCGCATGGGATACCCTGTCACCGAAGCTGGCTCCGGCCGAAGACGTGCGCGGTGCACTGGCGCTGGTGGAACGTAACGAAGCGCCGCTGGGCATCGTTTACGGTTCTGATGCCGTAGCCAGTAAAGGTGTTAAAGTTGTCGGAACCTTCCCCGAAGACTCCCATAAAAAAGTGGAATACCCGATTGCCATCACCGACGGGCATAACAACGCCACGGTAAACGCTTTCTACGATTATCTGAAAGGCCCGCAAGCAGCGGCCATCTTTAAACAGTACGGATTTACGACGCACGAATGATATTGACCGATCCCGAATGGCAGGCGGTGATGCTGAGCCTGAAAGTCTCATCCCTGGCGGTGGTGTTCAGCTTACCCTTTGGGATCTTCTTTGCCTGGCTGCTGGTGCGGCGTAATTTTCCAGGCAAAGCGCTGCTCGACAGCCTCATCCATCTTCCTCTGGTGTTACCCCCGGTTGTGGTCGGTTATTTATTGCTGATTGCTATGGGGCGGCGCGGTTTCATCGGCTCCTGGCTGTACGACTGGTTCGGTCTGACCTTTGCCTTTAGCTGGCGCGGCGCAGTACTGGCCGCTGCGGTGATGTCTTTCCCGCTGATGGTGCGTGCCATTCGCCTCGCGCTGGAAGGCGTCGATATCAAGCTTGAGCAGGCGGCACGCACGCTCGGGGCAGGACGCTGGCGGGTGTTTTTCTCCATCACGCTGCCGTTGATGCTGCCGGGAATTATCGTGGGTACCGTGCTGGCTTTTGCCCGTTCGCTCGGCGAATTTGGGGCCACGATTACCTTTGTGTCGAACATTCCGGGCGAAACGCGCACCATTCCTTCTGCGATGTATACCCTGATTCAGACCCCGGGCGGTGAAGGCGCGGCCGCGCGGCTGTGCCTGATTTCCATCGTGCTGGCGCTGGTTTCCCTGCTGATATCCGAATGGCTGGCGAAACTGAGCCGCGAACGGACGGGGAAATAATCATGCTGGAACTCAATTTCACCCAGACGCTGGGCAATCACTGTCTGCGCATCAATGAATCCCTTCCCGCAGTCGGGATAACCGCCGTGTTCGGTGTGTCAGGTGCCGGGAAAACGTCGCTGATCAACGCCATCAGCGGGCTGACAAAACCCCAGCAGGGCCGAATCGTGCTCAACAATCGTGTTTTAAACGACACCGAGAAAAAGATTTGTCTGTCGCCGGAAAAACGTCGCATCGGTTACGTGTTTCAGGATGCACGCCTGTTCCCACATTACAAAGTGCGCGGCAATCTGCGCTACGGCATGGCGAAAAGCATGGCCGGACAGTTCGACAAAATGGTGTCGCTGCTCGGGATCGAAGCGCTGCTCGACCGTCTGCCCGGAGGCCTGTCCGGCGGTGAAAAACAGCGCGTGGCGATAGGTCGTGCGCTGCTGACCGCGCCGGAACTGCTGCTGCTCGACGAACCGCTGGCCTCGCTGGATATTCCTCGCAAGCGTGAGCTGCTGCCGTATTTGCAGCGCCTGGCCCGCGAAATCAACATTCCGATGCTCTACGTCAGCCACTCGCTGGAAGAAATTCTGCATCTGGCTGACAAAGTGCTGGTGCTGGAAGACGGAAATGTGAAGGCGTTTGGCAATCTGGAGGATGTCTGGGGCAGCAGCGTGATGCATCCATGGCTACCGCAGGATCAGCAGAGCAGCGTGCTGAAGGTCACCGTACTGGAACACCATCCGCACTACGCGATGACGGCACTGGCGCTGGGCGATCAGCATCTGTGGGTCAATAAGCTCGAGCAGCCGGAGCAGTCGTCGGTGCGTATTCGCGTTCAGGCATCCGACGTGTCGCTGGTGTTACAACCGCCGGTTCAAACCAGTATCCGCAACGTGCTGCGCGCGAAGGTGGTGCAGTGCTATGACAATAACGGTCAGGTGGAAGTGCAGCTTGAAGTGGGTGGCCGTACGCTGTGGGCGCGCATCAGCCCGTGGGCCCGCGATGACCTGGCGGTGAAACCAGGTCAGTGGCTGTATGCGCAGATAAAAAGCGTGTCGATCAGCGCCTGATTACAGCAGGTGGGTGTAGATATATTCGGCGATGCTGTGGGTCGAGTTGTCGCCAATCACCACGTTGGCCCGGGCTTTTACCGCGTCATCGGCATTGCCCATCGCCACGCCGGTGCCTGCCGCTTCAAGCATACTGATGTCGTTAAAGTTATCGCCAAATGCGACCACATCCTTCATCGATAACCCTTGGGATTCGACCCAACGTGCCAGGCGGTAGCCTTTGCTGTTGCCCTTACGCGCGATATCGACTTGATCGTGCCACGACCATTCACACTCTAAATCCAGCGTTTGGGCAGCATGGTTGGCGAAGATGTTCAGCTTTTGCGTGTCTTCGTCGGTCAGGGCGAATTTCCACACTGATTTCACCTCCTGCGCGGCCTGAATCAGAGAATCGACCTGCGTAAAGGATGGGCGCTGTTCTTCTGGCAGTTTCTGCGCCCAGTTCAGCGTGCGCGTCACGTGCCCGGTAGCCTCTTCGTACATCATGGTGTCATCCACGTACATCAGGCCGTGAATGTTGTGCTCCGCCAGCAGGTTCACCAGCGCATGGGCTTTTTCGACCGGCATCGGATCGCCTTCCAGAACCTTTTTCGCCTGATAATCATACAAATGTGTTATGCTTATACAAACAAAAATTAGAAGGTTTAACATGAAAAAAGTATTTGTGTATCATCGTGTTAGCTCAGATCAGCAGCTCGACGGGTCAGGCATCGCACGCCAAGCAGAACTATTAGAAGGCTACTTAGAGCGTACTGGCATTTGTGCGGAAATGGATGATCCAGCCCCAGTAGTACTATCGGATCAAGGTGTCTCAGCCTTTAAGGGTTTAAACATCTCAGAGGGTGAGTTAGGGGCATGGATGGAACAAGTACGTAATGGTATGTGGGATAGTTCTATTTTGGTAGTGGAATCTATAGACCGCTTTAGCCGTCAGAACCCGTTTGATGTGATGGGTTACATCAATGCTCTAATGGCACATAACGTAGCTATTCATGATGTAATGGCTAACATAGTTATCAGCCGTAGTAATTCTAAAGATCTGCCTTTTGTGATGATGAATGCTCAACGGGCATATGATGAATCTAAGTATAAAAGTGATCGTATTCGTAAAGGCTGGGCGAAGAAACGCGAACAAGCATTTAATGAAGGTACGATTGTTACAAATAAACGTCCTCAGTGGATAGAAGTAGAAAATGATAAGTATGTACTAAATCATAAAGCGGCAGTCGTTAAAGAGATCTTTGCTCTTTATCAAACTGGTTTAGGATGCCCTACGATTGCTAAACAACTTCAGAAAAAAGAAGGTGAGCAATATAAATTTAACCGTCCGTGGACTGGTGAACTTGTACATAAAATTCTTACTAATCGCCGCGTAACGGGTAAGATTTTCATTTCAGAAATCATCCGTAACCATGATGATATTGAAAATCCAGTAACTCAGAAAAAATACGATATGGATGTGTATCCCGTAGTGATTAATGAAGAAGAATTTGAATTAGTGCAGGAATTGCTAAAGTCTCGTCGTCCTAATGCTGGACGTGTGACTGTGAAGAAAGACGGGCAGGAAGAAGTACTGATCAAAAGTAATTTGTTTAGCGGGATCGCACGTTGTACTGAATGTGGTGGTCCAATGTATCATAATGTGGTTCGTGCTAAACGCACACCAAAGAAAAGCGATCCAAAAATTGAGGAATATAGATACATCCGTTGCCTCAATGAACGTGATGGGCTTTGCGAAAATAAAGCTATGACCTATGAAACGGTAGAACGTTTTGTAGTAGAGCATTTGTTAGGTATGGATCTAAACACTGTCATTAAAGAACAGGAATTCAATCCTGAAATTGAAGTGATACGTATTCAAATTGATCAAGTGAAGGATCAGATCACTAACTACGAAAATGGTATTGAACGGCGTAAAAGTACTGGTAAAACTATATCTTTTGATATGCGTGAAGAACTAGATGATGCTAAATTAGAGTTAGAGAAATTGTTAGCACGGCAGGCTTCATTAACTACAGTACAAGTAGATTTGCCAATACTACAGGATGTTAACGTTACTGAATTGTATGATGTGAATAACGTAGATATACGCACACGTTATGAAAATGAACTTAACAAGGTTGTTTCTAATATTCGTCTAAAGCGTAATGGTACTTTTTACACTATTGATATTAACTATAAGCAGAACGAGCTAAAAAGACATGTGCTTTTTATTGAGAATAAGAAGAAGGAACAAAAGTTAATCAGTGAGGTGATCATTGAAGATGCGGATAGTGCTAAATTCTATTATACCCCTTCATTCATGATCAGGGTCATAGATGGTGAAATACGTTTTCAGCAGACTAACGAAGATCTTTCAATCATTGATTACTCGCTATTGCTGAACTATGTAGATGCTGTAGATCGGAATGATGCCGTAGGTGTTTGGATGCGTAATCAATTTAATTTTCTGACGTCTAACTAATCTCCACATTTGAACGTGCTTTTGATGGTTCTCCACTAAATATCTATACGATAACCTAGAAGGGGAACCATCATAAATTGAAAGATAGACTATCTGCATTTCTAATAAGTCTGGTATTGATTTAAAAGTATGTATTTCACATTTTAATTTATATTTTGGCCTCGTGTACGTTCATATGCGGGGCTTTTTCGTATGGGGTAATGCGTTGGTGTGGTTTTGTGATAGAGCCTCTCAAAACGCGTTACAGCAAAGATTTGCGTTAAGTAATTAGTAAGACAGAATGACGCTATACAATGTGAGATTTTTCTTGGTGAAAAAACCTTCTAATTGATATAATACCAATCAAGCCGAACTCATGAGGCGATAGGTAGTACTGAAATGAGGTTGCCGCTTCTACCGTTTGCCGACGGTTAAAGGTACATTACCTACTTAATGACTTTTGTCATGTATAGCCCCTGAATCTTTTCAGGGGCTTTTCTATATCAAGTACAAATTACACTCTTTTGATAAATAAATGTAAGACAATCAAGAGAGGTAAAACCCTATGAATTTTTTAATTGAATTCTTACTATTCCCGTTCTATATAGTACTTGTATTGATGTTTATGCTTTTAGTAGTACTGACACTTCCACTAAAGATACCATTTGTAGAACGTCACGTAAGACAATATATAAATACAAGTACTAAGAAACCACGAAAGAAAAAGCCCTAAGAATTTTGGAACGGGTTATTTTTCCACGGTATAATATAGGTGTCTTAAAAAAAATGGGACGTTTGGGAAAAATGTCCTATAATAAGATATAGCTATCTGTATGAGTCGAAAACATCACATAGCCGAAATGCCATTTCTCCCATTCTCCAGCTACAGAGACTAAATAGTAGTATATAGTTTAAAACATTATAATTCCTCCTATTGCTAATTAAAGCTAGCCCTGAAAGGGGCTACTTTTTTACGCATGGGAAAGTGAATTATGTAACACAGAAGGTATACAGTATGGAAAAGAAAAACAAAGATATTCCAGTATCTATTCGTATCACAGCAGAGCAAGGTGAAGCAATTCAAAAGATGTTAGTTGATACTGGTAAAGCAAAGAACCGATCAGCAGGTATTCAGTATTTGATTACTCAAATGATGATTCAGGGATAAATTATATTATGGTTGTCTACTAACCACATAATGAGTAGAAACGCGATTACAGGAAGTAACGCGAGAAACAATAGGATGTTATATGAGCTATACAAAACAACTAACACTAGAACCTAATGAACGTATTAGCCAGTACTTGAATGAATTTGATTTCGGTAATGGTATCATTGGTCTAAATGCTTCAGTAGGTACAGGTAAAACTACTAGCTTTACCAACATGCCAAATGTTGATATCACAGTACCTCTAATTTCAATCAAACAGAGTGAAATTGATAAAGGTGCTAATAATATTGATACATGGCAAGCACGAGTATTGAGCGTGAATAATACTTTCGATAAATCATATTTTAGTACACGTACACTAGTAGTTGATGAAGCCCACGGTTTATACATGGATTACAACTATAAAGCGTCAGCAATCAGAGATCTAATCAGTATCTTCAAGTACTATAAATCCGTGATCCTAATGTCGGGAACGTTTGAACCTGAATACCTTTCAAGTATCACATTTGACCGATTCTACAACGTCTACAAGCCACAACAATCAATGAAGGTACTAGACACCTACATCTATGATAGAAACGGTCTAGCGGCGTTTGAAGCGTTTATACATACACGTAAAGATAATGGACGAAAGAAGCTAGCTCTAATCAATGATAAAGCTATCTGTAACCAGCTATCAGAACGTTATGGTGATAATGCTCTAGTAGTGAATGCTGATGAAAAAGCAAATGATGACGTACTAGAACTTTATCGTAC
This sequence comes from Citrobacter sp. 18056, assembly GCA_902706235.1. Taxonomy (GTDB): domain Bacteria; phylum Pseudomonadota; class Gammaproteobacteria; order Enterobacterales; family Enterobacteriaceae; genus Scandinavium; species Scandinavium manionii. The sequence goes on along the minus strand of CACSJR010000009.1, from coordinate 15,881 downwards.
TCGTTTGATGGGTAATCAATGGTCTGTAATCTTTGGTACTAACTCAATCCGTGAAGGTCTTAGTATTGAAGATGTTCAAGATGAAGTAGATGTATTCATTTTTGGACATACTGATCCAGATGTTATTGAACAATTCTCAAACCGTTTCCGTAACATTGGATACGTGAAACATGTACATTACTTTATTCCAAATAGTGAAGTACGTGAAGTAGCTGATTTTGATATTGCTGGTTTTACTGGAAGTGCTCAAAGATTTGCAGATGTAATTAATACATTCTACAAATCAGAAGAACATAATGAACAGTACAGGGAATATTTACGTAGTACCTATCATGAAGAAGTAAAAGGTAGTCATTTGAAGTATGATAAAGCGAGTGATTCATTTATTGTAAACACAATATCAATTGATGCTGAATACTGCTCACATAGAACAAAACAATCAATACTTGACCCTGTACTATTTACTGAGCGTATGATGGGTTATGATTTTAGTGTAAATCCCCGTAAGTTAGTTTCTGGTGATTCTGATATTGCTGAAGTACTCAAAGAGGGGAAAAGAGCAATGAAAGAACAACAACAACAAGAACGTAATATACGTATCAAATCAATTACAGAAAGTTTCCATACTAACATTTTTGAATATGCTGGTGATCAAGAATATGATTATGTGGTTGATAGTATCAATACCCTACTAAAGAAGGGATTGAAACGAGAACAAATTGAACTAGTAGTAAATGCTATGGTTGAAGATAAGGATTTTATACGTAAACGTGTTTGGCCTGATTTCAACTATGTAGATCATCATGCGAACATTAGAAACCAAATTCTACGTTACATCGCTACAGATTGTCCTGATGATACTTTAAATGTATTAGATATGGCTGTACTTTCAGGAATAGCAATCAAAACTACTCTAAATGAATTCTTTCAAGGTGATGAAACCGAAATGAGGAAAAATAAAGAGTGGAAGAAGGTTGTAGAATGGCGTGGTGGTCAATTAGTCGCTAAAGATGGTTACGAAGCACGTATAGTAAATCGCTATATCACATTAGATAAGAGGAAAGAAAAGAGAGTAAACAAAGATACAAACGCAGTATTCAAAGCGTACTTAGATTGGAAAGGCACGGATCGCTACAAGGTCTATCCAGTGAAGTACACGAACCTAACTGGTTTTGAGATTGAACAGCCAACCCCTAGTGAAGCATTCAACGAAAGTACTGACAAGACCGTCACGGCGATCCGTGAACACCTCCTAAGCCTACGTATGGCGGCGTGATGGATTTTGTACTCACTAAAAGAACTCTATTATAAAGAAATAATATTGTTTTTAGTGAGTACATTTTTCTTCTCATGTACTTCTAAAGCTAAACCCCACACAAGGAACGTAAACAAATGGACACGCAAAAATTACAATCAATCATTGATGAAGTGAAAAAGATAGAAGAGGGTGAAAGTAGCACATATGAAATATTAGTCAGTGTGCTAAGAGCAATTGATAATACTGATAAACGAATTGAAGATCTAATTAGCTACCCTAGCCTATCAACTAGAAAGTAAAAAAAACCAACTGCGATAAAAAAGGCAGCCAAAAGGCCGCCTAACTCCTGATTTGTCACAGACAGAGTATATAGTATTATTATAATTATAGATCTCTCTGTGACAAATCTATCTTACTTCTTGATCTAAGCCGTAGGCATGACAAAACAAAAAAACAAAGGCGATAAAAAAGGCAGTCCGAAGACCGCCCCATGTTTTGACGAACTATTTATTGCCTCTTCAATGAGGATAAACCATGAATGAACAATTCATATATATGACACTAGCCCGTAATATTCACACTGGCGTATGTCTAATCAAACTTGGATTCACTACTAATCCAGAAAGAAGGCTAAGTGAACTAAGAAACCGAAATTCACATTTTGAGTACTCAGAAATGATGTTATTCAAACACAAGAAAAAACTAATACACTATGAAATAGATGAAAAGCTAATACATACTAAAAACAGGTATTACCGTACTAACATAAGTAAAAGCTCACTTCCAGAAGGCAACAGTGAACACTATGAATCAGTTATTACTGATGAACTATATGAACAACTAGTTGGTATGGGTTACAAGTTGTTCAACGAACCAGAACCAGTAAAAGAAACAGCTATGTTTGAGTGGGCGTGATATGGCGGCCTGATGGGCACTACAAGTGAATAGATTAAACTAACATATCTAAACGATGATGATCGCCTTGATTGTCATCTTCTATTTGGACGCTATTAATCACTATATGTCATAAATATCATAAGAACTTGAGGATATTACTATGACATTTAGAACTGAATTCACATACTACGAAGACGATACTATCTACTTTCTTTATGTTACTAACAACATAAGGATTGAAACAGATGGTACTTCAAACCTTGATATACAACGCCGTTCATCCTTCCATACTGAACCTTTAGATACTACCAAGTACTTAAATATAGAAGATGATGAAGCGGCTATGTTTCAGGAAATACTGATAAATCCAGATTTAGAGAACATCATAAAAGCTGTGAAACTCTTTACAAGGCTCATGGATGAACTTTCCAGTACGAATACAATAAAGTATTGAAGTTCTGGAACGGAAAATGTTTTTGGTTCATTCGATAATTTTGCTGATTTCTTAGCTGAAATACTGGATACCGTAAAATAAGATGAACGGAGAAACATAACTCTGTATACTGCCACTACGTGTTCCCCTTCACCATTGGGTAGGTTTGTTGGGGGTGAGGGGGAACGCGATCAAAACGGTAATTCTCCCTGCTCACAGAACCAACCATCTTCTTCATGCTGCTTATAGACGGCATTCTCAGTACTCAGATAATGCAAACCTTCCAGTACTGAACTTAGCGGCGTTTCCAGTATGAACACGAAACAATCACGCTCAATCGTGCCTAACCAGTATGTACCTTGCTGATTCTGGAAGAATACGCGATCCCCATATGCAAACTTATCAAGACTGTATCCCCAATAGCAGACTTTAGCCCATTGGCCTAAATGCTCAAACTGCTGTACCCCGTGTTTGATTGCCGGATCAAAACCATTCTTGCCCATACTAAGCCTCTACATTAATACTGGTTATCCATACAGTATGGCATCACATTTCGCACAGATCCAGCCATGAAAATCACTTACCACTAAAAACGGTAGAAAAATAATTATCGATCATTTTAATTTGATCAATGCTTAAAAATGATCAATTATCAATCAGTTATGACAACTGAGAGATCAACATGAAACTCGAACATTGGGCAGTTCCAATTACGTCTTTGGACGGTATGTTACTCGGCGTAGAGCTGGAAACCCGTGTACTGATAAACGGTTGCCGGGTACTGATGGGGGCAGGAAAGGAAAGTGAATATATCCGTCACGTGGTCTATCAGAACCAGTTAAGAATGATTCAGGGTAAAGCCGCATGGTTCAAAGAAAAGGGGCTGTTGTGCGTGCTCAGTACTGGCACAGGTACACGCTATGAAGATCTACCATTCATACGGTACATGGCTGCTGAACCGCTGCTAACGGACGGTTACGACTTAGTTCGACTAAATAGACGGTTCACTGAGGAATACATAGAGCGGTTGATCTTCCCGGTACTCATTAAGAACATCATGCAGTACTGCGACAAGGTGATCGTACAAGTCAGCAGCAATCGAAATCACCGGATTTTACGAGATTCGGGGGTATGGGCAGTACAGGGAGAGTACAGGCCAATCCGCTTTGAACAATGCGAACAACTTCTATAGGGATATAACAATGAAAATACTAATCGTCATGTTGGTAGTACTGCTCACAGGCTGCGGCAGCGTACATCACTCATTCATGGATAAAGCCTTTGTCGGCAACGTTGATAACAAGGCTACAATAGTACTGTTCGACGCTGGCACACGTAACGGGGTGAAGTACTACCGTCCACAGTTCCAGAGTGATTGTGGCCGCACCTACAATCCGATTTACCAGGCGGACAATGGCAGTACTGGATGTATGATTCGAGCGGAGCGGATCGCCGATTTGCATAGCTACAGAGAGCATACCCCTAAAGTTATGACTAAACGCACCGATACGCATACTGAAAGTTCAATGCATATGCAGAACCACATATGTTCCACTTGGCCTAATAATGAAATTTATTAATGAATTATCACTATAAAGTAACGTATTAAAATAAACATATGGAATTTTGTATCGTTTCATTTTTTGTACTTGAACTGATTAAGCATCGAGCTATCATTTTTTATAAAACTATTGCCGTAAGGGGCATGGGTTATGGAAATTGTTGGATTTCTCTTTCATTGGGTATTTGCACTTTTTAGCATCGCTGGCATGTTAGCAATTCCAGTTGGTGCATATATGTGGATTACACACGACTACCTAACCTTTGATATGTATGTTGGTGCATTAGTGTCTTGTACTCTATGGACAACTTTGGCATATGGACTTGTTATGATGGCAATAGCTATCTGTGCGATAATAGGGAACATGCGGAAAGGTCATTAATATATAAATTAGATGGTCATTCAAAATGGAAGTGTAAGACGCTAGTTATAACTAAACGCACCGATACTAACTACGCAACCTTAGATGGTGTTAACTCACAAATGTATATGCTGGACAATCAATAATAGATAGTTCGTCAATGTCGTGGGTGTGAAACATATGAAACTAAGAATTATGCTTTTAGCATCAACAATGCTAATTGGATGTGCTAAGAAAGATAATGAAATCTCGTTCACATGTTATTCTTCCGCTGATAGGTCAAAAACGCACGCCCTAAAGATGGATAGTGGCGGGCAATATATTATATATGATGGACGTAAGCTATCGCTAAGAAATGCAAGTTTGGGAGAAGGGGAATGGAATTATGCCTTTTATCTCGGTGCAAACTATGAACTAGTAGGATTAATCTTTAATAATGCACTGACAACATATCGTCATTATCCAAATGCGTTAGCTAAAGATTCAAACAGTTTTGATGATGATGGCGACTGTGATCGACCATTAGAAAGAAAAGTATAAGCAACAGACACCCCGTAGCCAACGACTCTACGGGGTGTAGAACAACATTCTATTTCAACTTAACCGCATCACCAATACACTTCACGGAAGCCCAGCAATTGTTAGTCCAATCAGTATCAGAGTTCTTCTGACAGAGATTGTTGACTACCGCATCTGCATCCACCATCGCCGCCTGTATCTTTATCCCTTCTAGTGCTTCCGACTGGCTCACATCCTGCTGCTGATTACCATTACGATTACAACTTAAACCCGTTACAGTCTTGATCACCTGTGCAGTAGGGTAAGGGTTATCATTATGTACGGGCATATTGGCGGCCTTTGCCCGTTCAGCACCAGACAGATCATCGATACGGGGGTTAGACATACAGCCAGTGGCAACGGAGCATAACAGTACTATCAATGGATATATTTTCATTATTGTATCCCGCTGTGTTAGTTCACGATAAAGATAGTCTATGCCATTTAAAATGGAAGTGTAAGACGCTACACGGATTGTATTTCAGTACATAAGTGGAATTACCATATCATTAACATAATTCAATACAGAGCGTCTGAGAGCGTTTAAAAGGTACTCCGGCAGCCCAGCTTAGAACGCGAGTTTTCGGCACCGAATGCTTTTAATCATATGTGACCTTTTAGATTCACACAAAACATAAGCCTCTTGATAAATATATCAGGAGGTTTTTTTATGCCTAAAACAAGAACAAACAAAACTAATCTGACTATATCATACAGTGAACTTTCACGCCGCTACGGATATGACGTTTCTGTTATTAGCCGTGAATGGGTGAACAGAGGGCTGGACTGTACTAAATCAGAAAAAGAAATCTATGAATGGATTCGTACTAACATAATTGATCCATTACGCAACACAGATATCAAAGAACAAATTGATCAAGAGAGATTGAAGAAGCTATCAGCCGAACGTCAACTGGCAGAACTTGAATTAGCTGAAAAGAATGGGCTGGTGGTCAGTACTGAATATCTAGAACAAGTACTGACAGAATATCTGTTTCAAGTTAAAACCGCAATGAGGGCGATCCCAAGTAAATCATATCTTGAATTATTCGCACAGACTGATGCTAAGGATTTACGCGATATATTAAAACAACATATTGATAGTACCTTATTCCAGCTAGGAAGCATGGAATTTGAACTACCCACGGATGAAGAAATATTAGATGGAAACGAACAAGAAGAAACTAACGAAAGTACTGATGAAAGTACTTCCAACGATACAACCGCCGAAGATACAGAAAACGAGTGAATGGATTAGTAATGGTGTAGTTAAATTTGTTGACGGGCCAAATATGGCCCTTGATTGGGTTCCATTTTCCTTTCAACGTGAGTGTATGGATATCGCTCAGGATAGAAGTACAAAGAAGATCTGTCTACAGTCATGTAGTCAGCTTTTAAAAACCACAGTTTTACAATCAATAGCATTTAACCTAATGGCAAATGATCCATGTAATTTTGCCTTTGGTAGTTCTTCAGAATCAGAAGTGAAGAAGTTCAAAGATGGTAAGTTTTTACCCGCTATTGAAACCAGTTCAGTACTGAAGCCATTAGTAACAGATAAGAATGATAAAAACGCCGCCAATAACTCTAAACAAACACAGATGATCAACGGCACGTTTATCTATTGGCTAAACCTTAATACACCAGGAAATCTACGCGGCATCACCTGTAGAGTAGTTCTACTCGATGAAGTCAGTACCTGTGAGATTACTGATGAAGGAAATCCAATTAAACTGGCTGAAGCACGTACCAGTACTTTCGGTAGTGATTCACTTGTCGTTGTATCGTCTACGCCATTGTATAAAGACGACTTAATCAATTCTGAATATAACCTTTCGGATAAGCGACGGTACTTTATTACGCATCCATGCGGTCATGAATATACTTTCGAATGGGAACAAGTAGCATTTGAATTTAAAACATTAGAAAATGGTAGGGCAATACCGGACAGTACTACTACCCGTTTGCTATGTCCTCATTGTAATGAAGAGATTGATGAACATACACGTCACCAAATGATCGACGGTGGCCGATGGATTGCTACTAACAAAGATGGTGAACCGGGTGTAGTAGGGTATCAAATCAGCCGTATGTATTCCCCTCTGAATTCTATTTCCGAAATGGTAAGTAAGTTTGCCGATGCTCTTTATAATTTCAATCTTCAAACATTCTATAATAATGAATTGGGATTACCCTATGAGGATGAATATCAGAAAGAACTAGATATACTTAGATTGGAATCATTACGTGAAGATGAATTTAATCTACACAGAATACCGGAATCAACACTCGGAATTTGTATATCAGTCGACCAACAATTGGATAGGTGCGAGGCTAGCGTTTTAGGTTTTGATGAAAATAACATTTATGTACTTGGACATGAGTTTTTCTATGCCCACGATTGTACAAAGATTGAGGCCACAGCATGGAAGGACTTAGATCAGTTTTGTCGTCAAGATTTCCGTAGTGTAGATGGTCGCATAGTACCGACACTTGCCGTATTCGTGGACAGCTCGAACGGTAACGCTACTGATACAGTTAAGAAGTTCACCGCACGTTGGGCTAAGTACCATCCTATCAAGGGTTCAAGTAGCACTACTGGTGATCTCTTCAAGACGAGTACACAGGCTGGCTACCAGCTACAGATCCTAAACGTACATGACCAGAAGAATACGATACGTAAACTTTTAAACCTAATGCTCAGTACTGAAGCGGAGAACGCACCAGTTAAATTACGCTTTAGCAGTACTTTACCGTCCGATTACTTTGAACAACTTTCAGCAGAAGAATTAAAACCAGCAGGGGGGAAATTAGTATGGCGATTAAAGAAAGGTCAAAAGCGTAATGAGGCTTTAGATTGCCTTGTCTATGGAATGATAGCGATTGTATATGCACAAAGTAAATTAGGTACTCAACCATTCAGGAAGCTACGTGAACATAAAGTACAGGAAAGTACTAAATATAATATAAATAAAGTAGAAGAACCAATAACCAAACCAGAGAAAAAACAGACGCGTAGACGTACTGGTATGGGTTCTAATTGGTTCGGCAAATGATAAGGAAATCAAATGGCACTACTACCAGACAAGATCTATTTGGTATCAAATCCAATGGATCTAACGGTAAAAGTACCCGCTGCTACGATTCTCGTTATTAGTTTTACTTCATCCGGTCAAAGTACATCATTAGATAATCTCAATGGCAGTACTTCAAAAGATTTTACGGTTACATTAGATATGAGTACAGCAAGTGAATTACTTTTCTGTACTCAAATATCTAACGGACAAGCCAGTACATTTACTTCTGAGGTCATTAATCCATTACTTTATACTTCTGAATACGCACAATTGAAACAGATGATCAGTGAAATTGATACGGTAATTGCTAATAAAATTGCAGGTGGTGCTAATTACTCAATCACAATCAATAATAAAACTCTTGTAAGTGAATCACTATCATCACTTGAATCCATGCGTGAACGCTATGTGAAGCGTGCAAACTCACTATTTGTGAAAATGAATGGCGGTACTTTATCCAGTGGTGGCAAACCAATCAAGAGTATTACGGTTTTCAAGCCTAAGCCAGGGAGTACACGCTAATGTTCTGGAATAAAAAAGAAGTCACACAAGAAGCTAAACCTAAGAAACAAAAACAAGAGCGTAGTACTAAACCATCAACACTTAAACGTGATATTCAGGCAGTACGCAACACATTGGTTATGAATTTTGGATTTAATGCTAATTCAGGAAGCAATATTAACTTTCTGATACTTAAAGCACTACCTACTATGCGAGCGTTTTCACGTGATGCAGTACTTAAAAACCCAATTGGGCGTAAGTATATGAACCTTTCCGTAGATGGTGTCGTAGGTTCTGATGGTGTTTATGTGAAACCAGCGGTAGAGATTGATGGCAGTGAAGATGAAATTAACCAGATTAATGAACAATTAGAGAAACTATTTGATCGTTGGGCTTATGATCCAGACCGATTTAGCGTCGATGGTGCTTTAAGTTTCGAGCTATTCCAACAAAATGTAGAGAAGATCAGGGTACAAGATGGTGAATGCTTTATCAGAATTCATACTATTAACCGTCAAATAAAATTAGAAATATTAGATACTGCTCGTTTACAACAATCCAATAACCAACATTTAGCCAATGGTAATTATATCAGTAATGGTATCGAGTTTGACCAATGGCACAGACCAGTAAATTACTATTTCTGTAGATTTGATCCCGTTACGTACACATACAGTACTGGAGATTATGAAGTCATTCCGGCTAATGAAATATGCCACTACTTCATAGCAGACCAGCAAGGACAGGAACGCGGATTACCCGATTTAGTCGCTACAAGTAAGTTAATTGAAGATCTGAAAAACTTCACAGAGGCTGCATTAACAGCAAAACGTGTCTCCGCTTCATCAATGGCATTCATTACTAATAATAACGACACTACCAGTACAGATCTGTTAGGTGCTGATGAGCGTGATGAAGTTACACCAGTATACACAGAGTACTTTGAAGCGGGCTTTATTGGTGAATTAGGTGAAGGGCAGGACATTAAAACTGTCACTCCGACGAATGGTGTAGATGGTATCGATCAGTTTACTAATGAACTCATGAATCAAATTAGCATGGGCTTAAACGTAACTAAACAGGCTCTATTATCTGACACATCTAATGCTTCATTCAGTGCTGCACGATTAACAGAAAAACTACAACAAACCACTTTCCGTACTCGAACCAATGTACTTATCAGTAAAGTACTCAAACCAATCTATATAGCTTGGTTAAAGAATGAAATGATTAATAACAGCAAATTGAATCTAAGTTTTTCAGACTTTGATGATCTCATTTGTGCTCGCTACATTCTACAAAAGCCAATTAGTTTAGATCCTGTAAAGGATATACAGGCTGAACTACTTCAATTGGAAGCAGGTATTAAATCTAAAACTCAGGTTATCGCCGAACTTGGTGGTGATCCAGTCAAGGTATTAGCAGAGGTACAGGCAGAAAAGGAAAAAGAAAACCCAAACAAGGAAGTTAACCAGGATGGAAATCAAAAACCAGAAGAGGGAACTAACGATACCCTTACAGGCGATTAATACAGAATCGCGAACTATCGATGTAGCGTTTTGCTCAGAAACACCAGTAGAGCGTGAAATCAATGGTGAAATCTATAATGAAATCCTTCTATGCGGTTCCGATAACGCAGACCTACGCCGTCTTAATCAAAATGGTGCAGTACTCTTTAATCATAATCGTGATGATCTCATTGGTGCGGTTGTATCTGCACATATGGACGCCGACCGTGTAGGGCGAGCAACGCTACGTATTAGTACTACCGCTAATGATGAATGGGAAATGATTCAGGAAGGCGTACTAACACATATCAGTATTGGCTATAACATTAATGATTACTACATTTCTGGAAATAATATCTACGTTTCCGATTATGAAATCTATGAAATTAGCTTAGTTACAGTACCAGCAGATGCTTCTGTAGGCGTAGGCCGTTCAATGGAATCCGATATTGAAATTGATTCACTAAATAAAGCAGGTGAAACAATTCAAAAGGATCAATTCATGGAAGAAACAAATAACGATAGCGAAATTGAAACGACAGTAGACGCTACCGAACAGGAAGTTAAAGACAAAGTTGAAGAAGTAGTAGAACACGTAGATGAAGTTAAACGCGATCTAAGTGATGAAGAACTTTTAGATATTCTTTCTAAACGTCCTGACTTACTCAACAAAGTACAAGGTGAAGAACCGGAAATTATAAATAGTACTGATGATACTGAACGTGTACGCGAATTAGAAGCACTCGGTAAAGTACTTAATATTGATGTATCGGATGCCATTGGTAAAGGAATTGCCGTGACCGATTTCAAACGTCAATTGAATGACATTAAAAACAATCCTAATCATGATAAGGAAATCAAATCGATGGATAAAAATCTATTAAAGGATATGCTACGTGCTATCAAAGCCGGTGATAAAACCTCTCTTGAAGGTTATGAATTCGGTAAGAATGGTTATGTACGTGCTGTAGTACCTTCAACTAATACTACTACGGCTGCTGGTGTAGTCGCAGATGATCTACAAGACCAATATATTCCAGAGCTATTAAAGCTATCTGCTCTTGGTGAACTAAATACTACTGTTTATTCAGGCTTGGCTGGTCGTGGTAATCTTTCCATTCCTAAAGCTAATGGTGTAGCTCCGGTATTTAAATTCTACGGCGAAGCAGAAGCACAAGATGATTCTATTGCTAACTTCACTAAAGTTACCCTAACACCAAAAGCATTCGGTGGTGCTATTCCACTAAGTAAAACTGCAATTCTTACTGCTCCAAATATTGAAACATTCGTACAGTCTGAGTTAATGCGTTATGCGGCTCAGGGCTTGGAACAAAACGTAATGGATAAAATCGTTGCGGCTGCTCCAGTACTGAACGTTGCTACTGCGGGTTCTATCACTCTTGAAGATGTCCAAAAAGCTGTTGCTCAACTGGCACAAGCTAACGTGAATGTTCGAGTTGCGAAAGCCGTGATGAATGCCAAGACTCTTTCTACTTTACGTCAGATTGCCGTACTTGATAACACCGCCGCTAAAGCGATGGTTGAAGGCTATCGTAGTGAAGCTATGTGGTTAGCAGATGAAGTACAGGTAGTTATTTCTGAATTCGTTGCAGATGGTGAGATCCTAATTGGTGATTTCAGTAATGTAATTATCGCAAATTGGGAAGGACAGGAGGTGGATTTTGACGATACCACTTATCGTTCAAGTAACACTATCGTTTACCGCGTATGGGATTACTCAGATATTGCACTTGCTCATTCTGAAGCATTCGTTAATATCGTTATTGGTGAGTAATAACTATGAGAGCATTTTCTAACGGTCAACAAGATACGTTTCTAAATGCTTTCGGTCAATTAATCCAAACTTCTACGGGAAGTACTTTTACTGGAATTGTAGAAGTACTTCCCGTTTCTATTGAAGCGGCAGGTGGATTTATCGAAAGTACAGAAACATACGTAACAATGAGAAAGGATGATTTAGTTAATGCTGATATAGCTATCGGTACAGTGCTGATCATCGATGGTGTAAACCAAACAATTTATAATTTTGAAGATGATCGGTCAGGTATGGTTAATTGCTACTTTCGTACTTCTGCTGGTGCTTCATTTGCAGAGGACTACTAATATGATGTTAGTACAGAAAGTACGCCAGACAATGAAACAGCTAATCAACGCAACTAAGAATCTAACAGTATCACGTGATGCAGATGTATTTGAACAGATAGCATTTGATTACTCATTGTCTTCAATTTCTTTTGGAGGGCAGAGACAAGCAGGTAACTTTGCTATTCAGTACTTGATTAGTCCAAAACCAGAATCAGGCAATACTGCACCATCAATTACTTATGATCAGATTATCAGTACTTTTGATAATGAGAAAGCACGTGCTTTCAAGGATGCTGATTTAATCATTCTCTCTTACTCATATGAACAATCTGATATCGTAACAGACCCTATAACTGGCTCGGTTTCTTTATCATTCACGATAAATATTCAAGTTACGGAGAAAACAAGATAACGCTATAAGGATATAAAATGGCCGACATTTTTTCAGGTAAGGGATTAACTTTACAATATAATACGGACACTGGAAACCGTTCACCACAGGGCATAGGCAATGTTACTATTAATAATGTAACTGAATTTCCTGCTCTAACCATCCAGTCAGAAACAAATAATTTTGAAACCTATGATAATGAGTACAAGACAGTACTACTATCCGATAAATCAGTAGAACCATTTGATATTGTGGTTGCATACTTACCTGATGATCCTACGCACCAATTCTTAGATGAAATGGCTGAATCACAATCTGTATTTCAGGTCATTATTCAGTATCAATTAGATTTAGAAGAAAGTCAGATCACTTATGCCATCGTCAATGGTTACGTTACGGGTACTCAATTATCCGGCGACAAAGATCAGGTAGTTACTAAATCCTATTCATTTACACCTGCTGATGTGGTTGCCCGTGTAATGACAATGGCTGCACTTCTTCCTGTCTATCAGGGGGATTACGGCGTAGGTGCTAACACTACTGGTATACCGCAGTACGCACCAGTCACACCAACGGGTAACAGCTTTATCAAAGTACCGTCAACACAACAGGGTAATCCTGCTGGGGCCGATATGATGGGCATAGGGCTTGTCGATGGTTCGAGCGTTGCTGAATTTGCGATGACAAAAACAGGCACACTAAGCCTATTCGCAAAAAACGCCACCACGGCATGGACTCGTATCTACACGGCTACACAGATGGACGCACGTTATGTACCGCTAACCCGTACAGTCAACGGTAAAGCACTAACGGCAGACATTACATTAACCAGTACTGACACTGGTTCTGTTCCCGTCGAGCGTACCGTTAATGGTCATGAGCTTTCCGACGATGTAATACTTACAAAACAAGATATTCAATTAGAAAATGTCACTAATGATGCACAGTTAAAAGTTATCAGTAATTTAGCCGATATCGCTGATAATGAAATTGCCCGTGCTAATCTGGATGTGTATTCGAAAGAAGAGATTGATAGCGATATTGATGAGATTAATAATTCAATTAATACATTAACTACTCATGTTAATACAGAATTGGTTCCTAAAACAATTACAGTAAACGGTCATGCATTATCATCCAATGTGACAGTAACTAAAGCCGATGTTGGTTTATCTAACGTTACTAATGACGCACAGCTAAAGGTCGCAAGTAATCTTGCAGACCTTAATAATATTGTCACTTCCCGTACTAATCTTGGTTTAGGTTCCCTTGCAGTACAGAACGCTAACGCAGTTGCTATCACAGGCGGTCAGGCGACGTTATCGACCTTAACCCTTTCTACTGCATTACCCCTAACGAGTGGCGGTACTGGAGCGACCACGGCTGCGGCGGCAAGAACGAATCTTGGACTTGGTACGGCTGCGACGGTAAACGTTGGTACATCTGGGGGTACTGTTCCTTTACTTAACGCTACCAATACATGGGATGGGGGGCAGAATTTCAACGGTTCTATTGCTATTGGAAGCAACTCAACCACTTCAAGGGGTATTGAGCTGGGTAGTAGTACTACGGCAGTACTGACATTCCTTGATATGCATAGTTCCGGTACTGGTAACGATTTTGATGTACGTCTGTTTGCATCGGGTGGCGAAACAGCTACAGGCAAAGGTACTTTGGGAATAGTTGCCAGTACCGCAACGTTGAACGGACAGCAAATTTACTCAATTGACAGAACGCTATCAGAAGTTGGGCTTGGAATCGATCCTCGCCATGTTGCCGATATGAAAGATGCACCGAAAGGGTTCATTCGAACGACTACAGCAACTATTGATTCCCCTTCATCATTCGGCGGTGCAGGTTTTGTTGCTCAGTATGATGGTTCACCGTCTTATTCTGGAATGCTTGTTCAGCCTGATGGGAATCGTGTCTTTGCTGGAGGCGTACAGCCATCACAGAACAGTGGTAAATGGCAGTGGCATGAAGTACCGACATTGGACAGGTCAAATACGTTCAATCAACCTCAAGTAGTCACCAATAATTTGACTGTATCCAGACCTGACGATTGGCCCGCTTTAAATCTTGATGTTAACGACGGAGATACAACCACCGTTGGGCGAAGGATTCGTTTTGAAAATGATAAGAACAACGGAGCGAGAATCTATCGTAGGACAATCGATAGTTCTGTTGCTGGTCAGGGGTGGATTAATATCCCTTCAGTTGCTGGCGGTGGTTCAGAAATGGGGTTGGCTGGCGGTCTTTCATGGAGAGGCGGTATTGATAATGGGGCAGCCGGAACCGATTTTAACGTCCGACATCAAGGATGGACAGCGGTGTCGGGGGTCTGGAGTAACTCTCCTGTTGGATCTGGCTCAAACGTTTATGGTTCGCTATTTACTCAATGTACTCAAGGGCTTCAGTACGGGAACAGTGCGGCTACTGGTATAACAAATCAGTGGTATCAGCAAAGATTCTACGATACTAACGGTAACATTTTCAGCAGGGCATTAACTAATGTTCAATCATGGCAGGCATGGCGACAGATCACAATGTCCTCGGTATCTGATGCGACAGCTAAAAATATTGGAGAACCATTAGATCTTAATATTGCTCTTGATAATATTTCTCGGATGGACTTTATTAACTTTACTTTTAAATCTGATGAAGACGAGACACCACGCCGTGGAGTAGTTTCACAACAGATTATGGATATAGATCCACAATACGTAAAAGAAGTTGGTGATCTGTACCATCTTGATGAAACACCAATGATGTTAGATGGTTTAGCTGCAATTAAAGCATTAAAACAGATGAATGATGATCTCAGTACTGAAATTGAAAACTTGAAAGCATTAGTACAATCACTAATCGATAATAAATAAATATAAAAGGGTGACAGGACGTTGCCCGATTAAACTTATATAAGGATATAAAAACTATGGCTATGGATATTTTTTCTGGTGCTAATATTACTGTAGAGGTAGGTTCTGCGGGTTCTACCGTTGCTACTGATTTTGCAGAAGTACCAGAGGTGAATACCTTCACAACTTCTGGTTTTGAAAGTACTGTAATCAGTGTTAAAACATTTAACTCAGCATATGACCGTTGTAGTGGCACACTGAATTTGGCCACCTGAACAGAGGTGATATGCTCACCTCAGAACAACACAGGTGCACCAATGAAAAGAAAAAATTTTAGTCCTGAATTCAGACGTGAGTCAGCCCAGTTGGTTG
>CACSJR010000008.1 GCA_902706235.1 Citrobacter sp. 18056 | reverse complement strand
CAACCAACTGGGCTGACTCACGTCTGAATTCAGGACTAAAATTTTTTCTTTTCATTGGTGCACCTGTGTTGTTCTGAGGTGAGCATATCACCTCTGTTCAGGTGGCCAAATTCAGTGTGCCACTACAGATACCAGAAAATTCTATGTTTTTAGTATAGGGTTGAATCTTAAAATGCTCTCGGTAAGTGCCAGACCTGCATTATCACAGGTAATGCGTATGTGAGCATCCTTGTGTATTTCTTTGCTAAATAGCATTGGCTTTTTGAATAAATCTGATCTCCTCAGTTTTAGAGGGTTTCGACGATGTTTTGTATTCGATTACAGATTGGCTTGTCGTTATTTTAATTTTTCTTTTTTAACATAAATTAAGCAAAAATAATTCATTCAACAAATCCTTTCAATAAGCACCCACAACCCCTTATTCAGGGTTGAGGGGATATATTAGGCTTTGTTGAATAAATCGAACTTTTGCTGAGTTAAAGGATCAGATCATGCATCATCCGGCAACACGGGTCGTCCCATGGCAAAGCAGAAATTTAAAGTCACTAACTGGCGCAACTACAACAAGGCCCTCATCAACCGCGGCTCCGTCACTTTCTGGCTTGATGACGGGCCTATTCAGGCCTGGTATGAGCCCGCCACGCACACATCGCGGGGGCGGCCTCAGTACTATTCTGACCTCGCCATCACCACCGTCCTGGTCGTTAAACGTGTATTCCGCCTGACCCTGCGAGCTGCGCAGGGCTTTATTGATTCCATTTTTGCCATGATGAGTGTTCCTCTTCGCTGTCCGGATTACTCCAGTGTCAGCAGGCGGGCAAAGTCGGTTAACGTCAGTTTTAAAACACCCACCCGGGGTGAAATTGCGCATCTGGTGATTGACTCCACAGGGCTGAAAGTCTTCGGTGAAGGTGAGTGGAAAGTCAAAAAGCACGGCAAAGAGCGCCGTCGTATCTGGCGAAAACTGCATCTGGCTGTTGATGCGAATACGCATGAAGTCATCTGCGCGGACCTGTCGCTAAACAACGTCACGGACGCTGAGGCTTTCCCGGGGCTTATCCGGCAGACCCACCGAAAAATCAGGTCAGCGACGGCGGACGGTGCTTACGATACACGGCGATGTCATGACGAACTGCGTCGCAAGAAAATCAGCGCGCTCATTCCTCCCCGGAAGGGAGCGGGCTACTGGCCCGGTGAGTATGCAGACCGCAATCGTGCTGTTGCGAATCAACGGCTGAGCGGGAGCAATGCCCGGTGGAAATGGGCAACAGGTTACAACTGTCGGTCGATAGCGGAAACAGCGATGTACAGGGTAAAGCTGTTGTCCGGTGGTACGCTGACGTTGCGTGACGACGATGGTCAGGTCGCAGAGGCTGCGGCCATGGTGCGTGCGCTGAACAAAATGACGAAGGCAGGAATGCCAGAAAGTGTACGTATCGGTTGAGAGCCGGAGCTGTTACAGGGAAACTCGCTTCAAATCTGATTTATTCAACAAAGCCATCAATACATTGGATACTTGACCAAAAAATTCGATTTATTCAACAAATCCGCTCAAGTCTCTTAGTATGGGATAATTTCGAATTCCAAATGGACCCCATTATCATTATTTGATAGATTTGCGAGATTCATCGTCAATAGCAACAGGCCACTTGAATAGCCAGTTATTTGGCAAGAGGATTAATTGTTTGGGTTTTTTTGTTTCATCTGGTACTGGTAAATAATTCATATAGTGCTGACAATAGCTCCATGTACTCATTATTTGATTTACCTGATATGCCATGCCGGATGTGCTCCAGGGGGCTCCTGTCCGATACAAACAGGCTTGCTGTAGGGATTCAGTATTACCTGTTTTATTCTCTACCAAATGAAGTCCATAGTAAGAAGTACCTTTGCCAGCTTTTCTATGTGTCGCCCATCCTTCAATATACTTCCAATCCATTTCTTGAAATACCAACTCCGGATGACGCCTAAAAATATTGCCTCGTATTAGCAGGCTGGCGATATAAACTTTTTGTGTTTTCCTGTTCAACCTAACAGGAAGGTTATGAGGCGAAAAGAATGCGACTCTGGCCGCCCCTGGCAGAATAAACATCGCAAAAAATAAACAAATAATATACATTACTATAAGTCTTGAATCAAAGCCACATTTGAAGAAAGACCAAGTTGTCATGATGATAAAACTAATACTCAGCAATGACAAGCTAATTCCCATGAAAACTTCTCCGGATACCAACCAAAATGCGGAGCGCCGGAATTCCATATAATCATCATTGGTTTCAGTGTAACAGAACATTGCCGGTCTATCAGGATTAACCGTGGGGGTAGCAGGAAGTTGGGCAATGGTTACGTTTTCTTCATTATAAGGCCACTTTCCCAATTCTCGAACATCCTTTCTTAAGAAATATTTCATGTCATCATACGAAATGTTATTAGTCTTATTATGCATATGTGATGCCTTCATCCCTTTTATTCATTTCTGAACTTCATCTTCCTGAAGAGTATCAGTATTTAGAGATGACTTGAATCTCTTGATGCAGAAAAATGTAAGGGATTTCTCAAAAATCTACTTTCTTCATAGATGGTCGCCTCCTGTTTGCCAGGCTAACGATGTAGTGGTGGGTTTGCAGGTCATCAATTGCAGCCATAGATCCGGACTTTGCCGAGGTGATGTGGTACCCCCAAAAAAAACATTCTTAATTAGTGTCTTGTTTTGAAATGTGATATACAAATAATTGAATTACCCTCAACCCCTTATACAGGGGCGAGGGGATATATCAGTGAACAGATGATTTTACGCATTTGAAGAGTTGCTTACTCGTCGGGTGCTTATCATTGGTATAGACGCGGATTGCTCTTTCACTCAGGGATGATGCAGTACGGGCAATATTTTTTCCGAAGTTGACCAGCTCTCCGTGGGCAATTTTTTCCTGCTGGCTATACACTTGTATGATGAAGTAGTGCTTATGCACTGTGACGGAGTTTAAGTCATCCTTAAACTGCATTTCTGCGGCATCCCGTATTATTGTTTTGAACGGAAGCAGGCTGATGTTATCTCTGGCTTTGGCATTGACAAGCTGATAGGTTCGCTCAACGGTATACATAGATAATATTCCTTCTTTGAATGGATTGACGTGATTTAATCATCACTAATAATATGTTCTGTTTTTAATTTATTCTTATGGCCTTTTTCCATTCTTCGTTCTGTAGTTCATGATTTGCCTGAACAGCCCCATATGCGGTAAGGCTTCGATAAAGTCGTGTTGCTCAATCAGGGCCAGAAGAGATGCATCTGTCTCAAAGGTTTGACGGGGAAGCAGTTCAACCAGTCGTATGTCTGCCAGTGCCACCACAAACACCCCATAAGGCTGACGACCGGCAAGATACCATTCACCGTGATGACACAGCAGGCGGTAGGGATGTATCTGACTGGAAGTACCATTACGGGTTGCCACCCTGACCCGATTCTTGTTCAGAATAGCCATTGTCAGTCTGCTGAAATCACCAAACAGGGCGGGCTTGGTGCGAGGTTCAGGAAGTAATATCCGGTAAGGAGAAGGATGACCACCTTCCAGCAGCAGATTGAGCAGTTTCGCGTCAACAGAGGGTAAGAGGCGGTCAAGGTGTAGCAGGCGGGCAAAGGCGCGAATATCTTTCTCTGAGCGCTGCCGCAGGTGGTGCGCAGCCAGACTGTAAACGCCATTACGTTGCTGTATATCGAGATAAGTCAGACGGAAGTTGAAATCACGACGCAGTGTACGGGGTGAAACATTAAATTCCTCTGCCAGAGCGGTGATGCTGAGCTTTTCACCCAAAAAAAGTCGGGTGAGAATAATCGAAATGCGTGTTGCCAGCCTGTCATGGCCTTTTTCGGGGTCTCTTGTTGTCATGCGCCTGTTCCCTGTGTGAGCGTCTCTACATCATGCAGAGTGAGGTGGACAGGATATGTCCACCTGTTATCCGTTATTCGTCAGTTTCCCTGGAGCCATAAAGGTGCTTCTGGCGCATATAGGCGATGAAAATGCAGGATGGAATAGTCACCCGGTAAGCGGGACCCGCTATATCCATCAATAACCAGAATGAACTCAGTACCCATCCAACCGGACCTGCAAAAGCCCCAATTGTGCGGGTCAGCATGGCGTTACCTGCCAGTGATAACCCCCTTCCCAGCAATGATTTTGCCACACCGTTTGTCACGACCAGAGCCATCTGGTAGGCCGCAAACCCTGATGTTTTCACCCCGGCCTGTATCGCCATCATCAGTATTTCGGGTGTCGGGTTGGTGTGCCCGGTATTCAGTTCTTTCGAGATAGCATCAAGGTCCTCGCGACTCATGCGGGTGATGCTTTTCTCAAGGATTTTCATCAGCAGGTTCATTTCAATGGTTTCTGTACTGGCATCGCGGTTGTAGTTCACTTTGGCCTTATCGCAGGCATCACAGAGCACTTCTCTGTACAACACACCTTTACCCCCCCGAAAGAGTGTGGCGAAGGTATTTGCCCCGAATGTCTGTACTTCGGCGGCTATATCATCCCAGTAGAGACGTGGCTCCTTGGGTTTCTTTTTGTATTGCGTACTGGTCGTCAGCAGACAGGCAATGCGCTCCTTGCCATCTTTAGGGTCGGTAGTCAGCACATCAACCAGCAACATCAGGTCGCTGTTATCGCAATGACGAAGAAAGGAAAGATTTGAGTCGTGACGGTAAATTGACATTGTGGTTCCTCTTTTCAGTGGAGAAGTCGGATAAAATAGCGTGTCCACCGGACAGGGCATGTCCGCTGAAAAAAGAAACGGTGAAAAAAAACCTGCACGATGCAGGTTTTGAGTGGGTATTGAATACAGTCGACAGCAGTGAGCGTTACTTCCTGCTCTGCGTTTTTTCAATTTTAGCGGCAATCTCTTCACATGAGCGGGTGTATGCCTGGTTGTATAATACGGACTGAGAAAGCTGCATGGCAGCCACACTGCCTTTACGGGCATAAGAATCAATCCAGGCTCTGCCATGGGCATTCTCCAGATTAATCAGATAGCGACCGATTACCGGGCCGTTGAGACGGGCATTCAGGTTTACGCCCTGGAGCTGTAATCCGCTGTCGCTGGTCTGGGTCAGGCGAGTGGAATAGATTGTGCAGAAGATACTGTCAGTGACCATCTGCCCATCGGACTGCTCACTGG
Organism: Citrobacter sp. 18056; assembly: GCA_902706235.1. Taxonomy (GTDB): domain Bacteria; phylum Pseudomonadota; class Gammaproteobacteria; order Enterobacterales; family Enterobacteriaceae; genus Scandinavium; species Scandinavium manionii. Next base: position 243,026 of record CACSJR010000008.1, on the reverse strand, counting down.
CAAGTGCGCTATGGCTGGAGATTGATAGTAAGCAGGCTACGCTGGTAAGTATCAGTTTATTCATCTTAATTTCCTTATTGGGTAAAAATCCGGCCCAGCCTGACACAGGGGGTGGTCAGGATATGTCCGGCCTGAGAAATATTTTACGGTTTAAGTGAGGTCGCCAGTCGCCAGCAGTGAGGACCAGCAGGCTCAAGGATAAAAGCGAGTGATGTCAGGTCACGTCGTGCCGTTCGGGGCGATACGTGAAAGCGGCGGGTGATATAGCGAACCGAAATGCACTGACCGTAAAGCAGGACGAGGGTAAGCGTTATCAGCCTCTCTGCCTGTCCCGCAACCTGCCGGGTGCGGTAACGCGTCATTGCCATACCCGCCAGCCGTTTCCCTGTTGCAGGGCTTCAATTTGCGCAAAAAGCCAGACATCAGGTGCGGATGTACCGGTAAGACAACGGGCAGTAAAGCGATGACAGTTGAAGTCCAGTAAATGATAGGGATAGCGTTTACCTGTTTCGGCCTTTGCTCTGTCAGCGACCTTCTGGCAGCCCTGTGGTGTCATGTTCAGGCAGTCGGTATAAACGGATATTGCCGAGTTAAAGCCATCCAGTCGTTCCCGGAATATGTGAGCACTGCTGCATAACACCCGACCGTCACCATCGAGATGAACAACGTTGCCGTTACCCACATAAATGCCCGTGTGAGAGGCGAGGTCAAACAGTAACTCACAGCAGACAATGCCGCCCACAGCAGGTTCAGCAATGCACCGGGCAGGCTGATTATCCGACCATGAGCGGAGCAGGTTGGAGAGAGGCCACGGAAGTTGTGGCTGCGGAATTTTCTGTAACATAGCGTATTCATTGCGTGAAGGGGGTGAAAAACGGGGGGGCGCTTAAGTTCTTCTGGTCGATATTCAGGTGTAAAGACACACCGGAGAGAATAAGCATGCTGCGAATAATGCAGCATCATGCGGATTACTCAGTAAGGCGGGCGATACGGCTTTGCCAGTCCGGATAGCAACGGTGCATAAAGAGCCTGCTGCTGTCGGCTTCGATAAGACAGATATCCGGGCTTCTCAGTACTGCTGCAAGAAATCCGGCATTGTTGGTACTGCCCTGACCAAACAGTGGCCGGAACACACGGGACGGAAAGCAATCCTGCTGCTGTTCAAGAATGGCGTGAAGGGCATAAAGCATTATCCATTCACGGGAGAACAGACCACCTTCGCCATTGGCGGTTAAGCGTAGCGCGAGATGCCCTGTATCATTTTTCTTGCCCAGTTCATACATCAACAACCCTTTACTGTGTGGGCTGATTTTCTCAGCTTCGCCGTTACAGAGCACGGTGTAGCTGCTGGCAACATCAGTCTCCGTTGCGATTTTCTTCTTACTCATTATCCAGTTCCTTAATCAGCGCCTGAAGTTGGGCGATAGCCGTCGTTTCATGAAAAATCAGATAGATACCCTGACCATTATCACCAACGATGCCCAACAAGAGATACCAGCCGTCATTCAGGTCGGTAATGTATTCAGGGTTAGCCAGCGCTAGGTTCAGTAGAGGATCTTCTGGCAGATTGTCATCATGATTGAGGTGCCAGAGCCGTGTATCGGTTTCGGTCCAGAAGGTGGTGAGCAGGTCAATGTCATCGACAGGTGCAAGGATTTCATTGCTGAGGGCTTCCATCGCGGAGGTGGACAGGCTGAGGAGGGGAAGACTGGTGGGTGTCGTGAGTTTAAACATAATTATCTCCATTCTATTGATTTCAAATGGATAATATGTGCGTGACTTCGTCTGAATTACGCATACCCCGGTATCTCATCGGATTATTGGCAAGAGAATGCTGAAAATCACTGGTGAGAATTAACTGGTGATCATTTGTTCGCTGATAGTTGTTTTTTGTGATGCGCATCAAATGAATGACATTATTTTAAGTGAGACTGATTGTTTGTATTTTGACCTGATATTTTTATGTATTTGAATTTATTACATTTAATTTTTTATACCATTGGCAGATATGCTTTTCTAAGGTAATCGGGGGGGGAACGTGATCTTTTAGTATAAAAATTTTGGGTGATGAGGCCGTGAAATTAATACAAAACTCAATAGCCGATGTTTTTATGGGGATATACGCTTTTTTGCCCTCTCCGGGTACTGCTCCCGCTCCATTTTTGATGCCAAGCGTTAAATAGCTCAATTCGTTGTGTCAACCCCTCTTGGGATGCTTCATTTGATGGGGTTGCAGCTTTATACCTGTGCCAATAAGCTTAACTACAAGTGCTGGCCAGCATCTCTTTATATTTTTCATTTAAAGGAGATGTATGCATTATGAAATTACCACCGCAGAAAGCGAATACTGCTCTGTTAGCTACTGAAAGCCTGCTTTCGGTACAAATAACTTCTGTCTGTAAAAAAAAGCAAACTACGGTTGCAGCCCATTGCAGACCACTACGCCCACTACCACTGACGAAGAAAGTCCTCTCTGAGTGCGCTGAACGCGCCCGTAATACAGGTAAGACTATTGAAGTCAGTGACGGAAAAGAAACCGGTCTGAAAGCGCTGGTTTCACCTGTAGGGAACATTAGCTTAATCCTTCGTAAAAGTAGGGCCGGTAAAAATAAATATGTTCCGATAGGGCATTATCCGGATATTTCCATTGAAGTGGCACGTGAAATCGCTCGCAAGATAAAGAGCGAATTTAGTGAGGGCGTTAAAACGCATAGCGCATATTACGGAAATGTAACAGGCATGGCTTTTGATGGGTTAATCAATGTTTATAAGCGTGATGTTTTAGATGCCGGAACTAAACGATCCGCTCATACTGATCGTTCCAAAATAAATAAATATATTCGCCCTCGCCTCGGCGATATAAAAGTGACGGGAATGACACAGGCTGATATCACTCATTATCTGAGTGGTCTTGATAACCTGAAGCCCGCCACCCGTAACCGCCATCTGGCGCTGATCAAGGCTATTTTCACCTATGCTCAGCGGCTGCGTCTGATGACATTCTCACCTGCTCAGTACATCCGTGCGCAACCTGAGACAACATCTCAACGCAGGGCGATGAGTGAGAATGAGCTTCGCCTGTGGTTCCATACCTGTGAGCAAATGCATAACAGAGAGCCGGATAATGCAGCAATAAGCCTGTTGTTATTCCTTGCGCTGACAGGACTGAGACTGGGGGAAACGCGCCACCTCTGCCTGGAGGATATTGACTGGTCACATAAGGTCATTACGCTGCGCCAGACAAAAAACGGCAAACTTCGCCGCGTTCCGGTGTGCGACAGAGCCTTTGTGCTACTGACCGAAATTCGCCAGCACCAGGGCGATAAAGGCTGGGTATTCTCCGGAAAGGGGACCGATAACCCGGTTTCTGAGCCGCGCCGTCTGCAAAAACGCTTCTGTGAGGCTGCCGGTATTCCGCCATTCACCATCCATGAGTTGCGTCATTCCTTTGCCACTCGTCTTGTCGAAGACGGTGTTGATATCCATACCGTCAAGGATTTACTGGGTCACAGCTCAATCAAAGTGACCGAGCTATATCTCCATGCCAGCCCGGCACGATATCACGCGGCAATTAATCAGGCCATGGGCCGCTTCTGGATGTAAACCAGACAATCACAGCAGGTGGTTTGGTTTACTGCCTGTTGTTCATATTGAATGTAAGGAGTAGTTATGAATAACGATGAATCAACCGAGCAGGGTAAGAGCGCGGGCCCGGATGCTCGTCCACAGATAAATCAGTTTCTGGCAAAAGATGCATTGCTGAAGGCTGATGCCCAAAAACAACTGAAGGTATCGGCAAGCATCACTTGCGATATTGATGATGTTGAAGAGTTAGGAGCTCGTAAGGGACTTCCTTCACAATATGCCGCGACGGCTGATGGCATTTATATTACCAGAGGCAAAAATTCTGTACCGGTGTGCTCCACTCCCCTCATGCCATATGCCATCCAATGCGGGGTGGATAGACAATCACAGGTGGGCGTGAATCTGGTAGGGGTCAACAATTTTGGTGAGCCTGTGTATTTTTCTGTGTCGCTAAAGGACCTGGCCGGTAAGGCTGCAGACGACTTGATTAGTGATCTCGCATACAAAGGGGTCTTTGTTGGTAATAGCCCTCAGGAAAAAAGCCGATTCAGTACGTTTGTGCAGCAGTGCGGGAAGATGGCGCTACCGCGTTATCTGGTTGCGGAGTCAACAGGGTTTGTTCCGGGTCATGCTGCTTTTCTGCATGGTAAAGAGCCCATCTCAGCGGGTCTTGATGGTTTTGATTACCTGGTGCCGGGCAGAAAAATCCATGATGGATTGTGTGCCTCTGGCTCGATTGAAGAATGGCGTACGTTGATTAAAGATAATGTCCGCGGGTGGTCGCAGAAATTTGCGCTGAGTGCTTCCTTTGCCTCGATGTTGCTGCCATTGGTTTCGATGGATATTGGCATGTTTCATTTTTTCGGCGGTTCTACCACCGGAAAAACCTTGATTCTGCAGCTTGCTATGTCTGTTCACGGCAACGGTGCTGAGCCTGGGAGCGGGCCTGATGCGGCAATCATCCGCTGGAACAACACGGCAAATGCACTCGAACGTTTTCTTGGCAACTTTTCCGGGCTGGTTGCCTGCATTGATGAAATTAGTGCATATCAGGGCAAAGATATTGATTCCCTGCTTTATAACATTACCGCCGGGGTGTCGAAAGGACGCATGAACAAAGATACCAGCAGCCGGACGCCCATTACGTGGCGAAACTTAGTTCTCTCTTCCGGTGAAAGCTCAATACCTCAGGTGTTGAGTAAAGAGAAAAAAATGTTGCAAGGAGGGCAGGAGCACAGAGCGATCAGTTTGCAGGTTCTGGCGGAAGATGCAGCAATGCCTGATGAGGACAAAGAGAGTATTCGTACTCGGTTTGCTGCGCTTAAAACAGGGCTTGCTGAATGTTACGGCACCAGTGGAAAAGAGTTCATTCGTTACCTGTTGTCCCAAATCGGTGAAGGCAGCGCGGCTATATCTTTTGAAGCATTGGCCATGCAAATGACAGGCTATCTGGATGATTATCTCGCTTCTTTGCAAGATGAACTTAAGAGCGATGGGTATACAGTTTCGAATATCCAGCATCGCGGATTAAAGCGTTTCGCGCTCTGTGCGCTGGCAGGAGAACTGGCAATTGAATGGGAAATTTTGCCGTTTGATGAGGGTGACGCTTATGGTGCTACTCTGGATGCAGCCCGATGCTGGTTGAAGAACAGTTCTAATCAGTTCAACCCTGCCTTGCAGGCACTAGATAAAATTCACCAGAACCTATTGAGTCAGCAGGGTGGGCATTTTATCAAACATGATGAAAAATCAGGCTATTTACCTAACACTGTATGGGGTATGACCGATCGTCATGGTGATTTTTTTGTTTTTGAAGGCACGTTTCGAAAGTGGTGCACTGATAACGGGAGTGATGCTGTAACCATTGCCAGTAAGTTGTTAGACAAGAGTTATCTGGTGCCAGAAAGCTCAAGCCACTATAAGAAGCGACGCCGCTACAGTGACGAACAAACCTATGTTTACCATATAAAAAAATCTTTTCTGTCGATCAGTGTTACTGACGAGTTTTAGCCGTTGATTCTGGCGCTTTAACAAAAGCGAAGCAGAGGCCTGGACCTCTGCTTTTTTTATGGAAGAACAGGTAGCTGAGCGACGATACGATCAGCTAGTAGCTGGCTGGTATTGCGAAGACGTTGCGGGTGCAGATGCGCATAACGTTGTGATGACTGACTGCTGCGGTGGCCCAGTTGGGCCTGTACGTCATACAACGTGCCACCGTGGGACACAATCAGGGCGGCAACTGAATGACGACAGGTATGAATGCACACCTCTTTGTCAAAGATACCTGCTCTAAGGATGATACGTTGAAATGCTTTGGTAGGGTTATTCAGTGGCATGCCCGGTTTTTTCCCGATGAATAACCATGGGTTTCCTCTTTGAGTAGGCAAAATGCGAATGATTTCGACAGCCAGTGAATTAAGATGAACCAGACGCCCATACCCATTCTTGGTTTCCGGTAGCCACAGGGTACGCTTTGCCGGGTCGAAATGCGTCCATTTTGCCAGCCTTAGCTCATCTTTACGCAGTCCAGTCAGTAATAGCAGCTTGATGAAACGGGCTGCTACGGGACTGGCGTCCTCATCAGCAGCGATGAAAATGCTTCTGATCTCTTCTTCTGAGAAGTAACGCTGTCGGGCGTTATTTTCGCGTAACAAGGGCACAATCCGTGCCGGATGATGCGTTGTGATCCCCTGCCTGCCAGCCCAGGTAAACATGGCTTTGATGAGTACGATGATCCTGTTACAGGTTGCAGCAGAAAGTGAAGAGGTCAGCTTATTCTGAAGCCGAAGCAAACAGGAAGGCGTTATATCACTCAGTAGCATGGTGCCAATAGCAGGCTGGATATGGTCACGGTAGCGCTGTACGTCCTTTCCCCAGCTACGTTTGGCAGACATGGCCCATTGCAGGTAGTGCTGGTTAAAGAGTTCATTAAACGTTATTTCCTGGCGTTTGCTTTCGCGCTCCTGCTTAGGGTCAGTGCCGGTGGCAAGCTGGCGTTTATGCTCCATGGCAATCTGTCGGGCAAGACTGACATCTATCTCAGGCCAGTGACCAATGGCGATGGCACGTTTTCTTCCATGATACAGATAACGGAGCAAAAACTTTTTACGTCCTTCTCCTTTACTGACCAGACACTTCAGGCCGGATATTTCGGTATCGCTGTACTCGGCATCGGTGCTGCGTGAATCAGAAGGGTTAGGGGGAAGGCATTTGATGAGCTGATTAGTAAAACGAAAGCGCTTCTGGCTGGACATATTAACTCCTGTGAGTTGAGTAAAGAACGTCAGGGTTGACCCATCCCTGGTACTGGATTGGTGAATGAAGATTGGATTTGCTTTTGTGGCGTAGTGAATGCTGGTGCCATATGAGATGAATGAAGACGATAAATGCAGCATGAGTAGACTTTACGGTCCTGCTCTGGGCTGAAGGGAAAGATGCCGTGGGGAAGTATTCACAGAAATAATATGTACATGATCCACCCATAGTTACATGAAGAGAATCCACTTCGTGATGAAGTAATCGCGTTATGCAAGGTTTTCTTGAATTGCATCTTGACAACAAATCATAATCCGAGGAAAGTTTCATCACACAATAATGCTCGGATGATTTGAGAATTAACACGGATAGAATAATATGGCCAAAAGAATTATTCCAAATAGCAATGCGTTAAGGATTAGAATTGCCCAAGAAAGCAAACCTATTACGTTTGTTATCGGTTCGGCTATTTCAAGGGAAAATAACGGCGCAGGCATTCCTGATGTTGGGGGTATCACTCTATTTATTTCCGAGCATCTTAAGGAAAGAGGGCTTTATGAAGATTACCAATATTTTATTGATGAGCATAATTTAGCAGATGATTATAAATCTGGCTTTGAGTTTATTTCATCAATATTTGGTCAAAATTATATAAACGAGATTATAAAAGGATTTGTATTAGGTAATGTAGATCCTGTAACTAAGCTTCATAAAATACCTAAAGCAGTTAGTGATTTTACTAAATATATTAATGATGGAAAGTGCAACGTAGCAAATATTGTTACCACAAATTTTGATACCTTGATTGAGGAGTCTTTTAAAGAACATTCTATGGCTCCGGAGAGTTATAGTCTCGTTTCTGACTCACATATTCCTTGTACTCAAAATAACGAATTAAAAATCGTACATATTCATGGTGTTTGGAACAAAAATGATACCATGCATACTCATAGCCAGTTAAGTGTTAAGAGAGATAAAATAGAGGGGTCTCTCCACGAGCTTTTTTTAGACACCTTGGTAGTTATATTAGCTTATGGTGCCTGGGATGATAGTTTTACACGTTCATTAAGTAATATTGTTAATCTCCAAAATGCTGACTATAACATTGCTTGGTGTTTTTACTCAGATAAACTAGATAAAATTGAAGAGGACTTTGAAGAATGGTTTGAAAAATTGAGTCCTGCTATTTCTAGGGGGCGGATCAACTTTTACAAAGGAGTAGATTGTACAACATTTTTTGAATCTGAATTACATATGGATTCGCAAAAAAAAAAGTAATACAGGCCAGAGATGATGTATCCTCTCAGAGTTTTAACTTCACCTTCTTTGACAAAAGAATGGATTTTGTTTCGGCAAGACCTAAGGAGATAAATAAAGCCAAATTGCTTCTTGAAAAAATTAAATATATTTCCATTGAGTCTGGTCTGGGATATGGACTATCCGATTTCATCTATGCAGTCTCGCTTTCAATGGGGATGGATGAATCAAGATTGCTGCAGATTGATCTCTCAGAAGTTATTTCAAAGAAGCAATTGGAATCTAAGATCAAAGTTGACGCAGGGGCTGATATTTCTCAAATAATCTATTTTTACACTCAAAATAGACATGAGAAGATCATATTCCACTTTTATAATATTTCTACTGATATTGATTTAGATGCTCTTTCATACCTACGCTCTATTCCATCGTATCTTTCAGATATAAATCCTAATGCTAAGTTTTTCTTTTCATCAAATAGTTTTATTCGCTCATTTAGGGATATACACGTTAAGCTCGAGAGCCTTTCATTTCAAGAGGTTTCTTTAATTCTTAAGAATAGATTTGAGGATAGAAATTTCACTCATGAACATCTCCAGTCATTTTATAATCTTTCAGAGGGTATAGTCAGAAAGCTGGAACGGATAATTTACTACTTAGAAGATGCGTCAGCACAGGACGTGATTGATAAAAAAGATATTTTCAAAGCAGTTCCCTATTTTGAGGTGATTTCACCAAAAACTGAGCGACAAATAGAGAATTTAAGGAACGCTCCTGAACATGAAATGACTTATCTTTTAATCAAAATTCTCTCGGTATTAAAGAATGGTGAATCATTTAAAAATATAAGAAAAAGTAAAATCGGCTCTAAAATAGATTTAGATAATATTAAAAATATAGTCGACATGGGGATCGCTAAAACAATAGTAATTGACGATAATACATCAATTACTAAAATGAATCCTATTATCAAGGACTACATTATATCCTCAATGGAACAAAACGAAATCGATTTTATTTCAAATGATTATCTTGGAATTACAATTATTGAAATGAATGATGGATTAAAAATAAACTCTACTAACCGTAAAGTACTTGAAATGGGATATAGTACAGAAGGTGACAATGGAGGTCATCTGCTTGTAAATAATATTTATGAGTGTAAAAGTAAACTCTTATCTGCTGAGTGCAAAAATCAGAATGATAATGAGAGCAATAAAAGACGTTTTACGAAACTGTCCCAATTATCTATTGGTTATATCTATGCATTGAAAAACTCATCCATGTATAATGAGGTGATTTCTTCAGCTCATATTTTACTAGAGGCGTTTGGTGATAATTTACCTACGCAATATTATAAGTATCATTTATATATAGCTTCATCATTTAGAATGTTAGGTAAGTACTCTGATGCTCAGAATCATTTAAATAAATGTATTGCACTGTGTCCTGAAAAAGACAAAAGTACAATTGCACTTTGTTATGTTCAACAGCTTTATATATATGAGATGACTGAAAAAGAAAAAGCAATAGATCTGGCGAAGAAAAGGAAGAAGGAATTCCGTAGAAATAGTAACGCTTATATTGTTTCGGATCAGATGATTTCACTTCAAAAAGAAAGAACAGAGCGTATTATTTATCTTGAGAGATTAGCAAAAAAAGCGCGAAAACTTAAATTCCATACAACTGCAAATAACATTTTGTTGGATGTTAATAGAGAAAAAACAGGTACTGAAAAAATGGAGGATTTAGAGGAGATTTTATCTCATGAAACATCCCCATACAATCAGTGTAGAGCTAGCATAAATAAATATCAAATTCTTGTTGATAATGGGCAGTTTGAAAAGATTAAAGAAGATGATATCCGTAAATTAGGGAATGTCTATAACTATCTCTTTAATCAACGTCTTGATAAGCTATTTAAACAATGTCATGAGATTTTGTGGCGAGTTGCGGAAGAAAAACGAATTAATGACATTATTTATCTGATTTATCATAAAGGGCAAATTATTTGGATTCTTAATGATGATTCGGAATTTTTTATAAAGTATAAAAACCTATATGATACCTTTATAGTTCCTTAGGAAAATAGCATTTGATAACGCTTTCCTTAAGGTAAACTGATTTTTCAGTTTACCTTGCTAGCCTAACGTATGAGTTGAGTCGGAAAAATGTGTTGCTGAGCCACGAATATTAAGCGTACATCCTTTGAAGATGGCGTGGACGACGGGGAATTCTGGTAATGCTAAGAATTGAAAGGAAAAGAAGTATATGTTGCTGGTGGACGAATTGGTGAAGACCCCCCATGTTACTAGTGGATGGCGTATGTTGTTAGATCTCCCCGATAGATGAAGGGAATTTACCCACCATTTTCCCCGCGTCAGAACCCCTTTAAGGCCCGTAGAATAAGGCAAAATGCCAATTCCCCCCGCTTCCCCCGCGCTTTTGCATCATTATGAACAACTAGAAATGAGAGAAACCTTAACTGACCGTAGAGAGACCGTAGCCGTGAGACAAGAGATAGACGTATTAGAGGGTATAGATGTTTTTAAAAGCAAAGAACAACTAAGAAAACGACGAAGAATCCAGCAAACAAATAACGTCCTGTAACTACCAGAAATCTACCGTAGCCGGAAAAGAAAAAAGCCTCGCTTTTCAGCAAGGCCTTATGAATAGTGGTGCCCGGACTCGGAATCGAACCAAGGACACGGGGATTTTCAATCCCCTGCTCTACCGACTGAGCTATCCGGGCAACGGGGCGCATTAAACTAAATTCGACACGCGTCGTCAACGAAATTTATGTGTTTCGCGACGGACTGCGCAATCTCTCACCATTCGCGACCGCTGATGCTCTTTCAGTTACTGCGATGGTGTCAGTGTTTTATGCATTAATATTGAATTAATATGGTTTTTTGTGACTGCTTATATGGCGATGAGTCGGATTTTGTGCATAAAAATTTCATCTTGCTCCCCTGTGAGAAAGGTGTAATTATTGCGCGAATTTTCACCTTTCAACCCTGGGAGCAGCGGAATGTTTATCCTCGAACAACATTGCCTTATCCACTTCGCGCTCATGCGAAGTTGCTCCCTTATCCTCGCAGAACCTTCTATGCTCACCATGCGGTGAGGGAAACGCACGCTCACTGCAGGACAACAGTAAAATCAGATCTCGTCTGCTTTTACTGATGTCTGGCGGTCGGAGCTGGTCACCAGTCGGACCCTGACAGTTTATGGGCACGGTCAATACCGTGTCCGGGCCTTTTACTCTCCCGATTTGGGTAGTCGCGCTTATGAAATCTTTGCACATTGCCGCCAGCCGCGAGCTGGTCACTCGTCTTTCCAGTCACCGCAGCGTGGTGGCGCTGGACAGTACCGATTTTACCGACGTGGCGGCAGTCGTCATCACCGTGGCGGACAGCCGCAGCGGCATTCTCACGTTGCTAAAGCGCACCGGTTTTCAGCTACCGGTGTTCCTGTTTTCTGAAGAACCCGTGGATGCGCCGGAGGGCGTTGATGCCGTTATCGGCGGCAGCGTTCAGCAGTGGCTGGAGCTTGAAACCGCCGCCATGCGTTATGAAGAGAATCTTCTGCCGCCGTTCTTCGACACGCTGACGCAGTACGTCGAAATGGGCAACAGCACCTTCGCCTGTCCAGGCCATCAGCACGGTGAGTTCTTTAAAAAGCACCCGGCCGGTCGCCAGTTCTATGACTTTTTTGGCGAGAACCTTTTCCGCGCCGATATGTGCAACGCCGACGTCAAATTGGGTGATTTGCTGATCCACGAAGGGGCGGCCAAACGTGCGCAGAAATTCGCGGCGAAAGTGTTTAATGCCGATAAAACCTGGTTTGTGCTGAACGGCACGTCGGCGGCGAATAAGGTGGTGACCAATGCGTTGCTGACCCGTGGCGACCTGGTGCTGTTCGACCGCAATAACCACAAATCGAACCACCACGGCGCGCTGTTCCAGGCTGGGGCCACGCCGGTGTATCTTGAAGCGGCACGCAACCCGTTTGGCTTTATCGGCGGCATTGATGAGCACTGTTTTGACGATAAATACCTGCGCGAGCGGGTTCGTGAAGTGGCCCCGGAAAAGGCGGACGACGCGCGTCCGTTCCGCCTGGCGGTGATCCAGCTCGGCACGTATGACGGCACCATTTATAACGCCCGTCAGGTGGTCGATAAAATTGGGCATCTGTGCGACTACATTCTGTTTGATTCCGCGTGGGTCGGTTATGAGCAGTTCATTCCGATGATGGCCGACTGTTCGCCGTTGCTGTTGGAGCTGAACGAAAACGATCCGGGCATTTTTGTCACCCAGTCGGTACATAAGCAGCAGGCGGGCTTCTCGCAGACTTCGCAAATCCATAAGAAAGACAATCACATTCGCGGCCAGGCGCGTTTTTGCCCGTATAAACGCCTGAACAACGCCTATATGCTGCATGCGTCAACCAGCCCGTTCTATCCGCTGTTTGCGGCGCTGGACGTGAACGCCAAAATTCACGAGGGCGAAAGCGGTCGCCGCCTGTGGGCGGAATGTGTGGCGCTGGGAATTGAGGCGCGCAAAGCCATTATCGCCAACTGCAAGATGATCAAACCGTTTATTCCGCCGACGGTGGCGGGCCGCCCATGGCAGGATCACCCGACGGAAGCCATTGCTCGCGAACGTCGTTTCTTTAGCTTTGGGCCGGGCGAGGAGTGGCACGGGTTTGAGGGCTACGCGCAGGATCAGTATTTCGTCGATCCGTGCAAGCTGCTACTGACCACGCCGGGGATCGATGCTCACACCGGTAAATATGCGGCGTTCGGTATTCCGGCGACGATCCTTGCGCACTATCTGCGTGAAAACGGCATCGTGCCGGAGAAGTGCGATCTGAATTCGATCCTGTTCCTGCTGACGCCCGCCGAAAGCACCGCAAAGTTGGCGCAGCTGGTGGCGATGCTCGGCCAGTTCGAACAGCACATTGAAGACGATACGCCGCTGGCCGATGTGCTGCCAACGATTTACAGCAAGTATCCGGTGCGTTATCGCGATTATACGATCCGTGAACTGTGCCAGGAGATGCATGATCTGTACGTCAGCTTTGACGTGAAGGATTTGCAAAAGGCGATGTTCCGCAAAGAGAGTTTCCCGGCGGTGGTGATGAATCCGCAGGATGCCAATATCGAATTTATCCGCGGCAACGTCGAGCTGGTGCGTCTCAGCGAAGCGGAAGGGCGCATCGCTGCGGAAGGCGCGCTGCCGTATCCGCCGGGCGTGCTGTGTGTGGTGCCTGGCGAAATCTGGGGCGGCGCGGTGCAGCGTTATTTCCTGGCGCTGGAAGAGGGGGTCAATATGCTGCCAGGCTTCTCGCCGGAGTTGCAGGGCGTGTACAGCGAAAAAGATGCCGATGGCATCAAGCGGCTGTACGGCTACGTGCTGAAGTAGTGTTTTTTGCGGGCCGGGCGCGGAGAGGTTAGCTCTCGTGCGCCCGGCGATACAGCCGCCGAGGGTGGCCGATTTTACCGTACAGCATTTCCACTTTGAGCAAACCCGCCTCGACGCTGTGTTCCAGATAACGTCGGGTCGTGGTTTTGCTTAACCCCGTTTCCGTCACGACGTCATCCACGGAAAAAAAACGTTCAGGCTCTTCCTGAAACAGCGCTTTCACGCGTTCCAGCGTCTTCTCCTCAATGCCTTTACTGCCGTTATCGAGCCGATAGTTTTTCGCCTGGAGCTGATACAGCGAATCGACGTTTTGCTGATCGACAATCTTCCATACCCGCTGCTGTTCGTGAAACTGCACAAACCGCTCCAGCGACTGGCTGAGGCGCTTCCAGGAAACGGGCTTGAGAATGTAATCAAACGCACCATTACGAATTGCCTGGCTACAGGTGTCCATATCGCTGGCAGCGGTGACAAAGATCACCGAACAGTTGGCGAGGTTCAGATTCGGGGTATTCAGCAGCGTGATGCCTTTGCCGTCGGGCAGATAGTTATCCAGCAGCACCAGCTGCGGATGTTTTTCGTTGAGCAGCGTTTGCGCCTCGGCTAACGACGAGGCAATGCCGACCAGCCGCAGCCGCGGGTGTTTGCGGATAAGCTCCGCGTGCAGGGCCGCGAGCTCGCTTTCATCTTCTACAATCGCTACATCAATAATGTCGTGTTGCATGATTCTTCTCTTCCTGGTTGAAGCACAGGGATAAACACGGAGAAAATGGTTCCGCTCGGTTCGTTGTCGGCTACTTCGATAGTGCCGCCGGCCTGGGTCACGTAGCTGTCGATAAGGTACAGCCCGATGCCGTGGTCGCCGCGGGTTTTGGTGGTGACGCCCCGCTCAAAAATGTGATCACGGAGTTCCGGGACAATGCCGATGCCGCGGTCGGCCACTTCAATAATGAGCTCCCGCTCGTTTAAGCGAATCAGGACTTCGACCGGCGCGTGCGGCAGTGCGGCGCGCTGGGTGGCTTCGATCGCGTTATCGAGCAGGTTCCCGATGATGGAAATCACTTCCGCTTCCGGTAGCGTCGGGAAGGGCTTATCCATGCCGCAGCCGGGGTCAAGCTGCAACTCGACGCCCTTCTCCCGCGCCCTGGCCGCTTTACCGAGCAGCAGGCCGCAAATCGTCGGCGAGCTGAAGCGCGCGGAAAGGAAATCGAGCAATTCCTGGGCATGTTCCGACTGTGCCTGAATAAAGCGGATCGCCTCGTCGTAATGGCCCATATGCAGCAAACCGGAGAGGGTGGTCATTTTGTTGAGCTGTTCGTGACGCATAATGCGCAGGTTATCGACATAGCGTTTCACCTGGCTGAGCTGCGCGCTGAGTGAGTCAATGTCATTGCGGTCGCGGAAGGTAATCACCCAGCCCTGTAACGCGTTTTCGAGCATGATCCTGACCCGGCTGGCGAGCACCCGGCTTTGGTTAAAATGGCACATTTCATCGTGCGTATCGTTAGCCAGCATCACTGCGGGATCGAAGAACGGAACCGGCGCAATCACCTCGCCAATCGGCAAGCCACGCAGCCGTCGCGCGGGCTGGCTGAGGTTCAGTAATTTACGCGCCGCCTGATTAATAACCTCAATATGGCCGTCTTTATCAATGGCGATCACCCCTTCAAAAATGGATTCCATCATCGCTTTTTGCTGACGTACCAGCAGGCCGATTTCCCGTGGTTCGAGCGAGAAAATCTGTTTTTTGATGCTACGGGTGAAGAACCACGAAAAGACAAAGAGTGCGATAAGCAGCAGAACGGCGGCAATCAGAATATTGACCATTTTGCTGACAGTAACATCGTCGAGATAGCTGGTGAGATAGCCCACCGACACGATGCCCACCACCATACCGTCATCATCCAGAATGGGAACTTTGCTGCGCAGTGAAATGCCGAGCCCGCCTTTGCGGATGGTGATAGTGCTTTTGCCCGCCAGTACTTCCTGATTGTCACCCCCGACCAGCTTCGTGCCGACGCGATCGATAAAAACAGAGTGGAATAAATGGCGGGCGTGGTTATCGCCAATCACAATAAAACTGGCATCACTGTGCGCCGCCAGTTTTTGCATGAAGTTGTGAATGGCGGGGATATTTTTATTGGCAACGTCCTGGCGCAGGGTGGGAATAAGGGCAATTTCTTCGGCCTGTATTTTCGCTCTAATGCTCATTTCCTGATACAACTGACGGCCCATGTCGACATAATAATATCCGCCGAGCAGGGCGAAAAGCACAGAGAAAAAGGCCACCAGGGATATAAACAGTTTTATCTGGAAAGACAGCTTCATTACCATCACACGCACTCACAAAAATAGTTTTTACTGTATCACCAAAACCAGCCATTACGCCGCTTTTCAGCGAAACTTGTGATCGTTTGCACAGCCGCTTCTCTGAGGCATTTCGCAATAATTAAAACCATAAAAACCACACAAAATAATAAGGTGTAGATCACGTTCAATAATTAAAACCATTAACACCATAGTGACCATAAAAACTTCAGTTTTAATCTGAATTTCCTCACGTAAAGGCGAACGCGGGGCCTCTAAGATGAGAGCGTGAAATAACCAAGGGGCTGATGATGAGCACGACCGATGATTCTTTTACTGTTAACCATGAACCAATAAATATTCCGAAAACATCACTGAGAGAGAAGTGGTGGCACATTATGGATAGCTGGAAAATAGGGATCATTCCTCTGCCGCTGTTTCTGCTTGCCGGGGCGCTAATCGCCATTGATTGCCTCGGGGGCAAATTGCCGAGTGACATCGTGGTGATGGTCGCCACGCTGGCCTTCTTCGGCTTCGCCTGTGGTGAGTTCGGCAAGCGTTTGCCGATTGTGGGTAAATTCGGCGCGGCGGCTATCTGCGCCACGTTTATTCCTTCCGCGCTGGTCTATTATGGCCTGCTGCCGGATGTAGTTGTGGAATCGACCACTAAATTCTACAAATCCACCAACATTCTGTACCTGTACATCTGCTGCATTATCGTTGGCAGCATCATGAGTATGAACCGCACCACGCTGATTCAGGGCTTCCTGCGCATCTTCTTCCCGATGCTGTGCGGCGAAGTGGTCGGCATGGTCGTGGGGATGGGCGTCGGCATGGCGCTGGGGCTGGAACCGTTCCAGATTTTCTTCTTCATCATTCTGCCTATCATGGCGGGCGGCGTGGGCGAAGGGGCGATTCCGTTGTCGATAGGCTATGCCACTTTACTGCATATGGATCAGGGCGTGGCACTTGGGCGCGTGCTGCCGATGGTGATGCTGGGCGGGCTGACGGCGATTGTGATTTCAGGCTGTCTGAATCAGCTCGGCAAGCGTTACCCGCATCTGACCGGAGAAGGGCAACTGATGCCTGCGCGCGACGGTGAACCTGATTCTGCCCCGGACGCGGCAGTCTCCAGCGGAAAAACGGATGTGACGACTATCGCGTCGGGTGCGCTGCTGGCGGTACTGCTCTACATGCTCGGGATGCTCGGCTACAAGTTGATTGGCCTGCCTGCGCCGGTGGGAATGCTGTTTATCGCCGTGTTCATCAAGCTGGTGAACGGTGTATCGCCGCGTCTGCTGGACGGCTCACAGGTGGTGTACAAATTCTTCCAGACCGCGGTGACGTATCCGGTGCTGTTCGCGGTTGGCGTGGCTATCACGCCGTGGAATGAGCTGATGGCGGCATTTACGATCAGCAACCTGCTGGTTATCGTCAGCACCGTGTCGGCGCTGGTGGCGACCGGGTTTTTTGTGGGTAAAAAGATTGGCATGCATCCGATTGATGTGGCGATTGTTTCCTGCTGCCAGAGCGGGCAGGGCGGCACCGGGGATGTGGCTATCCTGACTGCGGGTAACCGCATGAGCCTGATGCCGTTTGCTCAAATCGCAACGCGTATAGGCGGGGCCATTAATGTCGCGTTGTCGCTGCTTATCCTCAGTAAATTTCTTGCCTGATTAACGGACGAAGGAGAGAAAGTATGACCCTCGAAACGCTGCACCGACCGGGCGTGAAACTGGACGAGATGCTGGCCGCGAAGGACAACCGCGCCGCGCGTCAGACCGACTGGCTGCTGCATTACGGCCAGCCGGTGGTGTCGCTGACGCTGGTGACGCCCGGCGAAGTGAAAGACAGTATCCGCTATCGCAACAGCATGGGCGTTGCCATCCAGGCCTGCGACCAGCTGCTGTGGCAGCATCACTGGCAGGTGCTCGACCGCCAGGTGTTGTGGCTGCCGACCGGGCCGGAAGCCCTGTGGTGCGTGGCGCATAGCGCCGCTGAAATTAAAGCTCATGCGACTACCCTGGAGCAGTCGCATCCGCTGGGCCGTCTGTGGGATATCGACGTGATTTGTCCGCAGAGTGGCCCGGTTGGGCGCACCTCATTGGGCCGCACACAGCGCCGTTGCCTGCTGTGTGATGAACCGGCTCATGCCTGCTCACGTTCCCGTCGTCATGAGCAGGCGTTAGTGGTTGCCAGCGTGGAGAAACTCATTGATGACTGGTTTGCACGCGACTAAACCGCGCGTTAAAAATGTCCCGGCGTTGGCAGAAGAGGCGCTGTGGCAGGAGCTGGAGCTGACGCCAAAACCGGGGCTGGTGGACCGGCGTAACAACGGCTCTCATCGCGATATGGACCACGCGCTGTTTGAGCGCAGCATCCGGGCGATTACGCCATGGTTTGCGCGTTTTGCTGAACTCGGAGCACAGCACGCGACGCGCGATATTACCGAACAGCTGCGCATTCTGCGCCCGATGGGTATCGCCTGTGAGCAAGCGATGTACTCGGCAACCGACGGTATTAACAGCCATAAAGGCGGGATATTTTCTCTCGGCCTGCTGTGCTTTTCCGCCGGACGCATCGGTGACGCGACCGCAGAGAATTTATGCCTGCAGGTGCGGGGGATATGCCGGGGCGTGGTCGCCCGCGAACTGATGGTTCGCACATCGGCGACCACGGCGGGCGAGCGTCAGTTTCAGCAGTTTGGCCTGACGGGCGCGCGCGGCGAAGCGGAAAGCGGTTTCGCGACGGTCAACGCCGTTTTACCGCACTGGAACCGCTATCGACTCGACGAGATGCTGCTGCGACTGATGGCGATTAATCCTGACAGCAATCTGGTGTCGCGTGGCGGAATGGCCGGGCTGGAATACGTCCGGCACGCTGCGCAAAACCTGTTGCGTGACGGCTGGGACAAACACGCGTTAGAGGCGATGGACGATGCGCTGATAGCACGGAATTTAAGCCCGGGTGGCAGCGCAGATTTGCTGTCGGTGGCGTGGGTACTCGGGGAATTGTAAGCCCGGCAGGCGTAGCGCCGCCGGGCATTAATGTGAAATTCGATTAGTGGGCAACCGGCTGCGCGGCCGCAACCGTTGGCACATGTTTGTATTTGAACAATGCCACGAATGCGAAGGCCAGCACCAGCGAATACCCCGCGAAAATCAGCCACACGCTCTGCCAGTCGGTATTGCCGTTCACGGTGTACATCTCAACGACTTTACCGCTCACCATGCCTCCCAGGATGCAGCCGAAGCCGTTGGTCATCATCAGGAACATCCCTTGCGCACTGGCGCGAATTTCAGGTCGCACCTCTTTCTCAACAAACACCGAACCGGAAATGTTGAAGAAGTCGAACGCGCAGCCGTAGACGATCATCGACAGCACCAGCAGGATGGTACCGAACGCGGACGGGTCGCCATAGGCGAACAGACCGAAGCGCAGCATCCACGCGAAAATACTGATAAGCATTACGTTCTTAATACCGTAACGGCTCAGGAAGAACGGGATGGTGAGGATGAACAGGGTTTCGGAAATCTGGGAAATCGACATCATCACCGACGCGTGTTCAACGATAAAGCTTCCGGAGAACAGCGGGTTGTTATCGAAGCTGTGCAGGAAGGTGTTGCCGAACATATTGGTGATTTGCAGTTCAGCGCCGAGCAGCATGGAGAAGATAAAGAATATCGCCATGCGTTTGTTTTTAAACAGCGCGAAGGCATCAAGGCCCAGCATGGTGCTCCAGCTCTGGTTTTTCTGCTGCTGCGAAACCGGAATGTGCGGCAGTGTCAGGGTGAACAGGCTCAGCACCAGCGACAGCGCCGCGCCGATGTACAGCTGCATGTGGCTCAGTTCAAAGCCAGAGAAGCTCACTGCCCACATTGCCATGATAAAGCCGATGGTGCCCCAGATACGGATTGGCGGGAAATCGGTGACGATATCCATGCCCGCTGATTTCAGGCGATAGTAGGAGATAGTGTTCACCAGCCCAAGCGTCGGCATATAGGCCAGCGAGTTAAGCAGGATGACGATGAACATTTCGCCCGGCGTGGTGACCTGTGCCGCCATAAACAGCGTGCCTGCGCCGACTAAATGGCACAGCGCATATACCCATTTCGCACTGATCCATTTATCCGCCACGATGCCGAGCAGCGTCGGCATAAAGACCGCCGCAATCCCCAACGAGCTATACACCGCACCGATGGATGCACCGTCAAATTTGAGCGTGACGAACATATAGGAGCCGAGGGTTGTCAGCCAGCTCCCCCAGAGGCAGAACTGCAGGAACGACAGTATTTTAAGCTGCAGCTTAAGGTTCATGTTATTTTCCTCACAAAGTGACCGGCTGTGTGTTTTTATTGAAACATTTATGGCGTGAATTTGATGCGATTCTATCGAGGTCGGGGTCGGCGTTTTGTTACCTCCAGCAAAAAAATGCAATATTTATTCTTTTGCAGAGTGGATTAGTGACGCAAATAACATTTTCGTATGGTGGGGGCGGATTTTGTGTGGGCTGATGCCCTCACCCGTGGGGTGAGGACATCAATTACTTCCGGCGGTAACTCTTCTGGGTGTTGTTCACTTTATACAGATAGCGGCGCGATTCTTGCGACGGATGACGCGTCGTCAGCGTTTGGTAAACGTCGCCCGGCGCCATGCTGTTAATGATGTTCGCCGCCTGAACTTTATCGCTGGAGAACACGCGGAGTACGCTGCCCGCGCCACCGTTATAAGCGGTGATCACCGCGTAGCGGCGTGAGGTCGGGTTATCAATTCCACCCAGATAAACATTGCTCAACATCGCCAGATACGCGGTGCCGGTATCAATGTTGTTGGCCGGGTCGAACAGGTAGCTGCGGCTTGGCGTCCCGGATTTCCCCTGCGCCTTATACACATCTTTCCCCGCGGTATGCTGAACCACCTGCATCAATCCCAGCGCATCGGAATTACTGACTGCGTACGGGTTAAATGAGGATTCGGTCTGCATAATCGCCAGAATCAGTGACTCATCCACGCCATACTTGCGCGAGGCCTGACGTACCATGCCGATGTATTTATGCGCACGTTTATCGAGGTGGTTTGGCACCAGGTTGATGGTCACGCTGTAGATAACGTGTAGCCCGTTGCTGCGGCTTTTCAGGCGGTTTTGCAATAGCCAGTCAGCGTAGTTCGACGCGCGGCCTTGCCAGCGAATCGGCTGCCCGGTGTTATCCACCACCTGACCGTACAGGAACGGCTCTTTGGAAATCTGGATATCATCGGCGTCGGAATAGAGATCGACCGAACCCGGATCGTCGCCCATCAACAGCGTTTTGATGATGGTCTGGCGAAGATGGCTCGCAGGATCGGTTCCGGCGATGGTTTCAAAGGTGATGGTGCCATTATCAAAGTTGATATGGCTGCGAGTGTAATACTGGTCGGAATACTTCACGTAGTCCTTCGGTCCGGCGACCAGAACTTCGTTGTATCCCCAGATGTTCTCTATGTTATGGGCAAACTGCCCCATCAAAATGTCAAAACCGTTGGTGTCTTTTACCCAAGCTTCATTATAGGGCGTGCCCTTTTTGGAGCCTGAACACGAAATGAGCAACGGCGCAATCAGGGCTAGCGCTAAATATTTTTTCATCATTCCGGGAAGTGTCGTCAGGTTGAAATAAAGGGCCGAAAGGCCCTTATTGTTTTTCTGGCGGCGTATAGCCTTCGATGTGAATGTCTTTACCCTCGAACAGGAAGTTAACCATCTCCTGCTCCAGCAGTTTGCGGTGCTCCGGGTTCATCATGGTGAGTTTTTTCTCGTTGATGAGCATGGTCTGCTTATGCTGCCACTGACCCCAGGCTTCTTTAGAGATTTCGTTATAGATACGTTTTCCGAGCTCGCCCGGATACAGCTGGAAGTCCTGGCCTTCAGCGTCGCGCTGCAGGAAGGTACAAAAAATGGTTCTGCTCATGACTATTCCTCTTTATGGCCGTCGCTCAAACCAGAGCGCCGGCGCGTAACTGCTGTAACAGACGCTCCACGGGTGCCGCTAGCCCGACTGACGGTGGCTGGGCTAAGTTATACCAGAGAGCGCCGCCTTCATCCATGCACGCGTCTATCGACTGCACGCTGAGCCACATAGGCACAATATCTAAATGGAAATGGCTGAAAGTATGGCGAAAAGCCGTTTGCTGCGCGAGTGACGTGGTTTTTATCTGACGCGAGGCCAACCATTCGAGAAGTTCTTCCTCGGAGGTGAACTGTGGAAAACAGAACAGCCCACCCCACAGACCGCTTGGCGGACGCTGAAGCAGGAACACCTCGTCGTCGTGCTGCATAATCAGGAAATACCCCACGCGTTCCGGCAGGGTCTGCTTCGGTTTCTTGCCGGGATACTGTGCCCACGAGTGGTTGGCATACGCCACGCAGCCGTTGTTCAGCGGACAGAGTTCGCACTTAGGTTTTGAACGGGTGCAGACCATCGCGCCCAAATCCATCATCGCCTGATTAAAACGCTCCACGCCTTTCGCCGGGGTCACGTCTTCACTGATTTCCCACAGCCGTTTTTCCACGTCTTTCTTACCCGGCCAGCCGTTCACCGCGTAGCAGCGCGCGAGCACCCGTTTCACGTTGCCATCGAGAATGGGGAAATGTTTACCCAGCGACAGGGAAAGCACCGCGCCCGCAGTAGAACGGCCGACGCCGGGCAGGGCAGAGACTTCCTCGAACGTTTCCGGAAACTTGCCGTTATGCAGCGTCGCGACCTGCTGGGCGGCTTTGTGCAGATTGCGCGCTCGGGCGTAATAGCCGAGGCCCGTCCACAGGTGCAGCACTTCATCGAGCGGCGCATTCGCGAGATCGGTGATGGTCGGAAAACGCGCCATAAAGCGCTCAAAATAAGGAATAACGGTAGCAACCTGAGTTTGTTGCAACATCACCTCAGAGAGCCATACTTTGTACGGCGTTTTTTCCATTTGCCAGGGCAGGGTCTTACGCCCATATTTGTCGTACCAGTCCAGCACCTGGGCTGAAAATTGAGAGGCTTGCATGGCTACCGATTCGCTGTATCAGGGACGCAGATTGCAGCACAGCGCCATCGGGCTGTAAACCGGATCTTTCCCATGCTTGCATACTTCGCCTGAGTTTGGATAATGCCCGTTTCCCGAATACTCATCAGGTAGACAGAATTTTTATGAACAACGACGTCATTTCACCGGATTTTGATGAAAACGGCCGCCCTCTGCGCCGTATTCGTAGCTTTGTCCGCCGTCAGGGCCGCCTGACCAAAGGGCAGCAGCACGCGCTGGATAACTATTGGCCGGTGATGGGTGTCGAGTTTAGCGAAACGCCTGTCGACTTTGCCGCTCTGTTTGGCCGCGATGCGCCGACCACACTGGAAATCGGTTTCGGCATGGGCGCCTCGCTTGTCACCATGGCGAGCGCCAAACCAGAGCAGAACTTCTTAGGCATTGAAGTCCACTCTCCAGGCGTCGGCGCGTGTCTCGCGTCTGCCCATGAAGAGGGTGTGGAAAACCTGCGCGTGATGTGTCACGACGCGGTTGAAGTGCTGCATAAAATGGTTCCTGACAATTCTTTGAACATGGTACAGCTGTTTTTCCCTGACCCGTGGCATAAAGCGCGTCATAATAAACGCCGTATCGTTCAGGCTCCTTTTGCAGAGCTTGTGAAGAGTAAGCTGAAGCTTGGCGGCGTCTTCCACATGGCGACCGATTGGGAAGCTTATGCGGAGCACATGCTGGAAGTGATGTCGTCACTCGACGGGTATAAAAACCTTTCTGAAAGCAACGACTACGTACCGCGTCCGGATTCACGTCCGGTGACCAAATTTGAACAGCGTGGCCATCGTCTTGGTCACGGCGTTTGGGACTTAATGTTCGAGAGGGTGAAATAATGGCGAAGAACCGTAGCCGTCGTCTGCGTAAAAAAATGCACATCGACGAGTTTCAGGAATTAGGATTTTCCGTTGCATGGCGTTTCCCGGAAGGCACGACTGAAGAACAAATCGACCATATCGTTGATGAGTTTATCAACGAGGTGATTGAGCCGAATAAACTGGCCTTTGATGGCAGCGGCTATCTGGCCTGGGAAGGTCTGATTTGCATGCAGGAAATCGGTAAATGTACCGAAGAACACCAGGCCGCCGTGCGTAAATGGCTGGAAGACAGGAAGTTCGAAGAGGTACGCACCAGCGAACTTTTCGACGTTTGGTGGGACTAAACAAACATAAGGGGCCAGCAATCGCTGGCCCGTTTTGTCTTTACAGGAGTTTCTATGATGCGCAAAACGCTGCTGGCAGCGGCTCTCTGCGTCACCGCATTTGCCGCTCAGGCGGATTATCAGTGCAGCGTGACCCCACGTGATGACGTTATCCTCAGCCCGCAAACCGTGCAGGTGAAAGGGGAGAACGGCAATCTGGTCATCACCCCTGATGGCAACGTGATGTATAACGGCAAACAGTACACGCTCAGTGCTGCTCAGCGTGAGCAGGCGAAAGACTACCAGACCGATCTGCGCAGCGCGCTGCCGTGGATTGACGAAGGCGCCCGTTCCCGCGTCGACAAAGGCCGTGTCGCGCTGGACAAAATCATCACCGAGCAGGTTGGGGCCAGCAGCAATATGCATGGACGTCTGACCAAACTTGATGCCCAGCTGAAAGAGCAGATGAACCGTATTATTGAGCATCGTACCGATGGCCTGACGTTCCACTACAAAGGTATCGATCAGGTTCGCGCTGATGGCCAGGAACTGGTGAATCAGGCGATGGGCGGTATTTTGCAGGACAGCATTAATGAGATGGGCGCGAAAGCGGTCGTCAAAGGCGGTGGTAATCCACTGCAAGGTATTTTAGGCAGCCTCGGCGGTCTGCAGGGCGCGATTCAGGATGAATGGAAGAGCCAGCAGGCAGATTTCCAGAAGTTCGGCAAAGACGTGTGTAGTCGCGTTGTGTCGCTGGAAGACAGCCGTAAAACGCTGGTGAGTTCGCTGAAGTAAACTCAGTGACCCTCGCGCAGGCCGGACGCCAACGCGAGGGTCAGACTGTTAAGGTTGTTACATCAGCCCCAGTGCCTGGGGAATAAACAGTGAAATCTGCGGGACGTAGGTTATCAACATCAACGCAACCAGCAGGGCAACGTAGAAGGGCAGCAGTGGTTTGATCAGGTGCTGGATCTTCACCCCGGAAATTGAACATCCCACGAACAATGCGCTACCGACCGGCGGTGTTAACAGGCCGATACACAGGTTAGCCACCATCATAATTCCGAAATGAACCGGGTCCATACCCAGTTCCTGAGCAATCGGCAGGAAGATAGGCGTGAAGATAAGCACTGCCGGGGTCATATCCATAAAGATGCCCACGATCAGCAGCACGATATTAATCAACAGCAAAATGATCAACGGGTTATCGGAGATGCCCATCAGTGTGTCGCTAATCAGGTACGGGATATCCGCATTGGTCATCGCCCATGACATACCGACGGAAAAGCCAATTAACAACAGCACGATAGACGTTGTGACCACCGATTCGAGGATAAGCTTCGGCAAATCGCGCCACTTCACTTCGCGGTAAATAAGCACCGAGAGAATAAAGGTATACACCACCGCAATCGCGGAGGCTTCGGTAGCCGTGAAGATGCCACCCAGAATCCCCCCCATCACAATCACCACCAACAGTAGGCTGGGTAGCGCATCCAGTAAGGCTTTTGCGGCCTGTGCACAGGTTGGGCGTTCAGACAGCGGATACCCCCGGCGTTTGGCGATAATCGCGCACACCACCATGATAGCCAGACCCATCAGGATACCGGGTAGATAACCTGCCATGAACAGTGAGGCGACAGAGACTCCCCCTGCCGTCAGTGAGAAAACAATCAGCACGTTGGACGGTGGAATAAGCAAACCGGTAATACATGATGAAACGTTTACCGCAGTGGAAAAGGCCGGGTCATATCCTTTTTGGGCCTGAATCGGATTTAAGGTCCCGCCGACCGCAGCGGCAGCGGCAACCGCTGAACCGGAAATGGAACCAAACATCATGTTAGCCAGCACATTCACATGACCCAGTGAACCAGGCACCCGACCGACCATGACCTGAGCGAGGTTGATAAGGCGAATGGCTATCCCGCCGCTGTTCATCAGCGTGCCGGCGAAAATAAAGAACGGAATAGCCAGCAGGGCAAAGCTATCCAGCCCGTTGGCCAGGCGTTGAGAAACGGTAATCACCGCAATATCCCAGGGAAACATCAGCAGCATTGAGGTAACTGTGGCGATGCCAATGGAAAAAGAGATAGGAACGCCGATGAACACCAGGGCAAAGAAGCAACCGAACAATGTAAGGGCGATATATCCTTCCATTAGTGTGCCGCCTCCTGCGGATGAGTCAGACGATGAAGATTCAGCTGAATAAAGTACAACGCGTAAAACATCATCATGGCGCCACACAGCGGCAGAATGAGATAGACGTAGCCCATCGGAATTTGCATCG
Source organism: Citrobacter sp. 18056 (assembly GCA_902706235.1). Classification (GTDB taxonomy): domain Bacteria; phylum Pseudomonadota; class Gammaproteobacteria; order Enterobacterales; family Enterobacteriaceae; genus Scandinavium; species Scandinavium manionii. The sequence goes on along the minus strand of CACSJR010000008.1, from coordinate 216,721 downwards.
CGGCGGACACCTGCGCGGTGGCGAGAGTCTTATTGATAAGTTTTATACCCCCTGTCACCACCACCAGGCCGGAGAAAAGGAAAATCAGGCTATTAATGAGGATGTTCAGCAGCGCCTGTTTTCGGGCATTCAGCGCCATCGCCAGCAGATCAATCGCCAAATGGCGTTGTGCGCCGACGGTGTAGGCAGCACCTGACAGGCCGACCCAAATCATCAGAAAACGCGCCAGTTCGTCAGTCATCGTACTGGGTTGGTTAAGCACGTAGCGGCTGAACACTTGCCACACCACACAGACCACCAGTGCCACCATTACGGCGATGGAAAACGCCGCAATAGTGCCGTCCACCACCTGTTTAATGCGGTTTAAAATCATCATGGAATACCCCGGAGAGAAGGGCCTGTTACCAGGCCCGTGTCACGTTATTGCGCGGCTTGTTCGAATTTCGCCAGTAAAGCGGCCTGCTGCGGATCTTTTTTGAAATCGTCATACAGCGGTTGTACGGCAGCCCGGAACGGGGCTTTATCCACCGTGACAAAGGTGCCACCCATCGCTTTGGCCTGGGCGCGGGTTTCTGCTTCAACACCGGCCCAGGCTTTTTGCTGCCAGACCTCGGAGTCTTTCGCAGCTTTACTCAGGATTTGCTGTTGTTCCGGGGTTAGCTTGTTCCAGGTTTTGGTCGAGATAACCAGGAAGTCAGGAATAGAGGAGTGTTCATCTTCGGAGAAGACTTTGGCGATTTCGATGTGGCGGGTTTGCACCCAGGAAGGGACGTTATTTTCTGCACCATCCACCACTCCTTGCTGCATGGCGGTATACACCTCACCGAAGGAGATAGGGGTAGGCGAACCGCCCATTAACTCGACCATGCGTAAGGTCGTAGGGCTTGCCTGAACACGAATTTTCAAACCTTTGAGGTCTTCAGGTTTCGTTATCGGTTTTTTTGCGTAGAAACTACGGGTACCGGCAATATAAGCGGAAAGGGCAAAGAAACCTTTATCTTTACTGGATCCCATAATTTCTTTGCCAACGTTGCCAAAGACGACGTTATCAAAATGTTTCTGATCTTTAAATAAATAGGGAAGGTTATAAATAGCGTAGATATTATCAAATGACTCCAGATCGCTGGCGGAGCCTTTGGTCATATCCAACGCACCGTTTTGCAATAATTCCATGGTTTCCCGCGCACTGCCCATCTGGCTGCTCGGATAAATACGGATTGTCATTTTACCGTCAGAAAGCTGTTTGACCTCCTTCGCCATTTGCTCGAAAGCCTGATGTACCACATGGCTTCGCTCAAGGTTGTGTGCCAGCTTTAAGGTCACTTTTTCCGCTGCTTGTGCAGTCGTTGCAAAGAAGGCAAGCATTGAAATGCCCAGCAAGGAACGGGCGATAGTGTTCATTTTCATTATTGGCTCCATGCACATAAATAAGAAGATGATGGTATATAGAAAACCACATACCACAAGAATCTGTATGACATCCTATCCTGGTTGTCAGACATCAATGCACAACCAAGTTCACAGATTTACGCCGAAAAATAAATAGCCGCTTAATTTTGTGCGCTGGGTTAGGTTTATTTTTGTTTTTATTCGGAAGGGGTAAATAAAAAAATAATTATAAATGAATAACTCATGTATAATATCGATGAATTAGCTCGGAAATGTCGAATGGATGATGCCTGTGAATAATATACAGGCATCATGCTTTGTGTTTATTCGCTGAGGAATAATTCGAGTAACGAATTCAGGAACAGTTTCCCGTGCTCGGTAATCTGCCAGAATTGCTCGCACTCGCTGAGATAACCCTGGGCGATGGCTTCATCAATCTGCGCACGAACCGCAGACTCCGGTAAACCCGTGAACGCGGTAAATTCAGCGCGAGGGGCAGGTTCCAGCAGGCGGAAGCGGTTCATAAAGAACTCGAACGGCTTGTCAGTGGTTTCGACGTCGTGCTGACGCTCCAGATACCGGCCTTCCATATAGCCACGCGGATGACGAGTTTTGGCGGTACGCAAAATGCGCCCATCCGGGAATGTGACTTTACCGTGCGCGCCACAGCCAATGCCCAAGTAATCACCGAATCGCCAGTAGTTCAGGTTGTGCTGACACTGATAGCCCGGCTTGGCGTAGGCTGACGTTTCATACTGCTGATAGCCCGCGGCACTCAGCAGCTGGTGGCCCTGCTCATAGATATCCCACAGCGCGTCGTCGTCCGGCAGTTTTGGTGGGCGAGAGCCAAACAGCGTGTTCGGTTCGATGGTGAGCTGATACCACGACAAATGCGGCGGATTGAGCGCAATCGCCTGACGCAGATCGTCCAGCGCTTCTTCCAGCGACTGGTCTGGCAGGCCGTGCATCAGGTCAAGGTTAAAGCTGCGCAGGTTCAGACTTGTCGCCAGATGTGCCGCACGTTTCGCTTCGTCGGCGTCGTGAATACGCCCCAGACGTTTGAGTTTGGCTTCGCTAAAGCTCTGCACGCCAATCGAAATGCGGTTTACGCCCGCGCGCTGATAATCCACAAAGCGGTCGGCTTCCACCGTGCCTGGGTTGGCTTCCATGGTGATTTCTGCATCGGCCGCCAGATTCAGGCGCGCGCGTACGCCATCCAGCAATGTTTGCATCGCCGGGCCAGAGAGCAGGCTCGGCGTACCTCCGCCGATGAAAATTGTTTTTACTTCGCGTCCCTGTGCGTAAGGCACGTCGACGTCTAAATCGGCGAGCAGATGCTGTACGTAGTCGTCATGCGGCACTTCGCCTTTCAGCGCGTGCGAATTGAAATCGCAGTACGGGCATTTCTGCACGCACCAGGGAATGTGAATATAAAGACTCAGCGGAGGGAGAACGGTCATTAACGCAGTGCTTCCAGTAACAGTTTCAGCGCCTGTCCGCGGTGGGACACGGCGATTTTTTCTTCACGGCTCAGTTCAGCCGCCGTTTTACCGGCGTCGGGAACAAAGAATATGGGGTCATAGCCAAAGCCACCGTTGCCCGCGGCTTCACGGGTAATCACGCCCGGCCAGCTGCCGTGGCACACCAGCGGCGTTGGGTCTTCGGCATGACGCATGTACACCAGCACGCAATGGAACTGCGCCTGACGTTTATCATCGGGCACGTCTTTCAACGCAACCAGCAGCTTTTCCAGATTCTGCTGATCGCTGGCGTCAACGCCGGCATAGCGCGCGGAGTAGATCCCCGGCGCACCGCCGAGAACGTCAACCGCCAGACCGGAATCATCAGCAATTGCAGGCAGGCCGGTGACTTTCGCTGCATGACGCGCTTTGAGAATCGCGTTCTCAATAAAGGTCAGCCCGGTTTCTTCCACCGACTCGACGTTCAGTTCGGTCTGTGCGACCACGTCGAGACCAAAATCGTTTAACAGCGAGGCAAGCTCGCGCACTTTACCGGCGTTACCGGTAGCCAGAACTACTTTTTGCATGGGATGTCCTGTCAGATGAGCGCGTCAACGCCCGAAGGGATTTGTTGCGGTTGAATGATTTTTACCTGCTTGTGGCGGCCCAATTCGCCTTTCTCAATTATCACCTGGCTCTTCGCGACGCGAAACTGTTTGGCGAGAAATTTTACCAAATGCGCATTGGCCTGGCCGTCCACCGGTGGTGCGGTGATGGCGACTTTTAGTTCGTCGCCATGCAATCCGACAATGCTGTCACGGCTGGCTTTCGGCTGAATGTACAGCCGTAAAACCAGCCCGTCGTCGCAGACTTCAACGGCACTCATAGTGCCATCCACAGCCCCGGTAACAGCATATTTCCGGTAGCCTGTAACAGCTCGGAGATACCCATGTTGGCCACATACAGCAGCAGAACGAGGATCATCGGGGAGAAGTCGATACCCCCCATCGACGGCAGCATACCGCGAATTGGGCGCAGCAGCGGATCGGCCAACTGCATCAGCACAAACTCCACCGGGCTACGACCGCGGCTGACCCAGCTCATAATCGCCATCAGCATCAGCACCCAGAAAATCAGCAGGCCGATGGTTTTCACCAGAATCAGCACCGCGGAAATCCAGATAATTGGCTGGAAGGTGATAACCATAAACAGCACGATAGCTTTCAGTACGCAGAGCACGAAGGCAATCAATAATGATGAACTGTCAATTGGCCCCATCGCAGGAATAACGCGACGCAGCGGTCCAACCAGCGGTTGAGTGGCTTTCACCACGAACTGCGAGAAGGGGTTGTAAAAATCACAGCGAGCCCACTGCATCCAGACGCGGAGCAGCATCACCATCGTGTACAGCTCAATCACTGTCGAAAGCAGGAAAGTCAACGTCTTCATGGCGTTCCTCAGTTTTCCTTATTTATTGTTGTGTGTAATCGCGCGCACCAAAAATGGCGGTACCGATGCGCACCATCGTGCTACCCGCCGCAATGGCGGCTTCCATGTCGTCTGACATACCCAGAGAGAGCGTGTCCACGGACGGATAGCGTGTTTTCAGCCGGGCAAATGCTACCGCCATTTGTTGGGCTACCGCAAACTGCCTTACATATTCTGACTCAGGCGCCGGAATGGCCATCAGCCCACGCAGGTTCAGACCTGGCAGAACAGCTACTTCGGCGGCCAGCGCATCGATTTCCTCTGGCGCGATACCGGATTTGCTCGATTCATCGCTGATGTTGACCTGAATAAGCACGTTCAGCGGCGGTAAATGCGCAGGGCGCTGCTCGCTCAAACGGCTGGCGATCCGCAGGCGATCAACGGTATGACACCAGTCGAAATGCTCTGCTACCAGACGACTTTTGTTCGACTGCAGCGGGCCAATAAAGTGCCACTGCAGGTCGTTTTGTCCCGCTTCCTGGAAATAGCGGACCTTTTCTATTCCTTCCTGAACGTAGTTTTCACCAAAGGCACGTTGGCCCGCAGCGATAGCTTCTTCGATGGCGCTCGCAGGTTTCGTTTTACTCACTGCAAGTAACGTAACTTCTTCTGGAGCACGGCCGCAAAGGGCGACAGCGGCTGAGATTTTGTCCCTGACCTGTGTCAGGTTATGCGCAATGTCGTTCATTTTCAGGATGATGGTATGGATATGCAGGAAATTGTGGCCCTTAGTGTAAAGCATAACGTCTCGGATCTACACCTGTGCGGCAATGGCACCGTGCGCTGGCGGCGGCGAGGACTCCTCGAACCGGCTCCTTTCAGTGCGCCGGAGCCACAAACGCTGCTGCAAAACTGGCTGAGTGAAACGGCGCTGCGGCAATGGGAAAAGGATAACCAGTGTGATTTTGCGGTGCAGACGGACAGCGGCATGCGGCTGCGCGCCAGTGCGTTCCGACATGCGGACGGCGTTTCATTAGTTTTACGGCTATTGCCAGAAATCTGCCCGCAGCTGGCGGAGCTTGGTGTTCCGCCCGCCATCAGCGAACTGTTAGCCGGAGAAAGCGGGCTGATTCTGGTGACGGGTGCCACCGGCAGTGGTAAATCCACCACGCTGGCGGCGATGGTTGATTATCTCAATCATCAGCGTGACGGGCATATTCTGACCCTGGAAGATCCGGTGGAGTTTATGCATCACAGCGAGCGATGTCTGATTCATCAGCGTGAAGTTGGGGCGCATTGCGGATCGTTTTCTGCGGCGCTGCGTGTGGCATTGCGTCAGGACCCCGATGTGATAATGCTCGGTGAACTGCGTGACACCGAAACCATTCGTCTGGCGCTTACGGCGGCCGAAACCGGGCATCTGGTGCTGTCGACGCTGCACACGCGAGGCGCTGCACAGGCCATTGAAAGGCTGGTGGATGTATTTCCGGCTGGGGAAAAAGAACAGGTTCGCAGTCAGCTTGCGGGAAGCCTGTGCGCGGTGCTGTCGCAAAAGCTGCTGCCCGATAAACAGGGCGGGCGTGCGGCGTTGTACGAATTGCTGGTCAACACGCCTGCGGTCGGCAGTCTGATTCGCGATGGCAAAACCCATCAGCTGCCCGGTGTGATGCAGGCCGGGCAGCAAATGGGGATGATGACGTTTACGCAGTGTTTCCAGCAGCGACAGGAAGCAGGCCGCCTTTAGCGAACATTGAGTGAATAGACGGCGGGCAGCGCGCCCGCGGTGGCGATAATTTCCAGCCGCACTTCACGTACGCGAATGGCGGTGGGGAACTCACGCCTGCACACGGAATGATGGTTGTTTTCAACTTCTGCCAGTAACGTTTCATCTGCCCACAGGCGGTAATGGGTGATGCAATGTGGTGTCACCGCGCTGGCATGGCCCATCTGCACGGTTTCCATCGCGTTGTCGAAATCGTTGTCCTGCACCAGCGTCAGGCTGTGAATCAGCAGCAGCTCTGGCCAATGCCAGAGGACCGTCGGGGTTTTATCGTTCAGGGCTGGCACCCAGGCGTTAGTTTGCTGTTCCGGGCGCAGGCGACCATTGCGCAGATGAGTTGCCGGATAGCAGTGCAACGGCGTAGCAAAACGCAGGGCAGGCAGGATCTGATTCGGGTGGCGGCGCGGCAGCCAGAAGTCGAACTCGTCCACGCCGTAGTCGCCGTCGACCACCTGACGAGTGTGTTTTGCGACGCGGGCGTTCAGGCTGTTGAACACGGTCATGATGCCAGGAAGCCGAACGTCGGTAAGCGCAATGTCGATATTTTCCTGTGCGTCGAAGGCAACGAAAACATACTGGTCATGATCGCTTACCCAGTCGAGCTGGCAGCGGTATTCGCCTTCTCCATTTACGCTGAGGCGATGGCTGGCGTAGTGTAACTCCGGCGTGAAGTTGCCAGGGCGTAGACTGCCCAACAGCGTGATGTCCAACATCTGCGGGTTTTGGCTGCGTAAGGTGAATGACAATTCCGACAGCGCTTCCCCGGTTTTCACGGGCAGCAGAAGCGCCATTCGTTCGCGCAGAGAGTGCCACGTACCGTTCGGGGGAAGCTCTCTCAATTGCAGTTCGCTGCTGACGCTGATTTCAGCGCCAAGGGCAGGGTCATCCAGCCACTGGCGCGGGATATAACAGCCCGATTCCTGCAAACGCTGCTGAAGTTCGCCGATGCGTTGCTGGCCCGCCAGCGCTTTTGGCGTAATGACGTGCTCATGACAGAGTGCTGCACCTGCGCCAGCCACTTCGCCGAGTAGCCCGCAGGTGCACATCACGCGGGCGCTGCCGAAGGCGACGTGGGAGGCGGAAATCAGTCGCCCGGTCAGGAACAGGTTATCCAGCGAGCGGCTGTAAAGGCTGCGCCACGGGATGGTGTAGGTACCTTTACTGTGAAACTGACGGCAGCCGTCGTGGGTGCTGTACACGCCATCGGCGGGATGTAAGTCTATCGACCAGCCGCCGTAGCCGACGGCGTCATAATGATCGCGCTGTTCGACAATGTCCTGCTGAGTCAGCAGGTGATCGCCCATAAAGCGTCGGCTTTCGCGCTTGCCGGGCACCGAGCCGACCCATTCGATAGTCATGTTGGCGGCTTCAGGAAACTCGCCGGAATTTTTGATGTGATCCCACACGCCCCAGACGATTTTCCACAGCTCCCACTTGATGGTTTCGCTTTCATAGACGGTATCAAGGCGACCCCCCCATTCCAGCCACCACAGATCGCAGCCGTTCAGCGTGGACGTGAGCCGCTTATAGCGTGGGATGTCGGTTATCTCTTTTAGCGCAAAAGAGGGCGGGACAAAGTTGACCGGACCCTCAGTCCTTTTGGTGTAGAAATAGATCGAGTGCCCGAGTTTGTGACCGAAATTGTCGCCCGGGGCCATCTTTTCGCCCAGCTCGCTTTCTTCCTCTGCGCCTTCGCGGAATTCAGCGCCTGCCAGATAGCCGAGCACACCGTCACCGGTGGCATCGCAAAACTGCGAGGCGGAAACCTGGTAGAAGGTTTCATTAATGGCGTTGAAGGCGCTGACGTTCGTAATGCGGTTATGCTCTTTTTTCACCTCATACACGGCGGTGTTGAGCAGTAACGTCAACCCTGGCTGGCTGCGCGCCATATCCAGCAGCACCAGGTCGAACATCACCGGGTTACCTTCTTTATTGCGCCACAGGTTTTCCTCCATGATTTCACCCATGATGCCGCCTTCTCTCGCCCAGCGGTTGTTGTTGCCCATATGCGACGTCGCTCCGTTGGCCCATAATCTGACTTCGCTCGACGCGTTGCCGCCGAGAACCGGACGGTCCTGAATCAGGATAACCTCCAGCCCGCGACGTGCGGCCGCGAGGGCGGCGCATAGCCCGGCCAGACCGCCTCCGGCCACGACAAAGTCAGCGTGCAGTGGTTGCACAGGAAAGGTTCTGTTGTCACATGGCGGGTAGATATTCATTACCTTGTATCCTTTTGAGCTGGCGCTAAAATCATTGCTTTATAATCCTGTAACGGATGGAGCGTTAATGTCCTCTCAACCGAACCAAAGCCTGATCGATGGCATCCGCTGTCTGCAATATCTGGTTTCCAGCGGCCGGGCCATTGGCTGTCGTGAATTGGCGCGCCTGATGGGGATCAACACCACCCGCGTGAACCGACTGCTAATGACCATGGCGTCGGTAGGCCTGACCATGCAGGACGAGCAGCGACGCTATCTTCCAGGGCCGGGCATTCATGCACTGGCCGCGCAGGCCATTCGCGGCTCCGCGCTGTTTTCCCATGCGCTGCCGATCCTCGAACGCGCAGCCCCTGGCGATCTCGTCGTGGCGGTGGGCGTTCTTTGGGAGGACCAGGTGATTTATATCTGGCACTCCGAGCCGGGCAGCAAGATGAGTCAGGCGCTGGCCGGTTTCCATATGCTGCCGGCCTGGCAGTCGGTCATCGGTATGTCCCTGCTGGCTGACGAAAGCGACGAAAGTCTTCAGCAGCGTTTCAGTCCAGAGCAGTGGCAGCAGCTGGCACCTCATCTGCAGCAGCAGCGTGAAAAAGGCCACGTGGTCTGGTATCACAGCGATGGCGAAGTCTCCATGGCACAGCCTTTGGGCGAACATTCCGCCGCATTAGCGTTCGCAGGTATGTGGAACCCGGAACCCGCCGAGGTGGAACGTCGCCAGCAATCGCTGCATGAGCTGGCACGGATGCTCATTAAACCTTCATGATTCGATGTGTTTCTTTTATAGAAACGGTTAATGATATGCAAAAAATGCAGTCATAATCTGTGAGTGCGATCGCGAGATTGGCACCAGAAACATAAAATTATTTATGCAGTATTTAATATTTATTTGAATGGGGCGGAACAAATCAAATTTGTTTAGAGGGAAAAGACTTCATTAACGCTAATGTTATATCGATGTTGAAAATGAATCGGTTAATATAAATTACTTTTACATTCTCATCATTATTTGCTTGCCGGGTCTACAAAATCCAAAGAACCTGTAGGCCCGGTCAGCACTGGGCAAGTCAGAATCCCTGTTCGAAAAAGCTTTCCAGAATCACCACCGCGGAGGCGGAATCCACTTTCCCTTTGTTTAGCGCCCGGTAACCACCGTGCTCGAACAGGCCAGCGCGTGCTTCTACGGTGCTCAAACGCTCATCGTGAAGGATAATTTTTACGCCGAAGCGACCGTGAATTTTATTGGCAAAATTACGCGCGCGTGCGGTAAGCGGCTGTTCGGTGCCGTCCATATTCAGCGGCAGGCCAACCACTACAGCTTCCGGTTGCCACTCTTTGAGTATCTTTTCGATTGCGTTCCAGTCCGGCGTACCGTCCTGCGCTTTTAGCGCACCAAGAGGACGCGCGGTGCCCGTCACGCGTTGCCCGACTGCGACGCCAATGCTGCGGGTGCCGAAATCAATACCAATCAGGGTTCCGCTCATCAGGCGTGTCCCGCCACGCCAGGCATGGTCTGAATATCAATGCCAATCAGACGAGCCGCGTCGCGCCAGCGATCGGCGATCGGTGTTTTGAACAGAATGTTGAGATCAGCCGGGGCGGTCAGCCACGCATTTTCCAGGATTTCCTGCTCAAGCTGGCCTTTTTCCCAGGAGGAATAACCCAGTGCGACCAACACTTCCGACGGCTGTTCGGCGGTGCCGATCGTTTCGAGCACGTCGCGAGACGTGGTGATGACCGTGTTGTCAGATATGCGGATACTCGAGGCGAACGACGAAGGTGGCGTGTGCAGGATAAAACCGCGGTCTTCCGCAAGTGGGCCACCCAACATCACCGGTTTGTCGAGGCGGATCTCCGGATCGCGTGGATCAGGGGTGATTTTCAGCTTTTCCAGAATCCCTTCAACCTTCAGATTTTCCATCGGTTTATTAATGATGATCCCCATCGCTCCGTCATCATTGTATTCACAAATGTAGATCACGGCGCGGCGAAACATCGGGTCCTGGAGAGCAGGCATGGCAATAAGAAAGTGGTGCTGTAAATTCATTGTCAGAGGTTCTGTTTCCTGGTTTAAAAAGCAACAACGGCCAGTATGCGGGCAAACCAGGGCGCTGTCGAGCGAAGGCGGGATTGCTCCCGCCTAAGAAACGGAATTACTTGCCCAGACGTTTTTCGATAGCGTCCATCAGCATCCCGGTGATGGAGACAGGGAATTCGGCTTCGATTTCGCGAATGCAGGTTGGGCTGGTGACGTTAATTTCCGTCAGGCGATCGCCGATGATGTCGAGGCCAACGAATATCAGACCTTTCTCTTTCAGCGTCGGGGCTACTTTGCGGGCGATTTCCCAGTCGCTTTCAGAAAGCGGACGCGGTTCACCACGGCCACCTGCGGCTAAGTTACCGCGGGTTTCACCGCCCTGCGGAATACGCGCCAGGCAGTACGGCACCGGTTCGCCGTCAACGACCAGCACGCGCTTGTCACCGTCTTTGATGGCAGGGATATAGTTCTGCGCCATACAATAACGGTTGCCAAGCTCGGTCAGGGTTTCGGCGATGACGCCCAGGTTCGGATCGCCTTGCTTCACGCGGAAAATCGACGCGCCGCCCATGCCGTCCAGCGGCTTGAGGATGATGTCGCCATGCTTTTCCCAGAACGCTTTCAGCTGCGCCTTGTTGCGGGTCACCAGCGTTTCCGGCGTCAGGTCGGCAAACCAGGCGGTGAACAGCTTTTCGTTACAGTCACGCAGGCTCTGCGGTTTGTTAACGATCAGCGTGCCTTTCTCTTCAGCGCGCTCAAGGATGTAGGTCGCGTAGATGTATTCGGTGTCGAACGGCGGATCTTTACGCATCAGGATGACATCCAGATCGGCCAGCGCCAGATCCTGTTCACCGTTGAAGGTATACCAGCCGTCATAATTCTGCTCAACGCTCAGCAGGCGCGTTTGCGCCCGCGCTTCGCCGTTGTTCAGATAGAGATCGTTCATCTCCATATAGTGGAGTTCGTAACCACGACGCTGCGCTTCCAGCAGCATAGCGAAGCTGGAATCTTTCTTGATGTTGATCTTCGCAATGGGGTCCATCACGATGCCGAGCTTGATCATTACTCTTCTCCTGTAACGCGAGTTTTTAGCCCAGATCGCCAAAACGCACCTGCAGCGCGGTAATGGCGGTGAGCGCAGTGGTCTCAGTACGCAGAACGCGAGGTCCCAACAGAATATCAGTAAACGCATAGCGGGCGGTCATGGCAATTTCATCTGCCGATAATCCGCCTTCCGGGCCGATGAGCAAGCGCACGCGCTCAACGGGTTGCGGCAGCGTGTTGATGCTGGCGCTGGCGCGCGGATGCAGGTTGAGCTTCAGCCCGCTTTCCTCTTCTGCGCACCACTGTTCCAGCGTCATCGCCGGGCGAATTTCCGGGACCACGTTACGCCCGGACTGTTCGCAGGCGGCGATGGCGATTTTCTGCCACTGCTGGAGCTTCTTGTTCAGTCGTTCAGCATCCAGTTTAACGCCACAGCGCTCGGAAAAGAGTGGCGTAATGAGGCTTACACCGAGTTCGATCGATTTCTGGATAGTGAATTCCATTTTTTCGCCGCGCGACATCACCTGCCCGAGGTGAATGTGCAGCGGCGATTCACGATCGTCGGTCTCGCCGCTCAGCACATTGACCCGCACGCTCTTTTTCTCCGCCTGAATAATTTCGGCTTCAAAGACCTGATTGCTGCCGTCAAACAGCTGAATGGCCTGGCCTGCGCCCATGCGTAGCACGCGGCCTACGTGGTTGGCTGCGTCTTCGCTCAGGGCAATCTGGCTGCCCGCGGTAATAAACTCAGGATGATAGATGCGGGGAATGCGCATAGTCTCAAGATTTCCGGATATCAGTTAACGTTTGACGCTAGTGTAGGGTAGCTCTTTTGCGCCTGGCAAGCCTGCTGGACGTATGGGTTGTGATTCCCTTGTACCCGGGCGATGCGCTCGTCACGCGTACACTCCCAGGCGCTGACCGGATACTGTTTGTCCCATGCGGTGAACAGCTGCGTTTGCTGGCGAGAAAGCGGGAGTTTGTACTGGTCGCGCATATAGAAGTAGGTGCGGGCGATGGCCCCGCGTGCGCGCGTCGGCGGTTCAGCGATTTTGTCTTTAAAATCGACCTTCATTGAACACTGGCCGTACTGGCCTTCGCCGCCGTTCCACTGGCTGTACATAAAGTTGTTCCGATCGCCGTTCACTTCCCCGACTGCGGGCTGCAGATTATGCATGTCGCTTTCGATTTTGCGATATACCGGATCTTTGGCGCAGTTTTTACGTCCGCCGTCCTGCCAGCACTGCATCAGATGACCGAATTGCCAGGCAGGCATCACGTGTTCCCACTCGACGCGACTGGCGCGGGTTTCATTTTTACGCACTTTATAACCGCAAGATTCCAGGTCGATTACGCCTTTTTTACCCTGCCAGTTGATTTTACAGCCGCAGTAAAAATCGCCGGGAACGTCAGCGTTGACCTTCACACCGGCGGTTTTTGCCTGTGAAAAACTGTTGATACCGTTGGCCAATGCCTGGCCTGAAAGGGCGGTGGCAATAAAAGCCAACGCCAGAAGAGATTTACGGGACATCACGAACTCCGTGTCAAAACGAGCCCGCAACGTAGCGAATGCTGTTGCCAGATGCAATCAGCTAGATCAGAAAAACTTCCAGTAGTTTCCGAAGGTTACTTTTCAGCCACCAGAGGATCGCCGCAGTGCACGCAGCGATAAACGGCTTCGCCGCGCAGAACGCGATTGTGGCGGCGTACGGTGAGCTGATGCTGCTGACAGCCGCAGCGATAGGGAAAGGTATTTTTGCGCACGGATTCCAGTTCGAACTGGTGTGTGCGGCGGGCGGGGACGCCGAGTACGCTCTCCATCATCCACTTCCACTCTTTTCCGTGCGGGGCCACGCGACCAAAGCGCTTCCAGACCAGTAAATGCGCCAGTTCGTGCGGCACCACTTCGTCAATGAACGCCTGCTGATTTTCCATCAAAAGCACGGGGTTTAGGCGGATTTCATAGCTTTCCAGCCAGGCCGTGCCTGCGGAAGTGCCGCGCTGTTGCCAGGTCAGTTTCGGCTCAGGGTATTCGCGGCCGAGCTTCAGATTCGCCTGGGCGAGTTTTTCCCGCAGGCTGCGCATAACGGCTTGCTGAATGGCGATGGGGAGGCGAGGGGTTTTCATAACGCAGAAGGATAAAGCCGGGAAACGGGGAGTGCAAGAGAAGGCTTCCCTCCTGGCGGAGGGAAGCCCGGGAACTTAGTTATGCGCACCAATCTCGCGCAGACGACGGCCTTTCATCAGGTTGCGTTCGATGTGCTCCAGCGACACGTGTTTGGTTTCTGGAACCAGCCACAGGGTCAGGACGATGAAGAAGAGGTTCAGCCCGCCGTATACCCAGAAGGTGTTGGCGTTGCCGAGCGAGTTCAGCATAGTCAGGAAGGTTGCACCGACAATCATGTTGGCAATCCAGTTGGTCGCAGTAGAGCAGGTAATACCAAAATCACGTCCTTTCAGCGGCTGGATTTCCGAGCACAGAACCCAAATCAGCGGACCGGCACTCATGGCGAAACCAACGATAAACATCAGCAGCATCGCAACCGCAAAGTACTGCGCGCTCGGGGTATGGATGCCGTTGTGCATCATGGTACCCAGCACGCCCATACCGACCGCCATTACCAGGAAGCCCAGTACCAGTGTCGGTTTACGGCCCCATCTGTCCACCAGACCGATAGCAATAAAGGTCGCCAGCACGTTGGTCAGACCGACGATAACCGTACCCCACATCTGCTCGGTCGTGTTGGTGTAGCCCGCCAGTTCGAAGATTTTTGGCGCGTAGTACATGATGACGTTCATTCCGGTGAACTGCTGCATGACCTGCAGCAGCACGCCAAGGAATACCGCGCGACGGAAGTTGCTGTTCTCTTTAAACAGCGCCCAGCCGGACTGTTTGATCTTCAGGCTTTCGCGGATCTCTTCCAGCTCCTGTTTCGCTTCGGCGCTGGTATCACGCAAGCGTTGCAGGACGCGTTCGGCATCGTTAAAGCGACGTTTAGCGGCGTACCAGCGTGGGCTGTCCGGCAGGAAGAACACGCCAATCAGCAGCAGGACGGCTGGGATAATGATAACGCCGAGCATCCAGCGCCATGCGCCGCTATAACTGAACGCCGTATCGGACAGATAGGCTGCGAGAATACCGATGGTAATCATCAGCTGATACATCGAAATCATGCTGCCGCGAATTTTCTCGGGCGCGATTTCAGACAGGTAGAGCGGCGCGGTGTAGGACGCTACGCCGACGGCGAGGCCGAGCAGCACGCGTGACATCAACAGTATTTCTACGTTCGGCGCAGCAGCGGAGCACAGCGACCCGAGCACGAACAGAACCGCACCAATCATCAGGCTCTTTTTACGCCCAAGACGATAGGAGAGCCAACCGCTGCCGACGGCCCCGACGGCGGCACCGAACATCATCGAGCTGACGACCCATTCCTGAGTGTGTGAGTCAATCTGGAAATCATGGGCGATAAACGGCAGCGCGCCGGCAATCACACCGATATCAAGGCCGAACAGTAACCCCGCCAGGGCTGCGAGAAAACAGACGAAGAACGTTATCGCCTTGTTGGAATATCCCTGTTTTTTATTGTCAGGCATTATGCCCTCCAGTTGGATTATTAATCTCATCAATATAAAGGTTAGGTTAGGAGGGCATGAAAAGATGTGAGATAAATCACATTGGTGTAATCGGTTACACAAGTGTCATGTTATGTAAGTTAAATAAATGATTATAAATCAGTAGGATAAATATTGTATTGAGGAGATAAAAATACAGGTTTCAGACTTTCCTGAAATATAATGTAACGACAGGCAATCTTTCATCATGCAAAGCGAATAATCTTAAAAATAAGCAATGAATCCAAATGTAATCGCTTTCATTAAAATGAAGTCGAAGTTTTTTAGTATAGGCAGAGCGAGAGAAGAGGGACGGAGTTTTGTGCAGGAAAAAAGACAAAAGGCCAGCACGAGGCTGGCCTTTGACGAGGAAAAGCAACGGTTTTATTTCAGACCGGCAGCTTCACGCAGCACATCGGCTTTGTCGGTTTTTTCCCAAGGGAAATGTTCGCGACCAAAGTGACCGTATGCCGCGGTTTCTTTGTAGATTGGGTGCAGCAGGTCCAGCATCTGAATCAGGCCGTATGGACGCAGGTCGAAGAACTCGCGTACCAGTAGGGTCAGCTGCTCAGTCGGTACTTTTTCAGTGCCGAAGGTTTCGACCATGATGGAAGTTGGCTCTGCAACGCCGATAGCGTAGGACACCTGAATTTCACAACGGTCAGCGAGGCCTGCAGCAACGATGTTTTTCGCTACGTAACGTGCCGCGTACGCTGCAGAACGGTCTACTTTAGACGGATCTTTACCGGAGAATGCGCCACCACCGTGACGAGCCATGCCGCCGTAGGTATCTACGATTATCTTACGACCGGTCAGACCACAGTCACCCATTGGGCCGCCGATAACGAAGCGTCCGGTTGGGTTGATGAAGAATTTGGTTGCGCTGTTCAGCCACTCGGTCGGCAGAACCGGCTTGATGATTTCTTCCATCACTGCTTCCTGCAGGGATTTCTGATCGATATCTTCAGCGTGCTGAGTAGACAGAACCACCGCATCGATGCCGACGATTTTGCCGTCGTCATACTGGAAGGTCACCTGGCTTTTTGCATCCGGGCGCAGCCACGGCAGGGTGCCATTTTTACGCACTTCAGCCTGACGCTGCACCAGACGGTGTGCGTAGGTGATTGGCGCTGGCATCAGCACGTCGGTTTCGTTGGTGGCGTAGCCAAACATCAGGCCCTGGTCGCCAGCACCTTGCTCAAGCGGGTCAGCACGGTCAACGCCCTGGTTGATATCCGGAGACTGCTTACCAATTGCGCTCAGTACCGCGCAAGAATTGGCATCAAAGCCCATATCGGAATGCACATAGCCAATTTCGCGCACCGTATTACGGGTGATCTCTTCGATATCAACCCACGCGCTGGTGGTGATTTCACCACCGACCATAACCATGCCGGTTTTAACGTAAGTTTCGCAAGCAACGCGTGCTTTAGGATCCTGCTCGAGGATCGCATCCAGTACGGCATCAGAGATTTGGTCAGCAATTTTGTCTGGATGCCCTTCAGATACGGACTCGGACGTAAAGAGGTGTTTTGCCATGTTTTATTTCACCTGGAAAGAATTTGGTTAGCGCAAACTGTTGTAGAAAAAGACTTTGATAGACGTTTCGACCAAAGGCTGCAGGTAAACCTACTAACAGTCTGGGTGTTAATCAGTATAGATGGATTAACATCTGGATGGCTATTTTAGGTCAGATATTCGCCCGATTTCCAGTTTTTTTTGAGATAGGTCTCACCTGAGTCGCTTTTGTGCTGGAAATTTTTCCTGACAGCGGTGGAAGAATGCGCATTTTTATTTTGCTTTTTACCCCGGTTCTCGGTATAAAACGCCGCGCGCGGCTCTCCTAAAAAGCGCACGACGAAATCCGTCGTGTCGCCACTTCCAGCCGGGTTAAGCAGTGTAATTTTTGGCTTTGGCTTGTCGCTGGCCCCGAAGGGTTGGCGTGGAGGTGATACGACATAATGAACCAGCGTTTTTTGCAGACTCAGTCATGCCATTCAGGCGTGCGTTTATACCCCGCAACCTTTTTCTCTTCGATAAATACCTGCCGAAGTTATTCCCATTCGGGCACATCTCAGGACTCCAGGGCCGGCAAGGCGCTGTGATAATGGGACTTGGGCGCTCCTGATCGTAAGGGGTTTTCTCGTGGTTTCTCCGGCGGTCCTACAAACCCCGGGCCTATGTTTTACAATTATATGAACATGAAACCGGTCGCGCAGGCGGACGTTCAGCATACTCTGCTGGAACAGACGGCTGTTTATGGGTTGTTATCGCTTTATAACATTGCGATAGTAGTCAACTGTTTTACACTTTCGACAACATTTGAGGTTCGCTATGTCTGACGACATGTCTTTTTCTTCCCCTTCGTCAGCCGGCGAGCAGGGTGTACTACGTTCCATGCAGGAGGTGGCAATGAGCTCTCAGGAAGCCAGCAAGATGCTGCGGACTTACAACATTGCCTGGTGGGGCAATAATTACTACGACGTGAACGAACTGGGCCATATCAGCGTTTGTCCCGATCCTGATGTGCCAGACGCACGCGTAGATCTCGCTAAGCTTGTTAAAGCTCGCGAAGCGCAAGGACAGCGACTGCCTGCATTATTCTGTTTCCCGCAGATCCTGCAACATCGCCTGCGTTCGATTAACGCCGCGTTCAAGCGTGCGCGTGAATCCTACGGCTATAAGGGTGACTACTTCCTCGTTTACCCGATCAAGGTAAACCAGCATCGCCGCGTGATTGAGTCCCTGATCCATTCAGGCGAACCACTGGGTCTGGAAGCCGGCTCCAAAGCAGAACTGATGGCGGTTCTGGCGCACGCCGGTATGACCCGCAGCGTTATCGTCTGTAATGGTTATAAAGACCGCGAATATATTCGTCTGGCGCTGATCGGCGAGAAGATGGGCCACAAGGTCTATCTGGTTATCGAGAAGATGTCTGAGATTGCGCTGGTTCTCGAAGAAGCTGAGCGTCTGAATGTGACCCCGCGCCTCGGCGTGCGTGCACGTCTGGCTTCTCAGGGTTCCGGTAAATGGCAGTCTTCCGGCGGCGAAAAATCCAAATTCGGCCTGGCGGCAACTCAGGTGTTGCAGCTGGTAGAAACCCTGCGTGAATGCGGTCGTCTGGACAGCCTCCAGCTGCTGCACTTCCACCTCGGTTCGCAGATGGCGAACATTCGCGATATCGCCACCGGCGTACGTGAATCTTCCCGTTTCTACGTCGAGCTGCATAAGCTCGGCGTGAACATTCAGTGCTTCGACGTCGGCGGCGGTTTGGGCGTGGACTACGAAGGAACCCGTTCGCAGTCTGACTGCTCGGTCAACTATGGCCTTAATGAGTACGCGAACAACATTATCTGGGCTATCGGTGATGCCTGCGAAGAGAACGGTCTGCCACATCCAACGGTGATTACCGAGTCCGGCCGTGCCGTGACCGCTCACCACACGGTGCTGGTGTCGAACATCATCGGCGTTGAGCGCAACGAATACACCACGCCAGTAGCCCCGGCTGAAGATGCACAGCGCGCGCTGCAAAGCATGTGGGAAACCTGGCAGGAAATGCGTGAACCGGGCGGGCGTCGTTCGCTGCGCGAATGGCTGCATGATAGCCAGATGGATCTGCATGATATTCACATTGGTTACTCTTCCGGCACCTTTAATTTGCAGGAACGCGCCTGGGCAGAGCAGCTTTATCTGAGCATGTGTCACGAAGTGCAGAAACAGCTCGACCCGAGCAACCGTGCGCACCGTCCGATCATTGACGAGCTGCAGGAACGTATGGCGGATAAGATTTACGTCAACTTCTCGCTGTTCCAGTCTATGCCGGATGCGTGGGGTATCGATCAGCTGTTCCCGGTCTTGCCGCTGGAAGGGCTGGATCAAGTACCGGAACGCCGTGCTGTGCTGCTGGATATTACCTGTGACTCTGACGGTGCTATCGATCATTACATCGACGGCGACGGGATTGCCACCACCATGCCAATGCCGGAATACGATCCGGAGAACCCGCCGATGCTGGGCTTCTTTATGGTCGGTGCCTACCAGGAAATTCTGGGCAACATGCATAACCTGTTCGGCGATACCGAAGCGGTGGACGTGTTTGTCTTCCCTGATGGCAGCGTGGAAGTGGAGCTTTCCGATGAAGGTGACACCGTGGCAGACATGCTGGAATACGTGCAGCTAGACCCGAAAAAACTGCTGACCCAGTTCCGTGACCAGGTAAAACAGACCGATCTTGACGACGCGCTGCAGCAGCAGTTCCTTGAAGAGTTTGAAGCCGGTTTGTATGGCTACACGTATCTGGAAGACGAATAAAACAGGGCACTTGACCCGGTCAAAATTTTGACGATAATTCGCACTATTAAGCAGTAACACGAATAGATCCCTTCCTCGTCGGGCCTAACGACGCGGAGGGGATTTTTTTTCATCTTTTTTTCATACACGACGGTTAAAGAGGTCATTTCCATGAGCACTTTGGGTCATCAGTACGACAACTCTCTGGTATCTAACGCCTTTGGTTTTCTGCGTTTGCCGCTGAACTTCCAGCCTTACGATAGCGACGCCGACTGGGTTATTACCGGTGTGCCGTTTGATGCGGCGACTTCTGGCCGTGCGGGCGGGCGTCATGGTCCAGCGGCTATCCGTCAGGTGTCTACCAACCTGGCGTGGGAGCACAACCGCTTCCCGTGGAACTTCGACATGCGCGAACGTCTGAACGTCGTGGACTGCGGAGACCTGGTTTACGCGTTCGGCGATGCCCGTGAAATGAGCGAGAAGTTGCAGGCCCACGCAGAACGCCTGCTGGCAAATGGCAAACGCATGCTGTCCTTCGGCGGCGACCACTTCGTGACGCTGCCACTGCTGCGCGCGCACGCAAAACACTTCGGTAAAATGGCGCTGGTGCATTTCGATGCGCACACCGATACCTACGCGAACGGCTGCGAATTTGACCACGGCACCATGTTCTTCACCGCGCCGAAAGAAGGTCTGATCGACCCAAATCACTCGGTGCAGATTGGTATTCGTACCGAGTTCGACAAAGATAACGGCTTTACCGTATTGGATGCTGCGCAGGTGAACGACCGTGGCGTTGACGATATTCTTGAGCAGGTGAAAAAGGTAGTCGGTGATATGCCGGTGTACCTGACCTTTGATATCGACTGTCTGGATCCTGCGTTTGCGCCGGGCACCGGTACGCCGGTAATCGGCGGCCTGACGTCCGATCGCGCGATCAAACTGGTGCGTGGTCTGAAAGACCTGAACATCGTGGGTATGGACGTGGTGGAAGTCGCTCCGGCTTACGATCAGTCAGAGATCACCGCCCTGGCCGCGGCGACACTGGCGCTGGAGATGCTTTACATCCAGGCGGCGAAGAAAGGCGAGTAAGTCTCAGGCACTTGCCGCTGCTGCGCGACGCATGCGCAGCAGCAGCATGCTGCCGGCAACCAGAGTCACCATCTGCGATGCTACCAGCACCGAAAATCCGGAACTGACCGATCCCGCCGATTTCATCACCATGCCCATCAGAAGCGGAATAAACGCCGCACAGATATTGCCTATTCCATTGATTATCCCATAAGCGCTGCCTACGGCTTGTCGCGGCGCATGATGCTGCACCACTGCCGGTATCGCGGCCCCCTGTAACCCCCAGAAAATATTGGCTGACAGCATAAACAGCGCCAGCAGCGCCGGTTGCTGACTGAGCATCAGCGCCAGTACTGAACAGGCCGTCAGGACTCCACCGATGATAAACAGCAGTGGTGCCTGTTCCGGGCGCATCTTATCGAGCAAGACACCGCCAAGAAATTTAGAGCCCAGGCTGAGCAGAAAAGGGATCGCCGCCAGGAAGCCGGTGGCCTGCAAGGAAAAGTGGTGTTCATCGCGCAGCCAGGCCGGAAGCCAGGCACTGCTGCCCCACAGATAGCTGAGGGTGGCAATTTCAACCAACAGGATCCAGCCGAGGAGAGGGGTATGCCAGGCCAGGAGCAAGGTCTGCTGAAAACCAGGGTTACTGTTTTTCGGCACAGCGACGGGGGCGGGCAGGAAGCGCCAAATCAGTCCACCTCCGAGCACCAGGTTCAGTACCGCCAAACTGTAAAACGATCCCATCCATCCCTGGTGGGCGACTAAAAAAGTGACCAGCGGAAACCCGACGGCCAGCCCCAAAGAGACGCCCAATGCGGTGACGGCATTGGGTTTGCCAATCTGTTCAGCAGCAAAGTTATCGCTGATAAAACGCGTTTTAAGTGAAAACAGCGGACCTTCCGCGATACCCAGAATAATGCGGGCGACCAGCATCCCCATCAGCGAACCCAACAACGGTGAAATCGCGCAGACTACCGCCCAGATAGCGATGCTGGCTAACAATCCCTGTCGGTAATTCCACTGACTTTCTATGAACGGTGTTAAGAGTAATGCCGAAAAACCATAACCCAGAAGAAAACAGGTCATCAGCATTCCCTGTAACATTCTGTTTTCATTTAACTGGAAATGGGCGGCGAAGTCTGGATTCAGTATCATTACTGAAATATTTACCCGATCGATATAAGAAATAATAATTAACAACAGCAATGCTATTGTCCCCTGCCATTTTGTGGTCATCTTTATTCTTTTCTTCCGGTCATCTAACAATCAAAATTGTTATTTTTAAATAGCGGTGATAGTCACGCAGGTAAAATGGTTCACCAGTGAAACTCATTGTTTTAAAACAATAAATTAAATATTGGTTTCACTGGTGAAACGTTATGTAGCATGGCCTTTATCATTTTTAATAACGATCTGGAAAAGAAGTCAATAGTCATTTTCGAAAATTAAATGGCCAGATTAATTTATTCTCATGCCGCGCTTTGAATATCACGACTTCTTCTTTTCGTCCTTTTTCGTGATCGGTTGCACAGTTAGCTCATTAAATAGCGATCGATTAACAAATCCTTCACATTGCCGCTTGACGAAAGAGTGAACGCTTTTATATTGACCGTATTAAATAAGAAACAGAGTTTCATATATGAAACAGAGCCTGGAGGATCGTGATGAGCTGGATAGGCGTATGTGACGCAGAGCAGGTACAGGAAGATTTCCCTTATAGCGGCAACATCGACGGTAAAGAAATCGGCATTTATCTGATTGAGGGGGAGTATTACGCGCTGGAAGACGTATGTCCCCATGCCTATGCGCTGTTAAGCCAAGGTTTTGTGGAAGACGGCAAGGTCGAATGTCCGCTGCATGAAGCGGTATTCGATGTGAAAACCGGCCAGTGTCTGCATGGCCCGGGCGGTCGTAACCTCAATCGTTACCCGGTTCGGGTATTCGACAATCAGATCCAGATTACTTTTATCGAGGAGAGCGTGGCATGAGCGAAACCCTGAACTTCAACCCGGCGCTGCCGGAAAGCCGCCAGTTTACGCCGCCCGCTGAAGGCGGGAATGGCAATATTCATAAGCCCGGCGACTATCACAATCTTATCTGGCAGACCCGTAGCCGCGTCCCGGAAAACTGGGAGTTGCACCTTATCGCCACCCTCGAAACGCTGTTTGAACAGGGAGCGGAGAGCCTGGCGCAACTGGTAGAAGGGCTGAATGCGCTGAAGATGCACGATCAGCAAGGCGAGCCCTGGAGCGAAGCCAGCTTTCAGGCGTTTTTGCAGGTAAACGGTTACTGAGGACACAGCGATGACGACAACGGTACAAAACTATCTTGATAAAGGGTTACGCGGTCTGTGGTATCCGGTTCTGGCAAGCTGGGAAGTGCAATCCGCACCGGTCGGCATTACCCGTCTCGGCGAACAAATTGTGGTGTGGCGTAATAAAGACGGTCAGCTGCAGGCGCTGGAAGACCGCTGCCCGCACCGCGGTGCTCGCCTGTCGATGGGCTGGAACCTGGGCGACCGTATCGCCTGCTGGTATCACGGCGTGGAAGTGGCCGGAAACGGCGAAGTGAAAGATGTTCCGGCGGTGGACAAATGTCCGCTGGTGGGCCAGCAGTGCGTACGCAGCTACAGTGTTCAGGAAGCGCATGGGGCTATCTTCCTGTGGTTTGGCGTCACGGCCGATCAGCCGCCGGAAGATCTCACCTTCCCGCAAGAGCTGGCTGACAGCGATAAATACAGTAATTTCCTCTGCACCGCCGCCTGGAAGTGCAACTATCAGTACGCGCTGGAAAACGTCATGGATCCCATGCATGGCACTTACCTGCACTCCTCTTCGCACTCGATGGCAGAAGGAGAGCGTAAAGCGGAGATGGTACTCCAGCCGACGAAAACCGGTTTTATCTTCGAGAAGAAAGGCCAAAGTGGCGTGAACTTCGACTGGGTAGAGCTGGGTAACAGCGGCGCTTACTGGATGCGGCTGTCTATTCCGTACAAAAAGCGCTTTGGGCCTGGTGGGCACTTCTGGATTGTCGGCATGGTGGTGCCAGAAGATAACAACAACTGCCGGGTCTTTTTCTGGCGTATTCGCGGTGTGCAGGGCTGGCAGCGTGATTTATGGCGCTTTATGTACCGCAACCGCCTGGAAAAACTGCACTGGGAAGTGCTGGAGCAGGACCGCGTAGTGCTGGAAAGCCTCGCGCCCAATGCCCGCGATCACGAATACTTGTATCAGCACGATGTGGGCCTTTCCCGCCTGCGCCGTATGATGCAAAAAGCGGCTAAAGAGCAATTGGCTGCGCGCGAAGAACAGCAGGGAGCCGCCTGATGAACGGGCTGTTAAACGGTAAGCGTCTGGTGGTCACTGGTGCGGCGCGCGGCCTGGGCTTTCATTTTGCCAAAGCCTGTGCAGAGCAGGGGGCTGAGGTGGTGATGTGCGACATTCTGCAGGGCGAGCTGGCGGAAAGCGCCCATCGTCTGCGCGAGCAGGGTTATCGCATCGAATCGCAGTTTATCGATCTGGCTGATGCGCACTCCATCACCGAGGCTTTTCGCGCGATCGGCGAGCAGGGGAAGATCGATGGTCTGGTGAATAACGCCGCGATGGCTACTGGCGTCGGCGGCAAAGATATGATCGATTACGATCCGAGCCTGTGGGATCGGGTGATGTCTGTTAACGTCAAGGGCACCTGGCTGGTGACCCGGGCGGCGGTGCCATTGTTGCGTGAAGGCGCAGGCATCGTGAACGTCGCCTCCGATACCGCATTGTGGGGCGCACCACGGCTGATGGCCTATGTCGCCAGCAAAGGGGCAGTGATCGCCATGACCCGCTCAATGGCCCGTGAGCTTGGCGAAAAGCGTATCCGTATCAATGCTATAGCCCCTGGTCTGACCCGCGTTGAGGCGACGGAATATGTTCCCGCCGAGCGTCATCAGCTGTACGAAAATGGTCGTGCATTAAGCGGCGCTCAGCAGCCGGAAGATGTTACTGGCAGTGTGGTGTGGCTGTTAAGCGATCTGTCGCGGTTTATCACCGGGCAGCTGATTCCGGTCAACGGCGGATTTGTTTTCAACTAAAAAAGCGAGGCGGTATGGCAAACGATCAGGAAGTGAAATACCTGGTGCCGGGGCTGGAGCGAGGACTACAGCTGCTTCTGGCATTTGGCGAACAACATCGCGATCTGACCTTTGCCGAGCTGCACCGGCTGGTCGATATGCCGAAAGCGACCGCCTATCGCGTGGTGCAGACGCTGGAGTATATGGGGTTTCTGGAGCGTAATTCACGCACCAACACCTTCTCGCTTGGGATGAACGTGCTGCGTCTTGGTTTTGAGTACATTGCGTCGCTGGATGTGGCACAGGTCGGCCAGCCGGTGATTGAGCAACTGCGAGATACCAGTCAGTGCAGCAGCCATCTGGCGATCCGAGATGGACGGGACATTATCTACATCGCCCGCGTCAGCGCCGCCGGTTCACGCATCAATCAGGTCAGTATTGGCACGCGTCTGCCGGTTCACTGTACGTCGCTGGGTCGCATGCTGCTGACCGATGTCTCACGCAGCGAATTTGAAGTGCTGTTTCCTGATGAGCAACTGCCAGGCAACACGCCGGGACAACTCCATGACCGTGAAACGCTGTGGCAGATGGTGCAGCAGGATAAAGCGCGCGGCTATGTGATTGGTGAATCCTTCTACCGTCATGGCATCTCTTCCATTGTCTACCCGGTCTACGATCGCAGCGGTCGAGTGGCGGCGGTAGTGAGCATTCTCGTGCCATCGGATGAGATCCCGCAAACCGACAGGGAACGGCTGCAAAACGACGTCAGCATCGCGGCGGACAAAATTTCTGGCTTTTTGGGGTATCTGTCACAAGCCAGTTAAATCAATACGTTAATGGCAGGCGCTTGATTGCGTCGGGCATGTTTTACGCCCAAATCTGGGCGACAGAACAGTAAAGAGGCTACGAACAATGAGTGTAACCGGAATTGAAAAGCTGGAATTTGGTGTCGACGATCTGAGCCATTGCGCCAAATTTATGCGTGATTTTGGCCTGGCGGGCGATGCCAGCGGCCAGCGCTTTACGACCCTAAGCGGTGCGCGGGTGGAGCTGAACCCGACTCAGAGCCCGGACTTGCCGCCGGCCTTTGAAGCAGGCAACACGTTACGCCGTATGACCTGGGGCGTAGCGGACCAGGCGGCACTGGATGCGCTGCGACCTAAGTTGGCACAACAGCCGGCTTTTCGTGAGGTAGACGGCGCGCTGGAGTGTCAGGATCCGAACGGTATGACGCTGCGGGTGCAGGTTAGCCAACAAACCGCAGTGGAGCTTAACGTCGAGCCGATTAACCAGTGGGGCGATGTGCGTCGAATTGATACGCCAAGTCCGGTTTATGATCGTGCGCAGCCTATCAACGTCGGTCATGTGGTGTTTTTCGTCGAAGAGCTGGCAGCGGTTGAAACGTTCTACCGTGAAGTGCTCGGTTTCCAGGTTTCAGATCGCTATATCAACCGGGCGGTATTCCTGCGCTGTGGTGTGCGCGGCGGTCACCATAACCTCTTTTTATTACAGTTACCCAACCGCAAGCGGGGTCTTAATCACGTTGCCTTCACCGTGCGCGATATCCATGAAGTGATTGGCGGCGGTATTGCGATGAACAAAAACGCCTGGAGCACCTTTATCGGTCCGGGTCGCCATCCGGTCTCTTCCGCCTATTTCTGGTACGTCAACAGCCCGACTGGCGGCGCATTTGAGTACTACACCAACGATGATTTCCTGACCGAGAACTGGCAGCCGCGCGAGCTGGAACATTCGCTGGTCTCCTTTACCGAATGGGCGGTGGAAGGCGGCATCGACCACGATACCCGTCGTCAGCAGAAAAAACCGGAGGCGGTATGACGGCGCGGATAGTGATTATCGGCGGTGGTCAGGCGGGCGGCTGGGCGGCGAAAACGCTGCGTGACGAAGGTTACGACGGTGAAATTTGCGTCATTGCTGAAGAGCCGTGGGATTTCTATGAGCGTCCTCCACTGTCAAAGGCGACATTGCTGGAGGTTGAAGCGGCGCTGCCACGGTTGTTTAGCGAGGAGGCCCAGCAAGCGTTAAACCTTAACTGGTATCGCCCTCTGCGCGCTGAATCCATTGATCGTGAAGAAAAAACCATACGGCTGAGTAATGGCGAGCGGCTCGGCTACGACAAGCTGCTGATTGCCACCGGCGGTCGGGCTCGTTTGCCTGGCGACGGATGGGCGAAACACCCGCAGGTTTACACGCTGCGCCACTGGCAGGATGCGCAGCGTCTGAAACAGCGGCTGACAACCCTCTCGCGGCTGGGGATTGTTGGCGGCGGCTGGATTGGTCTTGAAATTGCCGCATCAGCGCGAAAGAGCGGCGTGGACGTCACCGTATTTGAACAGCAACCGGCGCTGTGTATGCGCTCGGTGAGCGGCGACGTGTCGCAAGAACTGGCACGCGTCCATCGTGCACAGGGCGTTGAGATTCGCAGTGGCTGTGGCGCGCTTGAGCTGGAAGAGCGTGATGGTCTGCCGGTTATCCACTGTGACGGCCAGCGTGAAACTTTTGATGCGGTGGTGGTAGGGATTGGCGTTGATCTCAATCTTGAGCTGGCGCATGAGGCGGGGCTGACCGTTGAGCGCGGGATCGTCGTTAATGCGCAAGGCCAGACCACCGATCCAGCTATTTTCGCGGCGGGGGATGTGGCTCAGCATCACCAGTATGGCCTGTGTATTCAGTCGTGGGCATTCGCCCAGAACCAGGCAATCGCGACGGCTAAAGCGATGCTGGATCCGCAGGCTGCGGGATATGACGAAGCGCCGTGGCTGTGGTCGGATCAATATGCGCACAATATTCAGATCCTCGGGATCCCACAACCAGGCAGCCGGACGGTGGTGCGTGAGGATCCCAAAGGGTCGCTATTTTTCTCGATAGACGCTGACGGTCGCCTCAGTCAACTGGTGGCGTTTAACGACCCACGGACCGTCAAACTGGCGAAGCGCTGGATGGCGGCAGGACGGGATCTGTCTGCCGTACCGCTCGATGACCTGACCTTTTCGCTGATGTCATTGCGATAACACTCGCGCACCCTTAAGGGGGAGAGATGACCACATTAGAGACAAACGCCGCGCCGATCGAGGCAAGCGGTGAGGGCGTCCGTACGCCTGAAAAAGCGGTCCGCTGGGCAATTCCGTTGTCATTGCTGGCCTGCGTACTGCTGGCGTTTTTTGACAAGATAAGCATTGCCGCACTGTTTTCCGACAGCCATTTCCAGCAGGCGATGGGCATTGATTTTGACACCACGCGGCTCGGCATTCTGATGAGTGCGTTCTTGCTGAGCTACGGTTTTTCGTCGGTATTGCTGAGCGGATTAGGTGATCGTATCGCCCCGCTGCGCCTGCTCACCGGGATGATGGTGGTGTGGTGCCTCTTAATGGTGATGATGGGCTTCACGCATAACTACACGGCGATGGTCACCCTGCGCATTTTGCTCGGCATCGCCGAAGGGCCGCTGTTCCCGCTGGCGTTCGCGGTTGTCCGCCATACCTTTCCGCAGCGGCTACAGGCGCGCGCGACCATGTTGTGGCTACTTGGTACGCCAGTCGGTGCAGCCATTGGGTTTCCGCTGTCGATATGGCTACTCAACACCTTTGGCTGGCAGAGCACCTTCTTTGTGATGGCAATGCTGACGCTTCCGGTGCTGTTTTTGGTGCGTATCGGGCTGCGCGGGATCCAACTGGAGAACAAAACAGCCGGAGCGAAGGTGTCGCAGGAAGCGCGGCGTGCCGCGCGTCGCGAGCTGTTTGTGAGCCCCCATTTCTGGCTCATCTGCATTTTTAATATCGCCTTCCTGACCTATCTGTGGGGCATCAACGGCTGGCTGCCTGGCTATCTGATCAAAGGCAAAGGTATCCATCTGGAACATGCCGGATGGCTGTCGTCGATGCCGTTTATTGCCATGCTGGTGGGCGAAGTGATTGGCGCCTGGCTCTCTGACCGTGTCGATAAACGTGCCGCCGCCTGCTTTATTTCGTTGGCCGGGGCCGCCGTGGGTCTGGTCGCCGTGATGCACTTGAGTACGCCGCTGACGATCATTACGGCGATGAGCTTTAGCACCTTCATGTGGGGCACAGGTGCACCCAACATCTTTGCGCTGCTGGCGAAGGCGACTCATCCCCGGGTCAGCGCCACCGCGGGAGGTATTTTCAACGGGCTGGGAAACTTTGCAGGCGCTCTGTCGCCAGCGGTGATGGGGGCGCTTATCGCCTTCACCCACAGCATGGATTCCGGGATGATTTTTCTGGCGGTGATGGCGGCTGTGGGCTGCGTCCTGTTACTGCCGCTGCTGAGACGTTACTGAGGATAAAACGATGACTGATTCAACCGTAACTGCAAAACAGGGTATCAAACCAGAGCATCTGACGATGGAAGAGTGGGTGGAGTCGCGTATCGCGCGCTTTGAAGGACGTAAATATGACTGGAATGCGCTGAAATTCCAGGCCGATTTTGACCCTAAATATCGTCGCGCCCAGATGCGTTATATCGGTACCGGTGCTACTGGCGTTGCCAGCGACACCAATACCGTCGCCGCAGATAATTTCACTTTCTCCACCATGGTGCTGCCATCGAAATGCGAGGGGCCGCTGCACCTGCATGATGACGTGGAAGAAGTGTTTTTCATGCTCAAAGGGCAGATAACGCTGATGATTCAGGACGGTGACCGCTATACCGAAACCGTGCTGCGTGAGCGTGACCTGATTTCTGTACCGGCGGGCGTCTATCGTGGGTTGTTTAATCACGGTGAAGAGGAAGCGCTGATGTGCGTGATGCTGGGCACCAGAAAGCCGAATATCCCAACCTATCCGGAAGATCATCCTCTGTCGAAAGTAAAACGTCATTAAGGAGGCGGTATGACGGGTTTTCGTGAACAAGGGCATGGCACACCGCTGATGTTGCTCCACGGTATCAGCTCCGGTGCAGCCTCCTGGCATAAACAGATGGGGCTGGCCGGTTTCCGTGTGCTGGCCTGGGATATGCCCGGTTATGGCGAAAGCCCGATGCTACCGGGTAAGCATGCTGATGCGGGCGAGTATGCCGATGCACTGGCGATGATGCTGGACCGCGCAGGCGTTCAGCAAGCGGTGCTGGTGGGACACTCCCTTGGCGCGCTGGTTGCCAGCGCCTTTGCGGCAAAGTATCCCCAGCGTGTGCTGCACCTGATTTTAGCCGATGCCGCTCAGGGCTACGGCCAGGCGGAGCCGGAACAGCGGGAAAAAGTCTGGCAGGACCGTCAGCAGCAGATGGCGCAGGGAACGGACGTGCTGGCGCAAACCCGGGCGGCGAGGCTGCTGCATCCGTGTGCGCACGAGGCGGACATCGCTACTGTCGCCGCTGGCATGCGCAGGCTACATCGCGAGGGCTATCTGGCTGCGGCATGGATGCTGGCGCACGACGATATTCACCGCTGGCTGGGCGATTATCGTGGCCGGTTTGAGCTGTGGTGCGGCGAACAGGACGCAATTACTCAGCCAGAACGGGTTCATGGTCTGGCGCTGCGTTATGGCATGCCATACACCCCGATCCCGCGTGCGGGACATGCCAGCTATCTCGATAACGAAACTTTTTTTAATCAACAGCTTTTACGGGTAGGGGAAGAGGTGCGCGATGAATGCACAAATTGAAGGACGTGTAGCGGTAGTCACCGGAGGATCGTCAGGGATCGGCTTTGAAACGCTGCGTCTGCTGCTGGGTGAAGGGGCGAAAGTCGCCTTCTGCGGCCGCAACGCTGACCGACTGGCTAGCGCTCAAGCGGCACTGCAAAACGAGTATCCCGGCGCGGATATCTTTTCTTATCGCTGCGACGTGCTGAAAGAAGAAGAGGTACAGGACTTTGCCGCTGCGGTGGCAACCCGTTTTGGCGGTACGGACATGCTGATCAATAACGCCGGGCAGGGCTACGTGGCGCATTTTGCCGACACTCCGCGCGAAGCGTGGCTGCACGAAGCGGAGCTGAAGCTGTTTGGCGTGATTAACCCGGTGAAGGCCTTCCAGCCGCAGCTGGAGCAATCGGATATTGCCTCCATTACCTGCGTCAATTCGCTGCTGGCGCTGCAGCCGGAAGAGCACATGATTGCCACCTCCGCCGCCCGTGCGGCGCTGCTTAATATGACGCTGACGCTGTCCAAAGAGCTGGTGGGGAAAGGCATTCGTGTTAACTCCATTCTGTTGGGGATGGTGGAGTCCGGGCAGTGGCAGCGACGTTTTGAAAACCGCGCGGACAAGAATCAGACCTGGCCCGAGTGGACGGCGGATATTGCCCGGAAACGCGGGATCCCGATGGCGCGTCTCGGTAAGCCGCAGGAGCCTGCACAGGCGCTGCTGTTCCTCGCTTCGCCGCTGGCGTCGTTTACCACCGGCGCGGCCCTGGATGTCTCCGGCGGTTTTTGCCGTCACCTGTAAGGAGGGGAGATGAAAAAAATCATGCTGATTGGCTACGGTGCCATGGCGCAGGCGGTGATTGAGCGGTTGCCGGCGCAGGTGGCATTAGGCTGGATTGTTGCGCGTGAAGCGCATCATGCGACGATCCGCACCCGCTTCGGTGATGCGGTGAAGGTGCTTGATGATCCGCAAACCTGCACGGAAAACCCGGATTTGGTCCTTGAGTGCGCCAGCCAGCAAGCGGTTGCGCACTATGCTGAAGCCATTCTCGCGCGCGGCTGGCATCTGGCGGTTGTCTCCACGGGAGCATTGGCCGATAGCGCACTGGAACAGCGCCTACAGCAGGCAGGTGGCAGGTTGACGCTGCTGTCAGGGGCGGTGGCCGGTATCGACGGGCTGGAAGCGGCGAAAGAGGGCGGTCTCGAACGGGTGACTTACCAGTCGCGTAAAAGCCCTGCCAGCTGGCGCGGTAGCTACGCTGAAATGCTGATCAACCTCAATACGGTCAGCGAAGCGACAATCTTTTTTGAAGGCAGCGCCCGTGAAGCGGCACGACTGTTCCCGGCAAATGCCAACGTTGCGGCGACGGTAGCGTTGGGCGGCGTCGGTATGGACGACACCCGCGTACAGCTGATGGTCGACCCGGCGACTCAACGCAACACGCACACACTCCATGTCGAAGGGGGATTCGGTGAATTCCACCTGGAGCTGAGCGGCTTACCGCTGGCCAGCAACCCAAAAACCTCCACCCTGGCGGCGCTGAGCGCAGTACGCGCCTGCCGTGAACTGGCACAACGCTGAGAGGCTGCGATGGATGAAGTAACGATTTTTATCGGCGGCCACTGGCGTCACGGGGGCGGCAACCTGATGCACAGCCACTTTCCGGCTGATGGTTCGGTGAATGCCACACTACATGCGGCGAGTCTCGACGATCTGCAGGAGGCGATTACGGCGGCGGAGCGCGCCTGGCGCGAACCCGCCTGGCGCAACATGCTGCCTCACCTGCGGGCGAAAATCCTGCATAAGGTGGCGGATATTATCGAATCCCGTATCGATGAACTGGCGCAGTTGCAAAGTCGGGACAACGGTAAACCACTGGCGGAAACGCGCGGGCTGGTGATGAGCGCCGCGGGATGCGCCCGTTATTTTGCGGCCGCCTGCGAACTGCTGGAAGGGGAGCTGCCCACCCCGCGTCAGGCGGATCTGCTGACGCTGAGTCGCTACGAACCGCTGGGCGTCGTGGCAGCGATCACCCCCTGGAACTCGCCGATCGCCAGCGAGATGCAAAAAGTGGCACCGGCGATCGCCGCCGGTAACGCGGTGATCCTTAAACCGGCGGAAGCGACGCCGCTGATGGCACTGGAGCTGGCGCGGATCTTCGAACAAGCCGGTTTACCCGCCGGGCTGTTGAGTGTGCTGCCGGGGAAAGGGTCGGTGATTGGCGACGCGCTGGCTCGTCATCCTCTGGTGCGCAAAATCTCGTTTACCGGCGGCACCAGCACCGGACGTCGGCTGGCGCACGTGGCAGCGGAAAAACTCATTCCGGCCTCGCTGGAGTTGGGGGGGAAATCACCGACCATCGTGCTGGAAGATGCCGATATTGAGCAGGCGGCGCGGGGCATTTGCTATGGCATTTTTAGCTCAGGTGGCCAGGCGTGTATCGCCGGTTCACGACTGTTTGTGCATGAAAACGTCCACCCGCAGCTGATGACGCGTCTGCTGGAGCTGGCGCGTGGTTTACGGATAGGTCACCCGTTTGACGACGGCACTCACATCGGGCCGCTGATCAATGAAAAGCATCGTGACAGCGTGCTGGAATACGTCGAGCTGGCAAAACGTGAAGGTGGGCGGGTGTTGTGCGGCGGCGAGATCCCCGCAGATCCCGCGCTGGCAGCAGGCAGTTATTTCCAGCCCACCATCATCGAAGGACTGACGAACGGCGCGCGCGCCTGTCAGGAAGAGATCTTCGGTCCGGTGTTGGTGGCGATCACCTTTCGCGATGAGGAGCAACTGATCCGCGACGCCAATGATTCTGTTTACGGCCTGGCCGCGGGCATCTGGACACGGGATAGCGGACGTGCACTGCGCTTAAGCGATAGGCTGGAAGCCGGTACGGTGTGGATCAACACCTACAAAGTGTTCTCCATTTCGACCCCGTTTGGCGGCTTTAAAGAGAGCGGTCTTGGCCGCGAAAAAGGCATCCAGGGGCTGAAGGCCTGGATGCAACAAAAGAGTATTTATCTGGCGACGGGTAATAACGTCAACCACTGGTGTGACTGAGAGAAGGGTGAGCAATGAGTGAAATGATAACCGTCGGCGACGCCATCGCCAGAACGCTGGAGCAGTACAATGTTGAGGCTATTTACGGCGTCATCTCCATTCATAATCTGCCCATTGCCGATGCGATTGGTCAGCGCGGCAATATCCGCTTTGTCCCGGCGCGCGGAGAAGCAGGTTCGGTCACGATGGCCGACGCCCATGGCCGTTTTTCCGGTCTTGGTGTGGCGCTGACCAGTACCGGCGCAGGGGCAGGCAATGCGGTCGGCGCACTGGTCGAGGCGATGAACGCCTGCACGCCGCTGTTGCACCTGACCGGCCAGGTGGAGAAAACTTGGCTGGATGCGGACACCGGCTTTATTCACGAGACCCGCGATCAACTGACTTTCCTGAAAGCCAGTTCGAAACGGGCTTATCGCATCAGCAATGCCAACCAGGCAATAGCGATTTTGCATAAGGCGATTCAGGATGCGCAGACGCCGCCGTGTGGGCCGGTGTCGGTCGAGATCCCGATTGATATTCAGGGGACGAAGATCCCGCTTTCACTGGTGACGGCTCCGCTGAAAAATACAGCGGTTGCATCTGTGGATCAGACGATGGTCGATACCCTATGGACACAGCTCAGGCTGGCAAAACAACCGCTGCTGTGGCTGGGCGGTGGGGCGATTGACAGTGCAGCGGCGGTGAAAAAGCTGGCGGATGCCGGGGTGACGGTGATTTCCAGCACTCACGGACGTGGCGTACTGCCGGACAGCCATCGTGCCAGCCTGCGAGCCTTCCACAATTCGCCATCCGTTGAGGCGTTGATGGCGCAATGTGATTTTACCCTGGTGGCAGGATCACGCCTGCGTAGCAATGAAACCCGTTCCTGGACGCTGGAGTTGCCCTCTCCGCGGGTGCAGATTGACATCGACCCGGCGGCGGCCAGCCGCAACTACCTGATGGACAACACACTGATTGTCGACTGTGCTGCGTTGCTGGGCGCGCTGGCGGAAAAAGTCCAGGGGCGCGAATGGGGTAATGCCCACTGGGATGCGCAAATAAAAGAGGCGCTCATGCTTGCGGAACAAGGGTTGCGTGAACAGTGTGGTGCTTATGCGCAACTGAACGATGCTATCGCGCAGGCGCTTCCCGATGATGGCATTCTGGTCCGCGATATTACGGTCTCGGGCAGCCTGTGGGGCAGTCGTCTGTTTCGCGCCCATGGTCCGCTGATGAACATCCATTCGCTGGCCGGGGCGATTGGTATGGGCCTGCCGATGGCTATCGGTACGGCGATAGCTAACCCGCAGCGGAAGATTGTTGCGTTAGTCGGTGATGGTGGATTGAGCCTGAATCTCGGGGAAATGGCGACGCTGGCACAGGAAAAAGCCAATCTGACGCTGCTTATCATGAATGATGGTGGCTATGGTGTGATGCGCGGTATTCAGGATAAGTATTTTGGCGGCCGTCAGTATTACAATGAACTGCATACGCCAGATTTCACTCTGCTGGCTCAGGCCATGGGTCTGCAGGCGTGGAACATCGAGCGGGCGGAAGATTTCCAGGCAGTGATGACCGAAGCACTGGCGATGCCTGGGCCGTCGGTGGTGGAAGTCAGAATGGGGCAGATTGGCGCACTTCGTTTTGCCGGTCCGCCGCAGAAAACGCTTTACTGAGTCACGCGATTCCCCTTTCTGCGATACAGAGAGGGGATTCACGCTTACTTAATCCCATCCGCCTTCATACGATCGCGAATATGCTGCGCGCGCTCTTCGGAGGCCGGGTGATCGTCGAGCATCGAGCTTTGACGTCCCGCTTCCAGTTTCGCCAGTTTTTCAAAGCTGGTCGCCAGACCCGATGGGTTGATCCCGCGTTTACGCAGCAGATCGTAAGAGTAATCATCCGCTTCAGATTCCTGACGCTGGGAGAACTGCGCGTTCACCAGTTTTTCACCCAAATCGCCAAGCTGTGACTGCGACAGACTACCAATCATACCGCCTGCAGACGCTGCCGCCACGCGCAACGCGTTGGTGCTGAGCGCAACTTGCATCCCTTTCTTCACGTGGCCGAGCGCGACGTGACCCATTTCGTGACCAATCACCGCTTCCACTTCGTTATCGGTCATCATGTCCATTAGCCCGGTGTAGACGCGGATGCAGCCATTGGCCATCGCAAAGGCGTTGACGTCTTTGGTGACGTAAACCTTATAGTTCACCGGCTGACCATTGATGTTATCGCCCAGCGCCGTGGCGATGGTGTTCAGGCGTTTGGCGTAATCGCTGCCAGCAGGGGCGAGAGTGGCTTTGCTGTCCATCTCTTTACATGCCTGGTCGCTTAACGTTTTTACCTGCTCGTCGCTCAGTGTATACGCCTGGAAGGCTTCGGCGCCTGAACTCATGAGTCCGTTTGAATCCATGTTCTGACACCCGGTCAGAACGCTCGCTAAGCCAAGGGCCACTACCAGAGAGTGCAATTTCATCATTAATTTTCCGTAATTAAGGGTCGTCAGTTATCGCTATTATCTGAAATATTCCGTTATTCAAAGAAACGGAAATTAGCCAAAGTATAAAGAAAATAATGACAAGGGAGTGAGGAGATTGCGCAACCTGTAGGCACAATCCAGAGATTTCCCAGGCACCGCGCGGATGCTCCATGTACATGACTTGCGGCTTGGGTTACATTGTTCACACTTTTTTCCGGCGTAGCCTAAAACGCGCTGTCGTCAAGCCGTTTTGGCATTGCCTTCATTAGTCCGATTGGAGTCAAAATGTCCTCACGTAAAGAGCTTGCTAATGCTATTCGTGCGCTGAGCATGGACGCAGTACAGAAAGCCAAATCCGGCCACCCGGGTGCCCCTATGGGTATGGCTGACATTGCCGAAGTCCTGTGGCGTGATTTCCTGAACCACAATCCACAGAATCCATCCTGGGCCGATCGTGACCGCTTCGTGCTGTCTAACGGTCACGGCTCTATGCTGATTTATAGCCTGCTGCACCTCACAGGTTACGATCTGCCGATGTCTGAACTTCAGAACTTCCGTCAGCTGCACTCCAAAACCCCAGGCCACCCGGAAGTGGGCTACACCGCCGGTGTAGAAACCACCACCGGCCCGCTGGGTCAGGGCATTGCCAACGCAGTCGGTATGGCTATCGCGGAAAAAACCATGGCCGCGCAGTTCAACCGTCCAGGTCACGACATCGTCGACCACTTCACCTATGCATTCATGGGTGATGGCTGCATGATGGAAGGTATCTCCCACGAAGTGTGCTCCCTGGCGGGTACGCTGAAGCTGGGTAAACTGGTTGCGTTCTACGACGACAACGGCATCTCCATCGACGGTCACGTTGAAGGTTGGTTCACTGACAACACCGCACAGCGTTTCGAAGCCTACGGCTGGCACGTTGTTACTGGCGTTGACGGTCACGACGCAGACGCTATCAAGCGTGCAGTAGAAGAAGCGCGCAAAGTGACGGACAAACCGTCTCTGCTGATGTGCAAAACTATCATCGGTTTCGGTTCTCCGAACAAAGCCGGTACGCACGATTCCCACGGTGCTCCGCTAGGCGAAGCTGAAGTTGCCGCGACGCGCGAGCAGCTGGGCTGGAAATATGCGCCATTCGAAATTCCGTCTGAAATCTATGCTCAGTGGGATGCGAAAGAAGCAGGTCAGGCGAAAGAAGCCACCTGGAACGAGAAGTTCGCTGCTTACGCTAAAGCCTTCCCAGAGGAAGCTAAAGAATTCACCCGTCGCATGAAGAACGAAATGCCAGCCGATTTCGATGCAAAAGCTCAGGCTTTCATCGAGAATCTTCAGGCAAATCCTGCGAAAATCGCGAGCCGCAAAGCCTCTCAGAACGCTATCGAAGCGTTTGGTCCATGGCTGCCAGAATTCCTCGGCGGTTCTGCTGACCTGGCGCCGTCCAACCTGACTATCTGGTCTGGTTCTAAAGCGATCAACGAAGACACCGCGGGTAACTACATCCATTACGGTGTGCGTGAATTCGGTATGACTGCGATTGCCAACGGTATCGCGCTGCACGGCGGTTTCCTGCCGTACACCTCTACCTTCCTGATGTTCGTTGAATACGCACGTAACGCCGTACGTATGGCTGCGCTGATGAAACAGCGCCAGGTGATGGTCTACACCCACGACTCTATCGGTCTGGGCGAAGATGGCCCGACTCACCAGCCTGTAGAACAGCTGGCATCCCTGCGCGTGACGCCGAACATGAGTACATGGCGTCCATGTGACCAGGTTGAATCCGCAGTGGCGTGGAAATACGCCGTTGAGCGTCACGATGGCCCAACCGCGCTGATCCTTTCTCGTCAGAACCTGGCGCAACAGGATCGTACCGCTCAGCAGCTGGCAGACGTGGCACGTGGTGCATACGTTCTGAAAGATTGCGACGGTCAGCCGCAGGTTATCTTCATCGCAACCGGTTCTGAAGTTGAACTGGCGGTGGCAGCGTGGGAGCAGCTCTCTGCTGAAGGCGTTAAAGCGCGTGTGGTTTCCATGCCGTCTACCGACGCATTCGACAAACAGGATGCGGCCTACCGTGAATCCGTACTGCCGAAAACCGTCTCTGCGCGTGTGGCTATCGAAGCGGGTATCGCGGATTACTGGTTCAAATATGTCGGCCTGAACGGCGCAATCGTCGGCATGACTTCCTTCGGCGAATCTGCTCCGGCAGAGCTGCTGTTTGAAGAGTTCGGCTTCACCGTGGCGAACGTTGTCGCGAAGGCGAAAGAACTGCTGTAAAATCTCTTCTGCTGCCAGCAATGGAAGAGGAAAAAGGGTCGCACAGGCGGCCCTTTTTATTTTGGAATGAATTAAATTTCGTCTGGCAATGCTTTAAGTGTGATCTGCATTGCAATTATTGATTTTGTGATTTTTCTGGATCTGCAATGTGAATCACATTTACAGGCTTGCTATTTTTATTATTCGTTGCAACTTATTGATTTGTATTGCTCGGTTTATCCAGTCGGCTAAAAGCTCGCTTAAATCCCCTCGATTGCTTTCATCTCTCGCCGCGCGTATTTTGTTTTCATCAGCCAGATTTTTAAAACTGGCCATCCCCGAAAATAAAATGTGAGGATCCGTTATGTGATTAATCGATTATTTCCCTGCGTCATCGATATCGATCAGGAACTCGGCAGAGTCGTGGCAACAGGCCATCGACTTTTCGTTGGAGTCGTTATTAAAACACCGCTATGTTAATGAAAAATACGTTCAGGAGATAAAAGAGTCTACGTTGAATAATGGCCCGTATTATATTCTGGCTCCCGGTGTGGCAATGCCACATGCCCGGCCAGAATGTGGTGCGCTGAAAACAGGATTATCGCTCACTTTACTTAAACAACATGTTGGGTTTGGTGAAGATAATGAACCGGTTAAATTATTAATCGGATTATCCGCTGCGGATTCAACTTCACATATCGATGCCATTCAGGCGCTAAGCGAGCTGTTGTGTGAAGAAGAGAATCTTTCAGAATTATTAGCGGCACAATCTGAAGAACAGCTTGCGGATATTCTCGCCCGCGCTTAATTCCCGTTTCCTTCTCAGGATCTCATTATGGAAAATAAGTCTGCTCGTGCAAAAGTCCAGGCTTTTGGGGGCTTTTTGACCGCCATGGTCATCCCCAATATTGGTGCATTTATTGCCTGGGGGTTTATTACCGCTTTATTTATACCGACCGGCTGGTTGCCCAATGAGCATTTCGCCAAAATTGTCGGGCCGATGATCACGTATCTGCTGCCGGTGATGATTGGCTCGACCGGGGGACATCTGGTCGGCGGCAAACGTGGTGCGGTGATGGGTGGTATCGGTACCATCGGCGTCATTGTTGGTGCGGATATTCCGATGTTTATCGGCGCGATGATCATGGGCCCGCTCGGCGGTCTGGTGATTAAACATATCGACAAACTACTGGAGAAACGGATCCCTGCCGGGTTTGAGATGGTTATCAATAACTTCTCGCTGGGTATTGCCGGGATGTTGCTGTGTCTGCTCGGCTTTGAAGTGATTGGCCCTGCAGTGTTGATTGCCAACAACTTCGTCAAAGGCTGTATCGAAGCGCTGGTCCATACCGGTTATCTGCCGCTGCTGTCGATAATCAATGAACCGGCTAAGATCCTGTTTCTGAATAATGCTATCGATCAGGGGGTTTATTATCCGCTGGGCATGCAGCAGGCCTCTGAAACCGGTAAGTCCATCTTCTTTATGGTCGCCTCTAACCCGGGGCCTGGGCTGGGGCTGCTGCTGGGCTTTGCGGTATTTGGCAAAGGGATGAGTAAAAAATCGGCCCCGGGAGCGATGATTATTCACTTCCTCGGTGGTATTCATGAACTCTATTTCCCGTATGTGCTGATGAAGCCGCTGACCCTGCTGGCGATGATTGCGGGCGGCATGTCCGGCATTTATACCTTTAATCTGCTTGGCGGCGGGCTGGTGGCCGGTCCGAGTCCTGGCTCTATCTTTGCCTATCTGGCGCTTACGCCGAAAGGGTCATTTGTGGCGACTCTGGCTGGGGTGACTGTGGGGGCGGTGGTCTCATTTGCGGTAACCGCTTTGATCCTCAAAATGGAGAAAAACACGGTAGTGGAAGGGGAAGACACCTTTACCCAGTCAGCGCAGAGCGTGAAAACCATGAAGCAGGAAGGGGCATTTTCGTATGCGAACGTTCAGCGTATCGCGTTCGTTTGTGACGCCGGAATGGGCTCCAGTGCGATGGGGGCGACCACTTTCCGCAAGCGCCTTGAAAAGAACGGGCTGAGTATTGACGTTAAACATTACGCTATCGAAAACGTACCGCAGGATGCTGATATTATTGTGACTCATGCCAGCCTTGAAGGCCGTGTTAAACGCGTCAGCCATAAGCCGTTGGTATTAATTAATAACTATATCGGTGATCCACAGCTCGACACATTATTTAAACAGCTTAGCGCCTGACACATTATTTATCGAGGTCAACAATGAAAACCAAAGTGGCGGCCATTTACGGGCCGCGGGATGTTCGCATCCGTGAGTTTGAATTACCTGAAATTAATGACAACGAACTGCTGGTGAGCGTTATTTCCGACAGCGTGTGTTTATCCACCTGGAAAGCTGCATTGCTGGGAAGTGAACATAAACGTGTGCCGGATGATTTAGCACAACATCCTGTTATTACCGGGCATGAATGCGCAGGTATTATTGTAGAGGTCGGAAAAAATCTGGCTGACAAATATAAAAAAGGTCAGCGTTTTGTTTTGCAACCGGCAATGGGATTACCCAGCGGTTATTCCGCGGGATATAGCTATGAATATTTCGGTGGTAACGCCACCTATATGATTATTCCCGAGCAGGCAATTAATCTGGGCTGTGTATTACCGTATAACGGTTCTTATTTTGCAGCGGCGTCGCTGGCAGAACCGATGTGTTGCATTATCGGCGCCTATAAAGCGAATTATCACACCACGCCGTATGTGTATGAACACCAGATGGGGATAAAACCCGGCGGTAATCTGGCGTTGCTGGCCTGCGCCGGACCAATGGGTATTGGTGCCATCGATTACGCCATTCACGGCGACATTGCGCCTGCGCGCATTGTGGTGGTGGATATTGACGAGACACGGCTGGCACAGGCGGAAAAACTGCTGCCTGTGGCGCTGGCGGCGAGCAAAGGCATTGAGCTGATTTACGTCAACACGAGCGAAATGGAAAATCCACAGGACGAACTGCGCGCCCTGACCGGCGACGCGGGCTTCGACGACGTGTTTGTCTACGCTGCCGTCCCTGCGGTAGTGGCACTGGCGGATGGGCTACTGGCGGAAGATGGCTGCCTGAACTTCTTCGCCGGTCCGACGGATAAAAACTTCAGCGTGCCGTTTAACTTTTACAACGTGCACTACAACCGGACTCACGTCGTCGGTACTTCCGGTGGCTCAACGGGTGATATGGAAGAAGCCATTGCATTGAGCGCGGCCGGGCAGTTGCAGCCTTCCTTTATGGTGACGCACATTGGCGGGCTGGATGCGGTACCCGACACCGTGCTCAATCTACCGGACATCCCTGGCGGGAAAAAGTTGATTTACAACGGTGTCACCATGCCACTCACGGCGATTGCCGATTTTGCTGAGAAAGGCAAAACCGATCCGCTGTTCCGCGAACTGGCACGGCTGGTGGAACCGACGCACGGCATCTGGAATGAGCAGGCGGAGAAGTATCTGCTGGCGCAGTTTGGCGTCGATCTCGGGGAGGCTGCGCAATGAACTCGCTGGCATGGCCGCTGATTCGTACCACGGAGCAGGCGGCGCTTGCCGCCTGGCCGCAAACCGGATGCGGTGATAAGAACGCGATTGATGGTCTGGCAGTGGCGGCAATGCGTCAGGCGCTGAACGATATCCCGATGCAGGGACGCATCGTGATTGGCGAAGGTGAGATTGATAAGGCGCCGATGCTGTATATCGGCGAAGAAGTCGGGTCCGGCGGGCCAGGGGTGGATATCGCCGTTGATCCGATTGAAGGCACCCGAATGGTTGCGATGGGCCAAAGCAACGCGCTGGCGGTAATGGCCTTCGCACCGGCGGGTAGTCTGCTGCATGCACCTGATATGTATATGAAAAAACTGGTGGTGAATCGCAAAGCGCGCGGGGCGATTAATCTGTCGCTGTCGCTCAGTGACAATTTGCGCAACGTTGCCCGCGTATTGGGTAAACCGCTTCACGAACTGAAGATGGTCACGCTGGATAAACCACGCTCTCAGTCGGCAATTGAGGAAGCCTCTGCTCTGGGGGTAAAAGTGTTTGCGCTGCCGGATGGCGATGTTGCCGCCAGCGTGCTGACCTGCCAGCCGGATAACGTTTTCGACGTGATGTACACCGTCGGCGGTGCGCCAGAAGGCGTGATTTCTGCTTGTGCGGTGAGGGCGATGAAGGGCGATATGCAGGCCGAGCTGATCGATTTTTGTGAGGCAAAAGGAGAAAGCGACGCGCATCGACGAATTGCCACTGATGAGCGCCGCCGCTGCGTGGAAATGGACGTGGTGGTCAATCAGGTTTATACGCTGAACGAGCTGGTGAGCAGCCAGGATATTTTATTGAGTGCGACGGGCGTAACCGGTGGAGATTTACTCCAGGGTATTAGCCGAACCAACGAAGGTGTGCGGACGCACACTATGCTGATCAACGGTACAGACCGGACGTGTAATATTATAAACTCCCTGCATTCCTGATGATTTATCGAGAGACGAATGACCGTACTGACCGAAGATGACGTCCTTGAGCAACTGAACGCTCAGGAAACTTTGCCTGCCTTTATGGCCGCTGCGAATGCGATTTTGCTGCAGGCAATTAAGCGTTTTCTGCCGTCGTTATTCGTCAACAACGATGAGGAAATTGTGGAATATGCAGTGAAACCGTTACTTGCGCAAAGCGGGCCGCTCGATGACCTCGATGTGGCGCTCCGCCTGATCTATGCGCTGGGAAAAATGGATAAATGGCTGTACGCCGATATCACCCATTTTTCCCAGTTCCATCAGTTTCTGAGCGGGCAGGATAACGCCCCGGGTTTTACCGATGAGTTGACCTGGGACTTTATCTGTAACGTGAATGCGATAACCGATAACACCCCGATGTATGACGCTCTGAAGGGCATGAAGTTTGCCGATTTCGCGTTGTACTCGGAAAGTCGCTTC
The DNA here is from genome assembly GCA_902706235.1 of Citrobacter sp. 18056. Lineage (GTDB taxonomy): Bacteria > Pseudomonadota > Gammaproteobacteria > Enterobacterales > Enterobacteriaceae > Scandinavium > Scandinavium manionii. Next base: position 174,012 of record CACSJR010000008.1, on the reverse strand, counting down.
ATCGGGATTATCAAAACCGCGTTGGCCCTCGCAGTAACGGCAATTCTCAAGGAATTAACGCCGTGAAGATAATGCTGACCATTAATGGGATTGACGTTACTGCCCATTTTAGTGAACAGGATATTGAAACCGTCCATAAACCTCTGCTGCAAAGGCTGGCGAGACTGCACGCAGCCGCGCAGCACCAACGCACGATTGTTTTTCTGAGCGCGCCACCGGGTACCGGAAAGTCGACGCTCACGGCGTTTTGGGCGTGGCTCGCCGCACAGGACGCCGAACTCCCGGCGCTGCAAACGCTGCCGATGGACGGTTTTCACCACTACAACGACTGGCTGGACGCGGAAGGTTTACGTCCCTATAAAGGCGCGCCAGAGACCTTTGACGTCGCAAAGCTGGCGGGAAATCTGCAACAAATCCGTGAAGGGCAGGGCACATGGCCCCAGTACGATCGGCAAAAGCACGATCCGCAGGAGCACGCCTTGCAGGTGACTGCGCCGTTGGTAGTGGTGGAAGGTAACTGGTTGCTGCGCGACGATGCCGACTGGTGCAAGCTGCGGGAATATTGTGATTTCTCGATTTTCATCACCGCCCCGGCGGCTGCGTTGAGCCAGAGACTGATTGCCAGAAAACAAGCCGGCGGCCTGAGCAAGCAGGACGCTATCGCTTTTTATCGACGTACCGATGGACCAAATGTTGACCGCGTTCTCAGTGAGAGTGTGCCTGCCGACGTGACGCTGGCGATGACCGAAGAAGGCGACTATCGTTTCGTTTGAATATGGGCGTGAGTGAATAGCGCTCAGCGAAATGCAGGGGTAAATTATTCTTAATCGCTGCAAAAGGGCATGGGAAAATGTGACGTAGATCAGATAACTGTTTTCTGTTGCGGGTCACGGATTCCCTTTATTCCAGGTTTCGCTTACTCTAGCTGAAGCGTTTCAGTCGATTAAATGTTCGACAAATAATCAATCAGTCGCGGTTTGCGACAGCAAGGATTCCTTTCCTGGTGAGGCTGGATTACGCTCTCAGCCACACACTTCAGGGAAAGTCTTGCAGGAGACCTATGACCGTACGCGTAGCGATTAATGGCTTCGGTCGCATTGGACGTAACGTGGTTCGTGCTTTATATGAATCCGGGCGTCGTGCGGAGATCACCGTAGTGGCAATCAACGAACTGGCTGATGCTGCGGGCATCGCGCATTTGTTGAAATATGACACCAGCCATGGCCGCTTTGCCTGGGATGTTCGCCAGGAACGAGAGCAGCTTTACGTCGGTGATGACGTCATTCGCCTGTTACACGAGCCTTCGCTGGAAGCGCTGCCGTGGCGGGAACTGGGTGTTGATGTTGTGCTCGATTGCACCGGCGTGTATGGCACCCGGGCCGATGGCGAAATGCATCTGGCGGCGGGCGCTAAGAAAGTGCTCTTTTCACATCCTGGCAGCAACGACCTCGACGCAACGGTCGTTTACGGTGTCAATCACCACGAATTGCAACGCGACCACCGTCTTGTCTCCAACGCATCCTGCACCACCAACTGCATTATTCCTGTCATCAAATTGCTCGACGATGCCTGGGGTATTGAATCGGGAACGGTCACAACTATCCATTCGGCGATGCACGATCAGCAAGTTATCGATGCGTATCATCCGGACCTGCGTCGTACCCGTGCAGCCAGTCAGTCGATTATTCCAGTTGATACTAAACTGGCTGCTGGCATCACCCGAATTTTCCCGCAGTTTAATGACCGATTTGAAGCCATTGCCGTGCGCGTGCCGACGATTAACGTCACCGCAATCGACCTCAGCGTGACCGTGAAGCATCCGGTAAACGCGTGTGAAGTCAACCAGTTGCTGCAAAAATCGGCGCTGGGGGCATTTCATGGTATAGTTGACTATACGGAATTACCGTTGGTCTCAATAGATTTTAACCACGATCCGCACAGTGCCATTGTCGATGGCACGCAGACGCGGGTGAGCGGTGCGCATCTGATCAAAACCCTGGTCTGGTGTGATAATGAATGGGGTTTCGCTAACCGAATGCTCGACACCACGTTAGCGATGGCCAATACAGGTTTCAGGTAAGGCGCTGTCGCGTCTGCAAAACTTTAGAATCAACGAGAGGATTCACCATGTCTGTAATTAAGATGACCGATCTGGATCTGGCTGGTAAACGCGTTTTCATCCGTGCCGATCTGAACGTTCCGGTTAAAGACGGAAAAGTGACCAGCGATGCGCGTATTCGTGCATCCCTGCCAACCATCGAAATGGCTCTGAAACAGGGCGCTAAAGTGATGGTGACGTCTCACCTGGGTCGTCCGACCGAAGGCGAGTACAACGAAGAATTCTCTCTGCTTCCGGTAGTTAACTACCTGAAAGACAAATTATCTAACCCGGTTCGCCTGGTAAAAGATTACCTGGACGGCGTTGAAATTGCTGCCGGTGAACTGGTGGTTCTGGAAAACGTTCGCTTTAACAAAGGCGAGAAAAAAGACGACGAAGCGCTGTCTAAGAAATACGCTGCGCTGTGTGACGTATTCGTGATGGACGCATTCGGTACTGCACACCGTGCACAGGCTTCCACCCACGGTATCGGCAAATTTGCTGACGTCGCGTGTGCAGGCCCGCTGCTGGCAGCAGAACTGGACGCACTGGGTAAAGCACTGGGTAACCCAGCTCGCCCAATGGTTGCTATCGTTGGTGGTTCTAAAGTTTCCACCAAACTGACCGTTCTGGATTCTCTGTCCAAAATCGCTGACCAGCTGATCGTCGGTGGTGGCATCGCCAACACCTTCGTTGCCGCTCAGGGCCACAACGTGGGCAAATCCCTGTACGAAGCTGACCTGGTTGACGAAGCAAAACGTCTGCTGACCACCTGCGATATCCCGGTTCCGACTGACGTTCGCGTGGCGACTGAGTTCTCCGAAACTGCACCAGCAACCCTGAAATCTGTTAACGACATCAAAGATGAAGAGCAGATTCTGGACCTGGGCGACGTTTCTGCACAGAAACTGGCTGATATCCTGAAAAACGCTAAAACGATTCTGTGGAACGGCCCGGTTGGCGTGTTCGAGTTCCCGAACTTCCGTAAAGGTACTGAAATTGTGGCTAACGCCATCGCCGATAGCGAAGCGTTCTCCATCGCAGGCGGCGGCGACACTCTGGCGGCAATCGACCTGTTCGGTATCTCCGACAAGATCTCCTACATCTCCACTGGCGGTGGCGCATTCCTCGAATTCGTGGAAGGCAAAGTGCTGCCAGCAGTAGCGATGCTCGAAGAGCGCGCTAAGAAGTAATGATTCCGGGCAGGGTTAACCTGCCCGTTGATTTTTTGCCACCGTAACACCTTCGGTGGCACAAACGTTTTTTCTAAATGCCGACGATACAGGACAAACAATCATGTCTAAGATTTTTGATTTCGTAAAACCAGGTGTTATCACCGGTGATGACGTACAGAAAGTTTTCCAGGTAGCAAAAGAGAACAACTTTGCACTGCCAGCGGTCAACTGTGTGGGTACCGACTCCATCAACGCCGTACTGGAAACTGCTGCAAAAGCTAAAGCACCTGTTATCGTTCAGTTCTCCAACGGTGGCGCTGCGTTCATCGCAGGTAAAGGCGTGAAAACTGACGTTCCTCAGGGTGCTGCTATCCTGGGTGCTATCTCTGGTGCACACCATGTTCATCAGATGGCTGAGCACTACGGTGTTCCGGTTATCCTGCACACTGACCACTGCGCGAAGAAACTGCTGCCGTGGATCGACGGTCTGCTGGACGCGGGCGAAAAACACTTCGCTGCTACCGGTAAACCCCTGTTCTCTTCCCACATGATCGACCTGTCCGAAGAGTCTCTGGAAGAGAACATCGAGATCTGCTCCAAATACCTGGCGCGCATGGCCAAAATGGACATGACTCTGGAAATCGAACTGGGCTGCACCGGCGGTGAAGAAGATGGCGTTGATAACAGCCATATGGACGCATCCGCTCTGTACACTCAGCCAGAAGACGTTGACTACGCGTACACCAAACTGAACGCAATCAGCCCACGTTTCACCATCGCTGCTTCCTTCGGTAACGTGCACGGTGTGTACAAGCCAGGTAACGTGGTTCTGACCCCGACTATCCTGCGTGATTCTCAGGAATTCGTGTCCAAGAAACACAACCTGCCGCACAACAGCCTGAACTTCGTCTTCCACGGCGGTTCCGGTTCTTCTGCTCAGGAAATCAAAGACTCCGTAAGCTACGGTGTAATCAAAATGAACATCGATACCGATACCCAGTGGGCAACCTGGGAAGGTATCCTGAACTATTACAAAGAAAACGAAGCTTACCTGCAGGGTCAGCTGGGCAACCCGAAAGGCGATGACCAGCCGAACAAGAAATACTACGATCCACGCGTATGGCTGCGTGCTGCTCAGACCTCTATGATTACTCGTCTGGAGCAGGCATTCAAAGAACTGAACGCGGTTGACGTTCTGTAATTTTTGAAAGCTGATTTCTACCCTAAGCCCGCTATTTAGCGGGCTTTTTTATTGCCTTTTCAATAGGATAATTTTGCTTAATTCTGTGAACTACTTGGCAAAACCGACAATTCTTGTTTACCCTTAACGGACTGCCTGTTTGCAGATTCGTCGAGTTTTATTCCCCGTTAGGGTAGCTATAAGGATTATCAGATGGAAGATTTGAACGTTGTCGACAGTATAAACCACGCAGGCTCATGGCTGGTACGCAACCAGGCGTTGCTGCTGAGCTATGCGGTGAATATCGTCGCGGCTATCGCCATTATCGTCATCGGGATGATTATCGCCCGACTGGTCTCGAATGCCGTTAACCGTGTGATGCGCGCGCGTCAGATTGATGCCACTGTGGCTGACTTCTTGTCAGCAATGCTGCGCTATGCAATTATTGCCTTCACCCTGATAGCCGCGCTCGGTCGCGTCGGCGTGCAGACCGCATCGGTTATTGCCGTCCTCGGTGCCGCAGGTTTGGCTGTCGGCCTGGCGCTGCAAGGCTCACTTTCCAACCTGGCGGCTGGCGTGCTGCTGGTGATGTTCCGTCCGTTCCGTGCGGGTGAATATGTTGATCTCGGCGGCGTGGCCGGTACCGTGCTCAATGTGCAGATTTTCTCCACCACCATGCGCACCATCGACGGCAAAATCGTAGTTATCCCGAACGGTAAAATCATCGCCGGGAACATCATCAACTTCTCCCGCGAGCCGGTGCGTCGTAACGAATTCATTATTGGCGTGGCGTATGATTCCGATATCGATAAGGTGAAGCAGCTGCTGACCAATATCGTTGAGTCCGATGAGCGCATCCTGAAAGATCGTGACATCACCGTGCGTCTGAACGAGTTAGGGCCTTCATCCATTAATTTTGTGGTTCGTGCCTGGAGCAAAAGTGGCGACCTGCAAAACGTGTACTGGGATGTGCTTGAGCGTGTGAAGCGTGACTTCGATGCCAACGGCATCAGCTTCCCGTATCCGCAGATGGATGTGAATTTCAAACGCGTGAAAGAGCAATCAGAAGCCGCGTAATTTCGGCTCATTACTGAACGCAAGCCCGCCGCGAGCGGGCTTGAGAGTGCTGACAAAGAAGGAAAAAGCGTGGTTTTTCCTTCTTTGTGGTGATCAGCCGAAAATCAATGAATTGATTTTCCTTGTTTTTTATCTGGTGCGATCGGTTCGACTCTCAAACGTTTTAGGTTTGTCATCAGTCTGAAGCCCGCCGCGAGCGGGCTTTTTTACATCATTCTTTGGTTATCACATGAAGCTGCTTTGCCACCGCGTTCAGCGTTTCGCCCGCGTTGGCGACACCGTTGGCTTCCTGCTTCTTCACCCAATCGGCCTGAACGGCCTGATAACGGCTGGTGCGCTGCCAGGTGTTCAGCTCCTGCGGGGTCAGCGTCCGAACATGCGCGCCTTGCTGACTCATGTTCTGAGTCATCTGTTTCAGGCTGGTGTCGAGCGTCACGCCCAGCGTTTTCTCTGTGCGCGCAGCAGCCCGACGAATGGCGGCTTTATCGTCTTCTGACAGGTTTTCCCAGCGCGTTTTATTCATCACTAGCAGATAAACATGTCCCAGCCACAGACGCGGCGAAACGCGAACTTCCTTCGCCGCCTGCCAGGCGTGAATGTCATCGCCGCTGTCCAGATTAACCAGCAGGCCGCTCAGCGTTCCGTTACGCAATGCGTCGGTGATTTGCGCATTCCATGGCATTTTGACGACCTTCGCCCCTGCATTTTCCAGATACGCCTGATGCCAGAAACTTGCGGTGCGCCAGGTGGTGTCTTTCAGATTGTCGTATTTCAGCAAAGGACTGGTTGAGAAAAACGCCGCTGGATAGCCGAGGAAAAATTGCAGGTTCACCAGGTTATTGGCGGCAAGCTCAGCGGAAAACTGCGGTAAATCACGGAACACGTTATGGAAGAATTCCACCTGTGCGTCGCCGTTGTCTGGCCCCAGCGGGAAGCTTTTGAAGATCTGATGTAGCGGTAATTGCTCGGCGGTGTATTCCGGTACCACGATGCCCATATCCGCGACTCTCCCTTCGCTGACCGTTTTCAGCGCGTCATAGCTGACCGAGAGCTCGCCGTTCCAGTGATCTTCCACGCGCAGCCGCCCGTGTGACTCCTCAGCGATGGCGGCAAAGAAAACGTCTTTAATCACTTTGGTACGCATGTTGCTGAGCGGTTCGTGATCGGTGTAGCGCAATACGGTTTCCGCCTGAACCGGCGATATCGAAATGAGCAGAGCGAGGGCAACGCTCTGGACTAAAAACGGCTTTAATTTCATGATCTGTCCTTGAACAAGTGAAAGGGAAAGTCACCAGGAAAATACAATATGCAGTATAACTCACGCCTGATGCATGAATATGCATTTGCGCAAGGAGTTCGTATTATTAGTTATATTAATATAGTATTAGTATTATCCATTTCAGCTAATGAAGAGCGCGCGCTATAGTCTCGTCATTAACGAACATTCGTGAGAAAAACTATCGTGTTATCTTATTATATTCAGGGGCTTGTCCTCGGTGCGGCCATGATCCTTCCTCTTGGCCCGCAGAATGCGTTTGTCATGAACCAGGGGATTCGCCGTCAGTATCACATCATGATTGCCTTCCTTTGTGCGGTCAGTGATTTGGTATTGATATGCGCCGGCGTGTTTGGCGGCAGCGCGTTACTGATGCAGTCGCCGTGGCTGCTGGCGTTCGTCACCTGGGGCGGCGTTGCGTTCCTGTTATGGTACGGATTTGGCGCGCTGAAAACGGCGATGGGCAGCAATCTGGAACTGGCGACCGCGGAAGTGATGAAGCAGGGCCGCTGGAAGATTATTGCCACTATGCTGGCGGTCACCTGGCTTAATCCGCACGTTTATCTGGACACCTTCGTTGTGCTCGGTAGCCTCGGCGGGCAGTTGGGCGCAGAGCCAAAACGCTGGTTCGCGCTTGGCACCGTGAGTGCGTCTTTCCTGTGGTTCTTTGGTCTGGCACTGCTCGCCGCCTGGCTGGCCCCGCGTTTACGCACTGCCAAAGCGCAGCGCACCATTAATATCCTGGTCGGCCTGGTGATGTGGTTTATCGCTTTCCAGCTGGCGAAAGATGGCATCTCCCATGTTCACGCCTTGTTCAACTAAGGCTTGTCTTATGGACATTCAGGCCTCAGAAGCTAAGCTTGCAGGCATGCGCCCTGTTTTGGGGTCAAGACGTAACAAGGAGGAATGACAGTGAAGTTTAAAGTGATGGCCCTGGCGGCATTAGTGGGATTCGGTGCGATGTCGGTACAGGCAAATGAGTTGCCAGATGGACCGCACATTGTGACCTCCGGAACGGCAAGCGTAGACGCAGCGCCTGATATCGCGACTCTGGCGATTGAAGTCAACGTGGCGGCAAAAGATGCTGCAACGGCGAAGAAACAGGCCGACGATCGCGTAGCCCAGTATCTCTCTTTCCTTGAGAAAAACGATGTCGCTAAAAAAGACATCAGTTCTGCCAACCTCCGTACTCAGCCGGATTATGACTATCAGAACGGCAAAAGCATTCTGAAAGGATACCGCGCGGTGCGTACCGTTGAAGTCACGCTGCGTCAGTTGGATAAGCTCAATTCGCTGTTGGACGGCGCGCTGAAAGCGGGTCTGAATGAAATCCGCTCCGTATCGCTTGGCGTTGCGCAACCGGAAGAGTACAAAGATAAAGCCCGTAAAGCGGCGATTGACGATGCTGTGCATCAGGCAAAAGAGCTGGCCTCCGGCTTTAACGCCAAACTCGGTCCGGTCTATAGCGTGCGCTATCACGTGTCTAACTATCAGCCGAGCCCAATGGTTCGCATGATGAAGGCCGATGCAGCCGCTGCACCTTCCGCGCAGGAAACCTACGAACAGCCAACTATTCAGTTCGACGATCAGGTAGACGTTGTCTTCCAGCTCGAACCGACGCAGGCTGAACCGCAGAATAAAGCGGAATAAAAAGCCGTAGTGTTATAAATGAAAACGCCGGGGAAACCCGGCGTTTTTGATCAATCCTGGCGGAGAACTTTATGGCCGTACTCCAGCAGGGCATCGGTTACCCTGCGCATCATGCGGCTTTCTGGCGCAAAGCGGTGCCAGTACAGCATCCGGCGCTGGAACAGGCCCGGCGTCAGGTTAATAAGTTCACCGCTGTCCAGCTCACGCTCGATTTGCAGATGCGGGATCATACAGCAGGTGGTGCCCTGGCGCGCCAGCTGCACGAAGGCTTCCGACGAGTTGACGATATGGCACGGTACGCTGCCCGGCGGCAGATCGAAATTCTGCTGCAAAAAGGCCTGATGCATATCATCGAGATGGTCAAACGCCACCACGGGTGCTTTCAGCAGGGCAGAGCGCGTTACGCCGTTGGGGAAGTAGCGTTGCGCAAATGACTTTGACGCGACGAAAAGATAATCGAGCGCACCGAGCTGATCGACCAGGCAACTTGGCAGCGCCTGTGGCTGGATACTGACCGCACCCACCACTTCACCACGACGCAGACGTTCCTGCGTACGTGTTTCATCTTCAACCTGAAGGTTCAGACGAATCGGTGAATCAGACAGCACCGCAGACAGTGCGGGCAGCAGCCAGGTTGCCAGACTGTCGGCGTTGACCGCCAGCGACAGCAGCAGCGGCGTGGAGCCGGTTTGCTCATCGCCCAGCCACTCTTCTTCTAGCAGCTCAACCTGACGCAGCAGCGCCAGTAGTTTCTGCCCTTGCTCGGTCGGACGAGGAGGCACGCTTCGCACCAGTAAAGGCTGGCCGAACATGTTTTCCAGCTGTTTGATTCGCTGAGAGACGGCGGACTGGGTAATACACAGCTTTTGTGCGGCGCGTTCAAACCCGCGTTCCCGAATAACCGCATCCAATGCCTGTAGTGTTCTGTAGTCCGGACGTTTCATTGCTCTGACTGACTCCTCATCTTGTGTTATCCGCACTATGACATAAATTTACGTTAGATACAGGACCAAATTGGGGCCGCAACACCTGGCGTCTGCAAGGACATATCTGGGGTGAATGATCTATAATGCGCGGCATCCCATCACATCACAGGCAAAAATCATGACGCAGGATGAACTGAAAAAAGCAGTTGGCTGGGCAGCACTTCAATATGTACAACCGGGAACTATCGTCGGTGTTGGCACGGGCTCGACCGCCGCGCACTTTATTGACGCACTGGGTACCATGAAAGGCCAGATTGAAGGTGCCGTTTCCAGCTCAGACGCTTCTACCGAAAAGCTGAAAAGCTTAGGTATTCACGTGTTTGATCTCAACGAAGTGGACAGCCTGGGCGTCTACGTTGATGGTGCTGATGAGATTAACGGAAACATGCAGATGATCAAAGGCGGTGGCGCGGCGCTGACTCGCGAGAAAATCATCGCCTCCGTTGCCGACAAGTTTATCTGCATTGCCGATTCCTCCAAACAGGTGGCTATCCTCGGTAATTTCCCGTTGCCGGTGGAAGTTATCCCGATGGCACGCAGTGCGGTGGCTCGTCAGCTGGTGAAACTGGGCGGCCGCCCGGAATATCGTCAGAACGTGGTGACCGATAACGGCAACGTTATCCTTGATGTGCACGGCCTGGAAATTCTGGATGCGATTGCGCTGGAAAACGCGATTAACGCGATTCCTGGCGTGGTCACCGTCGGCCTGTTCGCCAACCGTGGCGCGGATGTGGCGCTGATTGGTACCGCCGAAGGTGTCAAAACTATCGTGAAATGATCTGACGGGAGCCGCCTGGCTCCCGTAAAAAATTTTCGACAGGCGAAATTCGGTGACTTGTGTCACATTTATCGGCTGCGTCTGATTAACTCGCTGCATCAATCTCCCCATTCAGCATTTTATGCTGTCAATTTCCACTGAATGACATTTCTTCAGCACGCCGACGCAAACGTTCATATTGCTGCAATAGTTTTTTTTGATATGTTGCTGAGGTGGACGTTCGTTCACCACAACAACGATACAAGACAGACAGGGCGGGGAAATGGCTAAGGTATCACTGGAAAAAGACAAGATTAAGTTTCTGCTGGTGGAAGGCGTGCATCAAAAAGCACTCGATAATCTTCGTGCGGCAGGCTACACCAACATTGAATATCACAAAGGCGCGCTCGACGCAGAGCAGCTGAAAGAATCGATCCGTGATGCCCATTTCATCGGCCTGCGCTCCCGTACTCAACTGACTGAAGACATTATTCAGGCGGCGGAGAAACTGGTGGCCATCGGCTGTTTCTGCATCGGCACCAACCAGGTCGATTTGAACGCGGCGGCAAAACGTGGCGTTCCGGTCTTTAACGCGCCGTTCTCGAATACCCGTTCCGTGGCGGAGCTGGTGATTGGTGAGCTGCTGTTACTGCTGCGCGGTATTCCAGAAGCGAACGCTAAGGCGCACCGCGGGATCTGGAACAAACTGGCGGCGGGCAGCTTTGAGGCACGCGGTAAGAAGCTGGGGATTATCGGTTACGGCCATATCGGCACGCAGCTCGGTATTCTGGCGGAATCGCTGGGGATGCACGTTTTCTTCTACGATATCGAAAACAAACTGCCGCTCGGCAATGCGACACAGGTTCAGCATCTTTCCGATCTGCTGAACATGAGCGACGTGGTGAGTCTGCATGTTCCGGAAAATGCCTCAACGAAGAACATGATGGGCGCAGAAGAACTGGCGCTAATGAAGCCTGGTTCACTGTTAATCAACGCCGCACGTGGCACGGTGGTCGACATTCCTGCGCTGTGCGATGCGCTGGCGCGTAAGCACCTGGCGGGCGCGGCAATCGATGTGTTCCCGACTGAGCCTGCGACCAACAGCGATCCATTCACCTCGCCATTATGCGAATTCGACAACGTGATCCTGACGCCACACATTGGTGGTTCTACTCAGGAAGCACAGGAAAATATCGGTCTGGAGGTGGCGGGCAAACTGGCCAAATACTCCGACAACGGTTCTACGCTTTCAGCGGTTAACTTCCCGGAAGTGTCGCTGCCGTTACACGGTGGTCGTCGTCTGCTGCACATCCACGAAAACCGTCCGGGCGTGCTGACCGCAATCAACCAGATCTTTGCCGAGCAGAGTGTGAACATTGCCGCGCAGTATCTGCAAACCACGCCGCAGATGGGCTATGTGGTTATCGATATTGAAGCGGAAGAAGATGTTGCGGAGAAAGCGCTGCAAAGCATGAAGGCGATCCCGGGGACTATTCGCGCGCGTCTGTTGTACTGATTAGCGGTGTTTGCCCGGCGGCGTAAAGCTTGCCGGGCCTACGTTGTACCGTTTTATAGGCCTGGCAAGCAACGCGCCGCCGGGCAAATATTTATCACCACTGCCACACTTTTGCTGGCGTCACCACCGCGGGTAGCGGAATATCCCACTTCTCTGTAGGCAGAGTCTCCACCAGCTGACAATCATGCGCATAACCGACCGGCTGCAGGCCGTGCTGCTGCCAGTTTTGCAGCGTCCTGTCGTAAAACCCACCGCCCATACCTAATCGTTGGCCCTGCGCGTCAAACGCCACAAGCGGCGTAATCAGCACATCCAGTTCACTGAGCGGCAGCACGTCGCGCACGTCCAGTTTCGGCTCCTGAATTTTCAGCCTGTTCATAACCAGTTCGGAATGGGGATGGTAATAAAGGAACAACAGATTTCCAGAGCTGAACGGATGCAGAACCGGCAGATACACTTTCTTGCCGCTGAGCCAGAGCTGCTCAATAAGTGGGCGGGTATCGAGCTCACCGTCGAAAGAGAGAAACAGCGCCACGGTCTGGCCCATTATCACCGGCGGATACGCCATCATGCGATAAGCAGCCTGTTCGGCAAAATGCTGTTGTTGGTCTGGAGTCAGTGCGCGTCTGCGCTGCCGGATAATCTGGCGAATGTTTTGTCTTGCTGAGGGGATTTCAGGCACGAGTGTCATGGTAGAAACAGAAGGTAGGGAATCTCCGAGATGCCGCCGCAGGCTGTAACCCTTGAACCCTTGGTTCAAGGTGAATATGTCGTCACAGTCTTAAGGCTTCTCGGACGAACCGAGCTTGCTCACCAACCGTGGAGCGCCACATTCTTGTGGTATGAAATATCGGCTCAGGGGACTGGCCCGCTTGCGAACATCTCAGAGAAATTTTGTCTTCAGGGTCACTCTACCATAGTAAACCCGGAAGTGTTATTCAAACTTTGGACCCGTCTTTTCAGTTGTGCGACCTTGATCAAGAAGTGCCTGTTCAATGGTCTGTTGCAGCATCCGAATACGTGTTTCCATGCTGGCAGCATAATCACGCGTCTTCGCTCTTTCCTGCGTCAGCTCGTAGCTGATGTTCAGGGCGGCAATGAAGACCAGCTGCTCAGTATTTGTGACTCTAGTGCGTTCTTTTAGATCTTGCAACCGCTGATTCAGATCGTCCGCGGCCTGATTAAGGGCATCCCTTTGTTCAGGCGGGCAATTCACTCGCAGTGAACGGCCAAAAATTTGGATATCGACGGGTTCTGCAGACATGCCACCTTCCTGCTGATTGACTGCGCAACCTTCACAGCCCGCACCGGGGCCCGCGAAGGGGCGACACTATAGCTACCCCAGTGTGAACATACAAGCCCTTTTCTGGTTCACCAGGGTCCAAAGTGGTAGCATAACATGAAACTTCCCCCCAACGATGACGAATGCGCATGTCTATACAGAACGAAATGCCTGGTTACAACGATGTGAACCAGTTACTTACCCAACAGGGTGTAGGTTTAACGCCTGCCGAAATGCACGGACTGATTAGCGGCATGCTGTGTGGCGGCAACAAAGACAGCAGCTGGTTACCGCTGGTGCATGACCTGACCAACGAAGGCATGGCTTTCGGCCACGAGCTGGCTGAAGTGCTGCGTAAGGTCCACGCCGTCACCAGCGATGCGCTGGAAGACGAAGGTTTCCAGTTCCAGCTGTATATCCCGGATGGCGATAACGTCAGCGTTTTTGAGCGTGCCGATGCGCTATCTGGCTGGGTCAATCACTTCCTGCTGGGACTGGGTGTTACTCAGCCGAAGCTTGAGAAAGTGAAAGGCGAAACCGGCGAAGCCATCGACGATCTGCGTAACATTGCCCAGTTGGGTTATGAAGAAGACGAAGATCAGGAAGAGCTCGAGATGTCGCTCGAAGAAATCGTCGAGTACGTTCGTGTTGCCGCTTTGCTGTGCCACGATACCTTCACGCATCAACAGCCGACCGCGCCAGAAGTTCGCAAGCCGACCTTACACTAACAATAAGAATGCTCAGGAGGGTGTCATGACTCAGCAAGAGTACCTTCAGCGTCGGCAAAAGCTGCTGGCGCAGATGCCATCAGGCAGCGCGGCATTAATTTTTGCCGCACCGGAAGCCATACGCAGCGCCGACACGGAATACCCGTATCGCCAAAGCAGTGATTTCAGCTACTTCACCGGCTTTAACGAGCCAGAAGCGGTGCTGGTGCTGATTAAAAGTGATGACACCCACAACCACAGCGTTCTGTTTAATCGCGTTCGCGACCTGACCGCCGAAATCTGGTTTGGCCGTCGATTGGGCCAGGATGCCGCGCCTGAAAAGCTGGGCGTGGATCGTGCGCTGGCGTTCAGCGAAATCGACGAGCAGCTGTATCAGCTGCTGAACGGTCTGGACGCGGTGTATCACGCGCAGGGCGAATACGCTTATGCCGACAGCATCGTGTTCAATGCGCTGGATAAACTGCGCAAAGGCGCGCGTCAGAATCTGAAAGCGCCAGCGGCGATGGTCGACTGGCGTCCGCTGGTGCACGAAATGCGCTTGTTCAAATCTGCGGAAGAAATTGAAGTGATGCGCCGGGCCGGGGAAATCTCCGCGCTGGGGCACACTCGCGCGATGGAAAAATGCCGTCCGGGCATGTTTGAGTATCAGCTCGAAGGTGAAATTCACCATGAATTTACCCGCCACGGCGCGCGTTACCCATCCTACAACACCATCGTTGGCGGCGGCGAAAACGGCTGCATTCTGCATTACACCGAAAATGAATCTGAACTGCGTGACGGCGATTTAGTGCTGATCGACGCGGGCTGCGAATATCGTGGCTACGCGGGCGACATCACGCGTACTTTCCCGGTAAACGGCAAATTCACGCCGGCGCAGCGTGAAATCTACGACATCGTGCTCGAATCGCTGGACACCGCGCTGACGCTGTACCGTCCTGGAACAACCATGCAGGATGTCACTGGCGAAGTCGTGCGCGTGATGGTCAGTGGATTGGTGTCGCTCGGCATCCTCAATGGGGAAGTTGACCAGCTGATTGCCGACAACGCACACCGTAAATTCTTCATGCACGGCCTTAGCCACTGGCTGGGCCTGGACGTTCACGATGTTGGCGAATACGGCGCGGATCGTTCCCGCGTGCTCGAGCCGGGAATGGTACTGACCGTTGAGCCCGGGCTGTATATCGCCCCGGACGCCGACGTGCCGGAGCAATACCGCGGTATCGGCATTCGTATTGAAGATGACATTGTGATAACTGAAAGCGGCAACGAGAATCTGACCGCCAGCGTGGTAAAACGCGCGGACGATATCGAAGCCTTGATGGCGGCGCACGCCCAATGAGCGTGATTATCGTAGGCGGCGGCATGACCGGCGCAACGCTGGCGCTGGCGATCTCACATCTCAGTGCAGGCAAACTGCCGGTACATTTAGTGGAAGCCGTCGCACCGGATTCACTGGCGCATCCGGGCTTTGATGCTCGCGCTATCGCACTGGCCGCAGGGACCTGTCAACAACTGGCCCGTGTAGGTATCTGGCAGGCACTGCGTGAATGTGCCACGGCTATTCGGACCGTTCACGTCAGCGACCGTGGCCATGCAGGTTTCGTGACGCTGGATGCCGACGATTACAGCCTGCCTGCGTTAGGGCAGGTGGTCGAGCTGCACGATGTCGGCCAGCGTCTTTTCGCCTTGTTACGCAAAGCGCCTGGCGTGAGCTTACATTGTCCGGCGCGGGTTGACAGTTTTACCCGCAGCCAGGACCGCGTCGATGTGGCGCTTGATAACGGCGTTACACTCTCCGGGAAACTGCTGGTTGCCGCAGACGGCTCACGTTCTTCGCTCGGCGAACAATGTGGTATCGCATGGCAACAGCAGCCGTACGAGCAGCTGGCAGTGATCGCCAACGTGACCACCGCCGTGCCGCACGACGGCCGCGCGTTTGAGCGTTTTACCGAACATGGCCCGCTGGCGATGTTGCCGATGTCAGATGGACGCTGTTCGCTGGTGTGGTGCCATCCGCTGGAAAACCGTGATGAGGTTCTGAGCTGGTCTGATGCTCGGTTCTGCCAGGAACTGCAGCAGGCCTTTGGCTGGCGACTCGGGCGCATTACCCACAGCGGCAGTCGCAATGCTTACCCGCTTTCCCTGACCACTGCCAGCCGGGCGATATCGCACCGCATGGCGCTGGTAGGTAATGCGGCGCAAACTCTGCATCCGATTGCCGGACAGGGCTTTAACCTCGGGCTACGCGATGTTATTTCGCTGGCAGAAATGCTCGCGCAGGCAAACGATCCGGGCGAGTATGCGCTGTTAAGCCAGTATCAACAGCGCCGGGCCGACGATAAAAGTGCGACGGTCGGCGTGACCGACGGACTGGTCCATCTGTTCGCCAATCGCTGGGCACCGCTGGTGGCCGGACGAAATGTCGGGCTGATGGCGATGGAATTATTCACTCCGGCGCGTGATGCGCTGGCGCAGCGTACCCTGGGTCAGGTAGCGAGATAAGGAACAACAACGTGCAAAATGTAGATATCGCTATCGTCGGTGGTGGAATGGTCGGCCTCGCCGTGGCCTGCGGATTGCAGGGCAGTGGACTGCGCGTGGCGGTCATTGAACAACATCAGCCCCAGCCCGTAGCGGCAGATTCCGCCCCGCAGCTTCGTGTTTCCGCCATCAACGCCGCCAGTGAAAAACTGCTCTCACGCCTCGATGTCTGGAATGACATTGTGGGCGAACGCGCCAGCTGCTATCACGGCATGGAAGTGTGGGATAAAGACAGCTTTGGGCGCATCGCGTTTGATGATGCAAGTCTCGGCTATAGCCATTTAGGGCACATCATCGAAAATGGCGTGATCCATCATGCGCTGTGGAAAAAAGCGGAACGCTGTAAAGACGTCACGCTGATGGCACCCGCCGAACTGGCGCAGGTGGCATGGGGCGAAAACGAGGCCTTTTTGACGCTGAAAGACGGCAACATGCTGACTGCGCGCCTGGTGATTGGTGCGGATGGTGCGAACTCCTGGCTTCGTGGCAAAGCGGATATTCCGCTGACCTCCTGGGATTATCGCCATCACGCGCTGGTGGCGACTATTCGCACCGCCGAACCGCATCAGGCGGTGGCGCGCCAGGCGTTTCACGGCGAAGGCATTCTGGCGTTTCTGCCATTAAGCGACCCGCATCTGTGCTCCATCGTCTGGTCGTTAGCGCCGGAAGACGCCGCGAAAATGCAGCAGGCCGACGACGCGACATTCAATCAGGCGCTGAACGTGGCTTTTGATAACCGTCTGGGTCTGTGTGAAGTGGCAAGCGAGCGGCAAGTGTTCCCGCTAACCGGGCGCTATGCCCGTCAGTTTGCCGCGCATCGTCTGGCACTGGTGGGTGATGCGGCGCACACCATTCATCCGCTGGCCGGGCAGGGGGTAAACCTCGGCTTTATGGATGCCGCAGAACTGATCGACGAAATTCGCCGTCTGCACGCGCAAGGTAAGGATTTCGGCCAGCACTTCTATCTGCGCCGCTACGAGCGCAGTCGCAAGCACAGTGCCGCATTAATGCTGACGGGTATGCAGGGCTTCCGCGAACTGTTTGCCGGAGTCAATCCGGCGAAGAAACTGTTCCGCGATATCGGCCTGAAACTGGCCGACACGCTGCCAGGGGTAAAACCTCAGCTTATTCGTCAGGCGATGGGTCTGAACGATCTTCCAGGCTGGCTGCGTTAAGTCGATCACACTTCCTCACCCGGCAGTCTTGTCGGGTGTGTTTCCCTCGTTTGAAATAATCTAATCTCACTGCTTTTTTCGCATTAGTTTTATTAATGTTACAAAAATTCCCTTACGAAAAATCAGCCCAATTTCCCACGTGAAATATCATTTATCACCAAATCCTGAACAGCATTGTTAATTTTATGTGGCATTAGTCGCAGAAAGCCAGTCGATCGTTCTGTAGAGTTTTTCGCGCATTCTGGTCATAAGCTAATCTGATGGATTGCTTTGCCTTATGGTTTACCACGGTTTTCGGTGGTAACGTCAGACGAAAGAGAACGTTTGCGTCGGTGCCCTGAGCGGTATCGGCGCTGGGCTTTGCGGCGACTTCTGAGTCCGCAAAGCACCTGTAGCCCCGCTTATTCAATGAGGACAAGATGGCTCAACAGACGCCTTTGTATGAACAACACACGCTGTGTGGCGCACGCATGGTGGACTTCCATGGCTGGATGATGCCGCTGCATTATGGCTCGCAGATTGATGAGCACCACGCGGTACGCACCAGCGCCGGAATGTTCGATGTCTCACACATGACCATCGTCGACCTGCGCGGCAGCCGTACCCGTGAATTTCTGCGCTACTTGCTGGCCAATGACGTTGCCAAACTGACCAGGCCCGGCAAGGCACTCTACACCGGCATGCTCAACGCATCCGCCGGGGTCATTGATGACCTGATTGTCTATTTCCTCACCGAAGATTATTTCCGCCTCGTCATCAACTCCGCCACCCGTGAAAAAGACCTTGCCTGGATTAGCCAACACGCTGAGCCGTACGGCATCGACATCACCGTGCGTGACGATCTGTCGCTGATTGCGGTACAGGGCCCGGATGCGCAAGCTAAAGCTGCCAGCCTGTTCAACGATGAGCAGCGCAGCGCGGTAGAAGGCATGAAGCCGTTCTTCGGCGTGCAGGCAGGTGACCTGTTTGTGGCGACCACCGGTTACACCGGCGAAGCGGGTTATGAAATTGCACTGCCGAATGAGAAAGCGGCAGACTTCTGGCATGCGCTGGTCGAAACCGGCGTTAAGCCTTGCGGTCTGGGCGCGCGTGACACGCTGCGTCTGGAAGCGGGGATGAATCTGTACGGTCAGGAGATGGACGAAGGCGTTTCTCCGCTGGCGGCCAATATGGGCTGGACCATTGCCTGGGAACCTACAGACCGTGACTTCATTGGCCGAGAAGCGCTGGAAGCTCAGCGTGAGCACGGCACTGAACAACTTGTTGGCCTGGTGATGACCGAGAAAGGCGTTCTGCGTGGCGAACTGCCGGTGCGCTTTACCGATGCGCAGGGCAATCAGCGCGAAGGCGTGATCACCAGCGGCACGTTCTCGCCAACGCTGGGCTACAGCATTGCGCTGGCTCGCGTGCCTGCGGGTATCGGTGAAACGGCGGTGGTTCAAATCCGTAACCGCGAAATGCCCGTCACCGTCACCAAGCCTGTATTTGTACGCGCCGGCAAAGCCGTCGTGTAATCGATTATTTTTTCTGGAGAAATTTTAATGAGCAATGTACCTGCAGAACTGAAATACAGCAAAGAACACGAATGGCTGCGCAAAGAAGCCGATGGCTCTTACACCGTAGGTATCACCGAGCATGCGCAAGAACTGCTGGGCGACATGGTGTTTGTTGACCTGCCAGAAGTGGGCAAAACCGTTGACGCTGGCGATGACTGCGCGGTAGCGGAATCCGTAAAAGCGGCTTCTGATATCTATGCACCTATCAGTGGCGAAATCGTGGCCGTCAACGACGCGCTGAGCGATTCCCCAGAGCTGGTTAACAGCGAGCCGTATACCGACGGCTGGATCTTCAAAATCAAAGCCAGCGATGAAGCAGAAGTTGCCGCTCTGCTGGATGCCACCGCGTACGAAGCGCTGTTAGACGATTAAATACGCTTCATATTTCACGTTGTGGGGGCGTTGGCTTCCTCGCGCACCCCAGTCACTTACTCATGTAAGCTCCTGGGGATTTGCTGCGTCGCCGCCTTCCCACTACGCGAAATATTTGCGGATTCATAGTGTAGGCCCGGTAAGCGACAGCGCCACCGGGCATGTTAGTTAAGACATTACCGATTCACTGCACGTTTCAGGAACCATCGCTCATGACACAGACCTTAAGCCAGCTTGAACACCGCGGCGCATTCATCGACCGACATATTGGCCCAGATGCGCAGCAGCAACAGGAAATGCTGAATACCGTTGGCGCAGAGTCGTTAGACGCGCTGACCGGCCAGATTGTGCCGCAGGATATTCAGCTCGCGACGCCACCGCAGGTGGGTGACGCGACCACCGAATTCGCCGCACTGGCCGAGCTGAAAGGCATCGCTAGCCGCAACAAGCGCTTTAAGTCTTACATTGGCATGGGCTACACCGCCGTGCAGCTGCCGCCGGTTATTCAGCGCAACATGCTGGAAAATCCGGGCTGGTACACCGCCTACACGCCTTATCAGCCGGAAGTTTCACAGGGCCGACTGGAAGCACTGCTGAACTTCCAGACTGTCACGCTTGACCTGACCGGACTGGATATCGCCTCTGCATCACTGCTCGACGAAGCCACCGCCGCGGCGGAAGCAATGGCGATGGCTAAACGCGTCAGCAAACTGAAAAACGCCAACCGTTTCTTCGTGGCTGCTGATATTCATCCGCAGACCCTGGACGTGGTACGCACCCGTGCTGAAACCTTTGGTTTTGAAGTGATTGTCGACGACGCTGAAAAAGCGCTCGACCATCAGGATGTGTTCGGCGTGCTGTTGCAGCAGGTCGGTACCACCGGTGAAGTACATGATTACAGCCCGCTGATTAACGAGCTGAAAGCACGCAAAGTGGTTGTCAGCGTTGCTGCCGATTTTATGGCGCTGGTCCTGCTGACCGCGCCGGGCAAGCAGGGCGCAGATATCGTGTTTGGCTCCGCTCAGCGTTTCGGCGTGCCGATGGGCTACGGCGGCCCACATGCAGCCTTCTTTGCGGCAAAAGATGAATTCAAACGCTCCATGCCGGGCCGTATTATTGGTGTGTCGAAAGACGCCGCCGGTAACACCGCGCTGCGCATGGCGATGCAGACCCGCGAGCAGCACATCCGCCGCGAGAAAGCGAACTCCAACATCTGTACCTCTCAGGTGCTGCTGGCCAACATCGCCAGTCTGTATGCTGTGTTCCACGGCCCGGTGGGCCTGAAGCGTATTGCCGGGCGTATACACCGCCTTACCGATATCCTGGCGACCGGCCTGCAACAGAAAGGCCTGAAGCTGCGTCACGAACACTTCTTCGACACTCTGTGCGTTGAAGTCGCCGACAAAGCCGCCGTACTGGCCCGTGCAGAAGCAGCAGAAATCAACTTGCGCAGCGACATTCATCACGCGGTTGGAATCACGCTGGATGAAACCACCACTCGCGAAGACGTGTTGGCGCTGCTGACCGTTATCGTGGGTGACGATCACGGCCTGAACATCGACAGCCTGGATAAAGACGTGGCGCACGACAGCCGCTCTATTCCGCAGGCGATGCTGCGTGAAGACGACATCCTGACCCATCCGGTGTTCAACCGCTACCACAGCGAAACCGAGATGATGCGCTACATGCACTCCCTGGAGCGTAAAGATCTGGCGCTGAATCAGGCGATGATCCCGCTGGGATCCTGTACCATGAAACTCAACGCCGCAGCGGAAATGATCCCAATCACCTGGCCGGAATTTGCTGAACTGCACCCGTTCTGCCCGGCAGATCAGGCTGAAGGCTATCATCAGATGATCAACCAGTTATCCGACTGGCTGGTGAAACTGACCGGATACGACGCACTGTGCATGCAGCCGAATTCTGGCGCGCAGGGTGAATACGCAGGCCTGCTGGCGATTCGTCATTACCACGAAAGCCGCAACGATGGGCATCGCGATATCTGTCTGATCCCAAGTTCAGCCCACGGCACCAACCCGGCTTCCGCGCAAATGGCGGGCATGCAGGTCGTGGTCGTGGCCTGCGACAAACAGGGTAACATTGACCTGGCTGACCTGCGTGAGAAGGCGGAGCAGGCGGGCGAAAACCTGTCCTGCATCATGGTGACCTACCCGTCCACTCACGGCGTGTACGAAGAAACCATCCGCGAAGTCTGCGAAATCGTGCATCAGTTTGGCGGCCAGGTGTACCTCGATGGTGCCAACATGAATGCCCAAGTGGGCATCACCTCGCCGGGCTTTATCGGCGCGGACGTGTCACATCTCAACCTGCACAAAACCTTCTGCATCCCGCACGGTGGCGGCGGCCCAGGCATGGGGCCGATTGGCGTGAAAGCGCATCTGGCACCGTTCGTACCAGGCCACAGCGTGGTACAAATCGAAGGCATGCTGACCCGTCAGGGCGCGGTTTCCGCGGCACCGTTCGGTAGCGCATCAATTCTGCCAATCAGCTGGATGTACATCCGCATGATGGGTGCGCAAGGTCTTAAGCAGGCAAGCCAGGTGGCGATTCTTAACGCCAACTACATTGCGACCCGCCTGCAAGATGCGTATCCGGTGCTGTATACCGGACGCGATGGCCGCGTAGCACACGAATGCATTCTCGATATTCGTCCACTGAAAGAAGAGACCGGCATCAGCGAGCTGGATATTGCTAAGCGTCTGATCGACTACGGATTCCATGCGCCGACCATGTCCTTCCCGGTAGCGGGCACGCTGATGGTTGAGCCAACGGAATCGGAAAGCAAAGTCGAACTTGACCGCTTTATTGATGCGATGCTGGCTATCCGTAATGAAATCAGCCAGGTCCATCAGGGTGAATGGCCGCTGGAAGATAACCCACTGGTGAACGCGCCGCACACCCAGAATGAGCTGGTAGCGGAGTGGAACCACGGTTACAGCCGTGAAGTGGCGGTGTTCCCGGCAGGCATGGCGAACAAGTACTGGCCAACCGTGAAACGTCTCGATGACGTCTACGGTGACCGCAACCTGTTCTGCTCGTGTGTGCCGATGAGCGAATATCAGTAATTAACTGAATAATCTATCTTTCAAGGGCGCTTAGGCGCCCTTTCCTTTGGGAGAATAGCATGGGTATTGCACTGGTCACTGGCGCTAGCCGGGGAATTGGCAAAGCGACAGCGTTACAACTGGCGCAGGAAGGCTACACCGTCGCGGTGAACTACCACCATAACGTCAACGCCGCCACGCAGGTGGTGAACGAGATTATCGAAAAGGGCGGAAAAGCGTTCGCCGTGCGCGCGGACATCAGCGATGAAACGCAGGTGATGTCGCTATTTGAGGCGCTCGACAGAGAAGGTGAGCCATTGACGGCACTGGTGAATAACGCCGGGATTTTGTTTCAGCAGAGCACCATCGAAAATCTGACCGCCGAGCGAATTAATCACGTGCTGGCGACCAACGTCACCGGGTATTTCCTTTGCAGCCGCGAAGCGGTGAAGCGTATGTCGCATAAACACGGCGGAAAGGGCGGGGCGATCGTTAACGTTTCTTCTGCTGCGTCGCGGCTGGGCGCGCCTTTCGAATACATTGACTACGCGGCGTCAAAAGGGGCGGTCGACTCGCTCACTACCGGGCTGGCGCTGGAAGTGGCGGCGCAAGGTATTCGCGTAAACTGTGTGCGTCCAGGGCTTATTTATACCGAAATGCATGCCTCCGGCGGTGAGCCAGGACGCGTGGATCGCGTAAAATCAGCATTGCCGATGCTGCGCGGCGGCCAGCCCGAAGAAGTGGCCCAGGCGATTGTCTGGCTGTTGAGCGCCAAAGCGTCGTATGTGACCGGGAGTTTTATGGATATCGCGGGTGGGAGATAGCGTTGGATTTCGCCCGGCGACGCGTTGCTTGCAGGGCCTGCAATCCCAGTAGGCCCGGTCAGCGAAGCGCCACCGGGCAAGGATGCAATTACAGTTTCTCGCCGTTACTCGCAATCACTTCTTTATACCAGTTAAAGCTCTTCTTACGCGAACGCGCCATATCGCCAGCACCGTCATCATGCTTGTTCACATAAATGAAGCCGTAGCGTTTGCTGTACTGGCCGGTGGTGAAGGAGACGCAATCAATGCAGCCCCATGGGGTGTAGCCCATCAGGTCCACGCCGTCGTGCGTCACAGCCTTCATCATCTCTTCTACGTGCGCCCGCAGATAATCAATACGGTAATCATCATTAATACTGCCGTCTTCTTCGACTTTGTCATACGCGCCAAAACCGTTTTCAACGATAAACAGCGGCTTCTGATAACGTTCATACAGCTCGCACATTGCGTAACGCAGGCCAACCGGGTCAATCTGCCAGCCCCAGTCGGAGGCTTTGACGTGCGGGTTTGGCACGCTGCCTTCGAAGCCTGAAATCGCATCACCGCTGCCGCCTTCTGCTTTCACCGCGTTGGTCATGTAGTAGCTAAAACCGAGGTACGCGCAGGTGCCATCGCGCAGGATCTCCGCATCGCCATCTTCCATGGCAATGTTAAATCCACGTCGTTCCCATTCATTGAGCACATAAGTCGGGTAATAGCCGCGTAGCTGGACATCAGTAAAGACGTAGCGCTCGCGCATGGATTCCTGGGCAAACATTATGTCATCCGGTTTGCAGGAGAATGGATACAGCGGCACCATCGCCAGCATGCAACCCACCTGCATTTCCGGGTTAATTTCACGAGCCGCTTTAACCGCCAGCGCGCTGGCAATGAACTGGTGATGCAACACCTGATACATCACTTCTTCCGGGTTGTCGTGTTCGGTATACACCACGCCGGAGCAGCAGTAGCCGAACAATGGCGCACGCCAGTAGCGCTGGTTATTGATTTCGTTGAAGGTCATCCAGTATTTGACCTTGCTCTTATATCGCTCGAACACCACTTCGGAAAAACGCACAAAGAAATCAACCACTTTACGGTTAGTCCAGCCGCCGTATTCCTGCACCAGATGCAGCGGCATCTCGAAGTGGGAAAGGGTGATTACCGGTTCGATGTTGTATTTGAGCAACTCGTCGAACATGTCGTCGTAGAATTTCAGCCCTTCTTCATTCGGCTGAGTCTCGTCGCCTTTCGGGAAGATTCGGGTCCAGGCAATCGAGGTGCGGAAGCATTTGAAGCCCATTTCAGCGAACAGCTTAATGTCTTCTTTGTAGTGGTCATAGAATTCGATGGCTTCGTGGTTCGGGTAGTATTTACCCGGCTCAACCTGGTCGGTAATCTCGCGTGGCACGCCGTGTGCGCCGCCGGTCAGCACGTCGCAAATGCTCGGGCCTTTGCCGCCTTTGTTCCAGCCGCCTTCAACCTGGTGTGCCGCCACTGCGCCACCCCATAAAAAGTCTTTAGGTAAGGTTAATTTTTTCATCGTTGTCGTTCCCACGGATATTACTGATGGGAATGAGTCTAACAAAGGGGAGTTAAATGTCACGATATAACAAATTCAGCATTAGGTAATTTGTTACATCCAAAAAACAGGGCGTTTTTTTATGCCAGTTTTTTCGCCAGTTTACGACCGAGAGTTTCAAGAATATAAATAACCGGTATTTGCGTTGTAATATCGTAGACGCCACCAATGCGGATCGGCGATATATGCCAGGAGAGATTAAAGTCGGCAAGCCTGGCAAGTCGTGAGTGCTCATGACTGGTGATTGATAGCACCTTGCAGCGGTGCAGACTGAACTGGCCAGCGAAGCGCAGGATCTCTTCGGTTTCACCGGAAACGGAAAGCACAATTGCCAGTGCATTTTTTGCCATGTCATTGGTGACCGGGAAATAAGGATCGTCGATATGATTACTGAATTTTCCGACGTTAGAGAAAAAACGTGCGCCATATTTGGCTAATGCGCCAGACGTTCCCGCACCAACAAATATAATACGTTCCGACGCCAGGATAATATCCACAGCTTCATCAATGAGCTTATCAAAATCTTCATTATTGACGCTTTTGAAAAAACTGATAATTTCACTGGCTGCAAACTGGCTTTGCTGCGGCTCATCTTGTTCCAGATACAGTTTAAAACGTACCCGAAATTCGGAATAGCCTTCGCAGTTCAGCTTCCGGCAGAAGCGCAGCACGGTAGTTGTGGAAACACCCGCCACATCGGCCAGCTCGCGAATCGTCATATACATGACTTTGTCACGATTTTTAATGACATACTGATAGACCATCATCTCAAGATTGTTGAGACTTGCGATGGCGGCGTGGGAGAAAAGACTCACGTTGGCAGGCACTCATCCGGCAAATTCAATACAGGAATCATAACATGGCCCCGAACGACATCACTTTTTTTCAACGCTTTCAGGAAGACATTCTGGCCGGGCGTAAGACCATCACCATCCGGGACGCCAGCGAATCACACTTCAAAACAGGCGATGTCCTGCGCGTAGGGCGTTTTGAAGATGACGGCTATTTTTGCACCATCAAAGTGACCGCCACCTCAGAGGTGACCCTGGATTCCCTGACTGAACAACACGCGCAGCAGGAAAACATGACGCTGCCTGAGCTGAAAGCGGTGATTGCGGAGATCTACCCCGATCAGCAGCAATTTTATGTCATTGAATTTCAGTGTGTTTGATTTTTAGGAAACATCTGTGCGTTGAAAATTGAGTTTAACTTTATGATTTTTAATGTTTAGTTAAATGGTGTCTTTTTATTTTAGCTAACAGGTGTTCACTGGAATCATTCTCAGATAGGCTAGTGATGCGTTAACGTATTTTTATCCTCTCGGAGTGCAGCATGGTTAGCAAACCATTAATTACGCAGGGTTATTCACTGGCGGAGGAAATCGCCAATAGCATCAGCCACGGTATCGGGCTGGTGTTTGGAATTGTCGGTCTGGTGTTGCTGCTGGTGCAGGCCGTGGATGCCAACGCCAGCGCAACGGCGATTGCCAGCTACAGTCTTTATGGCGGCAGCATGATCCTGCTGTTTCTCGCGTCCACGCTTTACCACGCCGTCCCGCATCAGCGCGCCAAGCTCTGGCTGAAGAAATTCGACCACTGCGCGATTTATCTGTTAATTGCCGGGACCTACACGCCGTTTCTGCTGGTGGGGCTGGATTCAGGGCTGGCACGCGGATTAATGGTTGTTATCTGGAGCCTGGCGCTGCTCGGTATTCTGTTCAAACTGACCATCGCGCACCGCTTTAAAGTGCTGTCGCTGGTGACCTATCTGATGATGGGCTGGCTGTCGCTGATTGTGGTGTATCAACTGGCGGTGAAGCTGTCGGCGGGTGGCATCACACTACTGGCCGCAGGTGGGGTGATTTACTCTCTCGGGGTCATCTTCTATGTCTGCAAGCGTATTCCCTACAATCACGCCATCTGGCATGGCTTTGTCCTTGGGGGCAGCGTCTGTCATTTTCTGGCAATTTACCTCTACGTTGGGAAAGTTTGATCTCCGGGGACGGCTAAACCTCCCGGAGGCCAGTCCATATGGCTGACCTCCGGCGGGATGGCCTTGTGCATCGGTTTGAACTTACTGTAAAAAATAAGTAATGCCATAAAATATCGCCAGACTTAATAGCACGGCGCTGACAATATTGCGGATGACAAGTGAAATGATGATGCTAAAAATGGCGGCCACAAAATAAGGATTCAGGGGAAACGCTCGAACCACGCCGTGATCCATCAAAATAATCGGGCCGCAAATAGCGGTCAGTAAACACGGGGCGGAATACTTTAAGGCTTTATTAATAATGCCCGGTATTTTCAACGGCACATTCGGTTCAAGAAACACATAGCGATTGAAAAAGACGATTGCCGCCAGCGCCAGAATCAGGATCCAGCTCATTATTGCTCCTTAGCCATAACCGATACAATGACCGAAGAGAACATGCCGCACAGGCCAGCCAGCACAATTGCCCCTTCAAACTGGTAATAGCTCAGTACCATCGACAGCACCAGTGATACCGTCACACCCGCGAGAGTGCTTATTTTCTTTATCATCGGTACCACAATAGTGATAAAGGTGGCGACGATAGAGTAATCCAGATGATATTTATCGAGATTCGGTACGGACGAGGCCATAATAATACCCATTATGCTGAAAATATTCCACGAGAGATAAAACGTTAGCCCGGCCCCCAGCAGATAACCCGGCGTTAATTCTGTACGTTTGTCTTTGGTCTCGCTGAGTGCGAATAATTCATCCGTCAGCAAAAAACCAATCGGTAAGCGTACTTTGGTTTTCAGACAGGAAACAAATTCCCGCATTGTCAGACCATAAATAAAATGTTGGGAAGTAATAAAAAATACCGACACCATAATCGTGACTACGCTGGCTCCGGCCATGGTCATCCCCAGCGTTACCAGCTGAGCCGCACCGGCGAAAATAATGGCTGACATGCCAATGCTTTGCCAAAACGTTAGTCCTGCCTGAATCGCCATCGAACCGGCGAGGATCCCCCATGGGATAACCGACACGCACAAGGGCAGCATTTCTATCGCGCCGCGCATAAACGACGAGCGGCGTTGATCATAATAAGTGCTGGAATCAATGATGGCTTTTCTCATGGGATACGTTAACTGATTTTACGGAGGTGTTGTTAACGCTACAGAACAGGCGGGGCGGTGTATTGGATATTATTGCTCAGACTGAACGCCTCAGGCTTTGATAAATTCTCCCGGGGTCAGCCCAACCGAATTTTTGAAGTGACGATGGAAATGACTTTGATCGGTGAAACCACAACTGACTGAGGTATCGAGAATGGTGAAGCCCTGGCGCAGCAGTGTGCGGGCTTTGCGCAACCGAGCCTGTATCAGATAAGCATGCGGGGTCATACCGGTGACCACTTTGAATTGCCTGAGGAAATGCCAGTGGCTGAGGCCAGCCAGTTGCGCCAGCCGGGTCAGAGTATGCTCTTCTTCCGGGCAGCTATCGATCAACTCTTTAGCCTGCAAAATACGTTGGGTCGCGGCGGGAAGTTCAGGCGGCACTTTTCGCGTGCGGCTATAGCGAACGCTGAGCAATGTCAGGGATGAGAGCAGCAGGGTTTCTTTCAGCAAATTATTGCCTTCTTTACCTAGCATGCTGAAGGTCAGCAGGAGCTGCTCTGAAAGGCCTGGATCGTGAATAACCGCGTCGGGGAACCAGGGGATGAAATCCTTGCCGTCCGGCACCTGGCGGAGAATGTTATTCAGCATATCCGGGTGCGGATAAATAGCGCGATATGCCCAGCCGTGCTCGAGCTCAGAGCTTCCGGTATGCACATCGTCGGCGTTAACGATAATGATGTCTCCGCGCGGCGCGACGTGCTCGGCACCGGAGCGATAAAAGCGCTGAGCACCCTGATCGATAACGCCGATGCAGAAGGTGTCATGCACATGCCGCGCAAAGCGCTGCTTGTAATAGCGCGCCTGTAGCATATCGATGCCACCCAGCGCGTCGATGCGGTGGAAGTGAGTTTGCTCTTTGTTATTCAATAACACGTCACCCCTCCGCGTCTGTTTTGTATAAAATTGCTGTCGTCATGCCCAATTAAACCCGACGACAGGCTCGTCAGGCTTCTTCGAGTGAGTACGGCAATGGTTCAATGTGCAGCGAACCGGCATCATCACGCACGCGGAATACGCTGTCAGGCTCCATGTCGTTATTCATCACCACCTGAACACGCACGCTCCCATCATCGAGCTGAACGGCTGCCAGCACGGTGCCTGTCCGACGCCAGTTTTCACCCATCTGCAGTTCGAGGTCTTCACCGGCTTCCGGCACGCGGCTGGCGTTTCCGGCCAAAGACCACAGAGCACGCTTGTTAGCGCCGCGGAATTTCGCACGGGCCACCATTTCCTGACCGGTATAGCAGCCTTTTTTAAAGCTGATGCCGCCAAGTGCCTGAATATTGGTGGCCTGAGGAATAAACTGCGCGCTGTTTACCGTGTCGATAACCGGAAGACCGGCTTCGATATTCAGTGCCAGCCATTGTTGGCTATTGTTCAGCGCGGCTTCGCCACGCAGTGCGTCGGTCACGCGGTGGGCCGTTTCTTCACTGACAACCAGCAGGAAACGCTCGGCAGGGTATTCCAACCACAGCAGGGTGCTGTCACCGTCGCGAACGGTGTGGTTTTCGTTATCTGGAAGCGTAGCAAAGATATTCGCCAGTGCCGCGCGCGCCTGGAAACCGGCCACGCCGAGCAGCACACGGCTGTCGTCAGCGGCAATGCTCACTTTCGAGAACACGGCGTATTTCTTAAGTTCGGTGAGCTGTGCGTCGCGCAGGTTACGGCGCTCAATCCAGGCGAAGCCTTCCGGTTCGCGGAACAGACGCAGATTGCTCCACATCTTGCCTTTCGGATCACAATGCGCCACCAGCAAATGCTGATGTTCGGTCAATTGTGCGACATCTGCCGTCACCTGGCCCTGCAAATAGCTTTCGCCGTCTTTACCGCTAAGGGTTGCCAGTGCCCAGTCATCGAGGGTCATCAGCGTTAACGGCAAACGTGCAGAAGAAGAGGGCTGGCGTGGAGGAAAAGGAGTAAAAGCCATAGTCGTGTCCTGAATAGCTTAACGCAGTGTTAATGACTCATGGTAAAAGAGCTATTGCGCATTGCAAGCCCTTTCCGAAGTCCATTTGTGCCATTATTCTGTTTTACGAGGCGGCGTGGAAAATAATGTAATACCTTGCATTCTGTAAGGTATTTCTCTGAAACAGCGCCACAATTACCAATATTGCTGTAATGTAAGTGAATAAAACGCGTTAAACTACTTTGTATCGATATTCAGGAAGGACAACATGGACATCAACAATAAAGCCCGAATCCACTGGGCGTGCCGTCGGGGAATGCGCGAGCTCGATATTTCCATCATGCCGTTTTTTGAGTATGAGTACGACACACTGAGCGACGGCGATAAAGCGCTGTTTATTCGTCTTCTGGAATGCGACGACCCGGATTTGTTCAACTGGCTGATGAATCACGGCAAGCCAGCGGATGCGGAAATGCAACGGATGGTGCAACTTATTCAAACGCGGAATCGGGAACGTGGTCCTGTGGCAATCTGATCTACGCGTCTCATGGCGCGCGCAATGGGTCTCTTTATTACTCCACGGTCTGGTGGCGGCTTTTATTTTGCTGATGCCATGGCCGCTGAGCTATACGCCGTTATGGCTGCTGCTACTGTCGCTGGTGGTATTTGACTGCGTGCGCAGCCAGCGGCGGATTAACGGCACTCAGGGAGAGATAAAACTGCTGATAGATTCTCGTCTGCGCTGGCAAAACCAGGAGTGGGACCTACTGGGTACACCCTGGGTGCTGAACAGCGGCATGATGCTGCGCCTACGGCGGGTCGATGGGCGCAAGAAAATGCACCTGTGGCTGGCGGCAGATAGTATGGATACGGGAGAGTGGCGGGATTTGCGCCGGACTATTTTGCAACAGCCAGCGCAACAGTAACGTCAAATCAGGAGAACTGTTCGGCCATCTCGACGAGGATCTGTTCGCACCAGGTCTGCAAGCGCTCGTCGCTCAGGTCGTACTGGTTTGTTTCATCCAGCGCAAGGCCGACGAACAGTTGGCCGTCCGCAATAACCGGTTTCGGGCTGGTGAACTCATATCCTTCTGTCGGCCAGTAGCCGATGAACTTCACCGCTTTGCTGATAAGCTTGTTGTGCAGCATGCCTAACGCATCGAGGAACCACTCACCGTAGCCCAGTTGATCGCCCATGCCATACATCGCGACAATTTTGCCGTCAAGATTCAGGTTATCCAGCTGTTCCCAGACGGCTTCCCAGTCTTCCTGAATCTCACCAAAATCCCAGGTCGGAATACCGAGGATCAGAACGTCGTACTGCTCCATCAGTGAAGGAGAATCATCCTTCAGATTATGCAACGTCACCAGCTCTGCGCCGATAAGGTCGCGGATCTTCTCCGCTGCCATTTCGGTATAACAGGTACTGGAACCGTAAAAGAGGCCAATTTTCATCGCGAAAACTCTCAGTGCTTGCTATGACTTTGCGCTAGTGTATCAGAAAGGCGTCGCCTTAAGGCATAATGAGCGGGACTGCACCCACAGGAGGCTACGTGGAAAAGGATCTCGCGCAAATCGAACAGTTTCTCGATGCGCTTTGGCTTGAGAAAAACCTCGCTGAGAATACCCTTAGCGCCTATCGTCGTGATTTAACGATGGTTGTAGAATGGATGCACAAAAACAGCCTGACGAGCGAAACGGTGCAAAGTTCAGACCTGCAGTCTTTGCTGGCGGAGCGGGTCGAGGGCGGTTACAAAGCCACAAGCTCGGCCCGTCTGTTAAGCGCAATGCGTCGCTTCTTTCAGCATCTGTATCGGGAAAAACGGCGTCCGGACGATCCCAGCGCGCAGCTGGCATCTCCGAAGCTTCCGCAGCGTTTGCCCAAAGATCTGAGCGAAGCGCAGGTCGATCGCCTGCTGCAGGCACCGCTGGTGGATATTCCGCTGGAACTGCGCGACAAAGCGATGCTCGAAGTGCTTTATGCCACCGGGCTTCGCGTTACCGAACTGGTCGGGCTGACGATGAGTGATATCAGCCTGCGTCAGGGGGTGGTGCGGGTTATCGGTAAAGGTAATAAAGAACGGCTGGTTCCGCTTGGCGAAGAGGCGGTGTACTGGCTGGAAAATTACCTCGAGCACGGTCGCCCGTGGCTGCTCAACGGCGTGTCTATCGACGTGCTGTTTCCCAGCCAACGTGCCCAGCAGATGACGCGCCAGACATTTTGGCACCGGATCAAACATTATGCGGTGCTAGCGGGTATCGACAGCGCAAAACTGTCGCCCCACGTGCTGCGTCATGCGTTTGCCACGCATCTACTCAATCACGGCGCGGATTTGCGCGTGGTGCAGATGCTGCTCGGTCACAGCGATCTCTCGACAACACAGATTTATACGCACGTCGCCACGGAGCGGCTGCGGCAACTTCATCAACAGCATCACCCACGTGCGTGAGCTGCAAACGAAAGAGACAGGAAAGGTTATGAAAAAAGGTTTAGCGATGTTCTCCCTGCTGGCGGCGGCACTGTGCGGTACTGCTCACGCTGACGATGCGGCCGTTCAGCAGTCTCTGGCAAAGCTTGGCGTGCAGAGCACGGATATCCAGTCTTCCCCGGTTGCTGGCATGAAAACGGTACTGACTAACAGCGGTGTGCTGTACGTGACCGAAGACGGCAAGCACATCATCCAGGGTCCAATGTACGACGTCAGCGGTGCGCAGCCGGTGAACGTCACCAACCAGCTGCTGATGGGCAAACTCAATGCGCTGGATAAAGAGATGATTGTCTACAAAGCGGCGCAGGAAAAACATGTGATTACCGTCTTCACGGACATCACCTGTGGTTATTGTCACAAGCTGCATGAAGAGATGAAAGACTACAACGCGCTGGGGATAACCGTGCGTTATCTGGCCTTCCCACGTCAGGGCGTGCAGAGCCAGGCGGAGCAGGACATGAAATCCATCTGGTGCGCCAAAGACCGCAATAAAGCGTTTGATGACGCGATGAACGGCAAAGGCGTTCAGGCGGCGAGCTGCGATATGAATATCGCGAACCACTACGCGCTGGGCGTGCAGTTTGGCGTGAACGGCACACCGGCAATCGTGCTGAACGACGGCTACGTGGTGCCGGGCTATCAGGGCCCGCAGGAAATGAAAGCCTTCCTCGACGAGCATAAAAAACAGACCAGCGGTAAATAATCGGCGTGAAACAGCAGATACAACTTCGTCGCCGGGAAGCGGACAGCTCGGCGCAGCTGCCGGCCGATCTCCCGCCTTTGCTCCAGCGGCTGTATGCCAGCCGTGGGGTTCTGAGTGCATCCGATCTCGAGCGTAGCGTCAAAGGCATGCTGCCGTGGCAGCAGCTCTCCGGCGTTGAGAAAGCCGTTGAGATGCTCTACGACGCGTTTCGCGAAGGGTTGCGGATTGTCGTGGTCGGTGATTTTGACGCCGATGGTGCAACCAGCACTGCGCTCAGCGTGTTGGGGCTGCGCCAGCTGGGCTGTAGCAATGTCACCTATCTGGTGCCGAACCGTTTTGAAGATGGCTATGGCTTAAGCCCGGAAGTGGTGGATCAGGCTCATGCCCGCGGTGCACAGATGATATTGACCGTCGATAACGGTATTTCTTCGCACTCCGGCGTCGATCGTGCGCATGCGCTAGGTATTCCCGTGCTGGTTACCGATCACCACTTGCCTGGCGATACGCTGCCTGCGGCAGAGGCCATCATTAACCCGAACCTGCGTGATTGTGATTTCCCGTCGAAATCGCTGGCCGGTGTCGGCGTCGCGTTTTATTTGATGCTGGCGTTGCGCACTCATTTACGCGATCGCGGCTGGTTTGAGGCGCAGGGCATTGCCGCGCCTAACCTTGCAGAACTGCTGGATTTGGTCGCGCTTGGCACCGTCGCGGACGTGGTTCCGCTCGATGCTAACAACCGCATTTTGACGTGGCAGGGGCTGAGTCGTATCCGTGCAGGAAAATGCCGTCCGGGCATCAAAGCTCTGCTGGAAGTATCTAATCGCGACGCACAAAAACTGGCGGCCAGCGATCTCGGTTTTGCACTCGGCCCGCGCCTGAATGCGGCGGGGCGGCTGGACGATATGTCCGTCGGCGTTGCGCTGTTGCTCAGTGACAATATCGGCGAGGCGCGTCAGCTCGCGAATGAACTCGATGCGCTGAACCAGACGCGAAAAGAAATCGAGCAGGGGATGCAGGCGGAAGCGCTGACGCTGTGTGAGAAACTTGAACGCAGCAGCGAAGCACTTCCCGGCGGTCTCGCCATGTACCATCCGGAATGGCATCAGGGCGTGGTCGGTATTCTGGCTTCCCGTATCAAAGAGCGCTTCCACCGCCCCGTGATTGCCTTTGCGCCAGCGGGTGACGGCACGCTGAAAGGCTCCGGGCGTTCGATTCAGGGTCTGCACATGCGTGATGCCCTGGAGCGTCTCGATACGCTGTATCCAGGCATGATGATCAAGTTCGGCGGTCACGCGATGGCGGCAGGTTTGTCGCTGGAAGAGGCGCGCTTTGACGATTTCCAGCAGCGTTTCGGCGAACTGGTGACCGAATGGTTAGACCCGGCGTTGTTACAGGGCGAAGTGGTGTCCGATGGCCCACTGGCGGCGGCGGATATGACCATGGAAATCGCACAGATGCTGCGTGATGCGGGCCCGTGGGGGCAGATGTTCCCGGAACCGTTATTCGATGGGCGTTTTCGTCTGCTTCAACAGCGACTGGTGGGCGAGCGTCACCTGAAGGTGATGGTCGAACCGGTTGGCGGGGGCCCACTGCTCGACGGCATTGCGTTTAACGTAGATACCACCTGCTGGCCGGACAACGGCGTGCGCGAAGTGGAACTGGCCTACAAGCTGGATATCAACGAGTTTCGCGGCAACCGCAGCCTGCAACTGATCATAGACAATATCTGGCCAATTTAGCGTCAGTATTTCCTATAAAAAAGAGCGGAGATCCGTTAAAATCCCGCTCTTATCACCGCATTTTTACAAGCCCAGAAAAGATAATCGACCATGTTTGAAATTAATCCGGTAAAAAATCGCATTCAAGACCTCACGGAGCGTTCAGACGTTCTTCGGGGGTATCTTTGACTATGATGCCAAGAAAGAGCGTCTGGAAGAAGTAAACGCCGAGCTGGAACAGCCGGATGTGTGGAACGAACCCGATCGCGCGCAGGCGCTGGGTAAAGAGCGTTCTTCACTGGAAGCCATTGTTGAAACCCTGGACCAGATGTCTCAGGGTCTGGAAGACGTTTCCGGCCTGCTGGAATTGGCTGTTGAAGCCGATGACGAAGAAACCTTCAATGAAGCCGTCGCCGAGCTCGACGTGCTGGAAGACAAGCTGGCACAGCTGGAATTCCGCCGCATGTTCTCTGGTGAATACGACAAAGCAGATTGCTATCTCGATATCCAGGCGGGTTCTGGCGGCACCGAAGCGCAGGACTGGGCCAGCATGCTGATGCGTATGTATCTGCGTTGGGCAGAAGCGCGCGGCTTTAAAACAGAAATCATCGAAGAGTCTGAAGGCGAAGTGGCGGGTATCAAATCTGTCACCATCCGTATTCAGGGCGAATACGCCTTTGGCTGGTTACGCACTGAAACTGGCGTACATCGCCTGGTACGTAAGAGCCCGTTTGACTCCGGTGGCCGTCGTCATACCTCGTTCAGTTCCGCTTTCGTCTACCCGGAAGTGGATGACGATATCGATATCGAAATCAATCCAGCCGATCTGCGTATCGACGTGTACCGCGCCTCCGGTGCTGGTGGTCAGCACGTTAACCGTACAGAATCTGCGGTGCGTATTACCCACCTTCCAACCAATACCGTCACGCAATGCCAGAACGACCGTTCGCAGCATAAGAACAAAGATCAGGCCATGAAGCAGATGAAAGCTAAGCTGTACGAGCTGGAAATGCAGAAGAAAAATGCTGAGAAGCAGGCGGCGGAAGATAACAAATCGGACATCGGCTGGGGCAGCCAGATTCGTTCATACGTACTGGACGATTCCCGTATCAAGGACCTGCGTACCGGGGTTGAAACCCGCAATACCCAGGCGGTACTGGACGGCAGCCTCGACCAATTTATCGAAGCAAGTTTGAAAGCAGGGTTATGAGGAACCAATATGTCTGAACAACAAGCACAGGGCGCTGACGAAGTCGTCGATCTTAATAACGAATTGAAATCTCGTCGTGAGAAGCTGGTTGCGCTGCGTGAGCAGGGCATCGCTTTCCCGAACGATTTCCGTCGCGGCAGTACCTCCGACCAGCTGCACGCCGAATTCGGCAGCAAAGAAAATGAAGAGCTGGAAGCGCTGAACGTTGAAGTCACCGTTGCTGGCCGTATGATGACCCGTCGTATCATGGGTAAAGCGTCCTTCGTGACGCTGCAGGACGTTGGCGGCCGTATCCAGCTGTACGTTGCCCGTGACGATCTGCCGGAAGGCGTATACAACGACCAGTTCAAGAAATGGGACCTGGGCGATATCCTCGGCGCGAAAGGTAAGCTGTTCAAAACCAAGACTGGTGAGCTGTCCATTCATTGCACCGAGCTGCGTCTGCTGACCAAAGCCCTGCGCCCACTGCCGGATAAATTCCACGGTCTGCAGGATCAGGAAGCGCGCTACCGTCAGCGTTATCTGGACCTCATCGCTAACGATACGTCCCGCAACACCTTTAAAGTCCGTTCCCAGATTATGGCGGGTATCCGTCAGTTCATGGTTGGCCGTGGCTTTATGGAAGTTGAAACCCCAATGATGCAGGTGATCCCGGGTGGCGCGTCCGCGCGTCCGTTCATCACCCATCACAATGCCCTCGACCTCGACATGTACCTGCGTATCGCGCCGGAACTGTACCTGAAGCGTCTGGTGGTGGGTGGCTTCGAACGCGTGTTCGAAATCAACCGTAACTTCCGTAATGAAGGCGTCTCCGTTCGTCATAACCCAGAGTTCACCATGATGGAACTCTATATGGCGTATGCAGATTACAAAGACCTGATTGAGCTGACCGAATCTCTGTTCCGTACTCTGGCGCAGGATATTCTCGGCAAAACTGAAGTGCCTTATGGCGATCAGACCTTCGACTTTGGTAAGCCGTTCGTGAAGCTGACCATGCGCGAAGCCATCAAAAAATACCGTCCAGAAACCAACATGGCTGATCTGGATAACTTCGACGCGGCGAAAGCTATCGCGGCTGAAATCGGTATTAAGGTTGAGAAGAGCTGGGGTCTGGGTCGTACCGTGACTGAGATCTTCGAAGAAGTGGCAGAAGCACATCTGATTCAGCCGACCTTCATTACTGAATACCCGGCAGAAGTGTCTCCGCTGGCGCGTCGTAATGATGAGAACCCGGAAATTACCGATCGCTTTGAATTCTTCATCGGTGGCCGTGAAATCGGTAACGGCTTTAGCGAGCTGAACGATGCAGAAGACCAGGCGCAGCGTTTCCAGGACCAGGTTGATGCGAAAGCAGCCGGTGATGACGAAGCGATGTTCTTCGATGAAGACTACGTTACCGCGCTGGAACACGGTCTGCCGCCAACGGCGGGTCTGGGTATTGGTATCGACCGTATGGTTATGCTGTTCACCAACAGCCATACCATCCGTGATGTGATCCTGTTCCCGGCAATGCGTCCGACTAAATAAGTCGAACATAACCGGAGACGTCATGGTCTCCGGTGTAAAAAAGCCCGATTTGCTTGAGCAACCGGGCTTTTTTTATGTCTTGCATGTTACACGGCATGGGCAAACTGGAACAGTGCATCGCGGGCTGGGGTGTGGGCAAATTGCCGTCCCATCCACGGGCTAAACAGAAACGGAGCGGCTTCGATAGCCTGGCGTAAATCTTCCAGGTTCAGCCAGCGATACTCCATTACTTCATCTCTGTTTAGCATTATCTCGTTAGTCACCTGAGCGGCAAACACCGGGCAGACTTCATTCTCAACGATGCCGGAACTGTCAATTTCCCGGTAGCGGAACGCCGGGTAGACGGGCGTGATGTCCTTTACTTCGGCACCTACTTCATATCGGCAACGTCGAATAAGCGCTTCTTCTGATGTTTCATTGAGCTGGGGATGACCGCAGACTGAACTTGTCCAGACGCCTGGCCAGGCTTTTTTACTGAGCGCTCGCCGGGTTAACAGCAGCTCACCTTTTGCGTTGAACAACCAGCAGGAAAAGGCCAGATGCAGCGGCGTGGCGGTATTATGGGCGGCATATTTCTCCTGGGTGCCGATAGCTGCTCCCTGCTCATCGAGTAAAATGACGTGCTCTTGCCTGCTCATCGCTTCTCCGGACACAATATCTCAGTCATATAACCGGGCTTTATTATACGACAATCTTTCTCAGGCTGAATGCCCAGGGCGTCAGAGGGGATGGGTTTTGGATGTGATGCGCCATTTTTGCCAAAGGGTTGTTTATCAAAAAGCATGCTAAACATTGGCATACGGGCTACGACTGGTATCATATGCCATCCATTTTTTCGACACCGAGGACTCGCTTTGAGAGCAGGACGCCTGATGAAACACCCATTACGCCTTTTTCTGTGCCTGTTTATTGGGCTGATTCTGGCTGGTTGTTCCGGCAGTAAATCAGGCTCCGAAGGCAGCTACAGCGGCTCCGTGTATACCGTAAAACGCGGCGATACGCTGTCAAAAATCTCTCGCATGACCGGCACCAGCGTCAGCAGCCTCGCCCGCATGAACGGCATTTCACC
This sequence comes from Citrobacter sp. 18056, assembly GCA_902706235.1. GTDB lineage: Bacteria > Pseudomonadota > Gammaproteobacteria > Enterobacterales > Enterobacteriaceae > Scandinavium > Scandinavium manionii. The sequence continues at coordinate 135,419 of CACSJR010000008.1, read as the reverse complement.
GCCGTATACCATCGAAGTGGGACAGCGTCTGAAAGTGAGTGGCAGCTCGGGATCGAAAAAATCCTCCGGCAGCCGGACGGCAAAAGTCACGCCATCTTCCGCTGTGCCGCAGTCTTCCTGGCCGCCGGTAGGACAACGCTGCTGGCGCTGGCCGACCAGCGGCAAAGTGGTGTTGCGCTATTCCACCGCCGATGGCGGCAACAAAGGGATTGATATCGCGGGTTCGCGCGGTCAGCCGATTTACGCATCTGGCGCGGGTAAAGTGGTTTACGTCGGGAATCAGCTCCGCGGATACGGCAATCTGATCATGATTAAGCACAATGATGATTACATCACCGCGTATGCGCATAACGATAAAATGATGGTTAACAACGGACAGTCGGTGAAGATCGGCCAGCAGATTGCCACCATGGGCAACAGCGATGCCGACTCTGTGAAGCTGCATTTCCAGATTCGCTACCGCGCCACCGCTATCGATCCGCTGCGTTATTTGCCACCGCAGGGCAGCAAACCGAAATGCTAAGCGGTTATATAATAGCCACTTAATTGCAGAAAGGCTTGTCAGTGAAGGCGTTAAGTCTATAATGCCTTCACCCCTTTTACGGGCGCGTCTTTCGCGGGTGTAGTTCAATGGTAGAACGGTAGCTTCCCAAGCTGCATACGAGGGTTCGATTCCCTTCACCCGCTCCAGATTTCCCCTAACGTATTCATTCCTCAGTATTTTTCTGATTCATACGTGACGGCGCTCGTGATCCTCCTACAAGGGGTTCATACAGGCGATGTCACAACGTGGTAATCTCTATCGACGTCCAAGCGGTATCTATGTTCTGCGGATCACCGTCCCGGTTCGTTATCGTGCCCTGACAGGGCAGCGTGAAATTCATGCATCTACCCGCACAACCCACCTTGTAAATGCCAGAGCTATTGCCGCGCGTTTGCTGAAGAAGTGGTATGCGTCTCTGGAAGAGTTCAGGCAAGTGGATAAAGAGAAGATCAGGGGCAATGCCCCATTGTTGACTGGCGCAGGCAAAATCAGCCTGGCGTTGTTTTGCGATTCATTTGGGGTTGGGTTTGAGACTGTCGTCCAGCATCTTCTGGCAGCCAATGTGCCGCTGTATGCGCTTGTGTCGAACCAGCGTGGCTTTCTGATTGATGATTTCAGCACTCTTGAGCGTGATCCTGATACGCATGGGTTCGTTTTGAATAACATTGCGTATTACGGTGCTGAGGCTGTGCTGAACGGCTATATGCAGCTTTACCAGCCGCAGTTTGCCCTTGTTGAATTGCTGAACGGGCGGGAGGTTGAGGTTACGGCATTCAGGGCTAACAACGGCAATCCTCTTTCCCTCTGGTTGTTGGATTTACCCGGGGTGACGCTGAATGAAAGTTCTTTGTTCATCAACAACGTGCAGGCTGAAAAACTGCGTAGCACTTGGGATAAAGCGCTTGAGAAATCGGAGCCAACATTAAGTGCTCTGCCATGCGCTCCGGTAGTTGTAACACCAGCGATTCCTGCGGCTGCTACCATCAACCCGTATTGCAACCCGACATATGCGAGCATGACGGTTTCAGCATTGCTGGAAGAGTTTCTGGTTTATAAAAATACGGGTGATATTAAACTAGCCAGCGAGGGGAAAATTCGTTCCAGAATTGAACACTTCACGGAGATCATGGGCGATTTGCCGCTGGGTGAATTGGATCGCGATATGGTGAAACATTACGTCACCAGAATGCAAAGTATGCCCGGCAACTTGTATCTGATGCGGCGGAAATACAAGATCTCCGACACGCACAAGTTGATTGAAAAGGCGCTGGCTGAAGGTCAGCCAGTAATGAGCCGTGATGCGATTGGCAGGCATATTGAGTCGCTAGGTTCGATGCTTAAATGGGCAAAGAGCGAGCGTTACCTTCTTGATAACCCAGCCGAGAATCTACTTGCCCAGAACCGTCCTACGGTGCGGGAGCAGGATCGCCGCGACCTCTTCACCGAGGATGAGCTATTGCGTATTTTTTCTGCTGACTGGTTCAAAAACGGTGCAGGAATACCTAATCAATACGGACGCTATACGAGTTTTCGCCCGTTTCACTACTGGTTGCCTCTGCTGGCATTATATGTGGGCGGGAGGATTAATGAGCTTTGCCAGCTTTATCTGGCGGATATTCGCGTGGATAAAAACGGCGTTGCCTACATTGATTTCAACCTTGATGCGCCGGATAAGATGATGGATGAAGAGGCGCAGGCTGGCGGCGATAAATCCTTGAAAACGGTGAATGCTATCCGTCAAGTTCCCTTACATCCACGACTGCTCGAATTAGGTCTACTTGAGTATGTCGATGCGCTGAAATCCGTCGGGTATGATCGCCTTTTCCCTGAGTTGAAGCACAACAAAATCAAAGGCTATCGTGCCGCCGCCTCAAAATGGTTTAACGAAAACTACTTTGGCAAAGTCCTCGGGTTTCCTCGTGACGGTAAGAAAACGTTCCATTCGCTGCGGCATACTTTCATTAATGCCGTAGACGAGTTTGAGACTAACGAGCGGACGATTGCGCAGCTTGTTGGACATGTTCGCGGCAGCACAACCGCGATGACAACCTATCGTAAGGATGCTGATGTGGGAGAGCAATTTGGCGTGATTTCGCAGCTTCGCTACAGTTTGCCTGATATTGCTCAGTTTGATACTGAGGCGGGTATCAAGGCGGTCAACGATGCACGTCGAAGGCATAAATCATAGGATGTGCCAAATGCGACCGGAAGCTCTGTGGCGCGTTTTTTATCTAGGATAGTGGAAATCATGGTGCAGAATTCGTGGCGCTTTCTTAGAGCGCTTGGCGAGGCCTAAACCTAACGTTGTGCATTAGCTAGTGATATTAACTAAACCGTGTTTGATTGCCTTCTCATCCCAAAAGGAAACTTATGTCTACAGTCTTTCAGCAACGCTTCATTCTGACGGGTGGCCCTGGGTCGGGAAAAAGCACGGTAGTTGATGCGCTCATCCAACGAGGATATTGGTGTTCGAGAGAAGCGGGTAGAGCAGTGATTCAGGATCAGGTAACAATTGGTGGCAGTGCATTGCCGTGGGCCGATCAGGCCGCGTTTGCAGAGCTTATGCTTTGTTGGGAAATGCGCTCATGGCACGAAGTTGAAGGGGTATCAGAACCTTGCTTCTATGACCGTGGGGTTCCAGATGTTGCTGGCTACCTGCATCTCTCTGAGCTTCTGGTGCCAAAGCATTTGGAAAATGCCATTGCTGAGTTTCGGTATAATCACACCGTGTTCATTGCACCACCTTGGCGCGATATCTATGTGCAGGATGCCGAGCGAAAGCAATCTTTCGACGTAGCTGTTTCCACATACCACGCGATGAAGGAAACATACCAGAAGTATGATTATCAGTGGATTGAGTTGCCGTGTGTATCTGCTGAGGAACGGGCGGATTTTATCCTTTCGGAGATTGCTCGGCTAAGGTCGTGTTAATCTTCTTTGAAACGATTAACGGTTTCAGGAGAGCGTATGCACGGGCCAGACCCATCAAATAAGCATCCAATGGAGGGTTTTCCTCAAGTATGCTTTATCAAAAACACCATCACAAATCCGAACATTATCGTTGGTGATTTCACTTATTACGATGATCCCGACGACTCAGAAAATTTTGAACGAAACGTTCTCTACCATTTCCCGTTCATTGGCGACAAACTGATCATCGGCAAGTTTTGTGCTATTGCGAAAGGCGTTCAATTCATCATGAACGGTGCAAACCATAAACTTTCTGGCGTATCGACTTATCCGTTTTACATCTTCGGTAAAGGCTGGGAGAAGGCTATGCCACAGCCGGGAGATTTGCCCTACAAAGGCGATACGGTCATCGGTAACGATGTGTGGATCGGGTATGACGCGCTTATTATGCCAGGAGTTAACGTTGGCAATGGGGCGATTATTTCGTCTCGCTCTGTTGTGACTTCGGATGTTCCTGCTTATGCCATCGTTGGCGGTAATCCGGCGAAAGTGATCAAAATGCGTTTCCCGGATGAAACGGTAGCGATTTTGGAAAGATTAGCATGGTGGGATTGGTCAACAGATAAAATTACTCAACACCTTAAGGCGATTATGTCCGCAGATATTAAAGCACTTTGTTTGTTAGGGGACGAGTAACATGTTAGAAACTAGTCGGTTAATTTTGCGCCAATGGAGATATAGCGACTACGAACCATTTTATGAACTTAATGCCAATCCGGATGTGATGAAGTATTTCCCATCGACATTGAGTCGTGATGAAAGTGATATGTTAGCCGATCGTTTCAGAGCGACAATTGAGACAAATAATGGTTGGGGGTTTTGGGCTGTTGAGGAAAAAAACACGAGCGAGTTTGTGGGCTGTGTCGGGTTAGCGCATCAGCCGGAGCGTTTTGATTTTTCGCCTTGCACCGAAGTCGGTTGGCGCTTACGCAAGGAATTCTGGCACCTAGGAATGGCCTACGAAGCTGCCGGTTGCGCTCTGAGCTATGCGTTTGATGTGTTGAATCTTGAAGAGGTCGTTTCTTTCACGTCAAAACACAACCTCCCATCAGAAAACTTGATGAAGCGCTTAGGGATGGTAAAGCAAGGACATTTCATGCACCCGGCATTGCCTGCGGAACATCATCTGGCTGAGCATGTTTTGTATAAAATAAACGGAACAAAGTAATGTAACTGGGCATTGAGTAAATGGTTTCAGGCGCTCTGAGAAGCTTCATGGCGCGCTTTTTTTCCAAAGAGTAGCAGAATTAGTGATTCAAAATTTGTGGCGGTTTCTGAGAGCGGTGACGAAACCAGATGAATCAGAAGTGACTTTTTATTGCACCGCTTAACTTCAGAAGTCACTTGCCACTATAAGGATGATTCTGCCGCCGCCGAGGTTTTTAAACGCAACGCCATAGAGGGGCGCTTCCAAACCTAGGACTTCCACTTTCCCGCGCCCAACTTATCCGACAGCATTGACACCGCGAACACGTTGAAGGTTAGCAGCTTCTGGTTCGTGTTTGGTTGTTACGCAGGTGAGGCAAAAACGGCAGGTTTACTTTTGACGTGAACGCTTTAAGACAGCAAACAGCAGAGAAGTGTAATTGTTAAAAATGTTAAAACATAAATTGTTCTTTAAGATATTAACCCTTCCTCGGGGGGGAAGCCGGACATATCAACCCTAAGGCCATCTGAGAAGATAGCCCGTAGGTTTGCTCGGTTCCCCTTGCCAGATGAAGAACAAGTCTTCCTCGTGGTGTGACGACCTTTCTTGAAAGATGCATTATGCGCAAAAGTAGCTACTCAAGAATCCGCCGATAGCTACTTTCACCCTCTGCTTGGCTGCATCAAACGCTTGCGCGCCCTACCTACCACAATCAACGTTACGCAGAGTTCCCATCCTGACGTCTTCCACTAAACAGCGGCAAAGCTCCACCTACCCGGACCGGTTTACCGCATGAGGTAGGTGTCAGGAAAGAAGCTAGCACACCATCATTTTAAAGAAAAGTCATATATATCATATGGCTGTGTTCATATTCTGAACGCAGTTATCGATGTTAACCTAACGGTATGAGAGCACTGTCATTTTTCATATACAGAGGATGTTTCGGCTCACCCGTAGCGTTTAAGACGAAGCACATTGTGGTTTCTGGCAGCAACTTTCGGACGACCGTTGAGCGCTTAAGGTGTCTGCCCTCGTTCCCCCATGCCGCGACGACCAGACCGGCACCGCTAACAAGCCGTATCAGGTGACTATCGTTATCTACTCCAATGGGATCAGGCGCCTTCATCATTTCATGTCGCTGGGTGTGAACGAACGCGAATAGGTTTGCCATATATACCCCACCGTAGCCCCAGCCCCGGGCAAACGATGTGCAGCGGCTTAATGTGTGATCATCGTTCTCAGCATCGGCGTATGAAGGGTTTAGCCCGATGAAAAGCGTATACGGTTTTGATTCGTCCCAGACTCGTGATAGCGAGTAGCGATACTTACCGCACGGTGAGAAAATCGCGTCTTTAATCATTTCGGTTGTCCTTATGAAGTGATGGTTTCAGCCTAACATGTCTTCACTCGTTTTAAGCGCCAACAAACGACCGTTTTTCGGCACCGCCAGAAACGCACTTTCTCACTGTTGGAAAATTAGCCTTGGCTTTTCTGGCAGGCCATCCTAAGTTGACACCGTTTTCTGGCAGGGGCCGGATGAGGAGATAACGATGGCAACTTTTGGCTATGGACGTGTTTCGACGACACAGCAGGATACTGAAAATCAGCGTCTGGAACTTGATCAAGCTGGATGGAAGATCGACTTTTGGTTCGCCGATGTGATCAGTGGCAAGGTTCCAGCTATGCAGCGTAAAGCATTCTCTGAAATGTTGGGTAAAATCCGCGGTGGCGAAATACTGGTTGTAGCGAAGCTGGATCGACTCGGGCGTGATGCGATTGACGTTTTGCAAACGGTCAGGGCGTTGGCTGAAAGGAATATCAAGGTCATTGTCCACCAGCTTGGCACGACCGATCTCACTTCTGCGGCGGGTAAGCTCCTATTGTCTATGTTGGCAGCAGTTGCGGAAATGGAACGTGACCTGCTTATTGAACGCACTCAGACGGGGTTGTTGCGGGCTAAGGCAGAAGGTAAGGCGTTGGGAAGACCTTCTAAAATCGCCCCAGAAGCTCGTAGCGCGATTGTAGAGAAAAAGAATAGCGGAAGCAGTATCAGCGCCCTGGCACGTGAATATGGCGTATCCAGGGCAACCATATCAGCAATTTTTAATTAATTATGGAGAATTAATGGCATACACGGCAACTATCATACCTGTCATGATTGCTTCACCTGGTGATGTGGCGGAGGAGCGAGCCGTCATACGTGAGGTGATTCATGAATGGAATGATATAAATTCAGCACGCTCAAAAGTTATGTTGACTCCGATTGGTTGGGAGACTCACACGTCTCCAGAACTTGGGCTACCTGCCCAGGAGTTAATTAATCAAAGGCTATTAGTGGATTGTGATCTCTTAATCGGTGTTTTTTGGACAAGACTTGGCTCTCCCACCGGGACTGAAGCAAGTGGAACCGTTGAAGAAATATACAAACATCTGAGCAAAAACAAACCTGCGATGATTTACTTTTCAGCTAAGCCGGTTGCTCCAGACTCTATCGATATGACACAACATGCAGCATTAAAAGAGTTTAGAACAGAGTGCATGAAAAAAGGACTTATCGAACAATTTGATAACATCAAAGACTTTAAACTGAAGTTATACAAACAGTTAACATTGACTTTGGCTAATAACAATTATTTGAAAGAGTTAATCAATAGCCAAGGTTCAGCAACTTCATCTGAGAGCAAGGTTAAACAGAAATCTGCGATCTCAGGTGATGCCATGCTGGTCTTAACTGAAGCATGTGAAATCGGTGACGGGACAATTTTGGTAGTCGAAACTCTCGCGGGAACAGTTATTAGTGTTGGTGCCAAACAAATTACTTCTGAAACGGCCAGAGAGCTGGCCAGATGGAATGCAGCAATTCTAGAGTTACGAATGAAAGGAATGCTCACTCCTAAAGGTTATAAAGGACAGGTTTTCGAGGTAACTCATGCAGGGTGGAATATGTTCGATTCTCGTGATTTAAATTAATTTCAAACCCGCAAGTTAAAATATCCAAACTTGCGGGGCTGTTTATTGTTTCTTTTTTATTAATTCTTCAACTTACATGCTTTCCCGGCAAACATCATAAATAATGGCTTCAGCTTCTTTCGGCGTTTTACCCGTAAAATCAGTATAAACCGTGTGGGCGATGTAATGAGCGAACACGATGTTTTGTTCAGTAATGCCGGGCTTACCTCTAAGTCCTTCTATTTGCTGATCAAACATAGATTGCGGGTCTTGGTTATCTCTGCCTACTGCAATGTTTCGAGCCATCGTTGCCCACGAATTACATAGTGTCTCGCTTTTAGCACTGGTTAATTCGTTCTCCAGCACCTTGTCACCGGAAATTGCGTGTTGTGCCCATGCAGAATTGTTGGCGATAAACCTCTTGGAATCGGTCGCTATACCGTATTCGACTCGGATGCCGTTATCGTGATAGCTTCCGTCAGCATCCTTACTTGCCAGCTTTAAAGAAACCCGACAGCCTGGAATTGTTTTATGTTGTTTAACTGAAACAATGACGGCGTCTGTATCGCAATCCGCGAAACTATATTGAGGGTTAACGTAAGTGTTCGTTTTGATGAGCAGCCCGGTTAAGCCATTTTTATAGCCTTTTGCAGGCAGCGTTTTGAAGGTGTTGCGATCACCCTTTTTTATCGCTTCGCGGAAGCTATCTATGCCGATACGTGTTGCCAACTGATCAACACTTTCCGCAGCGTTCGATGCCATTGAAGCTGTTACCAGCAAAGCTCCCAATGTGAGATGAAGGGTTTTCTTCTTACTGTGGATTTGTGTTCTTAGCATGTTGTTATCTCCTTTACCCGCCCCAGCGGCGATTTCTAATCACATGATATCGCCGTGGCTCATAATGTCACGATAAGAGCGTGGCCATTTGGTGGTCATCTGAGCAAATTCGTGGGATGAAAAAGACCCTTCGAATCCTGTTTGGACAACGAGTAAAAGAGTTGCGTATCGCCACCGGAATGAGTCAGGAGGCTTTTGCTGATCTATGCGGGTTTGCGCGAAGCTATATGAGCCGCATTGAACGTGGTGGCTCGAATGCTTCATTGGATGCAATTGAAACGCTGGCTGATGCCCTGAAGGTTGAGCCGTCGCGATTACTTGCTTCTGTTCCGCCTGAAACTGAACTCGTTGACTTGATGGTTCCCTATGCGGCTGATGGCTCGTGTTTTCATCCCGGCTTGGCAAGCGCCCGTGACGGTTCATTTGCGGTAGGAGAAAAAGGCTCTCAGAAGCGTTTTAGCAGCTTCGAAGATGCTCTCGAATACCTAGGCAGCATGGAAACAGCAAAGTGGCGCAGACCCAATCGCAGCGGCAGTATCGGCATTGTTTCGGCAGTGCGGTGGGATAAGCTGAGAAAGTAGGACAAGTGTAAGGTTGCAAAATCTAGATCTGTATGGATGAACAGTGTTCATTGGTTGTTGATAGCCTCCCATTTCATCAGCTTTTTGTTTCTATAAGAGTGAATAAAACAGCAAAATCCGGGTGCATTACGTAGGCGTTACGGTGGCGTTTTACTTTGGCTCTGAATGTATTAATTTATATAAATAACATCTAGTTAAATGGTAATTCTGAGCAAAGTCTTTCGATGTTTAGCTGGTTTCAAAATCTGAACGCAGTGGCGTTTACTGAGCACCCGTGAAGTTGCCTTGGAATGTTGTAGTTTGTCCTACAAAACCCTCCTACAATGCATGAGTTTTTTGTTAATAAATCCATGGGATTACGAGATCTTTGGAGCGGGGGTGATTTCCCTTCACCCGCTCCAATCTCTCCCCTTGTTGCAAAACACCGCCAGCTACTGGCTTAAATGTGTTCGCTATCAACAACTTACTTAACATAAGTTGTCTATGATCGTTCTACCATTGAACGACGATCTACCAACAAGAGGTACACTGTTAGTTGTCACGGATAGTTACTATGGAAGTAAGAGTATAACTATTCGTCGGCGGCAGTTCCAACCTCACACCGCGATAGCACAACGTGAAGGCAAAGCCTGATCCGGGCGTTGATTCTCATAAACTTTCAGTAAAGCGTATTTTTTGCCGATGCTCCCACATGCGACACGTCGTGATGACGTTGCAGGGAATAAACAGGTTTTATGGTGGTCACGGTACTTGCAAACCATATGCAAGCTCTGCCAGCGTCTCAGCCACGCTCTCGAAAGGGTACACGGCGATCCTGATAAATTTCATTGTCTGACATAACCCCGATGAAGTCGCTACGCTCCGCACGTTGTCTTACCACCAACGGGCAATAAGGCTATTTTGTCTAAAATCTGTTAGTTGCACATTTTCTGCACCTTGGATAACCTGAGAATATTATCTCAATCTCAGGTATAAAAATGAACATTGATATCATCACTAATAAAAATGGGAAGGGTATTTTTGATAGAAAGGCATGGATTGACGAATCTAATGATCTTTTTATGTCAGCAAAAATATTACGTAAAGAGAGTGAGAGAAATAGGGTGTTATTGGAAGAGAATACAGGAAGGCGTGATAATATATGGGAGTATGCAGATGTTGTTAGTTCTACCCAAAAAACAAGTCGGCTTTTGTTAGGCTACGCTTTTGAAATGCTCCTTAAATCTGCGGTGCTATTAATGAACTTAGGAGCGAGCAAGAAAACTCTGGAATCAAGATTTCATTTTTATAGCCATAAGTTGGATTCAATGGCAAAAGATTTGATGCTTGATTTAACAAGTAAAGAGTTTGATCTGTTAAATATGGCATCTGATGATATACGATTCAATGCAAGATATCCGATAGGAATAGTAAATTATGACCATTATATTAATAAAATAAATGAAAAACGGCGAAATCTTGGCGATGAAGAAATGTTTAATAATATGATTTCTTTGTATGGAAAAATAAAATCAATAGTAGTTAGATTTGATCGGGATGTAAATAATTGCGCTGATTTTAATGTGTTCAGAGGTCGTTGTTTTACTCTCTTCATGCGAAGTGGTGGTGGTCTTAGGTCAAGAGCTATAGTCTTTTTTTCAGCGGTTGTTAGTGCTGAAAATAAAAATAAAAAATATGTTAAAAAATCTCTCGAGAGTGAATGCAAAGGATTATCAGTTTTTTATACATTTTTTTGGGATGAGTTTGATTTTTTTGAAGATACGGGTAAGATTTTGCGTGAACTGCCAGATGATTAAATTGAATATGATATTATCATATTAAGCGTAGGGGGCTTGTGCGCCCTCGTACCAGCCCGAAGCCACATATAACCAAATGAAGCTGTTGCCATGTCGCTGCCGATTCTCTAACAAGCCTTTTGCCTTCTTGTTGCAGAGTGAGAATGCTACCACCATAATCATTTTGAGTATGTTGGATTACTAAGGCGTACATTGGTGTTTATTTTCCATAGATAGGATATGGCTATGTTTAAATTTAAGATTGCTATTTCAATTGCAGTTTTTATATTTTTTACCCTAATAGGCTCCCTTTTTTCAGGATGTAATGATGGTTGGGCATCACCATCAATAGGACATAGTGGAGCTTGCTCACACCACGGTGGTGTAAGCGGTATGCCTGGCTTATCCATGTTTATTGGATTTGTGGCGGGTGTATTTGCCTTTCTTAAATTATCATCAATAAATAGAATGCGTCACCGAGAAAAAAGTAGCATTGATACGGTGGTTCGGAATGTTGAACGCTTGGATAATCACGAGGCAAAAAACACTGCCAGCAATTTACAGAAGAAAAAAGAACTTATTTATTCTATAGAAAAATACGCCAGAAAAAATCAAGAACCACAATTGAAAATATTTTTTTACTCTGATGGCTTACTGTTATGTGAGGTTTTAAATAGAAGTGGGAGGTATGAGCTTTTTACAAAAAAGTTGAATGTTTTAAAACTACATGATCTCCAGGTTGTATTAAAAGATACTTTAACACAAAACAGTTACAAACCTTGCACGAGTGATAGTGGGAATTATATTAAGATAACAGTTTTCAGTGATAATGCTCATCTACACTCAGAAATAATACTGAAAAATATTAATGAACCGAGCATGTTAAAACTAAAAAACATTTTAATTAATGCTTTGCCTGTTTTAGCAGCAAAACTATAATGGCTCTAAGCTATTATTCCCAAATGTTTGCAAGGGCAGCGCCCACGCTCTTAACGTCAATCTTCAAATAATTCATGGTGACTTTAGGGTCTGAATGGTTCAGTGCTTTCATGGCTAAAGCTAAATTCCCGTTAGACTTCTCCCACACCTGTGTGGCAGAAAACTTGCGAAAAGAATGGCACCCTACCGTTCCTTTAATCCCGACATGGGCTGAGTCGTGGGGGATAAGCGAATCCCCACTAACTGGCGTGTCTCTTTTGGCTTCAGGCCTTCGGGAAGATCCAGACGTGTTTTTCCGGCAGCGCCAGATGACAATTTTTCGGATCGAGTACCTCGTTACCGTACGCCCGAATAACAAAATCATCGCCCACCGTGCGGAACAGATATTCCCAACGATCGCCCAGATACATGCTGGTCAACAGCGGTAACTCAAGCTGATTGTCACCCGGGCCATCAACGATTGCCACGCGTTCCACACGGATAACGGCGGTACCTTCTTGCCCGATTTGTACCCCTTCACCGGCAAGTCCCCACAGCACCCAACCGCGGCCTTCGATCCGCGCTTTGCCGTCGCGCATTTCCGTGACTTTGCCATTCAGGCGGTTATTGCTGCCCATGAACTCAGCGGTAAACAGCGTTTTCGGCGAGCCGTACATCTCCTGCGGCGTGCCCTGTTGTTCAATTTTTCCGTTATTGAGCAGCAGGATCCTATCGGAAATCGCCATCGCCTCATTCTGGTCGTGCGTCACCATCAGCGCGGATAAGCCGAGTTTGATGATCAACTCACGCAGGAACACGCGGGCCTCTTCGCGCAGTTTGGCGTCCAGGTTTGAAAGCGGTTCATCCAGCAGGATCACCGGCGGGTTGTAGACCAGCGCCCGACCAATTGCCACGCGCTGCTGTTGTCCCCCGGAAAGCTGATGCGGATGGCGTTTACCAAGATGCCCCAGCCCGAGCTGATCCAGCACGTCTTGCACCCGCTGGTTAATTTCTTTGGCGGGCACTTTGCGCAACTTCAACGGATAGGCCACGTTTTCAAACACGGTTTTGTGCGGCCAAAGGGCATATGACTGAAACACCAGCCCAAGATTGCGCTCTTCCGCCGGAACTTCACTGCGCGGCGTGCCATCGTACACTTTGTTGCTGCCGATGGTGATAGAGCCTTGAGTGGGTTTTTCCAGCCCGGCAACCGCGCGCAGTAATGTGGTTTTACCGCTGCCGGACGGGCCGAGCAGGGAAACCACTTCACCGCGTTTCAGGTTCATGGCCACGCCTTTTAATACCGGATTGTCGCCGTAGGTTAAATGCAGGTTCTCGACCGATAATTCAATCATGTAATTTGACTCCAAAACGAAGGGCAATTCCCAGGCCTACGACCACCAGCAGAATGTTGATAAACGACAGCGCCGCCACGATATCAATCGCGCCCGCCGCCCACAGGGAAACCAGCATCGAGCCGATGGTTTCGGTGCCCGGCGACAGCAGATACACCCCGGTTGAATATTCGCGCTCAAAAATCAGGAACATCAGCAGCCACGAGCCAATCAGGCCATAGCGGGCGAGCGGAATAGTGACGTGGCGGGTAATTTGCCCGCGGGTGGCTCCGGCGCTGCGGGCGGCTTCTTCCAGCTCCGGCCCTACCTGCAACAGCGTAGAGGAAATCAACCGCAGCCCGTACGCCATCCACACCACCGTGTACGCCAGCCAGACGCTAAAAATGGTGCTGCGCAACGACCGTAGCCAGACAATCAGGTTATCGCGCAGCCACTGCGACCACGGCATCCCTGAAAGCCAGCCGGATTTGAGCGCGTTATCGAGCCACATCGGCAGAAACAGGAACATCCACAGGAACGCGAGCCCGGCGAGCAGACCGGGAACCGCCCGTGGAACCAGCACGCTGTAATCGAGGAAGCGGGTGGTGTTGTCCGGTTTTCGGTGCATAGCGATGCCGACAAACAGATAACAGCCCACCGCCAGCGCGCCGCCAAAGACGCCAATCGCCATCGAGTTGACGATGGCCCGCAGCAGGTTCGGCTGCGCCCAGATGGTGCGGAATGTGTCGAGCGAAAGCTCATTCCAGATGGACACGCCCACGCCCCAGTTGGAGATAAAGGCTCGCAGGATAACGCCCAGCAGCGGTACGCCAATGGTCACTGTCAGCCAGAAAGCCACGACGGCACCGGCAACCCAGCGCCATTTACCCAACGGCAACGCGCGCGCCTGCGAGGCTTTCCCTTTCACGGTCACAAAACGGTTGGCGGTGCGCATCAACCGGCGCTGCAACATCACCAGCGGAATAGTGATGCAAATCAGCACCACGGCGACCGCCGCCATCAGATGATAGGACGGCGTACCGAGTTTGTTGGTGAGCTGGTACAGATAGGTCGCCAGCACCATATTGCCTTCCGGATCGCCCAGTACCAGCATCAGCCCGAACACTTCCAGCCCGAGGAAAAACAGCAGCACGATGGCATACAGAATCGACGGTCTTACCATCGGCAAGCTCACGGAGGTCATCACCTGCAACGGCGATGCCCCGGCGATACGCGCGGCTTCTTCCACATCGGAACCGACGCTGCGCAACGCCGAGGAGATGTACAAATAGGCGTGCGGCACGTGCGTCAGACCGGCAATGACCACGATGCTCGACATGTCGTAGATGTTCCATGGCACGAAGCCAATCAGCGATTGCGCCCACAGCGAGAAGAAGCCCACCGGACCGGCGGCCACCACGTAGCCAAAGCCCAGCACCATCGGCGAAACGAAGATAGGCACGAGGATCAGCGGCTCAATCAGGCGTCTGCCGGGTAAATCGGTGCGCACCATCAGGAACGCCAGCACCCCGCCGAGCGGTATCGCGATAACCACCAGGCCGAACGCCAGAATAAAGCCGCTCTTGAGCGCTTTGTAGAAATCAGGATCGGTGAAAATAAAGCCAAAGGATTCAAGGCTCCACTCCTTTGACGGCGAGAAGAATGGAGCGGAAAGGAAACTTTGTATCACGATGAACGACAGCGGGGTGTAGATAACCAGCGCGGTTATCAACACCACAATGCCACGCGGCAGGCTTTGCCACTTTCTGCGTAATGCATTCATACGACTTCCCTTAGATGTCGGATGGTGCTCACGCTTATCCGACCTACGAATTGCTGTTGTAGGGGGAATAGGCGAAACGCCATCCCCCATTTCATGCCACTATTTTGCGGCAGCGGTGCGCCACTGCTTGATGTAATCCAGACGTTTTTTCGGCTGCAGGTATTCCAGCAAAGATTCATCAACCGGGATTGGTTTCAGCGCTTTGCCCAATATTTTGGTCATGCCGTCGATGTCGTTTTTCCCTTCGATATCGTTGCGGATAGACGGAATGTCGGCCTGATTCGCCAGAATGCTCTGCCCTTTTTCAGACAGCACATAGTCCAGCCACAGCCTGGCGGCATTGCTGTTTTGCGCCTGTTGGCTGATGAAGGAAACGCGCGACAGCACCAGGGTGTAATCTTTCGGATAGGAAATCCCCAGTGATGGATCCGTTTTGGCACGTGCTTCTGCGTAGGAACCCAGAATATTGAAACCGACCAGGTTTTCGCCCGAGGAGACCCTTTCCATCATCGTGCCCGTCGAGGACTGCACGGCGAGGCCGCCTTTGGCTACGTCAGCCAGGGTTTTGAAATAGTTTGGATCGGCTTTGGAATCCTGTACCGAGAGCATAAAGCCGAGGCCGGATTTCTCGATATCGTAGGTAGTGACTTTGCCTTTAAATTTGTCGGTCTGGCTGGCGATGAGCTTTGCCAGCGCCGCGTGAGAGTCCGGGACTTCGTTGGCCGGGATCAGCCGTTTGTTATAGATAAAGACCACCGGCTCGTAGGTCGTGCCGTAGGCTTTATTTTTCCACACCGCCCATTTCGGCAGCTGACTCTGTTCAGGCGAGGCGTACTCCTGGGCGTAATCGGTGGCGAGTTTGAGCGCCGTATCCATCGATGAGCTCCAGACCACGTCGCCACTGCCGCCGCCTGCGGCCTGTTCGCTGATAAAACGGTTGTACAGTTCGGTACTGTTCATATCGTTATATTCAACTTTAATACCCGGATAGGTCGCTTCAAAACCTTTAATCAGCGGCCCGGCGGCTTTGGTATCAGTGGTGGAATAGATAACCACTTTGCCTTCTTTCGTCGCGGCATCAACGACTTTCTGATAGTCAGCCGGATAGCCCTGCGGCAGGGCTGAGAACGCGGAGGATGAAATGAAAACTGCGGCAGAGATCAGAGAAATACGGAATGTGTTCGACATTGCAGTTAACCTTTTAGTTACATTTGAGGAACCAAAAGTCAACATAGCCTAATGCGTTCAGCAGGCAATAGGGGAAAGCCTTCTCTCTGCCCGAAGTGTGATTTCTGGCATTTTTTAAGTAATAAACACCATTAAAACCACGAAAAGAGCGTGAGCCTTAGCTTGTTTACGCGTTACTACCGGGCCAAAACGCAGGCATAGCTGTTCACTGACCCTGCCCCGCAAATAGCCTGCGTGACCACTTACAAACTCGAATGTTAGAAAAGTGTAGGAATAACTCGATAAGCCAATCTGCGTGTCTCTGAACGTTGTAACATCGCGTTAGATACACTTAATGGGATTGTTATGTTTTTAGTACGCACCATGATTTACATTCTTCTTGCTGCTGTTCTGGCAAGTGCTGTGTTGTTCGGTTTGTGGCTCGATGTGCATGTTTTGCAAGATAAACTCGGCGAGATATCCGTAACCGAAACACTTCAAGCAGGAATGCTTGCGGCGATAATAGTCATTCACTTCAAGTTAGTTAATGACTCCGCATTCATGCGTAATTGTAATCTCCTGATCGGTGGTTTTTTCCTTGCGATGCTGATTCGGGAACTCGATGGTTTATTCGATCTCATCTCTCACGGTAGCTGGGTATGGTTTGCTTTATTCTCCTCCATCATTGTGATTGCTTACACAGCAAGACATCCTCGCAGGACATTGGCTGAACTTTCACGCTATCCGCTTACGCCTTACTACGGAATGATGATTTCCGGGTTGCTATGTATTTTAGTCTTTTCAAGATTGTTCGGTATGCACTCGCTATGGGAATCGGTGCTCGGAGATGAGTATCTTCGGGTGGTGAAAAACATGGTTGAAGAAGGCGCTGAGTCGTTCGGTTATACGTTGTGCCTGACAGCAAGCATCGCTTATTACTTCTACCAGCTTAGAGCAGAGCGTAGTTTGAACGAGCAACCACCAACGGTCTCATAGAAAACAGGGGACATTGCGCCCCCTGTTGTCATTTCTTTAAGCGATACGCCCGCCAACCACTAACAGTTTTTAAATCGCACATGATGCGCGCAGCGAATCTGTGAACGCCGAATGAGATAGAAAAACGACGTTTTCTGTCGGGCATGATGACGACATTTTCGCGATATCATTCTTGAATTTTGATGTTGCCACATTGTTAATTTTTGCGTAATCTCCACGCTTTCGGAGACGTAAAAATGTCCGTCACAGATTCCCTCCTCGCATTCACTTTCGCCGCAGCGTTATTAACGCTGACCCCCGGGCTTGATACTGCATTAATTCTACGAACGTCGGTTGCCGAAGGCGGCAAAAAAGCCGTCCATGCGGCGCTGGGCATCGATCTGGGCTGCTTTATCTGGGGGGCTCTGGTGGCGTTTGGCCTTGGCGCGTTGCTGGCGGTGTCGGAGCTGGCATATACGGTGCTGAAATGGTGCGGAGCAGCATATCTGTGCTGGCTGGGTATTCAGCTGCTGCTGCGCCCGCGACAGCGTTTTACCTTGCAGGTTGAAGGCGATGTGCGCAGTAGTAACTGGTTTTTGCGCGGAATGTTGGGCAATGTGCTGAACCCAAAGATGGGCGTGTTTTACGTCTCGTTTCTGCCGCAGTTCATTCCTGTCGGGCACTCGCCGATTGTCTGGACCTTCCTGCTGGTCTCAATTCACGTCTGTCTGGGGACATTGTGGTCGCTGACGCTGATTGTGGCATCGGGCTATGCGGCAGATGTGCTAAAAAAACAGGCGGTGGTGAAATGGATGGATCGCGCAACCGGCGCCGCGTTCCTGCTGTTCGCGGCGCGTCTGGTGCTCAGTAAGCGCTAACCCAACGCCAGCCTAGCGCTACCGTTGCACCGATGATGGTGACAATCGCCGCAAGGTGCATCAGGAAATCTTCCGGGTGCAGATGCACCGGATGGCAGAACGTCAGCAGCGCGAGCGCCATCGCCGCCACGCCGGTGCCGGATAGCGCCAGGCTGCGCAGCGGATTTAACGTGCGGGTCCTGCGCAGATAGCCAATGACCAGCGCTACCATCGGCACGCTGACCGTGACCAT
This sequence comes from Citrobacter sp. 18056, assembly GCA_902706235.1. Classification (GTDB taxonomy): domain Bacteria; phylum Pseudomonadota; class Gammaproteobacteria; order Enterobacterales; family Enterobacteriaceae; genus Scandinavium; species Scandinavium manionii. The sequence continues at coordinate 117,329 of CACSJR010000008.1, read as the reverse complement.
AAATGTGTAGCAGTGGGTATCATGCAGGCTGCTGGCGGACAACGGCGGGTGGCCAATATTCACCAGTACCGACCCCAGCCACACCATCGCCAGCGCCATCAGCCAGCGCATGTTCAGCGGGCGGCGTCCGGCAATACTCAGAGTGAACGCCGCATTGATCGCCAGCAAGCCAAAGGTAAACGCCAGCCCCAGTTGCGCCATCGCCCACGCCGCGCCCGGCTGCGACCAATCGGTGGCGGTGCGCTGAAGCAACAGGCTCGCCAGGGCACCCGTGGGCAGGGCCAGCAGTACCCAACTCACCACGCGCCAGCGTACCGGCAGAGTGCGTTTTATGGGGGCCGCGCTTCGGCTGAGTTTTTCGATTAACGCCTCATGACTGTCCATGATGGGCTCCATAACGACGAAGATTGTTCAACGCCCGGTGTAGCAGCGATTTGACCGCGCCGACCGTCAGATTATTGGCCTGAGCGGCTTCGGCGAGGCTCATTTCCTGTAAATGCACATCTTCCACCAGCTGACGCTGGCGCGCGGGCAGCTGGTTTAAAAAGCCGTCCAGCTCCTCGCCGACGTCCAGCATTTCAGCCTTGAGGGCCAGTGCGTTGTCGGGCACGTTCAGCGTTGCCTCATCCTCAACCACTTCCCTTCGGTCGCGGCGTCCGCGACGGCGCAGGGCATCAATGGCGCGGGCCTGAGAAATCGCCATCAGCCAGGGCAGAAAAGGGCTGGCGGGATCGTAGGTATGCCGAATCCGGTGCAGGGTGAGCAGCACGTCCTGAATCACGTCTTCGGTCAGCACCTCGTCGTCCACCTGTTTGCGGACTATCGCGCGAATGACCGGCACCAGCGTCTGCAACAGCTGCGTATACGCCTGCCGGTCACCTGCCTGGGCGCGCGCCATAAACGCAGGCCACGCATCGCGCGGGACTTCCACCTTACCCATATTCCGCCTTGCTGCTTGACGCCGGAACGGTCTGGCGCGCCGCTGCTGCGGAGATCACGCCTTTTTCCCGGCCGCCTGATTAAGGGCGTTGACCACAATGCTCGGGGTCAACACCTGAGGCAACACTTTCGGTGCGCCGCCGTCGGCAGGATATACCACGTACATCGGCAATCCACCCTGACCGAACTGGCTGAGAGCGTCATCGACATCAGCATTAAACTTAGTCGAATCTGCCACCATATACAGCGTGCCGGTGCGCGCCAGTGCCTCTTTCACGGCCTGGGTCGACAGCGAGGTTTTATCGTTCACCTGACAGGTGATGCACCACGACGCGGTAAAGTTAACGAAAATGGCTTTACCGTGCCCCCGCTGATCCGCCACGGTTTGCGGCGTCCATTTGATTGGGGCGGTGCTGACGGTGGTTTCGACGGTTTCAACTGGCTTCATCACGCCCGGGAGCGGCAGCAGAATCGCAACCAGCAGCGCGACAGTGACGGCGTACATCACCCGATAACCGCGTCCGGCGAGATGCCGACGCTGGGCAATCCCGTACAGCCAGGCGGCGAAACTCAGCACCACCGAACCAGCCAGCAGAGTGCCGAGCGCCGTAGTACCAGCCTGTTGCGCCAACACCCACACCAGCCACGCAAACGCCCCCAGCATCGGGAACGCTAACGCATGTTTGAGGGTGTTCATCCACGCCCCAGGTCGCGGCAGACGTTTGGCCAGCGCCGGGAACAGTGAAATCAGCGTAAACGGCGCGGCAAACCCCAGCGCCAGCGCAAAGAATATCGCCAGTGCAACGGCCGCTGGCTGAACCAGCGCGTAGCCGATAGCGCTCGCCATGAATGGGGCCGAGCACGGCGTGGCGACGATAATCGCCAGTGCACCGGTCAGCGCCGAGCGCATAAACGCCCCGCGTCCGAGGGAAATTTCCCCCGCGCGCTGGAGCGATAAGCCGACTTCAAACACGCCGAGCAGGTTCAGCGCCGCACCGAGAATGACCAACGCCAGCAGGGCAATCACCAGCGGCGACTGAAGCTGAAAGCCCCAGCCAACCGCCGCGCCACCGGCCCGCGCCGCCAGTAATATTCCGGCCAGCACCATCATGGTGACGATGACCCCGAGCAGGAAGCCGAGGCCCTCGCGGCGGGCGCTGGAAAGATCGCCGTCATGGCGGATCAGGCCGAACGCCTTTAGCGAAATCACCGGAAATACGCACGGCATAAAGTTGAGAATAATGCCGCCTAAAAAGGCGGCGAACAGGGCGGTTAGCATAGCGCGTCTCTATTTGCTTTCAGGAGTGCCAGCGCTCAGGAGTGCGACTGGGCGTACTGTTTCACCGCATCCATGGTTTTCTGGATGTGGGCGTCCGGGTTACGGTCGGTGTAGCTCAGCAGGATTTTTCCGTCCGGCGCAATGACAAACGAGGTGCGGTCAGACAGCGTTTTACCGCCCATTTGCATTTGCGTCTGGTACTCCGCGGCGACTTTCGCGCCCGGATCGGCGGCGACCGCAAATTTGTTACGGCATTCCAGCTGGGAGAATTTCCCGACCTGATCGACGTTCCCGGCGGTGACACCAATCACCGTCGCGCCCAGCTTTTTAAAATCATCGGTAGCTTCAGCGAAATCATGGGCTTCCAGCGTACAGCCTTTGGTGAATGCCGCCGGGAAGAAGTAGAGCACCACCGGGCCTTTTTGCAGGGCCTGCTGCAGTGAGAAGGTCAGCGGTTTACCCGCCAGCGCACCTTGCAGCTGGAAAGTGGGCGCCTGAGCACCCGCCGGTAGAGCGGCGTCAGCGTTGAACGCCATCAGCGAAAGGCCAAAGGCAGCGGCGGCGGTCAGCAGAGATAAGCGATGTTTTACAGCAATCATGGTCAGCTCCAGTCACGTAAGGGAAAAGGTCTTCTCCTACAGTTCGCCGGAGGTGATGAAAAAGTTACGCTGGCGTAAAAAAATTATTTCAGTTCGGCTTTCACGCACTCGATAAAGTGTTCGGTGGCGCGGCTGAACACGTGGTCGCGGCGAACCATAAAGCCGAGCGTTATCTCCGGGAGCGCAAAACGCAGGGGCGTTAAGGTGTGGGGAGCGTTGTCGCCCTGCAACAGAAACTCCGGCCAGATGCTGACGGTATTGGGCTCCAGCGCCAGCTGACGGTAAATCGTCCATGAGGTGCAAAGCGTCATCTGCTGGGGTGGCGCACTCGTTGCCCCGGCGGCAAGATGTTGCCAGAACGGCAACCAGCTTTCGGCGGTGTGATTCCATAACCACTGGCTGGCGGAGAGCACCTGCAGCGACGCATCATTCGCATCACCGCTGTACATGAGGCGTTGTGGCCAGCGGGCTAGCGGAATAAAGGCAAACTCGGCGATCGAATCGCTGTCGGCAATGAACGCGAGGCACAAATCGAATTCGCCGCTGCGCAGGCTGTCGATAATCTGGCGCGGCATCCCTTCCATAATTTCCAGCTGTGTCTGCGGCCAGCGGGCGCGAAAGCGGCTTAATGCGGCGTAGACGGGAACGGTAGCGGACAGCAGCGACACGCCGATTTTGAGCGTTGATGGGGTGGCGGATTTCATTTGGGCGATGGCCTGTTCGGCGCTCTCTATTTCGGCGGTTATGCGCCGCGCAGAATGCAGCAGAATTTCACCGTAGTCGGTGAAACGCACCCCGCGACCGCTACGAACCAACAGCTGCACGCCAAGCTGAGCTTCCAGTTCTTTAATGCTTTTGGTGACAGCAGGCTGTGTCAGGTGTAGCTCGCTGGCAGCACCCATTAATGTGCCCTGGCGCGCGATGGCAACCAGCAGTTTCAGCTGTGAAGTCTTGATAACGCCTCCCTCTATAACGCCCGGTTATAGGCATAAGAAACGGGAAATTGACCCTTAAATTAAAACACTTATAGCATCAGACCAGCGAATGTTACGCATCCCGAATAGTGAGAGGGCGGTCCTGATGGCGAAAAGTATTCCTGAACTGACGTTTGACGTTGAGGCGCTGGTGGCCTTTCGTCGCGATCTGCATGCTCACCCGGAAGTGGCATTCGGCGAGCGGCGCACCAGTTCGCGTGTCGCCAGCCAGCTACGGGCGTGGGGAATCGATACCTGGACCGGCGTCGGCGGCACCGGCGTGGTGGGTGTCATTCATGGGGAATGCGGGCCGGGCCGGACTATCGCCCTGCGCGCGGATATGGACGCGCTGCCGATGGACGAAGGCGGCTCGCCGAAGTGGCGCTCGACGTTGGCCGGGGCATTTCACGGCTGCGGGCACGACGGACACACCGCGATGCTGCTCGGTGCGGCGGGCTGGCTCAGTGAAAATCGACAATTCTTCGGCAAGATAGTGCTGCTGTTCCAGCCTGCGGAGGAGAACGGTGGCGGCGCATTGGCGATGCTGGCCGACGAGGCCGAAGCTCGCTTTGGCTGGGATGAAATCTACGGCTTACATAACGCACCGCACCTGCCGCCGGGTATCTTTGGCGTGCGTGACGGGGCGATGCTGGCCTCCTGCGACGACGTGCTGTTTGAGATCCAGGGCGTGGGCGGCCACGGCTCTGCACCGGAAAAGTGTCGTGACCCGATCATGGCGGCGGCGCAGCTGATTTGCACCCTGCAAACCGTAGTCAGCCGCAGTGTCGATCCGGCGGCAATGGTGGTGTTGAGTATGGGCAGTGTCCATGCGGGCACCACGCCGAACGTGATCCCGGCCAGTGCGTCGCTCAGCGGTACTCTGCGTACTTTTGACGAACGGCTGCGTGCGCAGGCGAAAGCGCGAATCGAAGCGATTTGCGAAGGTGTTGCGCTTGCCAGCGAATGTCAGATCAGCGTGCGTTTTGCCAATGGTTCACCGGCCACCGTCAATCACCCCGAGCAGGCGCGGGCGGCAGCGCGAGCGGCGGAACAGGTATTCGGTGCCAGTGCGGTAAAGCGCGATATTGAGCCGCTTAATGGTTCGGAAGATTTCTCCGAGTTCCTGCTGCGTAAGCCCGGTGCTTATGCGCTGCTGGGGCAGGGCGGCGTGTTCTGTCATCACCCGGATTATGACTTCAACGACGATATTCTTCCTCTGGGGGTGAAGTACCTTATCTCCCTCGCTCTTGATCGCCTCACCACTGATTAACCGGAGCTAAAAATGAAAACAATCTTCGCCGGACTAGCGCTGTTTTGCACCGCTTCGCTGAATGGTTTTGCCGCTGATAACCCGGTGCTGCGTTTTGGCACTGACCCGACGTATCCACCTTATGAATATAAGCTGCCAGACGGTACGCTGACCGGGCTGGATATCGCCGTCGGTAAAGCCATTTGCGAACGCGCAAAGGTGCAGTGTGAGTGGGTGGAAACCGGGTTTGATGGCTTGATCCCGGGGCTCAATGCCAAGAAATTTGATGCCATTTTGTCGTCGATGGCGCCGAACACCCAACGCCAGAAGGTGATGGATTTCACCCAGTCGCTGTATCAGGACGATACGCGGCTGATTTCGGCTAAAACCGCGCCGCTGGCAAGCAGTGCGCAGGCGCTCAACGGGAAAACCGTCGGCGTGTTGCAGGGGTCGGTTCAGGCAAAATATGCGTTGGAGAAGTGGCGGAGTCAGGGCGTGAATGTGGTCGAATATCCGGATCAGGAAAATATCTATGCGGATCTCGCCAACGGGCGTCTGGATGCCACGCTGGTGGTTGCCACGGCTGGGCAGGCAGGATTCCTGGTCAAACCTGCGGGTAAGGATTTTGCTTTTTCCGGCGAGGCGGTGAAGGACCCGGTGTTGACGTCGACCAGCGCGATTGGGCTGCGCAAAGGGGATGAGCAGACGCGGCAGAAAATTGACAGTGCCGTCAGCCAGTTAAAGCAGGACGGCACCATCAGCGCGCTGGAAAAACAGTTTCTCAGCGCGTTGTAACGGCGGAGGTTGCACGGAAGCGTATGGCTTAGTGCTGCGCTGCCTGTGGCAGGTTATTCAGCACGTCCAGCGCCTCTGACCGCAGCGTGAGCGCGGCGGCGGCAAGGTTCTCATTCAGATGACCGAGTGAGGACGTGCCTGGGATCAGCAGGATGTTTGGCGAACGTTGTAGCAGCCAGGCTAGCGCGACCTGCATTGGCGTGGCATCGAGGCTGGCCGCAATGTCGTTGATTTCCTGAGATTGCAGCGGTGAGAAACCACCGAGCGGGAAGAACGGGACGTAGGCAATGTTCTTCGTCGCAAGGCTGTCGATCAGTGCGTCATCGTGACGGTTCGCCACGTTATAGAAATTTTGCACGCAGGCGATGTCGGTCATTTTCATGCCGTCTTCCACCTGTTTTGCGGTGACGTTGCTCAGACCGATATGGCGAATCAGGCCACGGTCTTTCAGTTTAATCAGCGTTTCCAGCGGTTCTTCCAGTGAACCTTCTGCCGGGCCATGCGCGCTAATCATGCTGCGCAGGTTGACCACGTCCAGCACATCCAGACCGAGGTTACGCAGGTTGTCTTCGACTGCCTGAGTCAGCTCCGGCGCAGACAGTGCGGGCAGCCAGTTCCCTTGTTCATCACGACGGGCGCTGACTTTGGTCACGATGGTCAATTCCTGCGGATAGGGATGCAGCGCTTTTTTGATCAGCTGATTGGTTACGTGCGGGCCGTAGAAATCGGAGGTATCAATGTGGTTCACGCCTGCGTCGAGCGCAGCCTGCAGGACTTTTACCGCCATCTCAGGGTCTTTCGGCGGGCCAAACACACCCGGACCGGCGAGCTGCATCGCACCGTAACCCAAACGCCAAATTTCGCGATTGCCAAGAGTAAAGCTGCCGGACTGTTTAACGCTGGACATATTAGTTTCCTCATTATGGCTTTAGCGGTTAAGTGTAAACCGATTGCCTGAGGAAAGTGGGTAAGAAAGTTTAACGGAATGTGCGGCAGTCACCTGCCGCATCAGAGATTAGCCGAAGAACATCACCGAGACGCAGAGTAAACCGACAATCAGGGTGATAAAGCTGCCGACCGAGCGATACGGTTTTAGGGCCGGGACCAGGTACGTGGAGAGCGTTGGCATGATGAACAGGATCATCGCAATCAGCGGGCCACTGATGGCATAAATCATCGAGATGGCATTCGGATTAATGCAGCACACCACGAAGGTCAGGGTAGACACCAGCAGAATCGAGGTCGCGCGGTTGAAGGCGCGGCTTTTACGAATGCCCGCCTGGTTCAGCGTCGCCCGCACGATTTCACTCGCTCCTTCAATCACGCCAAAATAGGTACCGAGGAATGATTTCGACATCGCCACGATAGCCACAATAATGCCGGATACCGCCAGCCAGTGCGGTGCCGCAGGCATCATTGCCAGCGCGGAAAGAATGGTCACACCCTCGTTTTTGGCGTTGGTGATGTAGCCTTCCGGAATCGCCAGCAGGCAGCTGATTACGAAGAACAGCACGCTCAGGCAGATGATGAGATAGGCAACCCGCATAATTTTTTTGCATTTATCCATTGCCTCATCGCCGAACTTTTCGCGTCTGTCGATGGCGAATGTCGAGATAATTGGCGTATGGCTAAAAGCGAAAACCATCACGGGGATTGAGATCCACACCTGGTGCAGCGTGTGTGGGGTGAACGTCAGTTGGCCGCTGAACATCGCCGGTTGCCAGGAACTGGTCAGATACAGCGACAGGAACAGGAAGTAGCCAATCAACGGGAATACCAGGAAACCCATCACTTTTAGCGTCGCGTGGCGGCCCATCAGGAAAATCAGATTCAGCACCAGCACCACCGCCAGACTCACCAGCATCCGCACCCCGAGCGTCACCGTTATATGCTGAGCCAGCTGTTCGGTGAGGGAGTTAGTAATGGCGACCGCATAAATCAGCACCACCACGAAGAAGGCGATGAAATACAGGGCAGTGATCAGATTGCCAATTTTCTTGCCGTAGTAGTGGTTCACCGCACCGGTGATCCCGATGTTGGCTGGCAGGTTAGCGGAGAGAATAAAGCGACACAGCGCGCGGTGCGGCCAGTAGGTTAATGGCCACGCGACCAGGGCCGTAATCAGGAGCACCATTGCCCCTGCGGAGCCTAACTGAATCGGTAGAAACAAGGTGCCCGCACCCACCGCAGTACCATATAACGCGAAACTCCACAGAGTTTCGTCTTTTGACCATAGTTTTGACATTTTTTGAATATTTAAACCGGATAACTAAAAAACAGCGGCGAGTTTACCTTATTTCAACCAGGGCGGGGGAGGGAGAATTGGGGTTAGTTATTCAAGGTAAAATGAATGTTATATGACGGTCATTTTCTTTGTGATAAAACTCACTTTTTTTAAACAATTACGATAATTGTTGATAACAACGCTCTACTATAGCGCTGATTATTTGCGCTGAGGTCGGGATGAAAGACGTCGTTATCGTAGGTGCAGTTCGAACGCCGATTGGTTGCTTCCAGGGCGCATTGTCGTGCTTTACGGCCGTTGAACTGGGAAGTGTGGTGGTGAAAGCGCTGGTGGAACGTACCGGACTGGATCCCATGGAAGTGGATGAAGTGATCCTCGGACAGGTGCTGACGGCAGGCGCCGGGCAAAACCCTGCGCGCCAGTCCGCAATTAAAGGCGGCCTGCCCAATACCGTTTCTGCGATAACCATCAACGACGTTTGCGGCTCGGGGCTGAAGGCGCTGCATCTTGCGACCCAGGCCATTCAGTGCGGCGAAGCCGATGTAGTCATTGCAGGTGGCCAGGAGAACATGAGCCGCGCGCCGCACGTGTTAACCGACAGTCGCACCGGTGCGCGTCTGGGCAACAGCCAACTTATCGACAGCCTGGTCCACGATGGGTTGTGGGATGCATTCAACGACTATCATATGGGTGTGACGGCGGAAAACCTGGCGCGTGAATACGGTATTTCACGCGAGCTGCAAGACGCCTGGGCGCTCAGCTCACAGCAGAAGGCACGCCGGGCGATTGATTCCGGGCGTTTCCGCGATGAAATTGTGCCGGTGGTAAATCTGCAGAAAAACGGTCTGGCTCAGGTGGTGGATACCGATGAGCAGCCGCGCACCGACGCCAGCGCCGAAGGGCTGGCGCGCTTGATGCCGGCGTTCGACACACTCGGCTCGGTCACTGCGGGCAACGCATCGTCCATTAACGACGGCGCGGCGGCGGTGATGATGATGAGTGAATCCAAAGCGATGGCGCTTAATCTGCCGATTCTGGCGCGGATCCGCGCGTTCGCCAGCGTCGGCGTTGACCCAGCGTTAATGGGCATTGCCCCGGTTTACGCCACGCGTCGTTGCCTGGATCGCGTGGGCTGGCAGTTGAACGACGTTGATCTGATTGAAGCCAACGAAGCTTTTGCCGCGCAGGCGATTTCGGTCGGCAAAGTGCTGGAGTGGGATGAAAAACGCGTCAACGTCAACGGCGGGGCGATTGCGTTGGGCCATCCGATTGGCGCATCCGGCTGTCGTATTCTGGTGTCGCTGGTGCATGAGATGATCAAGCGTGATGCCCGCAAAGGGCTGGCCACGCTGTGCATTGGCGGCGGGCAGGGCGTGGCGTTGGCCGTCGAGCGCGAATAGCGTCTCCTTTCTTGATTGCCCGGTGGCGCTCCGCTAACCGGGCCAACGACTTTCCTCTTCTGTACACATCTTTGTTTTTACACTCTCTTTCTTTAATGCATGCGATCTCTTTTAAAGATTGCATAACGTAATGTTTTTAAATCGATTTACTAATTTCGTGTTGCAGGCTATTCGCCCGTAACGTGATCGCATTTGCATTTCTGGTATTTTAACGCAGAAAAAATGAAACGCTGTTTTATTTGTAATTGAAAAGACTCTGGCAGAGGATTAAGATGACCTCAACGGAAAAGCAAAACCGCTTTTCAAAATGAATCACTTTTGCTGGAGGTTAACGTGGACATCAGACAAAGCATCCACAGCGCGCACGCCAAAACCCTCGATACCCAAGGGCTGCGCAACGAATTTTTAGTTGAACAAGTATTTGTCGCGGATGAATACACGATGGTTTACAGCCACATCGATCGCATCATCGTGGGCGGGATTATGCCGGTGGCGAAGACCGTCTCCGTCGGTGGCGAAGTGGGCAAGCAGCTGGGTGTTAGCTATTTCCTCGAACGCCGTGAACTGGGTGTGATTAACATTGGCGGGCCTGGCACTATCACGGTCGACGGCAAGTGCTACGAAATCGGCCATCGCGATGCGCTGTACGTCGGTAAGGGGGCGAAAGAAGTGGTGTTCGCCAGCGTCGATTCGGTAAAACCGGCGAAGTTTTACTATAACTGCGCGCCAGCACACAGCACCTTCCCGACCAAAAAAGTGACCCCTGCCGATGTGGCACCGGTGACGCTCGGCGATAACCTCACCAGTAACCGTCGCACGATCAATAAATACTTTGTACCGGACGTTCTGGAAACCTGTCAGCTCAGCATGGGCCTGACCGAACTGGACCCGGGCAATCTGTGGAATACCATGCCGTGCCATACCCATGAACGTCGGATGGAAGTCTATTTCTATTTCAACATGGCCGATGACGCCTGCGTGTTCCACATGATGGGACAGCCACAGGAGACGCGGCATATCGTGATGCACAACGAACAGGCGGTGATTTCACCGAGCTGGTCTATTCACTCAGGCGTGGGCACTCAGGCTTATACATTCATCTGGGGTATGGTTGGCGAAAACCAGGTCTTCGATGATATGGACCACGTTGCTGTGAAGGATCTGCGCTAGGTCGCGGACAGCCAATAAACTTGCCTGTCTGAAACAGGCGCGAAATGATAAGGACTTACTATGATTCTCGACACATTCTCACTGGCAGGCAAAGTCGCGGTAGTCACCGGCTGTGACACTGGTTTAGGGCAGGGCATGGCGATTGGTCTGGCAGAAGCGGGCTGCGATATCGTCGGTATTAACATCGTCGAGCCGACTGAAACGATGGAGCAAGTCACCGCCCGCGGTCGTCGCTTCCTGAGCCTGACCGCCGATCTACGTAATATCGACGGCATTCCTCAGCTGCTGGAGCGCGCGGTGACCGAGTTTGGTCATATCGATATTCTGGTTAATAACGCCGGTTTGATTCGTCGTCAGGACGCGATTGAGTTCAGCGAGAAAGACTGGGATGACGTCATGAACCTGAACATCAAAGCCGTGTTCTTCATGGCGCAGGCAGCGGCGAAGCACTTCATCAGCCAGGGTAACGGCGGCAAAATTATCAACATCGCCTCAATGCTCTCTTTCCAGGGCGGGATCCGTGTGCCGTCTTACACCGCATCGAAAAGCGGCGTGATGGGCGTCACTCGTCTGCTGGCTAACGAATGGGCAAAACACGGGATCAACGTGAATGCGATTGCACCAGGTTACATGGCGACCAACAACACTCAAATGCTGCGTGCCGATGAACAGCGCAGTGCCGAAATCCTCGACCGTATCCCCGCGGGCCGTTGGGGTTTGCCATCTGATCTGATGGGCCCGGTCGTCTTCCTGGCTTCCAGCGCCTCAGACTACATCAACGGTTATACCGTTGCGGTAGATGGCGGCTGGCTGGCGCGATAATCTCTCAGATTTTGAATGATAGCCCCACTGAATAGTGGGGTTTTTCGTATATTCACATGATAAATGCAATGGGCGTAAATCGACGGTGCGAATTTATACGCATTTTTATTGACAACAAGGGCCTGATTTTTGCGCACAGAGCTATGTGCATTAAAACAAGTCGCGGTATTAATCAACTACGTATTTGCGTAGGTATTCTCCGGGGCACGGAAAACAAAGCGCCAGTGCCTGGCTTGCTCCTGTGTAGTGTGCAATAGCGGATTTTCTGAAATTAAATGTTTTCAGAAAATTCTTGAGGGGATATATTGGAGCGAAATTACCTCCCTACGCAACGACCCGTACATTATGTCAACTATGGATATTAAACCGCAATCGGACGCTATTATTCCTTTCCCCCGTCCTGACAATGGGCATGAAATCGATCTCCTGGCGCTAGTAGACATCCTATGGCGCGCGAAAAAACGCATTCTGGGAACCGTCTTCAGTTTTGCGCTGATGGCGCTGGCGATTAGCTTCTGTGTGCCTCAAAAATGGACCAGCAGCGCGGTGGTCACCCAGGCCGAGCGTACCCAACTGGTGCCGCTCTACACGATGCTCTCTACGGTGAATGTTCTGGGTGCGGATATCAACGTCGACAGCACCAGCATTTTTAATCTCTTCATCAAGAAATTTAACTCTTCCGTAATGCTGGAAGAGTTCGTGAAATCATCACCGCAACTGATGAGCCAGTTCGACGGTGTCGACGTTGAACCCGCGGAGCTGTATCGCGCTGTGGTGGCGGTTTCTGAGAAAATGAAAGCCGTAGATGATGCGAGCAATAAGAAAGAACCCATGACGACGCCGTATCACACCTGGACACTTTCTTTTACCGGTCCACAGCCTGAAGAAACGCAAAGTATTCTGGCTGACTACATGAAGTTCGTCGCGGATAAAGTGGTCAAACAAATCATATCGGATATCAACGAAACCGTGGCGTTGAAAATCCAGGCTGAAAAACAGCGTCTGGAGTTGGATCGCGCGAAGCTGGAATATGAAAAAGAGACCAAAATAAAACGTCTGGATTACTCTTTGCAAGTAGCAAAAGCGGCAGGTATTAATAAGCCCGTGTACAGCAATGGCCAGGCGATAAAAGACGATCCGGATTTCTCAGTGACCCTCGGCACCGACGGGATCAATAAGAAGCTGGAAATCGAAAAAGCCATGAGCGATGTCTCCGAGCTGAATGCCGAAATTCTTAACCGCGAATATCGCTTAAAAAAAATTGAGCAGCTGAATATTCAGAACGTTCAGTTCCCTGTCGTCAATTATCAGCTGTCACCGTCTTTGCCGGTGAAAAAAGATGGCCCAGGAAAATCGCTGATCGTACTGCTGGCGGCTCTGCTGGGCGGGATGATTGGCTGTGGCGTGGTGCTGTTCCAGCACGCTCGTGAATCTCGTCTGGCGCCACGGCTACTTGAGGAAAAAACGGCATAAGCGCGCGTTTTTCCCGGGTAAAAAAATCAGCAAAAAGAGAAGGGTAACCTTCTCTTTTTTATGACAGAAAATCTTCACGTATTGGCGTGAAGGTATCGAGCAGCACACCGGCTTTCAGGCACACGCAGCCGTGCATTATGTGGGGCTGTTTGTAGAGCGTATCCCCGGCGCGGACAATCTGCGTTTCATCGCCAATAGTAAATTCAAATTCGCCGGACAGCACGGTGGTCAGTTGCTCATGAGGATGATTGTGCATCGGCCCTACGGCCCCGGTCTCAAAATGCACTTCTACCGCCATCATTTTTCCACCGTGGGCCAGGATCCGACGGCTCACGCCGCTGCCCAAATCTTCCAGTATGGTGTCTTTATGCTGTACAAACATAGTCTGAACCTCAGAGTGAAACATTGTTTCATTCAACTTATCGCAGCCAGCCAGAAATGAAAACTTATGCGTGGAGAAGTGGAAAGTTGATCACAACTCTGTTTCACTGTCGAAAACACTGAAAAAGGAGATTCCATGAAAACGATTGGTCTGCTTGGCGGTATGAGCTGGGAATCGACGATCCCTTACTATCGTCTGATTAATGAAGGGATCAAGCAGCGCCTGGGCGGCCTGCATTCGGCGAAGATCCTCATGCACAGCGTTGATTTTCAGGAAATAGAAACCTGCCAGTCATCGGGTCAATGGGATAAAGCGGGCGAGATCCTCGCTGAAGCGGCGGCAAATCTGGAAAGCATTGGCGCCGAAGGCATCGTGCTTTGTACCAATACCATGCACAAAGTGGCCTCACACATCGAGCTACGCTGCGGCGTACCGTTTTTGCATATCGCTGATGCCACCGGGCGTGCGATTGAAAGACAGGGCGTTAAAAACGTGGCGCTGTTGGGCACGCGCTACACCATGGAACAGGATTTCTATCGGGGACGCCTCGAACAGGCATTTTCGCTGAACACGATTATTCCCGATGCCGACGAGCGCGCGCGTATTAACCAGATAATCTTTGAAGAGCTGTGCCTGGGTCAATTCACCGAGGTGTCACGCGCATACTATTTACAGGTGATTGAACGTTTGGTCGGTGAGGGCGCTGAAGGCGTCATCTTTGGCTGTACCGAAATTGGTCTGCTGGTGCCGACAGAACGCAGCCCCATTCCCGTGTTTGATACTGCGGCGTTGCACGCCTCCGACGCCGTTGACTTTATCCTTTCCTGACGCGGTTGAGCATCTCCTCCAACGGCGTGACCAGCGACGGCATGCCGTTTTGCAGGTGCGTGATAAACGCATCGACAAGCGCTGAGCCCGGTCGGTGCAGTGGACGAATCAGGCTGACGGTGAAGGGGACATCCACGCTGAATCGGCGGATCGCGATGCCACTGTTGTCTCCACCGTAGGCATAGTCCAGCGCGGTAAACGGGTTGACGACGGAAATCCCTGTGCCCGCCCGCACCATCGCGCAAATGGATGCCGCGCTGTGGGTTTCTACTACCATCCGCCGGTGCACGCCGTGTTCGGTAAACAGGCCGTCGAGCAACTGGCGATAGCTGTCCGTTCTGGACAGGCTGATGTAATTCTGGCCTTCAAAATCCTGCGGCGTGAGAACGGTTTTCTGGGCTAACGGATGCGCCGCAGGCAGCACGCATACTTCATTCATACTCAACAGCGGCGTACGTTCGGTGCCCGGCGGCGTGTGCAATGTTTCTGTCAGCCCTAAATCGTGGCGCTGAGCCGATAGCCACTCCTCCAGCAACGGCGACTCTTGGGGGACAATTTGCAGGCTGACATCCGGGTAGCGAGCGAGAAATGGCTGCAACAACGCCGGGAGAAAAGACTGCGAAAATACCGGCAGACACACCACCGATAGCTCGCCCTGACGAAATTCCCGCAGGCTTTCCGCGGTGCTGAGAATTCTGTCCAGCCCGTACCACGAGCGTTGCACCTCTTCGAATAGCCGCAGCCCCTGCACCGTCGGGTGCAAACGTCCACGGTTGCGCTCAAACAGTTTTAGGCCCAGCACTTTCTCAAGCCTGGCAAGCTCCCGGCTGACGGTTGGCTGAGAGGTGTGCAGCATCGCTGCGGCTTCCGTCAGGTTGCCAGTGGTCATCACCGCATGAAAAATTTCGATGTGGCGCAAATTTACGGCGGGCATGGTAATTCCTTTCATGACGTTATCTATACCCGTCGCCCTTCAAGTTGCAGGGGTGTTGGCTGCTCTCATTCACCCGAATCACTTACTTGAGTAAGCTCATCGGGATTCATTCGATTGCCGCCTACCTGCATCTTGAAGTTACTTGGGTCTATATCAATTTTGCATGAAGTCTGGATAAAACGATATTTTTTATTCGACAAGCGCTGTGGCGTAATCGGTTAAAAGCAAATACACCGGAGTTCACCATGCCACGCCCACTGAATACGACTGAAACTGACCTCAATGCCGAGAACCTGCTGCGCCTGCCTGCCGAGTTTGGCTGTCCGGTGTGGGTTTATGATGCGGAGATTATCCGCCAGCAAATTGCGCAGTTGAGCCAGTTCGACGTGGTGCGCTTTGCGCAGAAAGCCTGCTCCAATATCCACATCCTGCGCCTGATGCGTGAGCAGGGCGTGAAGGTGGATTCCGTTTCATTGGGTGAAATCGAACGAGCGCTGGCGGCGGGATACGATCCTGAATCACACCCGGACGATATCGTGTTCACTGCCGATATGATTGACAACGCGACGCTCGCCCGCGTAGCTGAGCTGAAAATTCCGGTGAACGCCGGTTCGGTGGATATGCTGGCGCAGCTCGGGGACGTTTCGCCGGGGCATCGCGTATGGCTGCGTGTGAACCCGGGCTTTGGCCACGGTCACAGCCAGAAAACGAACACCGGCGGCGAAAACAGCAAGCACGGCATCTGGTACAGCGACCTGCCGGATGCGCTGGAAGTCATTCAGCGTTATCAACTGACGTTGGTGGGCATTCACATGCACATCGGCTCCGGGGTGGACTATGGTCATCTTGAGCAAGTGTGCGGCGCGATGGTGCGTCAGGTTGTTGAGTTTGGGCAGGATCTGGAAGCCATCTCAGCTGGCGGCGGCCTGTCGATCCCTTATCGTTACGACGATGAGACCATCGATACCCAGCACTATTTCGGTCTGTGGAATGCTGCCCGCGAGCAAATCGCTAAACATCTTGGTCACCCGGTGAAACTGGAAATCGAGCCGGGGCGTTTCCTGGTGGCGGAATCCGGCGTGCTGGTGGCGCAGGTGCGTAGCGTGAAAAACATGGGCAGTCGTCATTTTGTGCTGATTGACGCAGGCTTTAACGATTTGATGCGTCCATCGATGTATGGCAGCTATCACCATATTTCCGCTCTGGCGGCGGACGGTCGCGATTTGTCGCAGGCTGAGAAGGTTGAAACGGTGGTGGCAGGCCCGCTGTGTGAATCCGGCGACGTATTTACCCAGCAGGAGGGCGGGAAAGTGGAAACGCGTGAACTGCCGCAGGTGGTACCGGGAGATTATCTGGTGCTGCATGACACCGGGGCGTACGGCGCGTCGATGTCTTCCAACTACAACAGCCGCCCGCTGTTGCCGGAAGTGCTGTACGACAACGGCAGCGCGCGGCTTATCCGTCGTCGTCAGTCCATTCAGGAACTGCTGGCGCTGGAACTGTTCTGATAAAACGGGCCAGTTGTGACCGAGTCGCGCAGCACCAGTTTTCCGGTGAACGGCGGCAGGGTTTCGATAGGCAAATTGTTGGCGAGTTTAATTGCCTGATCGATAGCGGTGGTTATCATGTTGTCGATAGGCAAATAGACCGTTGAAAGCCCCGGCTCAAGCCATTTTGCGCTGGGGGCATCATCAAATCCGAACAGAGAAATATCCTGCGGAATTCGTAAGCCCGCCTGATGCAGCGCCTTCGATGCCCCTAACGCCATATCATCGTTACAGGCAAACAGCGCGCTGAACGTCGCGTTTTCCTCCAGCAACTGCAGGCACAGCTCGTAGCCGCGCGTCATCCCCGAATCTCCGTATTTCACTTTGTCAGGATCCCAGGCAATGCCGTGCTTTTCCAGCGCGCTGCGGTAGCCTTGCAAGCGTGCTTTACCGGTTGGCGTATGAATTGGCACGGTAATACAGGCGATATCGCGATGGCCCTGAGAAATCAGGTATTCCACTGCCTGAAATGCGGCGTTCTGCTGCTCGAAGAACACGCAGCGATCGCGGGCCTGGCTCAGGTCGCGGTTGATAACCACCACCGGCATGTCGATGGAGTTAATCAGCTTCATGATTGCCTTTTCGCTCATAAAGCGGGTGTAGAGCACAATGGCGTCACACTGGCGGTCGGCGAGCATTTGCACCGCCTGTTCTTCACGTTCTGGCGTGTCGTGGCCATCGGTGACGATAAGCTGTTTACCGTGAGTTTCCGTCTGACGCGAGGCCTGTTGCAGCAAACGTCCGAAGTAAAAACCATCAAACGTCGAGACCACCAGGCCGATGCTGTTACTGGTGCGATTCGCCAACGAGCGCGCCAAAAAATTAGGGCGATACCCCAGTTCTTCCATGGCTTTATACACCTGCTTACGGGTGCTTTCTTTTACCTGACCTGTGCCGTTCAGTACGCGGGAAACGGTCGCTTTTGACACGCCAGCGCGTAGTGAGACATCCAGCATTGTTGCCATTGTTGATTCCTGATACGCCATGATGGTTGCAGTTTATCACAGACATTCAGGGGCATATCGTCTGCGTTCGTTACAAATAACCATCGCGATCACGCTTTTGACAGCGTTTCGCTGAAATATCCCTGCAAAAACTGCGTGGTATGCCAATGTTGTGAATTGGTTTTTATTTGGAATGCCACATCGCTCTGTGAGACCTCAGTCACAGAACTTTGTCCAACATCTCGCTATTTTTGGTATGCCAAATGGACCAAGGCTGTAAACCCATTTTGATAAAAGCCCACATTTGAGGTATCACCTTTATGGCATTTCAGGAAAAGCTCATCGATTCTCTGGGAAGTTTCGCCACAAAATTCAATAGCTACCGCTATATCATGGCGATTAAATCTTCCTTTATAACCCTCATGCCGGTGATCATCGTCGGCGCCTTTTCAGTACTGATTTCCAATATGGTGCTGGACCCGAAAAACGGTCTCGCCAGCTTCCAGTCCCTGTCATTCCTGGCGGCACTCAAGCCGATAACGGGGGCTATAAACTACGCCACGCTTAATTTTCTCAACATCGGCGCGGTGTTTTTAATCGGCATCGAACTGGGCCGTATCAACGGTATCAAAACGTTGTTCCCCGGCCTGCTGGCGGTGATTTGCTTTATTTGTGTGACGCCGACCACCGTAGAAATGATGGTCGACGGGCAAATGCATCAAGTGAAAGACGTTCTGCTGCGTCAGTTCTCTGACACCCGCAGCTTGTTCCTCGGCATGTTCATCGCGATTCTGTCGGTAGAAATCTACTGCTGGCTGGAAAAGCGCCCGGGCCTGAAGATCAAAATGCCGGATACCGTGCCGCCGAACGTTTCGGCGTCGTTTTCAGCGCTGATCCCGGCGATCATCACCACCACCGTGATTGCCACCTTTGGTTTCGTTTTCCATCAACTGACCGGTATGTATCTTTATGATGCGGTGTATCAGGTGGTGCAGCAGCCGCTGGAACGCGTGATGCAAAGCCTGCCAGGTATTCTGCTGCTGATGTTTGTCGCCCAGCTGTTTTGGGTGATCGGCATTCACGGCAACCAGATGATTAAGCCTATCCGCGAGCCGCTTTTGTTAGGGGCGATCACCATCAACATGAGTGCGTTCGAGCAGGGCAAAGAGGTGCCAAACATCATCACCATGCCGTTCTGGGATGTGTACATGAGCATCGGCGGGTCCGGCCTGACCATTGGCCTGCTAATTGCGGTGATGATTGCCAGCAAACGCAAAGAGATGAAGGAAATCGCCAAGCTGTCGATGGGCCCCGGCCTGTTCAACATTAACGAACCGGTAATTTTCGGCATGCCGATTATGCTCAACCCGATCCTGGCGATCCCATTCATTATCACTCCGCTGGTGACCGGCTCCATTGGCTATTTCGCTACCGCCGCCGGGTTCGCCGGCAAAGCCGTCGTGATGGTGCCATGGACCACGCCGCCGTTGATCAACGCCTGGCTGTCCACCGCCGGTTCCATGGGCGCGGTCATTACCCAGCTGATTTGTATTGTCACCTCGATCATTATTTATCTGCCGTTCGTGAAAATCGCCTCCCGCCGTGCCGAACAGGCGCAGTTACAGGCGCAACAGGCCACCGAGAACGCATGAGGACGCCATGAGCCAGAAAACAGTTACTATCCCACAGGATTTCATTCTCGGCGCTGCGGCTTCCGCATGGCAAACGGAAGGCTGGAGCGGCAAAAAAGAGGGCCAGGATTCCTGGCCAGACCTTTGGTACAAAAACGACAGGCATGTCTGGCACGACGGCTACGGCCCGGCGGTCGCCACCGATTTCATCAACCGTTTTCGTGAAGATGTGGCGCTGATGAAACAGGCTGGGCTGACCCACTATCGCACCTCGATTAACTGGTCGCGCTTCCTCATCGATTATGAAAATGTCACCGTTGATGAAGAGTATGCTTCTTATTACGATGCGCTGTTTGAGGAGCTGAACGCCAACGGCATCACGCCGATGATTTGCCTCGAGCACTATGAGCTGCCGGGCTATTTGCTGGAAACGTATGGCGGATGGGCGTCGAAAAAAGTGGTCGACCTTTTTGTGGGCTACGTCGAAAAAGTCTTCGAACGCTATCATCATAAAGTGACGCGCTGGTTTACCTTCAACGAACCGATTGTGGTGCAAACGCGGGTCTATCTCGACGCGCTGCGTTGGCCGTACGAGCAAAATACCGGCACCTGGATGCAGTGGAATCACCACAAAGTGTTGGCGACGGCGCGGGTGGTGAAACTGTTCCGTGAGAAAGGCTATCGCGGCAGCGTAGGCTGTATCCTGAATCCGGAAGTGACGTACCCGCGTTCGCGAGCGATGCACGATGTGCGTGCCGCTGAGCGCTATGACTTGTTCTACAACCGGGTGTTTCTTGACCCGATGGTGAAAGGCGAGTATCCGCCTGAACTGCTCACGCTGCTGGAGCAGCACCATGTGGCGTGGGATCACACTGAGGAAGAGCTGGAGATTATCCGCGCTAACACCGTCGACGAGCTGGGGATCAACCTCTATTACCCACATCGTGTCAAAGCACCGTCGCGCGCGTGGCATCCGGAAACCCCATTCCATCCGGCGTATTACTATGAGCCGTTTGAACTGCCGGGGCGGCGGATGAACAAATCGCGCGGCTGGGAAATCTACCCGCAAATCGTGTACGACATGGCGATGCGTATCAAAGATGAGTACCGCAATATTCCGTGGTTCGTGGCGGAAAGCGGGATGGGTATTGAAAACGAAGGCCAGTTCCGCAACAGCGATGGCGTGATTGA
Organism: Citrobacter sp. 18056; assembly: GCA_902706235.1. Lineage (GTDB taxonomy): Bacteria > Pseudomonadota > Gammaproteobacteria > Enterobacterales > Enterobacteriaceae > Scandinavium > Scandinavium manionii. Next base: position 96,927 of record CACSJR010000008.1, on the reverse strand, counting down.
AGACGACTACCGCATCAATTTCATCAGCGAACACCTCTGGCAGACGCTGCGGGCAAAACAGGACGGTGCCAACTGTCACGGCTACATGCTGTGGGCGTTTACCGACAACGTTTCACCAATGAATGCCTTCAAAAATCGCTATGGGCTGATTGAAATTGACCTCGCCAACAACCGGGCGCGGCGTGCGAAAAAATCAGCGAGCTGGTTCCGCAGGCTGCGTGATTCCCGATCGCTCACGCTAAATATCGACGATGAACTGAAATAGCGGCGCTCCTGCAGTTGCATGAATTTTGCTACTATAGCCGCCGGTCAGACCGTCAGGAGCGGCGGTCTGTGCATCCACCCGCAAGCAGACACAGGTGATATTGTGGAAAAGGCCGCTGTTCCGCCGGAAAAAAAACCTTACCAGGAAATTGGTGAAGACTTACGTGCCCAGATTATGCAGGGCCTGTACCCGGTGGGTTCCCGGCTGCCGCCCGAGCGTAACATTGCGGAAAAGTATGGCGTCAGCCGGACTATCGTGCGTGAAGCGCTGCTGATGCTGGAGTTGCAGGGAACCGTTGATATTCGCCAGGGGTCGGGCGTGTACGTAATGCGTATTCCGCAGGAAAACGACAGCGAAGAAGAGCAGATGCTGAACAGCGACGTCGGGCCGTTTGAGATTTTGCAGGCGCGTCAGCTACTTGAAAGCAACATTGCGGCTTTCGCCGCGAAAATGGCCACCCGGGCTGACATCGACAATCTCAAGCGGATTATCGAGCAGGAACAGCGCGCGATTGCGGCTAACGACACCACCCAGGACAACAGTAAAATGTTCCACCTGGTGCTGGCTGGCGCGACGCAAAACCAGATGCTGCTGACCACCGTTGAGAAAATCTGGCTGCAAATGGACAGCAGCCCGCTGTGGCAACAGTTCAACGTGCATATTGCCAGCCGCGCCTACCGCCTGAAATGGCTCGGCGACAGGCAAACCATTCTGGCGGCGCTGCGCCGTCGCGACGTAATGGGTGCCTGGCAGGCAACGTGGCAGCACCTCGAGAATGTGAAAAACAGCCTGTTGGAACTCTCTGACGAGGATGCGCCCGATTTCGACGGCTATCTGTTTGAATCTGTACCCATTTTTCAGGGGAAATTGATGTGAAAGTCCAGCCGCTGCATGACGTACCGCAGCACAGCCGCCAGGTCATCGACTGGCTCTGGCAGGCGTTTGGTGGCGTGGCAATGCCGCGCGAGTTTTTCGCCAGTATCATTGAGCACAGTCAGACGCCCGATGCGCTGCCGCTCACCTTTGTGCTGACCGACGGCGACACGCTGTTGGCGACGGTGGGTTTATGGCGCTGCGACCTGATCAGCCGTCAGGATCTTTTCCCATGGATGGCGGCGCTGTACGTCGATGAATCGGTGCGAGGGCAGGGCATTGCGGGCAGGTTGCAGTCGCATGTGATTGATTACGCGCGTGGCAAAGGCTATTCGCAGCTGCATCTCTATTCGGCGTGTCGTGATTTCTACGAGCGTTTTGGCTGGCAGTACATCGGTGATGGCATTGAGTATCCAGCCACCACCGTGCATCTGTATCGCTACGAGCTTTGAGTTTCCACTGGTGAAATCACTGAATGACGGCGCACCAGCGTCGGGCTGAACAGGTGGGTGATTTCCGGCAGGGGGCGTTTATCAGCCAGCGCCAGCGCCAGTTCTGCGGCCTGAGTCGCCATGGTGACGATCGGATAGCGTACGGTGGTCAGGCGCGGCCGCACATAGCGTGAAATCAGCACGTCATCGAATCCAATCAGCGAAATTTCCCCCGGAACATCAATGCCGTTGTCATTCAGCACGCCCATCGCTCCCGCGGCCATCGAGTCGTTATAGCAGGCGACAGCAGTAAAGTTTTTGCCGCGGCCCAGTAGTTCGGTCATCGCTTGTTCGCCGCCGCTTTCATCCGGCTCGCCGAACGTCACCAGCCGCTCATTGCACGGTAAACCGCTCTCTTTCAGCGCATCGTAATAGCCCTGCAAACGGTCTTCGGCGTCGGAAATAGCGTGGTTAGAACAGAGATAGCCAATTCGCGTATGACCTTGTTGGATCAAATGACGGGTGGCGAGCCAGGCGCCGTAACGATCGTCGAGCGCCACGCAGCGCTTTTCGAAACCGGGCACGATCCGGTTGATCAATACCATGCCAGGGATCTGTTTCATCAGTCCAATCAGTTCTTCATCGGGCAGTACTTTGGCATGTACAACCAGCGCCGCGCAGCGATGGCGAATCAATTGCTCTATGGCCTGGCGCTCTTTTTTCTCGTTATGGTAGCCATTGCCAATTAACAGGAAGTTACCGGTGTGATACGCCACCTGTTCAACGGCTTTTACCATCGCACCAAAGAAGGGATCGGACACATCGCCTACCACCAGACCGACGGTTTCCGTCGACTGCTGCGCCAGCGCGCGTGCGTTGGCGTTTGGATGATAGCTGAGCGTTTCCATGGCGGAAAATACTGCCTGACGCGAGGCATCGCTGGCTTTGGGAGAGTTATTGATAACCCGGGAAACGGTGGCAACAGAAACACCTGCCATCCGGGCCACATCCTTTATTGTCGCCATAACATGCCTTTTAAGAGGGAAAACGGTTACACCTGTTCAGTGTTACGGAAAACCCAGTGTTGTTCAAGGTTAAGCGCGGGCCGTCTGCTGCAAATGTGATGCGAAAGGGCGTATGGCGTGAAAAGTTACACAGCACGTCACTGGCAATTGAAAATGGAAAAGATGAATCCAAACCTTTAGTTACACTTTGCGATTAGCTGTTGCGATTGATCGCTGGAGGATTCATCAATCTGATTGATACTCTGATTATCCCAGAGGTATTGATAGGTGAAGTCGACCCTTAGGGGAAGGCCACTTGATTACACCAACCTGCGCAGATGCGCAGGTTTTTTTTACCCAAAATTCAGCCCCCTCCTGCTTTCCTGTCGCATCTCATGTACCCTGCAAAAAGTGATTTTTTGCAAAATGGAGTTGATATGCTGTTGGGCTTTTTTCGATTTCTTTTCAGAGTGATGTTTCGGGTTAAAGTCACAGGAAATGCGGCTGCTTTGCGTCAGCCGAAGGTGCTTATCACGCCGAACCATGTCTCTTTTATTGACGGCATTTTACTGGCGCTGTTTTTACCCGTGCGTCCGGTATTTGCGGTCTATACCTCTATCAGCCAGAAGTGGTTTATGCGCTGGCTGGCACCCCTGATTGATTTTGTGCCGTTGGACCCGACCAAACCGATGTCTATCAAGCATCTGGTGCGTCTGGTTGAGCAAGGGCGCCCGGTGGTGATTTTCCCGGAAGGGCGCATTTCCATCACCGGCTCGTTGATGAAAATCTACGATGGCGCGGGCTTTGTGGCGGCAAAGTCGCAGGCGGTAGTGGTCCCGATTCGTATTGAAGGTGCGGAACTGACGTTTGCCAGCCGACTGAAAGGTCTGGTGAAACGCCGCTTCTTCCCGCAAATCCATCTGCATATTTTGCCCCCGACGTCACTGCCGATGCCGGAAGTGCCGCGTGCGCGCGATCGTCGTAAAATCGCCGGGGAAATGCTGCATCAAATCATGATGGAAGCCCGCATGGCGGTGCGTCCGCGTGAAACGCTCTATGAAGCGCTGCTGACTGCCCAGCATCGCTATGGCGACAGAAAACCGTGCATAGAAGACATCAATTTCCAGCCGGATAACTACCGCAAGCTGCTGACCAAAACGCTGTTCGTGGCGCGTATTCTGGAAAAATACAGCGCCAAGGGCGAGAAAATTGGGCTGATGTTACCGAATGCCGGGATCAGCGCGGCGGTGATTTTCGGGGCCATTGCCCGCGGGCGTATCCCGGCAATGATGAACTACACCGCTGGCATCAAAGGGCTTTCCAGCGCGATTACCGCGGCAGAAATCAAAACCATATTTACCTCCCGACAGTTCCTCGATAAAGGGAAACTGTGGCATCTGCCGGAGCAACTGACCCAGGTGCGCTGGGTGTTTCTGGAAGATTTAAAAGGCGACGTGACGCTGACTGACAAGCTGTGGATCTTCGGCCATCTGCTGGCCCCGCATCTTGCGCAGGTAAAACAGCAACCGGAAGACGCGGCGATGGTGCTCTTTACTTCGGGTTCAGAAGGTCATCCGAAGGGCGTGGTGCACAGCCATAAAAGCATTCTGGCCAACGTCGAGCAGATTAAAACTATCGCCGACTTCACCGCCCGCGACCGCTTTATGTCGGCGCTACCACTGTTCCACTCTTTCGGCCTGACCGTGGGGCTGTTTACGCCACTGCTGACAGGGGCGGAGGTGTTCTTGTATCCAAGCCCGCTGCATTATCGCATTGTGCCGGAGCTGGTCTACGATCGTAACTGTACGGTGCTATTCGGAACGTCCACGTTCCTTGGCCACTACGCGCGTTTTGCCAATCCGTATGATTTCCATAAAGTGCGTTACGTGGTCGCCGGTGCCGAAAAGCTCCAGGACAGCACGAAGCAAATCTGGCAGGACAAATTTGGCCTGCGCATTCTGGAAGGCTACGGCGTAACCGAGTGCGCACCGGTGGTGTCGATCAACGTGCCAATGGCGGCAAAACCGGGCACGGTTGGCCGCATTCTACCGGGCATGGATGCGCGACTGCTGGCGGTGCCGGGCATTGAAGAAGGCGGGCGTTTGCAGTTGAAAGGCCCGAACATCATGAACGGCTATCTGCGAGTGGAAAACCCCGGTGTACTGGAACAGCCGACGGCGGAAAATCATCTTGGCGAGCTGGAAAATGGCTGGTACGACACCGGCGATATCGTGCTGTTTGACGAGCAGGGCTACGTGAAAATTCAGGGTCGTGCCAAACGCTTCGCGAAAATCGCCGGAGAAATGGTATCGCTGGAAATGGTCGAGCAGCTCGCGCTGTCGGTATCGCCAGACAAGCTTCACGCCACGGTGATAAAGCAGGATGCGAGCAAAGGTGAAGCGCTGGTGCTGTTTACTACCGACACAGAACTGACGCGTGACAAACTGCAGCAGCAGGCACGGGCCAGCGGAATACCGGAACTTGCGGTGCCGCGTGATATCCGCTGTCTTAAACAGTTACCGCTTCTCGGCAGCGGCAAACCCGATTTTGTCGCCCTTAAAGAGCAGGTTGATCAGGTGGAAAAACCGAATGAGTGAGTCAGTGCACACTAACACTTCACTACGCTCGAAAGGGATGATGGCGGTGCTCTGCGCCCAGTTTCTGTCTGCCTTTGGCGATAATGCGCTGCTATTCGCCACCCTGGCGCTGATGAAGGAGCAATTCTACCCGGACTGGAGCCAGCCGGTTCTGCAAATGGTGTTTGTGGGCGCTTACATTCTTTTCGCGCCATTTGTCGGGCAGTTTGCCGACAGCTTCCCGAAAGGTCGGGTGATGATGGTCGCCAACGGTATGAAATTGATCGGCGCGGCGTCTATCTGCGTGGGTGTAAACCCGTTTATCGGGTACACGCTGGTGGGCGTGGGCGCGGCAGCCTATTCACCAGCGAAATATGGCATTCTTGGCGAGCTAACCACCGGTGACAAACTGGTTAAAGCTAACGGGATGATGGAATCTTCGACCATCGCCGCGATTTTGCTGGGCTCAGTCGCGGGTGGCGTGCTGGCCGACTGGCACGTGCTGGCGGCGCTGGGCGTATGTGCGCTGGTTTACGCTGGAGCGGTTGTCGCCAACCTGTTCATCACTCGTTTACCTGCGGCGAGAAGCGGGCAGTCCTGGCGTTTCAATGCCATGACCCGCAGTTTCTTCTCGGCCTGTAAAACGCTGTGGCACAGCCCTGAAACCCGTTTTTCGCTGGTGGGCACCAGCTTGTTCTGGGGCGCGGGCGTCACGCTGCGTTTCCTGTTGGTGCTGTGGGTGCCGGCTGCGCTGGGGATAACCGACAACGCGACGCCGACGTACCTGAATGCGATGGTTGCCGTCGGGATTGTGGTCGGTGCGGGGGCTGCGGCGAAACTGGTGACGCTGGAAACCGTGGCGCGCTGTATGCCTGCGGGCATTTTGATTGGTATTGCGGTGGTGATTTTTGCGCTACAGCACGCGCTGCTACCGGCCTACGTTCTGCTGTTGCTGCTGGGGATCTGCGGTGGCTTCTTCGTGGTGCCGCTGAATGCGTTGCTGCAGGAGCGCGGGAAACACACGGTCGGCGCGGGGAATGCGATAGCGGTGCAAAACCTCGGGGAAAACAGCGCGATGCTGATTATGCTCGGTCTTTACTCGCTGGCGGTGATGGTGGGTATTCCGGTAATTGGCGTTGGGATTGGTTTCGGTACGCTGTTCGCGGTCGCGATTATCGTGCTGTGGGCCTGGAAAGGTAAGGTGTAGCTTCCCTCTCTAACCCTCTCCCGATGGGAGAGGGTATCAGACCACACAATGTTTACGGTGCCGGGTAGGTATAGACCTTATGCACCGCGTCAATTTCTGCCAGAACCTCTTCGCTCAACTCAAGGTGCAGACTTTCCACGTTGGTTTTCAGCTGCTCCATGGTGGTCGCACCCAGCAGGGTGCTGGCGACGAACGGCTGACGACGCACGAAGGCTAACGCCATCTGAGCCGGATCGAGGTTATGACGTTTCGCGATATCCACATACGCCGCTACCGCTTTCTGCGACTGCTCGCTGCTGTAACGCGTAAAGCGGCTGAACAGCGTGTTGCGCGCTCCGGCCGGTTTCGCACCGTTCAGGTATTTTCCTGTCAGCGTACCGAAAGCCAGGCAGGAATACGCCAGCAACTCCACCCCTTCATACTGGCTCACTTCTGCCAGAGCCACTTCATAGCTGCGGTTCAGCAGGCTATATGGGTTCTGAATCGTGACGATACGCGGCAAGTCGTGTTTATCGGCAAGGTGCAGATAGCGCATCACGCCAAACGCGGTTTCGTTAGAGACGCCGATATAGCGGATTTTTCCCGCACGCTGGAATTCGGTCAGCGCTTCGAGAGTTTCCAGCAGGGTGATAACGGGCTGTGACTCCGTCCACTCGTAGCCAAGCTTACCGAAGCAGTTGGTCGCACGCTGAGGCCAGTGCACCTGATACAGGTCGAGATAGTCGGTTTGCAGACGAGTCAGGCTGTTATGCAGCGCATCGCGAATATTTTTGCGATCGAGCGCCTGGTTCGGGCGAATACCGCTGTCGTTATTGCGCGTTGGGCCGCTGACTTTTGAAGCCAGCACTATTTTTTCACGGTTGCCGTGCTTCGCCAGCCAGTTGCCGACGTAGGTTTCGGTCAGACCCTGCGTTTCCGGGCGCGGTGGTACGGGATACATCTCTGCTACGTCAATCAGGTTAATGCCCTGAGCAACGGCGTAATCGAGCTGTGTATGGGCGTCGGCTTCGCTGTTCTGTTCACCAAACGTCATAGTGCCCAACCCAAGAGTACTGATTTCCAGTGAGCTGTGGGGGATACGGTGATAGTGCATAGCCGTCTTCCTTTTTGTATATCAACAACGTCATATCAAAAACGTCAGGAAGGGCGCAGCAGGCGCCCTGACAAAAGAATATATACCCGTCATCCTTCAAGCTGCATCTTTGTTGGCTACGTTCAATCGCCCGAATCACTTAGGTTACTAAGTTCATCGGGACTCATTCTCTTGCCGCCGTGATGCAACTCGAATTATTTTGGGTATAAACATGGCAGATGCGAGGAAAAAGCGGAAGTAAAAAATCAAAAAAGGCCAGACGAGCTGACCTGTATTCTTTTAGCGCTTAATGATTTGAGAAACATCGTCACGGTTGATCTGCATGCTGTTACCTTGCTGATCTTCGTAACTGATAAGGCCGGTGTCGTCATCCACTTCTGGTTTTCCATCCGTCAGAATCATTCGGCCATCTTTCGTTGCCATCACGTAGTCACTGCTGCAACCGGAAACGGCAAATGCCAGTCCCACTGCAGAAATCAAAACTGCCCATTTTTTCATCATTATTACCCCTTATATGACCGCAACTCATACCATTCTAGATATAACCCGGTAAGGAGTAAGTAAAAAGCAGTAAAATCTTAAAAAGATTGCGGGACAACCCTCATTTTGAAGGCTGTCCTTGAATTTAAAGCGGATTTTTTTTATTTCGCAGCAAATTGAGGCTCTCCACGGCAATGGAGAAAAACATCGCGAAATAGATATACCCCTTCGGTACATGAATAGAAAAACTTTCCAGCATTAATGTAAAGCCGACCAGGATAAGGAATGCCAGCGCCAGCATCTTGACCGACGGATGCCTGTCGACAAATTCGCCAATCGGACGTGCGGCAAACATCATCACGCCCACGGCAATCACCACTGCAGCCATCATAATGAACAGATGATCGGACAGACCCACCGCTGTAATCACCGAATCAAGGCTGAAGATAATGTCGAGCAGCATGATTTGAACGATAGCACCGAAGAATGAGTGGACGTTGGTTTTCAGCCCTTCTTCTTCGCCTTCAATCGATCCGTGGATCTCTTTGCTCGCTTTCCAGATAAGGAACAGGCCGCCAGCCAGTAGAATCAGATCGCGGGCTGAGAACGAGTGGTCGAAAAGCGTAAACAGCGGATTGGTCAGCCTGACGACCCAGGCGATTGACGCCAGCAGCGCCAGTCGCATTATCATCGCCGCAAACAGACCGATTCGGCGCGCGTGATTGCGCTGAGCCGTTGGCAGTTTAGCTACTACCAGAGAGAGAAAAATAATATTATCGATGCCCAGAACGATCTCAAGGATCGTCAGCGTCCCAAGCGCCATCCACGCGTTAGGATCGGTTACCCATGCAAACATTGTAAATCCTGCCAAAAACGAAAAGCGCAATTATAAGCCACGGACGGCCTCACCCCAAACGAATCATGTCAGAGCAGAAAATGCTGGGCCAGAAGGGCGGCGGTGAAATGCTTCTTCAGATAAAAACCACGTGGGAGAGTAAGAATAGGTTCGCCGTGTGTGCCGACTGCTTCCGTCAAGGCTTTACTGTTGGCTGCTTTCGGACGTAGCTGCAGCACTTCTCCGTGGCGAGCGGTAATGCGTTCCACCTGACCGAGCACAATCAAATCCATTAGCTCTTCCCAATCCATGCGCAGCTGATGCTCCTCTTCTACGCTCGGGCTCCACAGCAATGGCGCACCGACGTGGCGTTCAGCCAGCGGGATAGTGCGTTCGCCTTCGACTGGGATCCACAGCACGCGCTTGAGTTTATGCCGGACATGGCTAGTTTCCCAGGTGACACCGCTGTTGCCGGTCAGCGGGGCGACGCAGACAAACGTGGTTTCCAGCGGACGGCCGTTGCGGTCGACGGGGATCGTTTTCAGCTCGACGCCCAGCGCGGCGAAATCCTGCTCGGGTTTACTCCCTGCGCTGGCACCCAGCCAAATTTCAAGCAGCACACCAATCCAGCCTTTATCCCGCTTTAAATCGGGCGGAATGGGCAGGTTTGCCATCGCCGCCAATTCACCCAGCGTATAACCCGCCAGCTGCTGCGCCTGAGCTAAAAGCTCGGCTTCAGACTGAGGGGATTGACGCAGGGGAGACAGTAGGGACATAACGGCACGCCTTTGGTTGAAAAGTGAGCGGGGTTTATCCCCATTGTGGAAAGAGTTTACCCGTTTCTGAATAACTACGCCAATATGATGATTTAATAGCGTTTTTTAATTGAAAAAAGCCAACATTTTTTGCGCTGCAAAATGTTTTCCCATTCTGGTCACTGACAATGAACAGGATCTTACACCCTGTTATCCACAGAAAAGTGGGATAACTGGGGAAAACCCTCACTACTGTTTCCATTTACAGGCTTGACGTGCGATGAAAATCCAATTTTCAGACAAAAAGTGTTTAAGTTAGTGGCACAATCTGTGGATAAAAACGACGTTGTTCGATCTTTCATCAGTGCAAGGATCACCTATGTGATGATCGTCACGTTATGGCATATTTAATGAAAAGGAACTATTCTAAATAGATGAATAACATCATTTTATTTTAATGATAAAAAATGGTGTTTTTAAGACGAATCAAGGTTTTCCCATGGTAACTCGCGACTTCTTCACAACTCTATCCACAGAAAAAGTGAATAAAATGGTCCCGTGACGGTCCTATCTGTTTATAACTTTGATGATAGCTGTGAGTTATTCAATTGTTATCCGGTGTTATCGCCGCAAGAGAGTGGTTTACCGTTTCCAGCGAGTGTGAAACAATCATTCACATTGAAAATTGTTTTTAGAGGTAGTCCGGTGATTGATGACGATGGCTACCGCCCAAATGTTGGAATTGTAATCTGCAACCGCCTGGGCCAGGTAATGTGGGCCAGGCGTTACGGTCAACACTCCTGGCAATTCCCTCAAGGAGGGATAAACCCAGGCGAGTCCGCTGAGCAGGCGATGTATCGGGAATTGTTCGAAGAAGTGGGGTTAAGCCGTAAAGATGTGCGGATCCTGGCTTCTACCCGGAACTGGTTGCGTTACAAGTTACCGAAACGTTTGGTGCGTTGGGACACAAAGCCGGTTTGTATCGGCCAGAAACAAAAGTGGTTTCTCCTGCAGTTGATAGGCAACGATGCCGATATCAACATGCAAACCAGCAGTACCCCGGAATTCGATGGTTGGCGCTGGGTAAGTTACTGGTACCCGGTGCGTCAGGTGGTGTCGTTTAAACGTGATGTCTACCGTCGGGTGATGAAGGAGTTTGCAGGCGTTGTGCTGGCGCTGACGGAAAGTACCCCAAAACCGCAGAACACCGCCCCTGCTTATCGACGTAAAAGAGGTTAAGCCACGCACATTATGCTCACCCGGTTGCGAGAAATAGTCGAGAAAGTGGCCAGTGCGCCCCGTGTGAACGAGGCGCTCGATATTCTGGTAACGGATATCTGTCAGGCAATGGAAACCGAAGTGTGTTCGGTTTATCTCGCTGACCATGACAGGCGTTGCTATTACCTGATGGCCACTCGCGGGCTGAAAAAGCCACGCGGCCGAACGATTACACTCGCCTTTGATGAAGGTGTCGTTGGCCTGGTGGGACGCCTCGCGGAGCCCATTAACCTCGCGGATGCGCAAAAGCATCCGAGCTTCAAATATATTCCTTCCGTAAAGGAAGAAAAGTACCGCGCATTTCTTGGCGTGCCGATCATCCAGCGTCGCCAACTGCTTGGCGTGCTGGTGGTTCAGCAGCGCGAACTGCGTCAGTTCGACGAAAGTGAAGAATCCTTCCTCGTCACGCTTGCCACTCAAATGGCGGCGATCCTCTCTCAGTCTCAGCTTACGGCGCTGTTTGGTCAGTACCGTCAAACGCGCATTCGCGCACTGGCGGCTGCATCCGGGGTGGCGATTGCTCAGGGCTGGATGGATTCTACACTGCCGTTGATGGAGCAGGTGTACGAAGCCTCAACGCTGGACACTGCGCTTGAGCGCGAACGTCTGACCGGTGCGTTGGAAGAGGCGGCTGGAGAATTTCGTCGTTACAGCAAGCGTTTTGCGGCCGGAGCCCAGAAAGAAACCGCGGCTATCTTTGATCTCTATTCACACCTGTTATCAGACGCGCGACTGCGCAAAGAGCTGTTCGCTGAAGTGGACAAAGGCTCGGTGGCAGAATGGGCGGTCAAAACCATCATCGAAAAATTTGCTGCGCAGTTCGCGGCCCTGAGTGATGGTTATCTTAAAGAGCGTGCGGGCGATCTCCGGGCGCTGGGCCAACGTCTGCTTTTCCATCTCGATGACTCTGTGCAGGGCCCAAACGCCTGGCCGGAGCGCTTCGTGCTGGTGGCTGATGAGCTTTCGGCGACCACGCTTGCCGAAGTGCCGCAGGACAGACTGACGGGCGTCGTGGTGCGCGACGGCGCAGCGAACTCTCATGCCGCCATTATGGTGCGCGCGTTGGGTATCCCGACGGTGATGGGCGCCGATATTCAGCCTTCGGTGCTGCATGGCCGAATGCTGGTGGTCGATGGCTATCGCGGTGAATTGCTGGTCGATCCCGAGCCGGTACTCCTGCAGGAATACCAACGGCTGGTGACCGAAGAAAATGAACTCAGCCGAATCGCGGAAGATGACGTTGATCGTCCGGCGCAGCTGAAAAGCGGCGAACGCGTGAAAGTAATGCTGAATGCCGGTTTAAGCCCAGAGCACGAAGAAAAGCTTGGTAGCCGCATCGATGGCATCGGGCTCTATCGCACTGAAATCCCGTTCATGCTGCAAAGCGGTTTCCCGTCAGAAGAAGAGCAGGTGGCCCAGTATCAGGGCATGTTGCAAATGTTCAACGACAAACCGGTGACACTGCGAACGCTGGACGTCGGGGCCGACAAACAACTGCCGTACATGCCCATCAGCGAAGAAAACCCATGTCTCGGTTGGCGCGGGATCCGCATCACGCTCGATCAGCCGGAGATCTTCCTGGTTCAGGTTCGCGCGATGCTGCGTGCCAATGCTGCGACGGGTAATCTCAGCATTTTGCTGCCGATGGTCACCAGTATTGATGAGGTCGATGAGGCAAAACGCCTGATTGAACGTGCTGGACGCGAAGTGGAAGAGATGATCGGCTACGAGATCCCGAAACCGCGGATCGGCGTGATGCTGGAAGTGCCATCAATGGTATTCATGTTGCCGCATCTGACTCGCCGCGTTGATTTCATCTCCGTGGGAACCAACGATCTGACGCAATATTTACTGGCGGTCGACAGGAACAATACCCGTGTAGCCAGCATGTACGATAGCCTGCACCCGGCGCTGCTTCGCGCACTGTCGATGATTGCTCAGGACGCCGAGCGCCTCGACATCGACTTGCGCGTATGCGGCGAAATGGCGGGTGACCCGATGTGCGTGACTATCCTGATTGGCCTGGGTTTCCGCCATCTGTCGATGAACGGACGCTCGGTGGCTCGCGTGAAATACTTGCTGCGTCACATCGAGCTGGAAGATGCGAAAAACCTGGCACAGCGCAGCCTGGATGCGCAACTTGCGACTGAAGTGCGCCATCAAGTGGCGGCATTCATGGAACGCCGGGGCCTTGGCGGCTTGATTCGCGGCGGCAGATAAACGTCAGTTCCCGGCGGCGCCTCTGCCTGCTGGCCCCGTGTTTATACATATCTTTTACATCTTTCAGCGCCTCCCAGCCGACTGCCTTGTGCTATCATTCGCACCTTTGGGGCAGTCTTCAGGCTGCACGTCTCTACCGCTGACCACTTTCGGCGGAATAACAAGCACTTGTGGTGACAGATGAATAGTGGTTATCTGCATTTCCCGGAATTTGATCCGGTGATTTTTTCCATTGGACCGGTTGCGCTTCACTGGTACGGACTGATGTATCTCGTCGGCTTTATCTTCGCAATGTGGTTGGCGTCTCGCAGGGCGAACCGACCGGGCAGCGGCTGGACGAAGAACGAAGTTGAAAACCTGCTGTACGCCGGATTCCTCGGGGTATTCCTCGGCGGGCGTATCGGCTATGTCCTGTTCTACAACATGCCGGTGTTCCTCAGCGATCCACTGTATCTGTTCCGTGTCTGGGATGGCGGCATGTCGTTCCATGGCGGCCTGATTGGCGTTATCGTCGTCATGATTGTCTTTGCCAGGCGCACGAAACGCACCTTCTTCCAGGTTGCTGACTTTATTGCACCATTGATCCCGTTTGGTCTCGGCGCTGGTCGTCTGGGCAACTTCATCAACGGTGAATTGTGGGGCCGCGTTGACCCTTCCTTCCATTACACCATGCTGTTCCCGGGCTCCCGTGCGGAAGACCTGGCGTTACTGCCGTCGCATCCTGAATGGCAGTCTCTGTTCGATCAGTACGGCGTGCTGCCGCGTCATGCATCGCAGCTTTACGAACTGGCGCTGGAAGGCGTGGTGCTGTTTATCATCCTCAACCTGTTTATCCGCAAGCCACGCCCGACGGGCTCTGTTTCAGGCCTGTTCCTGATTGGCTACGGTCTGTTCCGCATCATCGTCGAATTCTTCCGCCAGCCGGATGCGCAGTTCACCGGTGAGTGGGTGCAGTACATCAGCATGGGGCAGATCCTCTCCATTCCGATGGTTCTGGCAGGTATCATTATGATGGTTTGGGCGTATCGTCATCGCCCACAGCAACAAGTCTCCTGAGGAAGCATGAAACAGTATCTTGAACTGATGCAGAAGGTGCTCGACGAGGGCACCCCAAAAAATGACCGTACCGGTACCGGCACGCTATCAATTTTCGGCCACCAGATGCGCTTCAACTTGCAGGATGGTTTCCCGCTGGTGACGACCAAGCGCTGTCATTTACGCTCCATCATCCATGAGCTGTTGTGGTTCCTGAAAGGTGACACTAACGTTGCGTATCTGCATGAAAACAATGTCTCCATCTGGGATGAATGGGCAGACGATCAGGGCAACCTGGGCCCGGTATACGGTAAGCAATGGCGAGCATGGCCAACGCCAGATGGCCGCCATATTGACCAAATCACCACGGTCATCGAACAGCTGAAAAATGACCCCGACTCGCGTCGAATCATTGTGTCAGCCTGGAACGTCGGCGAGCTGGACAAAATGGCGCTGGCTCCGTGCCACGCGTTCTTCCAGTTCTACGTGGCAGACGGCAAGCTGTCATGCCAGTTGTATCAGCGTTCTTGCGATGTGTTCCTCGGCTTGCCGTTTAACATCGCAAGCTACGCGCTGTTGGTGCATATGGTGGCCCAGCAATGTGACCTCGAAGTCGGTGACTTCGTCTGGACCGGGGGCGACACGCACCTGTACAGCAATCACATGGACCAGACGCATCTGCAACTGAGCCGTGAGCCTCGCGCGCTGCCGAAGCTGGTTATCAAACGTAAGCCGGCGTCTATCTTCGATTATCAGTTCGATGATTTCGAGATTGAAGGCTACGACCCGCACCCCGGTATTAAAGCGCCTGTGGCGATTTAAATCACCTGAAATCAACCGGCCCACGTGGCCGGTTTTCATTTTCTGAAGCTCTCTTCCTGTTTTTCTGTAACCCGCTGCAACCCGATAAATTTCCCCTGAACCATGCCCGTAAAACGCGGAATTCCCGTTCGCGTTGATTAACCTTCCACTGCATATTGCGGCCATGAAACGAGAACAGGGTTACACCCTTATTGAAATGCTGGTTGCGCTCTCGCTGATGATTATTCTCAGCGGTGGAGGGCTGTACGGCTGGCAGCGTTGGCAACAGCAGCAGCGTCTATGGCAAACCGCAGGCCAGGTCAGAGATTATCTGGTCATGCTGCGTAACGATGCGAGCTGGCATCGTCGCGATCGCCTGCCTCGCTTACAGCGCGCGGAGGAAGGCTGGTGCCTGAATGCCCTGAGTGAAGAGGGGGCTGGCTGCGCAGCGCAAAGCGTTTATGTATTACGCCCACGTTGGCCGGAAGTGACACTTAGCGAGATGACGCCTGGTCTGGGTTTCTACGGTTTGCGAAGCACCGCCTGGCCCGGGCATATCACCCTCAAAAGCAGTGCAGGAAGTTGGAGTTTGATTGTCTCTGGCTGGGGACGCGTACGTTTATGTCAGGGAGGAAGCGACAAATCATGTCAGTAAATCAGCAGGGTTTTTCGTTAGTTGAAGTCCTGATAGCCATGGCGATTGGTAGCATCCTGCTGCTTGCGACGGCGCGTTTCTTACCTGCACTGCAAATGGCTACTCTACGACAGACCCAGCAACAGGTGCTTGAAGAGGAAATCTGGCAGCGCCTGTTTACCGTATCCCGGCATCTACAACGGGCCGGTTTTTGCCGGGGAGCCTGTAGTGGTGAAGCTGTGCTTATTGAAAATCAGTGCCTGCGGGTTCGTTGGGACAGCAATCTCAACGGTGTCTGGGAGGATGCCTCTGCGGCAAATTCTGACGTAACAGGTTTCAGGCTGAATAATGGCGCTCTGGAAACGCTGCGCGGCGCGACAGATTGCAACGCTAAAGGGTGGGACAAAATGACCGATCCCGATTTCCTTGTCATCGATGAGTTTAAGGTTCAGCGACATAACATTAGCGGGTTTTCGCCTGAGTTTGACGTGACTCTTTCCGCACATCTGAAGAGCCGTCCTACAGTTCAGGTGAGTGCCAGCCATAGCGTAACGGGGCACAATCTATGAACCGGGAAAAAGGGATGTCGTCACTCATGCTGGTGTTACTGATGCTCATCCTCGGCAGCCTGATGCTGCAAGGTATCAGCATTCAGCATCAGGCCCGTTTGTCGCAGGCAAGTCTGGAAAAACAGGCAATTCAGGACAGCATGGAAGCGGAGTCATTGCTTGAGTGGGGGCGCGTGTTTGCCTGGCCGCTGTCGCCGGTCTTGCAATGCCAGACCCTGCCTGGTTTCGCCGGGCGAGTGTGCTTACGGTTTTTCGCTGATGGTACCGCGTTGTTGATTGCCCGTTGCAGGGAGCAAATCCGGTGGCAAACGGCTTCAGTTAACGACAATTCCCTGCACGTTGACCGCAACGGCTGGAGTGATTTTTGTCCGCGCAAAGAGGCCTCACAATGCCAGAATCCTTGAATCGACAGCAGGGTTTTAGCCTGCCCGAAGTGCTGTTGAGTGTGGTGTTGATGATGATGGTGGTTACGGCGCTATCAGGTTTACACAGCCAGCTTGCTGTCGGTGGTGCGCAGTTGAGTTTGTATCAACAACTTTGGCGCGAAGGATGGAACCACAGCCAGTTCCATACCGCCGCGATGCCCGAAGGCTGGCAGCTTAACCGTGTGCAGACAAGCCGCCAAAGATGTGTCAGCATCACGGTAACGATCACCACCCCCGTGGGGAGGCAGGGACAAATGTCTCGCCTTCATTGTCCACAAAGTTAATGGCTTAACCGCGAGCGTCAGGAGCGAATATGTTACGGGTCTACCACTCCAACCGTCTGGATGTGCTGGAAGCATTGATGGAGTTTATTGTTGAGCAGGACCGGCTTAACGACCCCTTCGAACCTGAAATGGTGCTGGTGCAAAGTACCGGTATGGCCCAATGGCTGCAGATGACACTGTCAAAGCGTTTCGGCATCGCGGCTAACATTGATTTTCCGCTTCCCGCCAGCTTTATCTGGGACATGTTTGTTCGCGTATTGCCGGAAATCCCCGAGCAAAGTGCCTTTAATAAACAAAGCATGAGCTGGAAGTTGATGACACTGCTGCCCGGAATGCTTGAGCAGGAAGCGTTCACGCCGTTGCGCCAGTATCTGTCAGACGATAGCGACAAACGTAAGCTGTTCCAGCTGGCTTCTCGCGTAGCCGATCTCTATGACCAGTATCTGGTTTACCGCCCGGAATGGTTAACTCGCTGGGAAGCCGACGAGCGCATTGACGGCATTGATGAGGCGCAGCTTTGGCAGGCACCATTATGGAAAGCGCTGGTGGAACACACCGCCGCGTTGGGGCAGCCTCTCTGGCATCGTGCCAACCTGTATCAACGCTTCATTACCGCGCTGGAAAACAGCGAACAGCCTCCGACGGGTATACCGTCCCGGGTGTTTATCTGCGGGATTTCAGCCCTGCCACCGGTCTATCTGCAGGCACTTCAGGCTCTGGGCAAGCATGTTGACGTTTATGTGCTGTTCACCAACCCCTGTCGTTATTACTGGGGAGACATTAAAGATCCGGCGTTTCTGGCGAAGCTTCTGGCTCGTCAGCGTCGGCATCACCGTGAACAGCGCGAGCTGCCCTTATTCCGCGACAGCCAACAGGCTCCTGCGTTGTTTAATGCCGATGGCGAACAGGATATCGGTAACCCGATGCTGGCCTCATGGGGCAAGCTTGGCCGGGATTACATCTACCTGCTGGCGGGGCTCGAACGCTATCAGGAACTGGATGCCTTCGTCGATATTGAGCCGGATAACCTGTTGCACAATCTGCAATATGACATTCTGGAGTTACAGAACAGCGCGGTCGCCGGGCGTACTGCGGAAGAATTTGCTCGCAGTGACAGCAAACGCACGCTGGATCCAGACGATCGCAGCCTGAGCATTCACGTCTGTCACAGCCCGCAGCGCGAAGTGGAAGTGCTGCACGATCGCCTACTGGCGATGCTGGAAGAAAATAAAGAGTTGTCCCCGCGCGACATCATCGTGATGGTCTCTGACATTGACAGCTACAGCCCGTTTATTCAGGCCGTGTTCGGCAGCGCCAGTGGCGATCGTTATGTGCCGTGGGCCATCTCTGACCGTCGGGCGCGCCAATCCCATCCGGCACTACAGGCGTTTATTACACTACTCTCGCTGCCAGACAGCCGATTCGTCAGTGAAGATATTCTCGCCCTGCTGGATGTGCCTGTCCTGGCGGCTCGCTTTAATATCGATGAAGAGGGGCTGCGTTACCTGAGACTGTGGGTAAACGAGTCTGGCGTTCGCTGGGGCATGGACGACGATAACGTTCGTGAATGGGATTTGCCTCCGACGGGCCAGCACACCTGGCGCTTTGGCCTGACGCGCATGCTGCTCGGCTACGCCATGGAAAGCAGTCAGGGCGAGTGGCAGGCAATTTTGCCGTACGATGAGTCCAGTGGATTAATCGCCGAACTGGTTGGCCATCTGGCGTCGTTGCTGATGAAACTGAACCAGTGGCGCCTGCGCCTGACGCAAGAGCGGGCGCTCTCCGACTGGCTGCCTGTCTGCCGTGAAATGCTCAATGACTTCTTCCTGCCGGATCCGGATACCGAAGCGGCGCTGGCGCTAATTGAACAGCAGTGGCAGGGCATTATCGAGCAGGGACTGGAATCCCACTACGGTGAAACTGTGCCGCTGTCGCTGCTACGTGACGAGCTGGCGCAGCGCCTCGATCAGGAGCGTATCAGCCAGCGTTTCCTCGCAGGCCCGGTGAACATCTGTACCCTGATGCCAATGCGTTCTATTCCCTTCAAGGTGGTTTGCCTGCTGGGCATGAACGACGGCATTTATCCACGCGCACTTGCGCCACTGGGCTTTGATTTGATGAGTCAGAAACCGGTACGGGGCGATCGTAGTCGCCGGGATGATGACCGCTATCTGTTCCTGGAAGCGCTGATGTCCGCCGAGCAAAAGCTGTATATCAGCTATATAGGCCGGTCTATTCAGGATAACAGTGAGCGCTATCCGTCAGTGCTGGTGCAGGAGCTGGTCGATTACATCGGACAGAGCCACTGCCTGCAGGGCGACGAAATGCTCAACTGTGATGAAAGTGAGCAGCGGGTGAAAACGCATATTCTCCATCAGCACAGTCGAATGCCGTTTGATGCCGTCAACTTCATGCCGGGCGAGAAGCAAAGCTACGCCCGCGAATGGCTAAAAGCGGCGAGCCTGGAAGGTGAAGCGCACAGCGAATTTATCCAGCCTTTACCGCCAGTGGTGATTGAGACGCTGCCTTTCGAACAGCTGCAGCGTTTCTGGCTGCACCCTGTCAGGGCTTTTTTCCAGATGCGCCTACAGGTGAATTTCCGCATTGAAGAGAACGAAATTCCTGAAACGGAGCCGTTCACTCTCGAAGGTCTGTCACGTTATCAGCTGAATCAGCAACTGGTAAATACGCTAGTGGAAGAGCAGGACGCCAGCCTGATGTTCCGTCGTTTTCGTGCCGGGGGCGAGCTGCCATACGGCGCGTTTGGCGAAATTGCCTGGGATGACCAACGTCAGGAGATGCAGGCCCTGGCCGACCGGGTAAGCGTCCAGCGAAAACCCGGGAAAAGTCTGGAAATTGACCTGCAATGTGACGAGGTCAATATCACTGGCTGGCTGCCGCAGGTACAGTCAGACGGCCTGCTGCGCTGGCGTCCGTCTTTGCAGAACGTCTCACAGGGGATGCAACTTTGGCTGGAGCATCTTGTCTACTGCGCCAGTGGCGGAGACGGTGAAAGCCGCCTTTTACTGCGTAAAGAAGGTGAGTGGCGCTTTCCACCGCTGGCCGCGCAGGAGGCAATGAAATATTTATCTGAGCTGGTGGCGGGTTATCGTGAAGGTCTGTCTCAGCCACTGCTGTTCCTCCCTGAAAGTGGGGGGGCATGGTTGAAAGCCTGTTATGACAGCGAAAATAATGTCATTTTATGGGATGAAGAAATACAACAGAAAGCGCGCAGTAAGTTCATGCAAGCCTGGGAAGGCAATATGGTGATTCGCGGTGAAGGGGCCGATGTCTGGTACCAGCGCCTGTGGCGAACCCTTGAACCTGAAAGTGTTGAAGCGATTATCACGCAGGCAGAACGTTACCTGCAGCCTGTTTTTCGTTTCCATCAGTCATAGTCGCTGTATAAAAATTGCGCAGGTATCGGGATTCCATTATCATGCGCAACTTGTCACGGACTGATGTTTACAAGTGAGGCTGCCATTCAGAGCAGCACAGAAGTTTGTTAATGATGAGGTCCGTGAATGCCCCGCAGCACTTGGTTGAATGTCGTATTTATCGTTTTGTTCGCCCTTTGGGCACCCATGAGTCAGGCCGACAATGGATGGCAACCGATAAAGGAAACCATCCGCAAAAGTGAGAAAGACCCCCGCCAGTATCAGGCGATTAAGCTTGATAACGGGATGGTTGTGCTATTGGTTTCCGACCCGCAGGCGGTGAAGTCGCTGTCTGCGCTGGTGGTGCCAATTGGCTCGCTGGAGGATCCGGATTCCCATCCGGGGCTGGCTCATTTCCTCGAACATATGACGCTGATGGGATCCAAAAAATACCCGCAGCCGGATAGCCTCGCTGAATATCTCAAAATGCACGGCGGCAGCCACAATGCCAGCACGGCACCTTATCGCACTGCGTTTTATCTCGAAGTAGAAAACGATGCGCTGGAAGGTGCGGTTGATCGCCTGGCAGATGCCATTGCCGAACCGCTTCTTGATAAGAAATACGCCGACAGAGAACGCAACGCTGTTAACTCAGAGCTGACCATGGCCCGCAGCCGTGACGGTATGCGTATGGCTCAGGTGAGCGCCGAAACCATTAACCCGGCGCACCCAGGAGCTCGTTTCTCCGGCGGTAACCTTGAAACACTGAGCGACAAGCCCGGCAGCCCGGTACTTGATGCGCTGCTGGCGTTCCGCGATAAATACTACTCCGCCAACCTGATGAAAGCGGTTATCTACAGCAATAAGCCGTTGCCAGAACTGGAAAAAATGGCCGCAGAAACCTGGGGCCGCGTACCAAACAAAAACATCACCCGTCCGGAGATTACCGTTCCGGTGGTGACCGATGCGCAGAAAGGCATCATCATTCACTACACGCCAGCGGTGCCTCGTAAAGTGCTGCGCGTTGAGTTTCGTATTGATAACAATACTGCCCAGTTCCGCAGTAAAACCGATGAGCTCATCACCTATCTGATGGGGAATCGTAGCCCGGGAACGCTGTCCGACTGGCTGCAAAAGCAGGGGCTGGCAGAGGGCATTCGCGCCGATTCTGATCCGGTGGTCAATGGTAACAGCGGCGTGCTGGCAATTTCAGTTACCCTGACCGATAAAGGCCTGGCCCATCGCGATCAGGTTGTCGCCGCCATTTTCAGTTACCTCAATCTGCTGCGTGAGAAAGGCGTGGATAAGCATTACTTTGATGAACTGGCCCACGTGCTGGATCTCGATTTCCGCTATCCGTCGATCAATCGCGATATGGATTATGTCGAATGGCTGGCTGACACGATGATCCGCGTGCCGGTCGAGCACACGCTTGATGCGGTGAATATTGCTGACCAGTACGACGCAAAAGCTATCCAGGATCGTCTGACGATGATGACGCCGCAAAACGCGCGCATCTGGTATATCAGCCCGAACGAGCCGCACAACAAAACCGCCTACTTTGTCGATGCGCCGTATCAGGTCGATAAAATTAGCATGCAGACCTTCAGCAAATGGCAGCAGGAATCCGCCAAAATCGCGTTGCAGTTACCGACGCTCAACCCGTATATCCCGGACGACTTCACGCTGATTAAGCCTGAGAAAGTCGCCGATAAGCCACAGCTGATTGTCGATGAGCCGCAGCTGCGGGTGGTGTACACCCCGAGCCGCTATTTTGCCAGCGAGCCGAAAGCCGACGTGACCCTGGTGCTGCGTAACCCGAACGCCATGGAAACCGCCCGTAATCAGGTTATTTTCGCGCTGAATGATTATCTGGCTGGTATCGAGCTTGACCAGCTCAGTAACCAGGCCGCAGTGGGCGGAATTAGCTTCTCGACTGGTGCCAATAATGGCCTGATGGTCAACGCCAACGGTTATACCCAGCGTTTACCGCAGCTGTTTGATGCCCTGTTACAGGGCTATTTCAGCTATCAGCCAACCGAGGAACAGCTGGAACAGGCTAAGTCCTGGTACGCGCAGATGCTGGATTCCGCCGAGAAAGGCAAAGCCTTCGATCAGGCGATAATGCCGGTGCAGATGCTGTCTCAGGTGCCTTACTTCCAGCGCGAAGAGCGCCGTAGTTTACTGCCGTCGATCACGCTGAAGGACGTTCTGAGCTGGCGTGATGCGCTGAAAGCAGGCGCACGCCCTGAGTTTCTTATCGTCGGTAACATGACGGCCGATAAATCTGTTTCGCTTGCCCGCGAGGCGCAAAAACAGCTCAACGCACACGGCGCTGAGTGGTGTCGTAACAAAGATATCGTGGTAGAGAAACAGCAGAACGCCATCTTTGAGAAAGCGGGTAGTACCAGTGATTCCGCGCTTGCTGCGGTGTTCGCGCCACCAAAAGCTGATGAGTTCAGCAGCTCTGCCGCCAGTGCTATGCTGGGGCAAATTATCCAGCCATGGTTCTACAACCAACTGCGGACGGAAGAGCAGTTAGGCTACGCGGTGTTTGCTTTCCCGATGAACATCGGCCGTCAATGGGGCGTCGGTTTCCTGTTGCAGAGCAGCGACAAACAGCCTGGCTTCCTGTGGGAGCGTTTCAAAGCCTTCTTCCCGACTGCCGAAGTGAAGCTGCGAGCCATGAAGCCAGAAGAGTTTGCGCAAATCCAGCAGTCGGTGATTGCCCAAATGCAGCAGCCGCCGCAAACATTGGGTGAAGAGGCTTCAAAGCTCAGCAAAGATTTTGATCGCGGCAATATGAGTTTTGATTCACGTGATAAAGTAGTGGCTCAGATAAAACTGCTGACGCCGCAAAAACTTGCTGACTTCTTCCATCAGACGGTGGTGGAGCCGCAGGGCATGGCACTTCTTTCTCAGGTCTCCGGTAGCCAGAACGGGAAAACAGAATTTGTTCACCCGAAAGGCTGGAAGGTCTGGAAGAGCGTTAGCGCGTTGCAGCAATCCATGCCGTTGATGAGAGAGAACGAATGACCGAGACCGCCGAGTCCCTAAATCCCCTGCGCTTGCCGTTAATCGGTGAGCGCCTGATTGAAGCCTCAGCGGGCACCGGAAAAACCTACACCATTGCCGCACTCTATCTGCGGCTGTTGCTTGGACTGGGCGGCGAAGCCGCTTTTGTCCGCGCGGTCGATGTCGAAGAGTTGCTGGTGGTGACCTTCACCGAAGCCGCCACCGAAGAACTGCGTGGCCGTATTCGCAGCAACATCCACGAACTGCGCATTGCTTGTCTGCGTAACCACACCGATAACCCGCTTTATGCCAGCCTGCTAGCCGAAATTGCTGACACTCAACAGGCGGCAGATGTGCTGTTGCTGGCCGAACGGCAGATGGATGAAGCGGCGGTGTTTACCATTCACGGTTTCTGTCAGCGAATGTTGAGCCTCAACGCGTTTGAGTCGGGCATGCTGTTCGAACAGCAACTGATTGAAGATGAGTCTCGCTTGCGCTTCCAGGCCTGTGCCGATTTCTGGCGGCGCCACTGTTACCCGCTTCCGCGTGAGGTGGCCGAGGCCATTCATGCCAGCTGGAAAGGGCCGCAGGATCTGCTGAAATCCATCGATCGCTATCTTCAGGGCGAAGCCCCGCAGCTCAAAACCCCGCCATCGGATGAAACGCTTATTGCCCGCCATCAGCAGATTGTGGCGCAGCTGAGTGCCCTGAAAGCGCAATGGCAGGCGGCGGTCGGGGAAGTCGCCGATATTATCGAAAGCTCCGATATCAACAGAAGCAAGTTCAACCGCGGTAATCAGGGTAAATGGATAGAGAAGATTAGCGCGTGGGCCGAGACGGAAAATACCGGCTATCAGCTACCCGATTCGCTGGAAAAATTTGCTCAATCGTTCCTGATTTCACGCACTAAAGCGGGCGGAAACCCGCCGCTGCATCCGCTGTTCGACACCATCGAAACGCTGCTGGCGGCACCGCCGTCGCTCAATGATTTGGTCATCTCCCGGGCGATGGTTGAAATACGTGAAGCCGTGGCGCGGGAGAAACAGCGTCGAGGCGAGCTGGGCTTTGACGACATGCTGAGCCGTCTGGACGATGCGTTGCAGGGTGAAAGCGGTGACGCGTTGGCGGCCGCTATTCGTCAGCGTTTCCCGGTGGCGATGATCGATGAATTCCAGGATACCGATCCGCAGCAGTACCGCATTTTTCGTCGGATCTGGCGGCAGCAACCCGATACTGCGCTGCTGCTGATTGGCGATCCTAAACAGGCTATTTACGCGTTTCGCGGCGCGGATATTTTTACCTACATGCGCGCGCGCGGCGATGTGGCTGCCCATTATACCCTCGACACCAACTGGCGTTCGGCTCCGGGCGTGGTAGAAAGCGTCAACCGTCTTTTTGGCCTGACTGATAATCCTTTCATGTTCCGCGATATACCCTTTTTACCGGTGAAGCCAGCGCCCAAAAATCAGGGGCTGCGCTTTGAGATGAATGGGGAAGACCAGCCCGCAATGAGCTTCTGGTTGATGCCCGGCAACAACGTCAGCGCCGGGGATTATCAGGCGTTCATGGCGCAGATGTGCGCCGGGCAAATTCGTGACTGGCTGAGCGCCGGTCAGCGTGGTGATGCGCTGCTGTGGCGCGGTGAAACGTCGCGTCCGGTTCAGGCTTCAGACATTACCGTCCTGGTGCGTAACCGACAGGAAGCGGCGCTGGTGCGTGATGCGCTGAATGCGCTGGGCATTCCGTCGGTATATTTATCTAACCGCGACAGCGTGTTTGAAACGCCGGAAGCCCAGGAACTGTTGTGGCTATTGCAGGCAGTGCTGGCCCCGGAAAGGGAAAGCAGCCTGCGCACCGCGCTCGCCAGCTCGCTGTTTGGTCTGAATGCACAGGACATCGAGCGCCTGAATTTAGATGAGCTTGCCTGGGATGCGCTGGTGGAAGAGTTCAGTGAGTATCGCCAGCTCTGGCAAAAGCGGGGCGTGATGGCAATGCTGCGTGCGCTGATGGCGGCGCGTAATATCGCGGAAAATTTACTGGCGACACACGGCGGTGAACGCCGTCTGACCGATATTCTGCATCTAAGCGAGTTGTTGCAGGAAGCCGCCGGGCAACTCGAAAGTGAACATGCACTGATGCGCTGGTTGGGACAGCAGATTGGCGGCCCGGACAGCGGATCGTCGAGCCAGCAAATGCGCCTTGAAAGCGACAAACACCTGGTGCAAATCGTCACGGTGCATAAATCGAAAGGGCTGGAGTATTCGCTGGTCTGGCTGCCGTTTATCGCCCGCTATCGTAAACAGGATCAGGCGTTTTACCACGACCGGACTTCCTTTGCGGCGGTGCTCGATTTGCACAACGGCGAGGAAAGCCTGGAACTCGCCGAGGCCGAGCGTCTGGCAGAGGATTTACGCCTGCTGTACGTGGCGCTGACGCGTGCGATTTGGCATTGTAGTTTAGGCATTGCGCCGCTCAGCCCGCGTCGCAGCGATAAAGCCACCGACACTGAATTGCACCAAAGTGCGCTGGGCCGCCTGGTTCAAAAAGGCGAAGCCAAAGACGCTGCGGGCCTTGAAAACTGTCTGCGTGAACTCTGTAACGAACACATTGCCCTGCATATCCCGACGCTCCCGGAAGGGGGACGCTGGCAGGCGATTGCGCCTGAAATGCCGGAGCTGCGCGCCAGAGAGATGCAGCGACGCATCATCGACGACTGGCGAGTCACCAGCTATTCCGGGCTTCAACAGCGAGGGCACAGCGTGGCGCAGGATCTGCTGCCGCGTCTGGACATCGACGCCGCGGGCGTGGCTGACGTTTCTGGCGAGCCGGAACTGACGCCACATCACTTCCCGCGCGGAGCATCGCCGGGCACCTTCCTGCATAGCCTGTTTGAAGAAATCGATTTTACGCAGCCGGTCGATGAACCGTGGATGCAGGAACAGCTTGAACGCAATGGCTTTGAGGCCAAATGGGCGCCGGTATTAACGCAGTGGCTGACCACTGTGCTGCAAACGCCGCTCTCCGGCGCGGGCATTTCTCTGAACCAGCTCACGGCCAAAAATAAGCAGGTCGAGATGGAATTCTATCTGCCGATTGAACAACTGCTACAGCCGCAGGAGCTGGATGCGTTAATCCGTCAGCATGACCCGCTTTCCGCGGGTTGCCCGCCGCTCGACTTCCGACAGGTGAGTGGCATGCTGAAAGGTTTTATCGACCTGGTGTTCCGTCATGATGGACGTTATTACCTGCTCGACTACAAATCCAACTGGCTCGGCGAAAACAGCGAGGCTTACACCCAGGCCGCGATGGCGCAGGCGATGCAGTCGCATCGCTACGACCTGCAATATCAGCTTTACAGCCTCGCGCTGCACCGTTATCTGCGCCACCGGCTGTCGGATTATGATTTTGATGCTCACTTCGGCGGCGTGATTTATCTGTTCCTGCGCGGCGTGGACGGCGGCGACGGCGGGCAGGGGATCTTTACGACCCGGCCCGTTCGCGCGCTGATCGACGGTCTGGATGCGCTGTTTGCGGGTGATGCACAGGAGGTGATGTGATGACCATGGAAGCCTGGTTGATGGAAGCGGCCCAGCAAAAACTACTGCGCCATTTGGACGTACAGTTTGCGCTGATGGTGGCTGAGCACGACACGGCGGGCGTGATGCTGGCGGCGGCGTTGCTCAGTCGTGATGCCGGAGACGGTCACGTATGCCTGCCGCTTTCGCGTTTCCATGCTGATGAACAGACCACCGGGCGAGCACAGGCGCTCTGGCAGCAGTTATTTGCCCTGGCCGGTCCCGTGAATGACATTGAAGCACAGCTGCTGGCCTCTCCGGCCGTAAGCGATGGTACGCAAGCGACGCCGTTGGTGCTGTGCGGCGACCGTTTGTATCTCAATCGCCTGTGGCGCAATGAACTCACGATTGCCCGCTTTTTCAGCCAGAGCGAACTGGAAGCGTCCGGAGATGATGCGCTGCTGACCACCACGCTCGCGGCGCTGTTTCCCCCAACGGATGAGGTCGACTGGCAGAAAGTCGCTGCGGCTGTGGCGCTGACCCGCCGGATCTCGGTGATCTCTGGCGGCCCCGGCACCGGGAAAACCACCACCGTGGCGAAACTGCTGGCGGCTCTGATCCAGACAAATACCCAGCCGAAATGCCGTATCCGCCTGGCCGCGCCAACCGGTAAAGCCGCCGCGCGCCTGACGGAATCGTTGGGTTCTGCCCTGCGTCAGCTGTCGTTAACCGATGAGCAGAAAAAACTACTGCCTGCGGAAGCGGGCACGCTGCATCGTCTGTTAGGCGCGCAGCCGGGCAGCCAGCGGCTGCGCTATCACGAGGGTAACCCGCTGCATCTGGACGTGCTGGTGGTGGATGAAGCGTCGATGATTGACCTGCCAATGATGGCGCGGCTGATTGCGGCCCTCCCGGCGCACGCCCGGGTGATTTTTCTTGGCGACCGTGACCAGCTGGCGTCGGTGGAAGCGGGCGCGGTGCTGGGTGATATCTGTGCCTGGGTGAACGCCGGTTATACGCCGACGCGCGCGCAGGAGCTGAGTCGACTGACCGGTACCCCTGTACCCGCAGGCGAAGGCTCTGAGGCGGGTGCGTTGCGTGACAGCCTGTGTCTGTTGCAAAAAAGCTACCGTTTCGGCAGTGATTCCGGCATTGGCCAACTGGCGCGCGCGGTGAACAACGGCGATGCGAAAGCGATGAAGCAGGTCTTTGCACAAGACTTTTCTGATATCGCCTTAAAACCGCTGCGCACCACGGCGGAGTACGAATCCATGCTGGAAGAGGCCGTAACAGGTTATGCAGATTACCTGGCGCTGCTGAAAGCGCGCGCGGAGCCAGCTGATATCCTGGCTGCCTTTTCGCAGTATCAAGTGCTCTGTGCGCTCCGTGAAGGGCCATATGGCGTGAGCGGAGTGAATGAACAGCTCGAACAAACGCTGGCCCGTAAACGGCGTATCCTTCCGTCGCGGCACTCTCGGTGGTATGAGGGGCGTCCGGTGATGATTGCCCGCAACGACAGCGCGCTGGGGCTGTTCAATGGGGATTTAGGCATTGCGCTCGACCGGGGAACCGGGCTACGCGTGTGGTTCCCGATGCCGGATGGCAGCATTAAATCCGTGCAGCCGAGCCGTTTGCCGGAGCACGACACCGCGTGGGCCATGACGGTGCATAAATCACAGGGCTCGGAATTCAATCATGCGGCGCTGATTTTACCGTCGCAAAGCGTGCCGCTGGTGACGCGAGAGCTGGTATATACGGCGATCACGCGTGCCAAACAGCAGCTCTCACTGTACGCCGACCCGGCACTGCTGGCGCAGGCAATCACCGTCAGAACCGAACGACGTAGCGGGCTGGCAGCGCTATTCGCGCAGTTGGGATAAGCAGAATAATGCCGGGCAAGACGTAACGCTGCCCGGCGATTTTTAGAAGGGTAATCAGGAGAGATCGGCCATCAGTACTTTCGATTTTCGCTGATAGTTGTACATCTCTTTTTTACTTTCCGGCAGTAAATCCACTTCCACAGGCATAAACCCGCGTTCCTGGAACCAGTGAATGCTGCGGGTCGTCAGCACAAACAGTTTGCTGAGGCCCATCTGTCGGGCCTGTGCAGCAATGCGCTCCAGCAGCACTTCGCCGCGCGATGAGCTGCGATAATCCGGATGTACCGCCACGCAGGCCATTTCGCCAATGCGTTCTTCCGGGAACGGATATAGCGCAGCGCAGGCGATGGTGGTGTTATCGCGCTGAATCACGGTGAACTTGTCGATTTCCATTTCCAGCTGCTCGCGAGAGCGGCGCACCAGAATCCCCTGTTGTTCCAGTGGCTCGATAAGTTCGAGGATCCCACCGATGTCATTGATGGTGGCGCGGCGAATTTGCTCGGCGCTTTCCATCACAATCTGGGTGCCGATCCCGTCGCGGGAGAACAGTTCCTGTAGCAGTGCGCCGTTTTCCTGGTAACTGAGGAGATGACAACGACGCACGCCGCTGCGGCAGGCTTTCACTGCGCCACGCAGGAAACGTACGGTGCCAGAGTAATACTCGCCGTCGTTTTCCAGCGTTTCGACACGCGCCTGTGCTTCATTAGGGAACAGCTCGGAAATTATCTCACCCTGGGAATTCAGCACACCCTGCGAAGAGCAGAAGCCAATCATCTTTTCCGCTTTGAGCTTAATGGCCAGTTGGGTGGCAATCTCTTCTGAGGTCAGGTTGAAGCTTTCGCCAGTCACAGAGACGGCCACTGGCCCCATCAGCACAATGGCGCCGCTGTCGAGTTGACGGTGAATCGCTTCTTCGTCTATGCGACGAATGCGGCCGCTGTGGCAGTAATCAATGCCGTCATCGATGCCGAGCGGCTGCGCGATAATGAAGTTTCCGCTCACCACATTGATGTGCGCGCCCTGCAAAGGCGTGTTATTGAGGCTCATCGACAGCCGGGCAGTTATATCGAGTTGTAACATTCCGGCGGCCTGTTTCACCATGTCGAGCGTTTTGGCGTCAGTCACGCGGGTATTTTTATGATAAATAGGCTCGTGATGATGCTCCGCCAGATTGGCGTCAATCTGTGGACGCGCGCCATACACCAGCACCAGGCGAATGCCCAGACTGTGAAGAAGGCCTATGTCATTGACGATGCTTGAGAAATTCTCATGCTCAATAGCTTCTCCGCCGAGCATAATGACAAACGTCTTGCCGCGGTGGGCGTTAATGTAGGGAACAGAATGACGAAATCCCTCAACCAGTTCGGTTTTACGTTCCTTCACCACAGTACAACCTCGATGCATGATTATTCGTAATTAGTGTATTTTTATTCTGTTTTGCATCTCAGTGCAAGCATCAATTTCACCGAATGTCCTCAACAAGTCAGTTAGAAATTAGAACGAATCAGGATTGTTTACCCTTTTATAGATGACAGTTTATGCGGGTTTGGTTAAAGTTTTCGGTCAAACCAGCCGTACAAATTGCTAAATTGATTTTTTGCTTGGGAGAGGCATGTCTGGAAGTCAGTCAGGATTAACACGTCGTCGCTTATTAAAAGGGGCGGGGGCGATGTGGTTGCTCAGCGTAAGTCAGGTGGGTCTGGCCGCTGAAAGTCGAGTGGTGGCGGTGCGCGTCTGGCCTTCGTCCACCTATACCCGCGTGACGATAGAATCCAGCCATGAGCTGAAATATAAGCAGTTTGCGCTTAGCAACCCTGAGCGGGTGGTTGTCGATCTCGAAGGCGTGAATCTCAACTCGGTGCTTAAAGGCATGAGTGCGCAGATCCGTGATGACGATCCGTATATCAAATCCGCGCGCGTCGGGCAGTTCGATCCGCAAACCGTGCGCATGGTGTTTGAGCTTAAGCAAAACGTTAAACCGCAGCTGTTTGGCCTGGCGGCAGTCGCGGGTTTTAAAGAACGTCTGGTGATGGATCTTTACCCGTCCACGGCGACGGAAGTGCAGGATCCGCTGTTGGCACTGCTGGAAGATTACAACAAAGGCGATCTGGATAAGCAGGTTCCTCCAGCCCAGAGCGGCCCACAACCGGGTAAAGCAGGGCGCGACAGGCCGATTGTCATCATGCTCGACCCGGGCCATGGCGGTGAAGACTCCGGCGCAGTGGGGAAATATCACACCCGCGAGAAAGACGTGGTGCTGCAAATCGCCCGTCGCCTGAAGGCGCTTATCGAGAAAGAAGGCAACATGAAAGCGTATATGACGCGTAATGAAGACGTGTTCATTCCGCTGAAAGTGCGCGTGGCCAAGGCGCAAAAACAGCGCGCCGACCTGTTTGTCTCGATTCATGCCGATGCGTTTACCAGCCGCCAGCCGAGCGGTTCATCGGTGTTTGCGCTTTCGACCAAAGGGGCCACCAGTACCGCAGCGAAATATCTGGCACAAACTCAGAATGCCTCGGATCTCATCGGGGGTGTCAGTAAAAGCGGCGATCGCTACGTCGATCACACCATGTTCGACATGGTGCAGTCCCTGACCATTAACGACAGCCTGAAATTTGGTAAAGCGGTACTGGGGAAACTCGGTAAAGTTAACAACTTGCATAAAAATGGGGTTGAGCAGGCCGGGTTCGCCGTACTGAAAGCGCCGGATATCCCGTCGATTCTGGTTGAGACCGCGTTTATCAGTAACGTTGAAGAAGAGCGTAAGCTGAAGACCGCAACCTTCCAGCAGGAAGTGGCGGAGTCGATTCTGGCTGGGATCAAAGCGTACTTTGCTGATGGGGCAACGCTCGCGCGACGTGGGTAAGTGCATCAGGAAAGAAAAGAGTGGCGCCGGAAGGCGTCATTTTTTTGGCTTTTAGGTGGGAATGCTGAATTTTAGATACAAAAAAACACCCGTTAAGGTGCTTAATGTTTTATGAAGTGGTTGCGGGAGCCAGATTTGAACTGACGACCTTCGGGTTATGAGCCCGACGAGCTACCAGGCTGCTCCATCCCGCGTCCGGTTGTTTACCCTCAAATCAGGTAAACCTTCTACTTCATATTATGTGTTGGTTGCGGGAGCCAGATTTGAACTGACGACCTTCGGGTTATGAGCCCGACGAGCTACCAGGCTGCTCCATCCCGCGTCCGA
Source organism: Citrobacter sp. 18056 (assembly GCA_902706235.1). GTDB lineage: Bacteria > Pseudomonadota > Gammaproteobacteria > Enterobacterales > Enterobacteriaceae > Scandinavium > Scandinavium manionii. Next base: position 65,182 of record CACSJR010000008.1, on the reverse strand, counting down.
TTGTTCACCCTTCCATCAGGTAAACCTTTCTACACACTTTCTATATATCTTAATTGGTTGCGGGAGCCAGATTTGAACTGACGACCTTCGGGTTATGAGCCCGACGAGCTACCAGGCTGCTCCATCCCGCGTCCGTGGAAGCGCACTATACGCTGGTCGCGTTTTGATGCAACCCTTTTTTGCAGAAATGATGAAGAGTGTATGAAAATGCTACAAGTGGCGTATTTTTTGCTCAAAATGGGCCGCGTGGCACGTTATCACATTTCAATAGCCCTGGCGGTTTGTTATCTTCATCACGCATTCAGCTGATGAAAGAAGATGAGAGACCATGAAAGGACGTTGGACAAAAATTCTGGCAACAGGCGCGCTGATGACCATGCTCGCCGCCTGTTCCTCCAAACCGACCGATCGCGGTCAGCAATATAAGGACGGAACGTTCAACCAGCCTTTTTCCCTGGTGAACCAGCCGGATGCTGTTGGCGCACCGATTAACGCCGGTGACTTCTCCCAGCAGGTTAATGAGATACGTAATGCATCGCCGCGCCTTTATGGTAGCCAGAGCGGTGTGTTCTCAGCTATTCAGCAATGGCTGCAGGCCGGAGGCGATACCCGCACTCTGAAACAGTATGGTCTGGACGCCTGGCAGATGCAGGGCGCCGATAACTACGGCAACGTGCAGTTCACCGGCTATTACACGCCGGTCGTAGAAGCACGCCACACGCGTCAGGGTGAGTTCCAGTATCCGATTTACCGGATGCCGCCGAAACGCGGCCGTTTGCCGTCCCGTGCGGAAATCTACGCCGGTGCGCTGAGTGACAACTATATACTCGCTTACAGCAACTCCCTGATGGATAACTTCATCATGGACGTGCAGGGGAGCGGATACATTGATTATGGTGATGGCTCCCCGCTTAACTTCTTTAGCTACTCCGGTAAAAACGGCTGGCCGTATCGCAGCATCGGTAAAGTGCTTATCGACCGCGGTGAAGTGAAGAGAGAAGATATGTCGATGCAGGCCATCCGTCACTGGGGCGAAACCCATAATGAAGCGGAAGTGCGTTCTTTATTAGAAGCGAACCCGTCGTTCGTGTTCTTTAAACCGCAGTCGTTTGCACCGGTGAAAGGGGCGAGCGCGGTGCCGCTGATTGGCCGCGCGTCCGTCGCGTCGGATCGCAGCGTTATCCCACCGGGCACCACCCTGCTGGCTGAAGTGCCGCAGCTGGACAATAACGGTAAGTTTAACGGTCACTACGAACTGCGTCTGATGGTGGCGCTGGATGTTGGCGGCGCAATCAAAGGTCAGCACTTCGACATCTATCAGGGTATTGGTGCCGACGCCGGTCATCGTGCAGGCTGGTACAACCATTACGGTCGCGTTTGGGTGCTGCGTGGCGCACCAGGAGCCGGGAACGGTAACGTCTTTAGCGGTTAACAAGTAGTTTGAGGTTTTATGTCAGTCGTTCTTAGCGATGCCTGGCGCCAGCGTTTTGGCGGCACGGCACGTTTATATGGTGAAAAAGCGCTGCAGGTGTTTGCCGAAGCGCATGTGTGCGTCGTTGGGATAGGCGGCGTAGGCTCGTGGGCGGCGGAAGCGCTGGCGCGTACTGGTATCGGGGCGATTACGCTGATTGATATGGACGACGTTTGCGTCACCAATACCAATCGGCAGATCCACGCACTCGGTGGCAACGTCGGGCTCGCTAAAGCCGAGGTGATGGCGGAGCGTATTCGTCAGATCAACCCGGAATGCCGTGTCACCGTCGTCGATGATTTTGTGACTCCAGATAACGTTGCTGAATATATGGGCGTGGGCTTTAGCTACGTGATTGATGCCATCGACAGCGTGCGTCCGAAAGCGGCGCTGATCTCATACTGTCGTCGCTACAAAGTGCCGCTGGTCACCACCGGCGGGGCGGGCGGACAAATCGATCCAACGCAGATCCAGGTCGCCGATCTGGCGAAAACCATTCAGGATCCGCTGGCGGCAAAACTGCGCGAGCGTCTGAAGAGTGATTTCGGCGTGGTGAAGAACGGTAAAGGCAAGCTCGGCGTAGATTGTGTGTTTTCTACTGAAGCGCTTGTGTATCCGCAATCTGATGGGTCTGTGTGTGCGATGAAAAGCACCGCTGAAGGCCCGAAGAGAATGGATTGCGCCTCCGGCTTTGGCGCGGCGACGATGGTGACCGCGACGTTCGGCTTCGTCGCGGTGTCCCATGCGCTGAAGAAAATGTTAGCGAAGGCGGAACGCCAGAGTTAAACCGATTGCGCGGCGTTGAGTACGGCGTCGCGCAGCGCGTTCAGCCCCTGATTGCGGGACGCGCTGAGCTGGGCGCGTAGTCCTAGCTCATCGAAAAAGGTCAGTGGATCGCACTCCAGCAGTTGATCCGCGCTTTTGCCTTCAATGGCCGTCAACAACACGGCTAATAATCCCCGAACGATCCTGCCTTCGCTGTCGCCGTAAAAATGCAACGCGCCCTGCGGCAGACGCGTGTGGCCGAGCCAGACACGGTTTTCACATCCGGCAATTTCGTCCGCTTCAGCCTTAAATTCATCCGGCAGCGCAGGGAGCTGTTTTCCGAGCAGGATCAGCTGACGGTATTTGTCTTCCCACTGGTTCAGTGGGACAAAAATCTGACGCAATGTCTCTTGCGTGACGGTCGTGCCGAACGGGTGTCCGGCGAGAGCGGGGCTTGTCATTTAATCCACCAGTAAATCAAGAGCGCGGTCAACGGCGTTCACCAACGCATGAACATCTTCCTGCGTATTATACGGTGCAAATGAGGCGCGCAGTGTGCCGTTGACGCCTAACGCTGCCAGTAACGGTTGGGCGCAGTGCTGCCCGGCACGCAGGGCGATGCCGTACTCTGCCAATAATGTCACCATATCGCTATGGTGCACGCCGTCGAAATCGAACGCCAGCAGGCTGGAATCCTGACAGCGGAACGAGCGAAAGCCGGGGCGGCGCGAGAGTTCCTCTTCGGCAAGCGTCGCCAGTCCGCGACTCCAGCTTTCCGCCTGCACAATATCGATTTCATTCAGCCACTCCAGCGCGGCGCTGAGTCCAATGACGCCAGCGACGTTGGGCGTTCCCGCCTCAAGACGATATGGCACTGGCTGGGTTTTGAATCCGTCGAAAGTGACTTCGGTGATCATCTTGCCGCCGCCGAGCCACGGTGTCATGTCGTCCAGCAATTCCTGTTTACCGTACAGTACGCCGATGCCGGTCGGGCCATACAGCTTGTGACCGGAAAAGGCGTAGAAGTCGATATCCAGCGCCTGAACGTCGGCCGGGAAATGCACCACACCCTGGGCGCCATCAACCATGACCACCATGCCTGCGGTGTGAGCCAGTTGGATTGCGCGGGCAAGATCCGGACAGCCGCCGGTGACGTTTGACATCTGGCCCAGCGCCAGAATTCGGCTTCGGGAGGTGATTAATGAGGAAAGCTGTTCGACGTCCGGCAGATGGTCTGCGCCGAGCGGCAATTTAATGACCTGCGCGCCGGTTTGTTCCGCCACCATCAGCCACGGAACCAGATTCGCATGGTGTTCAGCCTCGCTGACAATAATTTCATCGCCTGGCTTGAGGCGTGGGCGGGCATAACATTGAGCGACCATGTTGATAGCCTCAGTGGTGCCACGAGTCCAGACAATGTTTTTGCCGTCAGGCGCGTTAATCAGCGCGGCGACCTGCGTGCGGGCCTTCTCATAGCGCGCAGTCAGCTTTTGCGCGGCAGCAAACTGGCTGCGATGTACGTTGCCTGCGCTCAGGCTGTAAAACTGATGGCTGGCGTCAATGACGGCCTGCGGTTTTAGCGCGGTGGCGGCGCTGTCGAGATAGACCCCGGCATCGCTCAGCGCCGGAAACTGGGCGCGAAACTGCGCCGGGTTGAATGCGTTCATGGTTTTCCTCATTCCAGTCCTGGGATCGTCGCGCATATTTCGTGGCAGAGCAAGGACAGGAGTAACCATCAGAATTCTCCGGTATGTGTGGCGAAGTACTGACAGTGCGTTATGCTGAATTATGTTAGGCGATTGTTTTAGCCTGTTAATTGAAGCTTTGAATCCAGCATTAAACGCTAAAGGAGAAGAACATGAACAAGACTGCCGCAATCATTTCTGCCTGTATGCTGACGTTTGCCCTGAGCGCCTGTTCTGGCCCTAACTATGTGATGCATACCAATGATGGCCGTACCATTATTGCTGATGGTAAGCCGCAAACGGACAATGATACCGGGATGATTTCGTATAAAGATGCGAACGGTAACAAGCAGCAAATCAACCGTACCGACGTGAAAGAAATGGTCGAGATGGATAACTAACCCTTGAATTTAAAGCAAAAAAAAGCACCGCAATTTGGCGGTGCTACATTAATCACTATGGACAGACAGGGTAAATGTACAGGAAGTGAAAAGGGGGTAGTCTCGCTACCGAGGTCTGAACTCCAGACCAATTGCAAACACAACAACACAACATCACAACCGTAAGCCAAAAGCTCATCAGAACACGCATTCCGAAAAAAGCTTCTCGTTCCGGCTCAGGAAGTGCCGCCACTATAGGTATTTGCTGGTAGAAGCTCAACGGACAAATTATAATGGCTCAGATAAAAAAAACTAATAGGTTACATGATGTAATCTAATTGTTAAAACTAGTTAACATCTAAGCTAAAACAACTATGTCGAAGCGTTTACCACCTCTGAATGCATTACGTGTATTTGATGCCGCCGCCCGCCATCTCAGCTTCACTCGCGCCGCCGATGAGCTCTTTGTGACTCAAGCCGCAGTAAGCCATCAGATCAAGTCACTCGAGGATTTCCTGGGCCTGAAGCTCTTTCGCCGCCGCAATCGTTCGCTTTTGCTGACCGAAGAAGGGCAGAGCTATTTCCAGGATATCAAAGAGATCTTTTCGCAATTAACCGAAGCAACGCGTAAACTGCAGGCGCGCAGTGCCAAAGGCGCACTGACGGTCAGTATGTTGCCAAGTTTTGCCATTCAATGGCTGGTGCCGAGACTGGCAAGCTTTAACTCAGCTTATCCGGGAATCGACGTCAGGATCCAGGCCGTGGACCGTCAGGAAGATAAGCTGGCGGACGATGTCGACGTGGCGATATTTTATGGGCGCGGTAACTGGCCCGGTCTGCGTGTTGAAAAATTGTACGCCGAATATCTGCTCCCCGTTTGCTCGCCGTTGTTACTCACCGGTGAGAAGGCGTTGAAGACGCCTGCGGATCTGGCACAACACACGCTATTGCATGATGCTTCTCGTCGCGACTGGCAAACGTATACTCGCCAGTTGGGCTTAAATCATATTAATGTTCAACAGGGACCGATTTTCAGCCACAGCGCGATGGTGCTGCAGGCGGCTATCCATGGACAAGGGATCGCACTGGCCAACAATGTGATGGCGCAGTCCGAAATTGAGGCGGGCCGTTTGGTCTGCCCGTTTAATGATGTGCTGGTCAGCAAGAACGCGTTTTACCTCGTTTGCCATGACAGCCAGGCGGAACTGGGTAAAATAGCTGCATTCCGTCAGTGGATACTGGCGAAGGCGGCAAGTGAGCAAGAAAAATTCCGCTTCCGTTACGAACAATAAATGAATTTAGGGTAATGACATGACCAGTCGCTTCATGCTGATTTTTGCCGCTATCAGTGGTTTCGTTTTTGTTGCCTTGGGTGCGTTCGGCGCACATGTATTAAGTAAATCGCTCGGCGTGGTTGAGATGGGCTGGATCCAGACCGGTCTCGAATATCAGGCGTTCCATACCCTGGCGATTTTCGGTCTGGCGGTCGCTATGCAGCGCCGGATCAGTATCTGGTTCTACTGGAGCAGCGTATTTATGGCGCTGGGAACCGTATTTTTCAGCGGCAGCCTGTATTGTCTGGCGCTGTCGCATTTACGCCTGTGGGCATTTGTTACTCCGGTAGGTGGCGTATGCTTCCTCGCCGGTTGGGTGCTGATGCTCATTGGTGCTATTCGTTTAAAGCGTAAAGGTGTCGCGCATGAATAAGGTTGTCCTCTACAGCCGTCAGGGTTTTGAGAAAGAGTGCGCAGCAGAGATTTCTGACAAGGCGTCTCGCCTTGGCGTATTTGGTTTTGCCCGAGTTAAAGAGAACTCGGGCTATGTGATTTTCGAGTGCTATCAGCCGGACGACGCGGAGAAACTGATCCGTGAATTGCCGTTCAGCTCACTGATTTTCGCCCGTCAGATGTTTGTGGCTTGCGAACTGCTGACTGACCTTCCGCCGGAAGACCGCATCACTCCGGTGGTCGGAATGCTAGTGGGTGTGGTTGAGAAAGGTGGCGATCTGCGTGTTGAAGTCGCTGATACTAACGAAAGCAAAGAGCTGATGAAGTTCTGTCGCAAGTTCACCGTGCCGCTGCGTTCAGCGCTGCGTGAAGTGAACGTACTGGCTGGCTATGACACGCCTAAGCGTCCGGTGGTGCATGTGTTCTTTATCGCGCCGGGTTGCTGCTACGTCGGTTACTCGCTGACGACCAACAACTCCCCGTACTACATGGGTATTCCGCGCCTCAAGTTCCCGTCTGAAGCGCCGAGCCGCTCTACGCTCAAACTGGAAGAAGCGTTCCACGTGTTCATTCCTGCCGATGAGTGGGACGAGCGTCTGGCAAACGGCATGTATGCAGTGGATTTAGGGGCGTGCCCAGGTGGCTGGACCTATCAGCTGGTTCAGCGCAACATGTGGGTGTCGTCTGTCGATAACGGCCCGATGGCGCAAAGCCTGATGGACACCGGACAGGTGACCTGGCTGCGTGAGGATGGTTTCCGCTATCGCCCAACCCGCAGCAACATCTCGTGGATGGTGTGCGATATGGTTGAGAAACCGGCTAAAGTTGCCGCGCTGATGGCGCAGTGGCTGGTCAATGGCTGGTGTCGTGAAACCATTTTCAACCTGAAGCTGCCGATGAAAAAGCGTTATGAAGAAGTGTCGCAGAATCTGGCATACATTCAGGCGCAGCTCGATGAGCACGGAATTAATGCGCACATTCAGGCGCGTCAGCTTTACCACGATCGCGAAGAAGTGACGGTTCACGTCCGTCGTCTTTGGGCCGCCGTGGGCGGACGTCGCGACGAGCGTTAATTTTACCCCTGAACCTTCTTTGCCCGGCGGCGCTATGCTTGCCGGGCTTAAAAAAGACAGCGGAAGAGGATGCTACTTCACCAACCGCAGTTGCTGCAAATTCCCATCTAGCTGAATATCCGTCTGTAGCCTCGCAATGTCGCGACAGATAAACGCCATCTCCTGATGTTCACTCAGCTTTTTACGCCACTTCTCCGGCACGTCATCCAGATGCTGATAAATCGCTTCGAGCGTGGGAAATTGTGCCAGCAGTTCGGTGGCGCTTTTCGGGCCAATGCCCGCCACGCCCGGCACTTTTGAACTGCTGATCCCGGCGAGACCCCAATAGTCCGGGAGCTGTTGCGGCGTAACGCCAAACTCCAGGGCAATAAACGGTGCGTCGAGCCAGCGTTTCTGGAAGTAATCACGGATGCGAATAGTGGGCGAAAGTATCTGGCAGTAGCCTTTGTCCGTTGACACGATGGTGGCCTGATGTCCTGCGCCGGCGACTTTCACGGCAAGCGTCGCGGCGAGATCGTCGGCTTCATTGCCGGCAGAGCCCCAGCAGCGCACGCCGTGCTGCTCAAAGACGCTGCGAATATTGTCCATTTCCGCATACAAATTCTCTGGCATCGGTGAGCGTCCGGCTTTGTAATCCGGCAAACGTTGGTGGCGCCAACTCTGGTTGCGGGCTTCGTCGTCAAACACTGCGACGGCGTGCGTCGGCTGGCTGTGTACAATCAGCTGCTGCAGCGCGTGCAGGCAGGTATCCGCGCAGGGTGAACCCTGGACCGCATGAATACGGCGAATGAGATTCAGTGCGTCGACAATAAGCAGATGAACGGCCACGGTTACCCTCCTTGATAGCAATGCGCGTAGGGTAACACTGTGACGATAATGAGGCTATGTAACGGCGGGAATTCGGGAAGGCGCCTCGCAAAACGAGGCGTCTGATGCGCGTTTAATCGCAGGTAACAATCTTCATCGCCAGGCCGCCGCGAGAGGTTTCACGGTATTTGGCGTTCATGTCTTTACCGGTTTCGTACATGGTTTCGATGACTTTATCGAGGCACACGCGTGGCTCGCTGGTACGGCGCAGAGCCATACGCGCGGCGTTGACCGCTTTCACCGAGGCAATCGCATTACGTTCGATACACGGCACCTGAACTTGACCCGCGACCGGGTCGCAGGTTAAACCAAGGTTATGTTCCATGCCGATTTCAGCCGCGATGCACACCTGTGTCGGGCTTCCGCCCAGCAGTTCCGCCAGGCCCGCCGCCGCCATTGAACAGGCCACGCCGACTTCGCCCTGACAGCCCACTTCCGCACCGGAAATAGAGGCATTCATTTTGTAGAGTGAGCCAATCGCGCTGGTCACCAGCATGTAGCGCGCCAGCGAATTCGCATTCACTTCACGGATAAACTTGTCGTAGTACGCCAGAACCGCCGGAACAATCCCGCAGGCGCCGTTCGTGGGGGCAGTCACGACGCGGCCACCGGCGGCGTTCTCTTCGTTCACCGCCAGCGCAAACATGTTGATCCAGTCCACTACTGCCATGGGGTCGCTGGTGGTTTTGTCCTGGCTCACTAACATCCGGCGCAGGGCCGCCGCCCTGCGAGGCACGCGCAGTTTACCCGGCAGCACGCCCTCGGTGGTGATACCGCGTTCAATGCCGTTGCGCATCACATCCCACACCGCATTAAAGTGCTGCTCAAGCTCTTCTTTACTGTGCAGCGCCAGTTCGTTTTGCATCATCAGGCCGGACAGCGACAGACCGCTTTCCTGGCAATGACGCTGCAAATCGGCGGCATTTTTGTAGGGATAAGGAACCGAAACCGGCGCGCTGTTGCTCTGGCCGAAATGGTCTTCATCAACGATAAAACCACCGCCGATGGAGTAATAGGTCTGGCTGTAAACGACGTTTTCGCCGCTCAGCGCGGTAATGCGCATCCCGTTTTCATGCAGGGAAAGATTGTCGGCATGGAAGTTCATGCACTGATCTACCGGGAACTCGACTTCGTGTTCACCGTTTGCCAGCAGCAGTCTGCCATGCGTGTTCACATCCTGAATGAATGACGGAATGGCATCGATATCAACGGTGTCCGGCAGGTTACCCGCCAGGCCCATAATAATGGCGATATCGGTGTGGTGGCCCTTTCCGGTCAGGGAGAGCGAACCGTATACATCTACCACCACGCGGGTGATGTCGGTCAGGATCTCGCGCGAAATGAGGTCATCCGTGAATTGTTTACCCGCTTTCATTGGCCCCACGGTGTGAGAGCTGGAAGGACCAATACCGATTTTGAAAATATCAAATACGCTGATCATGATGCGTCCATTGCTAGAAAGAAAAGCGCCGCCCGTAGGCGGCGCGGGGGATTAACCGAACAGGGAGTAGAAAATCGCGGAGATGGCGATGAGGCCCATGATGACCACAAATACGTTGCTGACGTGGCCGCTGTATTTGCGCATCGCAGGGACTTTCTGGATGGCGTACATCGGCATCAGGAACAGGATCATCGCGATAATCGGACCACCCAGGGTCTCGATCATGCCAAGGATGCTTGGGTTCAGCGTCGCGACAATCCAGGTCGTTACCAGCATGAACACCGCAGTCATCTTGTTCAGACGGTTTACTTCAATAGTTTTACCGCGGCTACGCAGAGATTTAATCACCATGCCGTTAAAACCTTCACGTGCGCCCAGGTAGTGGCCAAGGAAGGATTTGGTGATGGCGATGATGGCGATAATCGGTGCCATCCAGGCAATCAGCGGAGCGTTAAAGTGGTTTGCCAGATAAGACAGAATCGAGATGTTCTGTTCTTTCGCGGAAGCCAGGTCCACCGGGGACAGGCTCAGCACGCAGCTGAACACGAAGAACATGACGGTCAGAACCATCATGATGTGCGCGAAGGCCAGAATTTTGGAGCACTTCTTCTCAGCATCGTCGCCGTACTCTTCACGTTTTGCTACAGCAAAGGAAGAGATGATCGGTGAGTGGTTAAAGGAGAACACCATGACCGGAATGGCGAGCCACAGAGTCATCCACAGGCCTTTGCCGGTGGTTTCGCTGCTCAAAGATAGCGTTTCCAGCGCCGCGCCGTTCCACTGTGGGATCAGGTAGCACGCCAGCACCATCAGCGCGATAACAAACGGGAACACCAGGATGCTCATCGCTTTAACGATCATCTGCTCGCCGAAGCGCACGATGGTCATCATGCCGACAATCAGAATCAGAGACAGAATGGCACGCGGTGGCGGCGTCATTCCCAGCTGGTGGGTCATGAAGCTTTCAACGGTGTTAGTGATAGCCACGCTGTACACCAACAGGATTGGGTAGATAGCAAAGAAGTACAGCAGGGTAATCAGTTTACCTGCGCCGATACCAAAGTGTTCTTCAACGACTTCGGTGATGTCTTCGCCTGGGTTTTTACCCGACAGCACGAAGCGAGTCAGGCCACGGTGGGCGAAATAGGTCATTGGGAAGGCAAGAATTGCCATGATGATCAATGGGATCATACCGCCGACGCCGGCGTTGATCGGCAGGAACAGAACGCCCGCACCGATAGCCGTGCCGTAAAGGCCCAGCATCCACATCGTATCCGTCTTACGCCATCCGGTACGACTTTCTGTCGACACTATGGTGCTGGTTTGAATGGTTTCCATCTATATCTCCTGGAGGAAGCAATTTGTCAGTTTTTTAGTCAAATCCAATGAATAAGTGGCTGACGGTAAAATAAATTCGTGTAAAACGGGGTTTTCTTATGATTTTTGCCCGTGATTGTTTGCGGCCGGAAAGATACATTTAAGTTATCAATGTATCAGTGATCTCGATCCCAAATGCAATAAAACACTTCCAGAAAGAAGGTTATTAGACCATCAGACTGCTTTTTTAAAATAAACGGGAATTTATGGGCGCGAAGGCTACCATCGGCAGTGTTAAACAGGAATGTTTGGTATGACTAAAGCGTATCTTTTGCTGAAAAAAGTGACGTAAACAGATGTTTAGTGCGCATTAACATAATTTAAATGAATATTTGCCACTTAGTTCGTGGACGCAATCGATTGGCATTGGAGAAAAAAGAAGGGCGGCTATGCGCCGCCCTGGGTCAGTAAGAGAGGGTCAGGAACAGATTTCGTAGCAGGGAATGTAGGCTGAGCCTGGTAGTTTCATACGATGCTGCGCGACGAAGCTTTGCAGCATGTTGTCCATCCGGCGCATCATTTCGCTGTCACCGTGAATTTTGTATGGCCCGAACTGTTCAATCGCTCGAATGCCCACTTCTTTCACGTTACCCGCCACAATGCCCGAGAAGGCGCGGCGCAAGTCAGCGGCCAGCACTTCCACTGGTTGGTCCGGATAAAGTTTCAGGTTCGCCATGTTTTCGTGCGTCGGTTCGAATGGTTGTTGCAGGTCCGGCGCGATACGGATTGACCAGTTGAAGCTGTACGCATCTCCGGTGTCGCGGCGATTCTCTTTTACCAGCGGCATCGCTTTTTTCATCTGACGCGCCACTTCGACGGCGTCATCCACAATTATGCGGTAGTGGCGGCGGGCTGCTTCACCGAGCGTATGCACGATGAAATCGTCCAGCACGCGGAAGTAGTCCGCGCTTTCTTTCGGACCAGTGAGGATAAGCGGCAGAACCTGGTTTTTGTTGGCCGGGTTCATCAGTATCCCCAGCAGGTACAGCAACTCTTCCGCAGTGCCCACGCCGCCCGGGAAGATGATTATCCCGTGGGCAAGACGCACGAATGCCTCCAGACGCTTTTCGATATCCGGCATGATGATCAGTTCGTTCACCAACGGGTTCGGTGGTTCTGCGGCGATGATCGACGGCTCGGTCATGCCGATAAAACGTCCTTCTTTGTAACGCTGCTGAGCATGGCCAACGGCGGCGCCTTTCATCGGCGCTTCCATGGCACCCGGGCCACAGCCAGTGCAGATGTTCAGTTCGCGCAGGCCAAGCTGAGTGCCGACACGGCGAGCATAGAGATATTCGTTTTCATTGATGGAGTGACCGCCCCAGCACACCACCATACTCGGCGCTTCACCGACATGCAGCGCCCGGGCGTTACGCAGGATCGAGAACACCAGGTTGGTAATGTGGGTCGAACTTTCCAGGTCGAGGTTCGGGAAGCGGACGGTGTTATGGATTTGTCCGTAAACAAACAGAATATCGCGTAAGACGGCAAACAGGTTCGCCTGCAGGGAGCGGATGATGCGCCCGTCAACGAAGGCATCTTCCGGCGGATTAATCAGTTCCAGTTTTACACCGCGCTCGCGGCGCAGCACGTTGATTTCAAAACTTTCAAAGCGAGACAGCAGTTCTTTGCTGTTGTCGGTCAGACTGCCTGAGTTGAGCACTGCCAGTGAACAGTTGCGGAACAACTGATACAAATCGCTGCTGGCGTTGCTTTTCAGCATATCGACTTCCAGCTGCGACAGCATATCCATTGAGCCAAGCGGGCTAATATGTGTAATCAAGTGAACTCCTTACGGGACGAATAACGTCTTCCCTAATGATTACAATAGCCTTGCCGATCAGATTTTAACAAGAGAAAGCGCGACCGAAGCCGCGCTTTATTTTGAAATTATTTATGTTACTGGCGAACCAGGCGCCCGATGGCCGGGACGAAATCGGTATTGCTACGCCACGGGTTGATGTCGAGCCCGCCGCGACGTGTGTAACGCGCGTATACGCTGAGAGTTTCCGGCTGACAGAAGCGCTGAATGTCGTTGAAGATACGCTCGACGCACTGCTCGTGAAACTCGTTGTGATGGCGGAAAGAGACCAGGTAACGCAGCAGTTTTTCACGGTTGATTTGAGGCCCACGATACTGGATTTGCACCGAACCCCAGTCTGGCTGATGGGTAATCAGGCAGTTGGATTTCAGCAGATGGCTGACTAACGTCTCTTCTACCACTTTCCCGCTGGCGGCATCCTGCAGGTAATCGGTGCTGAATTCGTAGCTGTCGATTTCGATGTCCTGTTCGTCAATGCACGCCCCGTGGAAATGGGCAATCGGCTGACCTTCCATTTCATCTATACGGTATAATGCGACGGTGACATCGCCCTGGGCGCAATGGCGCAGGTCACGCTCCAGCGTGGCGCGAACCTCTTCCCAGTTGGCGAAGCGGGTCTGGTTGAAGCTATTCAGATACAGCTTAAAGCTTTTGGATTCCACCAGATTGATGCTGGTGTCGCTCAGCTCAACGTGGCCGACGGCAACCTGCGGTAATCCTTTTGTATTCAGCCAGGAAAGCTCGTACAGCGTCCAGATATCGCCTCCGTGGAAAGGCAGGTTACCGGCGTGCAGCCCGAGTGGATCGCGGTTCAGACTGCGTGGAACCGGCTGCAGCAGACTGGCGTCATAAATATCGCGGTAATCAGTTGATTTACCGAGCGTAAGGCCAGACAGCGCCTGGTGGTTTTCATAAGAAGACATGTTTCACCGTCATAAAGCAGGTAGACTATGGACTGAGTTTATCCTGGTTGACCTGGAGAGAGAAAGCAGTGGATCAGCAGACCGCGAGAGCCTTACAGGCATTTACCCAACGTTATTGCGACGCATGGCGGCAGCGCCATGGCACGCAGCCGCGAAGCGAAGAGCTGCACGGCGTTCCTTCACCCTGCGTGACGTCCACCGATGATGACGCGGTCTTCTGGCAGCCTCAGCCGTTCAACCTTGAACCGACTCTGGAAGCGGTTGAAAGGGCGATGGATATTGTGGTACAACAGCCGCTTCAAACTTATTATACCAGCCAGTTTGCCGGCGACATGCCCGCAACGTTCGGCGAGCGTAAGCTTACGTTGCTGCAGGTCTGGAGCCCGGATGATTTTCAGCGAGTACAGGAAAATCTGATTGGTCACCTGGTCACGCAGAAACGCCTGAAGCTTCCACCGACGTTGTTTATTGGCGCGCTCGACAGCGAACTGGATGTGGTTTCCGTCTGTAATCTCACGGGTGAAGTGGTCCTTGAGACCCTTGGTACCCGTAATCGCACCACGCTTTCTGCGTCTGTCGCGAGTTTCCTCTCCCACCTTGAGCCTCTTTTGTAATCCATATGCCTGGCGTCCTTGTGAGACATCTCTTACAAACTCTGTGAGAGATCGCCAGCGTGTAAGCCCAGGATTACCGCTTCGTCTAATACCTATTCTATTTGTATCAAAGGTTTAGAGTTAAAAACCTTAGCTTTCATATGAAAAGAGACAGGTGTGTTGTCTTACAAGAGGCTTGTAAGACGAAGCGTAATAGAGGATTCTATACACGTCGACAGGGAGTCGCGAAACGAAACGAACATCAGGATGATGACGTTTCAGCGGGATACACCAGGATGGTGCTGCAAGGACAGGCTTCTGGATCGAAGCAAAAGGATTACGCAGGATGCGTTAACGGACACCTCCAGGATGGAGAAAGAGAACCGGTCAGGATGCCCGGCGGATCAGGAAGATCAGGACAAACTTACGGATAAGTCGAATCGCATCGGGGTGGTGCGAGCAGGATGCAATAGTTTATGGATGAACAGGTCAGGAGACCATAGGAAAAGTTTTCACGGATGAGCAGGGAGCAACAAAGGTAGCTGGATTGCTGCGAAACGAACCGGGAGCACTGTGCAAACAGTGCTCCCTTTTTTTATTTCCTCGCCACCGATGATATCCTGCGCCACAGATTTTCATTTCGACGTATTTTCCGAGGTTTTCATGACCCATCACGACCGCGTTCGCCAGCGCCTGAATGCTATTGAAGCGCAGCTGCGCGAGCATCAGCACTGGCAGGACACCGCACCTGACGCCAGCGTTTTCGAAAGCACACAACCTTTCTGCATGGATACGCTGGAGCCACTGGAGTGGCTGCAATGGGTGCTACTTCCACGCATGCACCAGCTAATCGACAACGAGCAGCCGCTGCCGCAGAGCTTCGCCGTTGCGCCCTATTATGAAATTGCCATGGATGCGAGCCATCCTTTCCGCGCCATCATCCTGCCGGAGCTTGAGCAGCTTGATACCCTATTTGCGGGTGTGGATGACTGATGATCGAGATCCTCTATCAGGACGAATGGCTGGTCGCCGTTAATAAACCGTCAGGCTGGTTAGTTCACCGCAGTTGGCTCGATCGCGATGAAAAAGTGGTGCTCATGCAAACCGTGCGCGACCAGATTGGTCAGCATGTTTTTACCGTTCATCGTCTCGACAGACCTACGTCCGGCGTCCTGCTGATGGGGTTATCGAGCGAAGCGGGCCGTCGTCTTTCACAGCAGTTTGAGCAACACCAGATCCAGAAACGCTACCACGCCATCGTGCGCGGCTGGCTGATGGAAGAGGAATTGCTCGACTACCCGCTGGTGGAAGAACTGGACAAAATCGCGGATAAATTTGCCCGTGATGACAAAGAAGCCCAGCCTGCGGTGACGCACTATCGCGGTCTGGCGACGGTTGAAATGCCGGTGCCGACCGGGCGTTACCCGACGACGCGATACGGTCTGGTCGAGCTGGAACCGAAAACTGGCCGCAAGCATCAGCTGCGTCGCCACATGAGCCATCTGCGTCACCCGATCCTCGGCGACAGTAAGCACGGCGATTTGCGCCAGAACCGAAGTGCGGCGGAAAACTTCGGCTGCGATCGCTTAATGCTGCATGCCAGCGAATTGCACCTCACGCACCCGTTTACCGGCGAGCCACTGGTTATCCGTGCGAGCCTCGATGATGTCTGGATGCAGGCAATGTCACATTTCGGCTGGCGTGGTCTTCTCCCCGACGTTGAAAGGGTTGAGTTTACGCCGGACAACGGTCAGGATGACCTCATAACTCAATGATTCAGGGAGAAAAGTAATGGCGGATGTAGGCATTTTTGTCGGCACCATGTACGGAAACGCGCTGCTGGTGGCGGAAGAAGCGCAGACGATCCTCGCGGCTCAGGGTCACAAAGCACAGGTATTTGAAGATCCTGAAGTCAGCGACTGGGAATCTTACCAGGGGAAATATGCGCTGGTGGTCACCTCCACTACCGGCCAGGGCGACCTGCCGGACAGCATTGTGCCGCTGTATCAAGGCATTCTCGATATGTACCAGCCGCATCTGCGTTACGGTATTATCGCTCTCGGCGATAGCACCTATTCGCATTTTTGCGGTGGCGGCAAGCGCTTCGATGCGTTGTTGCAAGAGCAGGGCGCACAGCGTATCGGCGAAATGCTGATGATCGACGCCAGTGAAGATCCTGAACCCGAAACGGTCTCCAACCCGTGGGTTGAACACTGGGCCACGCTGCTTAGCTGATCCGTTTGCCCTTCAGCCGAAGGGCAAAACGCGCCACCCATTCCTGAATCCGTGGACCAGCCCCCATCCTCTTGGGTATCAGCGTACTCCGTCACCCCAGAATCAATTTTGCTTCCCTTGCCACGTTATCCATCTCGTCCAGCAGTTCTAGAAACTCCGGCTCCAGTTCGTCTGGCGCAACGCCATTGCGCAGCTGGCCTTCTATCAAATGGCAAAGATTTTTTAAACGCGGCACGCCGCTATAACCACAGCTGCCATGCAGTTTGTGAATCGCGTCCACCAAATCCTCAGGCTTCTCACCCACCAGTTGCTCTTCCACTTTGTTGCGGATTTCTGGCAGGAAATCGACCAGCATATGCAGCATGTCTCGCGCCAGATTTTGCTTATTGGCCGCCTGACGCAGCGCCAGCGACCAGTCGAGGGTGGTATTCAGATTCACCGGCGGGTGCGGCTCGTTCACTTCAGGCTGCGGAATGCTCAGCCCTGGCTTATAGCGCAGCAGCAGGTTTCGCAGTTTGCTCTCTTCGATAGGCTTCGCCAGATAGTCGTTCATCCCGGCACTCAGCAGTTTCTCCTTTTGCCCGGCCATGGCGTGGGCAGTCACCGCAATCACTGGCGTTTGCTGCTGATGTGGCAGCTGGTGTATCAGTTCGCAGGCGCGAATGCCGTCCATATCTGGCATCTGAATATCCATCAGAATCAGGTCGAACTGCATCTGTTTGGCGCGGTTAATCGCTTCCTGACCGCTGTCGCACAGCTCAACGTTTTGCACCTGATCTTCCAGAAGCGCGCCGATAAGCTTTAAGTTCGCCGGGTTATCATCTACCGCCATCACCGTCATACCCAGCCGCGCGGCCTGACCGTTGGGAACAGCCAGGGTCTGATTCACACGGCAATATTCCGTCAGCGCAGGCAGCAGGCGGGTGGAGGTTAACGGTTTTAGCAGACAAGCCGCCGCGCCGTTCTGTTTGAGCTGTTCGGCGTTCACCTGCGCGTGGCACGGTAGCGCCAGCAGCAGGAAGTCGGTCATGCGATAGGCCTGTTCGAGTTTGTCAGCGTGCAGGTTTAAATCACGCATCGATACCGGCACCGCAATCAGCAGAATATCGTAACGGTCTTCTGGTAGCGCCGAGAAGGTCGGGCTGTATACCACCTCCAGCGGCGTAGTCGCCAGAATATCCAGCGTGCACTGCGCGGCGGAGGCGTTGGCTTCGACATAGGCCAGGCGTTTCCCCGTCAGGCAGGCGGTCGTCAGGCTTTCGGATACGACGTTCGGATTGAGATCCAGATTGATGTGGAACCAGAACGTTGAACCGCGATTTGGCTGGCTGTGGAAGGAAATATCGCCACCCATTTCTTTCACTAAACGCTGGGTGATCACCAGGCCCAGGCCTGTCCCGCCGTGGCGCCGTGAAATGCTGGCATCTGCCTGGCGGAAAGCCTGGAACAGACGCGACTGATCGCGCTCAGGAATACCGATGCCGGTATCGCGGATCTGCACTTCAATTTGCACTTTGGTGTTGCTCAGCGCGCGTTTTTCTACCAGCACGTCGATGTTGCCATTTTCGGTAAATTTAATCGCGTTACCAACCAGATTGGTAATGACTTGCTGCAGTCGTAGCGGGTCGCCAATGACGTTATCCGGCACGTCGCTTTTGATGTTCAGCGTCAGCTCAAGCCCTTTATCATGAGCTGAATGAGCGAGCAGTGTCACCACTTCATCCAGCGAATTGCGCAGCGGGAACGGAATGCTTTCCAGAACCAGCTTACCGGCTTCCAGTTTAGAGAAGTCCAGCACATCGTTGATGATGGCCAGCAGGTTGTTCGCTGAGCGTTCAATGGTATTGAGGTGGTCGCGCTGGGTCGAATTGAGGTCGGTTTTGAGCGTCAGTCGGGTAAACCCAATCACGCCGTTGAGCGGGGTACGCAGTTCGTGTGACATGTTGGCGAGGAATTCAGATTTAATACGTGCCGCTTCCTGGGCGCGTTTCTTCGCCAAATCCAGTTCGACGTTCTGAATTTCCATCTGCTCAAGAGTTTCCCGCAGATCGGACGTGGCCTGGTCGACGTTGTGCTGCATCTCTTCGTGATAGGCCGCCAGCGACATCGCCATCGAGTTGATGCCATTCTTGAGCATATCGAGTTCGCCGAGCATGAAGCCTTCCACACGACTGTCGAGCTGGCCACGACGAATGCGGTCAACAGTATTCACCATGTTGCGAATCGGGCCGGTGACGTCGCGCATCAGACGCCAGCCGAAAATCAGCGCAATGCCGATACAGAACAGCATCATTACGCTGGAGATGAAAATCTCTTTGTATTGTTGCAGCCGCACGGACCGCAGATCGAGTTCCAGCGCTACGTAGCCGAGCGTATTGATCGGCGTTTTAGCTTCCGAATTCGGCGATTCATCCGGGGAATAACTTTCGGACACAATTGGCGTACGCAGGATCATCGTATCGCCGCTGCGCGAGACGCTGAGGCGGTTCGGGAGCGGCGCGCCTTTCGGCAGCTGCAATTCACTCGGGTCAAGATGGTAGTTGGAGGTAACGAACAGTCTGTTGTGCTCGTCATACACCGAAATTGCCCGCACGATGTCAGAATGGCGGCGATGCAGGACGCTGATTAGCTGTCCTATTGACTCACGGTTTTGTAAGTTCATGACATATTCACTGGAGACCGCAAGCGGCTCAATGATGCTGGCCCCGGCGTCTTCCAACTGACGCTGCAGATCATGATAGCGGTGAACGACAAAGAAGATGCTGAGCAGCAAACCGATCAGGACGGTCGGGGCCAGGATCAGGATCATCATGCGAGCGCGCAGGCTGTAGTTGGTCATGGAGGTCCGTTATGGGAGAATCAGGGTTAACATACTTCGTTTGAGAAAAATCTCTGAATGGCGCAATTCTACTCTGCAAAACGCCGCGTGACGACGCGCGAGATCATAACCGTGACGGTGAGCGACCTTGACCCTTTCGGCCAGGGGGTAGCGCACCATAACGGGAAAACACTGTTTATCAACGGCTTGCTGCCCGATGAGGGCGCGGAAATTCGCATCACCGAAGATAAAAAACAGTATGCGCGCGGACAGGTAAAACGTCGACTGAACGACAGCCCGGAACGCGAAAAGCCGCGCTGCCCGCATTTTGGCGTATGCGGTGGGTGCCAGCAGCAACATGCCAGCGTGGCACTGCAACAGCGCAGCAAGCAGGCGGCGCTGGCGCGTATGATGAAACATGACGTGGATGATGTACTCTCGGCGACGCCGTGGGGCTACCGCCGTCGTGCACGTCTAAGCGTGAATTATCAACCGAAGACCCAGCATTTGCAGATGGGTTTTCGTAAGGCTGGCTCGAACGATATCGTCGAGGTCACGCAATGCCCTGTGCTAGTGCCCACTCTTGAGGCACTGCTGCCTGCACTGCGCGACTGCCTGGCATCGCTTTCGGCTGTTCGTCATTTAGGGCACGTGGAACTGGTGCAGGCTGATAACGGTCCGCTGATGGTGTTGCGCCATACCGCGCCACTTTCGGCGGCCGATAAAGCAAAACTGGAACAGTTTTCGCATTCACACCAGTTGGCCCTGTGGCTGGCACCGCAAAGCGATAGCGTTGAACACGTTAACGGTGAATTGCCCTGGTACAGTTCAGACGGGCTACGCTTAACGTTCAGTCCGCGCGATTTTATTCAGGTCAACGACGGCGTGAATCAGCGGATGGTTGAAACGGCGCTGGCGTGGCTTGATGTTCAGCCCCAGGACCGCGTTTTGGATCTGTTTTGCGGGATGGGCAACTTTACGCTGCCGCTAGCAAAACGCGCGGCAAGCGTGGTGGGCGTGGAAGGCGTGCCCGAGCTGGTTGAGAAAGGCCAGCAGAACGCAGTACAGAATAACCTGCACAATGTGACCTTCTTCCACGAAAATCTTGAAGAAGACGTCATCCAGCAGGCCTGGGCGCAAAACGGTTTTGACAAAATTTTACTCGATCCTGCGCGCGCGGGCGCACCGGGCGTGATGCAGCATGTCGTAAAATTAGCCCCCGCACGGGTGGTGTATGTATCCTGTAATCCGGCGACGCTGGCGCGTGATAGCGAAGTGCTGCTGGCGGCGGGCTATCAAATTCAGCGTCTGGCAATGCTGGACATGTTCCCGCACACTGGGCACCTGGAGTCGATGGTGCTGTTCGAGCACAAATAATGAATCAAGGCTTGTCGAATCCGACAGGCCCCGTCCCTAAAGGAGAGGACAATGGTTGCGGTACGCAGTGCACATCTCAATAAAGCTGGTGAGTTTGATCCAGTTAAATGGATAGCAAGCCTGGGGATTTCCAGCCAGCAGTCGTGTGAACGCTTAGCCGAGACATGGACCTATTGTCGCGAACAAACTCTTGATCATCCTGATGCCGGGCTGCTGCTGTGGCGCGGCGTTGAGATGGTTGAAATCCTCTCCATGCTGAACATGGATATCGATTCACTGCGGGCGGCGCTGTTGTTCCCGCTGGTGGTGAGCGACGTGGTCAGCGAAGAAAAGCTGGAAGAGAGCGCCGGTAAATCTATCGTCACGCTTATCCACGGCGTGCGCGATATGGCCGCCATTCGCCAGCTGAAAGCCACCCATAACGATTCCGTCTCTTCAGAACAGGTCGATAATGTTCGCCGCATGCTGCTGGCGATGGTTGACGATTTCCGCTGCGTGGTCATCAAGCTCGCCGAGCGTATTGCGCACCTGCGTGAAGTGAAAGATGCGCCGGAAGATGAACGCGTGCTGGCGGCGAAAGAATGTACCAACATCTACGCCCCACTGGCCAACCGACTCGGTATTGGTCAGTTGAAATGGGAGCTGGAAGATTACTGCTTCCGCTATCTGCATCCCGCGGAATACAAGCGCATTGCCAAGCTGCTGCACGAACGCCGTATCGATCGCGAACATTACATCGATGAGTTCGTCGGCACGCTGCGTGCCTCAATCAAGGAAGAGGGCGTGAAGGCGGAAGTGTACGGCCGACCGAAACACATCTACAGCATCTGGCGCAAAATGCAGAAGAAGCATCTGGCGTTTGACGAGCTGTTCGATGTGCGCGCGGTGCGTATCGTCGCCGAACGTTTGCAGGACTGCTACGCGGCGCTGGGCATCGTCCATACCCTTTTCCGCCATCTGCCAGATGAGTTCGACGATTACGTGGCGAACCCGAAACCGAACGGCTATCAGTCGATTCACACCGTGGTGTTAGGCCCCGATGGGAAAACGGTGGAGATTCAAATCCGTACGCGTCAGATGCATGAAGAGTCTGAGCTTGGCGTGGCGGCGCACTGGAAATACAAAGAGGGCGCGGCGTCCAGCGGCGCGCGCGGTCACGAAGACCGTATTGCCTGGCTGCGTAAGCTGATTGCGTGGCAGGAAGAGATGGCCGATTCAGGCGAAATGCTCGACGAACTGCGCAGCCAGGTGTTCGACGACCGGGTTTACGTATTTACCCCGAAAGGTGACGTGGTTGACCTGCCTGCAGGCTCCACGCCGCTCGACTTTGCCTACCACATCCACAGCGATGTGGGGCACCGCTGCATCGGTGCGAAAATCGGCGGTCGCATCGTGCCGTTTACCTATCAGTTGCAGATGGGCGATCAGATTGAAATCATCACCCAGAAGCAACCGAACCCAAGCCGCGACTGGCTGAACCCGAACCTGGGCTACGTCACGACCAGCCGCGGACGTTCAAAAATTCACGCCTGGTTCCGCAAGCAGGATCGCGACAAAAACATCCTCGCCGGACGTCAGATCCTCGACGACGAACTGGCGCATCTCGGGATCAGCCTGAAGGAAGCAGAAAAGCAGCTGCTGCCGCGCTACAACTTCAACGATCTCGACGAACTGCTGGCGGCCATTGGCGGCGGCGATATTCGTCTCAACCAGATGGTGAACTTCCTGCAGTCGCAGTTTAACAAGCCGAGTGCCGCCGAACAGGATGCCGCCGCGCTGAAGCAACTGCAGCAGAAAACCTACAATCCGCACAGCCGTAAAAAAGATGACGGTCGCGTAGTGGTGGAAGGCGTCGGTAATCTGATGCATCACATTGCGCGCTGCTGCCAGCCCATTCCTGGCGACGAGATTATCGGCTTCATCACCCAGGGCCGCGGGATTTCCGTGCACCGTGCCGACTGCGATCAGCTGGTGGAACTGCAATCCCACGCGCCGGAGCGCATCGTTGATGCGGTCTGGGGGGAAAGCTATTCCTCAGGCTATTCGCTGGTGGTGCGCGTGCAGGCCAACGACCGCAGCGGTCTGCTGCGTGATATCACCACCATCCTCGCCAACGAGAAGGTCAACGTACTTGGCGTGGCAAGCCGCAGCGACACCAAACAACAGCTCGCCACCATCGACATGACCATCGAAATCTACAACCTGCAGGTGCTGGGCCGCGTGCTTGGCAAACTGAACCAGGTGCCGGACGTGATCGACGCGCGTCGTTTGCACGGCGGTTAATTTTCTCTGCAATCAGCGCCGCCGGACGCCGTACAAAATGTCCGGCGGCGCGTTTTTTGCCGGACCTACTTTTCAAGGACTTACCATGACTCAAATCGACCGCCTGCTCGGCATCATGAAACGCCTGCGTGACCCGGAAACCGGCTGTCCGTGGGACAAAGAGCAGACTTTCGCGACTATCGCGCCTTACACCCTCGAAGAAACCTACGAAGTGCTGGATGCCATCAGCCGTGAAGATTTTGAAGATCTACGTGGTGAGCTCGGCGACCTGCTGTTTCAGGTGGTGTTTTATGCGCAAATGGCACAGGAGGAAGGGCGCTTTGATTTTAACGATATCTGTGCCGCCATCAGCGACAAGCTGGAGCGCCGTCATCCACACATTTTTGCGGATGCCACTGCCGCGAACAGCACTGAAGTGCTGACGCGTTGGGAGCAAATCAAAACCGCCGAGCGTGCGGAGAAATCGCAGCATTCAGCTCTCGACGACATCCCGCACAGCCTGCCTGCGTTGATGCGTTCCCATAAAATCCAGAAACGCGTGTCGACGGTCGGTTTTGACTGGACAACGCTGGGCCCGGTACTCGACAAAGTCTATGAAGAAATCGACGAAGTGATGCATGAAGCTAAACAGGCAGTGGTCGACGAAGCAAAGGTCGAAGAGGAAATGGGCGATCTGCTGTTTGCGACGGTCAATTTATCGCGTCATTTAGGGGTCAAAGCTGAAGTTGCGCTGCAAAAAGCGAATCTCAAATTTGAGCGTCGTTTCCGCGAAGTGGAAAGGATTGTTGCTGAGCGAGGCCTTGAAATGACCGGGATCGACCTGGAAGTGATGGAAAGTGTATGGCAAGAGGTAAAACGGCAGGAATCTGATCTCTAACAGTTTTTTGCGATCAAGCGCGATTTGTGTGATTTTTAAAATGACAAGCGCTTGATTTACGTCAAAAACATTTACGCAAAAGGGGCTATTTTCTCACTCCTTATGTTTGTCTGAGCCTGGAATGGAGACGGAGAATGAATGTTTGTGGCACTCGCCGTGTTCGGGTATACTACTTTCCCGTCTTGGTTATTCCATCATTCCAACCTAACTTCTCAGGTTCAGCATGACAACGAACTATATTTTTGTGACCGGCGGGGTCGTATCCTCTCTGGGTAAAGGCATTGCAGCCGCATCCCTCGCAGCTATTCTCGAAGCCCGTGGCCTTAACGTGACCATGATGAAACTGGATCCGTATATCAACGTCGATCCGGGGACCATGAGTCCTATCCAACACGGGGAAGTGTTCGTTACTGAAGACGGCGCTGAA
The DNA here is from genome assembly GCA_902706235.1 of Citrobacter sp. 18056. Taxonomy (GTDB): domain Bacteria; phylum Pseudomonadota; class Gammaproteobacteria; order Enterobacterales; family Enterobacteriaceae; genus Scandinavium; species Scandinavium manionii. The sequence continues at coordinate 41,041 of CACSJR010000008.1, read as the reverse complement.
ACCGACCTGGACCTGGGCCACTACGAGCGTTTCATTCGCACTAAAATGACGCGTCGTAACAACTTCACTACTGGTCGTATTTACTCTGACGTTCTGCGTAAAGAGCGCCGGGGTGATTATCTGGGCGCAACCGTCCAGGTTATTCCGCACATCACTAACGCCATTAAAGAGCGTGTCATCGCCGGGGCCGAAGGCCACGACGTGGTGCTGGTTGAAGTCGGTGGTACCGTCGGTGATATTGAATCACTGCCGTTCCTCGAAGCGATTCGCCAGCTGGCGGTTGAAGTCGGCCGTGAAAACACGCTGTTTATGCACCTGACCCTGGTGCCATACATGGCCGCTGCGGGTGAAGTGAAAACCAAACCGACTCAGCACTCTGTAAAAGAGCTGCTCTCCATCGGTATTCAGCCGGATATTCTGATTTGTCGCTCCGATCGTGCCGTTCCGGCCAACGAACGTGCGAAAATCGCTTTGTTCTGTAACGTTCCAGAAAAGGCTGTTATTTCTCTGAAAGACGTCGATTCCATTTATAAAATCCCGGGCCTGTTGAAATCACAGGGTCTGGACGATTATATTTGTAAACGATTCAGCTTGAACTGTCCGGAAGCTAATCTGTCAGAATGGGAACAGGTTATCTACGAAGAAGCTAACCCGGCAGGCGAAGTGACTATCGGTATGGTCGGCAAGTACATTGAACTGCCGGACGCCTATAAGTCAGTTATCGAAGCGCTGAAACACGGTGGCCTGAAAAACCGCGTTACCGTCAACATCAAGCTTATCGATTCGCAAGATGTTGAAACACGTGGTGTCGAAATTCTGAAAGGTCTTGATGCTATTCTGATCCCTGGCGGCTTCGGCTACCGTGGTGTTGAAGGCAAAATCGCCACCGCACGCTTTGCGCGTGAAAACAATATTCCTTATCTGGGCATCTGCCTGGGTATGCAGGTTGCGTTGATCGAGTTCGCTCGTAACGTAGTCGGGATGGAAAACGCCAACTCGACGGAATTTGTGCCAGACTGTAAGTACCCGGTTGTGGCCCTTATCACCGAATGGCGTGATGAAAACGGGAATGTCGAAGTGCGTACTGAGAAAAGCGATCTCGGCGGCACAATGCGTCTGGGGGCTCAGGCCTGCCAGCTCAGCGACGACAGCCTGGTTCGCAAGATGTACGGCGATGAGACCATCACCGAGCGTCACCGTCACCGCTATGAAGTCAACAATATGCTGTTGAAACAGATTGAAGCTGCGGGTCTGCGTATTGCAGGCCGTTCCGGGGATGATCAGTTGGTCGAGATCATCGAGGTTCCGAACCACCCATGGTTCGTTGCCTGTCAGTTCCATCCGGAGTTTACTTCTACGCCGCGTGATGGGCATCCGCTGTTTGCAGGCTTCGTGAAAGCCGCTAGCGAGTATCAGAAGCGTCAGGCGAAGTAAAAAAGTTAGAACGGCAGCGCCCCTGATTTGGGGCGTTGTTTGTCTGGAGTTTTAGTTTAACTTGTACTGAGGAAAACCTAATGTCCAAAATCGTTAAAGTCATCGGTCGTGAAATCATCGACTCCCGTGGTAACCCGACTGTTGAAGCCGAAGTACACCTGGAAGGTGGTTTCGTCGGTATGGCAGCTGCGCCATCAGGTGCATCTACTGGTTCCCGCGAAGCTCTGGAGCTGCGCGATGGTGACAAATCCCGTTTCATGGGTAAAGGCGTACTGAAAGCTGTTGGTGCTGTAAACGGCCCAATCGCTCAGGCTATCCTTGGCAAAGATGCCAAAGATCAGGCTGGCATCGACAAGATCATGATCGATCTGGACGGTACTGAAAACAAATCTAACTTCGGCGCTAACGCGATCCTGGCTGTGTCTCTGGCTAACGCCAAAGCTGCTGCAGCTTCTAAAGGTCAGCCGCTGTTCGAACACATCGCTGAACTGAACGGCACCCCAGGCAAATACTCCATGCCGGTTCCGATGATGAACATCATCAACGGTGGTGAGCACGCAGACAACAACGTTGATATTCAGGAATTCATGATTCAGCCAGTTGGCGCGAAATCCCTGAAAGAAGCCGTTCGTATGGGTTCCGAAGTGTTCCATAACCTGGCTAAAGTTCTGAAAGCTAAAGGTATGAACACTGCAGTTGGTGACGAAGGTGGCTATGCGCCAAACCTGGGTTCCAACGCTGAAGCACTGGCTGTAATCGCTGAAGCAGTTAAAGCAGCGGGCTACGAGCTGGGCAAAGACATCACTCTGGCGATGGACTGTGCTGCTTCTGAATTCTACAAAGACGGTAAATACGTTCTGGCTGGCGAAGGCAACAAAGCTTTCACCTCCGAAGAATTCACCCACTTCCTGGAAGATCTGACCAAGCAGTATCCGATCGTTTCCATCGAAGATGGTCTGGACGAATCTGATTGGGATGGTTTCGCATACCAGACCAAAGTGCTGGGCGACAAAATCCAGCTGGTTGGTGACGATCTGTTCGTAACCAACACCAAGATCCTGAAAGAAGGCATCGACAAAGGCATCGTTAACTCCATCCTGATCAAATTCAACCAGATCGGTTCCCTGACCGAAACTCTGGCTGCAATCAAGATGGCTAAAGACGCTGGCTACACTGCAGTTATCTCTCACCGTTCCGGTGAAACTGAAGATGCAACCATCGCTGACCTGGCGGTGGGTACTGCTGCAGGCCAGATCAAAACCGGTTCCATGAGCCGTTCTGACCGTGTTGCTAAATACAACCAGCTGATTCGTATCGAAGAAGCACTGGGCGAAAAAGCACCGTACAACGGTCTGAAAGAGATCAAAGGTCAGTAATTCATTACTGTCGCTTTACTCTAATAAAACCCGCTTCGGCGGGTTTTTTTATTGCCTGGAAAACGCGGCGGGGCAGCTGCTTGTCTCGCCGTGGCGCGCCAAATCTGCGATACTTACTCTTTACTCCCTTCTTAGAGATGACTATGCAGTACCCGATTAACGAAATGTTCCAGACCCTGCAAGGCGAGGGTTACTTCACCGGCGTTCCCGCCATTTTTATTCGACTGCAGGGATGCCCGGTTGGCTGTGCGTGGTGTGATACCAAACATACCTGGGACATGCTGGAAGATCGGGAAGTGTCTCTGTTCAGCATTCTGGCGAAAACCAAAGAGAGCGATAAATGGGGCGCCGGTACGCCGGAAGACTTGCTGACTGCTATCACCCGTCAGGGCTGGACCGCGCGTCATGTGGTGATCACTGGCGGCGAGCCGTGCATTCACGACTTAACGCCGCTGACGTCGCTGCTCGAGCATAATGGCTATAGCTGCCAGATTGAAACCAGCGGCACCCATGAGGTGCGTTGTTCACACGCGACCTGGGTTACGGTGTCGCCGAAGGTGAATATGCGGGGTGGATACGAAGTGCTGTCCCAGGCGCTGCATCGCGCTGACGAGATTAAACACCCGGTTGGCCGCGTGCGCGACATCGAAGCGCTGGACGAACTGCTGGAGACCCTGAGTGACGACAAGCAGCGCGTTATCGCCCTGCAGCCCATCAGCCAGAAAGATGACGCGACGCGTCTGTGCATTGAAACCTGTATCGCGCGCAACTGGCGTTTGTCGATGCAGACCCACAAATACCTCAATATCGCCTGACAAAAAGCCCGGTTCATTGACCGGGCTTTTTTCATCAACAACACTTCACCATTTTCACTCGCCGCGATAGACGCAGCCAGCAGTGCAGGTTTCTTTGATGGTGATGGCGCTCAGCAGCGGAACCAACGGCTTCATCTGATCCCAAATCCACTTGGCCAGCACTTCGCTGGTCGGGTTTTCGAGGCCCGGGATATCGTTCAGATAATAGTGATCGAGACGATCATAGGTCGGTTTGAACGCCGCTTTCAGTTCGGCAAAATCCATGATCCAGCCCGTGTGCGGATCCACCTCGCCGGTAATTTCCAGACGGACCATAAATGAGTGTCCGTGCAGGCGACCGCACTTGTGGCCTTCCGGCACATGCGGCAGGTGGTGAGCAGCTTCAAACATGAAATCTTTAAACAGGGTGGTGGACATCGTTAACTCTCGAAAATGCGGAAAAAACCGGCGAATCTTACAGCAAAGCGCCTTTTTTCGCATTAACTAAAACCGCCATTAACGGTGAGGGCGCAAGTGGGGGACGGAGGTCGCTGAAAAACACTTATAAATCATAATATTAATTAACCTGTTTTGCCGATAGTTATGACAACTAAAAGCGGTTAGTCCATTTGGTTATTTATTATTTCCAACCCTTATTTAGTGGTTATTATTGCCACCGTTAACCTTGACCAGAATCGAACTCTCTTTTCTGTTTTTGCATGTATACCCAAAATAATTCGAGTTGCAGGAAGGCGGTAAGTGAGTGAATCCCCAGGCGCTTACTGAAGTAAGTGACTGGGGTGAACGAGCGCAACCAACGCACATGCAACTTGAAGTATGACGGGTATAAAACATGCTTTGCTACTGGAACATAACGACGCATGACGACACAGGCCCCACCTTCCGCTTTGCTTCCGCTGAACCCGGAGCAACTGGCTCGCCTGCAGGCGGCCACTACCGATCTTTCACCGACCCAGCTTGCCTGGGTTTCTGGTTATTTCTGGGGCATGCTCAATCAGCAGCCGGGCAGCGTGATGACCGCCGCGCCTGCGGCCGTTGAAGCGCCAGCCATTACCCTGATTTCTGCATCGCAAACCGGCAACGCCAGGCGCGTGGCTGAACAGCTGCGAGACGATCTGCTGGCAGCAAAACTGAACGTAAAACTGGTGAACGCGGGCGACTACAAATTCAAACAAATCGCTCAGGAAAAACTGCTGGTGGTGGTGACGTCCACGCAGGGCGAAGGCGAACCGCCGGAAGAGGCCGTGGCGCTGCACAAGTTCCTGTTCTCGAAAAAAGCGCCGAAGCTTAACGGCACGGCGTTTGCAGTGTTTGGCCTCGGCGACACATCCTACGAATTCTTCTGCCAGTCGGGCAAAGACTTTGACAACAAGCTGGCCGAACTGGGTGGTGAACGCCTGCTGGATCGCGTCGATACCGACGTGGAATATCAGCCAGCGGCAGCAGAGTGGCGTGAACGCATCGTCGAGGTGCTGAAGGCCCGTGCGCCGAAAGAGACGCCAGCCCAGGCCGCCGCTTCGGCAACCGGCGTGGTGAATGATGTTCACTCCAGCCCGTATACCAAAGAAGCGCCGCTGACCGCGTCTCTTGCCGTAAACCAGAAAATCACCGGCCGTGATTCTGAAAAAGACGTGCGCCATATCGAAATCGATCTGGCGGATTCCGGTCTGCGTTATCAGCCGGGCGATGCGCTCGGTGTCTGGTATCAGAACGATCCGGCGCTGGTGAAAGAGCTGGCAGAGCTGGTGTGGCTGAAAGGTGATGAGCCAGTGACCGTCAACGGCCAGACTTTGCCATTGAGCGAAGCGCTGGAATGGCACACTGAGCTGACGGTAAACACCGCCAATATCGTGGAAAATTACGCCACTCTGACCCGCAGCGAATCACTGCTGCCGTTGGTGGGCGACAAAGTCAAACTGCAGCACTACGCCGCGACCACGCCGATTGTTGATATGGTGCGTTTCTCGCCAGCCCAGCTGGACGCTGACGCCTTAATCGGTCTGCTGCGTCCGCTGACGCCACGTCTGTATTCCATTGCCTCGTCGCAGGCCGAAGTCGAAACCGAAGTCCACATTACCGTCGGTGCCGTGCGCTTTGATATTGAAGGCCGCACGCGGACCGGAGGCGCATCCGGCTTCCTCGCCGACCGCGTAGAAGAAGACGGGGAAATCCGCGTCTTCATCGAGCATAACGACAACTTCCGCCTGCCCGCGAACCCGGAAACGCCGGTTATTATGATTGGCCCTGGCACCGGCATCGCGCCGTTCCGTGCCTTCATGCAGCAGCGTGCGGCGGACGGTGCTGAAGGTAAAAACTGGCTGTTCTTCGGCAACCCACATTTCACCGACGACTTCCTGTATCAGGTGGAGTGGCAACGCTATGTTAAAGAAGGCGTCCTGACGAAGATCGACCTGGCCTGGTCCCGGGATCAAAAAGAAAAAGTTTACGTCCAGGACAAACTGCGCGAACAGGGCGCAGAGCTGTGGCGCTGGATTAATGACGGTGCCCACATTTATGTCTGCGGCGACGCCAATCGCATGGCGAAAGACGTTGAGCAGGCTTTGCTGGAAGTGATTGCCGAGTTCGGTGCGATGGATACCGAAACGGCAGATGAATATTTAAGTGAGCTGCGCGTTGAGCGCCGTTATCAGCGAGATGTCTACTAATGAGCGAAAAACATCCCGGCCCTTTAGTGGTCGAAGGTAAGCTGTCCGACGCCGAGCGTCTGAAGAAAGAGAGCAATTATCTGCGCGGCACCATCGCGGAAGATTTGCATGATGGCCTGACGGGCGGGTTCAACGGCGATAACTTTCTGCTGATCCGCTTTCACGGCATGTATCAGCAGGATGACCGCGATATTCGTGCCGAACGCGCTGAGCAAAAACTCGAGCCGCGCCACGCGATGATGCTGCGCTGCCGCCTGCCGGGTGGGATTATCACCACCAAACAGTGGCAGTCGATCGACACGTTCGCCGAAAACAACACGATTTACGGCAGCATCCGTTTGACCAACCGCCAGACATTCCAGTTTCACGGCATTCTGAAAAAGAACGTCAAACCGGCGCACCAGATGCTGCACGAAGTGGGCTTAGATGCGCTGGCGACCGCCAACGACGTCAACCGTAACGTGCTGTGTACCTCAAATCCAATTGAGTCTGAGCTGCACGCGGAAGCGTACGAGTGGGCGAAAAAACTGTCAGAACACCTGCTGCCGCGTACCCGCGCCTATGCCGAAATTTGGCACGACCAGGAAAAAGTCGCGACCACTGACGAAGAGCCGATCCTCGGTGAAACGTATCTGCCGCGTAAATTCAAAACCACGGTGGTTATTCCGCCGCAGAATGATGTCGACCTGCATGCCAACGACCTGAACTTTGTCGCAGTGGCAGAAAACGGCAAACTGGTAGGCTTTAACCTGCTGGTGGGCGGTGGATTGTCCATCGATCACGGTAACAAGAAAACCTACGCCCGCACTGCGAGCGAGTTTGGTTTCCTGCCGCTTGAGCACACGCTGGCGGTAGCCGAAGCGGTGGTGACAACGCAGCGCGACTGGGGTAACCGTACCGACAGGAAAAACGCCAAAACCAAATACACCCTGGAGCGCGTCGGCGTTGACGTGTTCAAAGCAGAAGTGGAACGTCGCGCGGGCATGACCTTCGCGCCGATTCGTCCGTACGAATTTACCGGCCGCGGCGACCGCATCGGTTGGGTAAAAGGCATCGACAAGAAATGGCACCTGACGCTGTTTATTGAGAATGGCCGTATTCTGGATTACCCGGACCGTCCGCTGAAAACCGGTCTGCTGGAAATTGCTAAGATTCATAAAGGTGATTTCCGTCTGACCGCCAACCAGAACCTGATTGTGGCGGGCGTGCCGGAAAGCGAAAAAGCGAAGATTGAGAAGCTCGCGCAGGAACACGGTTTGATGGACGCGGTGAAGCCGCAGCGTGAAAACTCTATGGCCTGCGTGTCGTTCCCAACCTGTCCGCTGGCGATGGCCGAAGCCGAACGCTTCCTGCCGTCGTTCGTCGACAAAGTGGAAGCGGTGATGGAACGTCACGGCGTAGGCGATGAGCATATCGTTCTGCGTGTCACCGGCTGCCCGAACGGTTGTGGCCGTGCGCTGCTGGCTGAACTGGGCCTGGTGGGCAAAGCGCCAGGACGTTACAACCTGCATCTCGGCGGTAACCGCATGGGAACGCGTATCCCGCGGATGTACCGCGAGAACATCACCGAATCGGAAATCCTCGATTCGATTGATGAGCTGGTGGGGCGTTGGTCCAAAGCGCGTGAAGCCGATGAAGGCTTCGGTGATTTCACCGTGCGCGCAGGGATCATCCGCCCGGTGCTCGATCCGGCCCGGGATTTCTGGGAATAATGTTTTAATGCCCGGTGGCGCTATGCTTCCCGGGCCTACCGGTTTTGTAGGCCGGGCAAACGCAGTGCCGCCCGGCAAAACAGGCAAATGAGGTGTCTATGTCCATACTCGATCTGAATGCGCTTAACGCTCTGCCAAAAGTCGAGCGCGTGCTCGCGCTGGCGGAAACCAACGGTCAGCTGGAGAAACTGAGCGCGGAAGAGCGCGTGGCCTGGGCGCTGGAAAATCTGCCGGGTGAATATGTACTCTCGTCGAGCTTTGGTATTCAGGCTGCGGTGAGCTTGCATCTGGTGAATCAGCTGCGCCCGGACATCCCGGTTATCCTCACGGACACCGGTTATCTGTTCCCGGAAACCTACCAGTTTATCGATGAACTGACCGACAAGCTCAAACTTAACCTCAAGATTTACCGCGCCGAACAAAGCCCGGCGTGGCAGGAAGCGCGCTACGGCAAGCTGTGGGAGCAGGGCGTTGAGGGCATCGAGAAATACAACGAAATCAATAAAGTCGAGCCGATGAACCGAGCTCTGGAAGATCTGAACGGTCAAACCTGGTTTGCAGGCCTGCGCCGGGAGCAGTCCGGCAGTCGGGCGAATTTACCGGTGCTGGCTATCCAGCGTGGCGTGTTTAAAATCCTGCCGATTATCGACTGGGATAACCGCACGGTTTACCAGTACCTGCAAAAACATGGCCTTAAATACCACCCGTTGTGGGACCAGGGCTACCTTTCCGTCGGCGATACCCACACCACCCGTAAATGGGAGGCGGGCATGGCAGAAGAAGAAACGCGCTTCTTTGGCCTGAAACGGGAATGTGGGCTGCACGAAGGGTAATTAAACGCATCAGCGCCATGAAAAGTGAAGTCAATATTCATGGCGTTTATTCTTATATTTCATACCTACCTTTTCTATTTAATCCTGCCTGCGTCAAAGTAAAGTGTGATCGCGATCAGCGATATTATTTGTCAGTCTGTAACTCTCTCAAGATGTTTGTTTACGGACTATTTACAGACAAATGAATCATTGTGCTGCTTATTTTTCTTACTGGGGTAAGACGCCAGGAAAAGAGTGCTCTTCAGGGGCTGGCTATCATTTACTTGCCTGGCATCAGCTGGATGTTGCGGCCTGTGGCTGGCATATGGTGATGCAGAATCGTTTTTATGCGGCGGATATCCTGGCGGATCTGGGCTTTTCGCGCGAAGAGGGGGCCAGGTGGTTCGCATGGTTTCTGGGCATTCATGATATAGGCAAATTCGCGCGTGGGTTTCAGCAATTATACGCTCACGCCAGCCCGGACTTAGTTCCTCCTGTGAACGGTAAAATATACAGTGAACGTCACGATTCGTTAGGTTACTGGTTGTGGTGTGATGTCCTGTTAGCCCGCTGGAAAGAGGCGTCTGGCGTTGTGTTCCCCGCCAGTAATAACAAAAGTAAAACGGTGCGCACTCTCGACATTTGGCTAAAAATTGTCACCGGACATCATGGAAAACCGCCGGTCAGTCAGGTAAAAGGCAATCTGGCATTTACTGAGGAAGATAAAAACGCCGCCGAATGCTGGGTCGGTGATTTATGCCAGTTGCTTGAGATTACGCACTTCCCGGATGACTTTGGTAATAAAATCTGGCGTAAAACGTTACAACAACAAAGCTGGCTACTGGCCGGATTAACTGTGCTGGCGGATTGGTTAGGCTCAAATCAACGCTATTTTCCGCCGGTGAGTGACATCTTGCCGCTGGAGAAATACTGGCAGGGTACTCTGAATCAGGCGCAACAGGCGCTCCTTTCGTTACCCGAACTGGCCCCTGTTAACGTTTTTGATTCACCCCACACGCTTTTTCCTTTTATCAAACAGTTCACTCCCTTGCAGCAAAAAGCGATATCGGTTGATATCTCCGCGCCTGGCCCACAATTACTGGTGTTGGAAGATGTCACCGGTGCAGGTAAAACGGAAGCGGCGCTGATCCTGGCTCACAGGCTGATGTCTGCCGGAAAAGGGAATAGCCTGTATGTTGGTCTGCCTACGATGGCGACCTCCAACGCCATGTTTAACCGCCTTGCCTGTTCTTATCGCGCGTTATTTCAAAGCACATCCAGTCCTTCACTGGTACTGGCACATGGTGCCAGGCATATGTCGGCGGCATTCAATCATTCCCTGTGGAGTGAAGAAAATTACGGGCAAAGTGATTATCAACCGGGAGAAATTGCCGCCAGCAGCGCCTGTAATCAGTGGTTCGCCGATTCACGGAAAAAATCCCTGCTGGCTGATGTGGGGGTAGGAACGCTTGACCAGCTTCTGATGGCTGCGATGCCTTTTAAACATCAGTCCCTGCGGTTGCTTGGGTTATACGGCAAAATCCTGATTCTGGATGAAGTGCATGCTTACGATGCGTATATGGTGCGTTTATTAGAAGGATTATTGACCTTTCATGCTGCACAGGGAGGAAGTGTAATCATTCTCAGCGCCACCTTACCTTTATCATTGCGACAGAGGTTGTCGAATGCTTTTCAGAAAGGGTGTGGTGCGTCTTTACCTGTACTGAATCCGGATGCGGGCTATCCCTGGTTTTCTCATTTGACGTCACAGGGTTTACAGGAAAGTTTTACGCCAACACGTCAGGAAGTAACACGTTGTGTGCCCGTCTCCTGGCTGGTGGAGCCTATACAGGCCATTGAACTCATTGAAAAATCAGTCAATGAAGGTTGCTGTCTGTGCTGGATCCGTAATACGGTCGATGAAGCCATCGATGTCTATCGTCAACTTCTCCAGCGCGGCAATATCCCCCCCGAAAACCTCTTGCTGTTCCATAGTCGTTTTGCGTTTACCGACCGCATGGATATTGAAAGTCAGGCGCTCGATTGGTTTGGCAAAGAAAGTACGACAGAGTTGCGTCGTGGCAAGGTCTTAATCTCCACTCAGGTTATTGAGCAGAGCCTCGATTTAGATCTGGATGTGATGATCAGTGATATTGCACCCATTGATTTACTTATTCAGCGAGCCGGACGCTTGCAGCGTCATCAACGCGGCCCGCGAATTTCTCCCATGCTGCATATTATTGCCCCGGTCTGGCAGCCCGATGCCAGACCGGGCTGGCTCGGCGACAACCTGCGTGGAACCGGCTTTGTGTATCCCGACCATGCCTGTCTATGGCGTACGCAATCAGTATTACGTGAAAAAGGCGTGATTCGTATGCCGGATGATGCCCGCGAACTGGTGGAGAGTGTGTATGAGGAGTGGATCCCGTCACCTGCTGGCTTACAGCGAATAAGCGACACGGTTTTCGGGCTGAAAGTCAGTGAAAAGGGCGCGGCGGCACAGATGTTACTCGACCGGGACAGTGGTTATGACCGCAATGCCAGTGACTTTTTGTGGAGCGATGAAGTGGAACTATCCACGCGGCTGAGCGAGAAGAACGTCGATCTCTATCTTGCGTGGCAGGACCTCTCTCCCTACGCCAGCGAGCCAGATTTTGCCTGGGAGAAAAGCCGTTTATCGGTACGTATTCCTCTGTGGGACAAAATCTCCGCGGTGGCACCTCATCTGCAGGGCGACGAGCTGGATATGTTCCGTGAAAAAATCCGTAATCCAGCGGCGCAGGTGCTGTTACTGGCTCCTGGGCTGGAATCTGTGTTCTACAGCAAAGTCTGGGGACTTTATCACCCTGATGTGGGTTCAAAGGGAAAATCTCAACAGGAGACGCTATGTTTTCCTTAATCGAAGAGGCCTGGTTGCCGGTGCTGGATAGCAACGGGCAGCGCAGGAAGATTTCGCCACGAGAACTGGCGGATAACGAAATTATCGACCTGGCCTGGCCCAGAGCCGATTTTCAGGGCGCCGGGTGGCAACTGCTCATCGGCATGTTGCAAACCGCGGTGGCACCGGAAGATGAAGAAGAGTGGGAGGAGGTTTGGGAGCAGGGGCTGGACAGGCAAACGTTACATCAGGCACTGGCGCGTATTGAGCAAGCCTTTCACTTTGGTCCGCAGAAGCCGGCATTTTTGCAGGATTTTTCGACGCTGGCCGTTGAGCTGTCCTCTGTTTCGGGATTGTTGATTGATTCGCCAGGCGGCAACGCCCTCAAACTGAATAAAGATCATTTCGTAAAACGCAGTCGCTATCAGCACTTTTGCCCTCACTGTACGGCGATGGCGCTGTTCACCGTGCAAACGAATTCTCCGGCTGGTGGGGCGGGTTTTCGGACCAGTATGCGAGGGGGCGGGCCAATGACCACGCTACTGGTGCCCACAGAAGACAATGCACCGCTATGGCGGAAACTTTGGCTCAATGTGATGCCATCCCCCGCAAAATGGCAGCAGCAACAGCTGCCGCTGATCTTCCCCTGGCTGGCTGAAACCCGCAGTAGCGAAACGCCGAAAAACATTGTCACCCCGGAGAACTCACACCCGTTACAGGCGTACTGGGGTATGCCGCGTCGCCTTGAAATTGATTTTGAACATCAGCGCAGCGGGAGTTGTGATGTGTGCGGTGAGTACAGCGAGAACTTACTCAGCCAGATCCGCAGCAAAAATTACGGTGTGCAGTATGACGGCTGGGTCCATCCGCTCTCTCCGTATCGTCAGGGATTGAAAGAGGCCAGCGCGCCTTTGCTGCCGCTAAAAGGCCAGCCTGGCGGGCTAGCTTATAAGGACTGGCTGGGACTGGTTATCGAATTAGAAGATAACCAGAATTGCACTCTTCCCGCCAAAGTGGTTCGTCTTAATCCATTGCCGCGGCAAACCCGTTTGTGGTGCTTTGGTTTTGATATGGATAATGCCAAATCTCGTTGCTGGTATGAGCATCATCTGCCTGTCTCGTCGCTAACGCAGGAGGGCGAACTGAAAAACCTTCTGCAACAGGCGATTGAGCTGGCGCAAAACAGCCTGCCCCTGTTGAGACAGGCTTTAAAAGAAGCCTGGTTTGCCAGCCCGAAAGAGGCGAAAGGCGATTTTAGCGCCATTGATATCGCGTTCTGGCAACAAACGGAAGCTGATTTTCACTGGCTCTGGCAACAACTGAATCTCTATCCGTCCAGTGCGTACCCGCAGGCGCGTGAAGCATTGCGTCAATGGCAAACCGCAATACGCGATTATCTATTTTCTGCCTTTGATGCGCGGGCGTTCACCAATCCGGATGAAGTCGCGGATTTATGCCGTGTCTTAACCGCCCGACTGGCATTGCATAAAAATATCAACAAGCAGAAAAGCCATAAAAAATTACTGGCACTAACCCGCGAGCGAGAGGAGAAGGAACATGTCTGAAATGGATACCAGCAAGCCCGTGGTATTTACCGGGCAAGCCGCGACGGGCGAAATAAGGCGTTGGTACAGCTATTTACAGGAGCGCTATCACCATGACGGTGGCAATGGGCGGGCCTGGCGCGCTGAATTACGGCGTTGCGCACAGCCGTACGGCGCGTTAACCACTGAAAGTTTTCAGGTCCTGATGCAGTCATTACGCAACCACGTAAATTTTCAACCAAGCGACACACTGGCACTGGCCATTTTTGCCAGTGTTGTTGCTCACGCTCGTAAAGATAACCCGCAAGAGTGCTTCGCTCGTCAGTTGGGTAAAGAGCACAAAAGCACACCATACCTTTCCCGTTTGCGCTTCGACCGTTTGCTGGCTATTCGTACCCCGACTGAACTCTGTAGTCAGTTAACCCGCGCGGTAAAGTTGCGTGGCGACGAAGGGGTGAACGTGGTGTCGCTGGCTGACGGAATCTTTCAGTGGATGCGCGAATGGCATGCGCGTGAGCAATGTTTGCCTGCGCAAAGCGATCCTTTCAAGCGCATTAGCGTTCGCTGGGCCAGTGAATATCTTCAGGCAAAAGAAAAAGTTTCTGTTAAACATTAAGGACAATAACGATGACCACATTCATTCAGCTACACCTGTTAACCGCCTATGCGCCAGCCAATTTAAACCGTGACGATACCGGACGCCCTAAGACGGCGATTATGGGAGGCGTTGAGCGTTTGCGTATTTCTTCACAAAGCCTCAAACGCGCCTGGCGCACCTCCGAAACATTTCAGTGCGCATTAAGTGAATTCATCGGCACCCGCACGCGCCGCTTTGGTCGGGAAATCTATCAGGCATTGCGCAGCGGTGATGTTGCTGAAAAAGATGCGTTATCTATTGCGGCAAAAATTGCCGGACAATTCGGAAAGTTGAAAGCCGATAAGAACGCAAAATCTCCGCTGGATAATCTCGATATTGAACAACTGGTGCATCTTAGCCCGGAAGAGCAGCAGAAAACGATGCAACTGGTAAACGTGCTGGTGGCTGAAAAACGCGAACCGAACGACGATGAATTAAAACTGCTGCGCGCCAACGTTCAGAGCGTGGATATTGCTTTATTTGGCAGGATGTTGGCGTCCGATCCTGGTTTCAATGTTGAGGCGGCGTGCCAGGTCGCTCATGCGTTAGGGGTGAGTGCGGTTACTGTTGAAGAGGATTTCTTCACTGCCGTGGACGATCTGAATCGTAAAGAGGAGGACGCAGGCTCGGCTCACATGGGAGAGCAGGGATTCGCATCGGCACTGTTTTACAGTTACCTCTGTATTAATCGCGATTTGCTGCTGGAGAACCTGAACCATGATGAAGCGCTGGTGGCGAAAACCGTTCGCGCACTAACGGAAACCGCATTGACCGTTTCTCCGACCGGTAAACAAAATAGTTTCGCCTCACGGGTGTATGCCTCTTATGCCCTCGCCGAGCGTGGAACGCAGCAGCCGCGAGCGTTATCCGTTGCTTTCTTTAATCCGGTGCGGGGTGAGGATCAGCAGACTCAGGCCATTGCAAGGTTACAGCAGCAACAGCAAAAGTTTGCTCGCGTATATGGGCAAAAAAGCGATGAGCGTAGCTATGAAATGAATGTGGAATCAGGCGAGGGTTCGCTTCAGGCTCTGCTGGATTTTGTCAGCTAGTCAAGGAGCGATTATGTCCCGATATCTGGTTTTTCAGCTCTACGCCCCCCTGGCATCATGGGGGGAAGCGGCGATTGGCGAAGTGCGTCACACGGCGGCCTTACCCAGCCGCTCTGCTTTGCTTGGCCTGCTGGCTGCCGCGCTGGGGATAAAACGCGAAGATGAACAGTGCCTGCAGGCGTTTAATCAGCATTATCGTTTTGCCATCCGACCGTTGTCGAACAATGAGCAATGGTTGCGTGATTACCACACGGTTCAGGTGCCGAAAGAAAACCGCAAACGCCGTTACTACACCCGGCGAGATGAGCTGACGCAGGTGCCTGAAGACGTGGGCACCATGATAACTTCACGCGAGTACCGCTGCGATGCGTACTACCATATCGCTGTGCAGGAAACCCCTGAAGTCCCCTTTAGCCTGGATGTATTGGCTGAGGCGCTGGCGCATCCGGTATTTACATTATATTTGGGGCGCAAAAGTTGTCCTCTGGCTTTACCGCTGGCGCCGGTCATTCTTTCAGGAACACTCGCGGCTGTATTCCGTCAGGCCCGCGAGCAGGAAGAGTATGGGCTGTTGTGTCCGGATCTGAGCCTTATCACTCACGACCAAAAGTGGTGTGTATGGGAAGGACAGCATGAGGGAGTTACCGAGGTCGCGACAGTACAACGAAATGATCAGCCTCTGAGTAAGTTGCGTTGGCAGTTCACGACGCGACAACAGCATTCAGGCTACCTCAGGGAGGAAGAATAATGTTTTTCTCACGCGTCATACTTGATCAAAACAAACTCACGCCTGCGATGTTACAGAAATGGCAGCATACCAGCCCTTACGCCAGCCATCAGTGGTTATGGCAGCTTTTTCCCGATCAGCAGGAACGGCGCTTTTTATTCCGCCATGAACTCACGTCCTCAGGCGCCTGTTTTTACCTGCTTTCCGATGTCGCCCCACGGGTTGACCACAACATGTTTAGCGTTGAGACAAAACCTTTCCAGCCGCAGCTTGTTGAAGGGATGACGTTGTCTTTTTCGTTGCGGGTAAATCCGGTTGTCACGCGTCAGGGTAAACGTAGCGATGTCATGATGGATGCGAAGTTTCAGGCAAGGAAAAAAGGGCTTGAGCCCGCAGAATACGCAGCCCTACAGCTGAGTGCGGCAAAGAAATGGTTAAGAGGGCAAGCTGATAAAAGCGGCTTTTTAGTCAATGATACCGACGTTGAGGTGGTCAGCCATCAACAGCAAAGCTGTTTGCGTAAAACGGGGGAGCGGCCTGTTTGCTTCACCAGTGTTGATTTTAGTGGGCGTTTGCGTGTGACCAACGCAGAGCTGTTTTTAGCCACGTTACGAAAAGGACTCGGTAAAAGTAAGGGGCTGGGATGTGGGCTGCTGCTGATCAGAAGAGGATAACGCGATGAGTTACATTCCTCTTTCTCCGATCCCCATCAAAGACCGTACGTCGATGATCTTTCTTCAGTATGGTCAAATCGATGTTATTGATGGCGCTTTTGTTCTGATCGATAAAACCGGCATTCGAACGCATATTCCGGTGGGGTCGGTAGCCTGCATTATGCTGGAACCTGGAACGCGGGTGTCACATGCGGCCGTTCGTCTGGCAGCGACCACCGGAACATTACTGGTATGGGTAGGTGAGGCGGGCGTGAGGGTATATGCCAGCGGACAGCCTGGAGGCGCCCGATCGGATCGTTTGTTGTATCAGGCGAAGCTGGCACTGGATGAAGAACTGCGTCTTAAAGTGGTACGCAAGATGTTTGAACTGCGTTTTGGCGAACCAGCGCCGACCCGGCGATCCGTTGAGCAATTACGCGGTATCGAAGGAGTGAGGGTTCGCCAAACTTATGCTCTACTGGCAAAACGTTATGGGGTTAAATGGCAGGGCCGACGTTATGATCCCAAAGACTGGGAAAAGGGAGATACCGTTAATCAATGTATTAGCGCGGCCACCTCATGTTTGTATGGGATAACCGAAGCCGCGGTGCTGGCGGCAGGGTATGCGCCAGCGATTGGTTTCGTGCATTCCGGCAAGCCCCTGTCGTTTGTCTACGACATTGCCGACATTGTGAAGTTTGACGGTGTTGTGCCTATGGCCTTTGAAATAGCCGCGAAGCAGCCTCATTCTCCTGATAAAGAAGTGCGTCTCGCATGCCGGGATGTTTTCCGTAGCCAGAAAACTCTCGCGCGTCTGATCCCTCTGATTGAAGAGGTCTTAGCGGCGGGAGAAATCGCGCCTCCACAACCTTTTGATGATGCGCAACCTCCAGCTATTCCTGAACCTGTCTTACTGGGTGATGTCGGTCACCGGGGAGGAGGAGGGTGAGTATGCTGGTTGTTGTTACTGAAAATGTCCCCCCGCGATTGCGTGGACGGCTGGCCATATGGCTGCTGGAGGTCCGTGCGGGTGTCTATGTGGGGGATGTTTCACGTAAAGTCCGCGAAATGATCTGGCAGCAAATTCAGGTTCTGGCGGATGACGGTAACGTTGTTATGGCCTGGGAGGTGAATAACGAATCGGGGTTTGATTTCCAAACTTGGGGCGTTAATCGACGCATCCCGGTGGAACTCGATGGACTGAGATTAGTGTCTTTCCTGCCCGTTTAAAATCAATAAGTTACAGTTCCTTAAAAATCAGAAATAGTTGGTAGATCTTCTTGCTGTTGAAAAATTATTGTAAATCAATGATATATTTTAAGAGTGTTCCCCGCGCCAGCGGGGATAAACCGAAATCATGAGCGTTGACCCCGTGGACTATTGCGTGTTCCCCGCGCCAGCGGGGATAAACCGCACGACGTTTAACAGCGCCGCCATGTTTATCCGTGTTCCCCGCGCCAGCGGGGATAAACCGCCCTCTTGCTTCGCCCATTCCATTTTCACCGGGTGTTCCCCGCGCCAGCGGGGATAAACCGCGGCGTATTAACAACAACAGCGCGTTTTCCATGTGTTCCCCGCGCCAGCGGGGATAAACCGGTAGAAATCTTTGAACGGGATAAGCTGGATAAGTGTTCCCCGCGCCAGCGGGGATAAACCGGAGATATGGGGCGGCGCTGATATCCGTACCGCAGTGTTCCCCGCGCCAGCGGGGATAAACCGGGATAGAGCTTGCCGTCAAGCGTGGGGCGTACGTGTTCCCCGCGCCAGCGGGGATAAACCGTTTTCTATGGTCATGCCTTCGGCGTTCATGTCGTGTTCCCCGCGCCAGCGGGGATAAACCGGGATCGTGCCGAACGACGAACTTTTCGGGATTGTGTTCCCCGCGCCAGCGGGGATAAACCGGCACAGGGCAGGGATAAGGCACACCGTGAATTGTGTTCCCCGCGCCAGCGGGGATAAACCGCTCGTCAATCTGCTTTTCCGTCTCAGTAACCGGTGTTCCCCGCGCCAGCGGGGATAAACCGAATATTGCGGCTCTTCTGACTCCGAATGGCTGGTGTTCCCCGCGCCAGCGGGGATAAACCGCTCACCGGAATAAATGCTGCCGAGCAAGAGCGGTGTTCCCCGCGCCAGCGGGGATAAACCGATTCGGGTTTTGCTGTCGCCTTCCTGCATACCGTGTTCCCCGCGCCAGCGGGGATAAACCGTTTCGCAGCTGTCTGTCGGTGGTGTAAGCATCGTGTTCCCCGCGCCAGCGGGGATAAACCGCCCCCACACGCCCCACCATAATCAGGGTGTAGGTGTTCCCCGCGCCAGCGGGGATAAACCGCGCGCGTTGACGGCCTCATTCGGTCTGTATTCGTGTTCCCCGCGCCAGCGGGGATAAACCGCATAAAATTCTGTTTGAGATAATGAAAATGAAGTGTTCCCCGCGCCAGCGGGGATAAACCGGAGGCACCGGGCGTTAATCAGTGGCTTGATGCGTGTTCCCCGCGCCAGCGGGGATAAACCGCCTGGTCCCCTCGCCTTCGCTCTGCCATTCAAGTGTTCCCCGCGCCAGCGGGGATAAACCGCGCGCAATTGATTGCCATCCGTGGCAACTCATGTGTTCCCCGCGCCAGCGGGGATAAACCTCCTGCCGCCGATATCGTTTTGGGAGTTACCGAGTGTTCCCCGCGCCAGCGGGGATAAACCGCATTGCTGATAATGCGGCGCAGCGCTGGAATGGTGTTCCCCGCGCCAGCGGGGATAAACCGGTATTAACTCGCGATCCATGGGGTAACGAACAGTGTTCCCCGCGCCAGCGGGGATAAACCGGTTAAAGATGTCGATCGACGCAACATGGTGGGGTGTTCCCCGCGCCAGCGGGGATAAACCGTCAATCTCAGCGTGCTGCGCCGTTACACCGTCGTGTTCCCCGCGCCAGCGGGGATAAACCGTTAACGGTCAGCGTAACCTGCGCAACACGCTCGTGTTCCCCGCGCCAGCGGGGATAAACCGATGGAAAACACGTAATTCACGCCGGTGGCATTGTGTTCCCCGCGCCAGCGGGGATAAACCGTGACGGCTGCCAGTTTCTTTGTGGTAGAACTCGTGTTCCCCGCGCCAGCGGGGATAAACCGCTGGTACAGCTGTTGGGCGATGTGCCACGCATGTGTTCCCCGCGCCAGCGGGGATAAACCGAAATGGTGATCTGGAACCGTGAGCGTGTAAGTGTGTTCCCCGCGCCAGCGGGGATAAACCGATAGCGACTAACAGCCCTGTCACGACAACCGGGTGTTCCCCGCGCCAGCGGGGATAAACCGGCTCCATCTACCTTACGATGGCTGCAACATTCGTGTTCCCCGCGCCAGCGGGGATAAACCGAATTCAGTGAGTAGGGTTTCTGTTCTGTTGCTGTGTTCCCCGCGCCAGCGGGGATAAACCGGCATAACCATGTCTGCCGTTGATGCTGAAACTGTGTTCCCCGCGCCAGCGGGGATAAACCGGGGGGACGCGATTACCCCGAACTTGATTGTTTGTGTTCCCCGCGCCAGCGGGGATAAACCGTTTACCTATCAAGATGTGAGCATTGAGGATTTGTGTTCCCCGCGCCAGCGGGGATAAACCGGGCTGGACAGTAACCCCAGCCAATATAAAAAAGTGTTCCCCGCGCCAGCGGGGATAAACCGAACATCAGCCGCATGACAATCAGGAGGCAAACGTGTTCCCCGCGCCAGCGGGGATAAACCGTCTTTGAACGCGATCAGGTCGATAACGGGATAGTGTTCCCCGCGCCAGCGGGGCTAAATAGGATCTGAAGGGAGGTTATTTCCCCGCCTTCGCCAGTTCTTTCACCAGCGGCAGCATGATTTTTACGACGTCGCGACCACGGTGCTCAATACGGCCGGGCAGGGTTTTGTCGATGTACTGCAGGTTGTCGAGACGCACGTTATGCCAGCTGGTGCCATCCGGGAAGGAGCGGGATTTCGCCCGCTGCTGAAAACCGTCTTTTTTGCCGAGTGACCAGTTGGTGGCTTCGACGGAAAGGACCGGGATCCCCGCGTTATCAAACACTTCTGCGTCGTTGCAGCAGCCCGTGCCTTTCGGATAGTTGGCGTTCAGACCCGGATTGATAGCCGCCTGAATGCCATGCCTGCGGGCGATGCTGAGTGCGCGATCTCGGGTCAGTTTACGGACCGAGGCAGGCGTTGATTTCCCGCTATTGAAATAGAGTTTGTCGCCCACGACCAGGTTATCGAGATTGATAACCAGCAGCGTATTTTTCCTTTCCGCGGCGCTCATGCGTTGCAGCAGGTTCTCTGCGCCCAGTTTGCCTTCCTCTTCACCGCTGGTAGCGATAAAGCGGATGCTGTACTCGGTAGGGATATTCTTTAAACGTTCCGCCAGTTCCAGCAATACGCCCACGCCCATCGCGTTATCGTCGATACCTTGCAGCGTCAGGCCGCCGAGATTGTTTTCGACATCCGTATCACTGTGCGGCGCGTAAGTGTCGAGATGCGCCATGACGATAATCTGCTGGCTGGCTTTGCCTTCATGCGCGGCGATAACCGTACTGCCGGTGATTTTGTGCCAGTTCTGGCGCTTATCTTTAGTGGTGTAAAGATAGCGGCTGTTAAAGGTGCGAATATCGCTTTCATAACCCATCTGCGCAAACTGCTGGCGCACGTAATCCGCTGACAGCATTTCAGCCGGGCTGCCGGTCATGCGGCCGGGAAAATAAGTGGCGATATAACGGGCTTGCTGGTTGGCAATGGCGCCAGTGGGAGTCGATGCGGCAAAGGCAGACGCCGTAAAGCATGCGCCTAACGCCAGAGGAACAAGGCGGCGGCACAAGGCGGAAAACATAGAGTGTCCTTACAATGGGGATCAAATAATCACGGCATAGTATGAAACTGTGACCGGTCTAACACAATTTCAATTCTTCCTAAAGTGGCGAAATATCGCGCGTTAAGCACTTTTTGGCATTTGTATTTTCGGGCTGTTATTCCATTGCGGAACTACTCATTCCTTTTCGTAATTTCATTTGCTCAGTGCCTCCCCCTATAGTCCCCCTATGCTGAATGTGAATGAGTTGTAGCGCCGTGGACTATTTGCCTCTTTTTGCCTCCCTGAAAAACCGTCCGGTTCTGGTTATCGGCGGGGGCGATATTGCTGCCCGAAAAATCCTGCTGTTACGGCGGGCCGAGGCAAATGTGCGCGTCGTCGCGCAACAACTCTCTCCCGAACTGGCCGAACTGGCCAATCAGCAGTCGATTGAATGGCTGGCGACCGAGTTCGACGACGCGCAGATAGACCCGGTGTTTCTGGTGATTGCCGCCACTGACAACAGCGAACTTAACCAGCGCGTCTATGAGGCGGCGAATGCCCGTCAACGTCTGGTGAACGTGGTTGATAATCAGCCGCTGTGCTCCTTTGTGTTCCCGTCAATTGTCGATCGTTCTCCGCTGCTGGTGGCGATTTCCTCCAGCGGAACGGCTCCTGTGCTGGCGCGTCTGCTACGGGAAAAAATCGAAGCATTGTTGCCTACGAACCTCGGGCGTATGGCTCAGGCAGCGAGCTACTGGCGACATCATATTCAAACGCGTTTGCACACCACGGCCGAGCGCCGTCGTTTTTGGGAGCGCGTGTTTACCGGACGTTTTGCCAGCCTGATGGTGGCGGGCAATGAAGCCGCGGCCCAGCAGGCGCTGGAAGATGAGCTGAATCAGCCTGAACGCCAGATGGGTGAAATCGTTCTGGTGGGCGCAGGGCCGGGCGATGCGGGCCTGCTGACGCTGCGCGGTTTGCAGGTTATCCAGCAGGCCGACGTGGTGTTTTATGACCATCTTGTCAGTGAAGGTGTGCGTGAGCTGGTGCGCCGCGACGCAGAGCTGATTTGCGTTGGCAAACGGGCGGGCACCCACAGCGTGCCGCAGCATGAAACCAACCGTCTGCTGGTGGAAGCCGCGCTGGCAGGCAAAAACGTGGTGCGCCTGAAAGGCGGTGACCCGTTCATTTTTGGTCGTGGCGGCGAAGAATTACAAGCTGCAGCAGAAGCGGGCGTGCCTTTCCAGGTGGTGCCGGGCGTGACCGCCGCGGCAGGCGCAACGGCCTACGCGGGTATTCCGCTGACCCACCGCGATTATGCCCAGAGCGTGACCTTTGTTACCGGACATTACAAAGCCGATAGCACCCCGTTTGACTGGGCGCAGCTGGCGCAAAGCCGTCAGACCCTGGCGATTTACATGGGCACCATGAAGGCCGCCGAAATCAGCCAACAGCTCATCGCCCACGGTCGTGACAGTCAGACCCCGGTGGCCGTTATCAGCTGCGGTACGCGCATCGATCAGCAGGTGACCGTCGGCACATTACAACAACTCGAAAGCCTCGCGAAAGACGCACCGATGCCAGCGCTGCTGGTGGTGGGTGAGGTGGTGCATCTGCATCATCAGCTCGCCTGGTTTCAAAACAACTTACAGCAGGAGGGGTTTAACTCTTCTGTGGTGAATCTGGCTTAGATCTGGCTTATAAGGAATGGTTATGGACCATGAACGACTCACTCACCTGCGGCAGCTGGAAGCGGAAAGCATCCACATTATCCGCGAAGTGGCGGCTGAATTTTCCAACCCGGTGATGATGTATTCCATCGGTAAAGATTCCAGTGTGATGCTGCATTTGGCGCGTAAAGCCTTTTATCCGGGCACGCTGCCGTTCCCGCTGCTGCACGTGGATACCGGCTGGAAATTCCGTGAGATGTACGAGTTCCGTGACCGGACCGCTAAAGCCTACGGCTGCGAACTGCTGGTGCATAAAAACCCGGAAGGCGTGGCGATGGGCATTAACCCGTTCGTGCACGGTAGCGCCAAGCACACCGACATCATGAAAACCGAAGGCCTGAAACAGGCGCTGAACAAATACGGCTTTGACGCCGCGTTCGGCGGGGCCCGTCGTGATGAAGAGAAATCCCGCGCCAAAGAGCGTATTTACTCTTTCCGCGATCGTTTCCACCGCTGGGACCCGAAAAACCAGCGTCCGGAGCTGTGGCATAACTACAACGGCCAGATTAATAAAGGCGAAAGTATTCGCGTGTTCCCGCTCTCCAACTGGACCGAGCTGGATATCTGGCAGTACATCTATCTGGAAAATATTGAAATCGTTCCGTTGTATCTGGCGGCACCGCGTCCGGTTCTGGAGCGCGACGGTATGCTGATGATGATCGACGACGATCGTATTAATCTGCAGCCTGGTGAAGTGATCAAACAGCAGATGGTGCGTTTTCGTACCCTCGGCTGCTGGCCGCTGACCGGTGCGGTGGAATCGAACGCACAGACATTACCGGAAATTATTGAAGAGATGCTGGTGTCCACTACCAGTGAACGACAAGGCCGCATGATCGACCGCGACCAGGCAGGCTCCATGGAGCTGAAGAAACGCCAGGGTTATTTCTAAGGAGCCGCCATGAACACAACGATTGCACAACAAATTGCCGATGAAGGCGGCGTGGAAGCGTATCTGCACGCCCAGCAGCACAAGAGCCTGCTGCGCTTTCTGACCTGCGGCAGCGTGGATGATGGCAAAAGCACCCTGATTGGTCGTTTGTTGCACGATACCCGCCAGATTTACGAAGATCAGCTGTCTTCGCTGCACAATGACAGTAAGCGTCACGGTACGCAGGGCGAGAAACTCGACCTGGCGCTGCTGGTGGATGGCTTGCAGGCCGAGCGTGAGCAGGGCATTACCATCGACGTGGCGTACCGTTACTTCTCCACCGAAAAGCGCAAATTTATCATTGCCGACACCCCGGGCCACGAGCAGTACACCCGCAACATGGCGACCGGCGCATCCACCTGTGACCTGGCGATCCTGCTGATGGACGCGCGAAAAGGCGTGCTCGATCAGACCCGTCGTCACAGTTTTATCGCCACGCTGCTGGGCATTAAGCATCTGGTGGTGGCGGTGAACAAAATGGATATCGTTAACTACAGCGAAGAGACGTTTAACGAAATTCGTGAAGCTTATCTGACGTTTGCCGGGCAGTTGCCGGGCGAGCTGGATATCCGCTTTGTACCATTGTCTGCCCTCGAAGGCGATAACGTTGCCAGCCAAAGTGCAAACATGCCGTGGTACAGTGGCCCGACGCTGCTGGAAGTGCTGGAAACCGTTGAGATCAAACGCATTGTCGAAAGCCAGCCGCTGCGCTTCCCAGTGCAGTACGTGAACCGACCAAACCTCGATTTCCGTGGCTATGCGGGAACCCTGGCATCCGGTACGGTCAGCGTCGGCCAGCGCGTGAAAGTGCTGCCGTCGGGCGTGGAATCTGCGGTGGCGCGGATTGTGACCTTTGACGGTGACTTGCAGAAAGCCGCTGCGGGCGAAGCCATCACCCTGGTGCTGAAAGATGAAATTGATATCAGCCGTGGTGATTTGCTGGTCGACGTGAGCGACACGCTGCCTGCGGTGCAAAGCGCCAGCGTGGACGTGGTATGGATGGCTGAACAGCCTCTCCAGCCGGGTCAGAGCTATGAAATTAAAATTGCCGGGAAGAAAACCCGGGCGCGCATCGACCGGGTTCAGTATCAGGTGAATATCAACAATCTGACCCAGCGTGAGGTGGCGAATCTGCCACTGAACGGGATCGGGCTGGTGGATGTCACCTTTGACGAACCGCTGGTGCTCGACAAATATCAGCATAATCCGGTCACGGGCGGCCTTATCTTCATCGATCGTCTGACTAACGTCACCGTCGGCGCAGGCATGGTGCGCGAGCCGCAGCAGGACACGGCCGTTGCGGGCAGCAGCGATTTTAGTGCCTTTGAACTTGAGCTGAATGCGCTGGTGCGCAAACACTTCCCACACTGGGGCGCACGCGACCTGCTGGGAGGCAAGTAATGGCGCAGCATGACGAAAACGTCGTCTGGCACCCGCATCCTGTAACGCAAGAGCAGCGCGAACAACTTCACGGTCACCGTGGGGTTGTGTTGTGGTTTACCGGGCTTTCGGGCTCGGGTAAATCGACGGTAGCAGGCGCACTGGAAGAGGCGCTGCATCAGCATGGCGTCAGCACCTATTTGCTGGATGGCGATAACGTTCGCCACGGTTTGTGCAGCGATTTGGGCTTCAGCGATGACGACCGGAAAGAGAATATTCGTCGGGTAGGCGAAGTCGCGAACCTGATGGTGGATGCGGGTCTGGTGGTGTTAACGGCTTTTATTTCGCCGCACCGTGCTGAAAGGCAGATGGTGCGCGACAGGGTCGGCGCTGGCCGGTTTGTGGAAGTTTTCGTCGACACGCCGCTGTCGGTGTGTGAAACCCGCGACCCGAAGGGGCTGTATAAAAAAGCCCGCGCCGGTGAACTGCGCAATTTCACCGGTATTGATTCGGTTTATGAAGCGCCTGAAAAGGCCGAAATTCACCTTGATGGCGAACAATTGGTAACAAATTTGGTTAACCAATTATTAGACCTGATGAGACAGGGCGATATTATCAGATCCTGAGACCAGGCCGGTTTTCCGGTTAGTCAGGAAACAGGATTTGATATGCGCAATACCCAGAACATTACCATTACTCGTACAGAACCCATGATTACCGAAACCGAAGAGACCACCTGGTCTTTATCCGGCGCGGTCGTGGGTTTTGTTGCATGGCTATTGGCGCTGGGTATTCCTTTTTTGTTTTACGGCAGTAACACGCTGTTCTTCTTCCTTTACACCTGGCCTTTCTTCCTGGCGCTACTGCCCGTCTCCGTGGTTATCGGCATTGCGCTCCATTCGCTGATGAACGGCAAACTCCTCTACAGTATTGTGGTGACACTGATAACAGTCGCGGCGCTATTTGGCCTGCTGTTCCTGTGGCTGCTGGGTTAGTCGTGGGCGGAAGTACGTTCGTTTCTATTGAGGCCTACGACTCAACGGGCAAAATGTGGTACATTCCCCGCGATATGCGGCATCGTCCGCAGGCCAGGGTAGAGCACTCCGGCAAGTTATGGGATGATGATGCCGTTTTTCAGGGGGCAGGATGGGTAAATTAACGCTGCTGTTGCTGGCATTGCTGGTCTGGCTACAGTACTCGCTGTGGTTCGGCAAGAATGGTCTTCATGACTACAGTCGCGTCAATGATGACGTGGCGGCTCAGCAGGCAACAAACGGCAAACTTAAAGCGCGCAACGATCAGCTTTTCGCCGAAATTGACGATCTCAATGGCGGTCAGGAAGCGATCGAAGAACGCGCTCGCAACGAACTCAGCATGACTCGCCCGGGCGAAACGTTTTATCGTCTGGTGCCGGATGCGTCTAAACGCAATCAAGGGCAGAATCAGGGTTCGCGGCAGAACAATCAATAAACTCAAGCCAGGATAACCGCATGGCAGCCACTTTTCCGGGCGTTTGCGCCGTGGTGCCGGCAGCCGGATTTGGCCGCCGTATGCAAACGGAATGCCCGAAGCAATATCTCTCAATCGGTAACAAAACGATTCTCGAACACGCGGTCGCCGCTTTGCTGGCGCATCCGCGTGTTGAACACGTCATTATCGCCATTAGCGACGGTGACGCCCGCTTTCAGCAGCTCCCGCTTGCTAACCATCCACAAATCACCGTCGTTGAAGGTGGTACCGAGCGTGCCGATTCCGTTCTGGCTGGCCTGAAAGCGGCGGGCGATGCGCAGTGGGTGCTGGTGCACGATGCGGCGCGTCCATGCTTGCATCAGGATGATTTAGCGAACCTGCTGGCGCTGAGCGAAACCAGCCGCGTGGGTGGCATTTTGGCAGCACCGGTGCGCGACACCATGAAGCGCGCCGAGCCAGGTATTGCGGCGATTGCCCATACCGTTGACCGAAACGATCTCTGGCACGCGCTGACGCCGCAATTCTTCCCGCGCGAACTCCTTTTTGACTGCCTGACGCGGGCGCTCAAAGAAGGTGCGACTGTGACTGATGAAGCATCGGCGCTGGAATATTGTGGCTTCCATCCACAGCTTGTCGCCGGACGGGCTGATAATATCAAAGTGACTCGCCCGGAAGACCTGGCGTTGGCAGAATTTTACCTCACTCATTGCGGATTTCAGGAGCAGGCATAATGCGAATTGGACACGGTTTTGACGTACATGCTTTCGGTGGCGTTGGCCCGATTATCATTGGCGGCGTGCGCGTGCCTTACGAAAAAGGCCTGCTGGCTCACTCTGATGGCGACGTTGCGCTGCATGCGTTGACGGACGCTCTGCTCGGTGCGGCGGCGATGGGGGACATCGGCAAACTGTTCCCGGACACCGATCCGGCCTTCAAAGGCGCCGACAGTCGCGAGCTGCTGCGTGAAGCCTGGCGTCGTATTCAGGCCAAAGGCTACACGCTCGGTAACGTCGATGTAACCATCATCGCGCAGGCGCCGAAGATGCTGCCGCACATTCCGCAAATGCGCGTGTTTATCGCGGAAGATTTGGGCTGCCATATGGATGACGTCAATGTGAAAGCCACCACTACCGAAAAGCTCGGCTTTACCGGTCGCGGGGAAGGCATTGCCTGCGAGGCCGTGGCACTGCTGCACAAGGCTCGCCCATGCTAATGTTCAATGAGCTGACTTACCTGCACGGCAAACCGCAGGGCCAGGGGTTACTGAAGGCCAATCCAGAAGATTTTCTGGTGGTCGAAGACCTGGGCTTTTCACCCGATGGCGAAGGTGAACAGCTGCTGGTACGCATCCTGAAAAATGGCTGCAATACCCGTTTTGTGGCCGATGCGCTGGCGAAATTCCTCAAAGTGCACGCCCGTGAAGTGAGCTTTGCCGGGCAGAAGGATAAGCACGCCGTTACTGAACAATGGCTGTGCGTCCGTCTGCCGGGCAAAGACATGCCGGACTTAAGCAAGTTTGAGCTGGAAGGCTGCCAGGTGCTGGAGTATGCGCGCCATAAACGCAAGCTGCGCCTCGGGGCGCTGAAGGGTAATGCATTTACCCTGGTGCTGCGTGAAGTCAGCAATCGCGAGGAAGCGGAAGCACGTCTGCAAGCCATTGCCGAAAAGGGTGTGCCGAACTATTTTGGCGCACAGCGTTTCGGTCTTGGCGGCAGCAATTTGCTTGGCGCGCTGCGCTGGGCACAAAGCGATGCACCGGTGCGAGATCGTAATAAACGCAGTTTTTGGTTGTCTGCGGCCCGCAGTGCGTTGTTTAATCAGTTGGTGAGCGAACGTTTAAAAAAACCGGACTTTAATCAAGTTGTTGACGGCGATGCGCTACAATTAGCGGGACGCGGCAGCTGGTTTGTGGCAACGGATGAAGAGATGCCCGAGCTTCAGTCCCGCGTTGATCATCGCGAGCTCATGATTACTGCATCGCTGCCGGGCAGCGGTGACTGGGGAACGCAGCGTGCGGCTCTGGAATTTGAACAGCAAACGCTGGCGGAAGAAACGCAGCTGCAGTCGTTATTGCTGCGCGAAAAAGTCGAGGCAGCGCGACGCGCAATGCTTCTCTACCCGCAACAGATGAGCTGGAACTGGTGGGATGACGTCACCGTCGAGGTGCGTTTCTGGCTGCCGGCAGGCAGTTTTGCCACCAGTGTTGTAAGGGAACTTATCAACACAACAGGTGATTATGCGAATATTGCTGAGTAACGATGACGGGATCTACGCGCCGGGGATCCAAACCCTGGCGAAGGCCTTGCGCGAGTTTGCCGAGGTTCAGGTTGTTGCACCCGATCGTAACCGCAGTGGGGCGTCTAATTCTCTGACCCTGGAATCTTCTCTCCGTACTTTCACTCTGGAAAATGGTGACATTTCAGTGCAGATGGGCACTCCGACGGATTGTGTTTTCCTCGGCGTGAATACCCTGATGCGCCCGCGGCCCGATGTGGTCGTTTCCGGCATTAACGCCGGACCAAACTTGGGTGATGACGTGATTTACTCCGGCACGGTGGCTGCGGCGATGGAAGGCCGTCATCTCGGTTTTCCTGCGCTCGCCGTTTCGCTGAATGGGCATAAGCATTACGACACCGCTGCGGCGGTAACGTGCTCTATTCTGCGAGCTCTGGCCCGTGAGCCGCTGCGCACCGGACGAATCCTCAATATCAACGTACCGGACCTTCCGCTTTCGGAGATTAAAGGTATCCGCGTGACGCGCTGCGGCAGCCGTCATCCGGCCGATACCGTTATCCCGCAGGAAGATCCGCGCGGCAACACCCTTTACTGGATTGGGCCACCGGGTGATAAGTGCGACGCCGGACCGGATACGGATTTTGCCGCGGTGGATGAAGGCTACGTCTCCGTCACGCCGCTGCACGTTGATTTGACCGCTCACAGCGCGCAGGAGGTTGTCTCCGGCTGGCTGGAGCGTGCAGGAGTCGGTGTGCAATGGTAAGCAAACGCGTACAAAGCCTTCTCAATCAACTGCGAAACCAGGGCATTCTGGACGAGCATGTGCTCGAGGCCATTGCTCAGGTGCCGCGCGAAAAATTCATTGATGAAGCCTTTGAACACAAGGCGTGGGAAAACGTCGCGCTGCCCATCGGTCAGGGGCAAACCATCTCGCAGCCGTATATGGTGGCGCGAATGACCGAACTGCTTGAACTGACGCCGGAGTCACGGGTGCTGGAAATCGGCACCGGTTCTGGCTACCAGACCGCTATCCTTGCGCATCTGGTGCATCACGTCTGTTCCGTTGAGCGAATCAAAAGTCTGCAATGGCATGCGCGACGTCGTCTCAAGCAGCTTGATTTACATAATGTTTCAACTCGCCACGGCGATGGATGGCAAGGATGGCATGCAAGAGCGCCATTTGATGCCATTATTGTCACGGCAGCGCCGCAGGAAATTCCGGCAGCACTCATGTCGCAGCTGGATGAGGGCGGCATTCTCGTTTTACCTGTGGGCGAGGAACACCAGGTTCTTAAACGTGTTCGTCGGCGGGGAGACGAATTTATCATCGATACCGTGGAAGCGGTTCGCTTTGTGCCCTTGGTCAAAGGTGAACTGGCGTAATACAGGAGTTTTCTTGTTTCTTTCGAGGCGTCTTTTGGCGTAGGGTGAGCACACTTTTTTTGTGTGATTTAACGTCGACTTTCACGGTTTTTAAGTCACTGGCAGTTAACATATTCCTGGGGGATAAATGAGCGCGGGAAGCCCAAAATTCACCGTTAGTCGCGTTGCGGCTTTATCACTGGTTTCACTTTGGCTGGCAGGATGCACAACGACCAGCAATGCGCCTGCTCCGGTCAGTTCCGTGGGCGGCGCGTCGTCCAGTACCGATTCCGGAATGTTAATTACGCCTCCGTCGTCCATGAACACCGCGACTCAGACGGCCCCACAACCGCAGCCAGTACAAACCGCACCGGTACAAACCGCACCGGTTCAGACCGCACCCGCTCAGCCGCAGATCCAGTCCACTCAGCCGGTCGCGACGGCACAGCCAACCGCTGCCGAGCCAACTGTCCAGATTGTGGATGGCCATGCTGTCTACAATCGCAAATACGGTGACATTCCAAAAGGCAGCTACGCCGGTGGCAGCACCTATACCGTGAAGCGCGGCGACACGCTGTTCTATATTGCATGGGTTACCGGGAACGATTTCCGCGACCTGGCGCAGCGTAACAACGTCGCTGCTCCGTACGCTCTGAATGTCGGTCAGGTTCTGCAGGTGGGCAATGCTTCCGGGCAGCCGATCACCGGGAATAACGCCGTAGCACAGGCTAGCGAACAGGCCAGTACCGCCTCGGCTGGATTAGTCTCAAAACCTGCACAAAATTCCTCCGCAGTGGTTGCGTCTCAACCAACAATTACGTATTCTGAGGATTCAGGTGAACAAGGTGCTAACAAAATGTTGCCTAACAACCAGCCTGCGACTACGGTCACAGCGCCTGTTACGGCACCCGTTGCGAGCACTGCCCAACCGACTGCAAGCAGTACGTCTACCAGTTCGCCGATCTCTTCCTGGCGCTGGCCGACTGACGGCAAAATCATCGAAAACTTTAGTGGCGGCGACGGCGGCAACAAAGGTATCGATATTGCAGGCAGTAAAGGACAGGCTATCGTCGCGACCGGAGATGGACGCGTCGTTTATGCCGGTAACGCACTGCGCGGTTACGGTAATCTTATTATCATCAAACACAATGATGATTACCTGAGCGCCTACGCCCATAACGATACAATGCTGGTCCGGGAACAACAAGAAGTGAAGGCGGGGCAGAAAATCGCTACCATGGGTAGCACCGGAACCAGTTCAACACGCTTGCATTTTGAAATTCGTTACAAGGGGAAATCCGTCAACCCGCTGCAGTATTTGCCGCAGCGATAATTTGGCGAAACAACCGTGAGGTGTGTTTCGTCCAGGGATCACGGGTAGGAGCCACCTTATGAGTCAGAATACGCTGAAAGTTCATGATTTAAATGAAGACGCGGAATTTGATGAGAACGGAGCAGAGACTTTCGATGAGAAAGCCTTAGTAGAAGAGGAACCCAGTGATAACGAAGTAGCTGAGGAAGAGCTGTTATCGCAGGGTGCTACACAGCGTGTGTTGGATGCGACTCAGCTTTACCTTGGGGAGATTGGTTACTCTCCACTGTTAACAGCCGAAGAAGAAGTCTATTTCGCACGACGTGCGTTGCGTGGTGACGTAGCGTCCCGCCGCCGGATGATTGAGAGTAACTTGCGTCTGGTGGTTAAAATTGCTCGCCGTTACAGCAATCGTGGTCTGGCTTTGCTGGACTTGATTGAAGAGGGCAATCTGGGGCTGATTCGTGCTGTCGAAAAATTCGACCCTGAGCGCGGATTCCGTTTCTCGACCTATGCAACCTGGTGGATTCGTCAGACCATTGAACGGGCTATCATGAACCAAACCCGTACGATTCGTCTGCCAATCCATATCGTCAAAGAGCTCAACGTTTATCTACGAACCGCGCGTGAGTTATCCCACAAGTTGGATCACGAGCCGAGCGCAGAAGAGATTGCTGAGCAGTTGGACAAACCGGTTGATGACGTAAGCCGTATGCTGCGTCTCAACGAGCGCATCACCTCGGTCGACACCCCACTTGGTGGCGATTCTGAAAAAGCGCTGCTGGACATCCTGGCCGATGAAAAAGATAACGGCCCGGAAGACACCACGCAGGACGATGATATGAAACAAAGCATCGTCAAATGGCTGTTCGAACTGAACGCCAAACAGCGTGAAGTGCTGGCACGTCGATTCGGTTTACTGGGGTATGAAGCAGCAACGCTGGAAGATGTCGGCCGTGAGATTGGCCTGACTCGTGAACGCGTTCGCCAGATTCAGGTAGAAGGTCTGCGTCGTCTGCGTGAAATTCTGCAGGGACAAGGTCTGAACATCGAAGCGCTGTTCCGCGAATAACACAGCCCGCGAGAAAATCAGTTTCTATCCAGAAAGGTCCGTCGTTACGACGGGCCTTTTTCTTGTCTATAGAAAACAAAAAAGCCGAAAGCATGATGCTTTCGGCTTTTTTGTTGTTCACTTTGAGGGGTTACACCAGACTTTTCAGGCGGTAAATCCACTCCAGCGCCTGACGCGGAGAGAGTGAATCCGGGTCGAGATTCTCCAGCGCTTCAACGGCGGGGGCTGTTTCCTCTGGTACGGAAAGCAGGGACATTTGCGTGCCGTCGACCTGAGTTGCCCCCGCGCCTGGAGACAGGCTTTCCAGCTCGCGCAGTTTTTGCCGCGCACGCTTAATCACGTCTTTCGGCACGCCAGCCAGTGCGGCAACCGCCAGGCCATAGCTCTTGCTGGCCGCACCGTCCTGCACGCTGTGCATAAAGGCGATAGTGTCGCCGTGCTCCAGCGCGTCGAGATGGACGTTGGCTACGCCTTCCATTTTCTCCGGCAATTGCGTGAGCTCGAAGTAATGGGTGGCAAACAGCGTCATTGCTTTGATGCGATTGGCCAGGCTTTCGGCACACGCCCACGCCAGCGATAGCCCGTCGTAAGTCGACGTGCCGCGTCCAATTTCATCCATTAGCACCAGGCTTTGCTCGGTGGCGTTATGCAGAATATTGGCCGTTTCTGTCATTTCGACCATGAACGTCGAGCGGCCACTGGCCAGATCGTCCGCTGCGCCAACGCGAGTGAATATGCGGTCGAGCGGGCCAATCTCCACCTTCTGTGCTGGCACGTAGCTGCCTATATACGCCAGCAATGCAATCAGCGCAGTCTGGCGCATATAGGTACTTTTACCGCCCATGTTTGGACCGGTAATGATCAGCATTCGACGTTGCGGAGACAATGTCAGCGGGTTGGCAATAAACGGCTCATTCAGCACCTGCTCGACCACCGGATGACGACCTTCAGTGATGCGAATACCCGGTTTATCGGTGAAGGTTGGGCAGGTGTAGTTCAGGGTATATGCACGCTCGGCCAGGTTCACCAGCACGTCGAGTTCAGCCAGCGCCGCGGCACTTTGTTGCAGGTCCGCCAGATGCGGCAGCAGCAGGTCGAAGAGCTCGTCGTACATCTGTTTTTCGAGCGCCAGGGCTTTGCCTTTCGACGTCAGAACTTTGTCTTCGTACTCTTTCAGTTCTGGGATGATGTAGCGTTCAGCATTTTTCAGTGTCTGGCGGCGAACATAATGGATAGGCGCCATATGACTCTGGCCACGGCTTATCTGGATGTAGTAACCGTGCACGGCGTTGTAGCCGACTTTCAGGGTATCCAGGCCCAGACGTTCGCGTTCGCGGATCTCAAGCTTATCGAGATAGTCGGTTGCGCCATCGGCCAGTGCCCGCCATTCGTCCAGTTCGGCGTTATAACCCGGCGCAATCACGCCGCCATCGCGTACCAGAACCGGTGGGGCATCGATGATTGCACGTTCAAGCAGTTCGCGCAGTTCGGTAAATTCACCCATCGTTTCGCGCAGTTTTTGCACGGGCGCGCTGTCGACGTTCGCAAGCTGTTCGCGTAGTTCAGGAAGCTGCTGGAAGGCGTGGCGCATTCTCGCGAGATCGCGCGGACGTGCAGTACGCAGTGCCAGACGTGCCAAAATACGTTCCAGATCGCCAACCTGACGCAGCACGGGCTGCAGTTCATCGCAGCGATCCTGCAGTGCCCCCAAAGTTTGCTGACGTTCGGTTAATACCTGCGTATCGCGCACCGGCATATGCAGCCAGCGTTTCAGCATGCGGCTGCCCATCGGCGTGACGGTACGGTCGAGTACCGCTGCCAATGTGTTTTCGATGCCCCCAGCCAGGTTCTGGGTAATCTCCAGATTACGACGGGTGGCCGCATCCATAATGATGCTGTCCTGTTGGCGTTCCATGGTGATGGAGCGAATGTGTGGCAGGGAGGTGCGCTGAGTATCTTTGACGTATTGCAGCAAACAGCCTGCAGCACACAGGCCACGTGGCGCATTTTCCACGCCAAAACCGACCAGGTCGCGGGTGCCAAACTGCAAATTCAGCTGTTGGCGAGCAGTGTCAATTTCGAACTCCCAGAGCGGGCGACGGCGAAGGCCACGACGGCCTTCAATCAGCGCCGTTTCGGCGAAGTCTTCGGCGTACAGCAGCTCAGCCGGGTTGGTGCGCTGCAGTTCGGCGGCCATCGTTTCACGGTCTGCCGGTTCACTCAGGCGAAAACGTCCGGAGCTGATATCCAACGTGGCGAAGCCGTAGCCTTTCGCGTCCTGCCAGATGGCGGCCAGCAGATTATCCTGACGCTCCTGCAACAGTGCTTCATCGCTGATGGTGCCAGGTGTCACGATGCGCACAACTTTACGCTCTACGGGACCTTTGCTGGTAGCCGGGTCGCCAACCTGCTCGCAGATGGCGGCAGATTCACCCAGATTAACAAGCTTTGCGAGATAGTTTTCGACGGCATGGTACGGAACGCCCGCCATCGGGATCGGCTCACCCGCTGAAGCGCCGCGTTTGGTCAGAGAAATATCAAGCAGCTGCGAAGCGCGTTTGGCGTCGTCATAAAACAACTCGTAAAAATCGCCCATACGGTAAAACAGCAGGATCTCCGGATGCTGAGCTTTCAGCTTCAGGTACTGCTGCATCATTGGCGTGTGATTGCCTAAGTCATCCATTGTTTTCATTTGCCTTTGATTGTAATGCTGTTTGTTTTTAATGAGTTGGTGTCTTTTGTTGTTCTCTTTTTACTTCACGTGATCTCATTAGATTTCATTCAATCCCACAATTAAGTGTAGGTCAAAGTGTAGCTTTCTGAGCAGTAGATTGATAAAGTATGGCTAGCTATAGCCACAACCTACATTTATAGTTCATGAGTACATAGAACATGATAACGGAGTCTTTATGGCAGGAAAACAAGAGGGGAAGCCTCTGGCGTTTAAAACGATAGAAACGATGAAACCTGGTGACAAAGATAAAGCCGATGTTGGTGAAAACCGTGGTTTACGAGTGTCTTGTGGGGCAACTGGAATGAAGACTTTTTTCTATCGTTACACCAGTCCTCTTACGGGCAAACTTACTCAGGTTAAAATCGGTAATTTTCCACAGACATCACTTGCTGCAGCCCGTCTGAAACTCAACGAACTAAAACTTATTCGCCAGGGAGGCAGGTGTCCGGCAACTGAGCTCAAACAAGAAAAGCAGCAGCAAGCCAAAGATGCTGAAGAAAAGAAGATCCCCGAATTGACTGTTCAAGGGTTGGTTGAGCTGTATCTAACCGAGCGCATTGAAGATCGTAAAACGAAAGAGGGGAAGATTATCTCTGGTGCCAGAAAGCAGAAAGGGCAGGCTGAGGTAAGGCGTACCCTTTATGGTGATGCAGTAAAGAGTTTAGGAACAAAGAATGCCGCAGAGATTACCCGTAAAGATGTCATAGATTTGATTAATGGTATTGTAGCCCGAGGCGCAACAGTACAGGCTGGCAATGTGCTGAGGGAGTTATCACTTGCTTATGAGTTTGCAATTGGTTTAGGGCGCTTTGATGCTGCCTTCGCTAATCCAGCCCTGTTAGCCAAATCCAGTTTACGCCAGACTCGAATTAAGCTTACTAATGGTCGTGGCACTCGCTTTCTTAGCGATGCGGAGTTGGCAAAATTCCTCAAATGGCTACCAGGTTCAGCATACTCACTAACGATAAAAAACGTTCTGCGTATTACCCTCTGGACGGGGTGTCGAACCGGTGAAGTCTGCAATATGGCATGGAAGGATGTTGACCTCGATAAGGGAACAATACATCTACGTGAAACTAAAACAGGCGTTGAACGCTATGTTCAGTTGTCTACCCAGGCTATCGATTTCCTAAAAATTCTGCGTCTTAATTCAGATGTTTATCTCTTTCCCTCATCTCGAACGAAGTTACCAATACAGCAAAAGTACCTGACTGAAAATGCCTGGCGTATGCGCGAGGCAGGGCAGATGCTAGATATCCCGAGCTGGACTCCACATGATTTGAGGAGGACCGTTCGTACTGGATTATCACGTTTGCAATGTCCTAATGAAGTAGCCGAGGCCATCCTGGGACATACTCGTGGAGGTGTCGAAGGAATATACAATCTGTATAAGTATGATCGCGAGTGTAAGTATTGGCTCCAGAAATGGGCAGATTATTTGGGGTGTTTATAATGTTGAATTTTAAATGGTTTAACTGAGCGTATCCCATGACAATATACATTTCCTGTCCTCACGACGAGGCCTGTTCGACAACTTCCGGACTGATGTTGACTAAGTGGCTGTGGCGGTTGGTCAGTTATAGAGCACTTCAACGTAATCGAATATATTCGCGACCTTGGCCCAAAATCAGTTCAGCGTCCTTGGCAGTATCTCACTAAAAAGAGAGATGTCTTGCCTGATATATACAACAAGCGCCAGGCGTTTCTTGTCCTCGTTTTCGACCTGTTTATAAGAAAACCGATGGGCTTTCCGGAAAGCCCAACTCACTTGGATGGCAAGGACTCTGTACTGTTACTCCCGAATATGGCTGCGGGTTAAGCAACATCCCACCACTGCATTCTTATGCAGCGACAGTGTTGAGAAAATAAGCACCAGAGTTTACTATCTCAGATATCAATAAATTATAATGATGCACCGACGTTGAAGACTGGCATTGACCCCGGTGAGGGGTTCAAAAGGAAATGGCTGTACAAAATGGCAATAAAAAATCAACCAGATGAAGACAAGCGATACTTAAGAGCATCCTCCTACGATGTGGCACGAGCGGCAGGCGTAGCGCAATCGACTGTTTCCAGATGCTTTAAGCAAGATAGCAATATTTCGGAATCCACTCGCTCTCGAGTACTCAAGATTGCAGCCGATCTGGGCTATACCCCGAACAGTCTCGCGCGTTCTTTAATTACACAACGTTCACATATGGTCGGAGTATTTTGCTCCGAGTTTACGTTATGCAACAACCCCGAACTGGTAAATGCGATTTCCAGCGCTCTGAAACATTCCGGTATTAGCATGTTACTTATGATTGTTGAGAACGATAGTTCTATAGAAGCTACGCTACCAGAAGCCCTTGCCTATCCTCTTGACGGCCTTATTTCATGTGTCTTCATGACCGAAGAGCAAATTCAGTTGTTTGGTAAACGTAGAGTACCCATTGTCTTCTTTAATCGGAATATTCGCTCAAAAGGAATAGACTGTATTTTAACCGACCAGGCCGAAGGGGCAGCATTGATGGCATCAAAACTCCATGCGTCAGGCCATCGTCGAATTTTATGTGTCGGAGGGCCATCTGATGCGCCAGAAGATTCAGTGGGCTATACCCGATTGAAAGGGTTTCTTGAAGCCATCAACAAACTTGGTGGTATAGAAATCACCTGTATCCACGCCGACTATTCTTACGAGAGCGGCCGAAAGCAATTTTTGTCATTTTTCGCTAAATCCGCTTTGCCTGATGCAATATTTTGTGTCAACGACCAACTCGCACTTGGTGTGATGGATGCTTGCCGCTATGATTGTGGCATAACAATTCCCAAGGATGTATCAGTCGCAGGATTCGATAATGTTTCAGATGCTGGTCGACCGGTCTATAATCTGACGACGATACATCAACAAATAGTCCCGATGGCGACACGGGCGGTTGATTTGATTTTAAGGCGAATTGCGCAACCAGAATTACCGGAAGAAACCGTCCTTTTTCGTGGCATACTAATCGAGCGAACTTCAGCATAGGAATAATGGGCACCTTAACAAAAGGTTCCCATTATTTCTATGTGTGAACATTGTTCTTAATATCAGCTGTTATTGAACTTAATTGCTTGTCTTATCAATAAAAGTAACTGGCTGTTATCAGCTTAATTACTGTGGAAGCTGTGAGCTAATAATTAATTACCCACTGTGTCATTACGAATAATCTGAGCGATAATAGCAACTTCATCGAAGATTCGCCATTCGCGAATTATCTTTCCATTTCGAAACTCAAAATGACTGGCTCCAAAAACATTTATGGGAACATTATTGGTTGGCCCATAGACAGGAGAGCCAGAATATGTCCCTTTCAACAACCAAATAGTGGCTACTCGCAATCCTAAATCCTCTGAATCATGAATACATATATCTTTTACCTCCAGTTTTCCATCAGGAATAAATGATAGCAATTCCATCGTTTCCATCTGATAAGCATTTACACCCATAACTCGACGCATTCGGACGGTCTGGCAAACAATATTATCTGCGCAATATTCGGTCACCTCGTCAAAAAATTTTTTATTCCACACGCGGTCGAATAGTGCCAGCACACTCTTACACTCTGCCCGACCAATATCTGGTCGAGGGCCTGATATTCCCTCCGTCAGGACATTATTAATCCTGCCGATCGAGGTAAAGGACGCGTTATCTGCATTTATTGGCGTTCCTAATACCGGTGATTTTTTCGCTAAATCAGAGGCAATTTTATATGGATCTAAACCAAGATTCTCAAGAACTGCAAATTCATCCCGAATAACCCACTCCTCTACGACTAGGTTATCTTTTACTAAACAATGAGCGACGCTACGGTTTACCCAATCTTTTCCTGTTGGTGGGCCGTATGTCCAGTATCCACTGTGCGTTGCATTATTTAGTACTCTGTGTGAAGAAATAAATCCATGTTCTCCGCGCTTTTCCCAAATGACATCATCATGACCGCCACCGCGATTAGGAAACGCCACCATCTTCTGCAACGAGTTGCTAATGACATTATCCATTCCATATGTTTCACCATAAGCTGTATGAACTTTTACATTTGGTGAATAGTGATCATGGATGTGACCGAGACCACGAGAAATCCATATTTTATCAGTCCAGCTGGTAATGTATTCTCGTGGGTTACGATAGGGAGCATAAGACGCTGGGTTGACTCTTGCTATTTCTTTATCAATAGTCATGGCTCTCTCGATATTAATTAGTATGAGGTATTTCAGATAATACGCTTGCCCTCATCAAAACTTAACGCCAAATAATTTAAGATAGATCATGGCTCATTCATTAATAACATGTGGGCGCAGATTCTGACTCATGTCAAATGATATTATTTGAACGCTGAGGGCGCTATAAATTTATCATTAAGCATCATTAATGGTCTGACTGCTGTTACGAGCCCGGATGATTTGCGCCATGACCGCTATCTCATCATAGATTCGCCACTCACGCAGGATTTTTCCATCTCGCATCTCATAATGTGAGGTTCCGAGAATTGTTACCGGGCTATATGTTGGTGGACCATA
Organism: Citrobacter sp. 18056; assembly: GCA_902706235.1. Lineage (GTDB taxonomy): Bacteria > Pseudomonadota > Gammaproteobacteria > Enterobacterales > Enterobacteriaceae > Scandinavium > Scandinavium manionii. Next base: position 1,164 of record CACSJR010000008.1, on the reverse strand, counting down.
AAGAGGTACACCACAATAAGTCGCCTTCATAACCCAGATAACAGCAATTCGCATTCCGAGGTCGGGTGACTCATTGACGACAATATCCCGAACTTCAATCTTCCCGTCAGGAAAAGCAGCAAGCATATTTATAATTTCACGTTGGTAACACTCAATTGTCTGTTCTCTGTGCATTCTGACGGTGTGAGAAACAATTTTTGGATCACAATACATGGAAGTGCGATTAAATAGCCTCTGGTTCCAAACCTCTTCAAACATGTTTTCGATTAATTCACATTCTTTCATATAGCGATTTGGTCGCTTGCCAGACACACCTTCTATCGCAGGATTGCTAATCTTACCCACAAATGCTCCACCAGAGCCTAAATCAAGTAATTTTCCGGTTACTGGTGACGCTGCGGCCAGTTCGGTTGCAACGACTTCGGGATCCAGACCAAGTGACTGAAGTACAGCATATTCATCCCGTACGAGCCACTCCTCCACAATTTTTCCATCACGTACCAGGCAGTGGGCGACCGTACGAGAAACCCAGTCACGACCCGTTGGCGGACCATATGTCCAGTAGCCGCTATGCGTGCCCGTCTTTAAAACCCGATGTGAGGATATAAAGCTATTTTCCCCACGTTGCTCCCATACGACATCTTCTCCTGTACCACCACCGCCATTTGGGAATGCGCTCATCTTCATGACGCTATTCTGGATCACATGCTCAATGTCGTAAGTCTCACCATAGGCAGAGTGAACCTTGATGTCATCAGCATAGTGTTCCCTAATTCGCCCAATACCGCGCTCGATCCAGATTTCATCCGTCCAGCTGAGAATATAATCCCGGGGGTCTCGATACGGAGCATAAGCAGTAGGTGAAAGATACTCGTCTAATAGCATAATCTGAACCTCAGTCTGTGAAATGATCGACAATCAAACGTATTGATGCTGTTTGTCTGACATCTAATTCCTGTAACAGCGCTTTTCCGGCCCTGCACATACCGCACTGTAGAAGAGAGCCTGCTGTAAACCCGCAGCAAGTGCTGTATATGCAGGATTACTGTCATCCGGTATCAACTAATAGCGCATACGAATGCACACTAGCACCACTTTTTGCCTTGTACAAGAACACGCGTATCAAACCCGAGAATAAAACTAACATTTCATTGACAATTATCC